>NZ_SZXJ01000044.1:181485-293616 GCF_005281345.1 Citrobacter sp. wls619
TGAGCGGGAAAAGAACAGTAATATTTATAGCGTTACGGTGCCGGTAGAAAAGGGCTGGTACTGTGACTGGAAATTGAGTAATGTTGAATTTAAACTGAAGTATNGGAGCGGGAAAAGAACAGTAATATTTATAGTGTAACGGTGCCGGTGGAGAAGGGCTGGTACTGTGACTGGAAACTGAGTAATGTTGAATTTAAACTGAAGTATAAAAAAAAGAATAATTTTTATGAGGGAAGACAGGATACTGCCTTTAAAAGAATAATATTCCGATTTGATGATCATCAGCCTGGTGCAACGAATGGATTATTTGACAGTAGGTATGGTAGAAGGGAAGTAATTAATGAAGATATTTACCCATTTAAGATCGAACATCATATCATTGGGGATTTTAATGAATTAAGGTTTACTGGTCGAAGTTTTTTTTATACGTATCAATTTGAGCGTGATGTTGAATATATTTTTTTTAAACCGATTATACATTTTAATGAAGTGGTTACCTGGATAGATCCTNATGAACCTCAGCCAGGGAGGAATAAAATAATTAACGAGGAATTTTACCCTCGAAAAAAGGAAAACCATTTAGTCGGAAATCTGGTGACGCTTTCATTTACAGGACGGAAAAATTTCTACGCATATAGGCTTGATAGCGATATTGAACGTGTCATTTTCAGGCCAGTTATACATGTTAATGAAGTGGTTACCTGGATAGATCCTTTAACCTGGGGGCATGGTGAACAGGTAAAACTGGTTTATCCGGATGGTTCAGTCGAGCTTGGAGAAACTGAACCTGATTTCGAACGACTGCAGAAAATCAGTAGTGAACGCAAGGCATCGGCAAACTAACACTCAGTAGATATATATTTGCCCAAAATGTAACAATTAATTTAATCAAGGATTATGCCAAACATTGCTAGTTCTTCAATGTTTATAGTGGTTCCAAAATACAATCATTATATTAAATGATTGGTGAGATTATTTAATAGATATTTTATTAGGAGGTTCATTATGTCAAAAGGTTTTGTTTTACTTGGTGATAAAACGACTCATGGAGGAAGTGTGATATCTGCATCTTCCACGATGTTTGTTCAAGGTAAAAAAGTAGTTCTTCTGGGTGATATGGTCAGTTGCCCGATACCATTCCATGGTATTAATCCTATTGTTGAAGGTTCATCAGAATGGTTTTCTGATGGTAAACCGATAGTTGTCGATGGATGCCATAGTCTGTGTGGATGTCAGGTTATTTCAAGTGCGCCGGAAGCATCAATAGGATAAAATCATGGGCTGGGAACGCCATAGAATTATCACGCCCGTAGCTCCTGAACCCCTCTCTCTTTGGCGATGGACACTGGTCGGTATATTATCAGTAATAGTAAGCATCTTACTTTTTGTATTGCATGCAACAGAGCATCTGTTTTTTATTAATGATGTCAACATCTGGCTGGTTTCACTTTTTCCAGTGTTTCTGTGGTTAATAATTGCCAGTATTAGAGGGTATTTATACGGGCGGGCGCTTGAATATTATGAGTTTTTGCAAAAAGAAATATTGATTTCTCAGCGTGAATGGCAGTCTTGGGGGCAGCGCTCTATTGTCGTGGTGAATAGCTGCGTATTGCTACCAGAGAAAATAACTGTTGCAATGATTACGGATAATCCAAAAAATATTGAGAACCAATATGGTTTTGTTCATCGAATCAATTATTTACCTCAGGTCAAAAATCAATGCCATGCCGCGGGTGTTTTGCTTAACACTATCGCTGAGTCTCTGAGCATATTACCGACTGGCATTCCTCTGCATGTAACTCTCGTCGCAGATGGTTCAACTGAAGAAATTTGCTTACTGCAAACCAACTTTCATCGCATCTGGCAGACAAGTTTACCTGACAAGCTGCAGCCTTCCTCTGTACGGATTGTCACTGAATTTCCGTGCCACCGACTGGATACTATCCTGAAAAATGCTGAAGTCAGAAGCGATCTTTTTCTGATTATACAATTTAATGGACAGGATAAATATTCTGATGGCATGGCTGTTTTTCTTTTAACCAGTGATGATGTTGCGCGCTATTACGGTTTGGAAGGCAAATGTCGCTTATTGCGTCCAATGCCCTTGGATAAATCGCGTTTGCCGCAAGATTTAACCACTTTTATTACTACACAGGTCAGTGCGAAAAAAACCAGGACCATTGTGTCTGATTACCAGTCAATTGCTTCGTTGAGTACGCAACTCTATCCAATTGCTCATGAAAACAGTGTTCATTGGCAGGTTGAAAACACCATTGTTCTTGAACGATTTATGGGGATCCCCGGTCCATTTTCCGGTTGGCTATGTGCTGGTGTGACCGCTGATATGTCAAAGCAATACTCAGCACCATATTTGATCGTTTCTGTTCAGGAACAACAGCCATATATCTGTACCGTTTTACCCTGGAGTGATAATGAATACGACAAGCCATCTATGGAGTAGGGGAAGTCAGGCTGCTTTGTTTTTGTTAATCCTGGCGGGATTATCATGGCTGGCGAATTGCTTTGGTGAGTATCTGGGCGCAGATTCACCTATGAAGAAATTTCTCTTAGTTGTAGCCACGGCAATTTTAATTATTTTGATTCGCCTGTATCCACATATCAGCCTTTATGCAAGGGAGCATCTGTTTCGCGTCAAAGAGGAAAACGTCGGTGTTTTTCCTGAAAATGAATCCCGAATCGAGGAAACACTCTCCAGGAATATGCGGATAGGGGAAATTCGTGATGTACTTAAAGAGAATTACGGCCGCCGCTGGCGCGCCAAAATGCGTATTCTGCTGGTGATGGGGGATGCCTCTCAGGTTGAGCTATTGGTGCCAAAACTCACCTCTCTGCGCTGGGTTGAAGGGGATGGCGTGGTGTTAATCTGGGGAGGTAGGCTCACTGAAACGCCAGATGCCTCGTTGTTTGATGCGATACGCAAGCTGCATCGGCGCCCGCTGGATGGGATTGTATGGGTAACCCCCACTTTTCAGCACCAGCAGGCATTGGTTCAATCGACACCCGTTGTCTCTTTAACCGCAGAACAAATAGATAATGCCGCCCGCCATCTTCAGGCTGTTTTTACCACGCTTCGCTGGCGAGTGCCGTTATACCTTTGGTCGCTGCATGGCGCTCAATTCGTCCGGGATGACGTAACCCTGCACTCTGTGACGTGTTTGTTCCCTGCTGGATGCACCACGGCGTTATGTCGTTCGCAGTTGACCTCGCTGGCAATGCAGGTGGCGGAGCAAGGCACGCAGCAGGTTACGTGCAATATCCGCGATAACTTCTTACTGAAAATGGCTAATTTGCTGATACCTGGAGCAGAAGCCATCAGCGAATCGTTGTCCACTTTTTTCAGCCCGCACCGGCCTCTGCCGCTGGCGGCGGTCATCCTGAGCCAGTATGCGGAAAATACCTCATCGCGCGTTGCGCATGCCTGGATGCGTGATGATCGCTGGCGTGCGTTGCTTGATTCACTCCCTGCGTTACCAGCTGGACTTAAGGCACAGCGTACAGGCCGTTCAGGGATGCGCGTGTTGGCCGTCTGTACAGCCAGTTTGATGCTGCTATGGGGGGCAGGAATGGTGGTGTCTTTCCTGGCGAATCGCAATCTGATCGGCGAAAGTCTGGATCAGGCGAGACTGGCTGGCGGCCCGGATGCACCGCTCGCTGAGCGTTTTACGGCGCTATCTGCTCTTCAGCAAACGCCAGGCATGCTTCGCTGGCGTCAGCAGAATGGGGTGCCGTGGTACTACCGCTTCGGCTTAAGCCAAAATGATGCTCTGCTGGATGCGCTATGGCCGCGTTATACGCGTATCGCTATTCCGCTCCTGCGTGATGAAGCCGCTCAACATCTCACTCAGGAATTAACGGCTTTAACCCGACTGGCTCCAGACAGCCCACAGTTTGCCGCTCGGGCAAAAATTGCCTACAACCAACTGAAAATGTATCTGATGCTCTCCCGGCCTGAACAGATGGAGGCGTCATTTTTTAGTCAGACGTTGATGCAAGACTGGCCGGAGCGAGCAGGTATTTCGCGCGCATCATGGCAGGGCGTTGGGCCTGGAC
Organism: Citrobacter sp. wls619; assembly: GCF_005281345.1. Taxonomy (GTDB): domain Bacteria; phylum Pseudomonadota; class Gammaproteobacteria; order Enterobacterales; family Enterobacteriaceae; genus Citrobacter. Next base: position 185,557 of record NZ_SZXJ01000044.1, read on the forward strand.
TTTGGCAATTCTGGGGAGAACACCTTCAGGCGCACCCTGAATGGAAAATAGCAGCCGATAAAAATCTGATTAGCCAGGTGCGAACGCTGTTAATTCGTCAGATGGGGATCCGCAATGGCGAAGCCGCCCTGTATCAGAAAATCATTGAACAGGTAACGCCGCATTACACCGATCTTCGTCTGGAAGACATGACAGGTGATACCCGGGCAGAGCACGTATTTTATACCCGGAATTCGGTTGCTGGCGTGTATACCCGCAAAGCCTGGGAAGAAGAGGTTTTGCCCGCCATAGAAAAAATCGTCAACAACCGCCGGGAAGAAATGGATCAGGTGCTGGGGGATGATACGCATTCTGCAAGCGATCCTCTCTCTCCACAGGCGTTAAAGGCGCGTCTTAGCGAGCGTTACTTCACGGATTTTGCCGACAACTGGCTCGATTTTCTCAACAGTATTCGCTGGAAGCGCACCCAGACGCTAAGCGATGCCATCGATCAACTCACGTTGATTGCAGATATCCGTCAGTCTCCTCTGGTTGCGTTAATGAATACCCTCGCCGTTCAGGGACGCACAGGGTTAACCGGTGAAGCGCTGTCGGACTCACTGGTGAAGTCGGCAAAGGATCTGTTTAACACGAAAGAAAAGCAAACCATTGACCAGCATGCGCGGGAAGAAGGCCCTATGGCGAGTACCTTCTCGCCAATTCTGGCATTGATGGATGAACAATCGGCTGGGCAGGATATTAGCCACCTGAGTCTGCAAACCTACCTGACCCGGGTAACGCAGGTCAGACTGAAACTCCAGCAGATTACTAACGCTGCCGATCCGCAGGGAATGAGTCAGGCTCTGGCGCAAACGGTGTTTCAGGGCAAAACCATCGATCTCACCACCACGCGTGACTATGGCAATCTGGTGGCGGCCAGTCTGGGGCAAGCATGGAGTGGATTCGGTCAAACGATGTTTGTTCAGCCGCTGGAGCAGTCATGGCAGCAGGTGTTGCAACCGACCGCGGCGGGCCTGAATGCGCAATGGAAGGCGCTGATTGTGAATGACTGGAACAGCGCATTCGGCGGACGTTATCCGTTTCGCGATGTTGGCAGTGAGGCTTCTCTGCCGCTGCTGGCGCAATATCTGCGAAGCGATAATGGTCGGATCCCGCATTTTCTCGAAAGCCATTTAAGCGGTGTGCTGCATAAACAGGGTAGCCACTGGGTTGCCGACACGGTGAATGCTCAGGGACTGGTGTTTAATCCGGTGTTCCTCGAGGCGGTGGACCAGCTCAGTCAAATTGCGGATGTCGCATTTATTCGTGGAGAAGCCGGGATGCGTTTTGAACTGCGTCCTGGAACGGCGCGGGATGTGATGCAGACTGACCTCGTGCTGGATGGGCAGAAACTCACCTACGTTAACCAGATGCCAGCGTGGAAAAACGTTGTCTGGCCTGCCGATACGCAAGCGTCAGGGGCAACCCTAAGCTGGGTGAGCACCAATACGGGAACCCGGATCTACTCAGATTACCCCGGTACCTGGGGATGGATAAGACTGCTTGAGAAAGCGGAGATAACCGACAACGCTGGCGTGAGCAGCGGTTTTAATCTGCGCTGGACTGCGCAGGATGGATTGCCGCTGAACTACACCCTGAGAACGGAAGCGGGTGAAGGCCCGCTCGCATTACTCAAACTCCGCGACTTTGAACTACCAGAAGCAATTTTTATTGTTAGCAGCAAGATTTCCTCAGAGGAAGAAGAATGAGCGCTCTGAAACGCCTACTGGCTGCCAGCACGGCTTCGCCAGATGAACAACCGCAACTAATGGAACAGGCGCAAACGCAGACTGCGCTATGGAAAAACTGGCTATTGCCCATTTCAGCAGCCAATCCCGGTGGTGAAGATCCAGGCTATGACGATGATTTTCAGCGTATGCGAGAGGAGGTGAATAAACTTTCTGGCGCGCAAACGGATCTCATCATTGAGCTCGCGGAAAAAATTCTGACCCATACCTGTAAAGATGTCCGTGTTGTCACCTACTACACATGGGCGCGTTTGCATCAGGATGGTGAGTCCGGCCTGGCGGATGGTCTGATTTTGCTGGCTGGCCTGATGCAGCAATATGGCGATTCTCTCCATCCCTTAAAAGCCAACAGCCATAAGGCCGCCCTTGAATGGCTGGCAGGCGGACGGATGCTGGATAGTCTGGCGCGTTTTCCCGAGGTTTCACGACCTGACACGCAACGGATTGCCGGTGCGCTGATGTTGCTGGAGCAGCAGTTTAGTCAGCGAGAGGAGAGCATTCGTCCAGGACTTGGGGCGTTGTATAGCGCGCTGGAAAATCGGCTGGCACAGTCTGGCGGCGCTCAGGCATTGGTACCGCAAAATATCAGTGCTCAACCCAGCCGGCACAGCGCAGAAAACCTTGTCCTCAAAAGTATTGCTTCTGGCCGTGAGCTGCTGGAACAGGCACGGTTGTTGGCGAAATACTTAAGCGATCAGCCGGATGGCTGGCTGGCGGCGCATCATTTGATGAAAAGCGTGCGGCTCGACACGGTCAGCCAGCTTCCTCCGCCAGATGGCACCGGACGTACACGCCTGGAATCGCCCAAGAGTGATTACCGCGCGCAGCTCAAGCGTCTGTATTTACAGCAAAACTGGACTGAACTGATTGAGTTAACTGACAGCTTATTTGTTGAGGGAGTGAATCATTTCTGGCTGGACGTGCAGTGGTACCTTCATCAGGCGTTAACCAGGGCGGGTTCGCCATGGGATAAAAATGCCACGATTATCATCAGCGATCTGAAAATGCTGCTACATCGGATGCCGGGTCTGGAAACGCTGGCTTTTAACGACGGAACTCCCTTTGCTGATGACGTTACCCGCGAGTGGATAGCCCGTGACGTGCTGCAGGAAAGTAACTGGCAGACGGAAAAAGTCGCCGCGATTACCGCAGGGGCAGACGACGATATTCTGTTACTTGAAAGCGAGGCGTTGGCGCTGGCGGATAGCGAAGGCGTTGAAGCCGCGCTTGCCTGGCTTCAGACTCGCCCCGGCATTATTTCACGTCGACAGCGTTGGTTACGCCAGCTATTGATGGCCCGTCTGACCGAACAATGTGGGCGCAACGATCTCGCGTTGCATTTGCTTGGCGAATTGAATACGACAGCACACTCTCTCACCCTCAAACAATGGGAGCCAGAACTGCTGTTTGAAGTCAAAGCGCGACGGTTGAAACTTCTGCGTTTAAAAGCCAACCGCAGTGAAGGTGACAAAGCGCGTCTGGCGCCAGAGATGGACTCCCTGTTGTCCGGTTTGGTCGCCATTGATCCCGCCAGAGCTGCCGTCTTGTGTGGCTAAAACTAAATAAGCGAACTGTAAAATGGAAGATTTAACTCTGCGTTATTATGACGCGGAAATGCGTTATTTAAGGGAAGCGGCAAAAGAGTTTGCACAGGCGCATCCGGATCGTGCTGCGATGCTGGATCTGGATAAAGCCGGCATTCCCGATCCGTATGTGGAGCGATTATTTGAAGGTTTTGCATTTTTGATGGGACGCTTGCGCGCCAAAATAGATGATCATCTCCCTGAATTTACCGAAGGCTTGATGAGTCTGCTGTGGCCGCATTATTTACGTACCATTCCCTCCTTAAGTATTGTCGAGCTTTTACCTGATATTGATGTACTGAAAATGAGCGAACGGATTAATGCGGGGTTTGGCGTATTGTCCCAGCCCGTTGGCCCGAAAAAAACGGTATGTCAGTATCGTACTACTCAGTCCGTCACGCTTAATCCGTTGTCTGTCATGGCAGTGAATATAGATGCCGAATCTGACGGACGCTCGGTTATCCGTATGCGAATAAAGTGCAACCCACAAATGGACTGGTCGCAAACCGATCTGACACGCCTCAGCCTTTACCTGAGCGGCGACGCGCCGGTGACGCACACGCTGCACCTTGCTTTGACAAAGCGTCTGGCCTCTCTTTATTTGAGACTCCCCAACAGCGTAGAACGTATTCGACTGGAGGGTTATTTTTCCCCGGGTGGATTTGCCGGTGAAGACAGTTTATGGCCAAAAGGCGATGCGGCGTTTGGCGGCTGGCAATTATTGCTTGAGTATTTTACGTTCCGTGAAAAATTTATGTTTGTCCATCTTAACGGCCTGGAAAAGGTAACGTTTCCTGCCGGTATAGATTGTTTTGAAATAGAAGCGGTACTGACTCAACAGTGGCGTTCTGAGCTTCCTCTGGGGAGTGAAAACATCCGTCTTCATTGCGTGCCGGTTATTAATCTCTTCACGATCGAGGCCGATCCGCTGGTCGTTAATGGTCTGGAAAGCGAATATTTGCTGCGTCCGCGCAGGTTGCAGGATGGCCACACGGAAATTTATGCAGTCGATGCGGTTTCAGGTTCACAGCGAACGCGTAATGCTGTTTATGCTCCTTTTACCAGCTTTCGCCATAAGGGTGGCATGATGCGCCAGAACGCGCCCGAGCGTTATTACCATACTCGCGTCAGACGCGGCGTATCCGGATTATATGATACCTGGCTGATCCTCGGAGGAGATGCCTGGGAGCGGGATCGTCTTGCTGAGTATGAAACCGTGTCATTGAAAGTGACCGGCACAAACGGTCAGCTACCCAGACGAGCTTTGCAGAGTTCATTGCTTAATCGTTGTGAGCAGATCCTCCAGACGCCGCTTGCCGTGCGTAATCTGTGTAAACCGACTCTCCCCGCTTATCCTCCCGCAGAGGACCGTTTTCACTGGCGCGTGTTGAGCCACCTGGGATCCAGCTTTCTGAATATGATGGCCAGCGCTGAAGTGCTCAAAGGAACGTTGTCTCTCTATAACTGGCAGGATGATGAGCTTAATTATCGTCGTCTGGATGCGATCATGGATGTTCAACAACATGAAATACAGCGCTTTGAAAAAGGATTTCTACTCAGAGGTGTGGACATAGAAATAACGCTTGATGAGAACGGATTTACCGGTGAGGGAGATATTCATCTGTTTGGAGAAATGCTTAACCGCTTTTTTGCATTATATGCGGATATTCATTTGTTTAATCAGCTTACTTTAATCATACAGCCGGCAGGGAAAAGCTTGCGATGGAAAGAGAATCACAATCAGCGGCTACCCGGCTGCTAAATAGCCTTGGCGAAAACCTGCCTCGTACCAATTTTTATCGTTTCTGCCAGTTGCTGGAACAGGGGAACCCGCAAGCGCCAGGTCCTGGGAGCCAACAAAGTCCGCGCTTCGATGCCATTCGTTTTCGCCCTCATCCGGGGATGGGGTTTCCGGCGGGTGAGCTTAAAAGTGCAGAATATGATCCGCAGCAACCCACACTGCCGCCAACGGTTCGGGTCACTTTTATGGGGTTGTATGGCGTGGAATCGCCGCTGCCGACAACCTATCAGGATGATATCGCCCAGCGTCAGGAAGGTTCGGACGTTGTCGCTGAGTTTCTGGATATTTTTAATCACCGCTTAATCACGCAGTTTTATCGAGTCTGGCGTAAATACAGTTATCCAGCGACCTTTCGCTCCGGCGGTACAGATGAAACATCGCAATATTTACTGGGGCTAATCGGGTTGGGGATTCCAGGATGCGCCACACAAACGGAAGCCCCGTTATCGCGTTTTTTGGCGCTGTTAGGAATAATGAGAATGCCAACGCGTACGGCGGAAGGAATATCCGCACTGGTTTCTTTATTATCGCCAACAACAAATATCACCGTGACCCCTCATGATAAACGCTTAATCCTGCTGGATAAGGCGTTAAAAATGAGTGCGCGGCAACCCGCCAGCCTCCATTCTCGACCGGTGATGGGACATAGAGCCGTAGATATTAACAGTCAGGTGCTAATTACTCTGACAACGGATGTTCCCGATGAGGTTCGCGATTGGTTACCCGGTGGTCAGCTTTACCATGATTTTCTCGCGCTGATGCACGTTTATTTAGGTGCCAGAGTGAATGCGAGGCTGCAATTACGTATTCCTCGCTCGGCGCTTCCGGATGCTCAACTTACCAGTCATAAAAGCGAACGCGCGGTACAACTCGGCCGCACGGCTGTCATGCGTCTGGATAATCCGGAAATTAAGAATCAACTCATAACGATTAAACTTGGGCTCTGGCAGAGCCTTAGTCAACACGATCAGCGGAGGGAAGCCGATGAGACTGGCGATTATCGCTATTAATTTTGCCGTAATAACCGCAATGACCAGCCAAATCACCGGATGTGGTCTGACACAAAAAGTATCTGAAGGCACAGTGTCATTAACGAAGTCAATTTTTTATAAGGAAATTAAAATATTGCATTTGGATCTTTCCGCCAGAGAAGCTGCTAATAAAAATGCGCAGGGCATCGCGCTTTCAACAGTCGTACGTATTTACCAACTCAAAGATCGTAAAGCATTTGATTCGGCAAACTATCAGTCTTTATTTGCGCAAGACAGCACGGTGGTGAACGCAGATTTATTGGCTCAGAAAGATATTCGGGTACGTCCTGGTGAAAGCGTAACTGTCGATATTCCACTCGAAAAGGAAGCGCAATATGTTGGTGTGGCGGGAATGTTCATTTCTCCCGATCAGTCTGAGGATTCATGGCGTGTCGTATTAGGTCGTGAAGATCTCGATTCTGATAAAGCGCGAGTGATTGAATTAAATTCTCAGGCTCTGGTTCTTCAGATGCAGGAGGACGCGTCATGATTAAACGGCCTTCTCTTTATGACATCTTGTTGGGTAATTTTTCCGGTGGTTTTCCTTTGCACGGAGTCAGTGAAAACACACAGGTCATCTTGTCCGTTCTGGATAATATGCAGCGAATTTTGAATACCCGTGCCGGTAGCCTCAAACATTTACCCGACTACGGTCTGCCGGATATGACCAAAATCCTCCAGGGTATGCCAGGAACGGCACATCAGCTTATCAGCACGCTTTCTCAGGTTTTGTTGAAGTATGAACCGCGGCTAAAAGGTATTCAGGTAACGATGCAGAAACAGGAAACGCCGGGGCATTTGCGTTATGCAATCGATGCTGAACTGCAGGACCTTGGCATTGTTCGCTATGGCACAGACTTTACCCCCGAGGGGCGGGTTCTTATTCGCCATCTTAAGAAGCAGGGCTGGCTTGAGACGAGAGTGTACTGACATGGAAAAGAATCGCATCACCACCGGTGGCGACCCGCGTGCTTTTACGGAGTTCGGGCAGTTACGCGATGAAATCAGCAAACTGACTCACCCCGCGCGCCCGGATGTTGACTGGCACAACGTTGAACAGTTAAGCCTGACATTGTTTCGTCATAACGGCGTCGAACTGCAAACCCTGGCCTGGTATACCGTCGGCAGAATACGTAATGCGGGCCTGATGGGGCTTGCCGAAGGCGCGGAACTCATGGAAGCCTTATTGACGCACCACTGGAGTGCTATATGGCCGGCGCAGACGCATGCCCGCGTTGAGATTCTGGCATGGCTGTCTGCCCGTTTACAGCAAGAATTGCGTACGCTGACGCTGTCATATGCTGATTTATCAATGGTGTATCGGGTTGAACAGAGTTTAAAACATGTCTGCGAAGTGCTGCAACGGCTTGAGTTGAAAGCGCTGAGTAAACTGGAGGCTGTTGTTACCTGGATGCACAATGCTGCTTTGCGCCTGGAGAAGGCTGAAGCGGATTCGGGAGCGGCCGCTGTGATGATACCGGCTTCAGGTGCGACCATTAACGTTGAGACGTCTTTGCCACAGTTGGTCTTTGTGGTTAATGCACCCGTGTCACCAGAGCAATCGGGCGCAACGGTTTTTGCTACTCAAAACGAACAGGGAACCCGACGGATGTGGTTAGGGTTTGCTATCGGTGTCATGGTGACTGCGTTCGTAAGTACAGGTGCTTTTCTTGGTATCACTCATATGCGCGCCGACGGATATGAACTCGTGAAGCCATTGCCGCAGAGGCTGACGCCAGAGCAATTATCCACCCTGAGGCAATCTTCAGATTTGCAGGAGCAGAAGCAGGAAATAATTACCGCAACGCAAGGGCAATTGGACGTTTTACATGACCTGTCACCTCTATGGTCGAGGGAGTATGCCGCATCATTAGCGCAACAGTTAGTCACCCTGTGGCCGGAGGAATCGCAGACTACGACATTCGTTAGTGGGTTACAGAAAGCGTTAACCACGGAAGCGTTGCCGGAAAGCGCTCTGCAAAACTGGCATGATGCCCAGCAGGGTCTGGAAGCGTTAACCGCCAGGCTAAATACGCTTGATGAACGCAAAGGTAAATATCTGACGGGGTCGGAGCTGAAATCAGCCATTTTCACTATCCGCCACCAGCTTGACCAAACGCCGCCGACAGAAGAGTTATTGCGTCAAATAGATGAAGAATTAAAAAAGCAGGGGAGTGTATCACCCGCTTTGTATCAGCAGCTCGATATGCGGATTAATCAGCTTCTTAATCGTTATGCGCTATTGAAACAAAGCGCTACGGGGAGTGAGTAAATTATATCAAACAAAAGCAAAAACCCGCCTTGTGGGCGGGTTCTTCTAAAATTTTGGTGCCGGACTCGGACTAACGCCGTGGCGTTGAACAGCGCGCTTGTCGCGCTGGCCCCGCAGGGGTGAGCCGCTGGCGGCGAATAATCGAACGAAGTTCGATGGAGAGTCCGTTTCTCCAAAAGCAAAAAACCAGCCCGTAGGCTGGTTTCTCTAAATGTGGTGCCCGGACTCGGGAACATTCAGCTATCTATTAAATTGAAAATTATCATAAATCTGTTTTTGGTTAATTGTCAAGACCCGGAGTTTGACCCGTANAGGCGCATTAAACCCGATTCACTTCGTTTCGTCAACGAAATTTCTTCAAATCAATGCAGACTGCACAATCTATCACCACATTGCTGGTATTGCACGCATTCTCAGGCAAAAAATGCCGTCCATGCTGCGGAAAGCGGCATTGCCAGTAGCAGGGCGGGAAGCATATTCACCACCGCAAACATTTTGATTCCGCAAATACGTAGACCCGTCGCCAGCAACAGCAGTCCGCCTACCGCGCTGAAATCGGCCATCATGGCTGGGGTTGTCAGCGGTAAAATCAGAGCCGCGCAGGTGGCGAGCGTCAACTGGATTGCCAGCATCGGTATGAAAATGGCAGACACGGCGATCCCTAGCGAGCAGGCGAAGATAATAGCGGTGAAGAAATCGAGAAATGACTTCGCGATTAAAATATTCGGATCGCCGGTCATCCCTTCATGGATCGCCCCGAAGATCCCGGTCCCGCTGGCGCAAAACAGCACGATGATGGCCACATAGCTCTGGATGAAGGATTCGTGCGTGGTGTTGGCATCCGACCGGGTGAAAAGCTGCTGCGCTTTGGCGACCGCGGTATTGATCCCTTTTTCCAGATAACAGAACTCGCCAATTAATGCACCGACCAACGTAGCCAGAACCATCACCGGTAGGTTAGCGCATTTGATAACCAGCAAAATACCAATCCCCAAAGAGCACAGTCCGAATATGGAGGTCATGGAGGCACGAATGCGTTCTGGTAAATGCTGGCTGAGTAGTGCGCCGAGAACGCCACCAAATAAAATGGCGGCAGCATTAATAAAGGGTCCAATTACCACGTTTGCTCCTGCATACCCATTATCGTCTTGATGCTAAAGGCAATTCTCTGGGTAAATTATGTTTTCAGAATGCATTATTATGCCGCGAATGGCAGACGAAATGCTTGTTTATCTGTGAGGTCTATGCACTGGATTTTATCTTGCGCCTGATAGTGAAAGCTGCCATGATTGCGCGAATTTTCTCCTGTCTTAATGGGGCTGCCTGGGATGTTATTATTACCCTTACATCACCTTTCTGCGCGACGTTTGCCCCTTCCTGCGACATCTCTTTATTCTCTCACCATGCGGTGACGGCAGCGCACGCTCACTGCAGGATAACAGTAAAATCAGAGGCTATCTGCTTTTACTGATGTCTGGCGGTCGGGGCTGGTGACCAGTTTGACCTGTCATTTCGTGGGGCTTAGCAATGCGGCTTTGCCCGGGACTTTTGATTCTCCCGATACGGGTTTTTGCGCTTATGAAATCAATGAATATTGCCGCCAGTGGTGAACTGGTTTCTCGTCTGTCTACTCATCGCAAGGTGGTGACGCTGGACAGTACCGATTTTACTGACGTCGCGGCAGTCGTCATTACCGTTGCGGACAGCCGCAGCGGGATCCTGGCTTTGCTGAAACGCACCGGGTTTCACATACCGGTGTTTATATTTTCAGAGACCAACGTGGATATACCCGCCGACGTTGAGGCGGTTATCTGCGGCAATGCGCAGGACTGGCTGGAGCTGGAGTCTGCCGCCTGTCGCTATGAGGAAGATCTGCTGCCGCCATTCTATGACACGCTGACGCAGTATGTTGAAATGGGGAACAGCACCTTTGCCTGCCCGGGACACCAACACGGTGAGTTTTTTAAGAAGCACCCTGCGGGCCGACATTTCTACGAGTTCTTTGGCGAGAATCTGTTTCGCGCGGATATGTGCAACGCCGACGTTAAGCTTGGTGATCTGCTGATTCATGAAGGATCGGCAAAACATGCACAAAAATTTGCGGCTAAAGTTTTCCACGCCGATAAAACCTACTTTGTGCTGAACGGGACCTCTGCTGCAAATAAAGTGGTGACCAATGCGCTGCTGACACGTGGCGATCTGGTACTGTTTGACCGTAACAACCATAAGTCGAACCACCATGGTGCGCTGATCCAGGCGGGCGCTACGCCAGTCTATCTGGAAGCGGCGCGTAATCCGTTTGGCTTTATTGGCGGTATTGATGAGCACTGCTTTGATGAGGCGTATCTGCGCCAGCAAATCCGCGATGTTGCACCGCATAAGGCTGACCAGCCGCGTCCGTTCCGTCTGGCGATCATTCAACTTGGCACTTATGACGGCACGATCTACAACGCCCGGCAGGTGATCGACAAGATCGGTAGCCTGTGTGATTACATCCTGTTTGATTCCGCGTGGGTTGGCTACGAACAGTTTATCCCGATGATGGCCGATGGCTCGCCGCTGCTGCTGGAGCTTAATGCTAACGATCCGGGGATCTTTGTCACCCAGTCGGTGCATAAACAGCAGGCCGGATTCTCGCAAACCTCGCAGATCCACAAAAAAGATAACCATATTCGTGGTCAGGCGCGTTTCTGCCCGCATAAGCGCCTGAACAACGCGTTTATGCTGCATGCTTCCACCAGCCCGTTTTATCCGCTGTTTGCGGCGCTGGATGTTAATGCCAAAATCCATGAAGGCGAGAGCGGTCGTCGGTTATGGGCGGAGTGCGTAGCGCTGGGAATTGAGGCCCGTAAAGCGATACTTACCCGCTGTAAGATGATTCAGCCGTTTATTCCCCCGTTGGTTGATGGTAAACCGTGGGAAACCTATCCAACGGCGGTGATTGCCAGCGAGCGTCGCTTCTTTAGCTTTGAACCTGGCGAAAAATGGCATGGCTTTTCCGGTTATGCGCGTGACCAGTATTTTGTCGATCCCTGCAAGTTGCTGCTAACCACCCCCGGCATTGATGCACAAACCGGGAAATATACGGCGTTCGGTATCCCGGCAACGATCCTGGCGCACTACCTGCGTGAAAATGGCATCGTGCCGGAGAAATGCGATCTGAACTCGATTCTGTTCCTGCTCACTCCGGCAGAAAGCGCAGAAAAAATGGCACAACTGGTGGCGATGTTGGCGCAGTTTGAACAGCATATTGAAGATGACACGCCGCTGGCTGACGTGTTGCCGACAATCTTCAATAAGTATCCGGTACGCTACCGGGACTACACGTTGCGTGAACTGTGTCAGGAGATGCATTCACTGTACGTCAGCTTTGATGTGAAGGATCTGCAAAAAGCGATGTTCCGCCAGGAGAGTCTGCCTGCCGTAGCGATGAACCCGCAGGATGCCAACAGCGCTTTTATCCGCGGTGATGTTGAACTGGTGCGTATTTGTGATGCCGCTGGTCGCATTGCGGCAGAAGGTGCGCTGCCTTATCCTCCGGGCGTGCTCTGTGTGGTACCAGGTGAAGTCTGGGGCGGGGCGGTACAGCGTTATTTTCTGGCGCTGGAAGAGGGCGTGAACCTGCTGCCGGGCTTTTCGCCGGAGCTGCAGGGCGTTTACAGTGAGACTGATGCGGACGGTATTAAGCGTCTGTATGGTTATGTTGTGAAGTAAGCGCCATCTGGCCAAAAAGAAGGTCACCATTAGGTGACCTTCTTTCATCAATAAAGATTAATGTGCGATAGTCTGCGTGCCAGTCGGAACGCGTACGTGTTTGTATTTAAACAGTGCCACGAAAGCGAAGGCCAGAACCAGTGAGTAGCCAGCGAAGATCAGCCACACCGTCTGCCAGTCAGTGATACCATTCAGCGTGTAGTACTCAACCACTTTACCGCTAACCAGGCCACCCAGAATACAACCGAAGCCGTTGGTCATCATCAGGAACATACCCTGTGCACTGGCGCGGATTTCAGGACGTACCTCTTTCTCTACAAACACGGAGCCAGAGATGTTGAAGAAGTCGAAGGCGCAGCCGTAAACAATCATCGACAGAACCAGCAGCACGGTACCGAACGGAGTCGGATCGCCGTAGGCAAACAGACCGAAGCGCAGCATCCACGCCACGATACTGATAAGCATAACGTTCTTGATACCGTAACGGCTTAAGAAGAACGGAATGGTCAGGATAAACAGGGTTTCAGAGATCTGGGAAATCGACATCATCACCGACGCGTGCTCAACGATAAAGCTACCAGAGAACAGCGGGTTGTTATCGAAGCTGTGCAGGAAGGTATTACCGAACATATTGGTAATCTGCAATTCTGCGCCCAGCATCATTGAGAAGATGAAGAAAATAGCCATCCGCTTGTTTTTAAACAGCGCGAAGGCGTCCAGACCGAGCATTGATGTCCAGCTCTGGTTTTTCTGCTGATTGGCTACCGGAATGTGCGGCAGCGTCAGGGTGAACAGGACCAATACGACGGATAACGTTGCGCCGATATAAAGCTGCATGTGGCTCAGTTCAAAGCCAGAGAAGCTAACCGCCCACATGGCCAGAATAAAGCCGATGGTGCCCCAGATGCGGATTGGCGGGAAGTCGGTGACAATATCCATCCCGGCAGACTGCAGGCGATAGTAAGAGATGGTGTTGATTAACCCGAGCGTTGGCATATAGGCCAGCGAGTTAAGCAAAATCACAAAGAACATGGCCCCAGGCGTGGTCACTTCGGCTGCGGCGAACAGCGTTCCTGCACCGACCAGGTGGCAAAGCGCATAAACCCATTTCGCACTGATCCATTTGTCTGCCACGATCCCTAACAGGGTCGGCATAAACACGGCGGCAATCCCCAGCGAGCTATACACTGCGCCGATGGATGCACCGTCAAATTTAAGGGTGACAAACATATAGGAGCCGAGGGTTGTCAGCCAACTCCCCCACAGGCAGAACTGCAGAAACGAGAGAACTTTCAGCTGCAGCTTAAGATTCATGTTAATTTCCTCACACCGTAATGCGGATGGATGTTTTAAAAGGCACATTTGCCGTTGCAATATGATGTGATTCTATCAATGAGAGACACTCTTTTTTTGTTAGCTGTGACAAATATTTGCAAACAATTTCTAATTGCAAAGCAAAATAGTGACGGAGTTAACACTTTTCCCTCCTCTGCTGCGGGAATGAGCGAGCAGAGGAGGAGGGGATTATCGACGTCGATAGGTTTTCTGTGCGGAATTGACCTTGTAAAGATAGCGACGTGATTCTGCAGAGGGATGTCGTGTGGTCAGCGTTTGGTAAACGTCCCCTGGTGACATGCTATTGATAATATTCGCGGCCTGAATTTTATCGTTAGAGAAAACGCGCAGCACGCTTCCCGCGCCGCCGTTATAGGCGGTGATGACCGCATAGCGACGCGAGGTTGGATTATCAATACCGCCCAGATAGACGTTGTTGAGCATCGCCAGATAGGCCGTCCCCGTATCAATGTTGCTGGCCGGGTCAAACAGGAAGCTACGGCTTGGCGTACCTGAGCGCCCCTGAGAACGGAACACATCTTTCCCGGCGCTATGTTGTACTACCTGCATGAGCCCCAGTGCATCGGCATGGCTGACCGCATAGGGGTTAAAAGAGGATTCGGTCTGCATGATAGCCAGAATCAGCGACTCATCAACGCCATACTTCCGTGATGCCTGACGCACCATACCAACGTACTTATGCGCACGCTTATCAAGGTGGTTTGGCACCAGATTAATGGTCACGCTATAGATGATACGCAGCCCGTTGCTGCGGCTCTTCAGTCGCGTTTGCAGCAGGTAGTTGGCAAAGTTGGTGGCACGTCCCTCCCAGCGAATCGGTTGGCCGGTGTTATCCACCACCTGCCCGTAGAGGAACGGTTCTTTGGAAATTTTGATGTCATCGACATCGGAATAGAGATCAATAGATCCCGGATCATCACCCATCAGCAATGTCTTGATGATCGCCCGACGCAGGTGTCCGGCGGGATCTGTCCCGGCAATGGTCTCGACGGTGATTGTACCGTCATCGAAGTTGATATGGCTGCGGGTTTGATACTGATCGGTATACTTCACGTAGTCCTTCGGACCCGCAATCAGCACTTCCTTAAATCCCCACAGATTCTCAATGTTATGGGCAAACTGCCCCATCAGAATATCAAAACCGTTGGTATCCTTGACCCAGGCTTCATTATAGGAATCGCCCTTTTTGGTCGAACTGGAACAGGAGATGAGCAACGGCGCAATAACGGCAAGCGCGAGAAATTTTTTCATCATTCCGGGAGTGCGTGTTGTGTTTGTTATTTGCAAGGACCAGATTAAATCGTAGGCCGGATAAGCGCAGCGCCATCCGGCTACGGTTCTTATGACTCTGGCGTATAGCCTTCAATATGCACATCCTTACCTTCAAACAGGAAGTTAATCATTTCCTGTTCCAGTAACTTACGGTGTTCGACGTTCATCATATTGAGTTTTTTCTCGTTAATCAGCATGGTTTGCTTATGCTGCCATTGCGCCCATGCTTCTTTAGAAATTTCGTTATAGATACGTTTTCCCAGATCGCCCGGGTACAGCTGAAAATCCTGTCCTTCTGCTTCGCGTTGCAGGAAAGTGCAAAAAATCGTTCTGCTCATAAAAAATCCTCTCTATCGACCGGTACGTTAAACCTGGGTGCCGGCACGTAATTGCTGTAACAAACGCTCCACGGGGGCCGCCAGTCCGACCGACGGCGGTTGCGCTAAGTTATACCAGAGCGCGTTGCCTTCAT
Organism: Citrobacter sp. wls619; assembly: GCF_005281345.1. Classification (GTDB taxonomy): domain Bacteria; phylum Pseudomonadota; class Gammaproteobacteria; order Enterobacterales; family Enterobacteriaceae; genus Citrobacter. The sequence goes on from NZ_SZXJ01000044.1 coordinate 200,845, forward strand.
CCATGCATGAGCTGAATGAAGACACGGGAAGCCACATAGGCACAATATCTAAGTGGAAATGGCTAAAGGTATGGCGAAACGCATTAAGTTGGGTCAGATTATCTGCGTTAATTTGTCGTTGCGCCAGCCAGTTGCGTAGCCCATCTTCATCGTCAAACTGCGGAAAACAGTATAAGCCACCCCATAAGCCGCTGGGTGGCCGCTGTGCAAGCAACACGTCATCGCCTTGCTGCAACAGTAAAAAATAGCCTGTACGTTCGGGTAGCGTCTGTTTGGGCTTTTTACCTGGGTACTGCGCCCAGCTTGCATTGGCGCTTGCCACACAGCCATTTTCTAACGGGCACAGGGAGCACTTAGGCTTTGAGCGCGTGCAGACCATGGCCCCTAAATCCATCATTGCTTGGTTGAAACGCTCAACGCCGTGGGCGGGTGTGACTTGCTCGCTCAGTTCCCACAGTTTCTTCTCGACCTCTTTCTTACCCGGCCAGCCGCTGACAGCATAACAGCGAGCGAGCACGCGTTTGACGTTGCCGTCGAGAATCGGAAAATGCTGACCCAGAGAAAGCGAAAGGATCGCGCCTGCAGTTGAACGTCCGACGCCAGGCAGGGCGGCCACCTCATCAAAGGTTTGCGGAAATATACCGCTATGCAGGGTGACCACCTGCTGCGCGGCTTTATGCAGATTTCGGGCTCGGGCGTAATAGCCAAGGCCGGTCCATAAATGCAACACTTCATCCAGCGGCGCATGGGCTAAATCCGTAACCGTTGGGAAGCGCGCCATAAAACGCTCATAATAAGGGATGACGGTCGCAACCTGGGTTTGTTGCAGCATGACTTCTGAGAGCCATACTTTGTAAGGCGTCTTGTCAATTTGCCAGGGCAGCGTTTTCCGCCCGTATTTGTCGTACCAGCTCAACACCTGAGCCGAAAATTGAGACGCTTGCATGATTACCGTTTCATTATTGCCGGGGGCAAGATTGCAGCACAGCGGCAACGGGGTGTAAACCGGAACTTTCCGCTGCTCACTTTCTTCCTTTACTTGCATCCGGCAACTAACTTTGGATAATGCCCGTTTTCGGAACTCAAACACAGCAGACTAAACTTTTATGAAGAACGACGTCATTTCACCGGAATTTGATGAAAACGGCCGCCCTTTGCGCCGGATTCGTAGTTTTGTTCGTCGCCAGGGGCGACTGACGAAAGGGCAAGAACACGCGCTGGAAAACTACTGGCCGGTGATGGGCGTTGAGTTCAGCGAAGAGCCCGTGGATTTCACAACGCTGTTTGGTCGCGATGCGCCAGTGACGCTGGAAATTGGTTTTGGTATGGGTGCTTCGCTGGTAGCGATGGCGAAAGCGTGCCCGGAACAAAATTTCCTCGGCATTGAGGTTCACTCGCCGGGCGTTGGCGCGTGTCTGGCATCAGCCCATGAAGAGGGCGTCGAGAATCTGCGCGTCATGTGCCATGATGCCGTTGAAGTCCTGCATAAAATGATTCCTGACAATTCTTTATCTATGGTTCAGCTGTTTTTCCCTGACCCGTGGCATAAAGCACGTCATAATAAACGCCGTATCGTTCAGGTACCGTTTGCTGAACATATCTTAAGCAAGCTGAAGCTGGGCGGCGTGTTCCACATGGCAACCGACTGGGAAGCCTATGCGGAGCACATGCTTGAAGTGATGTCCTCGATTGACGGGTATAAAAACCAGTCAGAGAGTAACGATTATGTACCGCGCCCACAATCGCGCCCGGTAACCAAATTTGAACAACGTGGTCATCGTCTTGGCCACGGCGTATGGGACTTAATGTTCGAGAGGGTGAAATAATGGCAAAGAACCGTAGCCGTCGTTTGCGTAAAAAAATGCACATCGACGAATTCCAGGAAGTCGGATTTTCGGTTGCATGGCGTTTCCCGGAAGGTACATCGGGCGAGCAGGTTGATAAAATCGTTGATGACTTTATTGAGGAAGTGATTGAGCCGAACAAGCTGGCTTTTGACGGCAGCGGCTATCTGGCCTGGGAAGGTCTGATCTGCCTGCAGGAAATCGGCAAATGCACCGAAGAGCATCAGGAGATTGTCCGTAAGTGGCTGGAAGAGCACAAACTTGAAGAAGTGCGCACCAGCGAACTTTTCGATGTTTGGTGGGACTAAGTAGCACAGGGTCGGCAAATGCCGGCCCGATTTGTATTGAGGGATAGATATGATGCGCAAAACGCTGCTGGCGGCAGTCCTCACGTTCACGGCGATGGCCGCACATGCAGATTATCAGTGCAGCGTCACCCCACGTGACGATGTGATTTTGAGCCCGCAAACGGTGCAGGTGAAAGGCGAAAACGGCGATCTGGTTATCACGCCGGCTGGCAACGTCACCTTCAACGGCAAACAGTACACCCTGAATGCTGCACAGCGTGAGCAGGCCAAAGATTATCAGGCGGCATTGCGAAGCAGTCTGCCATGGATTGATGAGGGAGCCAGAGCGCGTGTGGAAAAAGGACGCGTGGCGCTGGATAAAATCATCGCCAAAGAAGTGGGTGAAAGCAGCAACATGCGTGGCCGCTTAACCAAGCTTGATGCGCAATTAAAAGAGCAGATGAATCGTATCATCGAGCACCGTACAGACGGTCTGACCTTTCATTATAAGGCAATCGATCAGGTGCGTGCTGATGGCCAACAGTTAGTCAATCAGGCGATGGGCGGCATTTTGCAGGATAGCATTAACGAAATGGGTGCTAAAGCCGTGCTCAAAGGCGGCGGTAATCCGCTGCAGGGTGTGCTCGGTAGTCTGGGCGGTTTGCAAACGTCAATTCAGAATGAGTGGAAGAATCAGGAACAAGACTTCCAGCAGTTTGGCAAAGATGTTTGCGCCCGCGTCGTGACGCTGGAAAACGATCGTAAAACGCTGGTTAGTAGTCTGAAATAATCTTCACCTCTTTTTAACGGCACAGAAACATTTCTGTGCCGTTTTATTTTGTGTTTATCTTCTTTTTTGATATCCATCTCTAAGAATGACAATTTGATGGAGATATAAATCTGGTTAATTGGATTGCATCACATTATTCATCTGTGGGATGGACATAATGCAGCAAATTCAAGTAACTGGAGAAATAACATGGAGTTTTTCAGAAAAACGGCACTGGCAGCACTGGTTATGGGTTTCAGCGGTGCAGCGCTGGCATTACCTAATATCACCATTTTAGCGACTGGCGGGACGATTGCTGGTGGCGGTGATTCCGCGACAAAATCTAACTACACGGCGGGTAAAGTTGGTGTAGAAAACCTGGTAGATGCAGTGCCTCAGCTGAAAGACATTGCGGTCGTGAAAGGTGAGCAGGTAGTGAATATCGGCTCCCAGGATATGAATGACGAAGTCTGGTTAACGCTGGCGAAGAAGATTAATACCGAGTGTGATAAAACCGACGGCTTCGTGGTAACGCATGGTACGGATACCATGGAAGAAACCGCCTATTTCCTCGACCTGACCGTCAAGTGCAACAAGCCGGTGGTACTGGTCGGCGCAATGCGTCCGTCTACGGGTATGAGCGCCGATGGCCCGTTCAACCTGTATAACGCAGTGGTAACCGCCGCAGATAAAGCCTCAGCTAACCGCGGTGTGCTGGTGGTGATGAACGACACCGTTATGGATGGTCGCGACGTGACCAAAACCAATACCACCGATGTCGCTACCTTCAAATCCGTTAACTATGGCCCGCTGGGTTATATCCATAACGGAAAAATCGATTACCAGCGTACGCCTGCGCGTAAGCACACCACATCGACTCCGTTTGATGTGTCTAAGCTGACCGAGCTGCCGAAAGTGGGGATTGTTTACAACTACGCGAATGCTTCTGACCTGCCGGCAAAAGCGCTGGTTGATGCCGGTTACGCCGGGATCGTCAGTGCAGGTGTCGGTAACGGCAACCTGTATAAAACCATTTTTGATACGCTGGCAACTGCCGCGCATAAAGGTACGGTAGTCGTACGTTCATCCCGTGTACCGACGGGGGCAACTACCCAGGATGCGGAAGTGGATGATGCGAAATACGGATTTGTGGCGTCAGGCTCGCTGAACCCGCAAAAAGCGCGTGTTCTGCTGCAGCTGGCGCTGACCGAAACCAAAGATCCTAAGCAGATTCAGGAAATGTTTAATCAGTATTAATGGCTGAAGATGGCTGCGCTTATCGTCCTAACCCTGTAGGCCTGATAAGCGTAGCGTCATCAGGCAATTTGCCGGATACGGCTCAAGGCCTTATCCGGCTACATCGTAAGCGTATTACTCCGCCAGAAACAGCTCCAGCAGTGAGTTTAAAAACAGCTTACCGTGCTGAGTAATCTGCCAGTACTCATCGCACTCGCTCAAATAGCCCTGCGCGATAGCCTCTTCAATCTGTTGACGAATAACCTCTTCGCGAAGCCCGGTGTACTGCGTGAATTCAGCGCGTGGCGCGGCTTCCAGCAGCCGGAAACGATTCATAAAGAATTCGAACGGCTTATCGGCTTCAGCGACATCACGCTGGCTTTCGAGATAACGCCCTTGCATATAGCCGCGTGGATGCCGCGTTTTGGTGGTGCGGAGGATCCGCCCGTCCGGGAAGGTGACTTTACCGTGTGCGCCGCAGCCAATGCCAAGATAGTCACCAAAGCGCCAGTAGTTCAGGTTGTGCTGACATTGATAGCCCGGCTTTGCATAAGCTGAGGTCTCATACTGCTGATACCCTGCGGCGGTCAGCAACTGGTGGCCTTGCTCAAAAATATCCCACAGCGCGTCATCGTCCGGTAACACCGGCGGTCGGGAACCGAACAGCGTGTTGGGTTCGATGGTCAACTGATACCAGGAAAGATGCGGCGGGTTGAGCGCGATGGCCTGCTGTAAATCGCCCAAAGCTTCTTCCAGCGTCTGATCCGGTAAACCATGCATCAGGTCGAGGTTAAAGCTACGTAGCCCCAGACCACTCGCCAGGTGCGCGGCACGTTTGGCTTCTTCCGGCCCGTGAATACGTCCCAGACGCTCGAGTTTGGCGGAGCTAAAGCTCTGTACGCCAATCGAGATGCGGTTGACACCAGCGCGTTGATAATCAATAAAGCGATCGGCTTCTACCGTCCCGGGATTCGCCTCCATCGTGATTTCTGCATCTGCGGCCAGATTCAGCCGTGCGCGTACGCCGTCGAGCAGCGTTTGCATTGCCGGGCCAGAGAGCAGGCTCGGCGTACCGCCACCAATAAAGATAGTCTTTATTTCACGTCCCTGAGCGTGGGCTACCTCGGTATCCAGATCGCTCAGCAGATGTTGCACATAGTCGTCATGTGGAACTTCGCCCTTCAACGCATGCGAGTTGAAATCACAGTAGGGGCATTTCTGCACGCACCACGGGATGTGAATATACAGACTTAGCGGTGGAAGCTTAACCATTACGCAGGGCGTCCAGCAGCAGCTTCAGCGCCTGCCCACGGTGGGAGATCGCACTTTTTTCTTCACGGGTCAGCTCGGCGGCGGTTTTCCCTTCAGACGGCACAAAGAAGATGGGGTCGTAGCCAAAGCCACCGTTTCCGGCAGGTTCGCGGGTGATTACGCCAGGCCAGCTTCCGTGGCAAACAATGGGGGTCGGATCATCTGCGTGGCGCAGATAAACCAGTACGCAGTGGAATTGCGCCTGGCGCTTCTCGTCGGGCACATCCTGCAAAGTATGCAGCAACTTTTCCAGGTTCTGCTGATCGGTCGCATCTTCGCCGGAATAGCGGGCTGAATAGATGCCTGGCGCGCCGCCAAGGGCATTTACCGCCAAACCTGAGTCATCAGCAATGGCCGGTAAGCCGGTAATTTGCGCGGCATGACGCGCCTTCAGAATGGCGTTCTCAATAAACGTCAGTCCGGTCTCTTCTGCAGAATCAACACCCAGATCCGTTTGGGCAACAACATCAAGACCGAAATCACTCAGAAGAGAGGCGAGTTCACGCACTTTACCGGCATTGCCGGTCGCGAGGACAACTTTTTGCATGGGATACCTAATCAGTTAACGCCGCAATTTCGGGCGGGATCTGTTGCGGATGAATGATTTTAACCTGTTTGTGACGGCCAAGCTCGCCCTTCTCAATGACGACCTGGCTTTTTGCCACACGGAACTGTTTGCCGAGAAACTTTACCAGATGGCTATTGGCCTGGCCATCTACTGGCGGGGCGGTAATGGCGACTTTTATTTCGTCGCCATGTAAACCCACAATACTGTCACGGCTGGCTTTCGGCTGAATGTAGAGCCGTAAAACCAGACCGTCATCGCAGGGTGTCACGGCACTCATAGCGCCATCCACAGCCCCGGCAGCAACATATTGCCTGTCGCCTGTAACACTTCCGCGATACCCATGTTAATGACATAGAGCAGCAGAACCAGAATCATTGGGGAGAAGTCGATTCCGCCCATGCCTGGAAGTATGCGACGGATAGGGCGCAGCAGCGGATCGGCCAGTTGAATCAGCACGTATTCCACAGGGCTGCGGCCCTGGCTGACCCAGCTCATAATCGCCATCACCAGCAGTACCCAGAAAATCAGCAATCCGATGGTTTTCAGGACGATCAGCACGGCGGCGATCCAGATGATCGGCTGGAACGTCACCACTTTGAACAGCACGATGGCTTTGATAAAGCTGAGAACCAGCGCAACTAATGCCGATGCGCTGTCGATCGGCCCCATCGGGGGAATAATGCGGCGTAATGGCCCAATAATGGGCTGGGTGATTTTCACAATAAACTGTGAGAACGGGTTGTAAAAATCGCAGCGAGACCACTGCATCCACACGCGCAATAGCAGCGCCATGGTATACAGCTCAATTACCGTTGAGAGCAGGAAGGTCAACGTATTCATGGTGTTCCTTAGTTTTCCTTAATTTTTTGTGTAATCACGAGCACCAAAAATGGCAGTGCCAATGCGCACCATCGTGCTACCCGCCGCGATGGCGGCATCCATATCATCAGACATCCCCAGTGAGAGGGTGTCGATATCTGGGTAGCGCGTTTTCAACCCGGCAAATGCTACAGCCATTTGCTGTGCAACTTCAAACTGCCTTACATAATCTGACTCTGGAGCCGGAATCGCCATCAGACCACGCAGGGTAATGCGCGGCAGTACAGCGACTTCAGCGGCCAGTGCATCAAGCTCTGCCAGCGGAATACCTGACTTACTGTTCTCATCGCTGATATTAATTTGAATCAGTACATTGAGCGGTGGCAGTTCCGCTGGGCGCTGTTCGCTCAGACGAGCCGCGATACGCAGACGGTCGATCGTATGGCACCAGTCAAAGTGCTCAGCGACCAAACGGCTTTTGTTGGACTGCAGTGGGCCAATAAAGTGCCACTGCAGATCGTTGACGCCTTTTTCCTGGAAATAGCGGATCTTATCCACGCCTTCCTGAACATAGTTTTCACCGAAGGCTCGCTGCCCTGCGGTAATGGCTTCTTCGATGGCGCTCGCAGGTTTGGTTTTACTGACTGCAAGCAACGTAACTTCTTCTGAAGACCGCCCGCAACGCGTCGCGGCGGCTGAGATTTTGTCCCGGACATGTGCCAGGTTATGCGCGATATCGTTCATTTTCCGAGGATGTTCATATGAATATGGAAGAAATAGTGGCCCTTAGTGTAAAGCATAACGTGTCGGATCTACACCTGTGCAATGCATGGCCTGCGCGTTGGCGCATACGCGGAAAGGTCGAAATCGCGCCATTTGCTACGCCGGACGTAGAGACGCTGCTGATGTACTGGCTCAATGATCAACAGCAGGTACAGTGGCGTGAGCAGGGGCAAATTGATTTTGCTATTGCGCTGGCAGATTCCCGGTGTTTACGCGCCAGCGCTTTTGTTCATCAACAGGGAACGTCGCTGGCGCTAAGATTGCTACCGCTTGATTGTCCTCGTTTAGACGATCTCCAGGCTCCCGAGACCATACCTGAACTGCTGCACAGTGAAAATGGGTTAATTCTGGTGACAGGCGCTACCGGCAGCGGTAAGTCAACGACCCTGGCGGCGATGGTAGAGTACCTTAATCAGCATGTTGCGGGGCATATTCTGACGCTGGAAGACCCGATTGAATATCGCTACACCAGCCAGCGCTGTCTTATTCAACAACGGGAGGTGGGCGCACACTGTGCTTCTTTTGCCGCCGGCTTGCGCGGCGCGCTGCGTGAAGATCCCGACGTCATTTTGCTGGGCGAACTGCGCGACGTGGAAACCATTCGTCTGGCATTAACGGCAGCGGAAACCGGGCATCTGGTGCTAGCAACGCTACACACGCGTGGGGCTGCACAAGCCATTGCTCGGCTGGTAGACACCTTTGCGGCATCAGAGAAAGATCCCGTGCGTAACCAATTGGCAGACAGCCTGCGGGCAGTACTTTCGCAAAAGCTGGAGGAAGATAAGCAGGGCGGACGGGTGGCGTTATTTGAACTGCTCGTCAACACACCCGCCGTTGGCAACCTGATCCGCGAAGGGAAGAACCATCAGCTACCCGGCGTGATTCAAACCGGGCAGCAATCAGGTATGCAGACATTTGCTCAAAGCTATCAACAGCGACAGGCGCAGGGGAGGCTTTAGTCGCCCTGCTCGAAATAGCTTTCGAGGATCACAACGGCTGACGCGGAGTCTACTTTGCCTTTATTCAGCGCACGGTATCCACCCTGTTCAAACAGGCCGGAGCGGGCTTCGACGGTACTTAGCCGTTCGTCATGCAATGTCACGGTGACACCGAAACGACCATGAATGCGGTTGGCAAATTTGCGCGCGCGCGCGGTCAGGGGTTGCTCAGTACCATCCATATTGAGCGGCAGGCCGACGATGATTTCATCTGGTTGCCACTCTTTTAGCAGGCGTTCAATCAAATTCCAGTCCGGCGTACCGTCCTGAGCTTTGATAGCAGGCAGGGGTCTGGCTGTGCCGGTAATGCGTTGACCAATCGCCACGCCAATGCTTTTGGTACCAAAATCAAACGAGAGTAACGTTTCGCTCATTATGCATGTCCCGCCACACCAGGCATGGTCAAAATATCTATGCCGATAAGTTTTGCCGCATCGCGCCAGCGATCGGCGATCGGCGTTTTAAACAAAATATTGAGATCGGCGGGGGCGGTGAGCCAGGCGTTATCCAACAGCTCTTGTTCCAGTTGGCCCTTTTCCCAGGATGAATAACCTAATGCGACCAGCACTTCGGACGGTTGTTCCTGGGTGCCTAAGGTTTCTAAAACATCGCGGGATGTCGTGATGATGGTGTTATCGGAAATTAAGATACTGGATGCAAAACGGGCGGGCGGGGTATGCAGAATAAATCCACGGTCTTCCGCCAACGGGCCGCCAAGCATCACTGCTTTATCCAGACGGATGGACGGATCGCGTCCTTCCGGCGTGATCTTCAGCTTTTCCAGAATCCCTTCAATCTGTAGGTTTTCCAGGGGCTTATTGACGATAATCCCCATCGCACCGTTCTCATTATGTTCACAGATGTACACCACGGCGCGGCGGAAAATAGGATCCTGGAGAGCAGGCATGGCAATCAGAAAGTGATGCTGTAAATTCATTGTCAGAGGTTCTGTTTCCTGGTTCAAAAAAGCAACAGCGCCCAGTATGTGGGCAAAGCGAGAAGATGTCACCCTCTGAAAATAGCGTTGCCGGATGACGGTGGCGCCTTATCCGGCCTACGGGGTGCAATTTCTGGCCGGATAAGACGCGAAGGCGCCGCTACCCGGCAACGTATTTACTTCTGGAGACGCGCCTCGATGGCATCCATCAGCATTCCGGTAATCGAGACCGGGAATTCCGCTTCGATTTCACGAATACAGGTTGGGCTGGTAACGTTAATTTCCGTCAGACGATCGCCAATGATATCCAGACCGACAAAGATCAGACCTTTGGCTTTCAGCGTTGGTCCAATGCGGCGGGCAATTTCCCAGTCGCTGTCAGTTAATGGACGCGGTTCGCCACGACCACCGGCAGCCAGGTTGCCTCGGGTTTCCCCACCCTGCGGAATGCGCGCCAGGCAATACGGTACAGGTTCGCCATCGACGACCAGGACACGCTTGTCGCCGTCTTTGATTGCGGGCAGATAGTTCTGCGCCATGCAGTAGCGGGTGCCATGCTCGGTCAGCGTTTCGGCAATCACGCCGAGGTTCGGATCGCCTTCCTTCACACGGAAGATAGATGCGCCACCCATGCCGTCCAGCGGTTTGAGAATAATGTCGTTGTGCTTTTGCCAGAAGGCTTTCAGCTGTGCCTTGTTACGCGTGACCAGCGTTTCTGGTGTCAGGTCGGCGAACCAGGCGGTAAACAGCTTTTCGTTGCAATCACGCAGACTCTGCGGCTTGTTAACGATCAGCGTCCCTTGTTCTTCAGCACGTTCCAGAATGTAGGTTGCGTAGATGAACTCAGTATCAAACGGGGGGTCCTTACGCATCAGGATGACGTCCAGATCTGCCAGCGGCAGATCCTGCTCGCTCTTGAACTCATACCATTTGTCGTAGTTCTGCTCGACGCTCAGAGTACGCGTACGGGCGCGGGCTTCCCCGTTTTCCAGATAAAGATCGGCCATCTCCATATAGTGAAGTTCATAACCACGACGTTGTGCTTCCAGCAGCATAGCAAAACTGGAATCTTTCTTGATGTTGATGCTTGCGATGGGATCCATCACGATGCCGAGCTTAATCATGTTCTTCTCCGTTTATGCCTTAGCCCAGATCGCCAAAACGCACCTGAAGCGCGGTAATGGCGGTGAGCGCAGTTGTCTCTGTACGCAGAACGCGAGGTCCTAACAGGATATCAGTAAACTGATACCGTGCGGTCATGGCAATTTCATCTGCCGACAGCCCACCTTCCGGGCCAATCAGCAAGCGGATACGCTCTACGGGTAGCGGCAGTGTGTTAATGCTGGCGCTGGCGCGCGGGTGCAGGTTCAGCTTCACCCCTTCGTCCTGTTCCGCGCACCATGTTTCCAGATCCATTGCCGGGCGAATTTCAGGTACCCGGTTACGACCGCACTGTTCGCAGGCGGCAATGGCAATTTTCTGCCACTGCTGGAGCTTTTTGTTCAGGCGTTCACTGTCCAGTTTAACGCCGCAGCGCTCAGAAAAAAGTGGCGTAATGAGGCTTACACCCAGTTCGATCGATTTCTGGATAGTGAATTCCATTTTTTCGCCACGTGACATGACTTGTCCAAGATGGATATGCAACGGTGATTCACGATCGTCGAGCTCGGCGTTAAGTACCTTCACGTCCACGCTTTTCTTACTGGCATGGGTGATTTCGGCGTCAAATACCTGATTACTGCCGTCAAACAGCTGTAGCGCCTGGCCGGGTCCCATACGCAGTACGCGACCAATATGATTGGCGGCATCCTCACACAGTGAAATTTGGCTACCGGAAGTGATTGGCTCAGGGTGATAAATGCGGGGAATGCGCATAGTTAAACATCCGCGTCATGGCCCTGAGCTATTAAAGGCCAGGGCATGGTTAAAAATATTGACGCTAGTGTAGGTTAGCTCTTTTGCGCCTGGCAAGCGCGTTGCACATATGGGTTGTGGTTACCCTGTACCTTTGCAATACGTTCATCACGCTCACACTCCCAGTCGGTGACCGGATACTGCTTATTCCAGGCGTTAAAAAGCTGGGTTTGTTGGCGGGAGAGCGTCAGGTCGTACTGGTCACGCATGTAAAAGTAGGTGCGTGCAATAGCGCCACGGGCGCGGGCTGGCGGCTCGGCAACTTTCTCTTTGAAGTCGACTTTCATGGCGCACTGTCCATATTGGCCTTCGCCGCCGTTCCACTGGCTGTACATGAAGTTTGCGCGATCGCCATTGACTTCACCTACCGCCGGCTGCAGGTTATGCATATCGCTTTCCATCTTGCGATAGACCGGGTCTTTGGCGCAGTTTTTACGCCCTCCATCCTGCCAGCACTGGCGCTGATGGCCAAATTGCCATGCAGGAACCACGTGCTCCCATTCAATTCGGCTGGCGCGGTTTTCATTTTTTCGTACTTTATAGCCGCAGGACTCGAGGTCCACGACCCCTTTTTTGCCTTGCCAGTTAATTTTACAGCCACAGTAGAAATCGCCTGGCGCATCGGCGTTAACTTTGACGCCAGCGGCTTTTGCCTGGGAAAAACTATTGATGCCTTCGGCGAACACCGTGCCTGAGAACGCAGCGGCCAACAATGCTGCTGCAAAAGAAAGATTACGGTACATCACGAACTCCGTGTCAAAACGAGCCCGCAACGTAGCGAAAGTTGTTCCTGTATGCAATCAGTTAGATCAGAAAAGTTCCTGATAATTCTGAAGATTATTCTGCAATCAGCGGCTCACCGCAGTGGACGCAGCGGTAGGTGGCCTCACCGCGTACAACACGGTTATGTCGACGAACGGTCAGTTGGTGTTCCTGACACTTACAGCGGTAGGTAAAGGTCTTACGCTGTACGGATTGCAGTTCAAACTGATGCGTGCGTCGGGCCGGGACGCCCAGCACGCTCTCCATCATCCATTTCCACTCTTTGCCGTGCGGCGGTACGCGGCCAAAGTGCTTCCACACCAGCAAATGTGCCAGTTCATGGGGTACCACTTCGTTAACGAACGCATCGACGTTCTCCATCAGCAGGACGGGGTTAAGGCGGATTTCGTAGGTTTGTAACCACGCGGTGCCTGCAGCGGTGCCGCGCTGTTGGTACACCAGCTTAGGTTCCGGATAATTACGCTCGAGCTTGAGATTGGCCTGTGCGAGTTTTTCCCGCAGGCTGCGCATAACGGCTTGCTGGATAGCGATGGGAAGACGGGAGGTTTTCATAACGCCAGAGGATAGTGCGACAGGGAAGGGACTGCAAGAGGAAGGCTTCCTCCCGGCGGGAGGAAGCCTTTGGTGATTAGTCGTGTGCACCAATTTCGCGCAGTTTACGACCTTTCATCAGGTTACGTTCGATGTGTTCCAAAGAGACGTTTTTGGTTTCCGGAATCAGCCACAGGGTCAGGAAGATGAACAGTACGTTCAGGCCACCGTAGACCCAGAAGGTGTTGGCGCTGCCCAGCGAGTTAAGCATCGTCAGGAAGGTCGCACCGACAATCATGTTGGCTATCCAGTTGGTTGCGGTAGAGCAGGTGATACCGAAATCGCGGCCTTTCAGCGGCTGAATTTCAGAGCACAGTACCCAAATCAGCGGACCAGCACTCATGGCGAAGCCAACAATAAACATCAGCAGCATCAGCACCGCGAAGTATTGGGCGGCTGCCGAGTGAATGCCCACGTGCATCATCGTGCCCAGTACGCCCATTCCGACGGCCATGACGATAAAGCCGAGGATCAGCGTAGGTTTACGGCCCCAACGGTCAACCAGACCAATGGCGATAAAGGTTGCCAGCACGTTAGTCAGACCGACAATAACGGTCCCCCACATCTGTTCGGTGGTGTTGGTGTAACCCGCAAGCTCAAAGATTTTTGGCGCGTAGTACATGATGACGTTCATCCCGGTGAACTGCTGCATCACCTGTAACAGTACGCCCAGGAACACCGCGCGACGGAAGTTGCTGTTTTCTTTAAACAGCGCCCAGCCGCTCTGTTTAACCTGCAGGCTTTCACGAATTTCATCCAGCTCGCGCTTAGCTTCTGCGCTGGTATCACGCAGGCGCAACAGGACGCGCTCGGCATCGACAAAGCGACGTTTAGCCGCGAACCAACGCGGGCTGTCTGGCAGGAAGATAACGCCAACCAGCAGTAACAACGCAGGGATGATGATCACGCCCAGCATCCAGCGCCATGCGCCGCTGTAGCTAAACGCGGTATCGGACAGATAGGCACCAAGGATCCCGATGGTGATCATCAACTGATACATGGATATCATGCTGCCGCGAATTTTTTCCGGTGCGATTTCGGACAGATAAAGCGGCGCGGTGTAAGACGCAACGCCGACAGCCAGACCCAGCAGTACGCGAGAAACCAGCAGTACTTCCACGTTAGGCGCCGCGGCGGAGAACAGTGAACCGGCAACAAACAGGATGGCGCCGATCATCAGGCTTTTTTTACGACCCAGTTTGAAGGAGAGCCAGCCGCTACCGACAGCACCGACTGCGGCACCAAACATCATGGAACTCACCACCCATTCCTGAGTGTGTGCAGTAATTTGGAACTCATCGGTGATGAAAGGTAAAGCACCCGCAATAACACCGATATCCAGGCCAAAAAGTAATCCTGCCAGGGCGGCAAGGAAGCAGACAAAGAATGTCATGGCTTTGTTGGAACGCCCCGCTTTTTTATAGTCAGGCATGATGCCCTCCGGTTGGGTAACTAGTTTTGTTGATGTTAAGGGTAGGTGAGTACGGGGTAAAAAAATGCGAATCACATCACATTAGTGTAATCGGTTACACTAACATTCATCACGATTATTGGTTAACTATTTGAAAGTTAACATTTTATAATGCGCTTAAATATGGCTGATTGCCTGAAATTAAGACAATCACTGAAAAGTGATGTAACACTGATGCAGTCGCGGCGGAAAAGAGATGTTAACTCGTTGTGGATAGAAAAGCGGTGATGTGTAATCGCTTTCATTTTTATTGAAAGAGATGATTCACTGTATTGTTCAGGTGACGAGGTGTTGGAGGAGAATAGGGGAATAAAAAAAAAGACCAGCACGAGGCTGGTCTTACTAAGCGGACAGTCTTCAGTAAATTACTTCAGACCGGCAGCGTCACGCAGCAGTTGCGCTTTGTCGGTTTTTTCCCATGGGAAATGTTCACGACCAAAGTGACCGTAAGCTGCGGTTTCTTTGTAGATCGGGTGCAGTAGATCCAGCATCTGAATCAGACCGTATGGACGCAGGTCGAAGAACTCGCGCACCAGCAGGGTCAACTGCTCTGAAGGTACTTTTTCGGTACCAAAGGTTTCAACCATGATAGAGGTCGGTTCGGCTACACCGATAGCGTAGGAAACCTGAATCTCACAACGGTCTGCCAGGCCTGCGGCAACGATATTTTTCGCCACGTAACGGGCTGCATAGGCTGCGGAACGGTCAACTTTAGACGGATCTTTACCAGAGAATGCACCGCCGCCGTGACGCGCCATGCCGCCGTAGGTATCAACGATGATTTTACGACCGGTCAGACCGCAGTCGCCCATCGGGCCGCCGATCACAAAACGACCCGTTGGGTTGATGAAGAATTTGGTCGCAGCGGTCAGCCATTCGGTCGGCAGTACCGGCTTGATGATCTCTTCCATAACGGCTTCTTGCAGCGATTTCTGGTCGATATCTTCAGAGTGCTGAGTAGACAGAACCACGGCATCAATACCGACGATTTTGCCGTCGTCATACTGGAAGGTTACCTGGCTTTTTGCATCCGGACGCAGCCAGGATAAGGTGCCGTTTTTACGCACTTCAGCCTGACGCTGCACCAGACGGTGAGCATAGGTAATAGGTGCTGGCATCAGCACGTCGGTTTCGTTGGTTGCATAACCAAACATCAGGCCCTGGTCGCCTGCGCCCTGTTCCAGCGGATCGGCACGGTCAACACCCTGGTTGATGTCCGGAGACTGTTTACCAATCGCGCTCAGTACCGCACAAGAGTTGGCGTCAAAGCCCATGTCGGAATGCACATAGCCAATTTCGCGAACCGTGTTACGCGTTATCTCTTCGATATCTACCCAAGCGCTGGTAGTGATCTCACCGCCAACTAAAACCATACCGGTCTTGACGTAGGTTTCGCAGGCTACGCGTGCTTTCGGATCCTGCTCGAGGATTGCATCCAGCACGGCATCAGAGATTTGGTCAGCGATTTTGTCAGGATGCCCTTCTGATACGGACTCGGACGTAAAAAGGTGTTTTGCCATATTTAATTTCACCTAAGGAGTATTTAGTTAGCTCAAACTGTCGAGTGGAATAGCCATGTGTAGAAGATTCTACCATGAGTCTGCAGATGACGGACACTGGCAGTCTGAGTGTTAATCGGTATAGATGGATTAACATCTGGACGGCTATTTTAGGATGTTTCTTCGCCTGATTTCCAGCTTTTTTTGATTAAGGTCGCATTGTACTGAAAATGTAACTGGAAATTTTTCCTGACGGTGCTGGCAATGTGCATATTTATCTTTTGCATTTTGACCTTCTTATCGGTATAAAACGCGGCGCGCGGCTCATATCCGTCATACTTCAAGTTGCATGTGCGTTGGCAGTACTCGCTCGCCCCAGTCACTTACTCATGTAAGCTCCCGGGGACTCCCTGCGTTGCCGCCTTCCAGCAACTCGAATTATTTAGGATAGACAAAAGCACACGACGTTTTCATCGTGTTGCCACTTCCAGCCGGGTTAAAACTTTAGCTTTGGCTTGTGGGTTCGTTCCGTCAGGAGCAGCCGTGGAGGTGATACGAGATAATGAACCGTTGTATTCTGCTGAATCTGTCACACCGTTCTGGTGTACATATGTCCCCCGCAATCTGCATCTTGCATACCTGCCGATGTTATACCCATCTCGGCGCTTCTCAGGACTCCAGGGCCGGCTACGGTCACTAAGGACTGAACAAGGGCGCTCTTGGTAAACAAGAGTTTTCTCGTGGTTTCGCCGAACCGTCAGCATTAAGTTCGGTTACGTGTTTACAATGATATGAAAAAGAAACCGGTCGCACAGTCGGAGCGTCAGCACTATCTGCTGGAAAATCTGCCTGTTTATGGGTTGTTATCGCCTCTTCGGATTGCGATAGTAGTCAACTGTTTTACACTTGTTAATAAAATCTGAGGTTCGCTATGTCTGACGACATTTTCATGGGTTCGCCTTCGTCAGCGGGCGGACAGGGTGTACTACGCTCCATGCAGGAGGTTGCAATGAGTTCCCAGGAAGCCAGCAAGATGCTGCGTACATACAATATTGCCTGGTGGGGTAATAATTATTACGACGTCAATGAATTAGGCCACATTAGCGTGTGCCCGGACCCTGACGTCCCAGAAGCGCGTGTCGATCTCGCCGAACTGGTAAAAGCCCGTGAAGCACAGGGGCAACGTCTACCCGCGCTGTTTTGCTTCCCGCAGATCCTGCAGCATCGTTTGCGCTCGATTAACGCGGCGTTCAAACGTGCACGTGAATCATACGGCTACAACGGCGACTACTTCCTGGTTTACCCGATCAAAGTAAACCAGCATCGTCGTGTTATTGAATCGCTGATCCACTCTGGCGAACCGTTAGGTCTGGAAGCGGGTTCGAAAGCGGAACTGATGGCGGTGCTGGCGCACGCGGGGATGACCCGTAGCGTGATCGTGTGTAATGGCTATAAAGACCGCGAATACATTCGCCTGGCGCTGGTCGGTGAGAAGATGGGCCATAAGGTCTATCTGGTTATCGAGAAGATGTCTGAAATCGCCATCGTGCTGGAAGAAGCCGAGCGGCTGAACGTCGTGCCACGCCTCGGTGTTCGTGCGCGTCTGGCCTCCCAGGGTTCCGGTAAATGGCAGTCTTCTGGCGGCGAGAAATCCAAGTTTGGCCTGGCGGCAAACCAGGTGCTGCAACTGGTGGAAATTCTGCGCGAGCGCGGTCGCCTGGACAGCATTCAACTGCTGCACTTCCACCTTGGTTCGCAGATGGCGAACATTCGCGATATCGCTACCGGCGTGCGTGAATCAGCCCGTTTCTACGTTGAACTGCATAAACTGGGCGTCAATATCCAGTGCTTCGATGTGGGTGGGGGTCTGGGCGTGGACTATGAAGGTACCCGCTCGCAGTCCGACTGCTCTGTGAACTACGGCCTGAACGAATACGCCAACAATATTATCTGGGCGATTGGCGATGCCTGTGAAGAACATGGCTTGCCGCACCCGACGGTGATCACCGAATCTGGACGTGCTGTTACCGCGCACCATACCGTGCTGGTGTCGAATATTATCGGCGTTGAGCGTAGCGAACACACCGAAGCCACACCGCCGGCTGAAGATGCTCCGCGCGCCCTGCAAAGTATGTGGGAAACGTGGCAGGAGATGCACGAGCCGGGTACCCGTCGCTCGTTACGTGAATGGTTGCACGATAGCCAGATGGACTTGCACGATATTCACGTCGGCTACTCTTCAGGCACTTTTAGCCTGCAGGAACGCGCATGGGCTGAACAGCTCTATCTGAATATGTGTCACGAAGTGCAGAAACAACTCGACCCGAGCAACCGCGCGCATCGTCCGATTATCGACGAGCTGCAGGAGCGTATGGCGGATAAGATTTACGTCAACTTCTCTCTGTTCCAGTCGATGCCGGATGCGTGGGGTATCGATCAGCTGTTCCCGGTGATGCCGCTGGAAGGGCTGAACCAGGCCCCTGAACGCCGGGCGGTACTGCTGGACATTACCTGTGACTCCGATGGTGCTATCGACCATTACGTTGACGGCGACGGAATTGCTACCACCATGCCGATGCCGGAATACGATCCGGAGAACCCGCCGATGCTGGGCTTCTTTATGGTGGGGGCGTATCAGGAGATCCTCGGTAACATGCATAACCTGTTCGGTGATACCGAAGCGGTTGACGTGTTCGTCTTCCCTGATGGCAGTGTCGAAGTTGAGTTGTCTGACGAGGGCGATACCGTGGCAGACATGCTGCAGTACGTGCAGCTTGATCCGAATACCCTGCTGACACAGTTCCGTGATCAGGTGAAAAACACCGATCTGGACGCGGAGTTGCAGCAGCAGTTCCTCGAAGAGTTCGAAGCAGGGCTGTACGGATATACCTATCTCGAAGACGAGTAACGGTAAATGTTCAGTGGTGTTGCGCTTACCGGACCGACGAAAGTAGGCCGGATAAGGCGCAATCGCCATCCGGCAGTCAGATTCAGAGAGGGCGGCATTTACGGCGCTCACTTGAATCCGTACAAATTAACGGCGATAATTCGCCCATACAAGTAGTCACGTAAATCAATCCCTTCCTCGTCGGGCTTAACGACGCGGAGGGGATTTTTTTTCACCGATTTTATAAGAGGTCAGTACATGAGCACCTTAGGTCATCAATACGACAACTCCCTGGTTTCTAACGCCTTTGGTTTTTTGCGTCTGCCGATGAACTTCATGCCATACGACAGCGACGCCGACTGGGTAATCACCGGCGTACCGTTTGATATGGCAACATCTGGTCGTGCGGGCGGGCGTCATGGTCCGGCGGCGATCCGTCAGGTTTCCACTAACCTGGCCTGGGAACACAACCGTTTCCCGTGGAATTTCGATATGCGTGAACGTTTGAACGTCGTGGACTGCGGCGATCTGGTTTATGCGTTTGGCGATGCACGTGAAATGAGCGAAAAGCTGCAGGCTCATGCTGATAAGCTGCTTGCTGCTGGTAAACGTATGCTCTCTTTCGGTGGTGACCACTTTGTCACACTGCCGCTGCTGCGCGCTCACGCGAAGCACTTTGGCAAAATGGCGCTGGTGCACTTTGATGCGCATACCGACACCTACGCCAACGGTTGTGAATTTGACCACGGTACGATGTTCTACACTGCGCCGAACGAAGGTCTGATCGATCCGAATCACTCTGTGCAGATTGGTATTCGTACTGAATTCGATAAAGACAACGGCTTTACCGTACTGGATGCCTGCCAGGTGAACGATCGCAGTGTGGATGACATCATTGCGCAGGTTAAGCAGGTAGTTGGTGATATGCCGGTATACCTGACCTTTGATATCGACTGCCTGGATCCTGCGTTTGCCCCAGGTACCGGTACGCCAGTGATCGGCGGCCTGACTTCCGATCGTGCAATCAAATTGGTACGTGGTATGAAAGATCTGAACATCGTCGGCATGGACGTTGTAGAAGTCGCGCCTGCTTACGATCAGTCAGAGATCACCGCGCTGGCAGCGGCTACGCTGGCTCTGGAAATGCTGTACATCCAGGCAGCCAAAAAAGGCGAATAAGTTGTTTTTGCCGGATGGCGCTGCGCCTATCCGGCCTACAAGTATCAACCCGCTGTAGGCCGGAAAGGCAACGCCGCATCCGGCACGATTAACGGTTATTTGATCCCGTCCGCGCTCATGCGATCGCGAATATGTTGCGCACGTTCTGCGGATGCCGGGTGATCGTCAAACATTGAGCTTTGACGTCCTGCCTCCAGTTTTGCCAGTTTCTCAAAGCTGGTGGCTAAACCCGCCGGGTTGATGCCGCGCTTGCGCAACAAATCATACGAGTAATCATCCGCTTCGGATTCCTGGCGTTGAGAGAACTGTGAATTCACCAGTTTCTCGCCAAGATCGCCCAGTTGTGATTGCGACAGGCTGCCGACGATGCCGCCCGCAGATGCCGCCGCAGCACGCACGGCGTTGGTGCCTAGCGCAACCTGCATACCTTTTTTCACGTGACCCAGCGCAACGTGACCCATTTCGTGGCCGATGACTGCTTCAACTTCGTTATCCGTCATCATATCCATCAGGCCGCTGTACACGCGGATACAGCCGTTTGCCATGGCAAAGGCATTCACATCTTTCGCCATATAGACTTTGTAGTTCACTGGCTGACCGTTAATGTTGTCGCCAAGCGCAGTGGCGATTTTGCTAAGACGCGTCGCATATTCGCTGTCAGCCGGAGCGATGGTAGCTTTGCTGTCCATATCCTTACAGGCCTGATCGCTGAGCGCTTTCACCTGAGCATCGCTCAGGCTGTAGGCCTGAAAAGCCTCTGCGCCAGAAGACAGCAGTCCATTGGAGTCCATATTCTGGCAACCGGTCAATGCCGTCGCCATGCTCATAGCAAGCAGTAAAGCGCGAATTTTCATGTTTTCTCTTCCGCACAAAGTCAGGATTATTCTAAAAATTGCGTCGTTTGCAGGTAAACCGACGCTCAGCCTAAGTATAAAGAAAAGAACAATAAGCGGGCGAGTAGATTGCGCAACATGCGCGCATGATCCAGAGATTTCTGAAACAGTAAAAGGATGCTCCATGTACATGACACGCGGCTTGGGTTACATTGTTGGCACTTTTTTCCGGCGTAGCCCAAAACGCTCTGTCGTCAAGTCGTTAAGGGCACGGCCTTCATTATCCGATCTGGAGTCAAAATGTCCTCACGTAAAGAGCTTGCCAATGCTATTCGTGCGCTGAGCATGGACGCAGTACAGAAAGCCAAATCCGGTCACCCGGGTGCCCCGATGGGTATGGCTGACATTGCCGAAGTCCTGTGGCGTGATTTCCTGAACCACAACCCGACTAACCCGTCCTGGGCTGACCGTGACCGCTTCGTGCTGTCCAACGGTCACGGCTCCATGCTGATTTATAGTCTGCTGCACCTCACCGGCTACGATCTGCCGATGTCCGAGCTGCAGAACTTCCGTCAGCTGCACTCTAAAACCCCGGGACACCCGGAAGTCGGTTACACCGCAGGTGTGGAAACCACGACGGGTCCTCTGGGTCAGGGTATTGCGAATGCAGTGGGTATGGCTATTGCTGAAAAAACACTGGCGGCGCAGTTTAACCGTCCGGGCCACGACATTGTTAACCACTTCACCTATGCGTTCATGGGCGACGGCTGCATGATGGAAGGTATCTCTCACGAGGTATGCTCCCTGGCCGGTACGCTGAAGCTGGGTAAACTGGTGGCGTTCTACGATGACAACGGTATCTCCATCGATGGTCACGTTGAAGGCTGGTTCACTGATGACACCGCTAAGCGTTTTGAGGCTTACGGCTGGCACGTGGTGCGTGGCGTTGATGGCCACGATGCTGACGCGATTAAGCGCGCCGTTGAAGAAGCCCGTGCGGTTACCGATAAACCGTCCCTGCTGATGTGCAAAACCATCATCGGTTTCGGTTCCCCGAACAAAGCTGGCACCCATGACTCTCACGGTGCGCCGCTGGGCGATGCTGAGATCGCACTGACCCGTGAACAGCTGGGCTGGAAATACGCGCCGTTTGAAATCCCGTCTGATATTTACGCGCAGTGGGATGCGAAAGAAGCAGGCCAGGCGAAAGAAGCGGTATGGAACGAGAAGTTCGCTGCTTATGCCAAAGCCTTCCCACAGGAAGCCGCTGAATTCACCCGTCGTATGAAAGGTGAAATGCCGTCTGATTTCGACGCAAAAGCGAGCGAATTCATTGCTAAACTGCAGGCGAACCCGTCCAAAATCGCCAGCCGTAAAGCATCCCAGAACGCGATTGAAGCATTTGGTCCGTTGCTGCCTGAATTCCTTGGTGGTTCTGCCGACCTGGCGCCATCAAACCTGACTATCTGGTCTGGCTCTAAAGCGATTAACGAAGATGCTGCCGGTAACTACATCCATTACGGTGTACGTGAATTCGGTATGACCGCTATCGCCAACGGTATCTCTCTGCACGGTGGTTTCCTGCCGTACACCTCTACCTTCCTGATGTTCGTGGAATATGCCCGTAACGCGGTGCGTATGGCTGCGCTGATGAAACAGCGTCAGGTGATGGTCTACACCCACGACTCCATCGGTCTGGGCGAAGATGGCCCGACTCACCAGCCGGTAGAGCAGGTCGCTTCTCTGCGTGTGACCCCGAACATGAGCACATGGCGTCCGTGTGACCAGGTTGAATCCGCTGTGGCGTGGAAATACGGTGTTGAGCGTCAGGACGGCCCGACCGCGCTGATCCTCTCCCGTCAGAACCTGGCGCAGCAGGAACGTACTGCAGAACAGCTGGCGAACATCGCTCGCGGCGGCTACGTGCTGAAAGACTGTGCCGGTCAGCCGGAACTGATCTTCATCGCGACCGGCTCTGAAGTTGAGCTGGCGGTGGCTGCATGGGACAAACTGACTGCTGAAGGCGTGAAAGCGCGCGTGGTATCCATGCCGTCTACCGATGCTTTCGATAAGCAGGATGCGGCTTACCGCGAATCCGTACTGCCAAAAGCGGTCTCTGCGCGTGTGGCAATTGAAGCCGGTATCGCTGACTACTGGTTCAAATACGTGGGTCTGAATGGCGCAATCGTCGGGATGACCACCTTCGGTGAGTCTGCACCGGCAGAGCTGCTGTTTGAAGAGTTCGGCTTTACCGTCGACAACGTCGTCGCGAAAGCAAAAGAACTGCTGTAATTTCGATTACAGATGAAAACGGGTCGCTCAGGCGGCCCGTTTTTTTTGCTTATCAGAGCCGTTCAGGGTGCAGTTGCCCGGACTCAAGCCGCACCATGCGGGAAAAGTGGCGCTGTGTAAACGCCGGATCATGACTTATCGCGACGACGCTGGTTCCTCGTGCGCGACACACCGCAAGCCAATTTTCGAATACGCCCAACCAGTGTGCGTCAAAATCCCGGCTGGGTTCATCAAGCAGCAAAATGGCGGGTGCAATAGCCTCCAGACTGGCAACGGCGACCATGCGGCGCTGCGCGGTATGCAAATCCAGTGGATGGGCATCGGCAACCTCTTCTAACTGGCAGAGTTGCAGTGCGGCTGCAGTGCGTTGCGCAACTTCTGTTGCAGGGCGTTTCTGCAATCGCAATCCAAAAGCCACTTCCTCTGCCACCTTGCTGTGAAAGAGTTGATTTTCAGCTTCCTGAAACAGGACGCCGAGCGATTTAGCACGCTCCCGGTTTTTCAGTTGCGCAATCGGACGGCTCTGCAGGGTGATTGTGCCGGACGACGGGGACAGTAGTCCGGCCATGACGCGCAGCAATGTGGATTTTCCGGCACCATTATCGCCCGTTAAGGCCAGCCATTCCCCTTCTCTGAGTTCAAGCGAGATAGTGCGCAAGCAGTCATCGGCGGCGTTCGGCCAGCGATAGCTGACCTGGTTGAGCGTTAGCATAATGGCGAGAGTGCTCCGTCGTGCAGTCGCCACGCC
This sequence comes from Citrobacter sp. wls619, assembly GCF_005281345.1. Taxonomy (GTDB): domain Bacteria; phylum Pseudomonadota; class Gammaproteobacteria; order Enterobacterales; family Enterobacteriaceae; genus Citrobacter. The sequence continues at coordinate 224,594 of NZ_SZXJ01000044.1, forward strand.
TGCTGGCAGTAGCTAAGGAAAGGGGAATGATTGCGCTCGAACAACACAATCAATGCTTGATGTTCTTGTGCCCATTGCTGCAGTCGCTCCAGTAGCATCGTAGTTGCCTGTACCGTCAGGCGGCTGAATGCTTCATCGAGAATCAATATTTTCGGCTGCATGGCGAGCGCGCTGGCAATTACCACCCGCTGGGTTTCGCCGCCGGAAAGCGATCCGGGATGGCGATGACGTAGTGGCTGGCATGCTGTCAGTGTGAGGGCTGCGTCAATTCGACGCATTATTTCAGCCTCGTCCAGACAGAGGTTTTCCGGGCCAAATGCCACTTCCTCCTCAACGCTAAAAGTACAACCGGACAGTTGCAGATAAGGTGATTGCTGTACGAGTTGGATGGTGCATGATTGTTCGACGAGCGACAATTGTCCGACAGGATTGCCCAGCAGTGTTCCTTTACCTTCGATCTTCCCGGGAAGAAAATCGGGGCACCAGCCTGCTATCAGTTGCGCCAGCGTACTTTTCCCGCTGCCATTATCGCCAAAGATAGCCACCATACCGGGGTCAGCGTAGTGGAAATTGAAGCGGGCGGACGGACGTGTGGCATGCGCCGGAAGATAGCAAAACTGTTCTAACGTAACCATATCCAGACTCCTGTTTCGACCACCATCAGTACGACCATGGCGTAGCGTGCCAGGCGCTGGACGGTGCTGTCTGGCGGCGCCCATAGCGTGGTACGTGTACGATGCAGGCGAAACCCCCGCATATCCAACGCCGCACCGCGTACAACCAGATCGTTGAGCGCATTATGGGTAAGGGGCACAATCAATGCAGGCATAGCACGTAAACGTTGGTGCCAGCCCTCATCCAGCGGCACGCCGCGTGCACGCTGGGCTTCATGAATAATCGCTAACTGATGTTTTAGCTGTTCGACGACCAGTAATGGTCCTGCAAACAGGTAGGCCACACCAGGCGGTAGCCGAGAAGCAAACAGGGCGCGCATAAATCGTGAGACCGGAACGTACTGCATCCACAGTTGTGACGTGGATACGATGGCCAGGATCCGTAGCCAGAGCGTAATGGCATTTGCCCAACGCTCGGGTTCGCGCGGTTGCCCACCGATCCATTCGGTAAGCCATCCGCCATGTACCAGCCACAGCCCCAGGCCGAAGGGGATCACCAGCCAGACGACATACTTCGCCCGCGGTCGTGTCGCCTTCATACACAGCAAGCAGAGAAAGGTTGCTGTGCTGTACAGGCTAAGTAGTACTCCTGCTGGTAACAGGAGTGTGGTGCAGGCGGCGAGCGCCCACAGCGCTAATGACGTAAACGGGTGCATTTAGCGTACAGCAGACATCGTTGGGAAATGACGAGTTGTGCGCAGCGGAAGCTGACGCAGCAGTACCCAGACGATCACCGCCGTCAGAATTTTATCGACCAGATTCGCACCGAGAACCGTGATAGCAACAGATTCAACCAGGTTCTGGCCGACGGAATGCATCCAGGCGACAAATAAATCAGCACCGCTGCCAGTGACGCCACCAAACAATGTGGTGCGGATAGGCACGGCAACAAGCGTGACGGCCAGGGTGATGATCACACCGCTGACGACCACTTTAGGTAAGGTGCGAAACCAGCCTGCCCGCGCCAGCCAACCGGCAACCAGGCCGATAACCATCGCCACAGGAGCGAAGGCGGCTGCAATTGGATCGGTCAGCAGTCCCCACAGCAGGTTCGTGAGCAAGCCGGTCAACATCCCCACAACCGGGCCTAACAGTACCGCGCTAATTAAGGTGCCAATGGAGTCGAGAAAAATGGGCAATTTCAACATACTGATAAGCTGCCCCCCGACCATGTTGATAGCGATAGCAATGACAATCAGTACCAGAGACTGGCTGGAAAATTGGCGACGCGCCATAGAAGACCTCTTTTAAGTGAAGCGTTAGCGGGATGAAATAACCAGTTCGTCATAACCGGAAACGGCGCAGGGTTGACGACTAAATGCCAGACTTGTTAGCTCGCCAATGACCAGTTCCAGCGTGGTGCGCACGGTGCAGCCTGCCATCATGTGGCCCCCCAGCATGGCGCCTTGTGGATCGGACACCGCAAGATGGAGGTGTTCGCCAGTAAGTTCCAGCGTGCCGTTCAGGGAGATGACTTCCCAGGTACCGGTGAGTAATGTGGTTTCTTCACGTCCGGCGTAGCGTAACGCGACGTTGGTCAGGCTTCCGGTACAACCTGCTATCCATGCCGCCTGCAACTGGTGTTGTTGGACAAAGGCATGTAGCTGAGAAAAAACTTCCTGACCGGGTAACAAACGCAGCGCATGAAAGCGAGCTTCAGATGATTGAGGATTGAATGTAGCCATTATTGAGGGACTCCGAGACTCGGACGTAGCGCTGATAATATAGACGCAGGTTAGGGAGCTTTCTGATATAAATCAGGATTTGTGACACGGCAACGAAATAATCTTGCTACGCTTATTCGCAATTCTGGAATATGGAATAAATTTAGCCGTGAAGGGCTTTAAAATGTGACGCAAGTCAGATAACTGTGTTCTGTTGCTGGACAATCATTCCTTTTATTCCTTGTTTCGCTTATTCTAGCTGAAGCGTTTCAGTCGATTAAATGTTCGACAATTAATCAATTAGTCGCAGTTTGCGACAGGTAAGGTTTCCCTGAGCGGTTTGCTGCATTACTCTGTCAGCCACATCGTTTCTGAGAAATCCTTGCAGGAGACCTATGACCGTACGCGTAGCGATTAATGGTTTCGGTCGCATCGGACGTAACGTGGTTCGTGCTTTGTATGAATCCGGGCGTCGGGCGGAAATCACCGTGGTGGCAATCAACGAACTGGCGGATGCCGCAGGCATGGCGCATTTGTTGAAATATGACACCAGCCATGGGCGTTTTGCCTGGGATGTTCGTCAGGAACGTGACCAGCTCATCGTTGGCGATGACGCGATTCGCATTCTGCATGAGCGAACCCTTGATGCGCTTCCGTGGCGTGAATTGGGCGTCGACGTTGTGCTGGACTGCACCGGTGTCTTCGGCAACCGCGAACACGGCGAGGCGCACATTGCCGCTGGTGCTAAAAAAGTGCTCTTTTCACATCCTGGCAGTCACGACATCGACGCAACCGTTGTGTTTGGCGTTAACCAGGAGCAACTGCGCGCTGAGCACCGGATCGTCTCCAACGCCTCCTGCACCACGAATTGTATAATTCCCGTCATTAAATTGCTGGATGATGCTTACGGCATCGAGTCTGGTACCGTCACGACGATCCACTCCGCGATGCACGATCAGCAGGTTATTGATGCCTATCATCCCGACCTGCGTCGCACGCGAGCGGCCAGCCAGTCGATCATCCCGGTTGATACCAAACTGGCGGCGGGTATCACACGAATTTTTCCGCAATTTAACGATCGTTTTGAAGCGATTGCGGTACGTGTACCGACCATTAATGTGACGGCGATCGACTTAAGCGTGACGGTGAAAAAACCGGTAAAAGCCAGTGAAGTCAACCAGTTGCTGCAAAAAGCAGCACAAGGTGCATTTCATGGTATAGTTGACTATACGGAATTACCGTTGGTCTCTGTAGATTTTAACCACGACCCGCACAGCGCCATCGTTGATGGTACGCAAACGCGCGTGAGTGGCGCTCACCTGATCAAGACCCTGGTCTGGTGCGATAATGAATGGGGCTTTGCTAACCGTATGCTCGACACAACGTTAGCGATGGCTGCTATTGGTTTCAGGTAAGGCGCGTGAGCGCTTGCAAAACTTTAAGAATCAACGAGAGGATTCACCATGTCTGTAATTAAGATGACCGATCTGGATCTTGCTGGTAAACGTGTTTTTATCCGTGCGGATCTGAACGTACCAGTTAAAGAAGGGAAAGTAACCAGCGATGCGCGTATCCGTGCTTCCCTGCCAACCATCGAACTGGCCCTGAAACAGGGTGCTAAAGTGATGGTAACTTCCCACCTGGGTCGTCCTACCGAAGGCGAGTACAACGAAGAATTCTCTCTGCTGCCGGTTGTTAACTACCTGAAAGACAAACTGTCTGCTCCGGTTCGCCTGGTAAAAGATTACCTGGACGGCGTTGAAGTCGCTGCCGGTGAACTGGTTGTTCTGGAAAACGTTCGCTTCAACAAAGGCGAGAAGAAAGACGACGAAGCGCTGTCCAAAAAATATGCCGCACTGTGCGACGTATTCGTCATGGACGCATTCGGTACTGCACACCGCGCACAGGCTTCCACTCACGGTATCGGTAAATTCGCTGATGTAGCGTGTGCGGGTCCGCTGCTGGCTGAAGAGCTGGATGCACTGGGTAAAGCGCTGAAAGAACCAGCTCGCCCAATGGTCGCTATCGTTGGTGGTTCTAAAGTTTCTACCAAACTGACTGTTCTGGACTCCCTGTCTAAGATCGCTGACCAGCTGATCGTTGGCGGTGGTATTGCGAATACCTTTGTTGCCGCTCAAGGCCACAACGTCGGTAAATCCCTGTACGAAGCTGACCTGGTTGACGAAGCTAAGCGTCTGCTGACCACTTGCGACATCCCGGTCCCGACCGACGTCCGCGTAGCGACTGAATTCTCTGAAACTGCACCGGCTACGCTGAAATCCGTTAGCGATGTGAAAGAAGACGAGCAGATTCTGGATATCGGCGACGCTTCTGCACAGCAGCTGGCTGACATCCTGAAGAATGCGAAAACCATTCTGTGGAACGGCCCGGTTGGCGTGTTCGAATTCCCGAACTTCCGCAAAGGTACTGAAATCGTAGCTAACGCCATTGCAGACAGCGAAGCGTTCTCTATCGCAGGCGGCGGTGACACCCTGGCAGCAATCGACCTGTTCGGTATTGCTGACAAAATCTCCTACATCTCTACTGGCGGCGGCGCATTCCTCGAATTCGTGGAAGGCAAAGTCCTGCCAGCAGTAGCGATGCTCGAAGAGCGCGCTAAGAAGTAATTCAGTTCAGGCGGGGTGACCCGCCTGTTTTTCAGCGCGCTTAAACGCTCGCGAACCTTCTTCAACGGTCGAAGATACAGATACAGGACTACGTAACATGTCTAAAATTTTTGATTTCGTAAAACCGGGCGTCATCACTGGCGACGACGTTCAGAAAGTTTTCCAGGTAGCTAAAGAAAACAACTTTGCTCTGCCAGCTGTTAACTGCGTTGGTACCGACTCCATCAACGCCGTTCTGGAAACCGCTGCAAAAGTTAAAGCGCCGGTAATCGTTCAGTTCTCCAACGGTGGTGCTTCTTTCATCGCGGGTAAAGGCGTGAAGTCCGACGTTCCTCAGGGCGCTGCAATCCTGGGTGCTATCTCTGGCGCACATCACGTTCACCAGATGGCTGAACACTACGGTGTTCCGGTTATCCTGCACACTGACCACTGCGCGAAGAAACTGCTGCCGTGGATCGACGGTCTGCTGGACGCGGGTGAAAAACACTTTGCAGCAACGGGCAAACCGCTGTTCTCTTCTCACATGATCGACCTGTCTGAAGAGTCTCTGGAAGAGAACATTGAAATCTGCTCCAAATATCTGGCGCGTATGTCCAAAATGGGCATGACTCTGGAAATCGAACTGGGTTGCACCGGTGGTGAAGAAGACGGCGTGGACAACAGCCACATGGACGCTTCTGCCCTGTACACCCAACCAGAAGACGTTGATTACGCGTTCACTGAGCTGAGCAAAATCAGCCCGCGTTTCACCATCGCTGCTTCCTTCGGCAACGTACACGGCGTGTACAAGCCAGGCAACGTGGTTCTGACCCCGACCATCCTGCGTGATTCTCAGGACTATGTTTCTAAGAAACATAACCTGCCGCACAACAGCCTGAACTTCGTCTTCCACGGCGGTTCCGGTTCTACTGCTCAGGAAATCAAAGACTCCGTAAGCTACGGTGTAGTGAAAATGAACATCGATACCGATACCCAATGGGCTACCTGGGAAGGCGTTCTGAACTACTACAAAGCCAATGAAGCTTACCTGCAGGGTCAGCTGGGCAACCCGAAAGGCGAAGATCAGCCGAACAAGAAATACTACGATCCGCGCGTATGGCTGCGTGCTGGTCAGGCAACCATGATCACCCGTCTGGAACAGGCTTTCAAAGAACTGAACGCGGTTGACGTTCTGTAATTTACGTCGTTCTACGTGACATGAGGCCCGCAAATGCGGGCCTTTTTTATTGCCATGACAATGTGCTGCTGACAGAGAATTCTGTGATCTGTTTGGCAAAATTCGGATTTATTGTTTACCCTTGTCAGGTTGCCCGCCCCGGTGGGGTGGCTTTATTTCTCCCGTTTGGGTAAGCAAAAAAGGAATAGTAAATGGAAGATTTGAATGTTGTCGACAGCATAAATGGTGCGGGCACCTGGCTGGTCCGCAACCAGGAACTGCTGTTGAGCTATGCCGTCAACATCGTTGCGGCCATCGCCATTGTTATTATCGGTATGATTGTGGCGCGTATCGTATCGAACACGGTTAACCGTCTGATGGTGGCGCGTAAGATTGATGCGACCGTAGCCGACTTCCTCTCTGCGCTGGTGCGCTACGGGATCATTGCGTTCACGCTGATTGCCGCCCTTGGACGCGTTGGGGTGCAGACGGCTTCGGTGATTGCCGTTCTCGGTGCCGCAGGTTTAGCCGTTGGTCTGGCATTACAAGGTTCGTTGTCTAACCTTGCCGCAGGTGTGCTGCTGGTGATGTTCCGCCCGTTCCGTGCGAGTGAGTATGTTGACCTCGGCGGCGTAGCCGGAACCGTGCTTAACGTGCAGATTTTCTCCACGACCATGCGTACCGTAGACGGTAAGATTGTGGTGATCCCCAACGGCAAAATCATCGCCGGGAATATCATCAACTTCTCTCGTGAACCGGTTCGTCGTAACGAATTTATTATCGGTGTAGCCTACGATTCCGATATCGATCAGGTGAAGAAAATCCTTACCGATATCATCCAGTCTGACGAGCGTATCCTGAAAGATCGTGAAATGACGGTGCGCCTGAATGAGCTGGGGGCTTCCTCCATTAACTTTGTGGTACGTGTCTGGAGTAACAGCGGCGACCTGCAAAGTGTTTACTGGGATGTGCTGGAGCGTATTAAACGTGAGTTCGATGCCAACGGTATCAGCTTCCCATATCCGCAGATGGATGTGAATTTTAAGCGCGTGAAAGAGCGCGCGGCCGAGTAATCACGTGCCCGGTGGCGTTACCGCTTACCGGGCCTACAAAACCTCCAGGCCGGAAAAAGCGTCAGCCGCCATCCGGCATTTTCCCTCCAGCTATTAATTCCTCTTATCCCTGATTAATATTATCAATTTCCGCTAATGATTTTCCCGCGCTATAGTCTGCGCTTAAGAGAAATAGCTCGGGATAAATAACGTGATATCTTATTATTTTCAAGGTCTTGCGCTTGGCGCGGCCATGATCCTTCCACTTGGACCGCAGAACGCTTTTGTGATGAATCAGGGTATTCGTCGCCAGTATCACATCATGATTGCCTTACTTTGCGCCATCAGCGACTTAGTGCTGATCTGTGCCGGTATCTTTGGGGGGAGTGCCTTGTTGATGCAGTCGCCGTGGTTGATGGCGCTGGTGACCTGGGGCGGGGTGGCGTTTTTACTCTGGTATGGCTTTGGTGCATTAAAAACGGCGCTGAGCAGCAACCTGGAGCTGGCCAGTGCCGAGGTACTGAAGCAGGGCCGCTGGAAAATCATCGCCACCATGCTGGCGGTGACCTGGCTAAACCCACATGTCTATTTGGATACTTTTGTGGTGCTGGGCAGCCTCGGCGGCCAACTGGATGTGGAACCTAAGCGCTGGTTTGCACTGGGAACCGTCAGCGCATCGTTCCTGTGGTTCTTTGGTCTGGCACTACTGGCGGCCTGGCTGGCCCCGCGTCTGCGTACTGCTAAAGCCCAGCGCATTATCAATACGCTGGTGGGATTAGTGATGTGGTTTATCGCTTTTCAGCTGGCAAAAGAAGGTGTTGCGCACGTTCATGCGCTGTTCAACTAAGTGTTGTCTGATGGACAATGCGGCGAGATCGGCTAAGCTTGCCTGCATGCGCCCTGAGTTTAGGGGTATATGTAACATGGAGGAACGACAGTGAAGTTCAAAGTCATCGCCCTGGCGGCATTAGTCGGATTCAGCGCACTATCGGTACAGGCAAACGAATTGCCCAATGGACCACACATCGTGACTTCCGGAACGGCAAGCGTCGATGCGACACCTGATATTGCCACTCTGGCAATTGAAGTGAACGTAGCGGCGAAGGATGCAGCATCTGCGAAAAAGCAAGCCGATGAGCGTGTGGCGCAGTATCTTTCCTTCCTTGAGCAAAACCAGATAGCGAAGAAGGATATTAGCTCCGCCAATCTGCGTACGCAGCCGGACTACGACTACCAGAATGGTAAAAGCGTACTGAAAGGCTATCGTGCGGTACGTACTGTTGAGGTTACGTTGCGTCAGCTGGATAAGCTGAACGCCCTGCTGGATGGCGCGCTGAAAGCGGGTCTGAATGAGATCCGCTCGGTATCGCTGGGTGTGGCTCAGCCAGATGCCTACAAAGACAAGGCACGTAAAGCCGCAATTGATGATGCCATTCATCAGGCAGAGCAGCTGGCTGCGGGCTTCAATAGCAAACTTGGCCCGGTGTACAGTGTGCGCTACCACGTTTCCAATTATCAGCCGAGCCCAATGGTACGGATGATGAAGGCAGACGCGGCACCTGCTGCATCGGCTCAGGAAACCTACGAACAGCCGGTCATTCAGTTTGACGATCAGGTTGATGTGGTCTTCCAGATCGAACCCGCGGCGGGTCAGCCAGCAGCAGCGCCTGCCAAAACGCAGTAATCTTTTCAGACCCGGCTTATCCGCCGGGTTTTTTCTGTGAACAACTGTAAAAATGCGACCGCATCGCGAGTCTTTTTTTTGTCTTGATGAGGATATGCCGTAGTGATTTTATGAGGTGGCTATGGATATTTTTATCTCGAAAAAGATGCGTAATTTTATTCTGCTGGCGCAAACGAATAACATCGCCAGAGCGGCAGAAAAAATACACATGACAGCATCACCGTTTGGCAAAAGCATTGCTGCACTGGAAGATCAAATCGGCTATACGCTGTTTACCCGTAAAGATAACAACATCAGTCTGAATAAAGCCGGTCAGGAGCTGTATCAGAAATTATTTCCCGTCTATCAGCGGCTATCTGCTATTGATAACGAAATCCATAATGCCTCTCGTCGCTCGCGGGAAATCGTCATTGGCATCGACAACACCTACCCAACCATTATTTTTGACCAGTTGATTAGCCTTGGCGATAAGTACGATGGTATCAGCGCCCAGGCCGTCGAGTTCAGTGAAAACGGGGTGATTGATAATCTGTTCGACCGACAGCTCGATTTTATTATCTCGCCGCAGCATGTGTCTCCCCGGGTGCAGGAGCTGGATAATCTGGCAGTAAGTGAATTACCGCCGTTACGCCTGGGGTTTTTGGTATCCCGGCGTTACGAAGAAAAACAACCACAGGATTTGCTGCGTGAGCTGCCCTGGTTGCAGATGCGCTTCCAGAATCGCGCCAACTTTGAGGCGATGCTGGATGCTTACATGCGTCCCTGTGGGATCAACCCGACGATTATCTATCGCCCGTACAGCTTTATGGCCAAGATTAGCGCCGTGGAGCGGGGGCAGTTTCTGACGGTCATCCCGCATTTTGCCTGGCGACTGGTGAATCCTTCAACGTTGAAATATTTCGATGCCCCCGGCAGTCCAATGTACATGCAGGAGTTTCTCTATTCGCTGAAAAATCATCGCTATACCGCCACCATGCTACAGCATATTGCTGAGGATCGTGACGGTACGGCAACTTAACCCAGCATGGAACCGGTCTCGATAAGATTGCGATGTAGATCAAAGGCATGACTGAGATCGTGATGGATATGCCCGCCGGGCGCTTTTTCCAGATAGCGGTGCAGGTAGTCCCGGTACAGCGGATGAGCACAGTTGTCGATGATGGTATGTGCCCGTTGCAGAGGAGATAACCCGCGCAGATCGGCAATGCCCTGTTCAGTGACGATCACTTTCACGCTATGTTCGCTGTGATCGACATGGCTGCACATCGGCACAATAGTGGAGATTTTCCCGCCTTTGGCGATTGACGGGGCCATAAAGATTGACAGATAGGCGTTACGTTCGAAATCGCCGCTGCCGCCAATCCCGTTCATCAGATTGACCCCCGCGACATGCGTGGAGTTAGCATGACCATAGATATCAAACTCCAGGCCGACATTAAGCGCAATCACCCCCAGACGACGGATAATCTCCGGGTTATTGGAGATCTCCTGCGGGCGCAACACAATCCGGCTGGTGAAGAAATCCATGTTGTTGTAGATCTTTTGCAGCGATAGGGCGGAAATGGTCAGACTCGAGGCGCTGGCGCCGGTTACTTTCCCTGTTTCCAGCAGATGTACCACCGATTCCTGCAGTACCTCCGAATACATCATAAAGGGCGGAATATCCGGGTTTTCCCCCAGTCGTGCCATCACTGCGTTATTAATATTGCCCACGCCGCTCTGCAGGGGCAAAAACTCAGGTGGAATTCGCTTGTGCGCCATTTCTGCCAGCAGAAAGGTGACCACGTTATCGGCTATTTGCTGGCTGACCGGATTGGTTTTATCTGACGCATTACCGGCATCTGGCAGCTCGGTATCCACTATCGCAACGACCTTTTTCGGGTCTACCTGCACGCACTGTGTCCCTACACGATCCATGGTATGAAAGATTGGCACGCTGTTCCGCCGTGGTGGCGCGCCTGGAATAACAATGTCGGCAAGCTCTGACACACGCGGGTTATGATAGTGGTTCAGTTCGATTACCACTTTTTTTGCCCGCAGCAGCCAGGTTGGCGCATTGCCGATCCCGCTGGTGAGCCAAATCCGTCCATCTGGCGCGACGGCTGAAGCTTCAATAACGGCAATATCGATCTCGCCAAAAAAGCCGTAATTGACCATCTGCGCAACCTCACTCAGATGGAGATCGACAAATCTCACCAGGCCCTGGTTAATTTTCTCGCGCAGGCCGGAGGAGGTTTGATAAGGCGCACGCCAGGAAACGGCATCTGCTTCTGATAACGCATCGTCAGCGGCAGCACCAATTGACGCCCCAGTCAGTAACCGAATCTGAAAGGGCAGCCCGGCCTGATGCTGTTCGCAGGCGCGTCGGGCAAGCGCTGTCGGCAATGCTTTTGGTGAGCCTGCTGGTGTGAATCCGCTAAATGCCACCATATCATCGTGTTGGATAATTTCTGCCGCTTCTTCAGCGCTCATCCGTTTCATGGCTCTCTCCTTTCTCTGACCGCAATTAGTGGCCGACAAAATTCGGTTTACGTTTTTCCATAAACGCATTCATCCCTTCCTGATAGTCCTCGCTGTCGTACACCGCGCGACGCATACCCTGGATACGTTCGAACTCGTCGGAATTCATGGTGTGTGCTTCACCCAGCACGCGCAGCTCTTCTTTGATAACGGCGATCGCCAGCGGCGCTTTTTCTGAGATGTGGTGCGCCATTTGCAGGGTGAAATCTTCCAGTTCGTCGACAGGGACGACATGGTTAAGGATCCCGACAGCCATGGCGCGTTGTGCTGTAATGGGCGAGGCGGTAAAAATCAGCTCTTTCACGATGTGAAAGCCTGCATCACGAGTCAGGTTATGGATGCCCACCAGGTTATAGGGCACACCAAGATTGACTGGCGTCATCGAAAAGGTGGACGTTTCAGCGGAGATAATCAGATCGGAACTCATGATCATCTCAAATGCCCCTCCCCAGACGCTGCCTTCAACCATGGAGATCACGGGTTTCGGATATTTTTGGATCATGCGGGTTATCTGACGCAGCGGATCGTCATAGGAGAGGGGATCGCGACGTCCGGTTGGGAGTTCATGAATATCATGCCCGGCAGAGAACACTTTTGCCCCGCTTGGTGCGCGCAGAATAATGCAGCGAATTTCCGGGCGATTGAGATCGCTCAGCGCCTGTATCAGATCGTCGATAAATACTTTACTCAGGGCATTGAGCTTGCGGGCATAGTTGAATTCAATGACCGCGACTTTCTGGATGATGACAACGTTGACGTATTGATAAGACATAATGTTCTCTTTATTCAAAGTAATGATGCTGGATAAATTCGCTGATGTGCCGCAGCCCGGTGCGCGGCGAAAGATCATTGTTTTTCACGGACTGTAGCGTTTGCTGGTAATAGCGGTCGAAATCCGCACAGGCAAACAGCAGATGCAGCGCTTCTTCTTCAGCCTGTTTCTGTATCCACTCAACCGCCTGTTGTTGACGCACTTTTTCCAGCCGACCGCTGGTGGTAAGACGCGTTCTGAAGTCGGTTATCGTCTGCCAGATTTCCTCGATGCCACGCTTTTCGAGCGCACTACAGGTCAGAACCTGCGGCTGCCACTCGTCATACTTGCGGCGCAGAATGTGCAGGGCGGATTGATACATGTGGCGGGTAATGGCGACGTTGCTGCGGTTATCACCGTCATCTTTGTTGATAACGATCAGGTCAGCCATCTCCATCATCCCTTTCTTGATGCCCTGTAGATCGTCACCGCCACCGGCTATCTGCAACGAGATAAAGCAATCTACCATCCGGGCCACTTCGGTTTCGGACTGCCCGACGCCGACGGTTTCCACAATCACCACGTCAAAGCCCGCTGCTTCGCACAGCAGCATTAACTCACGCGCACGCTGGCTGGCACCGCCTAAATGCCCGCCGGAAGGCACCGGGCGAATAAACGCGGATTCTGCGCGGGCAAGCTCCGTCATGCGGGTTTTATCACCCAGAATGCTGCCGCCGCTGACCGGGCTGCTGGGATCGACGGCGATCACCGCCACCCGTAATCCGTGGTGGATCAACAGCATACCGAACGCTTCCAGGAACGTGCTTTTGCCCGCGCCCGGCGTACCGGTGATCCCTAGGCGCAGGGCGTTACCGGTGAACGGCATAATCGCGTCCAGCAATTGCGTACTCAGCGTCTGGTGGCGCGGATGGCAACTTTCGACCAGCGTCATCGCCTGCGCGAGCGTGGCGCGCTCACCCAGGCGCAGGCGCCGGACGGTATCCTCAAGCGTGGCGGCGTTAATCATGATGTTGGCTAATGCGGGTCAACACATCGCGGACGCTGTCGAGCATCGGCGTACCAGGGCCATAAATGGCAGCGACGCCACGTTCGTGCAGGAAGGTGTAATCCTGCGGCGGGATAACCCCTCCAGCGACCACGCAGATATCTTCGCGCCCCCAGTTTTTGAGCGCGGTGACCAGTTCCGGGATTAGCGTTTTATGACCTGCTGCCAGTGATGATGCGCCAATCACATGCACATCGTTTTCTACGGCCAGGCGGGCAATCTCTTCCGGTGTGGAGAACATCGGGCTGAGATCAACATCGAATCCGAGGTCGGAGTAGGCGCTGGCGATCACCTTCGCGCCGCGATCGTGACCATCCTGACCCATCTTGGCGATCAGAATACGGGGGCGGCGGCCATGCTCCGCCAGGAACCGCCCGGTTTGCGCAACAATGGCGTCAAATTCGTCAGCTGATTTATCGGACTGATGGTAGCTTTGCGCAATCACGCCGGTAACGCACTGGCTGGGAACCAGATAGCGGTCAAAGGCAACCTCCAGCGCGTCGGAGATTTCACCCAGCGTGGCGCGAACGCGGGCGGCGTTGACGGCGGCGGTCAACAGGTTTTCATTGTGCTGTGCGGCGTGGGTCAGCGCTGACAGTGCAGTTTTGACGGCATCATTGTCACGCGTAGCGCGGATATGCTGCAACGAAGCAATCTGCTCGTTACGCACTTTCACGTTGTCGATCTCCAGAACCGACGTCTCGTCTTCTTTATCCAGCTTGTACTTGTTCACGCCAACGATGACGCGCTTGCCCTGGTCGATCAGCGATTGTTCACGTGCCGAGGCTTCTTCGATCATCCGTTTCGGCAACCCGGCTTCGATCGCTTTCGCCATGCCGCCGACTTCATCGATCTGTTTAATGATCGTGCGTGCCTGCTTAACGATGTGATCGGTGAGCGACTCGACGTAATACGATCCGGCCAGCGGATCGACGGTGCGGCAGATCTCCGATTCTTCCTGAATGATGATCTGCGTATTGCGCGCAATGCGCGCGGAGAAATCAGTGGGCAGACCGAGCGCTTCATCAAAGGCGTTGGTATGCAAAGACTGCGTACCGCCGAGTGTGGCACCGAGTGCTTCGATGGTGGTGCGAATGACGTTGTTGTACGGGTCCTGCTCGGTCAGGCTCCAGCCGGATGTCTGACAGTGGGTTCGCAGAGCGAGAGATTTTGGGTTGGTCGCGCCAAAACTGCTGACCGCTTCGCTCCACAAATAACGCGCTGCGCGCAACATGGCGACATTCATGAACAGATCCATGCCGATGCCGAAGAAGAACGACAGGCGCGGGGCAAAGTCATCAATTTTCAATCCAGCAGAGAGTGCAGCTTTGATGTACTCAATACCGTCTGCCAGCGTAAAGGCCACCTGCTGCACGCAGTTCGCGCCAGCTTCGCCCATGTGGTAGCCGCTGATACTGATGGTGTTAAAGCGCGGCATGTTGCCAGAACACCAGGCGATGATGTCGGCGATAATGCGCATCGAAGGTTTTGGCGGATAAATGTAGGTGTTGCGACACAGGTATTCTTTCAGAATATCGTTCTGAATGGTCCCGGTGAGCTGTTCCGGCGTTACGCCTTGTTCTTCTGCAGCGACGATGTAAAACGCCAGTACCGGCAGCACTGCGCCGTTCATGGTCATTGATACCGACATCTTATCCAGCGGGATCTGGTCGAACAGTACCTTCATATCTTCGACAGTATCGATCGCCACGCCCGCTTTGCCGACGTCACCCGCCACACGAGGATTATCAGAGTCATAGCCACGGTGAGTGGCAAGATCAAAGGCGACGGAAAGCCCTTTTTGCCCGGCGGCGAGGTTGCGGCGGTAAAAGGCGTTGGACTCTTTGGCAGTTGAGAAACCGGCGTACTGGCGAATGGTCCACGGCTGCGCGGTATACATGGTGGCGCGCGGACCGCGCACATACGGCGGCAGGCCGGGGAGAGTACCGGTTACTTCCAGATTATCGAGATCGGCCTCGGTATACAGCGGCTTGATGGCAATCCCTTCCGCCGTCTGTCTTTCCAGAGATTCGACGGTTTTTTCCCGGCGACTGAGTTCTTTATTGGCGAGTGTTTGCCACTCCTGTACGTTTGCCATTTTTTGCTCCGTATTACGCAATAAGTTGAATCTTTACGAATACGGTGAGCTTTTTCCGTCAGCTTGTCGCCAGCAAAAAATAGCCAACAGGGCGTCGTTTTTTGCCGCATGGTGTGTTTGATTTTGTGATGTCTTTCAAAGACGTGGCATGAATAACATGAAAAAGCGGTAAGAGGAGGGGAGGCCGGATAAGGCGTTACGCTGCCATCCGGCACTCAGAGACTATAAACAGTTTAATCCTGGCGCAGCACGTTGTGACCGTAAGCCAGCAGAGCGTCGGTGACGTTGCGCATCATGCGGCTTTCCGGCGCAAAGCGATGCCAGTAGAGCATCCGGCGCTGGAACAGGCCCGGCGTTAAGTCGATAAGCTCGCCGCTTGCCAGTTCTTTCTCAATCTGTAAGTGTGGGATCATGCAGCAGGTGGTGCCCTGACGCGCCAACTGGACGAAGGCTTCAGACGAGTTAACGATGTGGCACGGTACGCTGCCCGGCGGCAAATCGAAGTTCTGCTGCAGGAAGGCCTGATGCATATCGTCGAGGTGGTCAAAAGCCACCGCTGGTGCTTTCAGCAGGGCGGAGCGGGTAACACCATTTGGGAAGTAGCGTTCGGCAAACGCTTTGGAGCCAACAAAAAGATAATCGAGCGCGCCGAGCTTATCCACCAGGCAGCTTGGCAGCGCCTGATGCTGAATACTCACTGCACCCACTACTTCACCCCGGCGCAGACGTTCCTGGGTCCGGGTTTCATCTTCAACCTGCAGGTTCAGACGAATCGGTGAATTGGCCAGTACCGGCGCCAGCGCCGGAAGCAACCAGGTTGCCAGGCTGTCGGCGTTCACCGCCAGCGAGAGCAGCAGCGGCGTGGACCCGGTTTGTTCATCACCCAGCCACTCATCTTCCAGCAGCTCAACCTGGCGCAACAGGGCCAGAAGCTTTTGTCCTTGTTCGGTAGGGCGCGGGGGGACGGTACGCACCAGCAACGGTTGTCCGAACATATTCTCAAGCTGTTTTATGCGCTGTGAAACCGCGGATTGCGTGATGCACAGCTTTTGCGCCGCGCGCTCAAATCCTCGTTCACGAATAACCGCATCCAGTGCTTGTAGTGTTCTGTAGTCCGGACGTTTCATTGCTTTGACGCACTCCTGAAATTTTTGCTTGTTCTGCACTATGACACAATTTTAGGTTGGGTAAAGACGAAATCCGCCGCCAGCTTGCGGGTGTGGGAACATTTTTCTGCACAATGTTCTATAATGCGCGTGAATTTTCCCACCATATTCACACCACAGGCGAAACGATCATGACGCAGGATGAACTGAAAAAAGCAGTAGGATGGGCGGCACTTCAGTATGTACAGCCCGGCACCATTGTGGGCGTAGGTACCGGTTCAACAGCCGCACACTTTATTGATGCGCTGGGCACAATGAAAGGTCAGATTGAAGGCGCAGTGTCCAGCTCGGACGCCTCGACTGAAAAACTGAAAAGCCTCGGTATCCACGTGTTCGATCTTAACGAAGTGGACAGCCTCGGCGTATACGTTGATGGCGCGGATGAAATCAACGGCCATATGCAGATGATCAAAGGCGGCGGCGCTGCGCTGACGCGTGAAAAAATCATTGCTTCCGTGGCGAAGAAATTTATCTGCATCGCGGACGCGTCCAAGGAAGTCGATATTCTTGGCAACTTCCCGCTGCCGGTGGAAGTGATCCCAATGGCGCGTAGCGCAGTTGCGCGTCAACTGGTGAAGTTGGGCGGTCGTCCTGAATATCGTCAGGGCGTGGTCACTGACAATGGTAACGTGATCCTTGATGTACACGGCCTGGAGATCCTCGACGCCGTGGCCATGGAAAACGCCATCAATGCGATTCCGGGCGTAGTAACCGTGGGTCTGTTCGCTAACCGTGGTGCGGATGTGGCGCTGATTGGCACACCGGACGGCGTGAAAACTATCGTAAAATGATCTGACGGGAGCGTCTTCTCCCGTTAAAAAAATTTTGGCAGGGCAAATTTGGTGACTTGTGTCACGTTTATAATATTGTCCTGCCGATCCCTCCAAAGAAAAAGTTATCGCCAGTATTTTCCTCTGACAATTCCCGCTGAATGACATTTCCTCAGCATGACGACGCAAACGTTCATATTGCCGCAATATTATTTTTTGATATGTTGAAGAGGAGGATGAAAATCCCACACACAACACATCAGTTTGAACAAAAAAAGACAGGGTCGGGAAATGGCAAAGGTATCACTGGAGAAAGATAAGATTAAATTTCTGCTGGTTGAAGGTGTGCACCAAAAAGCACTCGAGAACCTTCGTGCAGCAGGTTATACCAACATTGAGTTTCACAAAGGCGCTCTGGACACCGAACAGCTGAAAGAGTCCATCCGTGACGCCCACTTCATTGGCCTGCGATCCCGAACCCATCTGACTGAAGATGTGATTGACGCCGCAGAG
The DNA here is from genome assembly GCF_005281345.1 of Citrobacter sp. wls619. GTDB lineage: Bacteria > Pseudomonadota > Gammaproteobacteria > Enterobacterales > Enterobacteriaceae > Citrobacter. The sequence goes on from NZ_SZXJ01000044.1 coordinate 242,335, forward strand.
AAACTGGTCGCGATTGGCTGCTTCTGTATTGGTACCAATCAGGTTGATCTGAGCGCGGCGGCAAAGCGCGGGATCCCCGTGTTTAACGCGCCATTCTCTAACACACGTTCCGTTGCCGAACTGGTGATTGGCGAACTGCTGCTACTGCTACGCGGCGTGCCGGAAGCGAACGCCAAAGCGCACCGCGGCGTGTGGAATAAACTGGCTACCGGCTCTTTTGAAGCGCGTGGCAAAAAACTGGGGATTATCGGCTACGGCCACATTGGTACTCAGCTGGGCATTCTGGCGGAATCGCTGGGGATGCACGTTTATTTCTATGATATTGAAAATAAACTGCCGCTGGGCAACGCCACGCAGGTACAGCATCTTTCCGACCTGCTGAATATGAGCGATGTAGTCAGCCTCCATGTGCCGGAAAACGCCTCCACCAAAAATCTGATGGGCGCGCATGAGATTGCGCTGATGAAACCAGGCGCACTGCTGATCAACGCTGCACGCGGAACGGTTGTCGATATCCCTGCGCTGTGTGATGCGCTGGCAACGAAACATCTGGCAGGAGCGGCCATCGATGTCTTCCCAACGGAGCCTGCATCTAACAGCGATCCGTTCACCTCGCCGCTGTGTGATTTTGATAACGTGATCCTGACGCCGCATATCGGTGGTTCCACGCTGGAAGCGCAGGAAAACATCGGCCTGGAAGTGGCGGGTAAACTGACGAAGTATTCCGACAATGGCTCTACGCTGTCTGCCGTTAACTTCCCGGAAGTCTCGCTGCCGCTGCACGGCGGTCGTCGTCTGATGCACATTCACGAAAACCGCCCAGGCGTACTGACCGCGCTGAACCAGATTTTTGCCGAGCAGGGCGTCAACATTGCCGCGCAGTATCTGCAGACTTCCGCGCAGGTCGGTTACGTGGTTATCGATATTGAAGCGGATGAAGATGTGGCGGAGAAAGCTCTGCTGGCGATGAAAGCCCTGCCGGGAACCATTCGCGCTCGTCTGCTGTACTAATTTCCTCTACATGGGCAGGCGGTTGACCTGCCCATCTTTCCTTTGCTTTCCCTGCCTCAACATCTATTCCTGTAACGCATACATTCTGTTTTCGAGCCTTGCCGCAATGGGTAATTAAAGGCAGCGTTGCGTGTTGTACAGCACTAAAAGGAATTTACGATAGAGGCTCAGCATCGCGCTGAAACGGGAAAGCCCCTACCGAAGCAGGGGCTCTAAAAAGGAAAGGGACGATGATGAGAGTCGTCATCATGCTGCTGATCCTGTTAATCATCGCTTGGCCAGCATATTAACAGAGAGTACGCAGGGGGGAGGTTCGCCTCCCTCACCCTTCACCGAGGAATTTAGGTCAAAAAAACGGCGCTGTCAATCGGCAAAAAACGGCTACCACTCCCAAATTTTGGATGGCGTCACCACCGCAGGCAGCGGGATATCCCACTCTTCGACAGGCAATTTTTCCACTCGCTGACAATCGTGCGCGTAGCCTACGGGCTGGATCTGATGCTGCTGCCAGTTTTGCAATGTACGGTCATAAAATCCACCTCCCATACCCAGGCGTTGCCCGACCTCATCAAACGCCACTAACGGCGTAATCAGCACATCCAGCTGTGACAGCGGCAATACGTCGCGTACATCAAGCCGTGGCTCCCGGATTTTTAAGCGATTGGTGACCAGCTCGCTGTGCGGATGATAGTGCAGGAACAGTAAATTACCGGGGCTGAAGGGATGAAGAACCGGAAGATAGACGCGCTTGCCCACTCGCCACAGTTGATCTATTAGCGGCTGGGTATCGAGTTCGCCATCGAACGAGAGGAATACCGCCACGGTATGAGCGAGTACAACAGGGGGATAGCTGAGCATTCGGGTCGCGGCTTGCTGGCCGAAATGTTCTTGTTGATCGGGCGTTAATGCACGACGGCGTTGCCGAATGAGTTTACGTATTTCTTGTCGGGATAAAGGAAGTTCAGAAAGTAGTGTCATGGCTGTTGCCAGGTAGAAGGGAATCTCCGAGATGCCGCCGCAGGCTGTAACCCTTGAACCCTTGGTTCAAGGTGAATGCGTCGTCACAGTTTTAAGGCTTCTCGGACGGGCCGAGCATGCTCACCAACCGTGGAGCGCCACATTCTTGTGGTATGAAATATCGGCTCAGGGGACTGGCCCGCTTGCAAACATCTCAGAGAAATTTTGTCTTCACGGTCACTCTACCACAGTAAACCGAAAAGTGTTATTCAAAGTTTTGGCCCGTTTTTTCGGTTATGCGACCCTGATCAAGCAACGCCTGTTCGATGGTCTGTTGTAGCATCCGAATACGTTGTTCCATGCTCGCCGCGTAATCACGCGTCTTCGCTTTTTCCTGAGTTAATTCATAGCTGATGTTCAACGCGGCGATGAAAACCAACTGCTCAGTATTTGTGACTCTAGTGCGAACTTTCAGATCTTGCAATCGCTGATTCAGATCGTCCGCAGCCTGATTCAACGCATCCCTTTGTTCAGGCGGGCAATTCACTCGCAGTGAACGGCCAAATATTTGGATATCGACGGGTTGTGCAGACATGCCACCTTCCTGCTGATTGACTGCGCTGCCTTCGTCTCCAGACCGTGGGTCCGCGAAGGGGCGACACTATAGCTACCCTGGTATCAAGATACAAGCCCTTTTCTGGTCCACCAGGGTCCAAAGTGGTAGCATATCATGAATATCCTCCCTTTGATGACGAATGCTTATGTCTATACAGAACGAAATGCCTGGTTACAACGAAGTTAGCCAGTTTTTGAACCAACAAGGGGCCGGATTGACCCCCGCTGAAATGCACGGTTTGATCAGCGGGATGATTTGCGGTGGCAACAACGACAGCTCATGGCAGCCGCTGTTGCACGACCTGACGAACGAAGGTCTGGCCTTCGGTCACGAGCTGGCTCAGGCGCTGCTGAAAATGCACTCTGCCACCAGCGATGCGCTGGAAGATGATGGCTTCCTTTTTCAGCTTTATCTGCCTGAAGGCGATGACGTTAGCGTGTTCGATCGCGCCGATGCGTTGGCTGGCTGGGTAAACCACTTTTTGCTGGGCCTCGGTGTGACACAACCGAAGCTCGACAAAGTGACCGGTGAAACCGGCGAAGCGATCGATGATCTGCGTAATATCGCCCAGTTGGGCTATGACGAAGACGAAGATCAGGAAGAGCTGGAAATGTCGCTCGAAGAGATCATCGAATACGTGCGTGTTGCCGCGTTGCTGTGCCATGACACATTCACGCGTCAGCAACCGACCGCACCGGAAGTCCGTAAACCGACTCTGCACTAAGAACGAAACGCAAAGGAGAGTGTGATGAGCGAGATATCTCAGCAAGAATTCCAGCGTCGTCGCCAGGCATTATTGGCGCAAATGCAGCCCGGGAGCGCCGCGCTAATTTTCGCGGCACCCGAAGCGACACGCAGCGCGGACAGTGAATATCCGTACCGCCAAAGCAGTGATTTCTGGTACTTCACCGGTTTTAACGAACCTGAAGCCGTGCTGGTGCTGATTAAAAGTGATGACACTCATAACCACAGCGTTTTGTTCAACCGGGTTCGCGACCTGACTGCAGAGATCTGGTTTGGCCGCCGTCTGGGCCAGGATGCTGCCCCGGCAAAACTTGGCGTTGACCGGGCGCTGGCCTTCAGCGAAATCAACCAACAGCTGCACCTGTTGCTCAATGGCCTGGACGCGGTGTATCACGCGCAGGGTGAATATGCCTGGGCCGACGAGATTGTGTGCACTGCACTGGATAAACTGCGCAAAGGCTCCAGACAAAATCTGCATGCGCCTGCCGCGATTATCGACTGGCGTCCAATGGTGCATGAAATGCGCCTGTTCAAATCGCCAGAAGAGATTGCTGTTATGCGCCGGGCTGGGGAAATTACCGCACTGGCGCATACCCGGGCGATGGAAAAATGCCGTCCGGGGATGTTTGAGTACCACCTGGAAGGGGAAATTCATCACGAATTCACCCGTCATGGTGCGCGTTACCCATCCTATAACACTATCGTTGGCAGCGGCGCAAACGGCTGTATCCTGCATTACACCGAAAACGAAAGTGAAATGCGTGATGGCGACCTGGTACTGATTGACGCTGGATGCGAATACAAAGGCTACGCGGGCGATATCACGCGTACCTTCCCGGTTAACGGCAAATTTACGCCAGCCCAGCGTGAAGTCTACGACATTGTGCTGGAGTCGTTAGAGACTAGCCTGCGTCTGTATCGTCCCGGAACGTCCATTCAGGAAGTCACTGGCGAAGTGGTGCGCATCATGATTACCGGCCTGGTGAAGCTTGGTATTCTGCACGGTGATGTCGATCAGTTGATTACCGAGAATGCGCACCGACCTTTCTTTATGCATGGTCTCAGCCACTGGCTGGGTCTGGATGTTCATGACGTCGGTGTCTATGGCCAGGATCGTTCGCGTATTCTGGAGCCGGGAATGGTGCTCACGGTTGAGCCTGGGTTGTATATCGCTCCGGATGCTGATGTACCGCCGGCTTACCGCGGTATCGGCATTCGTATTGAAGATGACATCCTTATTACCGAAGACGGTAACGAAAACCTGACCGCTGGTGTGGTCAAGAAGGCGGATGACATTGAAGCTCTGATGGCTGTGGCGCGACTGCAATGAGCGTGATTATTGTCGGTGGCGGTATGGTCGGCGCGACGCTGGCGCTGGCCATTTCAGCGTTGAGCCATGGGACGTTGCCTGTTCATCTGATAGAAGCGAGCGAGCCTGAAACCGATCGCCACCCGGGATTTGACGCCCGGGCAATTGCGCTGGCGGCAGGAACCTGCCAACAGCTGGCGCGAATTGGCGTGTGGCAGGCGATTGCCGATTGCGCAACGGCAATCAAAACGGTACACGTCAGTGACCGTGGGCATGCCGGATTTGTTACGCTGGATGCGCAGGAATACTGTATTCCGGCTCTGGGCCAGGTGGTAGAACTGCACGACGTCGGGCTGCGTCTGTTTGCGCTGCTGCGTACAGCGCCGGGTGTTACATTGCACTGTCCTGACCGCGTAGCCAGCGTGTCGCGCACGCAGGAGCGCGTTGAAGTGACGCTGGAGAATGGCGAGATGATTACCGGTCGCCTGCTGGTGGCTGCCGACGGTACGCGTTCCGCACTGGCGACTGCCTGCGGTGTTGACTGGCTGCAACAGCCGTATGAACAACTGGCCGTCATTGCTAACGTCACGACTTCCGTTCCTCACGACGGGCGTGCCTATGAGCGTTTCACGCCGCATGGCCCGCTGGCTATGTTGCCAATGGCGGAGGGGCGATGCTCGCTGGTGTGGTGTCATCCGCTGGAGAAGCGTGAAGAGATCATTTCCTGGTCAGATGAACAGTTTTGCCGCGAACTGCAAAACGCTTTTGGCTGGCGACTGGGACGTATTACCCAGGCTGGTAAACGCAGCGCTTACCCGCTGTCTTTAACAACCGCGCTGAAAGCGATTACCCATCGTACCGTGCTGGTAGGGAACGCCGCCCAGACGCTGCATCCCATTGCCGGGCAAGGTTTCAACCTTGGCCTGCGCGATGTAATGAGCCTTGCTGAGACGTTGACGCAGGCGCAAAACGGCGCGGAAGATGTCGGTGATTATGCGGTGCTGGCACGTTATCAGCAGCGCCGCGCGCGCGATCGCGAGGCGACGATTGGTGTGACCAACAATTTAGTGTATTTGTTTGCCAATCACTGGGCCCCGCTGGTTGTTGGGCGCAATGTCGGGTTGATGGCGATGGAATTATTCACCCCTGCGCGCGATGCGCTGGCGGAGCGGACCCTGGGTTGGGTTGCACGATAAATATGACCTGTAGGCCGGATAAGGCAACGCCGACATCCGGCAAGGGTCCCCGCAAAAATGCCTGATGGCGCTGCGCTTATCAGGCCTACGGATTACAGGTTTCGAGGTATAAACAGTGCAAAGTGTTGATGTAGCAATTGTTGGTGGCGGCATGGTGGGACTGGCGGTTGCCTGCGGCCTGCAGGGAAGTGGGTTGCGCGTTGCTGTATTAGAACAACATGTTCCGCAGCCGTTGGCGGCGGATGCACCCCCTCAGCTTCGCGTGTCGGCAATTAACGCGGCCAGTGAAAAACTGCTGACGCGCCTTGGCGTCTGGTCGGATATTGTTGCCCGTCGCGCTTGCTGTTACCACGGCATGGAAGTCTGGGATAAAGACAGCTTTGGACGTATTGCGTTTGATGACCAGAGTATGGGTTACAGCCATTTGGGCCACATCGTTGAAAACTCAGAAATTCACTACGCTCTGTGGCAAAAAGCGCAGCGTTCAGCGGATATCTCGCTGATGGCACCGGCTGAGTTACAGCAGGTGGCCTGGGGAGAAAACGAGGCGTTCCTGACGCTGAAAGATGGCTCCATGCTGACCGCCCGTCTGGTGATTGGTGCTGACGGTGCAAACTCGTGGCTGCGCAATAAAGCGGATATTCCACTGACGTTCTGGGATTACCGTCATCATGCGCTGGTGGCGACGATCCGCACGCAAGAAGCCCATGGCGCGGTTGCGCGTCAGGCGTTTCATGGCGAAGGTATCCTGGCGTTCCTGCCGCTTAGCGACCCCCATCTATGCTCTATTGTCTGGTCACTCTCGCCGCAGGATGCTGAACGTATGCAGCAGGCAAGCGCAGAGGATTTCAATCAGGCGCTGAATATCGCTTTTGATAATCGCCTGGGGTTATGCCAGCTTGAAAGCGAACGCCAGACGTTTCCGCTGACGGGACGCTATGCCCGTCAGTTTGCCGCCCATCGCATGGCGCTGGTGGGGGATGCGGCGCATACCATTCATCCGCTGGCAGGACAGGGCGTGAACCTCGGTTTTATGGATGCGGCGGAGTTGATCGATGAACTTAAGCGCCTGCAACGCCAGGGGAAAGACATCGGTCAGTACCTCTATCTGCGCCGTTATGAGCGTAGCCGTAAGCACAGTGCTGCGCTAATGCTGGCTGGAATGCAGGGGTTCCGTGAACTGTTTGCCGGGGAAAATCCGGCGAAGAAATTGCTGCGTGATATTGGTCTGAAACTGGCCGATACCCTGCCGGGCGTAAAACCACAACTCATCCGCCAGGCGATGGGACTGAACGATCTTCCCGAGTGGCTACGCTAGTGTCCGTAAGGACAATCTTAAGAGTTTGAAACCCGTCACACTTTCCTCTCCCGGCCTGCGCGCCGGGATGGCTCTCTCATTTGAAATAATCTAATTCCACGCCTTTTTTCGCATTAGTTTTTTTAATATTACGTTTTTTTCATAACGCCATTTTTGACATTTTTTCCACATTTAATATGGATTGATGCGGCTCAACTTCGCTTATCTATACCTGTTATTCTGACATAATGGCATTTGACTGGTTTTTTATGCTGTCGACGATCTGGTTGTTTTTAGTCATAAGCTAATGTGATGGTTAATTTTGCCTTATGGTTTAGCGCCTGTTTCGGTGGTAAGTTCAGGACAAAGAGAACGTTTGCGTCGCAGCCCCTGGAGCGGCTGTGGTGCTGGGTTTCGTGGCGAAGATTTCGCCACGAAAGAGTTGATAGCCCCGCTTATTCAACGAGGAAAAGATGGCTCAACAGACTCCTTTGTACGAACAACACACGCTATGTGGCGCGCGCATGGTTGATTTCCATGGCTGGATGATGCCACTGCATTACGGTTCTCAGCTCGATGAGCACCATGCTGTCCGCACCGATGCCGGTATGTTTGATGTGTCGCACATGACCATCGTCGACCTGCGCGGCAGCCGCACCCGGGAGTTCTTGCGTTATCTGCTGGCAAACGACGTCGCGAAGCTAACGAAGACAGGGAAAGCCCTTTACTCCGGCATGCTCAATGCGTCGGGCGGTGTGATAGATGACCTGATTGTCTACTACTTCACTGAAGATTTCTTCCGCCTCGTTGTAAACTCCGCCACCCGCGAAAAAGACCTCTCCTGGATTACCCAACACGCTGAACCTTACGCCATCGACATCACTGTTCGTGATGACCTGTCGCTGATCGCGGTGCAGGGACCAAACGCGCAGGCAAAAGCTGCCACACTGTTTACTGACGAACAACGCCATGCTGTTGAAGGTATGAAACCGTTCTTCGGCGTTCAGGCGGGTGATTTGTTTATCGCGACCACGGGTTATACCGGCGAAGCGGGATATGAAATTGCCATGCCGAATGAAAAAGCCGCGGATTTCTGGCGTGCGCTGGTCGAAGCCGGTGTTCAGCCTTGTGGCCTGGGCGCGCGTGATACGCTGCGTTTAGAAGCCGGTATGAACCTGTATGGTCAGGAGATGGATGAAGGTATCTCTCCGCTGGCGGCCAACATGGGCTGGACTATCGTGTGGGAACCGACCGATCGCGACTTTATTGGTCGTGAAGCGCTGGAAATGCAGCGCGAAAAAGGCCACGAACAGCTGGTCGGCCTGGTCATGACGGAGAAAGGTGTGCTGCGTAATGAACTGCCAGTGCGTTTTACTGATGCGTCGGGCAACCAGCATGAAGGCATCATCACCAGCGGAACCTTCTCCCCAACCTTGGGCTACAGCATCGCGCTGGCACGCGTTCCGGCGGGTATCGGCGAAACGGCGATTGTGCAAATTCGTAACCGCGAAATGCCAGTTAAAGTCACTAAACCTATTTTTGTGCGTAACGGCAAAGCCGTCGCGTAATTCATCCTTTTTTGGAGATTGATTGATGAGCAACGTACCTGCAGAACTGAAATACAGCAAAGAACACGAATGGCTGCGCAAAGAAGCTGACGGTTCTTACACCGTTGGTATCACCGAACACGCTCAGGAGCTGCTGGGCGACATGGTTTTCGTTGATCTGCCTGACGTTGGCACGACCGTTAGCGCGGGTGATGACTGCGCCGTTGCGGAATCCGTAAAAGCGGCATCTGATATTTATGCGCCAGTCGGCGGTGAGATTGTTGCGGTGAATGATGCACTCAGCGACTCTCCGGAACTGGTTAACAGCGAGCCGTATGCCGGTGGCTGGATCTTCAAAATCAAAGCAAGCGATGAAAGTGAGATTGAATCGCTGCTGGATGCCACTGCGTACGAAGCATTGTTAGAAGACGAATAAATACGCTTCATTCTTCACGTTGCAGGTGTGTTGGCTTCCTCGCTCACCCCAGTCACTTACTTATGTAAGCTCCTGGGGATGTGCTGCATCGCCGCCGTCCTGCAACGCGAATTATTTTGCGTATTCAGGTAAGTAGAGACACCTACGATTCACTGCACGTTTCAGGAACCATCGCCCATGACACAGACGTTAAGCCAGCTTGAAAACAGCGGCGCTTTCATTGAACGCCACATCGGACCGGACGCCGCGCAGCAGCAAGAGATGCTGAATGCGGTTGGCGCCGAGTCGTTAAACGCGCTGATCGGCCAGATTGTGCCGAAAGACATTCAGCTCGCAACCCCGCCGCAGGTGGGCGAGGCGGCGACCGAATACGCTGCGCTGGCTGAATTAAAAGCCATCGCAGGGCGTAACAAGCGCTTCACGTCCTACATTGGCATGGGCTACACCGCCGTGCAGTTGCCACCGGTTATCCTGCGTAACATGCTGGAAAACCCAGGCTGGTACACCGCGTACACGCCGTATCAGCCAGAAGTTTCTCAGGGCCGTCTGGAAGCGCTGCTGAACTTCCAGCAGGTCACGCTGGACTTGACGGGTCTGGATATGGCCTCCGCCTCTCTGCTGGATGAAGCCACTGCGGCTGCTGAAGCCATGGCGATGGCCAAACGCGTCAGTAAACTGAAAAACGCCAACCGTTTCTTTGTGGCGGCTGATGTTCATCCGCAAACCCTGGACGTGGTTCGTACTCGTGCAGAAACCTTTGGCTTTGACGTTATCGTCGATGACGCGGAAAAAGCACTGGATCACCAGGATGTATTTGGCGTGCTGCTGCAACAGGTGGGTACCACCGGTGAAGTGCACGACTACAGCACACTGATTGCTGAACTGAAATCACGTAAAGTCGTGGTCAGCGTCGCTGCCGATTTTATGGCGCTGGTTCTACTGACCGCGCCGGGTAAACAGGGCGCAGACATTGTGTTCGGCTCTGCGCAGCGTTTCGGCGTACCGATGGGCTACGGCGGCCCGCACGCGGCGTTCTTTGCTGCTAAAGATGAATTCAAACGCTCTATGCCTGGCCGTATTATCGGCGTATCGAAAGATGCGGCGGGCAATACCGCACTGCGTATGGCGATGCAGACTCGTGAGCAGCATATCCGTCGCGAGAAAGCGAACTCCAACATTTGTACCTCGCAGGTCCTGCTGGCCAACATCGCCAGCCTGTATGCCGTTTATCATGGCCCGGTAGGCCTGAAACGTATTGCTAACCGCATCCACCGCCTGGCTGATATTCTGGCCGCCGGTCTGCAACAGAAAGGGCTGAAGCTGCGTCATGCGCATTACTTCGACACTCTGTGTGTTGAAGTGACCGATAAAGCGGCGGTTCTGGCGCGTGCTGAAGCGGCAGAAATCAACCTGCGCAGCGATATCCACAACGCGGTAGGCATTACCCTCGACGAAACCACTACCCGTGAAAACGTGGTGCAGCTGTTCAATGTTCTGCTGGGCGACAGCCACGGCCTGAACATCGACACCCTGGATAAAGACGTGGCGCTCGACAGCCGTTCTATTCAGGACAGCATGCTGCGTGATGACGCAATCCTCAGCCATCCGGTATTTAATCGCTACCATAGCGAAACCGAAATGATGCGCTACATGCACTCGCTGGAGCGCAAAGATCTGGCGCTGAACCAGGCGATGATCCCGCTGGGCTCCTGCACCATGAAGCTGAATGCGGCTGCTGAGATGATTCCAATCACCTGGCCGGAATTTGCCGAACTGCACCCGTTCTGTCCGCCAGAACAGGCAGAAGGTTATCACCAGATGATCGGCCAGCTTTCCGAGTGGCTGGTAAAACTGACCGGTTATGACGCCGTTTGCATGCAGCCGAACTCCGGCGCACAGGGCGAATATGCTGGCCTGCTGGCGATTCGTCATTATCACGAAAGCCGTAATGAAGGGCATCGAGATATCTGCCTGATCCCGGCCTCTGCACATGGTACCAACCCGGCCTCTGCTCAAATGGCAGGTATGCAGGTCGTCGTTGTTGCGTGTGATAAGAACGGCAACATCGATCTTGGCGATCTGCGCGAAAAAGCGGCACAGGCGGGTGAAAACCTCTCTTGCATCATGGTCACCTATCCGTCTACGCACGGCGTATATGAAGAAACCATCCGTGAAGTATGCGAAATTGTGCACCAGTTTGGCGGTCAGGTTTATCTTGATGGCGCGAACATGAACGCCCAGGTTGGTATCACTTCGCCAGGCTTTATCGGCGCAGATGTCTCACACCTCAACCTGCATAAAACGTTCTGCATTCCGCACGGCGGCGGCGGCCCAGGTATGGGGCCGATTGGCGTTAAATCGCATCTGGCACCGTTCGTGCCGGGCCACAGTGTGGTACAGATTGAAGGGATGCTCACCCGTCAGGGCGCAGTTTCTGCGGCCCCGTTCGGTAGCGCATCTATTCTGCCAATCAGTTGGATGTACATCCGCATGATGGGGGCAGAAGGCCTGAAGCAGGCAAGTCAGGTGGCTATTCTAAATGCCAACTACATTGCCAGCCGTCTGAAGGATGCATATCCGGTGCTGTATACCGGTCGTGATGGCCGCGTGGCACATGAATGTATTCTCGACATTCGCCCGCTGAAAGAAGAGACCGGCATCAGCGAGCTGGATATTGCCAAGCGTCTGATCGATTACGGTTTCCATGCGCCGACCATGTCATTCCCGGTTGCGGGTACGCTGATGGTCGAACCAACGGAATCCGAAGGCAAAGTGGAACTGGATCGCTTTATCAATGCGATGCTGGCTATCCGCGCTGAGATCGAGCGCGTGAAAGCCGGTGAGTGGCCGCTGGAAGATAACCCGCTGGTTAACGCACCGCACACCCAGAACGAGCTGGTGGCGGAGTGGACCCACGGTTATAGCCGCGAAATCGCTGTCTTCCCGGCGGGTGTAGCAAACAAATACTGGCCGACCGTGAAACGCCTTGATGATGTTTACGGCGACCGTAACCTGTTCTGCTCCTGCGTACCGATGAGCGAATATCAGTAACTTTTTCGCGTAGTAAAGCCGTTTCCAGGCCGGGTAAGGTGAAGCCGCCTCCCGGCTTTTTCATATCTGGAGGAAAGCATGGGTATCGCACTGGTTACTGGCGGCAGTCGTGGTATTGGGCGGGCAACCGCGTTGCAGCTGGCAGAAGAGGGCTACACGGTTGCAGTTAACTTTCATCATAATATTCGTGCAGCAACGGAGGTGGTCAATCGCATCATCGCTGCTGGAGGGAACGCGTTCATTCTGCGTGCGGATATCAGCGATGAGAGTCAGGTGGCGGCGATGTTTGACGCGATTGACCGCGAAAGCGAACCATTGGCTGCACTGGTCAATAATGCCGGGATTTTGTTTGAGCAGAGCACGGTGGAGAACCTAACGGCTGAGCGAATCAACCGTGTCCTGGCAACCAATGTGACCGGCTATTTTCTGTGTTGTCGGGAAGCGGTAAAACGGATGTCGTTCAAGCACGGGGGGCAAGGCGGGGCGATTGTGAATGTTTCTTCAGCGGCATCACGACTTGGCGCGCCTTTCGAATATGTTGATTATGCCGCATCGAAAGGCGCTGTGGATTCGCTAACGACCGGACTGGCGCTGGAAGTGGCGGCGCAGGGGATTCGTGTAAACTGCGTACGACCGGGTCTTATCTACACTGAGATGCATGCGTCAGGTGGAGAGCCTGGAAGGGTTGATCGCGTGAAATCCATGTTGCCGATGCAGCGGGGCGGACAGCCGGAAGAGGTCGCGCAGGCGATAGTTTGGCTGCTGAGCGAAAAGGCCTCTTACGTGACGGGCAGTTTTCTTGAGCTGGCGGGCGGGAAGTAGAATTTAATCGCCGGATGGCGCTACGCTTATCCGGCCTACGGGAATTTAATCTGTAGGCTGGATAAGGCGTTTACGCCGCCATCCGGCAAAAAATCACAGTTTCTCGCCGTTGCTGGCAATCACCTCTTTGTACCAGTTAAAACTTTTCTTGCGTGAACGCGACATATCGCCGGTGCCGTCGTCGTGTTTGTTCACGTAGATAAAGCCGTAACGTTTGCTGTACTGACCGGTGGTGAACGAGACGCAGTCGATGCACCCCCACGGCGTGTAGCCCATCAGATCCACGCCATCATACGTTACCGCTTTCATCATCTCTTCGACATGAGCACGCAGATAGTCGATACGATAGTCATCGTTGATGCTACCGTCTGGTTCCACTTTGTCGTAGGCACCAAAACCGTTTTCGACGATAAACAGCGGTTTCTGATAGCGCTCGTACAGTTCGCATAACGCATAGCGCAGCCCAACGGGATCTACCTGCCAGCCCCAGTCGGAGGCCTTGACGTGTGGGTTTGGCACACTGCCTTCAAAACCCGAGATTGCATCGCCGCTGCCGCCTTCTGCTTTTACTGCGTTAGTCATGTAATAGCTGAAGCCGAGATAGTCGCAGGTGCCTTCGCGCAGAATTTGTTTATCACCCTCTTCCATCGTGATGTTGAATTCGCGGCGTTCCCATTCGTTCAGCACATAAGACGGGTAGTAACCGCGCAGTTGAACGTCGGTGAAAACGTAGCGTTCACGCATTGATTCCTGCGCGAACATCACATCCTCAGGCTTACAGGAAAACGGATACAGCGGCACCATCGCCAGCATGCAGCCCACTTTCATTTCCGGGTTGATGCGACGTGCCGCCTTTACCGCCAGCGCACTGGCAATAAACTGGTGATGCAGCACCTGATACATGGTTTCTTCTGGATTTTCATGTTCGGTATACACCACACCGGAGCAGCAATAGCCAAACAGTGGTGCGCGCCAGTTACGCTGGTTGTTGATTTCATTGAAGGTCATCCAGTATTTGACCTTGTGCTTGTAGCGCTCAAAGACTACTTCAGCAAAACGAACAAAGAAATCGACGACTTTACGATTGGTCCAGCTACCGTACTGTTGAACCAGATGCAGCGGCATTTCGAAGTGGGAAAGGGTGATAACCGGCTCGATGTTGTATTTGAGCAATTCATCAAACATATCATCGTAAAACTTCAGACCTTCTTCGTTCGGTTGTGATTCGTCACCTTGCGGGAAGATACGGGTCCATGCGATGGAGGTACGGAAACATTTGAAGCCCATTTCGGCAAACAGCTTGATGTCTTCTTTGTAATGACCGTAAAAATCGACAGCTTCATGGTTGGGGTAGTATTTACCGGGCACAACTTCCTGAGTGATTTCTCGTGGAACGCCGTGTGCCCCACCGGTCAGTACGTCGCAAATGCTGGGACCTTTGCCACCTTTGTTCCAGCCGCCTTCAACCTGATGCGCCGCTACTGCGCCGCCCCATAAAAAATCTTTTGGTAAGGTTAGTTTTTTCATCTGCGCTCAGTCTCAAATTAATACAATCTGATTTTGAGTCTAACAAAGGAAAGATAAATGTCACGATATAACAAAATAGCCGGAATGTGATTTGTTACATCAAAAAAACATATTGTTTTTTACGCTAATCTTTTCGCCAGCTTGCGGCCGAGTGATTCCAGAATATAAATAACAGGGATTTGCGTGGTAATATCATAGACCCCAGCAATACGGGTTTGCGGTACGTGCCAGGAGAGGTTAAAGTCGGCGAGTTTCGCCAGTCGCGAGTGCTCATGGCAGGTAATCGACAGGACTTTACAGTTATGTAGGCTGAATTGACTGGCGAAACGCAGGATTTCCTCTGTTTCGCCAGAGACGGACAGGACAATCGCCAGCGCGTTTCTGGCCATATCATTGGTTACCGGAAAATAAGGATCGTCGATATGGTTACTGAATTTACCCACATTTGAGAAAAAACGTGCACCATATTTTGCAAGCGCTCCTGATGTTCCCGCACCGACGAATATGATGCGCTCGGAGGATAATATAATATCAACAGCCTGATCGAGCAGATTATCAAACTCGTCATTGTTCACGCCTTTAAAAAAGCTGATTATCTCGCTGGCGCCAAAATTAGCCTGTTGCGGTTCATTCTGCTCTAAATATAATTTAAAGCGTACGCGAAATTCTGAGTAGCCCTCACACTTAAGCTTGCGGCAAAAGCGCAACACGGTCGTTGTGGATACGCCCACGGCATCGGCCAGTTCGCGAATGGTCATGTACATGACTTTGTCACGGTTTTTGATGACATAGTTATAGACCAGAATCTCAAGATTGTTGAGACTGGCGATGGCAGCGTGGGAGAACATACTCACAATGGCAAAACTCACTCATCAGACTTCATCTACAGGGAATAATAACATGCAGCCAAATGACATCACTTTTTTTCAACGCTTCCAGGATGACATTCTGGCCGGACGTAAGACCATCACCATTCGCGATGAGTCTGAATCACACTTCAAAGCCGGCGATATTCTGCGCGTTGGGCGCTTCGAGGATGATGACTACTTCTGCACGATTGAAGTTGTCGGCACCTCAACCGTTACACTGGATACGCTAACGGAAAAACATGCCCAGCAGGAAAACATGACGCTTGAAGAACTTAAACAGGTGATTGCCGAGATTTACCCGGATCAAACGCAATTTTATGTGATTGATTTTAAATGTCTTTAACTTTTTAGGTACAGCTGTTAGCTGAAATGCAAAATGTAATTATATGATTTTTATTAATTATTTATTATTTGATAAATATTTTAGCTAACAGGTGTTCACTGGAACCATTCTCAGTTACGCTAGAGGCGCAATCACGAAAGTGTTCGTTTTACCGGAGTAACATATGGTTCAGAAGCCATTAATCGCGCAGGGATATTCGCTGGCTGAGGAAATAGCCAATAGCATCAGTCACGGTATCGGGCTGGTGTTTGGGATTGTCGGACTGGTGCTGTTGCTGGTTCAGGCAGTGGATACCAATGCCAGTGCTATGGCGATTACCAGCTATAGCCTGTATGGCGGCAGCATGATCCTGCTGTTCCTTGCTTCAACCTTGTATCACGCCATCCCTCATCAGAAAGCGAAAATCTGGCTGAAAAAATTCGACCATTGCGCTATTTATCTGCTGATTGCCGGGACTTATACGCCGTTTCTGCTGGTGGGACTGGATTCGCCGCTGGCGCGTGGATTGATGATCGTTATCTGGAGTCTGGCGCTGCTTGGTATTTTATTCAAACTGACTATTGCTCACCGCTTTAAGATTTTGTCGCTGGTGACCTATCTGACGATGGGGTGGTTATCGCTGATTGTGGTGTATCAACTGGCGATTAAGCTGGCGGCGGGCGGTGTGACGTTGTTGGCTGTGGGTGGCGTGGTCTATTCGCTGGGCGTGATTTTCTACGTCTGCAAACGTATTCCTTACAACCATGCTATCTGGCATGGGTTTGTGCTGGGTGGCAGTGTTTGTCACTTTCTGGCGATTTATTTGTATGTTGGACAGGCGTAACCCTTGATGCCGGATGGCGGTTAACGCCTTATCCTCTCTACAAAATGTGCTTTAGGCCGGATGAGCGTAGCGCCATCCGGCGTTAATCTTTTACTCTTCCAGCGAATACGGCAGCGGCACAATGTGCAGCGTTTTCGCATCATCACGAACGCGGAACACGCTGTCTGCTTCCATATCGTTATTCATCACGACCTGTACTAATACCTGACCATCGGCCAGTTGCACGGCAGCAAGAACGGTACCGGTACGACGCCAGTTCTCACCCATTTTTAGTTCCAGATCTTCACCCGCTTCCGGTACCCGGCTGGCAGTACCCGCCAGGGTCCACATTGCGCGTTTATTGGCGCCGCGGAATTTTGCGCGGGCAACCATTTCCTGGCCGGTGTAACAGCCTTTTTTGAAGCTAATACCCCCCAGAGCCTGAAGGTTAGTGGCCTGAGGAATAAACTGACCGCTGTTGGCGGTGTCGATCACCGGGATACCTGCTTCGATATCCAGCGCCAGCCATTGCTGGCTGTTATTCAATTCTGCTTCGCCACGCAGTTTCTCTGCAATCATCTCAGCGGTTGCGACATCAACGATCAGCAGGAAGCGTTCAGACGGATGCTCGAACCACAGCAGGGTTGAAGCACCGTGGGTAACGACCTGCTTATCGCTGGTTGGCAGTTCGCTAAAGAGATTGGCTAGCGCCGCACGCGCCTGGAAGCCCGCCACGCCCAGCAGGACACGCTCATCATCCGGGGCAATCACGACCTTCGAGAAGACGGCGTATTTTTTCAGTTCGGTTAATTGGGCTTCACGCAGGCTACGGCGTTCAAGCCAGGCAAAGCCATCAGCCTGACGGAAGAGACGCAGGTTGCTCCACATTTTGCCTTTGGCGTCGCAATGAGCTGCCAGCAGGTGTTGCTGTTCGGTCATCTGGCTGACATCAGCGGTGACCTGGCCCTGGATGTACTTTTCACTGTCGACACCGGTAATGGTGGCGAGAGCCCAGTCGTCGAGCGTCATTAGCGTCAGAGGCAAACGTGCCGACGCAAACGGCTGGCGAGGAGGAAACGATGTAAAAGCCATAATAATGTCCTGATTTGCTTAACGCGGTAATAATGACTAATGGTAAAAGAGCTATGGGCTATTGCAAGCGGTTTAAACGTCCTGTTTGTGCCTTATATTAAGCTTTGCGAGGAGACATCCAAAAAAGTGAACCCTTTGACTTAATGTGGTTTTATTTAGCGATCGCGCTTCCGTTTACTGATATTCCCGCAAAAGAGCGTGAAAAACACGTTACAATAGCCGGATACTTCGTTTTCGCGAGACAGGGAAAAGAACATGGATATTAACAACAAAGCACGTATTCATTGGGCATGCCGCCGCGGTATGCGTGAACTGGACATCTCTATCATGCCGTTTTTCGAACATGAGTATGACAATTTAAGTGACGAAGAAAAACGCATCTTTATCCGTCTGCTGGAATGCGATGATCCAGACTTATTTAACTGGTTGATGAATCATGGGAAACCGGCTGATGAGCAGCTGGAGCAGATGGTGCGACTCATCCAGACACGGAATCGGGAACGTGGTCCAGTGGCAATCTGATTTACGCGTTTCATGGCGCGCACAGTGGCTCTCTCTGCTCATTCATGGGCTGGTTGCGGTATTCATTTTATTGATGCCCTGGCCATTGAGCTACACCCCATTATGGTTGGTTCTGCTCTCTCTGGTGGTGTTTGATAGCGTACGCAGTCAGCGTCGCATTAACGCTTGTCAGGGAGAGATTAGACTGCTAATGGACGGTCGCCTGCGCTGGCAGGGGCAGGAGTGGTCTATCGTTTGTGCTCCCTGGATGATTAAAACGGGCATGATGCTGCGTTTGCGTTCAGATGCGGGAAAACGTCAGCATTTGTGGCTGGCAGCGGACAGCATGGATGACGCTGAGTGGCGGGATTTGCGGCGGTTAATGCTGCAACAGGCGAAGCAGGGTTAACGCAGGCGAATGACTGATGGCGAGCAGCTACGGTTTAGTGCGCTATGTAGGCCGGAGAAGGCATTCACGCCGTTATCCGGCAACACGGCTATCAGGACCAGTGTTCGGCCATTTCACCGAGAATTTGCTCACACCAGGCCTGGATTCGTTCATCGCTGAGGTCGTATTGGTTAGTTTCATCCAGCGCTAAACCGACAAACAGCTGCCCATCGGCAATCACGGGTTTATCGCTGGTGAATTCATAACCTTCTGTTGGCCAGTAACCGACAAACTTAACGCCTTTGGTGACCAGTTTATCATGCAGCATACCCAGTGCATCAAGGAACCACTCACCGTACCCCAGTTGATCGCCCATGCCGTAAAGCGCGACAATCTTGCCTTCCAGGTTGAGGTTGTCCAGTTGATCCCAGACCGCTTCCCAGTCTTCCTGAATTTCACCGAAATCCCAGGTTGGAATACCCAAAATGAGCACGTCATACTGCTCCATTAGGGCCGGGGAATCATCCTTGAGATTGTGCAATGTCACCAGTTCGGGACCAAGGATATCGCGGATTTTTTCTGCTGCCATTTCGGTGTAGCACGTGCTGGAACCGTAAAAAAGACCCATGTTCATGACGTAAACATCTCAATTCTGTTGTAGCGTTGCGGCTAGTGTAACAGAATCGCCGCAATCTCGGCACAATGAGGCATAATGCATCAAAAATGAGAGTGAATTAAGGGGCGCGAGTGGAACAAGATCTGGCACGCATCGAGCAATTTCTTGATGCCCTGTGGCTGGAGCGAAATCTGGCGGAGAACACGTTAAGTGCGTATCGTCGCGATCTGACAATGCTTGTTGAATGGTTGCACCATCGTGGCGTTTCACTGGCGACGGCGCAGAGCGATGATTTGCAGGCATTGCTGGCTGAGCGGATGGATGGCGGGTATAAAGCCACCAGTTCAGCACGTTTGCTCAGTGCCATGCGGCGTTTTTTTCAGCATCTTTACGGCGAAAAATTTCGCGAAGACGATCCAAGCGCCTCGCTTGCTTCACCTAAACTTCCGCAGCGTTTGCCAAAAGATCTTAGCGAAGCGCAGGTAGAACGCCTGCTGCAGGCCCCGCTTATTGACCAACCGCTTGAGCTACGCGACAAAGCGATGCTGGAGGTTTTGTATGCCACGGGGTTGCGCGTATCAGAGTTGGTGGGGCTGACGATGAGCGATATTAGTCTGCGCCAGGGCGTTGTGCGGGTGATTGGTAAAGGCAACAAAGAGCGGCTTGTGCCGTTGGGCGAAGAAGCCGTGTACTGGCTGGAAACATACCTGGAACACGGTCGTCCATGGTTGCTCAATGGCGTATCGATTGACGTACTGTTTCCCAGCCAGCGTGCGCAGCAGATGACCCGTCAGACTTTCTGGCATCGGATTAAACACTATGCTGTGTTAGCCGGGATCGACAGCGAGAAACTGTCACCGCACGTATTGCGGCACGCTTTTGCCACGCATCTGCTCAATCACGGCGCTGACCTGCGCGTGGTGCAGATGCTGCTGGGGCATAGCGATCTCTCGACTACGCAGATTTATACACATGTCGCAACGGAGCGCTTGCGTCAACTACATCAACAGCATCACCCACGAGCGTGAGTGCTGACAGTAAAGGATAGGTTATGAAGAAACGTTTTATGATGCTCACCCTGCTGGCTACTGCGTTTTCAGGCATGGTGCATGCAGATGATGCGGCTATTCGCCAGTCATTAGCGAAGCTGGGCGTGCAGAGCACCGAAATTCAACCTGCTCCGGTTGCGGGCATGAAAACCGTACTGACCAATAGCGGTGTACTGTACGTGACTGAAGACGGCAAGCATATTATTCAGGGGCCGATGTATGACGTAAGTGGCGCAAGCCCGGTGAATGTCACTAACCAACTGCTGATGAAACATCTGAATGCGCTGGAAAATGAGATGATCGTCTACAAAGCGCCGCAAGAAAAACACGTCATCACCATTTTCACCGACATCACCTGTGGTTACTGCCACAAGTTGCATGAAGAGATGAAAGACTACAATGCGCTGGGCATCACCGTCCGTTATCTGGCCTTCCCTCGCCAGGGGCTGGAAAGCCAGGCCGAGCAGGACATGAAGTCAATCTGGTGTGCAAAAGACAAAAACAAAGCCTTTGACGATGCGATGGCGGGTAAGGGCGTGAAAGCGGCGACCTGTGATGTAGATATTGCGAATCATTACGCACTGGGCGTGCAGTTTGGCGTGAGTGGCACTCCGGCGATTGTCCTGAGCAACGGCTATGTTGTTCCGGGCTATCAGGGGCCGAAAGAGATGAAAGAATTCCTCGACGCACACGAAAAACAGACCAGCGGTAAATAACTCGCGTGAAACAACAGATACAACTTCGTCGGCGTGAAGCCGACGAGACCGTCGAGCTGCCTGCCGACTTGCCGCCATTGCTGCGGCGTTTATACGCCAGTCGCGGCGTGCGCAGCGCGCAGGAGCTTGAACGTAGCGTGAAAGGGATGTTGCCGTGGCAGCATTTGAACGGCGTCGAAAAAGCGGTTGAGATCCTCTATAACGCCTTTCGCGAAGGAACCCGCATCATTGTGGTGGGGGATTTCGATGCCGATGGTGCGACCAGTACGGCACTGAGCATCCTGGCGATGCGTGCGTTGGGCTGTAGTAATGTTGACTACCTGGTGCCCAATCGTTTTGAAGACGGATATGGCTTAAGCCCGGAAGTCGTGGATCAGGCGCATGCCCGTGGCGCTCAGTTGATCGTTACTGTGGACAACGGCATCTCTTCTCATGCGGGTGTTGAGCATGCCAGAGCGCTGAAGATTCCGGTGGTGGTGACCGATCACCACCTACCAGGCGATACGCTGCCGGGCGCGGAAGCAATCATCAATCCTAACCTGCACGACTGTGAATTTCCGTCGAAATCGCTGGCAGGCGTGGGGGTAGCCTTCTACCTGATGTTGGCGCTGCGCACCTTCCTGCGCGACAAAGGCTGGTTTGATGAACGCGGAATTGCACCGCCGAACCTGGCTGATTTGCTCGATCTGGTTGCTTTGGGCACGGTAGCAGACGTGGTGCCGCTGGATGCCAATAACCGTATCCTGACGTGGCAAGGTTTGAGCCGCATTCGTGCTGGAAAGTGCCGCCCTGGCATTAAGGCGCTACTGGAGATTTCCAATCGTGACCCGCTCAAACTGGCCGCCAGTGATTTAGGTTTTGCGCTTGGCCCTCGGCTGAACGCGGCAGGTCGTCTGGATGATATGTCCGTCGGCGTTGCGCTGTTGCTGTGCGATAACATTGGCGAAGCGCGCGTGTTGGCCAATGAGCTGGACGCACTCAACCAGACGCGCAAAGAGATTGAACAGGGGATGCAGGCAGAAGCCCTGACCCTGTGTGAAAAGCTGGAGCGCAGTAGTGACACACTCCCGGGTGGCCTGGCGATGTATCATCCCGAATGGCACCAGGGGGTGGTCGGCATTCTGGCGTCGCGTATTAAAGAGCGTTTCCATCGTCCGGTAATCGCTTTTGCTCCTGCGGGGGATGGCACCTTAAAAGGTTCCGGACGTTCGATCCAGGGACTGCATATGCGTGATGTACTGGAGCGTCTGGATACGCTTTATCCCGGCATGATCATTAAGTTTGGTGGACATGCGATGGCAGCAGGTCTGTCGCTGGAAGAAGCGCAGTTCGAGCATTTCCAGCAGCGTTTTGGCGAGCTGGTAACAGAATGGCTTGACCCCGCTTTATTACAGGGTGAGGTAGTCTCTGATGGTCCGCTGAGTGTGGCAGAGATGACCATGGAGGTTGCGCAAATGCTGCGCGATGCCGGTCCGTGGGGGCAGATGTTCCCGGAGCCGCTGTTTGATGGACATTTTCGCCTGCTCCAGCAACGTCTGGTTGGTGAACGTCACCTGAAAGTGATGGTGGAACCGGTTGGCGGCGGGCCGCTGCTGGACGGCATTGCGTTTAACGTCGATACCGCTATCTGGCCGGATAACGGCGTACGTGAAGTTCAGCTTGCCTACAAACTGGATATTAATGAGTTTCGCGGCAACCGCTCATTGCAAATTATTATCGATAATATCTGGCCACTTTAGCGTCACTATATCTATAAAAAAGAGCGTGAATTGGTTACAATCCCGCTCTTATAACCGCATTTTGACTCGTTCAATAAAAGAAATCAGACCATGTTTGAAATTAATCCGGTAAATAACCGCATTCAGGACCTCACGGAACGCTCTGACGTTCTTAGGGGGTATCTTTGACTATGATGCAAAGAAAGAGCGTCTGGAAGAAGTAAACGCCGAGCTGGAACAGCCTGACGTCTGGAACGAACCCGAACGCGCACAGGCGCTGGGTAAAGAACGTTCTTCCCTTGAGGCCATTGTCGACACGCTCGACCAGATGAGCCAGGGCCTGGAAGATGTCTCCGGCCTGCTGGAACTGGCTGTAGAAGCCGACGACGAAGAAACCTTTAACGAAGCCGTAGCAGAACTCGATACGCTGGAAGATAAACTGGCACAGCTGGAATTCCGTCGTATGTTCTCCGGTGAATATGACAGCGCAGATTGCTATCTTGATATTCAGGCGGGCTCCGGCGGTACCGAAGCGCAGGATTGGGCCAGCATGCTGATGCGTATGTATCTGCGTTGGGCTGAAGCTCGCGGCTTTAAGACGGAAATTATTGAAGAGTCTGAAGGTGAAGTGGCGGGTATTAAATCCGTGACCATCAGAATCGCTGGAGAATATGCTTACGGTTGGTTGCGCACGGAAACCGGTGTACATCGTCTGGTGCGTAAGAGCCCGTTCGATTCCGGCGGCCGTCGCCATACGTCATTTAGTTCTGCGTTTGTTTATCCGGAAGTTGACGATGATATCGATATCGATATCAACCCAGCAGACCTGCGTATCGACGTTTACCGCGCCTCGGGTGCGGGCGGTCAGCACGTTAACCGTACGGAATCTGCGGTACGTATCACTCACATCCCGACCGGGATTGTAACGCAGTGCCAGAACGACCGTTCCCAGCACAAGAATAAAGACCAGGCCATGAAGCAGATGAAAGCGAAGCTTTATGAACTGGAAATGCAGAAGAAGAATGCCGAGAAACAGGCGATGGAAGACACCAAGTCCGACATCGGCTGGGGTAGCCAGATTCGTTCTTATGTCCTTGATGACTCCCGCATTAAAGATCTGCGTACCGGGGTTGAAACCCGCAACACGCAGGCCGTGCTGGATGGCAGCCTGGATCAATTTATCGAAGCAAGTTTGAAAGCAGGGTTATGAGGAACCAACATGTCTGAACAACACGCACAGGGCGCTGACGCGGTAGCCGACCTTAACAATGAACTGAAAACGCGTCGTGAGAAGCTGGCTAGCCTGCGTGAGCAGGGGATCCCGTTCCCGAACGATTTCCGTCGCGATCATACCTCAGACCAACTGCACGCTGACTTCGACGCGAAAGAAAACGAAGAGCTGGAAGCGCTGAACATTGAGGTATCCGTTGCTGGCCGCATGATGACCCGTCGTATTATGGGTAAAGCATCATTCGTTACGCTGCAGGATGTTGGCGGCCGTATTCAGCTGTACGTTGCGCGCGACGATCTGCCGGAAGGCGTCTACAACGAGCAGTTCAAAAAATGGGATCTGGGCGATATCCTCGGCGCGAAAGGTAAGTTGTTTAAGACCAAAACCGGCGAACTGTCCATCCATTGCACCGAGCTGCGTCTGCTGACCAAAGCCCTGCGTCCGCTGCCGGATAAATTCCATGGTCTGCAGGATCAGGAAGCGCGCTACCGCCAGCGTTACCTGGATCTCATCTCTAACGATGAATCCCGCAACACCTTTAAAGTGCGTTCACAGATTATGGCGGGTATCCGTCAGTTCATGGTGGGTCGCGGCTTTATGGAAGTAGAAACCCCGATGATGCAGGTGATCCCCGGCGGTGCGGCAGCGCGTCCGTTTATCACTCATCATAACGCGCTGGATCTGGACATGTACCTGCGTATCGCGCCGGAACTGTACCTCAAGCGTCTGGTGGTGGGCGGTTTCGAACGCGTATTCGAAATTAACCGTAACTTCCGTAATGAAGGCATCTCTGTTCGCCATAACCCTGAGTTCACCATGATGGAACTCTACATGGCTTATGCGGACTACAAAGATCTGATCGAACTGACCGAATCGTTGTTCCGTACTTTGGCACAGAACGTTCTCGGAACGACCGAAGTGCCTTACGGTGAAGAAGTCTTCGACTTTGGCAAGCCGTTCGAAAAACTGACCATGCGCGAAGCGATTCAGAAATACCGTCCGGAAACCAATATGACGGATCTGGACAACTTCGACTCAGCGAAAGCGATTGCTGAATCTATCGGCATCAAAGTTGAGAAGAGCTGGGGTCTGGGCCGTATCGTGACGGAGATCTTTGAAGAAGTGGCGGAAGCGCACCTGATTCAGCCGACCTTCATCACCGAATATCCGGCAGAGGTTTCTCCGCTGGCGCGTCGTAATGATGAAAACCCGGAAATCACCGATCGCTTTGAATTCTTCATTGGCGGTCGCGAAATCGGTAACGGTTTCAGCGAGCTGAACGATGCAGAAGATCAGGCGCAGCGTTTCCAGGATCAGGTTAATGCTAAAGATGCAGGCGATGACGAAGCGATGTTCTACGACGAAGACTACGTCACCGCTCTGGAACATGGTCTGCCGCCGACTGCGGGTCTGGGTATTGGTATCGACCGTATGGTGATGCTGTTCACTAACAGCCACACTATCCGCGACGTGATCCTGTTCCCGGCAATGCGCCCGGTTAAGTAAGATGTGAACTGCCGGATGGCGGCTGATGCCTTTTCCGGCCTACGGGGAAGACGATTCGTAGGCCGGATAAAACGCGTTTGCGTTGCCATCCGGCAATCAATTACGGTTAGCAAACTCGCGCAATAATTCTCGTGCTTTATCATTCGATGCCTGCATTACCATCCACGGGCTGAAGGCCCACGGTGTAGCGTCAACCCCGCATAACACATCCTCAAGATTGCTCCACCGATAATCCATCACTTCCTCTGTATTAGGCTGTAGCGTGCTGATTAGCTGTGCGGCATATACCGGGCAAACTTCATTTTCCACAATTCCACTGGGATCTGCGGCACAATAGCGAAAATCAGCGTAGACGGGCGTGAGTGCGTGAATGTCAGCTCCCAACTCGAAGCGGGCGCGACGGATAATGGCGTCTTCAGTTGTTTCCCCTGATTGTGGATGACCGCACACCGAGTTTGTCCAGACACCTGGCCAGGCTTTTTTGTGCAGTGAACGACGGGTAACTAACAGCTGGCCCTGGTCGTTAAAAATCCAACAGGAAAACGCGAGATGTAGAGGGGTATTGTGGGTGTGAGCGGCATACTTCTCGAGTATACCTGAAGGTATATCTTGCTCATCCAGCAAAACGACATGTTCCCCGGCCATGACAACTCCTGAAAAGAAAAAATAACCCAGCACAAACCCGCCGGGTCATGTACTCAGGCCACTAGGGTAGCCCATAAATGGGACAAAGGCATTACCAAAACAAGCCCTGGCAGCATGTTGGCGACCGAAAATAGTTTAATGTTGCAGATGCGCAATCCGGTCGCGACCATGAGTAATCCGCCATCATGTCGGGGGGGGATCCTCGACTGGCTGGAGTCCGGCCTGGAAGCCGCGATATTGCTACCCTCTTTAAAAGTTGACGCCGATAAACTCAGCCAGTGCTGAGTGGTGGATGTATTCCCCTCGCCACACATATTTTATCCGGTGCTGGTGAAATTACCGTCCATGCCTTATTTACCCGCGCTGATGGATATTATTGCGCGGGGATATCCGTTTACTACATCAGGTGGAGCCGAAGCGATTGGGGATCCTCCAACTGGCTGGTATGATAATTGCCTCTGGTTTGGAGGTGAACGTTCGTGTTTAGTGCAGAATGTCTGATGAGTAAACGCTTTTATATCTTGATAATGTTGGTGGGCAGCCTGATCGTTGCAGGATGTTCCAGTTCATCTGATTCCGGCTCTACGTATACCGTGAAGCGTGGCGATACGCTGTACGCGATTTCGCGCTCTACCGGTACCAGCGTCAGGGATCTCGCCCGTCTCAACAACATCTCTCCTCCCTATACCATCGAAGTAGGGCAAAGGCTGAAGCTTATCGGTAGCACGAAAACCAGCCCGACTTCCGGCAAGACCACCACAAAATCGTCCACAAAGACAGCGGCAGTCAGACCGTCGTCCTCCGTACCGCAGTCATCCTGGCCGCCGGTGGGACAACGCTGCTGGCAGTGGCCAGCCAGCGGAAAAGTGATCCTGCCTTATTCAACGGCGGATGGCGGCAACAAGGGTATTGATATCTCAGCTGCGCGCGGCACGCCGGTTTATGCGGCGGGAGCAGGGAAGGTGGTTTATGTCGGCAACCAGCTGCGGGGCTATGGCAACCTCATCATGATTAAGCACAGTGAGGATTACATTACCGCTTATGCGCATAATGATACGCTACTGGTGAATAACGGGCAGAGCGTGAAGGCCGGGCAGAAAATTGCCACCATGGGTAGCACTGATGCGGCATCTGTTCGCCTGCACTTCCAGATTCGCTATCGCGCAACGGCGATTGATCCGCTGCGTTATTTACCGCCGCAGGGGAGTAAACCTAAGTGCTAAAAGGCTATTTTATCAGCAGTTAGCATCGTTTGGGCTTGTCAGAGGATGCGTAAGGTCTATAATGGCCCACGCACCTCTTCGCGGGCGTAGTTCAATGGTAGAACGAGAGCTTCCCAAGCTCTATACGAGGGTTCGATTCCCTTCGCCCGCTCCAAACTTAAGTTTCCTGAAGTCTGTCCTACTCAATTACCCCTTGATAAATCGGCAGTTATAGCATTCTTTTCATCAATTGAACTCAATGGACTCCTTCATGGTGAGTACATAAAATACCGGCCATAATGACCGGTATTCAGCATTATTATCTATTCTTTAATAATGTCTCTGGTGAGTGGAGTAGAGGGGGTTAATATTCCACGCCGTTAACCCAAAGCATGCTCTTATTCTTCCAGATCACGTAAGGTCAGCAGTTTGGTTTTTTTCACCTGCTCGATGTCTTTGGTTCCACCGAGCATCATATTGATGACTAATTCCTTGTTGAGTTGCTCGATAACAGAAGCAACACCTTGAGCTCCGCCGAGGTTTAGACCGTACAGGACAGGACGTCCGATAGCCACTATATCAGCGCCGCTAGCGATAGCTTTAAATACATGTGAACCACGACGCACACCACTATCAAAAATAATGGGCACGCGTTTATTTACAACTTTTGCGATAGAGGGCAATACATCAAATGAAGATGGCCCACTATCGAGTTGCCTTCCCCCGTGGTTAGAAACCCAGATAGCTGCAGCCCCGGCCTTAATAGCAACCTCTGCATCTTCCGGCGACTGAATTCCTTTCACAATGACCGGCAAACCGGAGATTTGGTGAACGTATTTAATATCTTCCGGTGTGAAGGCTTGTTTGGCTTGTGCGTAAATTTCGCTGATACCAGAACCTTTGCCTGTTTTTGAACCGTCATCACTCTGCTTCGCAAACATCTCAAGATTTGCAAAGCCGAGAGGGAACTGGAAATTATTCTTTATATCGTCTTCGCGATATCCACCAACGGGTGAATCGACAGTCAGAATGATCGCTTTTGCACCATGTTTAACCGCTTCATTCAATATAAATTCGTTAAATTTATTATTTTTACTCATATAGAGCTGGAAGAAGAAAGGGTTTCCCTCTGATGCCCTGGAAACGTCTTCAATGGTTTTATTTCCGTAGGTGCTTAAAGAGAAAATTGAACCTACCTGGGCCATTCCTCGGGCTGTGGCGAGTTCACCGGCTTCGTGCGCCAGACCCTGGGCTGCCATTGGCGCCTGGATTATGGGGGTTTTTAGCGGAATGCCCAGCAAACTGGTTGAAAGATTGATATTTTTTAATTCAATACCTTGCAATACTCGTGGAACGATGAATTTCTTATCAAAGCTCTCGGTATTACTGCGCAGATTATTTTCATCTTCCGCGCCTCCACGAATATAACCAAATGCTCCCTTTTCCATTCTGGCTTTTACTTGATCTTCAAGAGAGTCAATGTTGACCATTTTAATGGGGTGCTCTTCGGTGCTGGCTTTATATGCTTCGGCTTGCGCCAGACCTGATGAAATCATCATCGCGACAGAGGCTATGGCCAGAATTTTTTTATTCACTTTCATTCTTACTTCCTTGTTATTGGCGTATTGCTTCAGCCTGAATATTAATATCAACTGTTTTGCTCATTCCTATGTTGACGAGATAATCAACACCCCATTGGGTACGATCAATTTTTGCAGAGAAATCGCCACCGCAGACCTGAGCGTTGAAAACCGGACTCATATAGCAGCCGAATTTGGTCGTCGTTAACGTGACAGGTTTAGTAACACCTTTCATCGTCAACATCCCTTCAATGGAGGCGGGCTTGCCCTCAGAGAAGTTCCATTTTATTGATTTGAATACAATATCCGGATATTTTTCTGCATCAAGTATATCGCTGCTACGGATATGTTTATCAAATGCTTCCAGACCGGTATTGAGAGATTTAACAGGAATGGTTACCTGCATTTCACCTTGCTGTTTCTCTGGAAGATATTTCACTTCTCCGCTGATGGAGTAAAAGCCACCATGGTTGGTTGATGTCTGAAAATGGTCGATATTAAATATCGCATTCGTATGCGTACTATCTAATTTATATATTTCGGCATGTGCAATATTCACAAAGCCTAATGCGCATACTGCGATCAATATGTTCTTGTTCATGGTGTAACCTCAGAGATAGAAAACAGATGCATTTATAATTCATGTGTTATAACCCGTCCAGATTGAAAAGTGGGAAGCAGTGTCCCATTTATAGAACGATAGGGAGATGTAGGGAGATTATTCGCTGTTGAATAATCCCCCTGTATCACTTTTGAATTATAAGGGTATACTGGATTTAATATTACCCGCTCAATCTCTGATAACGCTTAGAAAATAAATTTTCCTGCGATAACAGGTTATCCTTGCATGAGATATTCTCTATGTTCCAAAATTTTTTCCACCAGGAGATTCACACCATTGTCGTTCGCGATATCTATCAGCGGCACTGAAAATCCGATACCGCGAATTTGGTTATTGTCAGAAAATTGTACTTTGGAATGGGTATCAGGATAGCCCTCATAGCTGTCCCACATCTCTTCTGGAGAGGAATACGGTGTGTCATTGTTTGCTGCGGAGAAGAGATAAATATTCAGATAACTTTGGGATTTGTCGACGGGGGTTTTCAGCCGGGTTGCCAGTGGTTCTTCATCTTTTGGGTACTGTGATGTGCGTCGGTGATACTCTAATTCACTGTCAGTAACCAGTTTAAAATCAATCACATAATCGGTCATCAACATCGGTAAAGAAGGCTGCTTTTGTTTGCCAAAGACGAATGACACATCCATCATTGGCAGGTAGTCCCATTTCCAACTCTCCAGTGGATTCATGCCGCGACGAGGAGGTTTATTGAAACTCCATGTATCCCAGAGGAGAAAAGATGTTTCTATTTTCTGCGCAACTTCATTGATCATTGGCAGAATTTGCTGGTAATACGCCCCGCAGATGCGGTGAGCCTGACGAACCTGAGCAAAGGGATCATGTGTCATTATTGTTCCTTAATAAGTGATAAATCGCCGGAGAGGGGATTCTCTGTCAGAAATTGACTAAATCTGTGCCAGGGAAGCAGAGGTTCACGGATGCCGTACAGCGCAAGGGCTTTCAGGCAATCAGCAACGATGCGCTTATCCTGAGGAGCATTCCATTCTGAATGCTGGAAAATTTCTCTGAGTCTACGCCATTCCAGTCCATGAAATTCAACCTGGGGAAACTCTGTCGCTAATTCGTGAAACCAGGTTTCTGCTGCGGCGGGCAGGTTGCCCAGGGCTAAAAAATGGACAACAGGTTTGGCGTCATCATCGTGTAAATAAGTATAAAGTTCTTTTCGCCATTGCTGCTGATATTGCATCCCTCCAGCAGGTGGTTTTACCTCGACAATCAGTGCTGCATGTTCGAAGGTGATGACCACATCCGGTTCAGAAAATTGTTCCAGACCAGATGTGAATGGCTGCATTTTTTCATCAATGGAATCGGGAAAAGCGAATTTTGGCCAGAAAGTGATAGCTTCATAAGCTCCCCAGTCATCCCTGGATTTCCCTGTCAATGCAGAAAAGAAATGACGCATTGCAGCAGGTGATAAATAGTTAACCCGGCTCCAGATTGCAGCTGTGAGTAGATCTTCATAGGACTGAAAAACAGTTCGCCAGCTTTGTCGCATCCCTTCATTTAGCGTTATTCTTCCCGCTTTACCTTCCAGAATGGCATTTAACATCCAATATTCCTTAATGTGGCTTAGATAATAAAATTAGTCGGTTAGCTTTATTTTCGAATCGTTTATACGGACAGACCAAGCGTAACAATCATCTACCTTATCATTCCATCTTGCCAGTCCGGCAGCACAGAAATTTATCCGATGAAACCCCTCTGGGTATCGTGTTGTTGTGCGGAAAAGTTGTTTGGGAAAATGGGCATTACCGTGCGGGCACTGCTGCGCCAAAACGTTGAGCCTGATGAGGTGCAGGAAATCCTCCCGGATGCGCAAAAAGGTGCTTTCGCAAAGGAGGATGGCGAGTAGCTGGTAGATAAAGCAGGTAAACGACTGGAATAGGTATTAAGGGGGGCTGCCCCCCTCCGTTTTCCCTCAGAGTATCACGCCAGCATCGGGCGGTAGTGTGCTGTTACCTTCACCCAGATTACGTTGTAGCAATACGGTATCGAGCCAGCGACCATGCTTGAAGCCAATATTCTTTAGCGTGCCGACCTCGGTAAATCCGACCTGCTGGTGGACTTTCAGCGATCCCTGATTATTGCTGTCGCCGACGATGGCAATCATCTGTCGGTAGCCGTGTGTTTCTGCCCATGAAATGACATGGTGTAGTAGCGCTTTGCCCGCGCCCTGACGTTGTGCTGCCGGATCGATATAAATCGAATCTTCGAGCGTATAGCGGTAGGCATAGCGCTCACGGTAGCGGGTGAGATAACAGTAACCGATGACTTTTTCGTCCTGCAGGGCCACAACCCACGGCAACCCCAGCTCGCGGATCTTAGTCAGGCGAACAAGCATTTCGCGAGTATCTGGCGGGTCAGTCTCAAAGCTGGCAGTCCCGTGAAGAACATGATGTGCGTAGATAGTATGGATAGCGGGGATGTGCTTTTCTTCCGCGTTAACGATTTTCATTGACCAGCTCCCGTTGGCGTCTTTTGCCAGATTACCTGAAAGAATGCGCAAAGGGTAAGCGCAAACGCTTATGGTTCAATGGACATCATTCTATAGCATTAGGCTTATATTTTGTAAGGGTAAAAATTGATTGTCGTTGATATTGGCAATAATTTAACAAATAGATAAGTACAGTTTTGCGGAATGATAAATACATCAGGGCGTAGTGGAATTAACAATTACCTGCGGGGATTCATTGGGGGATTCCACAATGCCATTTTTGGTAGGGGATAAACTTACTGTTCATAAAATCCTTTAATTTCACTTTGTTATATCTTTACCTAATTCTTTTTACCTGGTTTTATGTTGCTCATTTCACCCTGAAACTTAGCCGTTTAAAATTAACTGATGTTATTTATAGTGTTATCAGTTACTGTTAATTATCAGGTTTTTCCTGTCAATTCTCAAAATGCTTATCAGGCAAACAGTTACCTGGTGTTTCTATATTTGCTGATAATAGTTATCATGGTTACGTGGTTTCGTCACGGAAACTTAATCTAAATCCAGTATTCGATCCCAAGAGTATTAGGATAATTTGGTTTAAAATACTTTTTTTGCCTAAGAGTTTTCTTATAACATAGCAAGACCCCACACTGAGTGATAAAATTCCTGAGCTTTCGCCAGCCTCTCAACGACGAGTGGAAGAGTCATACGGAGTCAATAAGACGAAAGAATTAAATGATTTTTAGCCATATTACGAAATAAGCGGCAGTGCACTTTACATGGTCGGCAACCGTCAAGGAATGACTATAACTTATTGAAAACGCTTATTTTTACTATGATGTAAGATATAAGGGCAGATATGTTCAGTATGCGTCGACATGCCAACTTTATTAAACGCTTCAAGTCAGTAACCTGTTTATTTACGGCAAGCGTTCTTTTCCCAATGCAAGCCTCTGCAGCAGTATCAGATTATGATGCGTTGATTATTGAAGCACGAGGTGGTAATAGCACACCGTTATTGCGCTACCTTGAGGAGCAGGGAAAGAAAAGTGCGTTAACGCCAAATCAGGTGGCTGACTGGCTGCAGGTATCCAGTTGGGTTGATAACAACGATAAAGCAACCATTGATATCTGGCAGCGGTATCGTGGGCAGATGGATGTGCCTGCACGCGGCAAAGTGGCCGCTGCGCGTGCGTATCGCAATCAGAAGAGCTGGAATGAATCATTAGCGATCTGGGAGAGCGTTGTACAGGAAGAGCCGGAGAACGCCGATGTACGTACCGGCTGGATCATGACGCTGGCGGATGCACGTTACAATCAGCAGGCCCTGACTGAAGCGAATAAATGGGCACGCGCGCATCCGGGGGCTGACTCTGATGCGCTGCTTGCCTATGTGTATCATTCACAGGGTAAAAACTGGGATGCGCTGTTAGTCGCCAGCCAGGCGGATGAAGTCGATCCGGGTAACAAAAATGCGAAATCCACGCTGTTGTCAGCGCTGTCAGCCAACCGTGTCGCTGAACCGGCGTTGGGGCTGACGGAAGTGGTTCCGACATCTGACCCCGTTAAGCGGCGTCTGGCGCTTGATGCTGCAGCCGAAAAGGTGCGCGCTTCTTATACCTCTGCACGAAATGAAGATGAGCGTTTTCTCGTGGCGGATAAAGCGCTTGCCCGCTATGACCAGTTGCTGGCAGCCTGGAAAGATGATCCCGCGGCCCAGGGCGATGTGCGCCGGGCGAGAATTGACCGCATGGGCGCCCTGCTGGTGCGTAAGCGTACTGCCGACGTGATTCAGGAATACGAATCTCTCTCCGCGGACGGTGAAGTGCCCAACTATGCCAAACGTTGGGTGGCTTCGGCGTGGCTTAGCGAACGTCAGCCGGAAAAGACCGAAGCAATGCTGGCGAGCATCTATTATCCGAACGGACCTATCCCTGTGACGCCGCTCACTCCTGAAGATCAACAGGATCTGTTCTATGCGCATATTGATAATGAAAACTTTGCTGCCGCTAAAAAACAAGTCGATGACTTGATCAAAGAGAGCCCGTATCTGCGTCGTATCTATGGCTCGCCAACGCCACAGCCTAACGATAACTGGCTGCTCGGGCAGACGCTGCTGACGCAATATCATCTTGCTGCCAATGAACTGCCAGAGGCAGAAAAACTTTCAGAACATCTGGCACGAACGGGTTCCGGTAACCAGGGGCTACGCATAACCTATGCCTCCGTTTTAGAAGCCCGTGGATTGCCACATGCGGCGGAAAAAGAACTTAAGCTTGCGGAAGTGATCGAGCCCAGCAACCTGGAGCTGGAGCGTCAGCAGGCCTATGTGGCGCTGGATCTTCAGGAGTGGAAACAGGCCGACGAGCTGACCGATGATGTCATCGCCCGAAGCCCGGATGACGAAGCGACACTACGTCTGGCACGGATCCGCGATGTACACAAAATGTCGGAAGTGCGTATCAGCGGTACGCAGGGTATCTCCTCCGATAGTCCGGTCAGCGGTAAGAATGACTTCAACATCAATACTGCGATTTACAGCCCGCCGATTAATGACAACTGGCGACTGTTTACCGGTTTCAACTTTGCCACCGGCGAGTTTGAAGAAGGAAAAGGCATCAGCCGCGATCTGGCGGCCGGTGCTGAATGGACTTCACGTGATTACTGGGCCGAAATGGAACTGTCTGGCCGTAATTATGGCGACGGGCAGAAAATGGGGGGCCGTCTTTCAGCCTGGCATGACTTCAATGATAACTGGCGTGTGGGTGGGTCAGCTGAGCGTCTTTCCCGCAATACGCCACTGCGTGCGCTGCGTAGCGGCGTATATGCCAACGGCGGCGATATGTATGTCCGCTGGTACCAAAACGAACGGCGAGAGTATCAATTGTCGTTTGCTGCTTCACATTTCTCGGATGGCAACGATCGTATCGAATACGGGCTTAGTGGAAAAGAGCGTATGTGGACAACACCACGTTTCACGCTGGACTTTACCCCGGGTATCGGCGGTAGCACCAACACCAAAGAGAATGTGCCGTATTACAACCCCAAAAGTGATTTCTCTGTGGTACCCGGCTTGACCGCGGAGCAGGTGCTTTACCGACACTATGACACCGTGTGGACACAGCAGGGAGTGGCTGGCGTGGGCGGCTACTGGCAGCAAGGTGAAGACGCGGGGGCTATCGTCCAGTTGGGTTACGGTCAACGGCTTAAATGGAACAACGTTGTAGATGGCGGGGTGATGCTGGTGTGGGATAAACGCCCCTACGACGGTAAACGTGAGCGGAATATCTCCCTCGCTTTCGATTTGAATGTCAGGTTTTAAGGATAGTTCATGCTGAAAAGATGCCTATGGCTTAGCGCACTCATCGCTGGCTGGTTGATGATTACCGCGTGCAGTAGTGCGCACAATACGACGCCTCGCTACGTTCCTCCTGATGAGAGAACGCCGCTGACGGCCGATCACCCGTGGCCGAAAAATAGTTTTTTGGTTCTCGGCTATCACGATGTAGAGGATGATGCAGCCGATCAGCGCTACCTCTCTGTGCGTACCAGCGCGCTGAGCGATCAAATCGCCTGGCTGCGTGATAATGGCTATAACCCGATCAGCGTCCAGCAAATTCTGGATGCTCATGACGGTAAAATCGTGCTGCCGGAAAAAGCAGTTCTGCTCACCTTTGATGACGGGTATAGCAGTTTCTATACCCGCGTCTGGCCGCTGCTGAAAGCTTACAACTGGCCAGCTCTTTGGGCACCGGTTGGAAGCTGGGTGGATGCCCCTGCGGACAAAAAAGTCGATTTTGGTGGCCTGATGACGGCGCGCGACAAATTCGCCACCTGGAAGATGGTTGAAGAAATGGGTAAATCGCCGTTGGTGGAAATCGGCGCGCATACCTGGAATTCGCACTTCGGTGCAGAGGCGAACCCGCAGGGAAGTAAAGAACCTGCTGTGGCAAACCGTCTCTACGATAAGAAAACCGGCACTTACGAAACGGACGAGCAATACTATCGCCGTATTAATACCGATATCTCTTTGATCACCAATAAAATTAAAGCGGTAACGGGGAAATCGCCACGTGCCTGGGTCTGGCCATACGGTGCCGCCAGTGGGACGACCTTAAACCTGGCCAAAGAGCAAGGTTATAAGATGGCGTTTACGCTCAATGAAGGGCTGGCGAATGCGGCATTCCTTGATGATATCCCGCGCGTACTGATTTCTGATAACCCATCGCTCAAGCGTTTTGCCAGCCAGGTTGCTCAGGTGCGCGAACCGCAGACGATGCGCGTGATGCATGTCGATCTGGATTACGTCTATGACAAAGATCCCGCCCAGCAGAAGAGAAACATCGATAAGCTGATTCAGCGTGTCTATGACATGCGTATCTCTCATGTCTTCCTGCAGGCATATGCCGATCCGCAGGGGGATGGGAATATTCGCGAGGTCTATTTCCCTAACCGCTGGCTGCCGATGCGCGCCGATCTGTTTAACTATATCTCCTGGCAGTTACAAACCCGTGCCGGGGTTACCGTGTACGCCTGGATGCCGGTGCTGGCTTTCGATCTGGATGCCTCAATTCCGCGTGTAACGGCATGGGATCCGAAAACCGGACGTACGGCTATCGATCGTGAACAGTATGTGCGTCTTTCTCCGTGGGATAGCGAAGCGCGTAAACGCATTACCGAGATCTACGAAGACCTGGCGAAGCACGCCAGCTTCAAAGGTATCTTGTTCCATGACGATGCCTTCCTGACGGATTTTGAAGATGCGTCGCCAGAGGCGTTAGCCGCCTACCGTGCCGCAGGACTTCCGGGGAGCATCGAGCAAATCCGTAATAACCCTCAGGCGTTTGAGCGCTGGACGCGCCTGAAAAGTAAGATGCTGATCGACTTCACTAAGCAGTTGACGCAATCGGTACGCAATATTCGCGGTCCGCAGGTGCAAACCGCCCGTAATATCTATGCTATGCCGGTACTGGAACCTGAAAGTGAAGCCTGGTTTGCGCAAAACCTGAATGATTTCCTGAATACCTATGACTGGACAGCGCCCATGGCGATGCCATTCATGGAGAAAATCCCGGCCAATGATGCTAACGCCTGGCTTGATCGACTGGTGAATGCTGTTGCACAGACGCCCGGCGCGCTGGATAAAACCGTGTTTGAACTGCAGGCACGCGACTGGCGTAAATCCGGGGAACAGGCCGAAATCAGCGGTAAACAACTCGCCGAATGGATGCGTCAGCTTAAGTTAAGCGGCGCAGGCAACTACGGCTATTACCCAGATGATTTCATCAGCGATAAACCTGAGATGTCAGAGATTCGTTCGACGTTCTCCTCATACTGGTACCCGCAAAAATGACCGATCGCATAATTGCTTTCCTGATACTTTGCCTGATGTTCAGCCTGCCGTTTGGCGTGGCTGTCGTCTTCACGGGTGAAGTGATGTTGAATTTTGTCTTCTTCTGGCCCTTGTTCATGTCTGCATTGTGGATAAGCGGCGGGGTCTATTTCTGGTTTTACCGTGAGCGTCACTGGAAATGGGGAGATGAAACGCCGCCGCCGACTCTGGAGGGAAATCCGCTGGTCTCGATTTTGATCCCGTGTTTTAACGAAGGGATCAACGCGCGCGAAACGATCGAGGCTGCACTGGCTCAGCGATATAAGAATATTGAAGTTATTGCCATCAATGATGGTTCGACGGATGACACGCACGATGTTCTGGAACAGCTGGCAACAGAGTACCCCAGCCTGCGAGTGATTCAC
This sequence comes from Citrobacter sp. wls619, assembly GCF_005281345.1. GTDB lineage: Bacteria > Pseudomonadota > Gammaproteobacteria > Enterobacterales > Enterobacteriaceae > Citrobacter. Next base: position 279,940 of record NZ_SZXJ01000044.1, read on the forward strand.
TTAGCGGAAAACCAGGGGAAAGCCCTGGCGCTTAAGACCGGTGCAGCGGCAGCGCGCAGTGATTACCTGGTTTGCATCGATGGGGATGCGTTACTGGATCGTGATGCCGTCGCCTATATCGTGGCTCCGCTTATCCAGTTCCCGCGCGTTGGTGCGGTGACCGGTAACCCGCGTATTCGTACCCGCTCGACGTTAATTGGCCGCGTACAGGTCGGCGAGTTCTCGTCGATTATCGGCTTAATCAAACGTACCCAGCGAGTCTACGGGCAGATATTTACCGTTTCAGGTGTCGTTGCCGCGTTTCGTCGCCGGGCGTTGGCTGAAGTTGGCTACTGGAGCCCGGACATGATCACCGAAGATATCGACATCAGTTGGAAGCTGCAATTGCGCCACTGGTCGGTATTCTTTGAGCCGCGTGCGCTGTGCTGGATCCTGATGCCTGAAACGTTGAAAGGACTGTGGAAGCAGCGTCTGCGCTGGGCACAAGGTGGGGCGGAGGTGTTTATCGTTAACATGCGCCGCCTGTGGTCGTGGGAATTCCGCCGTATGTGGCCGCTGTTCCTTGAGTTCTGTTTCTCTACCGCCTGGGCATTTGCTTATGCGGTTAGTATCGTGCTGTTCCTGTTAGGGCTGCTATTCCCGATGCCAGACACGCTGTATGTCCAGCATCTGTTCCCGCCAGCCTTCACTGGACTTATCCTCGGCGTGGTCTGCCTGTTGCAGTTTGCGGTGAGCCTGATGATTGAACGGCGCTATGAAAAAGGGATTGGGGCCTCGTTGTTCTGGATCATCTGGTTCCCGGTGGTGTACTGGATGTTGAGTCTGTTCACCACGCTGGTGGCGTTCCCTAAAGTGATGCTCAAACGCAAACGCGGCAGGGCGCGCTGGGTCAGTCCTGACCGCGGTATCGGGAGGATTGAATCATGAACCAACCGCTGATTTTTACCGAACGGCGTCTGCTGCCGCGCCTCATCGATGTGCTATTGACGGTCATCGCCTGGGTTGGATTTATCTATTTGATCTACAAAGGACTAATCACCGCCCTGGCGCATTCACCGTATATGGGGGTGCGTCCCTTTTTCACGACCCTGGATACGGTGACGTTTTACATTCTTATCGCCCTGGTCAATGGTCTGGTGCTTATTGGTTGGGCGAAGTACAACCAGTATCGTTTTCGGGTAGAACGCCGCAGCCGCAGGCCGGGTCTGGAAGACCATGAGCTGGCCGAAAGTTTACGCATTACCCGCGAGCTGGTTACAGAACTGAACAAAGCGAGGGTGCTGACGGTTCACCATCATGAGAATGGCGAGATCAGCCATATCGATGTGGACAGAGATATTGCCGATAATCGCCTGCCGCCGCCAACGCCGGCGATGCTGGAGTATTTGCCGACGGAGCCGCAGCCGTCGTTGCACAAAAGGGCCGAGTGATATTTCTGCTTTCCGCCGCTTCCTTCAGCCTCGCATGGGTCTATGATTAGACCCAGACAATAAAAAAATGCGAGGCAATGTCGTGAATAAGGAACTACTGGATGCAGGTTACCGGGCCTATACCGGCGAGAAGATCGATGTCTATTTCAACACGGGGATGTGCCAACATTCGGGCAATTGCGTACGAGGAAGCGCAAAACTTTTCAACCTGAAGCGTAAACCGTGGATCATCCCGGATGAAGTCGATGTTGCGACGGTTATCAGGGTTATTGATACCTGTCCGAGTGGTGCGCTGAAATATCGCCAGAAATAAGTGAGGGAACCATGGAAATTCTTGCAGGCCATAACAAGTTTTATGTTAACGATGCTGAAGGCAAGCAGGTCGCCGAGATTGTTTTTGTGCCGACGGGCGAGCATCTAAGCATCATTGAGCATACCGATGTTGACCCCAGTCTGAAAGGTCAGGGCGTGGGTAAACTGCTGGTGGCGAAGGTGGTGGAGAAAATGCGCGCCGAAAACCGCAAAGTGATCCCGCTGTGTCCGTTTGCCAAACATGAGTTTGATAAAACGCGCGAGTATGACGATATTCGTGCCTGAAGACTGATTTCCGCCGGATAGTCTTATCCGGCACATCACTGCCGATGCAGCAGATCCTGATAAATCCCCGTCAGTACCCCTTGTGGGCCAAACTCTTTTTTAATCCACTGCGTTACGCGACCGGTTGCCGCGTGCTGGGTTGCCAACAGCATGCGTGAATCCTGACGAGGGTTATGGATCTGTCGCGTGACCAGCAGCGACTTTTCCATCGCTTCGCGTACCATATAGTCCGGCAGAAAACCGATGCCTTCACCCAGAATCTGGCACTGACACTTGGTATTAAAATCAGGAACCAGAATCGACTCCTGCCCGTGCAGCAACCAGCCGACCTTCTTGTTGATGGTGTGCGCGGTGTCCTCCACCATAATGTTTGGGTACAGGCGCAACTGACTCTCTGAAATCGGCTCAGGCATAAAGGCCAGTGGGTGATCCGGTGCGATAGCAAACGACCAGCGGATCGCGCCGATTTCGGTGTAATCAATCCCGCCGCCGTCCAGCAGGGTATCGGGCGCGCCAATAGCGATATTGGCCAGGTTATTGATGATGGAGTCCCAGACACCGTTATAGACCTCGGTGGTCACGGTTATCTGGCAGGTCGGAAACTGCTTTTTGAGCACCTGTAACAGCCGGGCAGTGTGCTGTGGGGTATACAACAGCTGGTTAATGCAAATGCGTACCCTGGCTTCAATCCCCTGGGCGATGGTATCGATGCTGCGCTTGATGGCGTGGAAGTCATTCAGCAGGTCGGTTGCTTTGCGAAAGAAGTAGCGACCGGACTCGGTGAGCTCAATGCTGCGGGTACTGCGGGTAAACAGTACCACATCGAGCCCCATCTCCATGCGTTTAATGGTGTAGCTGATGGCCGATGTGGTTAAGCCAAGCTCCTCAGCGGCCTTGCTGAAACTGCTATAGCGCGCTGCCATCGTAAAGGCCAGCAGGTTTTCCTCGGTAAAAATTGAATTCATCCGTTCTCCCCTCAGGCCATGCTGCGATGTCCACGATACGATGATTGTTGAATGTATTTGTAATCCTTATCGAGAGCAATCAGTTTTGAACAGAATTTAACACTAGAGTTACATTTGATTTGAAGGCAATCACACTTCTGTATTTTAGTTGCGGCCCGCTATCTGTGCTGCATGCCGCCTGATTTCCCCAGGCTCTGATTCGCCGCTAAAACGGCTTCAGTCATAAGGGAAAGATTGCACTACAGCACGTTTTACTCTCATTGTTAAATTTGATTCAACAATCGACACGCTTACGATGAATGAAATTTAAGCGGATGTTATTCTCTAAACTCTGTTGCTATTCTCAGGTTATCGGAAATATGAAGAGTCTAAAAAACTGCAGGAGAGTGATTATGTCAGAGAAAGAACTTATTACTGAATTTCTGCTGGCGGCAGAACAGGGTAACGCCGAAGGATTAAAATCCTGTCTGGAAAACAATGTGGATATTAACGCCACCAACCGCCAGGGCCGTACTGCCATTATTATTGCCAGCCTGAATAAACATTATGACTGCGTTTCTTTATTGATTGCTGCCGGTGCTGATATTAATAAACAAGATCAAACCTGTTTTAATCCATTTCTGATTAGCTGCCTGACAAATGATTTAACACTGCTGCGCACGGTCTTACCGGCTAACCCGGATCTTGAGCGCCTGAGTCGTTTTGGCGGTGTCGGCATTACGCCTGCCAGTGAGAAAGGTCATGTTGAGATCGTCCGTGAGCTGCTGCTGCGTACCGATATTAATGTTAACCACACCAATTTCGTTGGCTGGACGCCGCTGCTGGAAGCTATCGTACTCAACGACGGTGGCGCAAAGCAGCAGGAGATCGTCAAGCTGCTGCTCGACCATGGTGCGAACCCGCACATGACGGATAAATACGGTAAAACCCCGCTGGAGCTGGCGAGGGAAAAGGGGTATCACGAAATTGCCGAGCTGCTGATTGCCGCCGGAGCCTGACAGAGGAGCGCCGCTATCGCCACGCCATCACGGCGATGCGTTCGGGCGTTAACCGCCGACGGCGCGTTTCTTTCATTCCGGGGAACCGGGCGAGTAGAACAGGTTTTTTCCCGCGCGGTGAATCTGTTCATACCCGAGCAGCAGCGATTATTGACGTTACTGAGTGACGGCTGTGATAACGCGCCCAATAGCTGTCGGCTGGCGCTGACGCATTGTGAAGACCTGTTTCATCCCGGTGAGCCGGTCAGTTTTACCGAATCAGGGATTGTCGTTGGTAAGGATAAGTGGATAGAGACTTCCGGGTGCCTGCCGTGGCGAATGCCACAGTGGACGCCAGATGCAACAGCGTTCTCAGCTATTCGGTGGCCGCGCTGGGAAGAGGATATCCGCCAACAGCTTAAAAACGATGACACATTATTTCTGTACCAGGGTGACAACCCGTTTTATCAGGAAATCACCCGTGAGCTACTCCAGCGTCGCCAGACATTAATGACGGCGCTGAACACAGGAGAAAATATCTCTGCTGCCGTCAGTCGTTTAATTGGTCTGGGTATTGGGCTGACGCCATCATCCGATGATTATTTAGTGGGTCTAAGTACCATCTTATTTATTCCAGGACACCCACTGGGAAAATATCGGGGAGCGTTTTTAGCCGCCTTGCAGCGTGACGGAAATAATACGACATTGCTCAGTAAAATTACGCTGGAGGAGGCTTTTCATCAGCGCTATCGGGAAAGTGTCGCACGACTGCTGAACCATATTATTAATGAGCAACAACACGTTTCTACGCAATATATAACTGATATTAAAAATATCGGCTCAAGTTCTGGCTGCGACATGCTGTACGGCATGGCGGATGCCTGCGCCCTGAGCCACAGGTCCGGAGGGAATTATGTCGATCAGGATAGTTGTTAAAAAGAATACGTATTTTGATTCTGTCTCACTGATGTCTATTTCAACACGCGCAAATAAGCTCGATGGTGTGGAGCAGGCATTCGTGGCAATGGCGACAGAAATGAACAAGGGCGTGCTGAAGAATCTTGGCTTGCTCACGCCTGAGCTGGAAGACGCGAAGAGTGGCGATCTGATGATTGTCATTAAAGGCGCGAGTGAAGCGGCGAACGAGCAGACGCTGGTGGCGATTGAGGATCTGTTCACGCATAAAGAGCAGGGCGGACAGCATGAAGCGCGCTACGCCACGCTCGCCAGTGCTAAAAAGCACGTACCTGACAGCAACCTGGCGGTTATCTCAGTTAACGGTCTGTTTGCCGCGCGTGAGGCGCGTCAGGCACTGCAAAATAACCTCAACGTGATGCTGTTCTCGGACAACGTTTCTCTTGAGGACGAACTGGCGCTTAAGCAACTGGCACACGAAAAAGGGCTGTTGATGATGGGGCCAGACTGCGGGACCGCCATTATTAACGGCGCGGCGCTGTGTTTTGGTAATGCGGTACGTCGCGGCAACATTGGTATTGTGGGGGCATCCGGTACCGGTAGCCAGGAACTGAGCGTGCGTATTCATGAGTTTGGCGGCGGTATTTCCCAACTGATCGGCACGGGTGGACGCGATCTGAGCGAGAAAATTGGTGGTCTGATGATGCTTGACGCGATTGGCATGTTGGAAGCCGATCCGCAAACCGAAATCATTGCACTGATCTCCAAACCGCCTGCGCCTGCGGTGGCCCGTAAGGTACTGGAACGCGCACGCGCCTGCCGCAAACCGGTCGTGGTCTGTTTCCTCGGACGTGATGCCGCTCCTGCGGATGAAGCGGGGCTGCAGTTCGCACGTGGCACAAAAGAAGCTGCGCTGAAAGCGGTACTGCTGACGGGCGTGAAAAAAGAGACTCTGGACCTGCATCCGCTGAACTGGCCGCTGATTGAAGAGGTTCGCGCCCGTCTGACGCCGCAGCAAAAGTACATTCGTGGGCTGTTCTGTGGCGGCACGCTGTGCGATGAAGCGATGTTTGCCGCAATGGAAAAACATGCCGAAGTGTACAGCAACATTCATCCGGACCCGGCATTCCGTCTACAGGATCTCAACCGCAGTATTGCACATACCTTCCTCGATTTCGGTGATGACGATTTTACCAACGGTAAACCGCACCCGATGATCGATCCGACCAACCGCATTAGTCGTCTGTTGCAGGAAGCGCGCGATCCTGAAGTGGGCGTGATCGTGATGGATTTCGTCCTCGGCTTTGGATCGCATGAAGATCCGGTTGGCGTGATGCTTGAGGCGATCGTTGAAGCCAAAGCGATCGCCGCGGCAGAGGGGCGTCCGCTTGAAATTCTTGGCTATGTGCTGGGAACCGATCAGGATACGCCGTCACTGGAAAAACAGTGCCAGATGCTGACCGATGCCGGGGTTATCTGGGCGAGCAGTAGCACCAACACCGGATTGCTGGCGCGTGAATTTATCTGTAAAGGGGAGGAAGCCTGATGAGCCAGACACTGTTTAACCAGCCGCTGAATGTGATTAACGTTGGCATCGCGATGTTCAGCGATGACCTGAAAAAGCAGAACGTACCGGTGACCCAACTCGACTGGACTCCGCCAGGGCAGGGTAACATGCAGGTGGTCGCGGCGCTGGATCAGATTGCCGATTCTCCGCTGGCAGACAAAATTGCTGCCGCTAATCAGCTGGCGCTGGAACGCATTATCCAGTCACATCCGGTGCTGGTGGGGTATGACCAGGCCATTAACGTGGTGCCGGGTATGACCCGTAACACCATCCTGCACGCCGGGCCGCCAATCCGTTGGGAAAAAATGTGCGGTGCGATGAAAGGGGCGGTCACCGGGGCGCTGGTCTTTGAAGGGCTGGCAAAAGATCTGGATGAAGCCGCAGAACTGGCGGCTTCTGGCGAAATTATCTTCTCCCCATGCCATGAACATGACTGTGTGGGATCGATGGCGGGCGTCACCTCTGCCTCAATGTTCATGCACATCGTTGAGAACAAAACCTACGGCAACCGCGCATATACCAATATGAGCGAGCAGATGGCGAAGATCCTACGTATGGGGGCGAACGATCAGAGCGTTATCGATCGTCTGAACTGGATGCGCGATGTGATGGGCCCAATGCTGCGTGATGCCATGAAGCTGGCGGGTGAAATCGATCTGCGTCTGATGTTGGCGCAGGCGCTGCACATGGGGGATGAATGCCATAACCGCAACAATGCCGGGACTGCGCTACTGATTCAGGCGCTGACGCCGTGGATCATTCAGACCGGTTATCCGGTTGAGCAACAGCGGGAAGTGTTTGAGTTTGTCCTCAGCAGTGATTACTTCTCCGGCCCGACCTGGATGGCGATGTGTAAAGCGGCGATGGACGCTGCACACGGTATTGAGTACAGCACCGTAGTGACGACGATGGCGCGTAACGGTGTTGAGTTCGGTCTGCGCATCAGTGGTTTACCGGGTCAATGGTTTACCGGTCCGGCGCAGCAGGTGATTGGCCCGATGTTTGCGGGCTATAAGCCGGAAGACTCCGGACGCGATATCGGCGATAGCGCGATTACCGAAACCTACGGTATTGGCGGTTTCGCGATGGCGACGGCACCTGCCATCGTGGCACTGGTGGGCGGTACGGTTGAAGAAGCCGTCGACTTCTCTCGCCAGATGCGTGAAATCACGTTGGGTGAAAACCCGAACGTCACCATTCCGTTGCTCGGTTTTATGGGGGTACCAACGGCTATCGATATTACGCGCGTGGGCAGCACCGGCATTCTGCCGGTGATCAATACCGCGATTGCGCATAAAGATGCCGGGATCGGCATGATCGGCGCCGGAATTGTACACCCGCCGTTCGCCTGTTTTGAAAAGGCGATCCTCAACTGGCGTGACCGCTACTGCTCATAACAATAACCGGGGCTAACACCGTTAGCCCCACGGTAGCGAAGCGAAAAACGTTGCTTACCTGCAGGGCTGGGCGATCTCCGAGATCGCAAACGATGCTTAACCTGTTAAGGATATTCCATGAACAGCATAAAACTAGAATGGAAACGTGGTGACTGGGCGGCTTACTTCGGGCTGATGACCAACAACCTGACTAACCTGCTGACAATGATGGGCCTGCTCATTTTTGTTGTCGGCATCCCGACTGAAATAGTTTACGGCCGCATTGCGCCAGCCTTTGGTCTGGCGGTGCTGGTGGCCAGTATCTGTTACGCCTGGTTTGGTTTGCAGATGGCAAAACACACCGGCCGTAATGATGTGACGGCGCTGCCGTCCGGGCCCAGCGCACCGTCAATCTTTACCGTGACGTTCCTGGTGCTGATGCCGGTTTATCAGCAAACCAAAGATGCCAACTTTGCTATCCAAATCGCGCTGGTGTGGTGCTTTGTGGAAGCGTTGATCCTGGTGGGCGGCTCCTTCCTGGGCGAGACCATCCGCAAGATGATCCCGCGTACGGTATTGCTCTCCTGTTTATCCGGTCTGGGTCTGCTGTTGTTGGCGATGAACCCCATGCTGCAGGCGTTTGAAGCGCCGACCGTTTCTTTCATCGTCCTGTTGCTGATTTTCATCAACTGGTTTGGTAAGAAACCGATTTTTGCCCGCATTCCGACCGGTTTGCTGCTGCTGATTGCCGGTACGGCCCTGGCATGGATCTCCGGTCTGCAAAGCCCGGAAGCGATTAAAGCCTCGATGTCGTCTTTTGGCTTTAACCCGCCAGAAATCCATGTCGACAGCTTCCTGCAAGGTTTGCCGCATGCGCTACCGTATCTGGCTTCTGCGGTTCCGCTGGGTCTGGCGAACTATATTTTTGACCTCGAGAACATTGAAAGTGCGCACGCCGCGGGCGATGAGTACAACACCCGTAAAGTTATGATGGCGAACGGTTTTGCCTCCATGCTTGGCTGCATGTTGGGTAACCCGTTCCCGGTGACTGTGTATGTCGGACATGCGGGCTGGAAAGCAATGGGCGCCAGCATCGGTTATACCCTCGCTTCTGGCATCACCATGTTCCTGGTACCGCTGTTTGGGCTGGGCGCGTTTATGCTCGCCATTATTCCGATGACCGCGATAGTGCCGATTCTGGTGTTTATCGGCGTGGTGACCGCCAACCAGGTGGTGCGAGAAACGCCCAAGGTCGAGGTTCCCGTCATTTTCATCTGTCTGTTCCCGTGGATTGCCAACTGGGCCTTGACCATCGTCAACAGCGTAATGGGGGCCGCCGGAACCTCTGCGGGGAAACTGGGCAGTGACCTGCTGCACAGTAAAGGCGTGTACTACGACGGGCTGGTGCATCTGGGAAGCGGTGCGCCGCTGGCCAGTATGCTGTGGGGCTGTGTCGCTATCTTCGCCATCATGAACAAGCCGTTACGTGGGGCGATTGCCGCCGCCTTCGGTGCACTGCTGTCGCTGTTTGGTGTGATTCACTCCCCGGCAGTGGGTTTTGCCGAAGGCAGCTCGATGATGTTTGTTGTGGCCTACCTGATGATGAGTGGCATGTTCGTCGTCAAACATATTCTCGACAGTCGTGAAGCGGCTACTGCGCCTGAGCAGGAACCGACGAAAACAACCTGAATCGCCTGCAAGCGGAAGAAAATACGATGAAAGAACTTGTGGTCGTTGCCATTGGCGGCAACAGCATTATCAAAGATAACGCCAGCCAGTCGATTGAGCACCAGGCTGAAGCGGTAAAAGCGGTGGCGGACACGGTGCTGGAGATGCTGGCATCGGACTACAACATTGTGCTGACACACGGTAACGGACCGCAGGTGGGGCTGGATCTGCGGCGGGCTGAAATCGCGCACGAACGCGAAGGTTTGCCGCTCACTCCGCTGGCAAACTGCGTCGCTGATACTCAGGGCGGTATTGGCTACCTGATCCAACAGGCGCTGAATAACCGTCTGGCGCGACGCGGTGAGCAGAAAGCGGTGACGGTGGTCACGCAGGTAGAGGTCGATAAGAACGATCCCGGGTTTGCGAATCCAACCAAGCCTATCGGCGCATTCTTCAGTGAAGCTCAGCGTGACGAGCTGCAGCGGATTAATCCGGGCTGGCGGTTTGTTGAGGACTCAGGGCGCGGCTACCGCCGGGTAGTCGCTTCCCCAGAGCCAAAGCGCATTGTCGAGGCTGAGGCGATCAAAACGCTGACTCAGCAAGGTTTTGTGGTGATTGGTGCAGGCGGCGGCGGGATCCCGGTAGTTCGTAGCGAGCACGGGGATTATCACAGCGTGGACGCAGTGATTGATAAAGATCTCTCTACTGCGCTGCTGGCGCAGGAGATCCGCGCCGACATTCTGGTTATCACCACTGGCGTAGAGAAAGTGTGTATTCACTTCGGCAAGCCCAACCAGCAGGCGCTGGATACGGTGGATATCGCGACAATGACCCGCTACATGCAGGAAGGTCACTTCCCGCCAGGCAGCATGTTGCCCAAAATTATCGCCAGCCTGACGTTCCTGATTCGTGGCGGTAAGCGGGTGATCATCACCACGCCGGAATGCCTGCCTGCCGCACTGCGCGGTGAAACGGGTACCCATATTGTCCATTCCTGAGAGGAGATGCGAATGAAGGAAAGTAACAGCCGCCGCGAATTTTTAAGTCAGAGCGGAAAAATGGTCACTGCTGCTGCGCTGTTTGGCGCAGTGGCGCCAGTCGCGTATGCTGCTAATCCTGTCGGGACAGCCTGCGGGGCGAAGAACACCATGACGATTAACGATAAACACTACTACCTCGATAACGTTCTGCTGGAAGCGGGATTTGATTACGAAAATGCCGTGGTGGTACATACCCGTACTGCACTGCAAACTGTCGAAATTCAGGACGGGAAGATTGTTGCGCTACGCGAGAATAAGCAGCATCCGGATGCGGCTCTGCCGCATTACGATGCGGGCGGAAAGCTCATGCTACCCGCGATGCGCGATATGCACATTCATCTGGATAAAACCTTTTACGGTGGCCCGTGGCGCTCATTGAACCGTCCGGCGGGCACCACCATTCAGGATATGATCCGCCTGGAACAAAAGCTGCTACCTGAACTGCAGCCTTATACTCAGGAGCGAGCGGAAAAGCTTATCGATCTACTGCAATCAAAAGGGACATCGATTGCCCGCAGCCACTGTAATATTGAGCCAGTTTCCGGGTTGAAAAATCTGGAGAACTTGCAGGCGGTACTGGCGCGTCGTCAGCCCGGTTTCGCTTGTGAAATCGTGGCGTTTCCCCAGCATGGTCTGCTGTTATCGAAGTCTGAACCGCTGATGCGTGAAGCAATGCAGGCGGGGGCACAGTACGTGGGCGGTCTGGACCCGACCAGCGTTGATGGGGCCATGGAAAAATCCCTCGACACCATGTTCCAGATTGCGCTCGATTACAATAAAGGTGTGGATATCCATTTGCATGAAACCAGCCCGGCAGGTGTGGCGGCGGTAAATTACATGGTGGAGACGGTGGAGAAAACGCCACAGCTGAAGGGCAAACTGACCATCAGCCATGCTTTCGCATTGGCAACGCTGAACGAACAGCAGGTTGATGCGTTGGCAACCCGTATGGCGGCGCAGCAGATTACCATTGCCTCGACGGTACCTATCGGCACCTTGCACATGCCGCTGAAACAGCTGCGTGATAAAGGCGTGGAGGTGATTACCGGCACCGACAGCGTGATTGACCACTGGTCGCCGTATGGGCTGGGGGATATGCTGGAGAAAGCCAATCTGTACGCGCAGCTGTATATTCGCCCGAACGAACTCAACCTGTCGCGGGCGCTGTTCCTCGCCACTGGCGATGTACTGCCGCTGAACGATAAAGGCGAACGTGTGTGGCCGAAAGCACAGGATGACGCGAGTTTTGTGCTGGTTGATGCGTCCTGCTCTGCGGAAGCGGTCGCGAGGATTTCCCCTCGCACCGCGACCTTCCACAAAGGGCAGTTAGTGTGGGGAAGCGTCGCCAGCTAATCCTGCTACACGCGCAGCGGCACAGGTTGCTGCGCGTTTCCCTCTGTTGGCTGTTAACCGACGATCCCCAGATAGCCGTGAATCCCCATGTAGAGTCCGACCATGCCGATGAGTGCGCTGGAAAAATAGGGCGCTTTACGCGCCAGTGTGTTAAATCCGCTCCAGCGTTTTGCCGCCTGTTGTACGCTGATAGCCGCGCCAACCCCTACCGCTACCAGCGTTATCGCCAGTCCGAGGCTAAAGCACAGCACCATCGTTGCCCCCAGCGTAAAGGCTTTGAGCTGGATACAAATCAGTAAGACGGTAATAGCCGCAGGACACGGGATCAGGCCACCGGTCAGACCAAACAGTAAAATTTGCCCGTTGGTCACCTCTTTACCCTGAAAACGGCGCTGGATATCGTTGGCATGTGCGCGTTCGTGCGCGTCCTGATACTCTTTCGAACCCTCGCTCAGCCCTGCCAACGCGGCATGGTTATGATCGTGGTCGTGGTGGTGGTCATGTTCGTGATGGTGGTGATCGTGATCGTGGCCATGGTCATGGTGGTGATCGTGGTCATGGTCGTGATGTGTCTGAGTCAGCCAGTTCTGCTCGCCTTGCCATGTCCGCCAGAACATCCAGAATGCAGTGCCTAAAATAATGATCGCAGAGACAAACTGTAGCCAGGGTTCGACGGCCTGGGCCGTGAACGCTTTGCTGATATACATTCCGCCGAGTGCAATCAACCATACTATGGCCGTATGCGACAGGGTAGCCGCCAGCCCCAGCATCACCGCCTGCTTGATAGTCCCCTTTATGGCGATAATAAACGCCGCCATCATTGTCTTTGAATGACCCGGTTCCAGGCCGTGTAACACCCCCAATAAAATTGCACTGGGAATGAAGAACCAGGCGTTGCCTTGCTGAAGAAGCGTAGAAAATTCACCCATGAGAATGATTCTTAGTTGTCTAATTTTGCCTGATTCTACTCCCCCCCAGTATCAAATACTACCCCCCAGTAGAATGTCGATGGTATTGTCGCTACGGATTTACGTTAATTAAGGTAATGCTATGTCACATACAATCCGCGACAAACAGAAGCTCAAAGCCCGTGCCAGTAAGATTCAGGGCCAGGTAGTGGCGTTGAAAACCATGCTTGATGAACCGCATGAATGCGCGGCTGTGTTGCAGCAGATTGCGGCGATCCGCGGCGCGGTAAACGGATTAATGCGTGAGGTGATTAAAGGTCATCTGACCGAGCATATTGTGCATCAGGGCGATGAAATAAAACGTGAAGAGGATTTGGACGTGGTCCTGAAGGTACTGGATTCTTACATCAAGTAAGGTGGAGTGCGGCTCATCCATGTTCAATACCGTCCAGCTAAGCATGTCGGGTGAACATGTGATTCTTGTTCAGGGTTCCGTTCACCTCAGCAGTGTCATTTATCTGAAGCACCGATACCCGTGAACGTGTAAAGGGCGTTTTCCGCCACGCCCTTTACAATCCCGGCTCCCGACGGGAAAATTGTTGCTGCGCAATACCCTCCGCTTATTCCTCCAGGCTATCGGGCCGGGCGCGAGGTAGCGTCCCTGCAAAGCGCGCCCTGAGCCAGCATCCATGCTGGCTCTCCCGGCCTTACGGAAACACGTCGGCAATTTTCAGCCGGACCAGCCACGCCTGACCATCTGTATTTTTATTTGAATATATCTGAACAGCAAAACAGATTTAACTGAAAATCAGAGAGTTGAAGCGATGGCCCATATCCGGCTGAAAATCGATAAGGCGTTGACGGCTGACCGGGGCTGCCCG
>NZ_SZXJ01000044.1:293836-477753 GCF_005281345.1 Citrobacter sp. wls619
GACAAAATTGCCGGAGCAATTTTGAACAGCGCTTGCGATGGCCCCGAAGGGGTGAGCCCCAGGGATGGGGCGAATAATCGCGCAGCGACGATTTTCCGTGCCGGGAGCCAGGGATGCAAGGGAGGCGGCGGTGAGCCTCCCTTGCACGTTCACATGAATCGGTGCTTCAGAGACGCGATGAACATGAGTGAACGGGACCTTTTCTCTGAGATAGCATGTTCATTACTTCCGCCAACACAGGTTGATACTTTCTGAAACTGGGTCGTTAGCTGAACGACATTGCCCCCCGTTCAGGAGAATGAGCCGTTGATAACGTCATTTAGCCAAAAAACATCACCGATACGCACAACAGACCGACAATCAGGGTGATCAGGTTACCCACTGAACGGTACGGCTTCAGCGCCGGGATCAGATAGGTCGATAATGTCGGCATGATAAACAAAATCATGGCGATGAGCGGACCACTGATCGCGTAAATCATTGAAATGGCATTAGGGTTGATGCAGCAGATGATAAACGTGATGGCCGAAACCAACATAATGGACAGGGCGCGGTTAAAGGCCCGGCTTTTCTTCACGCCTACCTGATGCAGCGACGTTTTTACGACTTCTGTCGCCCCTTCAATCACGCCAAAGTAGGTGCCGAGGAACGATTTTGACATCGCCACCACGGCAACGATAATCCCGGAAATCGACAACCATGCCGGTGCGTTGGGCATCATCGACAGCGCCGACAGGATGGTTACACCCTCATGTTTGGCATCTTCAATGTAGTTTGCCGGGATAGAAAGCAGACAGCTAAAGACGAAAAACAGTACGCTCAGGCAGATGATGACGTAGGCGACCTTCATGATTTTTTTGCATTTACCCATGGCCTGCTCGCCGTATTTCTCGCGTCTGTCGATGGCAAACGTGGAGATAATGGGCGTATGGCTAAAAGCGAAAACCATCACGGGGATAGAGATCCATACCTGATGCAGCGTGTGCTGATCGAAAGACATCTGGCCGGTGAGTAGCGTCGGCTGCCAGCTTCCGGTCAGGTACAGCGAGAGAAACAGAAAGTACGCGATCAGTGGGAATACCAGAAAGCCCATCACCCGGATGGTGGCCTGGCGACCCATCAGGAAAATTAAATTCAGCACCAGCACCACGCCGAGACTGACCAGCATACGCACGCGTAGATCAATCGTGATATGTTTTGCCAACTGTTCGGTGAGTGAGTTGGTGATCGCGACAGCGTAGATCAGCACCACCACAAAGAAGGCAATAAAATAAAGCGTCGTGATCAGGCTGCCTATCTTCTTGCCATAGTAGTGGGTGACTGCACCGGTGATCCCTTCACCTGCAGAGGTTTTTGATGACAGGATAAACTGGCACAGCGCCTTGTGCGGCCAGTAGGTTAAAGGCCAGGCGACGAGTGCGGTGATAAAAAGTACCACCGCGCCTGCAGAACCCAGCTGTATGGGGAGGAAGAGGGTTCCTGCGCCGACGGCAGTCCCATATAGTGCGAAGCTCCAGAGAGTCTCTTCTTTTGACCAAAATTTCGACATTATTTGAACGTATCAACTATAAAATAAACAAAAAGAAGCGCAATTTACCACAAATGAGAGGGGCTGGGGGAGGTGTGAACAAGTGGGCTGGTGAATGGATGAATAGCCGGAATTGAGAAAATTCCGACTATTCTTTGAATTATCAGGCAGTAACGCGCTGCTGACGACGCTTCATTACGCGCTCGCGCAATGTGTCATAAGCCCAGTTATAGAACATGGTGTATGGCAGGAAGAACAGGAAGAAACCTATTTCCAGCGTGAATGCCTGAAGCAGGCTAACGTTCAGCACATACGCCACGATGCTCACCCCGATGACAATAAAACCACTCTCGAAGCCTAAGGCGTGAAATGCCCGCACTTTCGCCGTACGTTTTACCAGGTGTGATGGCCACAGCCGGTCAAACAGGGCGTTATAAATGATATTCCAGATCATTGCTGTCGTTGCCAGCAGAATGGTCAGCCCGCCCATTTCCAGTACCGAGCGCTGCATCAACCATGCGGTGGTTGGTGCGAGAATCGCGGTAGCAATGCCCTCAAAACAGACAGCATGAAAAATGCGCTCCACTAATGAGCGACGTTGGACAGTATCGTGTTGCATAACCTACAAACCTTCTTTGATGCCCGGATAACGGAATGGTGGCAATTTTATCGTTTTATGTGATATCTAAAAGATAGTATCCATCGATAAAGTAGATAGTTCATGCGTTACTCCCCTGAAGCGTTAACGGCATTTGTGGAGACCGTTTCCTGCGGTTCATTTTCTGCGGCGGCCCGGCGGCTACGTAAAAGCCAGTCCACCATCAGCACGGCGATTGCACATCTGGAGGCCGATCTTGGCTTTGCGCTGTTTGACCGCTCATCCCGTCAGCCAACGCTGACTGAAGAAGGTAAGCGGGTGCTGGGCTATGTGCAGGCCATTTTGACGGCCAGCGAGCGCCTGGATGAAGCGGCGATTTCGCTGTCGGGTAATACGGAAGCGCGTCTGACTTTTGTTCTTTCTGACACGCTGCATCCGGATGTACTGGAAGAATTGATGGTGCAGTTTGACCGCAAATTCCCCCACACTGAATTTGAATGTCTGATTGGTGAAGATGACGATGTGATCGATCTGCTGCAAAAAGGACGTGCGCAGGTTGGGCTGATCGAAGCGCGAGAAAATTATCCGACAGATATGGGCGTCACGCGTTTGCCGATGCAAACCTGGATGGGACTGTACGTTGCGGCCACGCATCCGCTGGTGACGCAAAAAAATCTGCAATGGGAGCAGCTCCACACCTGGCGCGAACTGCGTCTGAATACTTATCTGGAAAGTGGGACCAACGTCGCACGTGGCCCTGTCTGGTCTGCTCCCAACTACCTGTTGTTGCTGAGTATGGCGGTACAGGGATTTGGTTGGTGCGCACTACCTTGCGCGCTGGTGGAAGAGTTTGCGGCAGAAAAACCACTGGTTCAGCTGAAGATACCGGGCTGGCCAAAAGCTATCTCAATCGATCTGTTATGGAATAAGAAATCCCCTCCCGGGGTAGCGGGAAGCTGGTTGCGTGACCATTTACAGCAAAGTGGCGTTGCGATGACGAATAAATGATACCTATTTCCTTTGTGATAAAAATCACCATTTTTAAACAACCTTGATAACTATTTTTAACAATCATCTACTATTGCGATGTTATTTTGCGCTGAGGTGGTGATGAAAGAGGTTGTGATAGTCGGGGCGTTACGGACACCGATTGGCTGCTTCCAGGGAACACTGGCGCGCCACTCTGCCGTTGAATTAGGTAGCATGGTGGTCAGGGCATTACTGGAACGCACTGGCGTGGATGTTCACGCTGTTGATGAAGTGATCCTGGGCCAGGTCCTCACCGCAGGGGCTGGACAGAACCCGGCCCGTCAGTCTGCTATCAATGGCGGGTTACCCAATACCGTTTCCGCTATTACCATTAATGATGTGTGTGGTTCAGGTTTGAAAGCGCTGCACCTGGCGACTCAGGCTATCCAGTGTGGTGAAGCCGATATCGTGATAGCAGGCGGGCAAGAGAACATGAGTCGCGCACCGCATGTCCTCACCGACAGCCGCACTGGTGCGCAACTGGGTAACAGTCAACTGGTCGACAGCCTGGTTCATGACGGACTGTGGGATGCTTTCAACGACTACCATATGGGCGTTACCGCTGAAAATCTGGCACGAGAATATGGTATCAGCCGCGAATTACAGGACGCCTACGCGCTGCACTCGCAGCACAAAGCGCGGATGGCGATTGATGCTGGACGTTTTAAAGATGAAATCGTGCCGGTGGTGACCCAGCGTAATGGGCAATCCTTTGTGGTGGATACCGATGAGCAACCGCGCACCGATGCCAGCGCCGAAGGGCTGGCGCGTCTGGACCCCACTTTTGACAGGCTCGGGTCGGTAACGGCGGGTAATGCGTCATCGATAAACGATGGTGCTGCCGCCGTAATGATGATGAGCGAGTCCAAAGCGCAGGCGTTGAATTTACCGGTACTGGCCCGTATTCGCGCTTTTGCCAGCGTCGGCGTTGACCCCGCACTCATGGGGATTGCGCCAGTGTACGCGACGCGTCGCTGCCTTGAGCGCGTCGGCTGGCAGCTGGCGGATGTCGATTTGATTGAAGCCAATGAAGCATTCGCCGCGCAGGCATTATCCGTTGGGAAAATGCTGGAATGGGACGAGCGTAGGGTGAATGTGAACGGTGGGGCCATTGCGCTCGGCCACCCAATTGGTGCCTCTGGTTGCCGTATTCTGGTGTCGTTGGTCCACGAGATGGTTAAACGCCGGGCGCATAAAGGGCTGGCAACGTTATGTATTGGTGGTGGCCAGGGCGTCGCACTGGCCATCGAACGTGATTAAGTCTTTAAAATCCCCTGTCAGATACACCACCACCGCGCAGTCCCGGTTCATGTAAAAAAGCCCTCCACAAGGAGGGCAAGGCCAGTTACAGAAACATCCACTCTAAAATAACGCTAACTTATCAAAACGTCGTTTCATTTCGTGTGATTCACAACGCACTTTGTAAGAAAAGGTGTGTGAATTCCTCTTCAGCAGGGCTGTTTTTTCACAACGCTACTTTTACCTCTTATTAGCTATGCTCTACTGATTTTTAATAACTAACTGTTTTATTTGTAATTTGTTTATTTTCTTTGGTGCGGGGGTGGTCGCTTATCCAGGCTAGCGTGATCGCAATTACACTTTTGATAATAAGATGCGGAAAAAGTGAAACATCGTTTTAGTTATAATTGAAAACCCGTTCCGGGAGGGATATCATGAACGCATTAGGTAAAACGGAACGGCGTTTTGCTATCGCTCAAGAATTCACGGTCAATTTATCACTGGAGGTAAATGTGGACGTAAGACAAAGCATCCATAGTGCGCATGCTAAAACCCTGGATACCCAGGCGCTGCGTAATGAGTTTTTGGTAGAAGAAGTGTTTGTTGCTGACGAATACACCATGGTCTACAGCCACATTGACCGCATTATTGTTGGCGGCATTATGCCAGTGGGCAAAACCGTATCTGTGGGTGGCGAAGTGGGTAAGCAACTGGGCGTAACCTACTTCCTGGAGCGTCGTGAGTTAGGCGTGATCAACATCGGTGGACCGGGCACGATTACCGTTGACGGCCAGTGCTATGAAATTGGTCATCGCGATGCGCTGTATGTCGGTAAAGGGGCAAAAGAGGTTGTTTTTGCAAGCATTGACCCTGCAAAACCCGCCAAGTTCTATTACAACTGTGCGCCGGCACACATGACTTATCCAACCAAAAAAGTGACCCCAGCCGACGTTGCGCCAGTGACGTTGGGTGATGATCTCACGAGTAACCGCCGTACCATCAACAAGTATTTTGTGCCGGACGTACTGGAAACCTGCCAACTGAGCATGGGTCTGACCGAACTGGCGCCTGGCAACCTGTGGAATACCATGCCGTGCCATACCCATGAACGCCGTATGGAAGTCTATTTCTACTTCAATATGGAAGAAGACACCTGTGTCTTCCACATGATGGGGCAGCCTCAGGAAACGCGTCATATCGTGATGCACAATGAGCAGGCGGTAATTTCCCCTAGCTGGTCTATCCATTCTGGCGTGGGTACGAAAGCCTATACCTTCATCTGGGGCATGGTTGGCGAAAATCAGGTCTTTGATGATATGGACCACGTTGCAGTCAAAGATCTGCGCTAGTCGCGGGCGGCTACTCAGCCTGTCTGTGACGGGCATTATAAAAAATAAGGATTTACAATGATTTTGAATGCATTCTCTCTTGAAGGTAAAGTCGCCGTTGTGACGGGTTGTGACACCGGTTTGGGTCAGGGGATGGCGCTGGGTCTGGCGGAAGCGGGTTGTGATATCGTGGGTATCAACATTGTTGAGCCGACTGAAACCATCGAACGTGTTACCGCACTGGGCCGCCGTTTTTTAAGCCTGACCGCCGATCTGCGTCAGATTGATGGTATTCCGGCACTGCTCGAGCGTGCGGTTGCAGAATTCGGTCATATCGACATTCTGGTGAACAACGCCGGTCTTATCCGTCGTGAAGATGCTATCGACTTCAGCGAAAAAGACTGGGACGACGTGATGAACCTGAACATTAAGAGCGTGTTCTTCATGTCTCAGGCGGCGGCGAAGCACTTCATTGCCCAGGGTAACGGCGGTAAAATTATTAATATCGCCTCTATGCTCTCCTTCCAGGGCGGCATCCGCGTTCCGTCTTACACCGCGTCTAAAAGCGGCGTAATGGGCGTGACGCGTCTGATGGCCAACGAGTGGGCAAAACATAACATCAACGTGAACGCGATCGCGCCGGGTTACATGGCGACCAACAACACACAGCAGCTGCGTGCCGATGAGCAGCGTAGCGCCGAAATTCTCGATCGTATCCCGGCGGGCCGTTGGGGTCTGCCAAGCGATCTGATGGGGCCTGTTGTGTTCCTGGCCTCCAGCGCATCTGACTACATTAACGGTTATACCGTTGCGGTCGACGGTGGCTGGCTGGCGCGTTAATTTATCGTCCAGCATCAACAAACCCTGCCAATGGCAGGGTTTTTTTTGGTTTTAAGTTATATTAATCCATATTCTGTTTATAAATTAATCCATACATAATTATATATGTATGGATTGGTAATAATTAATACTCTTTAATATCAGTGTATTAAATTTAATTGAGTAATTAGCGGTAAATTTTAAAATTGGAATATCCATCACATAACGATGTGGTGCAGCAATTTCATCCATGTTTTTGCCGTTTCCCGCCTGACGCTTCCTGCAAGGGATCCCTTACTTTCATCGACATGGCTTACTCTGTATCTGGCAGGAAAAAATGGTCTCAATTAATCATGAAGCTGCTTTAACACCGCGTACGCAGCGCGATACGCGACGTATGAACTTGTTTGTCTCTATTTCTGCGGCTGTCGCAGGGTTGTTATTTGGCCTCGATATCGGCGTAATTGCCGGCGCGTTGCCTTTTATCACCGATCACTTTGTATTGACCAGCCGTCTGCAGGAGTGGGTGGTGAGCAGTATGATGCTGGGGGCGGCAATTGGTGCGCTGTTTAATGGCTGGTTGTCATTCCGACTGGGGCGCAAATACAGCCTGATGGCCGGGGCGATCCTGTTTGTCGTGGGTTCCCTGGGGTCGGCATTGGCTTCCAGCGTGGAAATGCTCATTGTTGCCCGCGTGGTACTGGGCGTTGCCGTAGGTATCGCCTCCTACACTGCGCCACTCTACTTGTCTGAAATGGCCAGTGAGAATGTGCGTGGCAAGATGATCAGTATGTATCAACTGATGGTTACGTTGGGCATTGTGCTGGCCTTTTTATCCGATACCGCGTTTAGCTACAGCGGTAACTGGCGCGCTATGCTGGGCGTATTGGCGCTCCCGGCAGTATTGCTGATTGTTCTGGTCGTTTTCCTGCCTAACAGCCCGCGCTGGCTGGCAGAGAAAGGTCGCCATATTGAAGCAGAAGAAGTATTACGCATGTTGCGTGATACCTCAGAAAAGGCCCGTGATGAGCTGAACGAAATTCGTGAAAGCCTGAAGCTGAAGCAGGGCGGTTGGGCATTGTTTAAAATTAACCGTAACGTACGGCGCGCGGTTTTCCTTGGCATGTTGTTGCAGGCAATGCAGCAGTTCACCGGGATGAACATCATTATGTACTACGCGCCGCGCATTTTTAAAATGGCCGGTTTTACCACCACTGAACAGCAGATGATTGCGACGTTGGTTGTAGGCTTAACCTTTATGTTCGCGACTTTTATTGCTGTTTTTACAGTCGATAAAGCCGGGCGCAAACCGGCGCTGAAAATTGGTTTCAGCGTGATGGCCATTGGGACCCTGGTCCTCGGCTATTGCCTGATGCAGTTTGATAACGGCACCGCATCCAGTGGGCTTTCCTGGCTGTCAGTCGGCATGACCATGATGTGTATCGCCGGTTATGCAATGAGCGCCGCACCGGTGGTGTGGATCCTGTGTTCTGAGATTCAGCCGCTGAAATGTCGCGATTTTGGCATCACCTGTTCCACCACCACGAACTGGGTGTCGAACATGATTATCGGCGCAACCTTCCTGACGTTGCTCGACAGTATTGGCGCCGCGGGTACGTTCTGGCTTTATGCCGCACTGAACGTCGTATTTATTGGTATTACCTTCTGGCTTATTCCTGAAACCAAAAATGTTACGCTTGAGCATATCGAACGTAAGCTGATGGCTGGCGAGAAGTTAAGAGATATTGGGGTGTAAGTGAGCAGGAAGCCCGATAGATCAATTGATTATCGGGCTCCCATTGCTACCTATTTCAATGTGGAGCCGCCTGCCTGGCGAGGAGATCCTTAGCAGACAGCCCGGTTATCTTTAGTATAATTTCATGACTAATACCATTCGCTAACATCATCTGGGCAATGCGTAATGCCTCTTGTTGTTTGGCTTCCTGTTGCAATACTTCCGCGATAGTCATCAGACGTTCCTTTTGCTGTGGTACCCGATGGGCAACCTCACGGATAAATTTATCAACGTGAGGCGTATTTCCAAACTGCATCATGTAATTAAATAGCGTTTTGAGCTGGCTGTCATTAGCGTATCCCGTAGCCAGCAACGAGACTAGTTGTTCCACTAATCCCATTAAATCACGCTTGCGGATATGTTTTTGCATCAATTCCAGCAGTGCTATACGGCGATGTTGCATAATTTCGTCATCGGGTATTACTGTGATATCCACCAGCGGAAATGTTGCTGAGTAAAGCTGTCGTGCCAATGCGGGATCGTCAAACTCATCCAGCCAGCAGAGTGAAAAGGGGTAGGGGCTGAGAGCGCCATGATAAAACAGCATCGGTATCACCAAAGGTAATGTTTTATGGCCAGCATCCAAATGGCGTTGCATTGCAGCCATGGCATAGCGCATCAGCCGAAATGCCATGTGAGCGTCTGGCGAACTCTGATGCTCGATAACAACATAGATATACCCATCGCCTTCGTTTGTTTTTAATGACCACAGCACGTCGGAGTAGCTGGCTCGCAGGCTATCCTCAATAAAACTGCCTGATTCCAGTTTTAGCGTTTGCAGATCACATAGCTCCCGCAAGGTTGATGGAAGATAGATATCCAGAAAATCTCTTGCGGTATCGGGATGGTACAAGAACTGTTTGAAGACTGCGTCATGTGGAGTGGCTGTTGTCATTTTTGTCATGGCGATCCGTCACCGTTAATTAAGATAACGTGACTGTAATCGCCCACATGGCGAGGCGCATTGGGTGATTAACGCTTATGCGAACTGGTATCGAAGGAAAATGCCCCACCTTGTAACGCATTCATTTTTAGGGAACTGAGTACGCATTTTAGCGTGTTCTCAAACCGTTCAGTAGCACGGCTTGAGAACAGCGAAATTACCCGTGCAGAAAATCTTCGCGCACCGGCGTGAAGGTATCGAGCAATGTTCCCGGCTGTAAACAGACGCAGCCGTGCATGATATTGGGTTGCTTGTACAGGGTGTCTCCTGCACTGACGACATGCTTTTCTTCCCCAATTGTAAATTCAAACTCACCCGATAAAACGTACGTGAGTTGTTCATGCGGATGGTTGTGCATCGGGCCAACTGCGCCCTGCTCGAAATTGACTTCCACGGCCATCATTTTGCCATCGTGAGCCAGAATACGCCGGGTAACGCCGTTACCCAGATCTTCAAGCGTGGTTTCTTTATGAAAAATAAACATTCGGTATTCTCTCAATAAAATGAAACATTATTTCATTAAATTTATATCAGGAAATAAAAAAAGGAAATGTGCGCCGACAGATGTGGAAAGTTGATCACATCTTTGGTTCACTGGGAGGACCACCACGAATAAGGGAAAATGATGAAAACGATCGGTCTGTTAGGCGGAATGAGCTGGGAATCCACTATTCCCTATTATCGTCTGATTAATGAAGGGGTTAAGCAGAATCTGGGCGGTCTGCATTCTGCGAAAATTCTGCTGCACAGCGTCGATTTCCATGAGATTGAAGCCTGTCAGTCGAACGGTGACTGGCAGCGGGCAGGGGAGATCCTGGCGCAGGCTGCGCTGGGGTTACAGCAAGCGGGTGCTGAGGGGATTGTGCTGTGTACCAACACCATGCATAAAGTGGCCGAGGCCATTGAAACGGCCTGCGATGTCCCGTTTTTGCACATTGCCGATGCAACAGGGCGGGCTATACAACAGCAGAAGATGAGTAACGTCGCGCTGTTGGGCACGCGTTACACCATGGAACAGGATTTCTATCGTGGGCGTTTACAGATGGAATTTGGCATTAGCACGCTAATCCCTGACGCTGACGACCGACATAAAATAAACCAGATTATTTTCGAGGAGCTGTGCCTTGGTGAATTTAGCGAAACGTCCCGCGACTATTACCTGAGCGTGATTGAGCAACTGGCTCGTCAGGGGGCACAAGGGGTGATCTTCGGCTGCACCGAAATTGGCCTGCTGGTTCCCACTGAAATGAGCCCGTTGCCGGTCTTCGATACCGCGGCAATCCATGCGCAGGATGCCGTGACGTTTATGCTTTCACCTGAGACTGCAAAATAGCCTCCAGCGGGTCGGTAATCCGGTGGAGATGGGCCTGTAGATGTGCCGTAAAAGCCTCAACCAGCGCGGATGCCGGGCGATGCAGTGGATGAATCAGGCTGACGGTAAAAGGTACCGAAACACTAAAACGCCGGATGGCAATCCCGCTGCCTGCGTAATCCAGGGCGGTCAGCGGGTTTACTACTGAGATCCCCACGCCGGCACGTACCATCGCACAAATTGATGCGGCACTGTGCGTTTCTATGACCATTCGGCGCTTAACCTGATGATCATTAAACAGGGTATCCAGCAACTGGCGATAGCTGTCGGTGCGCGACAGGCTGATATAGTTTTCCCCCTGAAAATCTTGCGGTGTTAATACCGCTTTCCCGGTCAGCGGATGTCCCTGCGGCAGCACGCAAACTTCATCCAGCGACAGTAATTCAGTGCGTTTAGTCCCGGCGGGGGTATGCAGGGTCTCAGTAAACCCGAGATCGTGACGTTGTGCTGATAGCCACTCTTCCAGCAGCGGCGACTCCTGCGGCACAATCTGAATGTTAACCTGCGGGTAGCGGGTGAGGAAGGGTTGCAGCAACGGCGGTAAAAAGGACTGCGAGAACACGGGCAGGCAGACAATCGACAGCTCGCCCTGACGAAATTCACGCAGGCTTTCGGCGGCGCTGACAATCCGCTCCAGGCCATACCAGGATCGCTGTACCTCTTCAAACAGGCGTAGTCCTTGCACTGTAGGATGCAGCCGGCCTCGCGTACGTTCGAACAGCGTTAACCCCAGAACTTTTTCAAATCTTGCCAGCTCGCGACTGACGGTAGGCTGCGAGGTGTGCAGCATCCGTGCGGCTTCCGTCAGGTTGCCTGCTGTCATAATGGCGTGAAAAATTTCAATGTGGCGCAAGTTAACGGCGGGCATTGGCGATCCTCAAATAAACATTCCATATCATTTTTGCATAGACTCGCGATAAAACGATATTTTTTATTCTCTTTGTGCTGTGGCGTAATCATAAAAAAGCCAATACCGGAGCACACCATGCCACGCCCACTCAACAGCACTGATACTGACCTGACCGCAGATAACCTGCTGCGTCTGCCCGCCGAATTCGGCTGTCCGGTATGGGTTTACGATGCGCAGATTATCCGCGCGCAGATAGCCAAACTGAGTCAATTTGACGTGGTGCGTTTTGCCCAGAAAGCCTGCTCGAATATTCATATTTTGCGTCTGATGCGTGAGCAGGGCGTGAAGGTGGACTCAGTCTCGCTGGGTGAGATTGAACGTGCGCTGGCGGCAGGTTTTGTGCCGGAGAATGATGAAATCGTCTTTACCGCCGATATGATTGACCAGGCGACGCTGGCCCGGGTGCATGAGCTACGTATTCCTGTAAACGCCGGGTCGGTTGATATGCTGGAACAGCTGGGCCAGGTTTCGCCAGGGCATCGTGTATGGCTGCGCGTCAACCCAGGTTTTGGTCACGGGCATAGCCAGAAAACCAATACCGGCGGCGAGAACAGCAAGCACGGTATCTGGTATAGCGACCTTCCGGCGGCGCTGGAAGTTATTCAACGTTACCAGCTGAAACTGGTGGGCATTCACATGCATATCGGCTCCGGTGTGGACTACGGCCATCTGGAGCAAGTGTGTGGCGCGATGGTGCGTCAGGTTGTTGAATTCGGTCAGGATCTGGACGCTATATCTGCGGGCGGAGGGTTGTCGATCCCATATCGCGAAGGAGAAGAGGCGATCAACACCGATCACTACGTTGGTTTATGGAGCGCGGCACGCGATCAAATAGCCAAACATCTGGGGCATCCGGTGAAGCTTGAGATCGAGCCAGGTCGTTTTCTGGTGGCGGAAGCGGGTGTGCTGGTGGCGCAAGTGCGCAGTGTGAAAGAGATGGGCAGTCGTCACTTCGTGCTGATCGACGCGGGCTTTAACGATCTGATGCGACCGGCAATGTACGGCAGCTATCACCATATCTCCGCATTGGCCGGGGATGGCCGCTCGCTGGATAATGCGGCGCAGATTGAGACGGTGGTTGCCGGTCCACTGTGCGAATCGGGCGATGTTTTTACCCAACAGGAAGGCGGCAAAGTCGAAACCCGTCTATTACCTGCGGTAGTGCCGGGAGATTACCTGGTATTGCATGATACCGGTGCGTATGGCGCGTCGATGTCGTCGAACTACAATAGCCGTCCGCTGCTACCGGAAGTACTGTTTGATAACGGCGTGGCGCGACTGATTCGTCGTCGTCAGACCATTGAAGAGCTGTTAGCGCTGGAGCTTGTCTGATTGCATGCCGGATGGCGCTACGCTTATCCGGCCTACGCAATTAGCGGTGGGACCTGTAGGCCGGATAAGGCGAAGCCGCCATCCGGCATCTGATTAAGAATTATTTATAATACGGCCCTGTTGTCACCGATTCCCGCAACACCAGGGTGCCCGTAAACGGTGGAATGGGTTCTACGTCTTCGTCATTAGCCAGACGAATAGCCTGATCGATTGCCGTGGTTATCATGGTATCGATAGGCAGATAGACGGTGGAGAGTCCTGGCTCCAGCCATTTCGCGCTGGGCGCATCATCAAAACCAAACAACGAAACATCCTCGGGGATCTTTAGTCCAGCCTGATGTAATGCTTTCGATGCACCTAACGCCATGTCATCGTTACAGGCGAACAGTGCGCTGAATTTCACCCCTTCATCTAACAGTTCACGACAGGCTTCATAGCCCCTGGTCATCGTTGAATTGCCGTATTTGACCCTGGCGGGTTCCCAGGGAATTCCGTTTTTTTCCAGCGCTTTACGATATCCCATCAACCGGGATTTACCGGTTGGCGTATGGCCGGGGACGGTGATGCAGGCAATATCACGATGTCCTTGCGAGATGAGGTAATCGACTGCCTGAAACGCCGCGTCTTCCTGTTCAAAGAAAATCGCGCGGTCGCGGGCCTGGCTGACGTCGCGGTTAATGACCAGCAATGGCATATCAATGCGGGTCATCAGCGACAGAATCGCCTTTTCGCTCATGTAGCGGGTGTAGAGAATTATGGCGTCGCACTGGCGGTCGGCCAGCATTTGAACGGCTTCCTGCTCACGCTCTGGTGTGTCATGTCCGTCGGTGACAATCAGCTGTTTGCCGTGAGACTCCGTCTGGCGTGATGCCTGTTGCAGCAAACGACCAAAGTAGAATCCATCAAATGTAGACACCACCAAACCAATGCTGTTGCTGGTGCGGTTTGCCAGTGAACGCGCTAAAAAATTAGGCCGATAATCTAATGCCTGCATGGCGTTGAAGACTTTCTGGCGCGTGCTTTCTTTAACCTGCCCCGTACCATTAAGTACGCGTGAAACGGTCGCTTTCGATACGCCAGCATGTCGTGAAACGTCTAACATCGTTGTCATGACGCAATCCTGATTAATCGTTTGACGAAGAATTTCCCGGCTCAGTCAGCGCCGAAACGGAATGCCGACGTACCAGCGTTGGGTTAAAGACGTGAGTGATTTCCGGGACCGGGCGGTTTTCGGCCAGCGCCAGCGCCAGTTCGGCGGCCTGGGTTGCCATCGTCACGATAGGGTAACGTACCGTCGTCAGCCGCGGACGCACGTAGCGCGAAACCAGTACATCATCAAAGCCAATCAGCGAGATTTCGCCTGGTACATCAATGCCATTATCGTTTAACACACCCATAGCGCCCGCCGCCATTGAGTCGTTATAGCAGGCGATAGCCGTGAAGTTTTTGCCGCGACCAAGCAGCTCAGTCATTGCCTGCTCGCCGCCGCTTTCATCGGGCTCGCCAAACGTGACCAGTCGATCGTTTACCGGAATATTGCTTTCCGCCAGCGCGTCGTAATAGCCTTGCAAACGGTCTTCCGCATCTGAAATGCTGTGGTTGGAACACAGATAACCGATGCGCGTATGGCCCTGCTGAATAAGATGACGGGTTGCCAGCCAGGCACCGTAACGGTCGTCCAGCGCAACGCAGCGTTGTTCGAATCCCGGTAAGATTCGGTTGATCAGTACCATACCGGGGATCTGTTTCATCAATGATGTCAGCTCGACATCCGGGATAATTTTAGCGTGGACCACGAGGGCTGCACAGCGGTGGCGAATAAGCTGCTCAATCGCCTGACGTTCCTTTTGCTCGTTATGGTAGCCGTTGCCAATCAGTAAAAAGTTACCGGTGTTATAGGCCACCTGCTCGACAGCTTTAACCATTGCCCCAAAGAACGGATCGGACACATCACCGACTACCAGACCGACGGTTTCAGTAGATTGTTGTGCCAGCGCACGCGCATTGGCGTTGGGGTGGTAGCTGAGTGATTCCATTGCACTCATTACAGCCAGACGCGATGCTTCGCTGGCTTTGGGGGAGTCATTGATCACTCGAGAAACGGTGGCGACTGATACACCAGCTAGTCGGGCTACATCCTTAATGGTCGCCATGATAGTACCTGTTGTGGGTAAACGCTTACATCCCGCCAGTGTTACGGAAAACGGCTGTCTGTTCAAGCAGATTGCCCGTCAGGACGTCGCAAATGTGAGCGGACACGAGCGAAGTAAGACAGAAAATAGAAAATGAAAACCTTTGCTTACACTTTGCGATGTGCTGTTGCGATTGTTCGCTGGTGAGGGGAGAGAGCGGATTGATAGAGTTGAGATCCCAGAGGTATTGATAGGTGAAATCAACTTTCGGGTTGATCACAAAATTTACACCAGCCTGCGCAGATGCGCAGGTTTTTTTTTGCCTCCAGCGTATCTGTAACAGTAACCGATAATTTACACAACTCGTTGCACTTGGGTTCATTCCTTTGCGTTTTCCAACTGGCGGAACGGCGCGGTGACGACCACAATCAAGATCCCAGAGGTATTGATTGGTGAGATTATTCGGTACGCACTTCGTACCTGTCTCTTGCACCGACCTGCGCGGATGCGCAGGTTTTTTTTCGGACTCTATTTACCCGTTATCTGTCGCGCCCATTCCCCAACTCGTATACTCTCCCATCATTGATGTTTATATAATTAATGGCACAGGGAGTTGAGATGCTATTTGGCTTTTTTCGTAACCTGTTTCGCGTACTTTTTCGTGTTCGTGTCACGGGCGATGTCGGCGTGCTTCGGGGAGAACGCGTCTTAATCACGCCTAACCATGTCTCATTTATCGATGGTATCCTGCTGGCGCTCTTTTTACCGATTCGCCCTGTGTTTGCCGTTTACACCTCTATTAGTCAGCAATGGTATATGCGCTGGCTCACTCCACTGATTGATTTCGTACCGCTAGACCCAACCAAACCGATGTCGATTAAACATCTGGTACGCCTGGTCGAGCAGGGCCGACCGGTGGTTATTTTCCCGGAAGGACGTATTTCGACCACCGGTTCACTGATGAAAATCTACGACGGTGCCGGGTTCGTTGCCGCAAAATCAAAGGCGACGGTGGTGCCTGTGCGTATCGAAGGCGCGGAACTGACCCATTTCAGCCGTCTGAAAGGTCTGGTTAAACGGCGATTCTTTCCGCAAATCAGCATCCATATCCTACCGCCAACGTCATTGCCGATGCCGGAAGCGCCGCGCGCGCGCGATCGTCGCAAAATCGCCGGTGAAATGCTGCACCAGATTATGATGGAAGCGCGTATGGCCGTCCGCCCGCGTGAAACGTTATACGAGTCTCTGCTGGCGGCAAAATACCGGTTTGGCGCAGGCAAAAACTGCATAGAAGATATTAATTTCACGCCGGACAGCTATCGCAAACTGCTGACGAAAACGCTGTTTGTCGCACGTATTCTGGAAAAATACAGCACCGAGGGTGAAAGAATCGGCCTGATGCTGCCAAATGCGGGTATCAGCGCGGCGGTTATTTTTGGCGCCATTGCGCGTCGACGTATCCCGGCCATGATGAACTATACGGCGGGTGTGAAGGGGTTAACCAGCGCCATTACCGCGTCAGAAATCAAAACCATTTTTACCTCCCGGCAGTTTCTCGATAAGGGTAAGCTCTGGCATTTACCGGAACAACTCACGCAAGTGCGCTGGGTGTATCTGGAGGACTTGAAGGCCGATGTGACCTTTGGCGATAAGCTGTGGATTTTTTCACATCTGCTGGCTCCGCACCTGGCACAGGTGAAACAGCAGCCTGAAGAGGCCGCGGTGATCCTCTTTACCTCGGGATCAGAAGGCCACCCGAAAGGTGTCGTACACAGCCATAAGAGCATTCTGGCGAACGTCGAGCAGATTAAGACGATTGCCGACTTCACCGCCGACGATCGCTTTATGTCAGCATTGCCGCTATTTCACTCGTTTGGCCTGACGGTAGGGTTATTCACGCCGTTGCTGACCGGCGCTGAAGTGTTTTTGTACCCCAGTCCGCTGCATTACCGCGTCGTTCCTGAGCTGGTATATGACCGTAACTGCACCGTGTTGTTTGGTACCTCAACGTTCCTCGGCAATTATGCGCGGTTTGCTCACCCGTACGATTTCCACCGTCTGCGCTATGTTGTTGCCGGAGCCGAAAAGCTGCAAGACAGCACGAAGCAGTTGTGGCAGGAGAAATTTGGTCTGCGCGTCCTTGAGGGCTATGGCGTGACGGAGTGTGCGCCAGTGGTGTCGATTAACGTACCGATGGCGGCGAAATCGGGAACGGTAGGGCGCATTCTGCCTGGTATGGATGCCCGACTGTTGGAGGTTCCTGGTATTGAAGATGGCGGGCGTTTACAGCTGAAAGGCCCTAATATTATGAGCGGCTATCTGCGCGTCGAAAAGCCGGGTGTACTGGAAGTCCCAACCGCAGAAAATGCACAGGGCCAGATAGAACACGGCTGGTACGACACCGGTGATGTGGTGCGCTTTGATGAAAATGGCTTTGTGCAGATTCAGGGGCGCGCCAAGCGCTTTGCCAAAATTGCCGGTGAGATGGTGTCACTGGAAATGGTTGAACAGCTGGCGCTGGCGGTATCTGCTGACAAAATGCATGCCACGGCGATCAAGAGCGATACCAATAAAGGGGAAGCGCTGGTGCTGTTTACTACCGACGGCGAGCTGACCCGTGAAAAATTACTCCAGTATGCGCGCATCCACGGCATTCCAGAGCTTGCCGTACCGCGTGATATCCGCCACTTGAAACAACTCCCTCTGCTCGGCAGCGGTAAGCCAGATTTTGTCACGCTGAAAAGCTGGGTTGATGAACCGGAAAAACAACATGCGTGAGTCAGTACACACTAGCACTTCAATCTGGTCCAAAGGGATGATGTCCGTTATCGCCGCGCAGTTTTTGTCCGCGTTTGGCGATAACGCATTGTTGTTTGCTACCCTGGCTTTGCTCAAGGCGCAGTTCTACCCGGACTGGAGCCAGCCAATCCTGCAAATGGTGTTTGTGGGCGCTTACATTCTGTTTGCCCCTTTTGTCGGGCAGGTCGCGGATAGCTTTGCGAAAGGCAGAGTGATGATGTTCGCCAACGGTCTCAAGCTGCTGGGGGCGGCGAGTATCTGTTTCGGCGTTAACCCATTTCTCGGGTATACGCTGGTGGGTATTGGCGCGGCGGCGTATTCTCCGGCCAAGTATGGCATCCTGGGTGAGCTGACGACTGGCGACAAACTGGTGAAAGCGAATGGCCTGATGGAGGCGTCAACCATTGCCGCTATCTTGCTGGGTTCTGTTGCTGGCGGTGTGCTGGCCGACTGGCATGTCATTGCTGCGCTTTCCGCCTGCGCCCTGGCCTATGCTGGTGCCGTGGTGGCTAACCTGTATATCCCGAAACTGGCCGCGGCTCGCCCCGGTCAGTCCTGGCATCTGGGGAAAATGACGCGCAGTTTCTTCTGTGCCGCCTCTTCGCTGTGGCGCGACGGCGAAACACGTTTCTCGTTGGTCGGAACCAGCCTGTTTTGGGGCGCGGGCGTCACGCTGCGTTTTCTTCTGGTGTTGTGGGTGCCGGTTGCGCTGGGCATTACCGATAACGCCACGCCGACCTATCTCAACGCTATGGTGGCTATTGGGATTGTTGTGGGTGCCGGTGCGGCAGCAAAACTGGTGACGCTGGAAACGGTGTCGCGCTGTATGCCCGCGGGGATCCTGATTGGCGTGGTCGTCCTGATTTTCTCGCTCCAGCATGCGCTGTTGCCAGCCTATGCCTTACTGATGCTTATCGGCGTGTTGGGCGGTTTTTTTGTCGTGCCATTGAATGCGTTGTTACAGGAGCGAGGCAAAAAAAGCGTGGGGGCGGGCAACGCTATTGCGGTGCAAAACCTGGGTGAAAACAGCGCGATGTTGCTGATGCTCGGTATCTACTCACTGGCGGTGTTGGTGGGTATTCCTGCGGTAGCCATCGGCGTTGGATTTGGTGCGCTGTTTGCCCTGGCGATTACGGCGCTGTGGATCTGGCAGCGCCGCCGGTAACATTGCCGGATGGCGACGCAAGCGTCTTATCCGGCCTACAGGAAGACCGGATAAACGCAGCGCCATCAGGCACTAAAAATTACGGTGCAGGATAGGTATACACCTGATGCACCGCTTCAATCTCCGCCAGTACTTCTTCACTCAACTCCAGATACAGGCTTTCAACGTTGGTTTTTAGCTGCTCCATCGTCGTTGCGCCCAGCAGTGTGCTGGCGACAAACGGCTGACGACGAACAAAGGCCAGCGCCATCTGCGCAGGATCGAGGTTATGGCGTTTGGCGATATCCACATAGGCAGCTACCGCTTTTTGCGTTTGCTCGCTGCTGTAGCGCGTAAAACGGCTAAACAGCGTATTGCGTGCGCCGGCAGGTTTCGCACCGTTCAGGTATTTACCGGTTAAGGTGCCAAAACCAAGGCACGAGTAGGCCAGGAGCTCAACGCCTTCATACTGGCTCACTTCGGCCAGTCCAACTTCAAAGCTGCGGTTCAGCAGGCTGTACGGGTTCTGGATAGTGGCGATACGCGGCAGGTCATGTTTGTCTGCCAGGTGCAGGTAACGCATTACACCAAAAGCCGTTTCGTTGGAAACACCGATGTAACGAATCTTACCTGCACGCTGAAACTCTGCCAGCGCGTCCAGCGTATCCAGCAGGGAAACGACCGGCGCGGAGTCCGTCCAGCTATATCCCAGCTTACCAAAGCAGTTTGTCGGGCGCTGCGGCCAGTGGACCTGATAGAGATCGAGATAATCGGTCTGCAGTCTTTTCAGACTGTCGTGCAGCGCTTCACGGATGTTTTTACGATCCAGCGCCTGATTTGGTCGAATACCGCTGTCATTGTTACGCGCCGGGCCGCTGACTTTAGAGGCAACGATCAGTTTTTCGCGGCTGCCGTGCTTGGCGAGCCAGTTGCCCACGTAAGTTTCGGTGAGTCCCTGGGTTTCTGGGCGAGGCGGTACCGGATACATCTCGGCAACGTCGATCAAATTAATGCCCTGTGCTACGGCATAATCAAGCTGTGCATGTGCGTCGGCTTCGCTGTTTTGTTCACCAAACGTCATTGTGCCCAGCCCCAGTGTACTGACTTCCAGCGAGCTGTGGGGTATACGGTGATATTGCATAGCCGTTTCCTTTTTATAATCACGACATAAGGATTATAAAAATGGCTGAGGGAAGGGAAAAAGGGAAGCAAAATTGTTAAGGCCAGCAGCGTGGCTGACCTTAACCATCAACGCTCAATGATTTGAGAGACTTCGTCGCGGTTAATTTGCATCGCATTGCCTTGCTGATCGTGGTAACTCACCAAACCGGTATCATCGTCAATTTCTGGTTTACCATCAGTCAGGATCATTCGACCATCTTTTGTCGCCATCACATAATCACTGCTGCATCCGGAAACGGCAAAAGCCAGCCCGACGGCGGAAATTAAAACTGCCCATTTTTTCATCTGCTTATCCTCACATGGCCTGCGTCTGACACTAGTTTAGTAATAACGCGAAGTTGTGCAGGGCGAAAGCAGTAAAATCTTAATCTGTGAGAGAGGGAAGGTGTGCGGGGAGTATTCGCTCCCCATGCGGGGAGCGATAGTATCTGTCAGAGCGGATTTTTTTTATTGCGCCACAGGTTCAGGGTCTCTACCGCGATAGAGAAGAACATCGCGAAGTAAATGTATCCTTTCGGCACATGGACATCGAAGCTTTCCAGGATTAGCGTGAAGCCAACCAGGATCAGGAAAGAGAGTGCCAGCATTTTTACCGAAGGGTGACGATCAACAAACTCACCGATTGGGCGGGCTGCAAACATCATTACACCCACGGCAATCACGACGGCTGCCATCATAATAAACAGATGATCGGACAAGCCTACTGCGGTGATTACTGAGTCCAGACTGAAGATAATATCCAACAACATGATCTGCACAATCGCGCCGAGGAAAGAAGAGACGCGGGTTTTCAGCCCTTCCTCTTCGCCCTCAATGGACTCGTGGATCTCTTTACTCGCTTTCCAGATCAGGAACAATCCGCCGAGCAGAAGGATCAGATCGCGCGCTGAAATCGCCTCGCCAAACAGCTCGAATAACGGATTAGTGAGCCGCGTTACCCAGGCGATGGATGCCAGCAGCGCCAGGCGCATCACCATCGCTGCCGCCAGCCCGATTCGTCGGGCATGATTGCGTTGTGCTGTTGGGAGTTTTGCTACAACCAGAGAAAGGAAAATAATATTGTCGATCCCGAGAACGATCTCCAGCAGCGTCAGCGTACCGAGCGCCAGCCAGGCGTTAGGATCGGTTATCCATGCAAATAACATCGAACAAAGTCCTGCCAAAAAAAAGAAGCGGTAATTATAGGCGCGTAACGCGACGGGCGAAAGGTCAGGGTGTGTTATTGAGCCTGGAATAGAAAATGCCGTTCCAGCAATGCGCGGGTGAAGTTCTTTTTCAGGTAAAATCCGCGTGGCAGAGTCAGGATCGGTTCACCATGGGCACCGATTGCCTCGGTAAGCGCCCGGGCGTTGGCGGCTTTTGGGCGTAGTTGTAAAACTTCACCATGACGGGCGGTGATACGTTCGACGTGCCCTAACACAATCATGTCCATTAACTCTTCCCAGTCCAGACGCAACTGTCGATCTTCCTCTTCATTCGGACTCCACAACAGCGGGGAGCCAACGCGACGTTCAGCCACAGGGATGCTGCGTTCACCTTCTACGGGGATCCACAACACGCGTTTAAGCTTGTGTCGAACATGGCTGGTTTCCCAGGTCACGCCGGTATTGCCGGTTAACGGCGCCACGCAGACAAAGGTCGTTTCCAACGGTCTGCCAAGGCTATCCACAGGGATCGTTTTTAACTCCACGCCCAGCGCGGCGAAATCCTGCTCCGGTTTACTGCCCGCACTGGCCCCAAGCCAGATTTCCAGCAGCACGCCAATCCAGCCTTTGTCCCGCTTCAGATCCTTTGGCGCAACGAGTCCTGCCATCGCCGCCAGTTCTCCCAACGTGTAGCCCGAAAGTTGCCGTGCCTGGTGCAGCAACTGGGCTTCGGATTCAGGAGGAGAAAGCAATGGATGGAGTTCTGGCATCAGGTTTACCCTTGGGTTAAAAAATGAGCAATGATTTTATACCGTGTGGACAGAGTTTATCTTTTTCCACATGCTTTATCCAATTGCATGATTTATAGTGGTTTTTATATTTTTATGTAGAGTGTTGCGCAACAGAAAACGGGGTTTTCCAATTCTGGTCACTGACAATGAACAGGATCTTACACCATGTTATCCACAGAAAGATGGGATAACTGTGAAAAACCCCCACTACTGTTTCAATTTACAGCCTTGACGTGCGACGAAAATCGAATTTTCACACAAATTGTGCCTAACTTATTGGCATAATCTGTGGATAAAACCAACGCTGGTCGATCTTTCATCAGCTCGAAGATCGTATGCGTGATGCACATCACATTTCTGCATGTTTAGCTACGGTTGTTGCTTTTAACTTAATGAATATATAAGACTATTTTTGTTATGTGATGGATGTCTTATTCAGACTGTTCCGGGTTTTCCCATAGTAATTCCGTACTTCTTCACAACTATATCCACAGAAAAGGTGAATAAAATCGCCTATGTAGCGTATCTTCTGTTTATAACTCGGCCCTTTGCTGTGAGTTATTCAATTGTTATTAGAATATCGCACCCTTAACAGAGTGGTTTACCGCCCCTCTGGAGTGTGAAACAATCGTTTGTATATAAGGTTTATGTTGAGGTAGTCCGGTGATTGATGACGATGGCTACCGCCCGAATGTAGGGATAGTAATTTGTAACCGCCAGGGGCAGGTCATGTGGGCCCGGCGATTTGGTCAGCACTCCTGGCAATTCCCGCAAGGCGGGATAAATGCAGGAGAGACAGCAGAGCAGGCGATGTACCGGGAACTCTTTGAAGAAGTCGGTCTGAGTCGTAAAGATGTGCGGATCCTTGCTTCTACTCGTAACTGGTTGCGTTACAAGTTACCGAAACGTTTGGTGCGTTGGGACACAAAGCCGGTTTGTATCGGCCAGAAACAAAAATGGTTTCTTCTGCAGTTGGTCAGCAGCGATGCTGAAATCAATATGCAAACCAGCAGTACACCTGAGTTCGACGGCTGGCGCTGGGTGAGTTACTGGTATCCGGTTCGACAGGTGGTGTCATTTAAACGCGATGTCTATCGCAGGGTGATGAAAGAATTCGCAAGTGTTGTGATGGCGCTTCAGGAGAGCACTCCTAAGCCGCAAAGCGCACCTGCGTACAGACGTAAAAGAGGTTAAGCTACGCAAATTATGCTCACCCGCCTGCGCGAAATAGTCGAAAAGGTGGCCAGTGCCCCACGTCTCAATGAGGCGTTGAATATTCTGGTTACTGACATCTGTCTTGCGATGGATACAGAGGTCTGCTCGGTCTACCTGGCCGATCACGACCGACGCTGTTATTACCTGATGGCGACCCGAGGACTTAAAAAACCACGCGGTCGCACTGTTGCACTGGCGTTTGATGAAGGGATCGTTGGCCTGGTTGGCAGGCTGGCGGAACCTATCAACCTCGCCGATGCGCAAAAACACCCCAGCTTTAAATATATTCCTTCGGTGAAAGAAGAACGTTTTCGTGCGTTCTTAGGCGTACCGATCATCCAGCGACGCCAGTTATTAGGCGTCCTGGTGGTACAGCAACGTGAGTTGCGCCAGTACGACGAAAGCGAAGAATCTTTTCTGGTCACGCTTGCCACACAAATGGCCGCTATTCTGTCTCAGTCGCAGTTAACCGCGCTATTTGGGCAATACCGGCAAACGCGTATCCGTGCGTTGCCTGCCGCTCCCGGTGTGGCAATCGCTGAAGGCTGGCAGGATGCCACGCTGCCGCTGATGGAGCAGGTGTATCAGGCTTCAACGTTGGATCCGGTGCTTGAGCGTGAACGCCTGACTGGCGCACTGGAAGAAGCCGCGAATGAATTTCGCCGCTACAGTAAGCGTTTTGCTGCCGGGGCACAGAAAGAGACGGCGGCAATTTTTGATCTCTATTCGCACCTGCTCTCCGATACCCGTCTGCGCCGCGAGTTGTTCGCGGAAGTGGATAACGGCTCGGTGGCCGAGTGGGCGGTTAAAACGATCATTGAGAAGTTTGCCGAACAGTTTGCCGCGCTAAGCGATAACTATCTTAAAGAACGCGCCGGGGATTTGCGCGCGTTGGGGCAGCGTTTGCTGTTCCATCTTGATGACTCTGTTCAGGGACCGAATGCCTGGCCGGAACGTTTCGTGCTGGTGGCGGATGAGCTGTCTGCCACTACGCTGGCGGAACTTCCCCAGGACCGGTTGGTAGGGGTTGTCGTCAGGGATGGTGCCGCCAACTCTCACGCGGCGATTATGGTCCGTGCGCTGGGGATCCCGACCGTAATGGGGGCTGATATCCAGCCGTCTGTGTTGCACCGCCGCACGTTGGTGGTGGATGGCTATCGTGGCGAACTGTTGGTTGATCCGGAGCCGGTATTAATCCAGGAATACCAGCGTCTCATTAGTGAAGAGATCGAACTGAGCCGTCTGGCGGAAGATGATGTTAATCAACCGGCACAGTTGAAAAGCGGCGAGCGCGTGAAGGTGATGCTCAACGCGGGGCTAAGTCCGGAACATGAAGAGAAGCTGGGTAGCCGAATTGACGGTATCGGGCTGTATCGTACTGAAATTCCGTTCATGCTGCAAAGCGGCTTTCCATCTGAAGAAGAGCAGGTCGCGCAGTATCAGGGCATGCTGCAGATGTTTAACGATAAGCCCGTAACTCTGCGTACGCTGGATGTCGGGGCCGATAAACAACTGCCGTACATGCCCATCAGCGAAGAGAATCCATGCCTTGGCTGGCGAGGGATCCGCATAACGCTCGATCAACCGGAGATCTTTTTGATCCAGGTTCGCGCCATGCTGCGTGCGAATGCGGCAACCGGAAACCTGAGCATTTTACTGCCGATGGTGACCAGTATTGATGAAGTGGATGAAGCGCGACGCCTGATAGAACGTGCCGGACGCGAAGTGGAAGAGATGATCGGCTACGAGATCCCAAAACCACGCATTGGCATCATGCTGGAAGTCCCGTCGATGGTGTTTATGCTGCCGCATTTGGCAAACAGGATCGATTTTATCTCGGTTGGGACCAACGATCTGACCCAGTATATTTTGGCTGTCGATCGGAACAACACGCGCGTTGCCAGTATTTATGACAGCCTGCATCCGGGGATGTTACGTGCGCTGGCCATGATTGCGCAGGAGGCGGAGAAAAGCGGCATCGATTTGCGCTTGTGTGGTGAAATGGCGGGTGACCCGATGTGTGTCACCATCCTTATTGGCCTTGGTTTCCGGCATTTATCGATGAACGGGCGTTCTGTCGCACGTGTGAAATACCTGCTGCGCCATATCGATTTTGACGAAGCGCAAACGCTGGCGCAGCGCAGCCTGGAAGCGCAACTGGCGACGGAAGTACGCCATCAGGTGGCGGCCTTTATGGAGCGCCGTGGCATGGGAGGATTGATTCGCGGAGGATTGTAGGCCTGATAAGCGTAGCGCCATCAGGCAATACGGGGGGTAAAGATTACCTATACAGATCTTTTACATCTTCCCGGCATCCGCTGCGATCCCCTTGTGCTATCATTCGCACCTTTGGAGCGCCTGCATTATGCAGGCGCGCTTATCAATTGCTGTCTGACTTCAGCGAAATAACAAGAACTTGTGGTGACAGATGACCAGTAGCTATCTGCATTTTCCGGATTTCGATCCGGTCATTTTCTCAATTGGACCCGTCGCGCTTCACTGGTACGGCATGATGTACCTGGTGGGGTTTATTTTTGCGATGTGGCTGGCGACGCGCCGGGCTAATCGCCCGGGCAGTGGCTGGACCAAAAACGAAGTAGAAAACTTACTTTATGCAGGCTTCCTCGGGGTCTTCCTCGGCGGGCGTATTGGCTACGTGCTGTTCTATAACTTCCCGCTGTTCCTTGATAACCCGCTGTATCTGTTCCGCGTCTGGGATGGGGGCATGTCCTTCCATGGCGGACTTATCGGGGTGATTCTGGTGATGATTATCTTCGCCAAACGCACCAAGCGTACATTCTTCCAGGTCTCTGATTTTATTGCTCCACTGATTCCGTTTGGTTTGGGCGCAGGCCGTCTGGGTAACTTTATTAACGGTGAACTGTGGGGGCGCGTCGACCCGAACTTCAAGTATGCCATGT
This sequence comes from Citrobacter sp. wls619, assembly GCF_005281345.1. Lineage (GTDB taxonomy): Bacteria > Pseudomonadota > Gammaproteobacteria > Enterobacterales > Enterobacteriaceae > Citrobacter. The sequence goes on from NZ_SZXJ01000044.1 coordinate 320,059, forward strand.
TGTTCCCTGGCTCCCGCACAGAAGATATTTTATTGCTGCAAACCAACCCGCAGTGGCAGTCTATTTTTGACACATACGGCTCTTTGCCTCGCCATGCCTCACAGCTTTATGAGATGGCGCTGGAAGGGGTTGTGCTGTTTATCATTCTTAACCTGTTTATTCGCAAACCTCGTCCGATGGGCTCGGTTTCCGGTCTGTTCCTGATTGGCTATGGCGCGTTTCGTATTATCGTCGAATTCTTCCGCCAGCCGGATGCGCAGTTTACCGGCACATGGGTTCAGTACATCAGCATGGGGCAGATCCTGTCTATCCCGATGATTGTCGCAGGTATTATTATGATGGTTTGGGCGTATCGTCGCAGCCCGCAGCAACACGTTTCCTGAGGAACCATGAAACAGTATTTAGAACTGATGCAAAAAGTGCTGGATGAAGGCACACAGAAAAACGACCGTACCGGAACCGGAACGCTTTCCATTTTTGGCCATCAGATGCGTTTTAATCTGCAGGAAGGGTTTCCGCTGGTTACGACTAAACGCTGCCATTTACGCTCGATCATCCATGAGCTGTTGTGGTTTTTGCAGGGCGACACCAACGTTGCCTACCTGCATGAAAACAACGTCTCAATCTGGGATGAATGGGCAGATGAGAACGGTAATTTAGGTCCGGTGTACGGCAAACAGTGGCGTGCATGGCCAACACCGGATGGCCGTCATATTGACCAGATCACGACGGTGCTGAACCAGTTGAAAAACGACCCGGATTCCCGTCGTATTATCGTTTCCGCGTGGAACGTCGGCGAACTGGATAAAATGGCGCTGGCGCCGTGTCATGCGTTTTTCCAGTTCTACGTGGCGGATGGCAAACTCTCTTGCCAGCTGTATCAGCGTTCATGCGATGTGTTCCTCGGCTTGCCGTTTAACATTGCCAGTTATGCCTTGCTGGTTCACATGATGGCGCAGCAGTGCGATCTTGAAGTCGGTGATTTTGTCTGGACCGGTGGCGACACGCACCTGTACAGCAATCATATGGATCAAACGCATCTGCAGCTTAGCCGTGAACCGCGCGCGCTGCCGAAGCTGGTTATCAAACGTAAGCCAGATTCAATTTTCGACTATCGTTTCGACGATTTCGATATTGAGGGTTACGATCCGCATCCAGGCATTAAAGCACCGGTCGCTATCTGATCGGGGTTAATCCTGTCACAACCGGCGCCTTACGCGTCGGTTTTTTTTTGCCTTACATTCTATTCTGCGGCGCTGATTCCTGAAGTTTTGCAACGTGATGCAATGCGATAAATATTCTCCGTAGCTTGCCGAAGAAGCTGAATTTCCCCCTCGTTATTAATTTCTCTCACGCCATACTGGCGACATGAAAAAACAACACGGCTACACGCTTCTCGAAACCCTGATTGCAATGCTGATTGTCGCGGCGCTTGGCGCATCAGGGCTGTATGGCTGGCAGCGCTGGCAGCAACAACAGCGTCTGTGGCAAACCGCCTGCCAGGTGCGGGATTACCTGCTGCAATTGCGTGAAGATGCTAACTGGCGCAATCGTGATCACGTCATCAACGTGCTCCGCGAAGGGGGAACATGGTGTCTGGCAAGTTCAGCGGCGTCACAAACGTCGTGTCAGCCTGTTTCACCGTTGATATTTACGCCACTCTGGGCTGATGTCGAGATGGCAGAGATAACACCGTCACTGGCTTTTTTCGGCCTACGTAATACCGCATGGGCCGGGCATATCTACCTGAAGAATGCTGCAGGTGAATGGCGTGTGGTGGTGTCTGGTTGGGGGCGAATCAGGCTTTGCGAACGCGGTGAGGCGGATCAATGTCGGTAAGTGAACGTGGCTTTTCACTGCTTGAGGTGCTTATCGCTATGGTGATAAGCAGCATTTTACTCCTCAGCGCTGCGCGATTTTTACCTGCACTGCAGCGCGAGATTTTGCATAACACTCGTCAGCTGGTGCTTGAAGATGAGCTCTGGCAGCGGATCTATACCGTGGCGAAGCATCTCCAGCGGGCTGGCTATTGTCGGGGAAACTGTATCGGAGAAGGGCTGATGATATCAGCCGCGGGAGACTGTGTCATTGCACGCTGGGATGCCAACAGCAACGGTGTCTGGGACGATATTCCGGCAAAGGAGGCCGATGCCGTTGGATTTCGTGTTCAAGATAAGGTGCTGGAAACCTTGCGTGGCGCAACAACCTGCGAGGGAAAAGGTTGGGATAAAATGACCGATCCGGATTCTATTCAGATTGAGGTATTTCAGGTGGATCGCCTGAATATCAGCGGATTTGCGCCAGTGCTTTCGTTGCACCTGCGCGGGAGAAGTAACGCCGAGCCTCAAAAGGTGATTGAGGCATTTTATGACGTCACAGGATTCAATCTGTGAACCGTGAGCGAGGTGTTTCATCGCTTGCAATGGTGCTTTTACTCCTGGTTCTCGGCAGTCTGTTGCTGCAAGGCGTGAGCCGACAGGAGGCGAGTTTTGCGTCGCGGGTGGCAACGGAAAGCCAGTCGCTACAACATCAGGCAGTGGTGCAATCCGCCATGGAATGGGCACGTATGCAGCCCTGGAGCTTGCAGATAGCAACGCAGTGTCGACGCTATTCCACGCAGGGGGCAACAGTCTGCCTGCGTGTGCTCGACGACGATCTTGTGCTGCTTATTGCGCAATATGAAGGTATATCGCTATGGCGTCAGGGGATGATTATCGAGGGTACTATCGAATTCTCAGCGCATGGCTGGAGCGATTTCTGCCCGTTAAAGGTGCTGGCGCTATGTCTGATACCCTGAACAGACAGCGTGGTTTTAGCCTGCCGGAAGTGATGTTGGCAATGGTGCTGATGATTATGATCGTGACTGCGCTTTCGGGATATCAGCGGGCGCTGATGAAGAGCTTTTTAGTCAGAAGCCAGTATCAACAATTGTGGCATCACGCCTGGCAGCAAACACAGTTGCATGTGTTTTCACCACCTTTAAACTGGCAAATTAACCGAATGCAGACAACGGTAGCGGGATGTGTCAGCATCAATGTTAAAATTACTTCCCCACTGGGCAGGCAGGGTCAGATGACACGACTGCACTGCCCAAATCGTCAGTAGTCAGGAGTCGCTATGTTAAGGGTCTACCACTCCAATCGTCTGGATGTGCTGGAAGCGTTGATGGAATATATCGTCGAGCGCGAGCGGCTGGACGACCCCTTTGAACCCGAGATGATCCTGGTTCAAAGCACCGGTATGGCGCAGTGGTTGCAAATGACTCTGGCACAGAAGTTTGGTATTGCCGCTAACATTGATTTCCCGCTGCCAGCGAGTTTTATCTGGGATATGTTTGTGCGCGTATTGCCGGATATCCCAAAAGAGAGCGCATTCAGCAAACAGAGCATGAGCTGGAAGCTGATGACGCTGCTCCCCCAATTGCTGGATAACGATGATTTCGCACTGCTACGCCACTATCTCACCGACGACTCAGACAAACGTAAGCTGTTTCAGCTTTCATCACGCGCCGCGGATTTGTTCGACCAGTATTTAGTCTACCGCCCTGAATGGCTGACGCAGTGGGAAGCGGGGCAGCAGGTGGAGGGGTTAGGAGACGCTCAGGCCTGGCAAGCGCCATTGTGGAAAGCACTGGTGGAATACACGGCTGAACTGGGACAGCCACGCTGGCATCGTGCCAATTTATATCAGCGGTTTATTCAGACCCTGGAAAGTACATCTGACTGCCCACAAGGCTTGCCCTCGCGCGTCTTTATTTGTGGTATCTCCGCGCTACCGCCCGTGTATCTGCAGGCATTACAAGCGCTGGGTAAGCACATTGATATTCATCTGCTTTTTACCAATCCCTGTCGTTACTACTGGGGGGATATTAAAGACCCCGCTTATCTGGCTAAACTGTTGGCGCGTCAGCGTCGGCATAGCTTTGAAGAACGACATTTACCGCTGTTTCGCGATAGCCAGAATGCTGAAGGGCTGTTTAACAGCGATGGTGAGCAGGATGTGGGGAATCCGATGTTGGCCTCATGGGGAAAACTCGGACGTGACTACATATATCTGCTTTCGGAACTGGAAAACAGCCAGGAGCTGGATGCGTTTGTCGATATCACCCCTGATAACCTTTTGCATAATATTCAGTCAGATATTCTTGAGCTGGACAGTCGGGCTGTGGCGGGAGTTAGCCTGGAGGAGTATTCACGTAGCGACAATAAACGGTTGCTTGAGCCGAATGATACTAGTGTGACGTTCCATGTCTGCCATAGCCCACAACGCGAAGTGGAAATACTCCACGACCGGTTGCTGGCAATGCTTGAAGCGGACCCAACGCTGACGCCGCGCGACATCATCGTGATGGTGGCGGATATCGACAGCTACAGTCCATTTATTCAGGCTGTCTTTGGCAGTGCCCCGGCCGATCGTTACCTACCGTATGCTATTTCCGACCGTCGGGCGCGTCAGTCTCATCCTGTCTTACAGGCGTTTATTAGCCTGCTTTCGCTACCGGACAGCCGCTTTGTCTCGGAGGATGTGCTGGCATTACTGGATGTGCCTGTGCTGGCTGCGCGTTTCAACATCAATGAAGAAGGGCTGCGCTATCTTCGTTTGTGGGTCAATGAGTCTGGAATTCGCTGGGGCATTGATGATGACAACGTGCGCGAACTCGCGCTTCCTCCAACGGGCCAGCATACCTGGCAATTTGGTTTAACACGCATGCTGCTGGGCTATGCGATGGAAAGCGCGCAGGGTGAGTGGCAGTCGGTATTGCCCTATGATGAGTCCAGTGGTTTGATTGCCGAGTTAGTCGGGCATTTGGCCTCGCTGCTGATGCAGCTTAATCTCTGGCGCCGGGAGCTGGCAGTAGAGCGTCCGTTGGCGGCGTGGCTGCCTGTTTGTCGCGAAATGCTGAATGATTTCTTCCTGCCGGATGCTGATACCGAAGCCGCGATGGCGCTGATTGAACAGCAGTGGCAGGCCATTATTGGCGAAGGGTTGGGAGCCGAATATGACGATGCCGTACCGCTTTCGTTGTTGCGTGATGAGCTGGCACAGCGACTCGATCAGGAACGAATCAGCCAGCGTTTCCTGGCCGGGCCTGTCAATATCTGTACGCTGATGCCGATGCGCTCCATTCCTTTCAAGGTGGTGTGTCTGCTGGGGATGAACGATGGCGTTTATCCGCGCCAGCTTGCGCCGCTGGGCTTTGATCTGATGAGCCAAAAACCGAGGCGTGGTGACCGAAGCCGCCGTGATGATGACCGCTATCTGTTCCTGGAAGCGCTGATTTCGGCGCAGCAAACGCTCTATATCAGCTATATCGGCCGCTCAATCCAGGATAACAGTGAGCGCTTCCCGTCGGTTCTGGTACAGGAATTGATGGATTACATTGGGCAAAGCCACTATTTGCCGGGCGATGAATTACTCACTAGCGATCAAAGTGAAGCGAAAGTAAAAGCGCACATTACCCGTTTACATACCCGTATGCCCTTTGATGCACAAAACTATCTGCCAGGTGAGCAGCAAAGTTATGCCCGCGAGTGGTTGCCAGCGGCAAGCCTGTCAGGCAAAGCGCACACGGATTTTGTCCAGCCGCTTCCCTTTGAAATGCCTGAAACCCTGACGCTGGAAACGCTGCAACGCTTTTGGGCTCATCCGGTACGGGCGTTTTTCCAGATGCGCCTGAGGGTAAATTTCCGCTCTGAAGAGAGCGAGATCCCGGAAACTGAACCCTTTATCCTTGAAGGGCTTAGCCGCTATCAGCTTAATCAGCAGTTGCTTAACACGCTGGTCGAAGAACACGATGCAGAGCGTTTGTTCCGCCGCTTCCGCGCTGCGGGGTCGCTTCCCTATGGCGCATTTGGTGAAATTCTCTGGGATACACAACACCAGGAGATGCAGTCGTTGGCTGAGCGCATTATCGCCTGTCGTCAGCCCAGTCAAAGCATGGAAATTGACCTGACCTGTAATGGCGTACAAATTACGGGTTGGCTCCCGCAGGTACAGGAAGACGGATTGTTGCGCTGGCGCCCATCTCTGATAAGCGTTTCGCAGGGTGTGCAACTTTGGCTGGAACATCTTGTCTACTGTGCCAGTGGCGGCACGGGAGAAAGCCGGTTGTTCTTACGCAAAGACGGCGAGTGGCGTTTCCCTCCACTGGAGGCAGAGCAGGCGTTACAGTATCTGTCGCAACTTATTGAGGGATATCGGGAAGGCATGTCATCGCCGCTACTGGTATTACCGGAAAGTGGTGGGGCGTGGATAAAAACCTGTTATGACGCCGTAAATGATGCCATGTTAGATGACGATGATACGTTGCAAAAGGCGCGCAGTAAGTTTTTGCAAGCCTATGAAGGCAATATGATGGTACGCGGTGAAGGTGATGATATCTGGTATCAACGCCTGTGGCGTCAACTGGAGCCTGAAACTCTGGAGACCATTGTTTTACAGTCTCAGCGTTATTTGTTACCGATTTTTCGATTTAATCAGTCGTGACGATTGTATAAAAATTGCGCAATTTGATGGCTTCCACTATGATGCGCTTTCTGTCACGGACTGATTCTTACAAAGAGAAGAGGCTGACGCGTTCAGCACAGAGTCTTGCCCTGTTCAGACCACGCTAAATGCGTTGTTTGCAGTGAACAGGTGAATACGTTAATGATGAGGTTTGTGAATGCCCCGCAGCACCTGGTTCAGCGCATTACTGTTGTTCGTCGCCTTTTGGGCGCCCGTAAGTCAGGCAGATACCGGTTGGCAGCCTTTAGCTGAAACCATCCGTAAAAGCGATAAAGATACCCGCCAGTATCAGGCCGTGCGCCTTGATAATGGCATGGTCGTGTTGCTGGTATCCGATCCTCAGGCCGTTAAATCCCTCTCTGCACTGGTGGTGCCTGTCGGCTCGCTGGAAGATCCGGACGATCATCAGGGGCTGGCGCATTACCTTGAACACATGTGTCTGATGGGATCGAAAAAATACCCGCAGCCGGACAGCCTGGCCGAGTTCCTGAAAATGCACGGCGGCAGCCACAATGCCAGCACTGCGCCTTATCGCACCGCTTTCTATCTTGAAGTCGAAAATGACGCGCTGGTCGGGGCGGTAGATCGTCTGGCGGATGCGATTGCCGATCCGTTGCTGGATAAAAAATATGCCGATCGCGAGCGAAATGCCGTTAATTCTGAGCTGACGTTGGCGCGTACCCGCGATGGTATGCGTATGGCGCAGGTGAGCGCGGAGACGATCAACCCGGCGCACCCTGGTTCGCGCTTCTCCGGCGGAAATCTGGAAACGTTGAGCGATAAGCCGGGCAACCCGGTGTTGACAGCGTTACAGACATTCCATAAAAAGTACTACTCAGCTAACCTGATGAAGGCGGTGATTTACAGCAATAAACCGTTGCCAGAGTTGGCGAAAATAGCGGCTGACACCTTTGGACGCGTACCGAACAGAAATATCGAAAAACCGGAAATAACCGTCCCGGTTGTCACTGACGCGCAAAAGGGCGTCATCATCTACTATGTTCCGGCAATGCCGCGTAAAGTGCTGCGCGTTGAGTTTCGTATCGATAACAACAGCGCACAGTTTCGCAGCAAAACCGATGAGCTGGTGACCTACCTGATTGGTAATCGTAGCCCGGGAACGTTGTCTGACTGGTTGCAAAAGCAGGGATTAGTTGAGGGCATTCGTGCGGACTCCGATCCTGTCGTTAATGGCAACAGCGGTGTATTAGCGATTTCCGCGACGTTAACCGACAAAGGGCTGGCAAATCGAGATGAAGTTGTCGCCGCAATATTTAGTTATATCAATTTGTTACGTGAAAAAGGTGTCGATAAACGCTATTTTGACGAGCTGGCGCACGTGCTGGATCTCGACTTCCGTTACCCCTCCATCACTCGTGATATGGACTATGTGGAATGGCTGGCCGATACCATGATCCGCGTGCCTGTCGAGCATACGCTCGATGCAGTGAATATTGCCGACCGGTACGATGCCAAAGCCGTTGAGCAACGGTTAGCGATGATGACGCCGCAGAATGCGCGCATCTGGTATATCAGTGAGAAAGAACCACACAATAAAACCGCTTATTTTGTCGATGCGCCTTATCAGGTAGATAAAATCAGCGAGAAAACATTCGCCGACTGGCAGCAAAAAGCGCAGGGCATTGCGCTGTCGTTGCCGGAGCTGAACCCGTATATTCCAGATGATTTCACGCTGATTAAGACGGATAAAAAATATGCTCATCCGGAGCTGATCGTTGATGAGCCTGATTTACGCGTGGTGTATGCCCCGAGTCAATATTTTGCCAGCGAGCCAAAGGTTGATGTCAGCGTGATACTGCGTAACCCGAAAGCGATGGACAGCGCCAGAAACCAGGTCTTATTCGCCCTGAACGATTATCTGGCGGGTATTGCACTCGACCAGTTAAGTAACCAGGCATCTGTTGGTGGAATTGGTTTCTCTACCAATGCTAACAACGGGTTAATGCTTAACGCTAACGGCTACACCCAACGTTTGCCGCAGCTTTTCCAGGCGTTGCTGAGCGGTTATTTCAGTTACACCTCAACAGATGAACAGCTGGAACAGGCGAAATCCTGGTACGCCCAGATGATGGACTCTGCGGAGAAAGGCAAAGCCTACGATCAGGCGATCATGCCGGTTCAGATGCTGTCTCAGGTACCGTACTTCTCACGTGATGAACGTCGTGAGCTGTTGCCATCTATTACGTTGAAAGACGTGATGGCCTACCGTGACACCTTAAAAGCCGGTGCGCGTCCCGAATTCCTGGTGATCGGCAATATGAGTGAAACTCAGGCGAAAACCATGGCTCGGGATATCCAGAAGCAGCTTGACGCGAACGGCTCACAGTGGTGCCGAAACAAAGATGTTGTGGTAGACAAGCAGCAGTCTGTCATCTTTGAAAAAGCGGGCAGTAGTACGGATTCAGCGCTGGCGGCGGTGTTTGTACCCACCGGCTATGACGAGTACACCAGCTCGGCTTACAGCGCGATGCTAGGACAGATTGTTCAACCGTGGTTCTATAATCAACTGCGTACTGAAGAGCAATTAGGTTATGCCGTCTTTGCTTTCCCTATGAGCGTTGGCCGCCAGTGGGGAATGGGCTTCCTGTTGCAAAGCAGTGACAAGCAACCGTCCTATCTCTGGGAACGTTATAAGGCATTTTTCCCGACGGCGGAAGCGAAGCTGCGGGCGATGAATGCTGATGAGTTCGCACAAATTCAGCAGGCGATCATCGCGCAAATGCTGCAGGCTCCGCAAACTTTGGGGGCCGAAGCCTCTCAGTTAAGCAAAGATTTCGATCGCGGCAATATGCGCTTCGATTCACGTGATAAAATCGTGGCTCAGATTAAACTGCTGACGCCGCAAAAGCTTGCCGACTTCTTCCATCAGGCGGTGGTTGAGCCGCAAGGCATGGCGATACTGTCACAGGTTTCCGGTAGCCAGAATGGGAAAGCAGAATATGTGCACCCGGAAGGCTGGAAAGTGTGGCAGACCGTCAGCGCGTTGCAGCAAACCTTACCCCTGATGAGTGATAAGAATGAATGATGCCGCTGAGCCCCTTGATCCCCTACGCTTGCCCCTGACGGGTGAGCGTCTGATTGAAGCCTCTGCAGGCACCGGTAAGACCTTTACCATCGCCGCCCTGTATTTACGTTTACTGCTTGGACTGGGCGGCTCTGCCGCCTTTCCTCGTCCTCTGACTGTCGAAGAGCTGCTCGTGGTTACTTTTACAGAAGCTGCGACAGAAGAGTTGCGAGGTCGAATTCGTAGCAACATTCATGAACTACGCATCGCCTGCCTGCGTGAAACCACGGATAACCCGCTCTACGCCCGTTTGTTGGAAGAAATCGCCGATAAAAAGCAGGCCGCACGGTGGTTGTTATTGGCTGAAAGACAGATGGATGAAGCCGCGGTGTTTACCATCCACGGCTTTTGTCAGCGCATGCTCAGTCTGAATGCCTTTGAGTCAGGCATGTTGTTTGAACAGCAGTTGATTGAGGATGAATCGCTGTTGCGCTATCAGGCCTGCGCAGACTTCTGGCGTCGACATTGTTACCCGCTGTCTCGCGACATTGCACAGGTTGTTTTTGAAACGTGGAAAGGTCCACAGGCGCTGCTAAGGGATATCGATCGCTACCTGCAGGGTGAATCCCCGGTGATTAAAGCGCCACCGCCAGCTGATGAAACGCTGGCCGCCCGGCACGAAAAAATTCTGACGCGTATCGACCAGATTAAGCAACAATGGCGTGATTCCGTCGCTGAACTGGACGGTCTACTGGAAGCATCCGGGATCGACCGGCGTAAATTTAATCGTGGTAATCAGGGCAAGTGGATCGAAAAGATCAGTGCCTGGGCACAGGAAGAAACCCGGAGCTACCAGCTTCCTGACGCACTGGAGAAATTCTCTCAGCGTTTTCTGGAAGACCGCACCAAAGCTGGTGGTGTAACCCCTCAACATCCGCTGTTTGTCGCGATTGATGAATTGCTGAGTGAACCGCTGACAATCCGCGATCTGGTGATCACCCGGGCATTGTCGGAAATCCGCGAGGCGGTCGCCCAGGAAAAACGCCGACGCGGTGAGCTGGGTTTTGACGATATGCTCAGTCGCCTGGATGCGGCGCTGCGTAGCGAAAGCGGCGATGCGCTGGCGGCGGCTATTCGTACCCGTTTTCCGGTGGCGATGATCGATGAATTCCAGGATACCGACCCGCAGCAATACCGTATTTTCCGCCGTATCTGGCAGCATCAACCGGATACAGCGTTGTTGCTGATAGGCGATCCTAAGCAGGCTATTTACGCCTTTCGTGGCGCGGATATTTTTACCTACATGAAGGCGCGTAGCGAAGTCAGCGCACACTATACGCTTGATACTAACTGGCGTTCGGCCCCAGGCATGGTCAACAGTGTCAATACGTTGTTCAGCCAGATGAGCGACGCTTTTATGTTCCGCGAAATCCCTTTTAGCCCGGTGAGGTCCGCGGAGAAAAATCAGTCGCTACGGTTTGTGCTGGAAGGGGAAACGCAGCCGGCGATGAGTATGTGGCTGATGGAAGGGGACAGCTGTGGCGTGGGGGATTATCAGAGCTTTATGGCCCAGGTGTGTGCGACACAAATTCGCGATTGGCTTAAAGCCGGGCACTCTGGCGAAGCGTTGCTGGTCAGCGGTAAAACGTCCAGGCCGGTACGCGCATCTGATATCAGCGTACTGGTGCGCAGCCGCCAGGAGGCGGCGCTGGTACGCGATGCGTTGACGCAACTGGCCATCCCATCGGTATATCTTTCTAACCGTGACAGCGTCTTTGATACGCTGGAAGCGCAGGAACTGTTGTGGGTTCTGCAGGCGGTGATGACGCCGGAGCGTGAAAATACGCTGCGTAGCGCGCTGGCAACCTCAATGATGGGATTGAATGCGCAGGATATTGAAGCGCTGAATACTGACGAAAATGCCTGGGATGCGGTGGTCGAAGAGTTCGATGGCTATCGTCAGATCTGGCACAAACGCGGCGTGATGCCGATGCTGCGCGCGTTGATGTCCGCTCGCCATATTGCGGAAAACCTGCTGGCAACGGCAGGGGGCGAACGCCGTCTGACCGACATTTTGCATATCAGCGAACTGCTCCAGGAAGCGGGATCGCAACTGGAAAGCGAGCATGCGCTGGTACGCTGGCTATCGCAACATATTCTGGAGCCCGACAGTAATGCGTCCAGCCAGCAGCTCAGGCTGGAAAGTGATAAGCATCTGGTCAAAATCGTCACTATCCATAAATCAAAAGGGCTGGAATATCCGCTGGTCTGGCTGCCATTTATCACCAATTTCCGCGTCCAGGATCAGGCGTTCTATCACGATCGCAGTTCGTTTGAAGCCGTGCTGGATCTCAGCGAAGCGGATGAAAGCGTTGAGCTGGCAGAGGCTGAACGCCTGGCAGAAGACTTGCGTTTGCTTTACGTCGCGCTCACCCGCTCGGTTTGGCACTGCAGCCTGGGCGTGGCGCCGTTGGTACGCCGTCGGGGCGATAAGAAAGGTGATACCGATGTGCATCAAAGTGCTCTTGGTCGCCTGTTGCAACGGGGTGAACCAATGGATGCCGCAGGTTTGCGTAGTGCGATTGAGGCGCTGTGCGGTGAGGATATCGCCTGCCTGACGCCGAATGAACCGGATGGAGAGCGCTGGCAGGTTGTACAGCCTGCCAGTTCTACGTTGAATGCAAAAATGCTGCAACGAACGCCTGGTGACAGTTGGCGTGTTACCAGCTATTCCGGTCTGCAACAGCGTGGGCATGGTATTGCACAGGATCTGATTCCACGTCTGGATATCGACGCGGTAGGCGTCGGTGAAGCCATTGAGGAATCAGGCCTTACGCCACACCAGTTTCCTCGCGGCGCGTCACCAGGGACATTTTTGCATAGCTTGTTTGAAGATCTGGATTTCACCCAGCCGGTTGAGCCAGTGTGGGTACAAGAAAAGCTCGCGCTTGGCGGATATGACGCGCACTGGGAGCCCGTTCTGACGCAGTGGCTGGATACTATTTTGCATACGCCGCTCAATGAAACCGGTGTGAGTTTGAGCGATCTTTCTGCGCGTGAAAAACAGGTGGAGATGGAGTTTTACCTGCCGATTTCGCAACCGCTGCTGGCCGATCAGCTCGATGCAGCGATCCGTAAATACGATCCTCTTTCGGCCGGCTGCCCGCCGCTGGACTTTATGCAGGTACGCGGCATGCTGAAAGGGTTTATTGACCTGGTGTTCCGCCACCAGGGGCGCTATTACCTGCTCGACTACAAGTCAAACTGGCTGGGTGAAGACAGTTCTGCGTATACCCAACAGGCAATGGCCTCAGCCATGCAGGCGCACCGCTACGATCTGCAGTATCAGTTGTATACCCTGGCGCTGCACCGTTATCTGCGCCATCGCATCGCTGATTATGACTATGAACGCCATTTTGGCGGCGTTATCTATCTTTTCCTGCGCGGCGTTGACGGCGACGATCCGCAGCAGGGAATTTACGCCACCCGACCAGACGGAGAATTGATCGCGTTGATGGACGAGATGTTTGCCGGTGCGGTACTGGAGGAGATGCAATGACAATCCAGAAACGATTGCTGGAGGCCGTAGAGCAAAAACAGCTCCGTCCTCTGGATGCACAGTTTGCGCTGGCGGTTGCCGGAAACGACAGCCCAGCCGTTACGCTGGCGGCGGCTCTGCTCAGCCGTGACGCGGGCGAGGGGCACGTTTGCTTACCGCTTTCCCGACTATCTTTACGCGAAGATGCCCATCCGCTGTTGAGCGCCTGGCTGTGCGAGGCCGGTGAACCGGAAGACTGGGCGGAATGTCTGCTGACCTCCGCTGCGGTAAGTCACGGCGAACAGCCAACACCGCTGGTGTTATATGACAATCGCCTGTATTTGAACCGGATGTGGCATAACGAACGCGCGGTGGCGCACTTTTTCAGCGAGGTTAACCAGGCCATTGAAGTGGACGAGCCACGGTTGACCCGCACGCTGGAAGCGCTCTTCCCACCAGCGGAGGGTGTTAACTGGCAAAAAGTAGCGGCTGCTGTGGCGTTGACCCGCCGTATATCGGTGATCTCCGGGGGACCTGGCACCGGTAAAACGACAACGGTAGCCAGGCTGCTGGCAGCATTGATTCAGATGGCGGACGGTGAACGCTGCCGCATTCGACTGGCAGCGCCAACGGGAAAGGCGGCAGCGCGCCTGACCGCCTCGTTGGGTGCGGCACTGCGAGAGCTACCGCTGACCGATGAGCAAAAGAAACGTATTCCCGATGATGCCAGTACGCTGCACCGGTTGTTAGGCGCTCAGCCCGGCAGCCAGCGTCTGCGCCATCATGCGGGTAATCCGCTGCATCTGGACGTGCTGGTGGTGGATGAGGCTTCCATGATTGATTTGCCCATGATGTCGCGCCTTATCGATGCACTACCGCCGCACGGACGGGTGATTTTTCTGGGCGATCGTGACCAGCTCGCCTCCGTTGAGGCGGGGGCGGTGCTGGGAGACATTTGTGCATTTGTGAATGACGGATTTACCCCGGAACGTGCCAAACAACTCAGTCGGCTGACCGGTAGTCCCATTCCAGCGGGAGCCGGAACTCAGGCCGCGTCTTTACGTGACAGTTTATGCTTGCTGCAAAAGAGTTACCGTTTTGGCAGTGATTCTGGCATCGGTCAACTGGCTGCGGCCATTAATCGGGGTGACAAGACCGCGGTTAAAACCGTTTTCCAGCAGGGATTTAGCGATATCGAAAAACGCACGTTACGCAGCAGTGAAGATTATGCCGCGATGCTGGATGAAGCGCTGGCGGGGTATGATCGCTACCTGGATTTACTGCGTGAAGGGGCTGCGCCGGACACCATTATTCAGGCCTTCAATGATTATCAGTTGCTGTGCGCACTGCGCGAAGGTCCATTTGGCGTTAGCGGATTGAATGAGCGCATTGAGCAGGCGATGGCGCAAAAACGTAAAATTCAGCGTTCGACGCACAGTCGTTGGTATGAGGGAAGGCCGGTAATGATTGCGCGTAATGACAGTTCGCTGGGGCTGTTTAACGGTGATATTGGCATTGCCCTCGATCGTGGACAAGGGCTGAGAGTGTGGTTTGCGCTGCCGGACGGTTCGATTAAGTCGGTGCAACCCAGCCGTTTGCCGGAGCATGAAACGACCTGGGCGATGACGGTACACAAATCTCAGGGTTCTGAGTTCGACCATGCGGCGTTGATTTTACCCAGCCAGCATTCGCCAGTTGTTACCCGAGAGCTGGTTTATACCGCTGTGACCCGCGCCCGCCGCCGCTTGTCGCTGTATGCCGATGAGCGGATTTTGAGTAGCGCCATTGCCACGCGCACTGAACGTCGCAGCGGATTGTCAGCATTATTTAATGACGGCCTGCAGTGTGCCTGATGGCGACGCTAACGCCTCTTATCAGGCCTACGGTGCCAGCGAGGTAGGCCGGATAAGGCATTTATGCCGCATCCGGCAATGACCACTATCCCAGATCCGCCATCAATACTTTTGACCGCCGCTGATAGTTGTACATCTCTTTTTTGCTTTCCGGCAGCAGATCGATATCGACCGGCGTGAAGCCGCGCTCCTGGAACCAGTGAATGCTGCGCGTCGTCAACACGAACAGCTTGCTGAGTCCCATTTGTCTGGCCTGCACAGCGATCCGCTCCAGCAAAACTTCGCCACGGGATGAGCTACGGTAGTCCGGATGCACTGCCACGCACGCCATTTCGCCAATCTTCTCCTCCGGAAAAGGGTACAGGGCGGCACAGGCAATGGTCAGATTATCGCGCTGAATTATGGTGAACTTGTCGATCTCCATTTCCAGTTGTTCACGGGAGCGACGCACCAGAATACCTTGCTGTTCCAAAGGACGAATCAATTCCAGAATGCCGCCAATATCGTTAATGGTGGCGCGACGGATTTGCTCGGCGCTTTCCATCACGATTTGCGTACCGATTCCATCGCGGGAGAACAGTTCTTGTAACAACGCGCCATCTTCCTGATAGCTGATCAGATGGCAGCGGCGCACGCCGCTACGACAGGCTTTGACCGCACCGCGCAGGAAACGCACCGTACCGGAGCTGTAATCACCTTTCTCTTCCTGTGACTCAACACGCGCTTGCGCTTCGTTGGGAAAAAGTTCGGAAACAATATCGCCATTCTCATTAGTCACCCCCTGAGAGGAGCAAAACCCGATCATTTTTTCTGCTTTCAGTTTGATCGCCAACTGGGTGGCAACCTCTTCGGAGGTCAGATTAAAGCTCTCGCCGGTCACGGAAACAGCGACCGGACCCAGCAGAACAATAGCGCCGCTGTCCAGTTGACGGTGAATCGCTTCTTCATCAATTCGACGAATACGTCCGCTATGGCAGTAATCCACACCGTCATCCACACCCAACGGTTGCGAGATAATAAAATTACCGCTGACCACATTGATGTGTGCACCCTGCAATGGCGTATTGTTCAGACTCATTGACAGGCGGGCGGTAATATCAAGCTGGAGCAAACCCGCAGCCTGTTTGACCAGCTCCAGCGTTTTGGCGTCGGTAACGCGCGTATTTTTGTGATACACCGGTTCATGGTGATGCGCGGCCAGATTGGCATCAATCTGCGGCCGTGCGCCATAGACCACGACGAGGCGGATGCCGAGGCTATGAAGAAGACCAATGTCATTGACGATACTGGAAAAGTTTTCATGCTCGATGGCTTCGCCGCCCAGCATAATGACAAACGTTTTTCCCCGGTGGGTATTGATATAGGGAACAGAATGGCGAAATCCCTGTACCAGTTCGGTTCTACGCTCCTTCACCACGGCACACCCTCATTGCATGATTATTCGTAATTTGTGTATTTTTATTCTGTTTTGGCGTTGCGCGCAAGCGTAATTTTTGCCCATGCCGAAGATTTTTCTCAGTAATGCCGTGAATATAAAAACAATGTTTACCCTTTTATAGATGACAGATTATGCGTCATTCGCTAAAGTTTCCGGTCAATTCGGACGTTTTACGTATTACCTCAATATAGATTTCTTTTGCTCGGGAGAAGCATGTCGGGATCCAACTCAGCAATCAGTCGCCGCCGTTTACTGCAAGGTGCGGGTGCTATGTGGCTTTTAAGCGTCAGCCAGGTCGGTTTGGCTGCCGTGAGTCAGGTCGTTGCCGTTCGTATCTGGCCTGCGTCCAGCTACACCCGTGTCACGGTAGAATCTAACCGTCTGCTGAAATACAAACAATTTGCCCTGAGTAATCCTGAGCGTGTGGTTGTAGATATTGAAGGCGTTAATTTGAACTCGGTGCTGAAGGGCATTGGGACGCAGATCCGCCCAGACGATCCCTACATTAAATCCGCACGCGTCGGGCAGTTTGACCCGCAGACCGTGCGTATGGTGTTTGAACTGAAACAAAATGTGAAACCTCAACTCTTTGCATTAGCGCCAGTTGCAGGCTTCAAAGAACGTTTGGTGATGGATCTCTATCCTGCCAATGCTCAGGATGTCCAGGATCCGCTGCTGGCATTGCTTGAAGATTACAACAAAGGTGATCTGGATAAACAGGTGCCACCTGCGCAAAGCGGCCCACAGCCGGGTAAAGCGGGACGCGATCGTCCGATTGTTATTATGCTTGACCCTGGCCACGGTGGAGAAGACTCCGGTGCCGTGGGGAAATACAAGACACGTGAAAAAGATGTGGTACTGCAGATAGCCCGTCGCCTGCGAGCACTTATCGAGAAAGAAGGCAACATGAAGGTCTATATGACGCGTAATGAAGATATCTTCATTCCGTTAAAAGTGCGCGTGGCGAAAGCCCAGAAACAGCGTGCTGACCTGTTTGTTTCTATTCATGCCGATGCGTTTACCAGTCGCCAACCCAGTGGTTCGTCGGTGTTTGCACTCTCAACCAAAGGCGCGACCAGTACAGCGGCAAAATATCTGGCACAAACCCAGAACGCCTCGGATTTAATTGGTGGCGTCAGCAAAAGCGGCGATCGCTACGTCGACCACACCATGTTTGATATGGTGCAATCGCTGACTATCGCCGACAGCCTGAAGTTCGGAAAAGCGGTGCTGAATAAACTCGGTAAGATTAATAATCTGCATAAAAATCAGGTTGAACAGGCCGGGTTTGCCGTGTTGAAAGCGCCGGATATTCCCTCTATCCTCGTAGAAACGGCATTTATCAGTAACGTCGAAGAAGAGCGTAAGCTGAAGACGGCGACCTTCCAGCAGGAAGTGGCAGAGTCGATTCTGGCAGGGATTAAAGCCTACTTTGCCGATGGCGCGACGCTGGCGAGAAGGGGATAAATACACGCCCTGGGCATTCTGACGCAATAAAATGTACGAATGCCCAGGGTGAAATATTATAGTTGAATTATTTACAGGGCTCGGTAATATCGTCAAGCGGGTGTCAATATCAATTTATATTTAGAGGGTATTAAATTATTGGATTGATTAATGCTTATCTTGCCTTATTTATGTTAAATGTATAATTTATTTTTATATCTATTTTTAATAGATGGATTTTTTGCATTTATTTTTTCCCAAAATAAACTTGACGCTTTTTTCTCGCTAGATAGTCTATCCTCACCTGAAATATAATCTTAATGTACTACCTCTGGTAGGAATACAATCACCGCAAATTGCGGTACTTGGATATGTATTATATTAATAAGGGAAACGATGAAAAAATTAACTATTGCGGCTATCGCTATGGCATTTGCAGGTAGTGCTTTTGCTGGCGATCAGGACTCAGCAGATATTCATTTTGCTGGCGAAGTGCAGACTAACATCTGTACAGCATCGCTTGTGGGAGGCGGGACTTCAGTGCAACTGGATCCAACAGATGTTAAGACTGTCTCGGCAGCGACTACCGACTCGGTAATGAAAAAAGATTTCGCTGTCTCTCTGGACTGCACTGCTCAGGGCTCCAAAGATAGCATTAGCGGTGCGAGCTATGACACCGTAACAGGGTATTTGTCACCGGCAAAAGGAACATCAATCAATTCCAGCACTCCTGCGCTGGATAACACCGACGTTACGGCGGCGGGTGCGCAAGGGGTTGGTTTCCAGGTCCAGAATAAAGATGCCAGCAATGCAGTCCAGACTTTTACCTCTGCGGATAGAGTTGCGAAAGTGATCGATACGGCTGCGCCAATGGTGTTCAGTTATAACGTGGGCTACCTGAACACTGGCTCTGGCACCGTCAGCGGCGGTCTGGTTGCGGCTGACGCCATGTTTATCGCAACCTATCAGTAATAAAAATAATATCAGGCAGGGCTGGTAAAGCCCTGCTTTATGTTCGGCAGGGAGAGAAAATGCGTAAAGGAATACCGTTATTGTTGCTCCTGATGATATTTGGCCAAAAGACCCTGGCGACTGACGGTTCCGACTTTTGGATATCGGGGTACATTATAAAAACAACCTGTACCCTACAAACGGGGGATGGGACGTCAATCGCCTTAGCAGAGGTGAGTACGCAGACGTTAAGCGATTCGACGACACTCGTTTCCGCGCAAGAATTTACTATTAACGTCAGTTGTACCTCACCTTCAGTCTGGCATGAAGTGACGGGGACGTTTACTACCAGTGGTGAGGTCGATAACGACGTAAAAGCGTTGAAAAATACGATTGTCGATGCCAGCGGCGCAAAAAATGTCGGGTTACAGATTAAAGATAAAACGACCGACACCCTTGTTGATTTCAGTACAACGCAGCAGTTCACTCTGCTTTTTAGCAGTGACAATAGCGCCTTATTTCGCTTTGAAGTTGGTTATATCAGCCTCGGTGAACCGGGGAAAGGCGATGTGCATGCGGCGGCGACCTTTACCCTGACCTACGCCTGACGGAGCGCCGGTGAATAAATTAATTGCTCTACTGCTATCTGGGCTTGTGTGGGGGAACTCAGCGTGTGCTGCCGATACGCTGGAATATGATTTTACCGGTCGGGTAACGGAGACAACCTGTAAGGTTGAGCTTTACGATATGAATGGCTCATCGGCTACCAGTATTACCGGTGTATTTAAAAGAGATGCAATGCCAGCCATCGGCGACATTGTGTGGACGTATGCGGGGGGGATGTATAGCAACGCCTTCTATTTCCGCGTCACCTGCCCGTCCGGGAATACGATGACAGAAGTGACCGGCAAAATCAGTACATCGCAAGAAGTTGATGCTGCCACCATGGCACTGAAAAATATGAATGACAGCACCAATCAGTTCGGCATTGTACTTAAAGATACCGATCAAAATAAGATGATCGATTTCAGCACGGTCGAGAATACCCAATCTTTTACTCAGCAGGGGGATACTCGGGTGGCGGATTTTAATTTTGACGTGGGAATAGTGCGGTACGGCGAGAGTGTTGGTTATGGTTATGTGGCGTCATCCATTGTATTTTCTGCGACCTTTCAGTAAGGGGAATATATGAACTATTTCCCATTTTTTTTATTCCTGATGGTTTTTTCTGTCTATAGTGCAGATAGCCTACAGACACCGGAAATCCCCATCGAAGTGGAAATTTCCCCTTACTCCGTGGAATGTAATATTTGGATGGAGGTTAATGGTGTGAAAACCACAGTAATTATCCTGGATACCGTCTCTTTGCAGGATATTCAGCAAGCTACCACTACCGCAAAACCATTTACTGTTCGTATTGTGTGTACTGAACTCTCTGAAGGTTATCCGTTCCATCTTCGCTGGTCCACCACGGGAGAGGTGGATTCAACAACCCAGGCACTGAAAAATACCACCTTTTCAGGGGCGAACAATGTTGGTTTTGTGGTGAGCGATCAATCGATATCCCCCGCTTCCGTGGTGAATTTTGAGTCGGGGAGCAGTAAAGATTACTCCATTGACAGCGCTGATTTAATCGCTGGGAATCGCGATTGTTATGATTTGGGGGGAACTTATTGTAATAACTGGGCAACTGAATATTCAGTTGGCTATATAACCTACGGCACGGCTGGGGCGGGGATAGTGACCGCCGACGCAACGGTGATTACGAATTTTGATTAAATAAGCTGAGTGTATTTTTATTTGGTTTAGATATTTCCAGAGTCAGAGTATTAATATTGTTGTGAAAATGAAAGGGATTTTATATGAAAAAATGTTTATATTCAACTTTGTTGGCGTTCTCATTGGCCTTGAGTAGCACGGCGTCATGGGCCAGCGTAGTGATTCAGGGAACGCGGGTTATTTATCCTGAAGCGGCGAAAGAAGTCACGGTAAAAATGGTCAATGAAGGCGCATCGCCTTTATTAGTACAGTCGTGGCTGGATGACGGTAATGAAAATGGCGATCCGGCCAAAATGAAGTTACCGTTTATTGTTACGCCACCGGTCTCGCGTCTTGATCCGCAAAAAGGTCAGAGTGTGCGTATTAACTGGACCGGTCAGGCATTGCCACAGGATAAAGAGAGTATTTTTTGGTTTAACGTGCTGGAAATTCCGCCTAAAGATAAGAGTGCCGAAGGCAAAAGTAAGCTCAATCTTGCGCTGCGTTCACGAATCAAATTCTTTTATCGCCCGGCGTCACTGCAGGGCAGTTTTATTGATGGTTTGAATAACGTTAAGTGGTCGCTGGTCAACGATGCGGGTAACGTGGCGATCGTCCTGAAAAATGACTCACCCTATTATCTCTCGCTGATAGGCGGCTCGGTGTGGGCTGGGGCGAAAAAATACGATTATAAACCGAAAATGTTGAGCCCTCTTAGCGAAGAGCGCTTTGTTGTGCCACAGCTCACGACAACTTCCGTTAATAAAGTGTCATGGATTGCGTTGAATGACTACGGTGCAGATTCGGAAGTTGTCAAAACGGTTAAATAAACCCAGCACGCGTTGTTTTACAGGATTATTAATATAAGGGAAGGATAGTGCGCCGATTATCTCGAGCCGTTTATTTATCAACGTTTCTGTCTGGTTTTTTTTCTCTGGCATCCGCACAGGCGGATGAAAGTATTCCTGAAGAAAGCGCCAACCCTGAGATTGTGGAGTTTAGTGACGCCTTTTTAATGGGGGAGGCGGGCAGTCAACTTGATCTGAAGCGTTTTTCACGCGGAAATCCCGTTCTCCCTGGTACATACAACGTTAAAGTTTTCCTTAATGGCAAGGAAATGTTCAAGACGCAGTTGACCTTTAACGAAAATAATACGGATTATGCGTCGGTATGCTTTACCCATGCGGTGCTGGAGCAGCTTAATGTGAACCCCGAGTCGTTGCATCAGGAGGATGAGGACGCCTGTTACGATCTGGTCGCCACGCTACCAAAGTCATCCAGCCGTTACGATCCGTTGACTCAGGAGCTGGATGTGACGATCCCGCAGCTTTATCTGGTCAGCCATCCGGCGGGATATATATCGCCCTCGCGTTGGGACGCCGGGATCCCGATGGCGCTGCTATCTTATAACGCCAACGCCTGGCATAGCAAAAGCGACAATACCACGCAGGACACCTTTTACAGCGGGGTGATGCTGGGGGTTAACCTTGGCGCATGGCGTTTACGTTCGAATGGCGCGTACAACTGGGATAATGACAACGGCGGAAAGTACAACAGCTACGATCTGTTTGTTGCACGCGATATTGTGCCGTTACGCGCAAAAGTGGAAATGGGAGACGTACGCACCAACGCTAACATGATGGATTCCGTCTCGCTGGATGGCGTGCACCTTTACAACGATGCGCAGATGGACCCATCGGCCAATAGCTATGTGCCGGTTATTCGTGGCGTAGCGAATAGCAATGCTAAAGTGACCGTACGCCAGGAAGGGCGTATTGTCACGCAGGTTACTGTCCCGCCCGGGCCGTTTGCCATCAGTGATTATTATGCCGCACAAAACGGCAGCGATCTGGATGTTACCGTCGAGGAGTCTGACGGCAGTACTCGCGTATTTTCTATGCCCTATGCCTCTATTGCCCATTTGCTGCGTCCTGGCGAAGTGGATTGGGATATCGGTATCGGCACGGTGGATAAAGACACGGTTGATGAAACGCTGTGGGCAGGCGTCGCCACCGGCTCTTATGGCCTGAGCAATATGTTTACCGCCTACGGCGGTGTGCAAATGGTAGAAAATTTATACACCGCCGGCATGCTCGGTGTGGCAATGAATACCAGCATCGGGGCATTTTCATTCGACGTGACGCATTCACAAACTACCGCTGATGACGTTGGCACCTTAAAAGGGCAGAGCTACAGCCTTAACTACAGTAAAAATTTCACGGCGACGGGCACCACCTTCAACGTGGTCGGCTACCGTTTTTCCTCAGAAAACTACTTATCGATGAGCGATGCGCTGTCGCTCAAAAATACGCTGGATAATTATGCTTCTGATAACAACACCTCCACCCAGGAGGCGTATCACGCGTATACGCATACGCGCAATGAGATACAGGCCAACATCTATCAGGACGTCACTATCAATGGTGAAAGTTTTGGCTCGTTTTATCTGAACGGGACCTGGCGTAGCTATTGGGGCGATGATGGCAATACGTCGCAGTATTCCGTGGGGTATAGCAATTCTGTGGGGAGTGTGAGTTACAGCATTTCCGTCCAACGCAGCTATGACGAGTTTGGCGAAGCAGACGACAGCATCAACCTCGGTTTCTCTATTCCGTTGGGGTCGGGCTCCAGCTCGGACTATCGTCCGTTCTCCAGTATGAGCTTCAACAGCAGTAGCGATTTTAAAGGTAGCGACAGCATCAGCGCGATGGCGACAGGGAGTTCGCGAGACAATATGTATAACTACTCTCTGAACACCACCAGCAGCCGCAACAAAGACAGCGAAGATCTCACCACCATCGGCAGTTGGGTGACGCGCAATGGCGCCTACAGCACAACCTCATTGTCAGCGACGCAAGGGCTTAACGGCGATCAACAGTACTCGCTGAGCACAACCGGCGGGCTGGTACTGCACAGTGGCGGACTGACGCTGGCTTCCGGCTATTTAACGCCAGACTCGACGATGGCGCTGGTGCACGCCAGCGGTGCCAAAGGCGCGTCCGCCTCGACGGGCAATGGGCAGGTAGATGGTTTTGGCAATATGATCGTTACCAGCCTGAGTCCCTACCGGGAAAACACTGTTGGTCTGAATATTGACACCATGGAAAACGATGTTGCGATCGGTAACACCACTGGCGTCGTGGTACCGACCAGTGGGGCGCTGGTGCGCGTGAATATCGAAACCGATGCCCGTAAGGCATTTATGCTGGAGCTGACGCGCGATGATGGCGGGTTTATTCCGCTGGCGGCGGATGTGCAGGATGGCGCTGGCAACTCTGTTGGTACTGTCGGCCAGGCGGGGATCGCCTTTGTGCGCGGCGTGGAGGACAGCGGTACGCTTGCCGTTATTTGGGGCAATGGCGCTGAAGGGCGCTGCCAGGTGAGCTATCAACTGGATGATCATGCCAGCATGATCGGTAAAACGCCGCTTATTTCCGGCCTGCACTGTCGGAGCGCTTCAGCCAGCATTAAGGTGACACCATGATACATAAGCGAATTTTTCGTCATTTAGCATTAGGTCTGTTTTCATTTTGCTTTAGCGCCGCGGCTTTTGCCGCTTGTGAAACTGCCGATGTGTCAAAATGTATAGGGAGTAGCAAGACGGTTGAGGTAACGTTTACTGCAACGCTTGAAACCCCTTCATGTAATGTCTCTTTGGGCGGGGAGAGTAATCTGGGAGGCAAATCTATGACCGTGGATTTCGGTCAGATTATCGCTACCGATCTGGGGATTTCTTCGAGTGGGGAGTCGCGCTATGTTCGCCCTTTAGGCATATTTTTAACGGGTTGCGATAATATTCTTCATAAAGCGTTGGTAACGTTTTCTGCGCCTGTCCCCTCCGGTTATGAGGAGCGTATAGTTGATGATACTTTATATGTGACTATCGGAATAAAGGACCGGGTCAGCGCTTCTTTCGTCACATTTAATAAAGAGAGAGACATAATATTAAAGAGTAGCGATGAGGGATATGTTGCAATGTACGATATATATCTTTTTAAACAATACACAGATGCCCTCAACCTTGGTAATTTGGATAAGTCATTTCAGATTATTGTTCGTTATAACTAAATGGGATGATCATGCGCTATTATATTGCTTATTTATTTACGTTAACTTTGTATTCTCCTGTTTTGGCGCTGGCGGCAGAAACGTTTATTACCGCACCAACGATGGATGTTACCGTAAAGGCAGCACTCACATTACCCGTATGCAATATTAATGTTAAACAGGAAATTCTCCTTCCTTATGCCTATCCCGAACAGTTTGCTGCTGGCGGCATATTTAGCGCTTTAGGTCCCACTGATTACAGTGGGGGCGACATCTATACACCGTTTAATATTACGCTCACTAACTGCGGTAGCGAAACGGCGCCAATACCCAGGACACTGCGTTTAACATTGGATGGTTCTTCAGAAGTCGTGGATGGTGTATTTGAAACAATTTATAGTACTCAAGATGAGGCTTATCGTAGTACAAACCTCGGCGTTGTTATCTTTAATACGGATAGCGCCAGCGCGAGAAATGTCCTGTTGAATGAAATTATCTTAACCAATCAAACGGCGACGGACAGTGAACAAGTTTTCCATTTCGCGGCGCGTTTTCAGAAAGTGGACACTGGTGAAGAAGTTGTGGCAGGGGCTTATCGTGCGTATATTTCCGTGACCGCAGCTTATGAATAAAAAGGATATTTGATGCTGAAAAAATATGGTGTTATCACGCTGCTACTGTTGGGGTTATGTGGTGTTCGCAGCGTATTGGCGAGCTGTACATTTAGCACTCAGGGGTCTAAATATGTTAATCAAACAATGGCGTCATCGCCCGTATCGGCCGTCACGCTGAGTGGTCAGGGGAATACCCTGACTATGCAGAAGTTATTCAGTTCGCCACTTTCTCCTACAGTCGTTTCCACCTGTAATCCGTCCACGGGAGACGCTATCAGTGTTTCAGGGGACAGTTCATCAATTGCCGTACTCTCTACGATGCCTGATGGCGGGTTGATAATTACTGGTTCATCATCGTCTGAGTCTACTGGATTTGGTTATGGATTCTGGTATACCGTGACGTATGGTGATGGTAGCGGGAGTGTATCGGGGCATCTTAAGGAAGGGGCGATGTTCAACGCGACGCCAGCTCAGCTTAATAAGGCTAAGTGGGAGTTTCAGGCCGAATTATGGTATGTAGGTGGAAATTATGGTGATCGGATCAAAGATAAGAAGATTACATCCTTTTACGCTTCCTATTTTAAAATAGGTTTTGCTGGTGATATGAGAGAGTTCGTGTTGAATTCCCCTGCCATTCCGATTACGCCAACCACGTGTAACCTGTCCGTTGACAGGACAAGCGTTGATTTTGGGGCGTTTAACTTTCTGCAATATGGAGGCGGTGGCGCGAAAAATGGGCCGACGCAATCAATTTCAGTGCACAACAGTAATTGCACGATGTTAACGTATATGGAGTATCGCATACTGAGCAATGGCAATCCGCTGAGTTCTGACCAGCATTTATTACTTAACAAACTGACGGGGGATGATGCTGCCAGCGGTTTTGGTGTGGCGGCCTATGCCTTTGACAGAACGTTTATTATGGATGCGCTTCAGGGGACCAACATCGATGGTCCGTACACTTCAATGGATGTATCCGCCACCGGCCTGGCGGTTTCCCTTTATCTTGAGCCCGACGGTACGTCGCAAAGGAATGGGAAATTCGAGGCCACCGCTACCATTAACGTTGATTACTATTAATCCCGGCGACTACCGCCTGTATCATTAACCCATACAGGCGGACGGCAGATACAAAAAAACCGCATCAAGCTCAACGCTTTTGCGGTTTTATTTTTAAGGCCTTATTAAGCGACCTTAACAGATTGTGTTGGTTGCGGGGGCCGGATTTGAACCGACGACCTTCGGGTTATGAGCCCGACGAGCTACCAGGCTGCTCCACCCCGCGTCCGTCTTTTTGCTTTGTATTTCAAACCACATCCGCGTTGGCTTTCCTCGTTCACCTCAGTCACTTACTGGAGTAAGCTCCTAAGGATTCACTGCGTCGCCGCCTTGCTGTGATTCGAACTACTTTGCAAAAACTTTACATCAAATTTTAATTGGTTGCGGGGGCCGGATTTGAACCGACGACCTTCGGGTTATGAGCCCGACGAGCTACCAGGCTGCTCCACCCCGCGTCCGTCATTACTCTTCCATCGAGTAACGTTACTGCTTCTGATTTTTATTGGTTGCGGGGGCCAGATTTGAACTGACGACCTTCGGGTTATGAGCCCGACGAGCTACCAGGCTGCTCCACCCCGCGTCCGTGGATGCGCACTATACTCTGCTCGCATTTTCATGCAACCCTTTTTTCACCTTGATCACGTTTTTAGGCTGAAAATGAACAAAAACAACGCATTCTGGATTGTTTTTTGCGCAAAATTTGCGTTGGGGTATGCATACGCATTTCATTAGGTTCGGGGGTTTGTTATCTTCGTCTCGCATTCAGGCAACATAAGACGAGAACAATGAAAGGACGTTGGGCAAAATATCTTCTGGCGGGAGCGGTTGTCGCAATGCTCGCCGCGTGTTCCTCAAAACCCACCGATCGTGGGCAGCAATATAAAGACGGGAAATTTACCCAGCCTTTCTCACTGGTGAACCAGCCTGATGCGGTTGGCGCGCCAATCAATGCCGGTGATTTCGCCGAGCAGGTTAATCAGATCCGTAGCGCATCGCCTCGTTTATATGGCAATCAGAGCAATGTCTACGATGCTATCCAACAGTGGTTACGGGCGGGCGGTGATACGCGCAGTATGCGCCAGTTTGGTATTGATGCCTGGCAAATGGAAGGGGCGGACAACTACGGTAACGTCCAGTTTACCGGTTACTACACGCCGGTTATTCAGGCACGCCATACGCGCCAGGGCGAGTTCCAGTACCCTATCTACCGCATGCCGCCAAAACGCGGGCGTTTACCGTCTCGTGCCGAGATCTACGCAGGCGCGCTAAGCGACAATTACATTCTGGCATACAGCAACTCCCTGATGGACAACTTTATTATGGATGTTCAGGGCAGTGGTTATATCGATTTTGGTGATGGTAGCCCGCTTAACTTCTTTAGCTATTCCGGGAAAAATGGCCACGCTTATCGCAGTATCGGTAAGGTGTTGATCGATCGCGGTGAAGTGAAGAAAGAAGATATGTCGATGCAGGCTATTCGCCATTGGGGTGAAACGCACAGCGAGGCCGAGGTGCGTGAGCTGCTGGAGCAAAACCCATCGTTTGTCTTCTTTAAGCCGCAATCTTTTGCGCCGGTGAAAGGGGCCAGTGCTGTACCGTTGATTGGTCGTGCATCTGTTGCGTCTGACCGCAGTATCATTCCTGCGGGTACGACGTTACTGGCGGAAGTGCCGCTGCTGGACAACAACGGCAAGTTTACCGGTCAATATGAATTACGTCTGATGGTCGCGTTAGATGTCGGTGGGGCTATTAAAGGGCAACACTTCGACATCTATCAGGGTATTGGTGCAGACGCCGGACACCGTGCAGGGTGGTATAATCACTACGGACGCGTGTGGGTGCTGAAAACAGCGGACAACGCGGGTAACGTATTTAGCGGTTAATTGCCGGATGGCGCTTCGCTTATCCGGCCTACATTATTGAGTAGGCCTGATAAGGCGTAGCCGCCATCAGGCAGTAATGCAGTCATCAAGGGCGGTATTTGTCCGCTCTTTTTGTTTTCTATATCTGAGGTTTTATGTCTGTAGTTATCAGTGATGCCTGGCGTCAGCGTTTTGGCGGCACAGCTCGTTTATATGGTGAACATGCGCTACAGCTGTTTGCCCAATCGCACGTTTGTGTCGTTGGAATTGGCGGTGTGGGATCGTGGGCGGCGGAAGCGCTGGCGCGTACCGGTATTGGCGCGATTACACTCATCGATATGGATGATGTGTGCGTCACTAATACCAACCGTCAAATCCATGCGTTGCGTGATAACGTCGGCATGGCGAAAGCCGAGGTGATGGCCGAACGTATCCGTCAGATTAACCCGGAGTGCCGGGTGACCGTGGTTGATGATTTTGTCACGCCGGATAACGTTGCCGAATATATGAGCGCAGGATTCTCGTATGTTATTGATGCAATTGATAGTGTACGCCCAAAAGCGGCACTGATCGCATATTGCCGACGTAATAAAGTTCCGCTGGTGACCACCGGAGGCGCAGGGGGACAGATTGATCCCACGCAGATTCAGGTGGTTGATTTGGCAAAAACCATCCAGGACCCACTGGCGGCCAAGCTACGTGAACGGCTGAAAAGTGATTTTGGGGTGGTGAAAAACAGCAAAGGCAAGTTGGGCGTGGACTGCGTGTTTTCGACGGAGGCATTAGTTTACCCGCAGGCCGATGGCTCGGTGTGTGCAATGAAGGCCACGGCGGAAGGGCCAAAGCGTATGGATTGTGCATCCGGGTTTGGCGCTGCCACCATGGTGACGGCGACTTTTGGTTTTGTGGCCGTGTCCCACGCGCTGAAAAAGATGATGGCTAAGGCGGCGCGCCAGCCCTGATTGTGTCGGATGGCGTGACGCTTATCCGACCCTACGGTTCACGCCGTGTTATAGGCCGGATAAGACGCATCAACGTTGCCATCCGGCATCCTGAGCTGCCTCAACGAGCGCATTCAGCCCCTGACTACGTGATGCGCTCAGTTGTGCGCTTAAGCCCAACTCATCAAATAATGCCATCGGTGAGCGCGCCTGTAACTCCGCGGTAGTTTTACCTTCGATAGCAGTGAGGAGTACCGCCAGCAGGCCGCGCACAATTCGGCCTTCACTATCACCAAAGAAGTGAAGTGTGCCATTCTCATGCAGACTGTATCCCAGCCAAACGCGGTTTTCACATCCGGCAATCTCTTTTGCCTGCGCTTTCAGATCATCCGAAAGGGCCGGAAGTTGCTTACCCAGTAAAATAAGTTGACGATATTTATCTTCCCACTGGGTGAGCGGGATAAAAGTATTCCGTAACGTCTCTTCCGTTACGATTGTGCCAAACGGGTGTCCGGCGAACAGAGGGTTTGTCATTAGTCCACCAATATTTCCAGTGCGCGGTCAACGGCAGTGACCAACGCATCCACATCGCTTTGCGTATTATAGGGTGCAAATGAGGCGCGCAGCGTCCCGGAGACGCCCAGCTCCGCCAGCAACGGTTGCGCACAGTGCTGTCCGGCGCGCAGCGCAATGCCATACTCAGCCAGCAGCGTCACCATATCGCTGTGGTGCACTCCTGTAAAATCAAAGGCTAACAGGCTTGAGTCCTGGCAACGGAAGGAGCGAAATCCCGGCCGTTTCGCCAGCGCATCTTCTGCCAGCGTTGCCAGACTGCGGCTCCAGTTTTCGGCTTGCACGATATCAATATCCGCAAGCCATTCAAGCGCCGCACTTAATCCAATGACGCCCGCAACGTTCGGCGTGCCTGCCTCAAGCTTCCACGGTGCCGCTTGCGTGGTGAAACCGTCAAAGCTGACTTCGCTAATCATTTTACCGCCGCCGAGCCACGGTGACATGGCCTCCAACAGTTCGGGTTTACCATACAGTACGCCAATACCCGTCGGACCATATAATTTGTGGCCAGAAAAAGCATAGAAATCAATATCTAACTGCTGGACGTCAGCGGGGAAATGTACAACGCCCTGAGCGCCATCCACCATCACCACCATGCCTGCTGCATGAGCAAGCGTAATCGCGCGGACTAAATCAGGGCAGCCACCGGTGACGTTTGACATCTGACCGAGAGCCAGAATGCGACTGCGTGGGGTGATGAGGTCCGCCAGACGCTCAGTGTCAGGCAGCAAATGGGCATTGAGCTGAAGCTTGATGACTTTAGCCCCCGTTTGCTCCGCCACCATCAGCCAGGGAACCAGGTTGGCATGATGCTCCGCCACGCTGACGATAATCTCGTCGCCCGGTTGTAAGCGCGGACGCGCATAGCTTTGGGCAACCATGTTGATAGCCTCCGTCGTACCGCGGGTCCAGACCACCGTCTTGTCATCGGGAGCATTGATGAGACGTGCGACTTTTTCCCGTGCGGCCTCATAGCGTGCGGTCAGACGCTGGGCCTCAGCAAACTGGCTGCGATGGACGTTCCCGGCGCTCAGGCTATAAAACTGATGGGTCGCCTCAATCACCGCCTGCGGTTTCAATGCCGTCGCGGCGCTGTCGAGATAGACGCCTGCATCGTTGAGTGCGGGAAATTGTGCGCGAAACTGCGTGGGGTTAAAAGCGTTCATGGTATTCCTCAGTTCAGTAAACGGATCGTGGCGCAAAAAGGGCGCAGACACAAGGGTTGTGCTAACCATCGGAATCCTCTGGATATCCCGGCGAAGTCTGTGCAGTGTCTTATGCTAAATAGTGTTAGGCGAATAATTTTGCCTGTTATGGAATTTGCTTTATCTGGCATAAATTGCTGTGAGGAGAAGAATATGAAAAAGACTACCGCCTTAATCTCTGCCTGTATGCTGACTTTTGCCCTGAGCGCCTGTTCCGGTCCGAATTACGTGATGCACACCAACGATGGTCGGACAATCGTGTCTGACGGTAAGCCAAAGACCGATAATGAGACAGGAATGATTTCGTATAAAGACGCTAACGGCAACAAACAGCAGATTAACCGTACCGATGTGAAAGAGATGGTAGAACTGGAGAAATAGCCGGTCGCCATTGGCAGACTCACGGACAAAAAAAAGCACCGCAATTTGGCGGTGCTACATTAATCACTATGGACAGACAGGGTAAATGTACAGGAAGTGAAAAAGGGTAGCTTTGCTACCATGGTCTGAATCGCAGACCAATTGCAAACACAACAACACAACATCACAACCGTAAGCCAAAAGCCCACCAGAACACGCATTCCGATAAAACTTTTCGTTCCGGCTTCAGGAAGTGCCGCCACTATAGGTATTTGCTGGTAGAACCTCAACGGACAATTTATAATGGCTCAGATTAAAAAAACTAATAGGTTACAGCCTGTTAGCTAATTGTTAAATTCATTTAACATCAAAGCCTAAAAGTCATGTCAAAACGATTACCACCCTTAAATGCGTTACGTGTTTTTGATGCTGCCGCACGCCATTTAAGCTTTACGCGCGCAGCAGAAGAACTTTTTGTGACGCAGGCCGCAGTAAGTCACCAAATCAAGTCACTTGAGGATTTTTTGGGGCTGAAGCTGTTTCGTCGGCGCAATCGATCGCTGTTGTTAACGGAAGAAGGTCAAAGCTATTTCCTCGACATCAAAGAGATTTTTTCGCAATTAACCGATGCGACGCGTAAACTTCAGGCACGCAGTGCAAAAGGCGCGCTTACCGTCAGTTTATTGCCCAGTTTTGCGATTCAATGGCTGGTGCCCAGACTCTCTAGCTTTAACTCAGCTTATCCGGGAATCGATGTCAGGATCCAGGCCGTGGACCGTCAGGAAGATAAACTGGCCGACGACGTCGATGTGGCTATTTTCTACGGACGCGGCAACTGGCCTGGCTTACGCGTAGAGAAATTGTACGCAGAATACTTGCTGCCCGTTTGCTCTCCTCTGTTGCTGACCGGCGATAAACCGCTGAAGACGCCTGAGGATCTGGCAAAACATACGTTATTGCACGATGCGTCACGACGTGACTGGCAAGCTTATACGCGCCAACTGGGTCTGAATCATATCAACGTACAGCAGGGACCGATCTTCAGCCATAGCGCCATGGTGCTACAGGCCGCTATCCATGGACAGGGCGTTGCGTTGGCCAATAACGTTATGGCGCAGTCCGAAATTGAAGCCGGACGTCTGGTTTGTCCTTTTAATGATGTTCTGGTCAGCAAAAACGCATTTTATCTGGTTTGTCATGACAGTCAGGCAGAACTGGGTAAAATAGCCGCCTTCCGTCAGTGGATACTGGCGAAAGCGGCCACGGAACAAGAAAAATTCCGCTTTCGTTATGAACAATAATTTACGTAGGGTATTAACATGACCAGCCGTTTTATGCTGATTTTTGCCGCCATCAGTGGCTTTATCTTTGTAGCTCTGGGAGCCTTTGGGGCACATGTTCTGAGTAAAACCCTCGGCGTTGTTGAAATGGGGTGGATCCAGACTGGCCTTGAGTATCAGGCATTTCATACGCTGGCTATTTTTGGTCTGGCCGTCGCCATGCAGCGACGTATTAGCATTTGGTTTTACTGGAGTAGCGTGTTTCTGGCATTAGGGACCGTGCTGTTTAGCGGCAGTCTGTATTGCCTCGCGCTTTCTCATTTACGCCTGTGGGCGTTTGTTACCCCTGTCGGTGGTTTTAGCTTCCTTGTAGGCTGGGCACTGATGTTAGTGGGCGCTATTCGATTGAAACGTAAGGGCGTAAGCCATGAATAAGGTTGTATTGTTGTGTCGCCCGGGTTTTGAAAAAGAGTGCGCCGCAGAAATTACGGATAAAGCAGGGCGTCGCGAAATCTTTGGTTTCGCCCGCGTCAAAGAAAATGCGGGTTATGTCATCTTTGAATGCTATCAGCAGGAAGATGCGGAAAAGCTCGTGAAAGAGTTGCCGTTTAGCTCGCTGATTTTTGCTCGCCAAATGTTTGTTGTCGGCGAGCTACTGCAATATTTGCCGCCGGAAGACCGCATCACACCGATCGTCGGTATGCTGCAGGGCGTGGTGGAGAAAGGCGGCGATTTACGTGTCGAAGTTGCCGACACCAATGAAAGCAAAGAGCTGGTTAAATTTTGCCGCAAATTTACCGTACCGCTGCGCGCCGCGCTGCGTGAAGCGGGTGTGCTGGCAAAGCATGAAACGCCAAAACGCCCGGTAGTGCACGTCTTCTTTATTGCGCCTGGCTGTTGCTACACCGGCTACTCCTGGCCTGATAATAACTCGCCGTTCTACATGGGCATTCCGCGGCTGAAATTCCCGGCTGATGCGCCGAGCCGTTCAACGCTGAAGCTGGAAGAGGCGCTGCATGTGTTTATTCCTGCCGATGAGTGGGATGAGCGTCTGGCCAATGGAATGTATGCCGTTGATTTAGGAGCATGTCCTGGCGGTTGGACCTACCAACTGGTTAAACGCAATATGTGGGTGTACTCGGTGGATAATGGTCCGATGGCGCAAAGCCTGATGGATACCGGGCAGGTCACCTGGCTGCGGGAAGATGGATTTAAGTATCGCCCGAATCGTAACAACATCTCGTGGATGGTCTGCGATATGGTGGAGAAACCGGCCAAAGTTGCTGCGCTGATGGCGCAATGGCTGGTGAATGGCTGGTGCCGCGAGACGATTTTTAACCTTAAGCTGCCGATGAAAAAGCGCTACGAGGAAGTGTCGCAAAACCTGGCTTATATTCAGGCACAGCTCGATGAGCATGGCGTGAATGCGCAGATTCAGGCGCGTCAGCTTTATCACGACCGTGAAGAAGTCACCGTGCACGTGCGTCGTCTGTGGGCTGCCGTCGGTGGTCGCCGCGACGAACGATAATCGTTATTTGCCGGATGGCGGCGTAAACGCCTCATCCGGCCTGGATTGTTTCAATCATTTCTGTATCTGAAATAATATGCGTCACATGTTCCAGATGCCCAATCTGCGCCTCACCCGAGCGATTAAATTTACTCTTATCAATCAATAATAATGACTGCGCCGCACGCTTAAGCAGGATGGATTTAAAATCGGCGTTGGTAGCATTTGAATCCCAGAGTGTACCGTCGCGGTCGATCCCCTCGCAGGAAAAGATGAACAGGTCGATATCAAGCGGCTTTAGCTGCGAGATGAGCGATGGATTAACGTAGCAACCGTATTTGCGCTCAAGTCGACCACCGGAACTGATCAACTGAATATTTTCACGTTTTCCCAATTCGAGGCAAATCGGTTGGCTATTCGTAAATACGTGAATGTTAATGTCTGGCAACAGGCGAGCCAGGTACCAGCAAGTAGAGCTGGCATCCAGCGCGATCACCATACCTTCCTCTATCCACGTTAACGCGTCTCTGGCGATATTTGCTTTGTGGGAATAATGGCTTTTCAGTCTGATATGAAACGGCTCGCCGCAGTCCTGGTTTACCCGATGTATCACTTTGGCGCGCCCGTGATGACGCAGTACCTTACCCTGTGCCTGCAGTTGCGTAAGATCGCGACGGATAGTTTCTTTACTGACATTGAGCAGTGAGGATAAGGTTTCAGTCGTCAGACTTTTATGGTTGCTCAACAGACTCAGGATTGCTTGCAGGCGTGCTGCTTTCATGTTTTCTCACCCCATCATGCGATGAATGCCCGTACCTGCCGGGCATTCAGGTAAGAGATTATGGCGTTACCCCTTTTTTTAACAGGATATTTCCGTACTTTGCCCGCTCCCCTGTAATAACGATTGCGAATACTTTTTGTGCGCGTTCATAAAATGCATAACGGTCAATGCGCGTGATGTCCGGGCAAGGTGTTTGTAATGACAGTGCCTGCCGATATCGCGCTTCTACGTCGGGGGCGAGCGAGTCTCCTTCGACGGCGGCCATCATCACCAGTGGTGGGGCATAACTGTCCAGTTCAAACAGCGGAATAATCGCCCGTAACAGGTCGTTGACCTGCAGGCCGTCGGCGCGGATCACCTGTGGCCCCATACTGTGGGCCGGAAAGTGGGCGTCGGAAAAGATAATCTCATCACCGTGACCCATTTCAGCCAGCACCTTTAACAGATCAGGGGAAATTAAGGGGGAAATCGTTTTGAGCATGTCACTCGACTCCTGTGAATACGGGTTCTGTTTGTGGATAGAAGTAACGATATTGATAGTCCACCTGCGCACGAGCCTGCTCGGGAGAGGCAAATTCGCCGACACCGGACCAGGCAAACATCGCTGCACCGGCAACCGTCGTTTCGGCATCATCCAGCACTTTGATGGGAATACCCAAAACGTTCGCTTTTATCTGATTCCATAGTGCATTACGACTTCCTCCACCAACCAGAAGTAGCTCTGTTGCGTTGAAATGACCGATGGTTTCCAGTGTGTGTAGATTGTGCTGCAACTGGGCCGTCAATCCTTCCAACGCAGCGCGGTAGAAGTGTCCGCGGGTGCTGTTAAGTGTGACGCCCTGCCAGCCGGCACGCGGACTGGCAAGCAGGTCGCAGTGCATGGTTATCCCTTCAGCGCCCGCCGGGACGGCCTGCGCTTCATCAATGAGCGTTTGCCAGGGGGTGTCGGGTGTCCACAGCAACTTACGTACCCACTCAAGCACGCCGGAAGCCAGCCACTGCATACCGGGGTTATAGAGTCCCGGCCGGCTGTCCAGTTCACAGGTAGACCCCACATAGTCGCTGAGTAAGGCAGTATTCACCTGAGCGCTGCGTACCATCAGTATTTCCCATGTACCGGAAGAGAGCACGGGTTCATCTGGCTGCGCGCCTGCGCCAAAGAGCGCAAACTGCGTGTCGTGGCCGGCAGAGATAACCGGAATGCCCGCGGTGAGCCCAAGTTGCTTTGCCGCGTCATTTTTCAACGTGCCGATCTGCTCTCCCGCTTCAACTAAACGTGGAAACAGTCGGCGTGGTATCCCGGTAGCCTGCAAAATATCAACACTGAAATCGCGCTGATGAATATCCAGCATCTGACTGGTACCGGCCATGGTGATATCTGTGGTGAACTCACCGGTGAGGCGATGGTTGAGCAGTGATGAAATAAATAGCCAGGCGTGTGCCTGTTCGAGCAATTGCGGGTGATTCTCTTTAAACCATACCAGCTTGTACAGCGTGTTGAAGCTGAACGCGCCAACGCCGGATATATCCTGTAATTTCTGAGGGGATATCCGTTGGCTGATCGAGGCCATGACGGCGGCGGTGCGTGGACATTTCCAACTGATAACCGGATAAAGCAGTTTGCCATACGCATCAACCAGCGCGCCATCAACGCCAAATGTGGTGACCGTTATCCCTCGAATGTTACAGGCGGTCAGTTCCGTGGTGAGTTGTTGGCAGCAATCGGCAAAGCGCTGCACAATGGCGTCGAGGGACCACTGATGCCAGCCAGCGTTCTCGACGGCGGTATCACTGGCGTTCGGGGTTGAGGCGCGGGCGACAATTTTTCCCTGGCGGTTAACCGCAATGGCTCGCACGTTGGTCGCGCCGCAGTCGAGAACCAGGATGACGTCATTCTTCATAATCACTCCCGAGACGGTGCCGGATGGCGGCGTAAACGCCTTATCCGGCCTACACGTTGTGCAACCGTAGGCCCGGTAAGCTTGCGCCACCGGGCTGAATCGCATTAACGTTTATACAGCGGGCCGTAGTTTTGGCAGGCGCGATAATCCTGGCCTTCACTGTCCATGCCGTGGGCTGCCCATGCGGAAGGGCGATAGATCTTCTCTTCTTCCACGTTGTGCATACACACTGGGATACGCAGCATGGCGGCGAGCGTAATAAAGTCCGCACCAACGTGACCAATCGTCAGCACACCGTGGTTGGCACCCCAGTTAGCCATGACGGAATAGACATCGCTGAACGGACCTTTGCCGGTTAAGCGCGGCGCAAACCAGGTTGTTGGCCAGGTAGAGTTGGTACGAGCATCAAGCTGAGCATGCACCTCCTTCGGTAATTCCACACTCCAGCCTTCCGCAATTTGTAGCACCGGGCCCAGGCCTTTGATGATATTGATGCGGGTCATGGTGAACGGTACGCCACCTTCGGTAAGAAAACGGGAAGAGTAACCGCCGCCGCGGAAATACTCGTGGATCGCCGGACACCATTCGGTCGCCGCCAGGCAATCATCTGCTTCCTGCTGTGAGATCTCCCAATGTGGTTTCATGGTGGGCTGACCTTCGCTGTCACGCTGTTTGCAGGAACCATCCAGTGCCGCAGAGCCGGAGTTAATCAGGTGAATAATGCCGTGCTCAGCAAGACCGGTCAGCGGTTTACCTGTGACGCGTTCTACGGCTTCCGGTGACCAGTAGGTCCGTACATCAGCAAAGACCTGCGCCGTGCCGGTGAGCTGGTGGCCAAATAACATTGCGACACCGTTCAGGCTGTCGTTCTCGGTGGCGACGACATACGGTTCACGCACACCATTCCAGTCAAATGAGCTATTCAGCAACGCTTCGGCGGTGTCGCCGTTTGGATATTGATCCGTCCAGTGGCGCTGGCCCTGGAAACCGGCGGCAATCGCGTTGTACCCCATCGACTCTTCAACCCGGCCTTTCTCTGCCAGTTTCTGGTTACCCTGCATCATGTCGCGGATGCACATTGCCATCAGCAGGCTCTCTTTCAGCACGGCACGGCTCTGTTCTTCATTTCGCTTATACTGTTGCGCGTTCTGATCCTCGCCATAACGGAAATGTTTATCCGCCCACGCCAGGGCAATTTCCAGCTCCGCTTCGTCATAGATTTTCTGGTCAATACGACGACGCAATTCGGTCATATCAACAGGTTGAACCTTCATTCCCAGCCAGGATTCAAAGAAGTTATGGTCGACAATAGAGCCTGCAATGCCCATTGAAACGCCGCCGACGGACAGATAGCTTTTGCCTTTCATGCTGGCAACGGCTAAACCTGCCCGGGTGAATCGCAGCAGTTTTTCTTCAACATCGGCAGGGATAGTGGTATCACCGGCATCCTGCACGTCATGACCGTAAATAGAGAAGGCGGGAAGCCCTTTTTGATTATGTGCAGCCAGGGCTGCAGCCAGATACACGGCACCCGGACGCTCCGTCCCGTTGAAACCCCAGATGGCTTTCGGGCGCATGGGGTCCATATCGATAGTTTCGCTGCCGTAGCACCAGCACGGCGTGACGGTAATTGTCACGCCGACGTTCTGGCTACTGAATTTTTCTTCACAGGCGGCAGATTCAGCCAATCCGGCAATACAGGTGTCTGCTATAACGCACTCGATCTGTGCCCCGCAGGCATGACGAAGTTTCTCGGAAATCAGTGCGGCAGTGGCTTTTGCCATGTTCATGGTTTGTTCTTCGAGCGACTCGCGTACACCCATACGACGCCCATCAATCACCGGACGAATACCGATTTTCGGTAAACTATTTTTTTTCATTCGAGGTTCCTCATCTCACTTTATGCCGTGCTGCAAAAGCGGATGTTGGACACCACTGTCGCAGTTGGCTGAATTACCCATTTTTGCTAACTCGAGTTAGCTTAGGTATTAGAGAGTTTTTTGCACAACTTTTTTGTTATGGAACTGTGAGAAACCTCACGAGAAGTGGTTAAAATTCGATCTGCGTCAAATAAACAAATACAGACATTTTCATTAAATTCTTTTTAAATTAATAAGATAAAATAAATTGTCTGTTCAGTGTCACAGTTTTAAACCAAATGATTTGGCTATTTTTGGCAGCTAAAATAGCTTTAAAAGGCAATCGCTAACTCGAGTTAGCATCGTTGATAAAACGCATATGATCTTGTAGGCACATTCGCATTAACGGTGACGATGGCTTCCTGGCAACGCTGTTTTTCGCCTGATTCACTGATTACAGTTTCTGTATATTGAGGAAAGCAGCAATGTCTGAAACATTTTTACAGATGAGTCATATTACGAAACGCTTTCCCGGCGTATTAGCGTTGAGTAATGTGGATTTTACTTTACGCAAAGGTGAGGTTCATGCGCTGTTGGGGGAGAATGGCGCGGGAAAGTCTACCCTGATGAAAATTTTATCCGGTGTATATCAACCTGATGAAGGGGATATTATTTTTGAGGACCAACCCGTTTCGTTTGCAAGCCCATTGAGCGCACAAAACGTAGGTATCACTATTATTCATCAGGAGTTTAACCTTTTTCCTGAGCTAACGGTCGAAGACAATATTTTTATTGGCAGGGAGTTTTGCAAAAATAATCGCTGGCGTCTGGATGAGAAACAACAGCGACAGGCTGCTATCGATATTTTGCAAAAATTAAACCTGAATATCTCCCCAGACACGCTGGTTGCCGATCTCACTGTTGCTCAGCAACAAATGGTTGAGATTGCGAAAGCGATATCGGTGAATGCCAAGATTCTTATTATGGATGAACCAACGGCGGCGTTGACGGAAACCGAAATTGACAGCTTATTCCGGGTTACACGCTTACTTAAAGAACAGGGAACGGGCATCGTTTATATCTCGCACCGACTGGAGGAGTTGGCGCTGATTGCCGATCGCGCTACCGTCATGCGGGATGGACAGTTTATTGCCACAGTGGATTATGACTCGGTCAAAATCAGCGACCTGATTGCCATGATGGTTGGGCGAGACCTTGGCAATATCTATCCCCGCCGCGAGCCGCAACCCCAGCGTAAACCGGTGCTGGAAGTCAGTGGCCTGACGCGCAAAGGCGTACTGAACAATATCGACTTTACCTTGCATCAGGGGGAAATCTTAGGTTTTGCCGGGCTGATGGGAGCCGGGCGTACTGAGCTTGCACGGGCGATCTTTGGTGCCGATCCCATCGACAGTGGAACCATCAAGCTGAACGGTAAAGAGACGGTAATCAAGGATATTCCTGATGCCATCCAGCAGGGTATTAGCTACTTAACCGAGGACAGAAAAAAAGAGGGCCTGGCATTAGGATTGTCCGTTGAACGCAATATTATGCTAGGAAATTACCCCGAGTATTCCAACCGATATGGCAACGTGGATAGCAAACGCTGTCAGCAAACCAGCGAAGAGCAAGTGAAAGCACTGCGTATTAAGACGCCGCATCTTGAACAGGCTGCGTTGAATTTAAGTGGCGGTAATCAGCAAAAAATTATTATTGCCAGATGGGTATGCAAGGACACCGACATTCTCATCTTTGATGAACCCACTCGCGGTATTGATGTGGGGGCCAAGCTTGAAATTTATGAATTAATGAATCGACTGGTGGCAAAAGGGAAATCAATTATCATGATTTCCTCTGAATTACCGGAAGTGCTGGGTATGTGCGATCGCATTTTAGTTATGCGTAATGGGCGTATTACCGGAGAGTTAGCTTCTGATGACGCCACACAAGAAAAAATCATGCAATATGCGACGTTAGAGGACTAATTTATGACTATCTCTGTAACCTCTTCAGACAGCAATAATAAGAAAATAAAAATTAACAAAGAACTTTTAATGCGCCTGGCGCCGCTTTTGAGTCTGATTATTTTAGTAATATTTTTTAGCTTCGGTTCGCCATTTTTCTTTAACACTGAAAACATAATGACAATTGCCCTGCAAACCTCGGTGATTGGCATCATGGCGATTGGCGTTACCTTCGTCATTATCACTTCAGGTATCGACCTTTCTCTCGGTTCGGTAGTGGCCTTTTCTGGTGTTGCGGTAGGTATCAGTGCCACCCTGGGTTTGCCTCTGCCGGTATGTATTCTGGCGGGCGTGCTGGCGGGGGGATTATGCGGCTATATCAATGGATTGCTGGTCACCAAAATGACTATTCCGCCCTTTATTGCCACCCTGGGGCTGATGATGTCCGTCAGAGGCATCAACATGGTGATGACTGACGGCCGGGCAATTTACTTTGCTGATTATCCCACCTTCAAGATGCTGGCGCAGGGACGCTTGTTCGATGTGCTGCCGTATCCCGTTTTTTACCTCGTGGTTGTCGCACTGATCGCCGCCTATATCCTCAAGAAAACGGTGATTGGCCGTTATGTCTATGCCGTGGGGAGTAATGAGGTTGCTGCGCATCTTTCCGGGATTAAAGTCCAGCGCGTCAAAATTTTCGTCTACGCCTTTTGTGGTCTGCTGACCGGGATTGCCGGGGTGATTCTGGCTTCTCGTTTGAACTCGGGCCAGCCGACCGTCGGCGTGGGCTATGAACTGGAAGCCATTGCTGCGGTGGTCATTGGCGGCACGAGCCTGATGGGCGGAATTGGCACCATCGGCGGCACCATTATCGGCGCATTCATTATGAGCGTGTTGAAAAATGGTCTGAACCTGATGGGCGTCTCGCAGTTCTGGCAAATGGTGGCCATGGGCGTCGTCGTTATCGCCGCGGTTTATCTCGACACGTTACGCAAAAAAATTCGTTGATTTACGCACCCGGAAGTCACGGGACAACATAACCCTGACGTTTAGGGTGACTCACTCAGAACGGAGTAAAACAATGAGAACCAGGAATTTTGTCTATGCGTTATCCCTGCTGGCCTGCATGACATCCAGCGCACTGGCTAAAGATATGAACCTTCCTGTGGTCAGTAAAGGTTTCCAGCATGAATTCTGGCAGACCGTAAAAATGGGTACCGAAGCGGCGGCGAAAGAGTTGGGCGATAAGACCAGCTATGTTGGGCCTGCCGATGAAACTCAGATTGCTGAGCAGATTCAGTTGGTTGAAAACGCAATGGCGCAAAAACCTAATGGGTTGCTGTTGGCGGCATTAGACGCCAATGCGCTTGCTCCATTAGTGGAAACAGCGAATTCACGCGGCATCAAGGTGGTGACGTTTGACTCAGGCGTAAATTCTGATATTCCGGTCAGCTTTGTGGCAACGAATAA
The DNA here is from genome assembly GCF_005281345.1 of Citrobacter sp. wls619. Classification (GTDB taxonomy): domain Bacteria; phylum Pseudomonadota; class Gammaproteobacteria; order Enterobacterales; family Enterobacteriaceae; genus Citrobacter. The sequence goes on from NZ_SZXJ01000044.1 coordinate 361,998, forward strand.
CCGTAAAGCAGGGGCTGAAGCGGCAGATGCTCTCGCTGCGCAGGTGGGTAGCAAAGGGAAAGTCGGCATTATTGCGCACGTGGCTGGAACCTCTTCCGCAATTGAACGTTCGGAAGGTTTTGTGGCCAGAATGAAGGAAAAATATCCGGATATCAAAGTGCTGCCGGTTCAGTACAGCGATGGCGATCCGCAAAAAGCGATGGATAAAACCATCGATATGATCCAGGCAAACCCTGATATTGCCGGGATCTACGGCACTAATGAAGGCTCAACGCTGGGTGTGGCGAACGCCATTGATAGTCAAAACCTGAAAGGCAAAGTGAAGGTGATTGGTTTTGATAGCACCGAAGCAATCATTGCCTTCCTGAAATCTGGTGTGATCCAGGGCTTTGTTGTACAGGACGCGTACCAGATTGGCTATCAGGGTATTAAGACGCTGAATGCGGCCGTGTCAGGTCAGTCAGTACCGAAAGAAATTGATATTCCGGTGAAATTTGTTAATGCGCAGAACATTGATACACCGGAAATCGACAAGCTGTTGCACCCATTCGGTAAAAAATAAGACCGCGGGGGCGGTGCATTCGCCCCCTAATTAGCCAGCGTCAGGGAGCTACTATGAGCAGTGGATATTTCCTCGGAGTGGATGTCGGCTCCGCCAGTGTCAGGGCGGGTGTTTTTGATGCCAGTGGCAAACGGCTAGCTTTTGCGACATTCCCTATCTCGCAGTTTCGACCAGGCCCCGAGCGGGTAGAGCAGTCATCTGCCGAAATCTGGCAGCAGGTTTGCCATGCCGTGAAGGAGGCAGTGTCGTCAGCCGGGGTTTGCGTTGAGGAGATCCGCTCGTTGGGGTTTGATGCCACCTGTTCGTTAGTGGCTCTGGATGAACAGGGGCAGGGTCTGGCGGTTTCACCGGGTGAACCGTCAGATCACAACATCATCATGTGGATGGATCATCGTGCGGTGCAGGAGACACAGCGTATTAACGCGACACAGGACCCGGCGTTGCGCTATGTCGGGGGGGAAGTCAGTGTCGAAATGGAACTACCCAAAGTGTTGTGGCTAAAAAACCATTTCCCTGCGACCTGGCAGAGTGCACACCGCTTCTACGATCTGGCGGATTTTTTGGTCTGGCAAGCCACAGCTTGTGATGTTGCAGGTCTGTGTACTTTAACCTGTAAATGGAACTACCTGGCACATGAACAACGCTTTAGCCACTCCCTGCTGGATGCGGTTGAATTAACCGATTTACTGAGCAAAATTCCGTCGCGGATCCTGCCCCCTGGCGCGGCCGTTGGGACGCTCAGCCCCGATGCGGCACAGGCGCTGGGACTGACGACAGCGGTGGTCGTTGCCAGCGGCATGATTGATGCGCATGCGGGGGGCGTGGCGCTTGCCGGTGTCGAGCCTGCGGGAACATTGGCGCTGATCAGCGGAACATCAAACTGCCATATGTTGTGCAGCGAGCAGGAGATTCATACACCGGGTGTATGGGGGCCGTACTGGTCCGCCATGCTGCCGGGTTACTGGCTGACGGAAGGGGGGCAAAGCGCGGCCGGGGCGCTGGTTGACTGGACGCTTCAGGAGTCAGGTGCCAGCGCTGAGTTGTATCACAAGGCTGAGGCGCGGGGTTGTCATCCGATAGTGTTAGTTAATGAGTGGGTGGCTGCATTGGAAGCGCAGGAGTCAGAGCCTGGTCGTTATCTGCATGTACTGGCCGATCATCACGGTAACCGTTCCCCGCGTGCGCGACCCGATGCCCGGGGCAGCGTGTGCGGTTTGACGCTTGAACGAGGCGAGATGCAGGTTGCTCGTCTGTATCTGGCGACATTACAGGCGATTGCCTGCGGCACCCGACACATTATGCAAGTGATGCGCGAAAACGGTCATAGCATTTCTCGACTGACGTTGTGTGGCGGTGCAACACATAATCCACTGTGGTTGCGAGAGTATGCCGACGCCACCGGATGCGATATTCATCTTTTGCAGGAAGAAGATGCCGTGACGTTAGGCGCGGCTATCACCGGTGCGGTAGCCTGCGGGATGTGGGCAGATGTTCCCGCCGCCTGCCGGGCGATGGTTTGCCCAGGCGAGGTGATTAAAGCGAATCCGGCACGGCAGGACTTCTATGACCGTAAATACCAGGCATATCTGATGATGTGGGATCAACAGCAGGCGCTTAACCAGGTTATGCAGTAAGACAAAAGTTTAAAATACTTTTATGATTGTGAATTGACGTTTTTGGATGTGAACTGGGACATATAAATGGCTAAAACAGTAGAACAGATAGCCAGCGATCTGAATTTATCGGTGACGACCGTGCGACTGGTGCTGAACGGGAAGGCTGAGCAATATCGTATCAGTGTCAAAACCCAAACGCGTATTAATGAATACGTTGAACGGTATGGTTATGTCATAAACCATTCAGCCCGCAGCCTGAAACTGAATAAAACAGATACGTTGGGGCTGATTGTGCCCAATATATCTAACGTCTTTTTTGCCACACTGGCCGAAAAACTTGAACAACGTTGTCGTCGTTCTGGATATCAATTAACGATTAGTTGTACCTACGATGATGTTGATTACGAAAACAAATTAACGAAAGCGTTAATCGCTCGTAATGTTGACGGCCTTTTTATTGTTCCCTCAACATTAGAGAATCAGCAACATCATTTGCGTCAGGTCAGAAAACCGATGGTGCTACTCGACAGGGATTTTAAGTATACCGATAACGCGCTGGTTGAAAGTCATAACATTTTAGGCGGTGAAAAGCTGACGCAAAGTTTGTTTGATGCGGGCAAATCTCCGATCTGGTTTTTAGTCGGGGATACCGGATTGCCCAGTATTGGCGATCGTTTAAAAGGTTATCTTAACGCATTGAATAATAATGGAATTTCTCACCGTGACTGGGTGCGGGAAGGTCCGGATAATACGCCGGATGGTGGCTACCGGTTGATGGAGAAACTGATCAACGAACAGGGCTGTCCGCAGGCGTTTATTGCCTCATCATTACCTGTGCTGGAAGGTGCCGTCATCGCTATTCGCAATCGTTTCGGTGTGATTCCACCGGATATTAATATCGGAACATTTGATGAACATCCGATGCTGGGATTCCTTGCGAATAATGTTTGGTCAATGCAGCAGGATGAAAATGTCTGGGCGGAAAAAGCCTTCACTATGATGATGAGTGCTATTGATGACCAGCCAATTAAAGAAACTGTAAAAGTTGAGATGAAACTAATTAAGCGTGTAAGACAACAATAATTCGTCGCACTAACTAAATCGGCCAACTGAATCTGAATAAATTTGTTCAGTGGCTGCTCATACCTGAAACCTGACCCGTCTTACTCTGCGGCAGCATTTTTTCGCAATAAAGACGAGGGGCAACTGTACCCGGAGAATCATTATGGAAAGAATGCGTTTATCACGTGAAATCATCGAAACCTGCCTGGAAATGACCCGCCTTGGGTTGAATCAGGGGACCGCAGGAAATGTAAGTGCGCGCTATGAAAATGGAATGCTGATCACACCCAGCGGTATCCCTTACGAAAGACTCACTGAAAACATGATCGTGTTCGTAGATAACGACGGCAAATATGATAAAGGACAATTACCTTCCAGTGAATGGCGTTTTCACCTGGCGGCTTATCAGACGCGCCCGGATGCCAATGCGGTCGTTCATAACCATGCGATTCATTGCACCGCCGTGTCGATTCTGAACCGTCCTATTCCGGCAATCCATTACATGATTGCCGCGGCTGGGGGGAACTCTATCCCGTGTGCGCCGTATGCGACGTTTGGTACACGAGAGCTGTCAGAGCATGTGAGCGTCGCGTTGAGAAGCCGTAAGGCAACGTTGTTGCAGCACCACGGGTTGATTGCCTGTGAAGCGAATCTGGAAAAAGCACTATGGCTGGCGCATGAAGTGGAAGTTCTGGCCCGCCTGTATCTGAGCACCCTGGCGATTGTCGACCCGGTGCCGGTGCTGGATGACGAAGAGATCGCCATTGTGCTGGAGAAATTCAAATCTTACGGATTACGAATTGAAGAGTAATTTCGCATAGCGAAAAGGAGAAATACGATGGCGAACAGAATGATTCTGAATGAAACGGCATGGTTTGGCCGGGGAGCTGTTGGGGCATTAACGGACGAGGTCATCCGTCGGGGTTATCGCAAGGCTTTGATTGTCACCGATGCAAACCTGGTACAGTGCGGCGTTGTCGATAAGGTGACATCCCGTATGGATGCCGCCGGTTTGCCGTGGGAGATCTATTCCGGCGTGATCCCGAATCCTACAATTGCAGTGGTGCAGGAGGGGTTGGGAGTCTTTCAGCAAAGTGGCGCAGATTATCTGATAGCGATAGGCGGCGGTTCTCCGCAGGATACCTGTAAAGCGATTGGCATTATCCACAATAACCCTGAGTTTGCCGATGTACGCAGCCTTGAAGGGTTATCGCCAACACGTGCTGCGAGCGTACCGGTGATGGCAATCCCTACGACGGCAGGGACGGCGGCGGAAGTGACCATTAACTACGTGATCACGGATGAAGAAAATCGGCGTAAATTTGTCTGTGTCGATCCGCATGACATCCCGCAGGTGGCGTTTATTGATGCCGATATGATGGACGGTATGCCCGCCGCGTTAAAAGCGGCGACCGGGGTCGATGCGTTGACCCATGCTATCGAAGGATATATTACGCGGGCGGCGTGGGCACTTACTGACGCGTTGCACATCAAAGCCATTGAGATCATTGCCGGGGCGTTGCGCGGTTCTGTTAATGGTGACAGCCAGTCCGGTGAGGCAATGGCGCTGGGTCAGTACGTTGCCGGGATGGGATTTTCAAACGTTGGTCTGGGACTCGTGCATGGCATGGCGCATCCGCTGGGGGCTTTTTATAACACTCCGCACGGCGTCGCCAATGCCATTTTGTTACCGCACGTGATGCACTACAACGCTGAATACACCGGCGAGAAATTCCGCGATATTGCCCGGGTGATGGGGGTGAAAGTGGAAGGTTTGACGCTGGAAGAAGCGCGTAAGGCTGCGGTGGATGCTGTGTTTGCGCTTAACCGCGATGTCGGCATCCCGCCACACTTACGTGATGTGGGGGTACGTAAGGAAGATATCCCTGCGCTGGCGCAGGCGGCATTTGACGATGTTTGCACTGGCGGTAATCCGCGTGAAGCAAGCATTGCCGATATCGTCGAGCTGTATCACACCGCCTGGTAATCACCTGGCGCTTATCCGGCCTACAGTGTGATTGATTTGTAGGCCGGATAAGGTGTTTACACCGCCATCCGGCAACAGAGCTATCGCCTAAGAACTACCGAACCAGGCGTAGCTGCTGGAGATTTCCGTCGATATGTAAGTCAGTTTGCAGCCGCGCGATATCACGGCACAGAAACGCCATCTCTTTATGTATTTCGAGTTTCTTACGCCACTTTTCCGGCACGTCTTCCAGATGTGCGTAAATCCCTTCCAGATGCTGAAACTGCACGAGTAGCTGTGTTGCGCTCTTGGGACCAATACCTGCAACGCCCGGCACTTTTGAGCTGCTGATCCCGGCCAGTCCCCAATAATCTGGCAGCTGCTGAGGCATTACGCCAAATTCGTTCTCAATGAATGGCGCGTCCAGCCAGCGTTTCTGGAAATAGTCGCGAATGCGTAATGTTGGGGAGAGCAACTGGCAATAACCTTTATCTGTCGAAACGATGGTGGCCTGATGTCCCGCCTGGGTGACTTTCACCGCCAGCGTCGCGGCTAAATCATCGGCTTCATTCCCGCTCGAGACCCAACAACAGACGCCGCGCTGTTCAAAAGCGGCGCGTAGGGCGGGCATTTCGTGATGCAATTCGTCGGGCATCGGTGGGCGACCTGCTTTGTAGTCAGGCAGCCGTTGGTGACGCCAACCGCTGTTACGTGCCTCATCATCGAATACCGCCACGGCGTGCGTGGGTTGGCTGTGCACAATCAGCTGATCGAGTGCGTGCTGGCATGTCTCCACACAGGGCGACCCCTGGACGGCGTGAATGCGACGAATGAGATTGAGTGCATCGACAATGAGCAGATGGACGGCCACGGTGTTCTCCCTAACAAATTAGTCTGTAGGGTAACATTCACGACGAGTGGAGACGAGCATTGTGAAATAGTGCTATCCGTAGGCCTGATAAGCGCAGCGCCATCAGGCAATAAAAGCCGGATGCGGCGAGCGCCTTATCCGGCCTACAGATACGAAAATGTGCTGAGAATTAATCGCAGGTAACGATCTTCATCGCCAGACCGCCACGCGAGGTTTCGCGGTATTTGGCGTTCATATCTTTACCTGTCTCGTACATGGTCTCGATGACTTTATCGAGGCAGACACGAGGCTCGCTGGTACGGCGCAGTGCCATACGAGCAGCGTTCACCGCTTTCACCGAGGCGATGGCGTTACGCTCAATGCACGGAACCTGAACTTGTCCGGCAACCGGGTCGCAGGTCAGCCCCAGGTTGTGTTCCATACCGATTTCTGCGGCGATACATACCTGCGTCGGGCTACCGCCCAGCAGTTCTGCCAGACCCGCTGCCGCCATAGAACACGCCACGCCGACTTCACCCTGACAGCCGACTTCAGCACCCGAAATTGAGGCATTCATCTTGTACAGGGAACCGATGGCGCTCGCGACCAGCATATAGCGTGCCAGTGAGTTAGCGTTCACTTCGCGGATAAACTTGTCATAGTACGCCAGCACCGCAGGAACAATCCCGCATGCGCCGTTCGTCGGGGCGGTAACGACACGTCCACCGGCAGCGTTCTCTTCGTTTACGGCCAGCGCAAACATGTTGATCCAGTCTACAACTGCCATCGGGTCAGTTGTGGTTTTGTCACTGCTAACCAGCATACGACGCAGCGCTGCCGCACGACGCGGAACGCGCAGTTTGCCCGGCAATACACCTTCGGTGGTGATACCGCGTTCAATTCCACTACGCATCACTTCCCAGACGTTTGCAAAGTGCTGTTCCAGCTCTTCTTTGCTGTGCAGGGCTAGCTCGTTCTGCATCATCAGGCCGGAAAGTGACAGGCCGGTTTCCTGACAGTGTCGTTGCAAATCGGCTGCGGATTTATACGGATACGGCACGCTTACCGGATTGTTATTCGGCAAACCAAAGTGTTCTTCATCAACGATAAATCCACCGCCGATGGAATAGTACGTCTGGCTGTAAATGGCTTTTTCGCCTGCCAGCGCGGTAATACGCATCCCGTTTTCATGCAGTGACAGATTATCCGTATGGAAATTCATGCACTTATCAACCGGGAATTCGACCTCATGTTGACCGTCTGCCAGCAGCAAACGTCCATGGGTATTCACATCCTGGATAAAGGCCGGGATAGCATCAATGTCTACGGTATCCGGCAGATTACCCGCCAGGCCCATAATAATCGCGATGTCGGTATGGTGACCTTTCCCGGTCAGGGACAGAGAGCCATAGACATCAACCACTACGCGGGTTACGTCAGTGAGAATTCCGCGTGCAATCAGGTCATCCGTGAATTGTTTGCCTGCTTTCATCGGGCCAACAGTATGGGAGCTGGAAGGGCCAATGCCGATTTTGAAAATATCGAATACGCTAATCATGAGGCGTCCATTGTGTATCGAGGTGCGCCGCCCCGAAGAGCGGCGCAGGGGAATTAACTGAACAGAGAGTAGAAAATAGCGGAGATAGCGATCAGGCCCATAATCACAACGAACACGTTGCTGATATGGCCGCTGTATTTACGCATTGCCGGTACTTTCTGAATCGCATACATCGGCATCAGGAACAGAATCATCGCGATGATCGGGCCACCCAGGGTTTCAATCATACCGAGGATGCTTGGGTTCAGCGTCGCCACAATCCAGGTGGTTACCAGCATGAACAGTGCAGTGATTTTGTTCAGTTTATTGATTTCGATGGACTTGCCTTTGCCACGCAGAGACTTAATTACCATACCGTTGAAACCTTCACGCGCACCCAGATAGTGGCCGAGGAAGGACTTGGTGATAGCAATAATCGCGATGATCGGCGCCATCCAGGCAATAATCGGTGCGTTAAAGTGGTTTGCCAGGTAAGACAGGATAGAGATGTTCTGCTCTTTCGCTGCAGCCAGATCCGCCGGAGTCAGGCTGAATACGCAGCTGAAGACGAAGAACATAACGGTCAGTACCATCATGATGTGAGCGAATGCCAGAATCTTGGAGCATTTCTTCTCTGCTTCATCACCGTACTCTTCACGCTTCGCCACGGCGAAGGAGGAGATGATCGGGGAGTGGTTGAAGGAGAACACCATTACCGGAATTGCCAGCCACAGGGTCAGCAGCAGGCCGTTGCCGGTGGTTGCCGCAGAATCAAAGGACAGGGTTTCCAGAATCGCACCGCTCCACTGAGGGATCAGGTACAGTGCCAGCAGCATCAGTGCCGCAACAAACGGGAATACCAGGATGCTCATCGCCTTCACGATCATCTGCTCACCGAAGCGCACGATGGTCATCATGCCGACAATCAGAATCAGAGAGAGGATTGCACGCGGCGGCGGCGTAATCGCCAACTGGTGAGTCAGGAAGCTTTCAACGGTGTTGGTGATTGCAACGCTGTAAACCAGAAGAATAGGGTAGATAGCGAAGAAGTAGAGCAGAGTAATCAGTTTACCTGCGCCAACGCCAAAGTGCTCTTCGACAACTTCAGTGATGTCTTCACCCGGATTTTTACCGGACAACACGAAGCGGGTCAGACCACGGTGAGCAAAGAAGGTCATTGGGAAGGCAAGAATGGCCATGATGATCAGCGGGATCATACCGCCAACGCCTGCGTTAATTGGCAGGAATAATACACCCGCGCCAATCGCCGTGCCGTAAAGGCCCAGCATCCACATGGTGTCTGTCTTGCGCCATGCGCTGCGGGTCTGGCCCGTAACGATAGTGCTGGTTTGCGTGTTTTCCATCTGTTTCTCCTGGAGGAAGCTTAAAAAGTCGGGTTTGGGTTCAATCCAATGAAAAAATACCCAACTGTAAAACGAAATTCGTTTAGCGATTTTTATATAATTTTTCGCCGTAATAATTTTCGGGCGGAAAGATACATTTAAGTAATGAATGTATCAGTGATCGCGATCTCAAATGCAATAATCCACCTTTTATGTGGATAAATTTGGACCATTAATCTGTTAAAAAATAGTCAAAGCGAATTTACGGGCGTGAAGGCTAACATTAACGACATATGGCATGAAAGGCAGGGCGCGAAGATACGAGGGTTGCGCTATAAAAACTGTTGTTTTTAGTGGATTCTGATGACTAATTATAATTTGCGGTGATAAATCACGGTTTACTTTGGAAGGTAATCGTTTGCGTTTCGGGGAGTGTCAGACGAAAGATAATTGATATTTATGTTATTGCGTGAGCTATGTGACTGGTATCACTAAAAAAGCCGGTTGGCTGATGCGCCAAATCCGGCTTTGATATGGACAAAACTGTCACCGGGGTAGCATCAGCTACCCGGTGTTGAAGGTTATGCGCAGATCTCGTAACACGGGATATACGCAGTGCCCGGCAACTTCATACGATGTTGTGCAACAAAGCCCTGCAGGAGATCGTCCATGCGGCGCATCATCTCAGGGTCGCCGTGGATTTTGTACGGGCCAAACTCTTCAATGGCGCGAATGCCGACTTCTTTCACGTTCCCCGCGACAATACCGGAGAATGCGCGACGCAGGTCTGCAGCCAGCACTTCAACAGGCTGGTCTGGATACAGTTTCAGATTCGCCATGTTTTCGTGGGACGGTTCGAAGGGCATCTGCAAATCAGGTGCGATACGAATTGACCAGTTAAAGCTGTAGGCATCACCGGTGTCCCGGCGGTTCTCTTTCACCAGCGGCATCGCTTTTTTCATCAGACGAGCGACTTCCGCTGCATCGTCAATGATAATGCGATAGTGACGGCGCGCCTCTTCTCCCAGCGTGTGCACGATAAACTCGTCCAGTACGCGGAAGTAATCTGCGCTCTCTTTTGGTCCGGTCAGGATCAATGGCAGAACCTGATCTTTGTTCGCCGGATTCATCAGGATCCCCAGCAGGTACAGCAGCTCTTCTGCAGTCCCCACGCCGCCAGGGAAGATGATAATGCCGTGAGCGATACGGACGAACGCTTCCAGACGTTTTTCAATGTCCGGCATGATGATGAGTTCGTTCACCAGCGGGTTTGGTGGTTCCGCCGCGATAATTGACGGCTCGGTCATACCGATAAAGCGGCTGTCTTTGTAGCGCTGCTGAGCGTGGCCGACCGCGGCGCCTTTCATTGGTGCTTCCATCGCGCCCGGACCACACCCGGTGCAGATGTTCAGTTCACGCAAGCCTAACTGAGTGCCCACGCGACGCGCATACAAGTACTCGTTCTCGTTGATGGAGTGACCGCCCCAGCAGACGACCATGTTCGGCGCTTCACCGACGTGAAGTGCCCGGGCGTTACGCAGAATGGAGAAGACCAGGTTGGTGATGTGAACCGAGCTTTCGAGATCCAGATGCTGAAAACGACCCGCGTTATGGATCTGGCCATTGACGAAAAGAATGTCGCGCAGGACGGCAAACAGGTTGGCCTGCAGCGCGCGAATGATGCGCCCATCGACAAACGCGTCTTCAGGTGGGTTGATCAGTTCCAGCTTCACACCGCGTTCACGGCGCAGCACGTTAATGTCGAAACTTTCAAAACGAGACAGCAGCTCTTTGCTGTTGTCTGTCAAACTGCCGGAGTTCAGAACGGCAAGCGAACAGTTACGAAACAGTTGATACAGGTCGCTGCTGGCCGTGCGTTTAAGCATATCGACTTCCAGCTGCGACAACATGTCCATTGAGCCAAGCGGGCTAATATGTGTAATCAAGTAAACTCCTTACGGGACGAGAGATATCATCCTCTACTGATTACAATAGCCCTGGCTTATGACCTTTCACAACCTTGCGCGCGGAATCCGACACGCAAAATTGAGAAAAAAGATTACTGACGCACCAGTCTGCCTGTTGCGGGAGTGAAATCTGTGTTGGTGCGCCATGGGTTGATATCGAGGCCCCCGCGTCGCGTGTAGCGTGCGTATACGCTCAGCTTCTCCGGCTGACAGAAACGCAGCAGGTCATTGAAAATGCGTTCCACACACTGTTCGTGAAATTCATTGTGGTGGCGGAAGGAGACCAGATAGCGCAGCAACTTTTCCCTGTCGATTTTGCGACCACGATACTGAATTTGTATGGAACCCCAGTCAGGCTGGTGGGTGATCAGGCAATTGGATTTCAGCAGATGACTGACCAGCGTCTCTTCTACTACCTTGTCGCCGCTCACGGCGTTTTCCAGATAGTCGGTGCTGAACTGGTAGTTATCAATGACGATATCCTGATTGTCGATGCAGGTGCCATTGAAGTGGGCTATCGGCTGCCCTTCCTGCTCGTCAAGACGATAGAGCGCCACGCTGACATCACCCTGCGCGCAGGCGCGCAGATCGTGTTCCAGCGTCTGACGGACGTGTTCCCATGAGTCAAAACGCGTCTGATTAAAACTGTTCAGATACAGCTTAAAACTTTTTGATTCAATCAGATTAACGCTGGTGTAATCCAGCTCCACATGGCCGACCGCAACCTGCGGTAAACCGTTGGCATTCAGCCATGACAGTTCATACAGCGTCCAGATATCCGCGCCGTGAAAAGGCAGATTATCGGCCTTGAGATCCAGCGGGTCGCGGTTCAGGCTGCGCGGAACACCCTGCAGCAGGCTGGCGTCGTAAATATCCCGGTAATCCGTTGATTTTCCGAGAGTCAGGCCGTCAAGCGCCCGATGATTTTCATAAGAAGACATGTTTCACCGTCATAAACCAGATACACTATGCGACAAGTGTATCCTGGCTTTTGTGAAGAGAGAAATCAGTGGACGAATTGACCGCACAGGCGTTGACAGCCTTTACGACGCGTTATTGCGATGCATGGCATGAAAAAAACAACAGCTGGCCGCTGAGTGAAGAGCTGTATGGCGTACCGTCTCCGTGCATCATCTCCTCCACGAACGATGCGGTGTACTGGCAACCGCAGCCTTTTGTGGGCGAGCCGAATGTAAACGCGGTTGAACGCGCCTTTGATATTGTGGTACAACCCGCTGTTCATGCGTTTTATACCACCCAGTTTGCCGGGGACATGCACGCACAATTTGCGGATGAGAAACTGACTCTTCTGCAAACCTGGTCTGAAGATGACTTCAGACGCGTACAGGAAAACCTGATCGGCCACCTGGTTACGCAAAAACGCCTTAAGCTCTCTCCTACGCTTTTTATTGCCACACTGGACAATGAACTTGATGTTATTTCAGTGTGCAACTTGTCTGGGGAAGTCTGTAAGGAAACGCTGGGAACCCGTAAACGCACGGTTCTGGCGGCCTCACTTGCGGAATTTCTTACTCAACTTAAGCCTGTTCTGTAATCCAGTTTGCCCTAGGGCGTGTGAGAGATCTCTTACAAACCCTGTAGGAGATTGCCAGGTGATCAGTAAAGACTTCATTGGCTGATATAATATTAACTATTTATAATTCAATTAGTTAATGTTTTATTGTCAACTTTCATACGAAAATAATCATTAGGGTATGTCTGTAAGTGTCTTGTAAGACAACGCGAAACAGGCGATTCTATCTCCGTCGACAAGGAGTCGCACAACGAAGAGAACATCAGGATGATGGCTCTTCCGTAGGACACACCAGGACGGTGTTACAAGGACAGGCTTCAGGATGAAGCAAAGAGGAAAGCGCTGGATGCGTTAAAGGACACCTCCAGGATGGAGAATGAGAGCCGGTCAGGATGTTCGGCGGGTCAGGATGGCCAGGACACTTCAGGATGAAGTTTCACATCGGGGGCGGTGTGAGCAGGATGCAAATGTTCAGGATGAACGAGGTCGCAAGACCACAGGAAAAGTTGTCACGGATGAGCAGGGAGCAACAAAAGTAGCTGGAATGCTGCGAAACGAACCGGGAGCACTGTTTTTACAGTGCTCCCTTTTTTTATTTCCTTTCTACTAGTGCTATTCTTCGCGCCAGATTTTTCATCATTGAGGTTAATTTCATGACGACTCATGACCGTGTGCGCGAGCAGTTGCATGCGCTTGAAGCACTGCTGCGTGAACATCATCACTGGCGGATGGATGAGCCAGAAGCGCATCTGTTTTCCAGCACGCAGCCTTTTTGTATGGATACCATGGAGCCAGTTGAATGGCTGCAGTGGGTGTTGATTCCCCGCATGCATGCGCTGCTTGATAATGCGCAGCCGCTTCCTCAGGCTTTTGCCGTCGCACCGTATTATGAAATGGCGCTGGCAGCCGATCACCCGCAACGCGACATTCTCCTGGCGGCATTGCAGGACCTGGATGCGCTGTTTACCCGTGATGACGCCTGATGCTGGAAATTCTCTATCAAGACCAATGGCTGGTTGCAGTCAACAAACCTTCGGGCTGGCTGGTTCATCGTAGCTGGCTCGACCGCGATGAGAAAGTGGTGGTAATGCAAACAGTGCGTGACCAGATTGGTCAGCACGTTTTTACCGCCCACCGACTCGACAGACCGACATCCGGTGTGCTGTTGATGGGGCTGTCCAGCGAGGCCGGACGACGGCTGGCACAGCAGTTTGAGCAGCATCAAATCCAAAAACGCTACCATGCGATTGTGCGCGGCTGGCTGATGGATGATGCCGTGCTGGATTATCCGTTGGTGGAAGAGCTGGACAAGATTGCCGATAAATTTGCCCGTGACGACAAAGGCCCACAGCCTGCGGTAACCCACTATCGCGGTCTGGCGACGGTAGAAATGCCCGTGGCAACCAGTCGCTATCCAACCACCCGTTACGGGCTGGTGGAGCTGGAGCCTAAAACCGGTCGTAAACATCAGCTCAGACGTCACCTGGCGCATTTGCGTCATCCGATTATTGGCGATAGTAAGCACGGTGATTTGCGACAAAACCGTAGCGCCGCGGAACATTTTGGCTGCCAGCGCTTAATGCTGCATGCCAGCCAGCTTGAACTTACGCACCCCTTCACCGGTGAACCACTGATTATTCGTGCCGGGTTAGATAACGTCTGGATGCAGGCGCTATCACAGTTTGGCTGGCGCGGGCTTCTCCCTGAGAATGAAAGGGTTGAGTTCAGCGGGCCATCAGGTCAGGATGAGCAGACAGATTCTTAAGTCCCTGGAGATAAAGGTAATGGCGGAAATTGGTATTTTTGTCGGCACAATGTATGGAAACGCGCTGCTGGTTGCCGAAGAGGCCGAAGCTATCCTCGCGAATCAAGGGCATAAAGCCACGGTTTATGAAGATCCGGAACTGGCGGACTGGGAAAAATACAAAGACAAGTACATCCTGGTCGTAACCTCGACGACGGGACAAGGCGATCTGCCGGACAGCATCGTGCCGCTGTTTCAGGGAATTAAAGACCAGCTGGGTTATCAGCCCGACGTTCACTACGGCATTATTGCGCTCGGGGATAGTTCATATGCCAATTTCTGCGGCGGCGGTAAGCAGTTTGATGCGCTGTTGCAGGAACAGAGCGCCCAGCGTGTCGGTGAGATGCTGCTGATTGATGCCGGTGAACATCCGGAACCGGAAAGCGAATCCAATTCCTGGGTGGAAAACTGGGGAACTTTGCTTAAATAACCTCTCGCCCGCACGGGCGTGCAACCCTCATTTGAACCGTAGGCCGGGTCAGGCGAAGCCGCCACCCGGCAATAAAACCCCAATTACGTGAACTAACTTCCACTGCTTTGGGCTTATGCCCCAAACAACTTCTCACTGCCTCTCTAATGTTGTGTTCCTGCACGGTGAGGGAAAGAGGCACTCCTTCATATACTTTTCCCGTCAGTTCCCGGAAAGGCAGCGAGTCAGAATAAAACGGCCCCGAGCTGTACCAAAACTGCCCCACACTAACCTCTCATTCTGATCACCCTACAGGTGCTGTACAGAATGAACTGGCGAAAGCCAAGACTCAGGAGTGCAACAATGAGTTCATTAAGTCAGGCGGCGAGCAGCGCGGAAAAACGCACTAACGCTCGCTACTGGATAGTGGTGATGTTGTTTATCGTCACATCCTTCAACTACGGCGACCGCGCCACGTTATCCATTGCCGGTTCAGAAATGGCCAAAGACATTGGTCTGGATGCGGTCGGGATGGGCTATGTATTTTCCGCTTTTTCATGGGCCTATGTTATCGGCCAGATCCCCGGCGGCTGGCTGCTTGACCGCTTTGGTTCAAAACGCGTTTATTTCTGGTCCATCTTTATTTGGTCCATGTTTACCTTGCTGCAAGGCTTCGTTGATATCTTTAGCGGCTTCGGCATTATCGTTGCGCTGTTTACCCTGCGCTTCCTCGTGGGGCTAGCTGAAGCACCCTCCTTCCCCGGCAACAGTCGCATTGTGGCGGCGTGGTTCCCTGCGCAGGAAAGGGGAACGGCGGTCGCTATCTTTAACTCTGCGCAATACTTTGCCACCGTTATCTTCGCGCCAATCATGGGCTGGCTGACCCACGAAGTGGGCTGGTCTCACGTGTTCTTCTTTATGGGTGGACTCGGGATCATCATCAGCTTTGTCTGGCTGAAAGTGATTCACGAACCGAACCAGCATCCGGGTGTAAACCAAAAAGAGCTGGAGTACATTGCCGAAGGCGGGGCGCTGATCAACATGGATCAGGCGGCCGCCAAAGCCAAAGTACCGTTCAGCGTGAAGTGGGGGCAGATCAAGCAACTGCTGGGTTCACGGATGATGATCGGTATTTACATCGGCCAATACTGCATAAACGCGTTGACCTACTTCTTTATCACCTGGTTCCCGGTTTATCTGGTACAGGCGCGCGGCATGTCGATTTTGAAAGCCGGTTTTGTTGCCTCGGTCCCGGCCATATGCGGATTCGCAGGCGGCGTGCTCGGCGGCATTATTTCCGACTGGCTGATGCGCCGTACCGGCTCGCTAAATATCGCCCGTAAAACGCCAATCGTGCTGGGTATGCTGTTGTCGATGGTGATGGTGTTCTGTAACTACGTCAACGTGGAGTGGATGATCATCGGCTTTATGGCGCTGGCCTTCTTCGGTAAAGGTATTGGTGCGCTGGGCTGGGCGGTAATGGCAGACACGGCCCCCAAAGAAATTAGCGGCCTGAGCGGCGGTCTGTTCAATATGTTTGGCAACATCTCCGGGATTGTCACGCCAATTGCTATCGGCTACATCGTAGGGACCACCGGCTCATTTAACGGCGCGTTGATTTACGTCGGGGTGCATGCGCTGATTGCCGTAGTGAGCTATCTGGTGCTGGTGGGTGATATTAAACGTATCGAACTGAAACCTGTCGCAGGACAATGATGATGACAACACAATCGAGTCCCGTTATTACCGATATGAAGGTCATCCCGGTGGCCGGTCATGACAGCATGCTGCTCAATATTGGTGGCGCGCATAACGCCTGGTTTACCCGCAATATCGTGGTCCTTACCGATAACGCCGGACACACCGGTGTGGGTGAAGCGCCGGGCGGTGAAGTGATCTACCAAACGCTGGTGGACGCTATTCCGCAGGTGTTAGGCCAGGAAGTGGCCCGCCTGAATAAGGTGGTTCAGCAGGAGCATAAAGGCAATCAGGCTGCCGACTTTGATACCTTCGGCAACGGCGCCTGGACATTTGAGCTGCGCGTCAATGCAGTGGCGGCGCTGGAAGCCGCGCTGCTGGATCTGCTGGGCAAAGCGCTGAATGTACCGGTCTGCGAGCTGTTAGGTCCGGGTAAGCAGCGTGATGCAGTGACTGTGCTCGGTTATCTGTTCTATGTCGGCGATCGCACCAAAACCGATCTGCCGTATCTGGAAAGTACGCCGGGTAAACATGAGTGGTATCACTTACGTCACCAGCAAGCAATGACCAGCGACGCGGTGGTGCGTCTGGCGCAGGCGTCACAGGATCGTTATGGCTTTAAAGATTTCAAACTGAAGGGCGGTGTGCTGCCGGGTGAGCAAGAAATTGAAACCGCCCGTGCGCTGAAAGCAGGCTTCCCGGATGCACGCATTACGGTGGACCCTAACGGTGCCTGGCTGCTGGATGAAGCGATCGCCTTGTGCAAAGGGCTAAATGATGTTCTGACCTACGCCGAAGATCCGTGCGGCGCTGAACAGGGATTTTCCGGGCGTGAAGTGATGGCGGAATTCCGCCGCGCGACCGGTTTGCCGGTGGCGACCAACATGATTGCTACTAACTGGCGCGAAATGGGCCACGCGGTAATGCTGAATGCAGTCGATATTCCGCTGGCCGATCCGCACTTCTGGACGCTTTCTGGTGCCGTGCGCGTGGCACAGTTGTGCGATGACTGGGGCCTGACCTGGGGATGCCATTCCAATAACCACTTTGATATTTCTCTGGCAATGTTTACTCATGTCGGTGCGGCAGCGCCGGGTAATCCGACAGCCATCGACACGCACTGGATTTGGCAGGAGGGCGATTGCCGTCTGACGAAGAATCCGCTGGAAATAAAGAACGGAAAAATTGCGGTTCCAGATGCACCCGGTCTGGGTGTGGAACTGGACTGGGATCAGGTGCAGAAAGCGCATGAAGCCTATAAAGCATTGCCCGGCGGTGCGCGTAATGACGCAGCACCGATGCAGTATCTGATCCCCGGATGGACTTTTGACCGTAAACGTCCCGTTTTCGGCCGTCACTGATTTTGAATAAGGACACGATAATGAGCGCACAATTTTCTACCCCAGTAGTGACCGCTATGCAGGTGATCCCGGTTGCGGGCCACGACAGCATGTTGATGAACCTGAGCGGCGCACATGCCCCGTTCTTCACGCGTAATATTGTGATTATCAAAGATAATTCTGGTCATACCGGAGTGGGCGAAATTCCCGGCGGCGAGAAAATTCGTCAGACTCTGGAAGATGCGATTCCGCTGGTGGTGGGCAAAACGTTAGGTGAATACAAAAACGTACTGAATACGGTCCGCAATACCTTTGCCGATCGGGATGCTGGTGGACGTGGTTTGCAGACCTTTGATTTACGTACCACTATTCATGTGGTTACCGGGATCGAAGCGGCAATGTTGGATCTGTTAGGCCAGCACCTGGGGGTGAATGTCGCGTCTCTGTTGGGTGATGGTCAGCAGCGTAGCGAAGTGGAAATGTTGGGGTATCTGTTCTTCGTCGGCAACCGCAACGCGACACCGCTGCCGTATCAGAGCCAACCGGATGAGAAATGCGACTGGTATCGCCTGCGTCATGAAGAGGCGATGACCCCGGATGCGGTGGTGCGCCTGGCGGAAGCGGCGTATGAGAAATATGGTTTCAACGACTTTAAACTGAAAGGTGGCGTGCTGGCAGGGGAAGAGGAAGCGGAATCTATCGTCGCGTTGGCGAAGCGTTTCCCGCATGCCCGCGTAACGCTCGATCCCAACGGCGCCTGGTCGTTGAATGAAGCGATCAAGATCGGTAAGTATCTGAAAGGATCGCTGGCTTATGCTGAAGATCCGTGTGGCGCGGAGCAGGGTTTCTCTGGGCGTGAAGTGATGGCGGAATTCCGTCGCGCTACGGGCCTGCCGACGGCGACCAATATGATCGCTACCGACTGGCGTCAGATGGGTCACACGCTGTCGTTGCAGTCGGTGGATATTCCGCTGGCTGACCCGCATTTCTGGACTATGCAGGGCTCTGTTCGCGTGGCGCAGATGTGTCATGAGTTTGGCCTCACCTGGGGTTCACACTCTAACAACCACTTTGATATTTCGCTGGCGATGTTTACTCATGTGGCGGCGGCAGCGCCAGGTAAAATTACGGCCATTGATACCCACTGGATCTGGCAGGAAGGTAACCAACGCCTGACCAAAGAGCCGTTCGACATTAAAGGCGGCATGGTACAGGTACCAGCGAAGCCGGGTCTGGGTGTAGAACTGGATATGGACCAGGTGATGAAAGCGCACGAGCTGTACCAGCAACATGGCCTGGGCGCGCGTGATGACGCGATGGGAATGCAGTACCTGATCCCGAACTGGACCTTTGATAATAAACGCCCATGCATGGTGCGCTAAGCGTTATGCCGGTTCTGACAGGAACCGGCACATCTCCAGGTGTATGATTAACAGAATCAACATGCGTAAGGACGGCTTATGAAAATAGTAATTGCACCGGATTCTTATAAAGAGAGTTTGAGTGCGCTTGAGGTGGCAACTGCCATTGAGCAGGGTTTTCGTGAGATCTGGCCTGATGCGGATTACGTAAAGATACCGGTCGCTGATGGTGGTGAAGGAACGGTCGAGGCGATGGTTGCCGCTACGGCGGGCCACCTTGTGCATGTTGATGTAACGGGTCCCCTGGGAAGTAAGGTTCGGGCATTTTATGGGTTATCGGGAGATGAGCGTTCAGCGTTTATCGAGATGGCGGCCGCCAGTGGGTTAGAGCGGGTTCCGGCAGGGTTACGCGACCCGCTGAAAACCACCTCATGGGGGACCGGAGAGTTGATTCGCCATGCGCTGGATGCGGGTGTAGAACACATCATCATCGGGATTGGCGGTAGCGCGACTAATGATGGTGGTGCCGGTATGGTGCAGGCTCTGGGCGCCAAATTGCTGGATGCGCAGAATAACCAGATTGCACAAGGCGGGATCGGTCTGGAATCGCTCACCAGGATAGATATTTCAGCGTTAGATAAGCGCCTTGCTACCTGTCGTATTGAAGTGGCCTGCGATGTCACGAATCCGCTGACCGGTAAAGAGGGCGCTTCTGCAGTATTTGGTCCGCAAAAAGGGGCAACGCCAGAGATGATTACCCGTCTGGATAATGCGCTCACGCACTATGCGCAACTGATTGCCCGCGATCTGGATGTTAACGTGTTGGAACTGGCGGGCGGTGGCGCGGCTGGCGGCATGGGGGCGGCGCTGTATGCGTTTTGCGGCGCGCAGCTACGCCGTGGTATCGAGATCGTGACGGACGCGTTACACCTTGATGACTGCGTTGCGGATGCAGATTTAGTTGTGACCGGGGAAGGGCGTATTGACAGTCAGACGATCCATGGCAAAGTTCCGGTTGGCGTAGCGAACGTTGCAAAGTGATATAACAAGCCCGTCATTGGTATTGCAGGCAGCCTGACGCCAGATGTTGGCGTGGTGCATGAGCATGGAATTGATGCCGTGTTTAGCGTGATTTATACCATTTGCACGCTGGATGAGGCGCTGGATAATGCGAGTGAAAATGTGCGGATGACGGCACGAAACGTGGCCGCAACGCTTAAAGCGGGGCAGCAGTTACGCTGAGGTATTGGCCGGATAAGGCGTTTACGCCGCCTCCGGCGATGTGCCCGATGCGCGACGCTTATCGGATCTGCGGTAAACAGCGAAACCTGTAGGCCGGATAAGGCGTTAACGCTGCATCCGGCGAATATCACCCCAATATCCGTTTCGCTTCCCGCGCGACGTTGTCCATCTCATCAAGAAGCTCTAAAAACTCTGGTTCCAGCTCTTCTTCTTTGGTCCCGCTACGTAACTGCTGCTCAATGAGCTGGCACAGGTTTTTCATGCGAGGAACCCCGCTGTAACCGCAGCTGCCGTGTAGTTTATGAATCAAGTCCACCAACCCTTCAGGGTTTTCGCCCACCAGTTGCTCTTCAATTCTGTTACGGACTTCAGGCAAGAAATCGATCAGCATTTGCAGCATATCCCGCGCCAGATCGTTTTTACCGGCAGCCTGTCTCAACGCCAGTTGCCAGTCGAGGGTCGTATTCAGGTTGATGACGGGTTCAAGGGGTTCCGTCACGATAGTCCGGGCTGATGTGCCGGCACCGGGCTTATAGCGCAACAGCAAACTGTGCAATTTATCTTCTTCAATCGGCTTAGCGAGGTAGTCGTTCATTCCGGCGCTGAGTAACTTCTCTTTTTGTCCTGCCATGGCATGTGCCGTTACCGCAATAACCGGTGTCTGCTGCTGGTGTGGAAGCTGATGGATCAGTTCACAGGCGCGAATACCGTCCATGTCTGGCATCTGAATATCCATCAGGATCAGATCAAACTGCATTTGTTTGGCTCTGTCCACCGCCTGCTGCCCGCTGTCGCACAGCTCGACGTGCTGCACCTTATCTTCAAGCAATGCGCCGATAAGCTTCAGGTTCGCCGGGTTGTCGTCCACCGCCATCACGGTCATCGCAATCTTGCTTTCATCTAACAACTGGAGTTCTGCCCCCTGGTTCAGGTGGCAATACTCGGTTAACGCAGGCAGCAATCGGGTTGAGGTGAGCGGTTTTAACAGACATGCTGCCGCGCCGCCTTGCTTTAATTTTTCAGCGTTAATCTGCGCATGGCAAGGCAGCGCCAGCAACAGGAAATCGGTCATCGCGGCTGCGCTTGCCAGCCGTTCATGCTGCATGGTGAGCGGCTCGCGTAAAGTGACGGGTACACCAAGTAGCAGGATATCGTAGTGTTCTGCCGGTAATGCAGAGAATGAAGGACTGTAAATCACCTCCAGCGGTGTTTCACTCAAGATATCTAGCGTGCATTGCGCGGCGGTAGCATTTGGTTCAACGTAAGCCAGTCGTTTACCGGCCAGACAGCGGGTGGTTGAACGATCGCTGAGAACATTAGGATTGAGATCAAGACTGATATGGAACCAGAAGGTGGAACCGCGATTTGGTTGGCTATGGAACGAGATATCCCCGCCCATTTCATTGACCAGTTTTTGTGTGATCACAAGGCCAAGTCCGGTACCACCGTGACGGCGCGAAATGCTGGCATCAGCCTGACGGAAAGCCTGGAACAGACGTGACTGATCGCGTTCCGGGATGCCAATGCCGGTATCGCGGATTTGAACTTCAATCTGGACTTTTGTGTTACTGAGCGCGCGTTTTTCAACCAAAATGTCGATATTGCCGCTCTCGGTAAATTTGATGGCATTGCCGACCAGGTTGGTAATGACCTGTTGCAGGCGCAGCGGGTCGCCAATCACATTGTCCGGAACGTCATTTTTAATATTCAGTGTTAGCTCAAGCCCTTTATCATGGGAGGAGTGCGCTAACAGCGTTACGACGTCATCCAGTGTGCTGCGCAGCGGGAACGGTATGCTTTCCAGAATCAGTTTACCCGCTTCCAGTTTAGAGAAGTCGAGCACATCATTGATGATAGCGAGCAGGTTGTTGGCAGAGCGTTCAATCGTATTCAGGTGATCGCGCTGAGTGGTATTTAGCTCGGTTTTCAGTGTCAGGCGTGTAAAGCCAATGACACCGTTTAGCGGTGTACGTAGCTCGTGAGACATGTTCGCCAGGAACTCTGATTTAATACGTGCAGCTTCCTGAGCGCGTTTCTTTGCCAGATCCAGCTCAACGTTTTGGATCTCCATCTGCTCCAGCGTTTCGCGCAGATCTGAAGTCGCCTGATCGATATTGTGCTGCATCTCTTCATGGTAGGCGGCGAGAGACATCGCCATCGAGTTGATGCCATTTTTCAGCATATCCAGTTCGCCCAACATGAAACCTTCCACGCGGCTATCGAGCTGACCTCTACGTATTCGGTCAACGGTATTCACCATGTTGCGAATTGGGCCGGTCACGTCACGCATCAGACGCCAGCCGAAAATTAACGCAATACCAATACAAAACAGCATCATAACGCTGGAGATAAAGATCTCTTTGTACTGCTGTAAACGCACGGACTTGAGGTCCAGCTCAAGCGCCACATACCCCAACATATTTTTGGTGTTCTTCGCATCGCTTACGGCAGACTCATCCGGTGAATAGCTTTCCGATATAATAGGGGTGCGCAGGATCATGATATCCCCGTGCCGGGTGACGCTCAGCTTTCGCGGAAATGGCGATCCGGTAGCCAATTGCATCTCTGACGGATCAAGATGAAAGTTGGAGGTGACGAATAGTCGGTTATTTTCGTCATAGACGGAAATTGCCCGCACAATATCGGAATGGCGACGATGCAACACGCTGATAAGCTGGCCGATGGATTCCCGGTTTTGCAAGTTCATGCCGTATTCGCTGGATACCGCGAGTGGCTCGATGATGCTGGCACCAGCATCTTCCAGTTGACGCTGCAAGTCGTTATAGCGATGCACAACAAAAAAGATACTGAGCAGCAAACCTATCAGGACGGTCGGGGCCAGGATCAGAATCATCATGCGTGCGCGCAGGCTGTAGTTGGTCATGGAGTTCCGTTATGGGACAATTAGGGTCACACTGTTAAATAGAGAAAATTCTCGTCGATGGCGCAATTCTACTCTGCAAAACGACGCGTGACGACGCGTCAGATCATAACCGTTACCGTCAATGACCTTGATTCTTTTGGTCAGGGCGTTGCTCGTCATAACGGGAAAGCCCTGTTTATACCGGAATTGCTGCCTCAGGAAAGCGCAGAAGTGGTGATTACTGAAGATAAAAAACAGTTTGCCCGTGCGCAAGTCAAACGTCGTTTAAACGACAGTTCGGAACGTGAAGTGCCACGTTGTCCACATTTTGGGGTCTGTGGTGGCTGTCAACAGCAGCACGCCAGCATCTCGTTGCAGCAGCGTAGCAAAAGTGCGGCGTTATCGCGTTTAATGAAATGTGAGGTGACGGAAGTTATCGCCGATACCCCGTGGGGTTATCGACGCCGCGCGCGTTTAAGTCTGAACTATCGCGCGAAAGAGCAGCAATTGCAGATGGGATTTCGCAAGTCCGGCTCCAGCGACATTATCGATGTGCAGCAATGCCCTATTTTAGTGCCCCAACTTGAGGCTCTGCTGCCTGAAATTCGGGCATGCCTGCAGAGTCTGCAGGGGCTGCGTCACTTGGGGCATGTCGAATTGGTGCAGGCTGGAAGTGGAACCCTGATGATTTTGCGCCACACTGCGCTACTGAATACCGCGGATAAAGAAAAACTGGAACGCTTTTCGCATTCTCAGGGACTGTCTTTGTTTCTGGCTCCGCAAAGCGAGATACTGGAATCAAATTCAGAAGAATCGCCCTGGTATGATTCAAATGGACTACGTTTAACCTTCAGCCCGCGTGATTTTATCCAGGTCAATGAAGGGGTAAACCAGAAAATGGTTTCCTGTGCGCTGGAATGGCTGGATGTGCAGCCAGAGGACCGAGTGCTCGATTTGTTCTGTGGTATGGGGAACTTTACGTTGCCGTTGGCCGTACGAGCAGCGAGCGTTGTGGGTGTTGAAGGTGTCCCTGCGCTGGTGGAAAAAGGCCGGGAAAATGCGCGGAATAACGGACTACACAATGTGACATTCTTTCATGAAAACCTTGAAGAAGATGTCACCAAACAACCATGGGCAAAAAACGGATTTGACAAAGTATTGCTCGATCCTGCGCGTGCGGGGGCTGCCGGTGTGATGCAACATATTATAAAATTAAACCCTGGCCGCGTTGTTTATGTATCCTGTAATCCTGCTACGCTGGCTCGTGACAGCGAAGCGTTACTCAATGCAGGATATACCGTTCGGCGACTGGCGATGCTCGATATGTTCCCGCACACTGGACATCTGGAATCGATGGTCCTGTTTGAGCGTTTGTAATGAATTTTGTACCCATTGGATTTCGGGTTGTCACGCAGCGTGAAAGACAATGGGTACGGCTTGTCGACTTCGACAGGCCTGGCCCCTTAAGGAGAGGACGATGGTTGCGGTAAGAAGTGCACATATAAATAAAGCTGGTGAGTTTGATCCCAAGAAATGGATCGCGAGTCTGGGGATCTCCAGCCAGCAGTCGTGTGAACGCTTAGCCGAAACCTGGGCGTATTGCCTGCAGCAGACACAGGGGCATCCGGATGCGGATCTGCTGCTGTGGCGTGGCGTCGAAATGGTGGAAATACTCTCCATGTTGAGTATGGATATCGACACGCTGCGCGCGGCGATGCTGTTCCCTCTGGCGGATGCCAATGTGGTGAGTGAAGACATCCTGCGCGAGAGCGTAGGCACGTCAATCGTTAACCTTATCCATGGTGTGCGTGATATGGCGGCAATACGCCAGCTAAAAGCCACGCATACCGACTCCGTCTCTTCCGAGCAGGTTGATAACGTTCGTCGTATGCTGCTGGCAATGGTCGACGACTTCCGCTGTGTGGTCATCAAGCTGGCGGAACGTATTGCCCATCTGCGAGAAGTGAAAGACGCGCCGGAAGATGAACGCGTGCTGGCGGCAAAAGAGTGCACCAATATCTATGCCCCGCTGGCTAACCGATTAGGTATCGGGCAATTAAAATGGGAGCTGGAAGATTACTGCTTCCGCTACCTGCACCCAGCCGAATACAAACGCATTGCTAAACTGCTGCATGAACGTCGTATCGACAGAGAACACTATATCGACGAGTTTGTTGGGCATCTGCGTTCAGAGATGAAAACCGAAGGTGTAAAAGCCGAGGTGTACGGGCGTCCGAAGCATATTTACAGTATCTGGCGCAAAATGCAGAAGAAGCAGTTGGCTTTTGACGAACTGTTCGATGTGCGCGCGGTGCGTATCGTGGCTGAGCGTTTACAGGATTGCTATGCCGCACTGGGGATCGTGCACACTCACTATCGCCATCTGCCTGATGAGTTCGATGACTACGTTGCCAATCCAAAGCCTAACGGTTACCAGTCAATCCATACGGTTGTGCTGGGGCCTGGTGGTAAAACCATTGAAATCCAGATCCGTACCAAACAGATGCACGAAGATGCCGAGCTGGGCGTTGCTGCACACTGGAAGTACAAAGAAGGTACCGCTTCAGGCGCGGCGCGTTCTGGTCATGAAGACCGCATTGCGTGGCTGCGTAAACTGATAGCCTGGCAGGAAGAGATGGCGGATTCCGGTGAAATGCTGGATGAAGTGCGGAGCCAGGTCTTTGACGACAGAGTTTACGTCTTTACGCCAAAAGGCGATGTCGTGGACTTACCGGCGGGCTCAACGCCGCTCGATTTTGCTTATCACATCCACAGTGATGTGGGGCATCGTTGCATTGGCGCGAAAATTGGCGGTCGCATCGTACCGTTTACTTATCAGCTGCAGATGGGCGATCAAATTGAAATTATCACCCAGAAACAGCCAAACCCAAGCCGCGACTGGTTGAACCCTAACCTCGGCTACGTGACGACCAGCCGGGGGCGCTCGAAGATCCACGCCTGGTTCCGTAAACAGGACCGGGACAAGAATATTCTGGCTGGTCGTCAGATCCTCGATGATGAACTGGCACACCTGGGTATTAGCCTGAAAGAGGCTGAAAAACACCTGCTTCCGCGTTACAGCTTTAATGAGCTGGAAGAGCTGCTGGCGGCGATTGGCGGCGGTGACATCCGCCTCAACCAGATGGTCAACTTCCTGCAAGCGCAGTTTAATAAACCTAGCGCGGCTGAACAGGATGCCGCCGCGCTGAAACAGCTTCAGCAGAAAACGCAGGCCCCGCAGACTCGCCGAAAAGACGATGGCCGAGTGGTGGTCGAAGGGGTTGGAAACCTGATGCACCATATCGCGCGCTGCTGCCAGCCTATCCCTGGCGATGAGATTGTCGGGTTTATCACCCAGGGACGCGGTATTTCCGTGCACCGGGCTGATTGTGAACAACTGACAGAGCTGCGCTCACATGCCCCAGAACGTATCGTTGATGCGGTTTGGGGGGAAAGCTACTCGGCAGGGTACTCGCTGGTCGTTCGTGTGCAGGCGAACGATCGGAGCGGCTTGTTACGTGATATCACGACGATTCTTGCTAACGAAAAAGTAAACGTGCTGGGGGTTGCCAGCCGGAGTGATACCAAACAGCAGTTGGCCACCATTGATATGACCATCGAAATCTACAACCTGCAGGTGCTCGGACGCGTGCTCGGCAAACTGAACCAGGTGCCGGATGTGATCGACGCACGTCGCTTGCACGGTAATTAATAAGAACGTAGGCCGGATAAGGCGAAGCCGCCATCCGGCGATTTCGCAGCGCCGGATGGCGACATAAATGCCTTGTCCGGCCTACCGTATTGAAATTTCAGGATTTTCACATGAATCAAATCGACCGACTGCTCGGTATTATGCAGCGCCTGCGCGACCCGGAAAACGGCTGTCCGTGGGACAAAGAGCAGACATTCGCCACGATTGCCCCTTACACCCTAGAAGAAACCTATGAAGTGCTGGACGCGATTGCGCGTGAAGATTTCGACGACCTGCGTGGAGAGCTGGGCGACCTACTGTTCCAGGTGGTGTTTTACGCCCAGATGGCGCAGGAAGAAGGGCGCTTCAACTTTGATGATATCTGCGCTGCGATAAGCGATAAGCTTGAACGCCGCCACCCGCATGTATTTGCAGATGTTTCTGCCAGCACTAGCGGCGAAGTGCTGACCCGCTGGGAACAGATCAAAAGCGAAGAACGTGCTGAGAAGTCACAACATTCCGCGCTGGACGATATTCCCCGAAGTTTACCGGCGCTAATGCGCGCTCAGAAAATCCAGAAACGCTGCTCCAATGTTGGCTTTGACTGGAAGACATTAGGACCGGTTGTCGACAAAGTTTACGAAGAGATTGACGAAGTCATGTTCGAGGCGAAGCAGGCTGTCGTTGACCAGGCTAAACTGGAGGAGGAAATGGGCGACCTGCTGTTTGCCACGGTCAATATGGCCCGTCATTTAGGGACAAAAGCAGAGACGGCATTGCAGAAAGCGAATGAAAAATTCGAGCGTCGTTTTCGTGAGGTTGAGCGAATTGTGGCAGCCCGCGGTCTGGAAATGACAGGTGTTGATCTGGAAACAATGGAAGAAGTTTGGCAACAGGTAAAACGACAGGAAATTGATCTCTAAGGGATTTCGTCGGTCAAGGACGATTTGTGTGATTTTTTAAATAACAAGCGATTGATTTACGTCAAAAACATTTACCCAAAAGAGGCTATTTTCTCTTCCCGTTATGTTGATGAAACACCTTGTATGCTGCCTCTTCGAGTTATTCGAGTCGCAACAAGGCGGCGACTGAAAGAATCCCAGGAACATAGAAATGCTATGTGACTGGGGTGAGTGAAGGAAGCCAACACCGGTGCGGCTTGAAGAACGAAGGAGAGGGAATAATGAAAGTTTGTGGCGTTCGTCATGTTCGGGTATACTACTTTCCCGTCTTGGTAATTCCATCGTTTCACCCTAACTTCTCAGGTCCAGCATGACAACGAACTATATTTTTGTGACCGGCGGGGTCGTATCCTCTCTGGGAAAAGGCATTGCCGCAGCCTCCCTCGCAGCCATTCTTGAAGCCCGTGGCCTCAATGTGACCATGATGAAACTGGATCCGTACATCAACGTCGATCCAGGTACTATGAGCCCTATCCAACACGGGGAAGTGTTCGTTACCGAAGACGGCGCTGAAACCGACCTGGACCTGGGTCACTATGAGCGTTTCATCCGCACCAAAATGAGTCGCCGTAACAACTTCACCACCGGTCGTATCTACTCCGACGTTCTGCGTAAAGAACGCCGTGGTGACTATCTGGGCGCGACCGTTCAGGTCATTCCGCACATCACGAATGCCATTAAAGAGCGCGTTCTGGAAGGCGGTGAAGGTCATGATGTTGTTCTGGTCGAAATCGGCGGAACCGTTGGGGATATCGAATCTCTGCCGTTCCTTGAAGCGATTCGCCAGATGGCTGTAGAAATTGGCCGTGAGCACACGCTGTTTATGCATCTGACGCTGGTTCCGTATATGGCGGCGGCAGGTGAAGTCAAAACCAAACCGACTCAGCACTCTGTAAAAGAGCTGCTTTCTATCGGTATTCAGCCAGATATCCTGATTTGCCGCTCCGATCGCGCAGTTCCGGCTAATGAACGTGCAAAAATTGCATTGTTCTGTAACGTTCCGGAAAAAGCGGTGATTTCTCTGAAAGATGTCGATTCCATCTATAAAATTCCGGGCCTGTTGAAATCCCAGGGCCTTGACGATTATATTTGTAAACGATTCAGCTTGAACTGTCCGGAAGCGAATCTGTCAGAATGGGAACAGGTTATCTACGAAGAAGCCAATCCGGCAGGCGAAGTGACTATCGGTATGGTCGGCAAGTACATTGAACTGCCGGATGCCTATAAGTCAGTTATCGAAGCGCTGAAGCACGGTGGCTTGAAGAATCGTGTCACCGTCAACATCAAGCTGATTGATTCGCAGGATGTTGAAACGCGTGGTGTTGAGATCCTGAAAGGTCTTGATGCCATCCTCATCCCAGGCGGCTTCGGCTACCGTGGTGTTGAAGGGAAAATCGCGACAGCGCGCTTTGCGCGTGAAAACAATATTCCTTATCTGGGTATTTGCCTGGGTATGCAGGTTGCGTTGATTGAGTTTGCTCGTAACGTCGTGGGAATGGACAACGCCAACTCCACAGAATTTGTGCCAGACTGTAAGTACCCAGTCGTGGCCCTGATTACTGAATGGCGTGATGAAGACGGCAACGTCGAAGTCCGTACCGAGAAGAGCGATCTGGGTGGCACAATGCGTCTTGGTGCGCAACAGTGTCAGCTGAGCGATGAGAGTCTGGTTCGTCAACTGTACGGTACGCCGACAATTGTTGAACGCCATCGCCACCGCTACGAAGTCAACAATATGCTGTTGAAACAGATTGAAGCTGCGGGTCTGCGTGTTGCAGGCCGTTCCGGTGATGATCAGTTGGTCGAGATCATTGAGGTACCGAATCATCCGTGGTTCGTGGCCTGTCAGTTCCACCCGGAATTTACTTCCACGCCACGTGATGGGCACCCTCTGTTCGCCGGCTTTGTGAAAGCCGCCAGTGAACATCAGAAGCGTCAGGCGAAGTAAGAAGTAAAAAGTTAGAACGGCAATGCACCCATCAGGGTGCATTGTTTGTCTGGAGTTTTAGTTTAACTTGTACTGAGGAAAACCTAATGTCCAAAATCGTTAAAATCATCGGTCGTGAAATCATCGACTCCCGTGGTAACCCGACTGTTGAAGCCGAAGTACACCTGGAAGGTGGTTTCGTTGGTATGGCAGCAGCTCCGTCAGGTGCTTCTACTGGTTCCCGCGAAGCACTGGAACTGCGCGATGGCGACAAATCCCGTTTCATGGGTAAAGGCGTACTGAAAGCTGTTGCAGCTGTAAACGGCCCGATTGCTCAGGCTCTGCTGGGTAAAGATGCTAAAGATCAGGCTGGCATCGACAAGGTAATGATCGATCTGGACGGTACTGAAAACAAATCCAACTTCGGTGCAAACGCCATCCTGGCTGTGTCCCTGGCGAACGCCAAAGCAGCAGCTGCTGCTAAAGGCCTGCCGCTGTATGCACACATCGCTGAACTGAACGGTACTCCGGGCAAATACTCCATGCCGGTTCCGATGATGAACATCATCAACGGTGGTGAGCACGCTGACAACAACGTCGACATCCAGGAATTTATGATTCAGCCGGTTGGCGCTAAATCCCTGAAAGAAGCCGTTCGTATGGGTTCCGAAGTGTTCCACAACCTGGCTAAAGTCCTGAAAGCTAAAGGTATGAACACTGCAGTTGGTGACGAAGGTGGCTACGCGCCGAACCTGGGTTCCAACGCTGAAGCTCTGGCTGTAATCGCTGAAGCGGTTAAAGCAGCAGGCTACGAGCTAGGCAAAGACATCACTCTGGCGATGGACTGTGCAGCGTCTGAATTCTACAAAGACGGTAAATACGTTCTGGCCGGCGAAGGCAACAAAGCGTTCACCTCCGAAGAATTCACTCACTTCCTGGAAGAACTGACCAAACAGTACCCGATCGTATCCATCGAAGATGGTCTGGACGAGTCTGACTGGGACGGTTTCGCATACCAGACAAAAGTACTGGGCGACAAAATCCAGCTGGTTGGTGACGATCTGTTCGTAACCAACACCAAGATCCTGAAAGAAGGCATCGAAAAAGGCATCGTTAACTCCATCCTGATCAAATTCAACCAGATCGGTTCTCTGACCGAAACTCTGGCTGCGATCAAAATGGCGAAAGACGCTGGCTACACTGCTGTCATCTCTCACCGTTCTGGCGAAACTGAAGATGCTACCATCGCTGACCTGGCTGTTGGTACCGCTGCAGGCCAGATCAAAACGGGTTCTATGAGCCGTTCTGACCGTGTTGCTAAGTACAACCAGCTGATTCGTATCGAAGAAGCTCTGGGTGAACACGCTCCGTACAACGGTCGTAAAGAGATCAAAGGTCAGGCGTAATCCTGTTCTTTCTCTGATTTAAAAATGCCAGCCTTCGGGCTGGCATTTTTTTGCCTGCACAATAGCAACCTATTTAAAGTCCACCGCCATTTGCTGTGGAATAGTCAGCCCACGTGTCGTCTGCACACAGCGCTCAATGTAATCGGTAAAACGCGGCGGCTTCGGCATCCCCATGCTGAGCAGCTTATCATTGCTGAATCGCACGTTCAGCGTTGCGAATGCGCCGTACAGACGCATGGCTTTAAGCATCAGTCTTTCGTTGCAGGGGCCAAAAATATTCTTCAGCTCACGGCGCATTTGGACCAGCGTTTCATAGCTGACCTGTGCGTATTTATTGCCGACGGGAGCTTGTTCCAGCGCAGATGCCATCGCACTATCAATATCTGCAAACCTCACGCTATTTTCTTCTCCTGCTGAGATGTGCACCACTTCACCGCGAGCGAGCGGGCTGCTCAGTAACATCAGCAATGCATCGGCGCAGTAATCAACCGGGATCACGTCAATACGGTCTTCCATCGAACACATAAATTTTTGTAGCATCAGACCCATGCTGAATACCCAGAAAATACTGCTGGAGGGTTGGCAGCCATGATGAGTGTGACCAACAACGATAGAAGGCCGCGCGATAACCAGTGGTAATGTTGGGCATTCCTGTTGCATCAGACGCTCTATCGTGGATTTAGAGTGCGTATACTCAACCAGATGCTCAGCACGCTCGCGAAATTCTGCACTTTCTGCCACCAGTGAATCGGGTTCTGGGGAGCATGACATCGCTGTACCAACGTGAAGAAAGCGCTGCAGGCTGCCGACACTGGCCATTCTCCGGGCGAACTTCAGCGTTCCTTCGACATTTACTTTCCAGATAAGCGGGTTGTTGCCAAAAGAGGCGACGGCGGCGCAGTTGATGACATGAGTAACCTGGTCCAGACGCGGGTCGTTAAGAAACGCTTCAGGTTCTACCAAATCACCCAACAGGATATTCCGCGGGCTAAGTGCGGCCAGCTTTTCTTCTGCAATATTGAATTTGCGCAGATTTTCCTTTATCCGTTCCAGCGCAGTTACATCATTATTGGCACGAACTAAAAGCAGCAGATTAAATCCATTTGTCTGATTCAGAATGTTTTCTAAAACGGCTCCGCCCAAAAAACCGGTTGCGCCAGTAATTAATAGTGTATTCATGAATGCAGTCTCATTAGGGGGGTGACTGGATTCTAGGCGTAGATAATTAAACGGAGATTAAATGGAAAATTAGCGTAAGGTTAGGTTTCTTAAGCCTATTTTAATATAAAAAATACCGCGGATCGAATTTGACTATGCATGATACTAGTAAATTCATAATTTCATGTATCCGTTTGTACATGCTTGAAATATTTTACTTTTAAAATATTTATACTATTTTAATAAGGTTATTATCAAAAATATTTTGTTACATCAAAACGCTGCCTGGACAGCGATGAAATTAAATCACAGCGATTCGAACATTGCAGACGCAAACACGAGATCATGTTTCATGATTTTTTAACTCAGGGGACAGCGCAGCCGGGGGCAAGACCTGAGCGTGCAAATCTGCGATAATACGCGCTCATAACCCTAAACAGAGATGACTATGCAGTACCCGATTAACGAGATGTTCCAGACCCTGCAAGGTGAGGGTTACTTTACCGGCGTCCCCGCCATTTTTATTCGTTTACAGGGATGCCCGGTTGGCTGTGCCTGGTGCGATACCAAACACACCTGGGATAAGCTTGAGGATCGGGAAGTCTCCTTATATAGCATCCTGGCCAAGACGAAAGAGAGTGATAAATGGGGCGCGGCGAGCAGTGAAGATCTGCTGGTTGTTATTCAGCGTCAGGGCTATACCGCCCGACACGTGGTGATCACCGGCGGTGAACCCTGCATTCACGATCTGATGCCGCTGACTGACCTGCTGGAAAAGAACGGCTTTAGCTGCCAGATTGAGACCAGCGGGACACACGAAGTTCGCTGTACGCCGAATACCTGGGTGACTGTATCGCCGAAGGTGAATATGCGTGGCGGCTATGACGTACTGTCACAGGCGCTGGAACGAGCCAATGAAATCAAGCATCCGGTGGGTCGCGTTCGCGATATTGAAGCGCTGGATGAACTGCTGGCCACGTTGAGCGATGATAAACCACGTATTATTGCGCTGCAGCCAATCAGTCAGAAAGAAGATGCGACGCGTTTGTGTATTGATACCTGTATTGCGCGAAACTGGCGTCTGTCGATGCAAACGCATAAATACCTGAATATTGCCTGATGAATTTTGCCGGGGGCGCTTCGCTTGCCCGGCCTACGCGTGTTAATAAGGTAGGCCGGGATCAGACGCGAGGCGTCGCCATCCGGCATGGTTGGGATCACTCTCCGCGATAAACGCAACCTGCTGTGCAGGTCTCTTTTACCATCACTGCGCTCAGCAGAGGAACAACCGGTTTTACCTGTTCCCAAATCCAGCGGGACAAGACTTCGCTGGTTGGGTTTTCAAGGCCCGGGATATCGTTCAGGTAGTAGTGATCAAGCCTGTCGTACGTCGGCTTGAACGCCGCTTTTAACTCGGCGAAATCCATGATCCAACCGGTATGTGGATCGACTTCACCGGTAATTTCAAGACGCACCATAAATGAGTGACCATGCAGACGGCCACACTTGTGTCCTTCCGGTACGTGCGGCAGGCGGTGAGCGGCTTCGAAGGTGAAATCTTTAAACAAGGTGGTGGACATTATTTACTCTCAAGAATGCGAAAAACCGGCGTAGGGTACCGGAAAGCACATTTTTGCGCATTAACTAAAACGGCCCTGACCAGTAAATGGATATATTCATTTGATCTATTGTCATTAACTCATTACATATCATGTAGTTATTCAATCGCTTTTGTTGTTAATAACTATAGCTAAAACAGGTTAGTTCATTTGGTTATTTGTTATTTCTATCCCTTCTTTAGTTGTTACTATCCCCACCGTTAACCTTATCTTCAGTTTGGGTTTTATTGCTGAAATCCGCTTTGCTTACTGGAACATGACAACGCATGACGACACAGGCCCCACCTTCCGCTTTGCTCCCGCTAAATCCGGAGCAACTGGCACGCCTTCAGGCGGCCACGACCGATCTTACACCCTCGCAGCTTGCGTGGGTGTCTGGCTATTTCTGGGGCGTGCTGAATCAGCAGCCGGGAACGAATGCTGCAGCGCCTGCGCCTGTCGCTGAAATGCCAGGAATTACACTCATCTCGGCTTCGCAAACCGGTAATGCGCGTCGCGTGGCGGAAGCCTTGCGCGACGATCTGATAGCTGCGCAGCTCAATGTCACCCTGATCAACGCTGGCGATTATAAATTCAAGCAAATTGCCAATGAAAAATTGCTGGTCGTGGTGGCATCGACTCAGGGAGAAGGTGAACCGGCGGAAGAAGCCGTTGCGTTGCATAAATACTTGTTCTCTAAAAAAGCGCCGAAGCTTGAAAACACGGCCTTCGCCGTATTTGGCCTTGGCGATACGTCTTACGAATTTTTCTGCCAGTCAGGTAAAGACTTTGATGCGAAACTGGCAGAATTGGGTGGTGAACGCCTGCTGGACCGCGTTGACGCTGATGTCGAGTATCAATCGGCGGCGGCAGAATGGCGTGCCCGTCTGGTTGATGTACTGAAGGCGCGTGCGCCTGTTGCATCGTCTGCACAGGCTGCAGCGAGCGGTGCGGTTAACGAGGTGCACACCAGCCCTTACACCAAAGAAGCACCGCTGAGTGCAACACTTGCGGTGAATCAGAAAATTACCGGTCGCGACTCTGAAAAAGATGTACGCCATATCGAAATTGATCTGGGTGATTCTGGCCTGCGCTATCAGCCAGGCGACGCACTGGGTGTCTGGTATCAGAACGATCCGGCCCTGGTCAAAGAAATTGTGGAACTGCTGTGGCTGAAAGGTACTGAGCCGGTCACCGTTGAGGGCAAAACGCTGCCGCTCGCTGACGCGCTGGAGTGGCATTTCGAATTGACCGTCAACACGGCCAATATCGTAGAGAACTATGCCATCCTGACGCGCAGCGAAACGCTGTTGCCATTGGTCGGCGATAAAGCGCAATTACAGCATTACGCCACAACCACCCCCATCGTCGATATGCTGCGTTTCTCCCCGGCACAACTCGATGCCGACGCGTTAATTGGCTTGCTGCGTCCGCTGACGCCACGCTTGTACTCCATTGCCTCATCCCAGGCTGAAGTGGAAAGCGAAGTACATATCACCATGGGTGCCGTGCGTTTTGAGGTTGAAGGGCGTGCGCGTGCAGGCGGAGCTTCTGGCTTCCTTGCCGATCGCGTTGAGGAAGAGGGCGAAGTACGTGTGTTCATTGAGCATAACGACAACTTCCGCCTGCCAGAAAATCCGCAAACACCGGTCATTATGATCGGGCCTGGAACAGGGATTGCGCCGTTCCGCGCCTTTATGCAGCAACGTGCGGCAGACGGTGCCGAAGGCAAAAACTGGCTGTTCTTTGGCAATCCGCACTTTACTGAAGATTTCCTGTATCAGGTGGAATGGCAGCGCTACGTCAAAGAAGGCGTACTCAACCGTATCGACCTTGCCTGGTCCCGTGATCAAAAAGATAAAGTCTACGTACAAGATAAACTGCGCCAACAGGGTGCAGAACTGTGGCGCTGGATTAATGACGGTGCGCACATTTATGTCTGCGGCGACGCCAATCGCATGGCGAAAGACGTTGAGCAGGCTTTGCTGGAAGTGATTGCCGAATTCGGTGCTATGGATATCGAAGCGGCGGATGAATTTTTGAGTGAGCTGCGCGTTGAGCGCCGTTATCAGCGAGATGTCTACTAATGAGCGAAAAACATCCAGGACCACTGGTGGTCGAAGGCAAACTGACTGATGCCGAGCGCATGAAGATTGAGAGCAACTACCTGCGCGGTACCATTGCCGAAGATTTAAATGACGGCCTCACCGGCGGATTCAAAGGCGATAACTTCCTGCTGATCCGTTTTCACGGTATGTACCAGCAGGATGACCGTGATATCCGCGCCGAACGTGCCGAACAGAAGCTGGAGCCGCGCCACGCGATGCTGCTGCGCTGCCGTTTGCCGGGGGGCGTCATCACCACCAAACAGTGGCAGGCGATCGATAAGTTCGCCCATGACAACACGATTTACGGCAGCATCCGCCTAACCAACCGCCAGACGTTTCAGTTTCACGGTATTCTGAAGAAGAACGTGAAGCCGGTGCACCAGATGCTGCACTCCGTCGGGCTGGACGCGCTGGCGACCGCCAACGATATGAACCGTAACGTGCTGTGCACTTCCAACCCGTATGAGTCTGAGCTGCATGCTGAAGCGTACGAGTGGGCGAAAAAGATCTCCGAACACTTGCTGCCCCGTACCCGCGCTTATGCGGAGATCTGGCTGGATCAGGAAAAAGTCGCGACCACGGATGAAGAGCCGATCCTCGGCCAGACCTATCTGCCGCGTAAGTTTAAAACGACGGTGGTGATCCCGCCGCAGAACGACATCGATCTGCACGCTAACGATATGAACTTCGTGGCGATTGCCGAAAACGGCAAGCTGGTGGGCTTTAACCTGCTGGTTGGCGGTGGACTGTCTATTGAACACGGTAACAAGAAAACCTACGCACGCACCGCAAGTGAGTTTGGTTATCTGCCGCTGGAACACACCTTAGCGGTGGCAGAAGCGGTGGTGACCACACAGCGTGATTGGGGCAACCGTACCGATCGTAAAAACGCCAAAA
This sequence comes from Citrobacter sp. wls619, assembly GCF_005281345.1. Taxonomy (GTDB): domain Bacteria; phylum Pseudomonadota; class Gammaproteobacteria; order Enterobacterales; family Enterobacteriaceae; genus Citrobacter. The sequence goes on from NZ_SZXJ01000044.1 coordinate 398,899, forward strand.
CCAAATACACGCTGGAGCGGGTAGGTGTCGAGACGTTTAAAGAAGAAGTTGAACGCCGCGCGGGGATCAAATTTGAGCCGATTCGTCCGTATGAGTTTACCGGTCGTGGCGACCGAATTGGTTGGGTGAAGGGGATCGACAATAAATGGCACCTGACGCTGTTTATTGAAAACGGCCGTATTCTGGATTATCCGGGGCGCCCGCTGAAAACCGGCTTGCTGGAGATCGCGAAGATCCACAAAGGCGAGTTCCGTATCACGGCCAACCAGAACCTGATCATTGCCGGTGTCCCGGAGAGTGATAAGGCGAAGATTGAGAAGATTGCGCAGAAAAGCGGCCTGATGAATGCGGTGACCCCGCAGCGTGAAAACTCAATGGCCTGCGTCTCGTTCCCGACCTGTCCGTTGGCGATGGCGGAAGCCGAGCGTTTCCTGCCAACATTTATCGACAACATTGATACGCTGATGGCGAAACACAGCCTGAGTGATGAAAACATTGTCATGCGAGTCACGGGCTGCCCGAACGGCTGTGGTCGTGCGATGCTGGCGGAAGTGGGGCTGGTGGGTAAAGCGCCGGGTCGCTATAACCTGCATCTGGGCGGGAATCGTATTGGGACTCGTATCCCACGGATGTTCAAAGAAAATATCACAGAGCCGGAAATTCTGGCGTTGCTGGATGAACTGATTGGGCGCTGGGCGAAAGAGCGTGAAGCGGGTGAAGGCTTCGGCGACTTTACGGTGCGTGCGGGCATCATTCGCCCGGTGCTCGATCCCGCGCGTGATTTCTGGGAATAACCCGCATTGCCGGATGGCGGCATAAATGCTTTATCCGGCCTACGTAGACTGTAGGCCTGATAAGCGAAGCGCCATCAGGCAAGGCATACAGCGAGGAACTTATGTCCAGACTCGATCTAAATGGCCTGAACGCACTGCCAAAAGTTGAGCGTGTTATGGCACTGGCAGAAACCAACAGCCAACTGGAAACGCTGAGCGCGGAAGAACGCGTGGCGTGGGCGCTGGAAAATCTGCCCGGCGAATATGTCCTTTCATCAAGTTTTGGTATTCAGGCGGCGGTCAGCCTGCATCTGGTGAACCAGATTCGCCCGGATATTCCGGTGATCCTCACCGATACTGGCTATTTATTCCCGGAAACCTACCAGTTTATCGATGCGTTAACGGACAAACTCAAACTCAACCTGCAGGTCTACCGGGCGAAAGAGAGCGCGGCCTGGCAGGAAGCGCGCTACGGCAAGCTGTGGGAACAAGGTGTTGAAGGCATTGAGAAATACAATGACATCAACAAAGTTGAACCCATGAACCGGGCGCTGCAGGAGCTGAACGCACAAACCTGGTTTGCGGGTCTGCGCCGCGAGCAGTCCGGTAGCCGTGCACATTTACCGGTATTGGCTATTCAGCGTGGCGTATTTAAAGTGCTGCCGATTATCGACTGGGACAACCGTACGGTATACCAGTATCTGCAAAAACACGGTCTGAAGTATCACCCGCTGTGGGATCAAGGCTACCTGTCAGTCGGTGATACCCACACGACGCGTAAATGGGAGCCAGGCATGGCAGAAGAAGAGACGCGTTTCTTCGGGTTAAAACGCGAATGTGGGCTGCACGAAGGATAACAGGAAAGTGGTCCGGTAAGATTTACATCCTACCGGACCACTTCTTCAGGATTTACCCGCTTTTGCCAGTTCTTTCACCAGCGGCAGCATGATGCGTACGACGTCGCGGCTGCGATGTTCAATCCGCCCTGGAAGTGCTTTATCGATATGTTGCTGGTTGTCCAGACGCACGTCGTGCCAGCTGTTACCGGCGGGGAAAAAGGCTGTTTTGGCGCGTTGCTGATAACCGTCTTTTTTACCCAGGCTCCAGTTGGTTGCTTCTACCGAGAGCACGGCGATCCCCGCGTTGTCGAAGACCTCGGCATCGTTACAACATCCGGTTCCTTTCGGATAGTCTTTGTTCAGTCCCGGGTTGGTACTGGCGGCGATACCGCGGCTGCGTGCAATTGCCAGCGCCCGGTCGCGCGTCAGTTTTCGTACGGCTTCCGGGGTTCTTTTCCCACTATTGAAGTAGAGCTTATCCCCGACGATCAGGTTATCGAGGTTGATAACCAGCAGCGTATTTTTCTTCTCAGCTGCACTCATGCGCTTGAGGATATTTTCTGCACCCAGTTTGCCTTCTTCCTCGCCGCTGGTGGCGATAAACCGAATACCGTACTGTGTCGGCACATTTTTAAGTTTGTCAGCCAACTCCAGCATGACGCCCAAACCTGCGGCGTTATCGTCGATGCCCTGCAAGGTTAATCCGCCCAGATTAGCATCGGAATCGGCATCGCTCTGCGCGGCGTAAGTGTCGAGATGCGCCATGATAATAATCTGCTGCGGCGCTTTGCCTTCATGCGCTGCAATGACGGTGCTGCCCGTCACGTTATGCCAGTTCTTACGGTTGTCTTTGGCGGTATAAATATAACGGCTATTAAACGTCCGAATATCACTGCGATAGCCCATCTGCTGAAATTGCTGACGCAAATAATCAGCAGAGAGCATTTCTGCCGGAGAGCCCGTCACGCGGCCAGGGAAGAATGTTGCGATATATCGAGCCTGAGTATTTGCCATATCTCCGGGCTTCGAAGAGGTTGCCTGTGCGGGAAGGATAAAGCACGCGCCGAGCGCCAGGGCGGTAGTCAGGTGGCGCAATGCGGAAAACATAGTGAGTCCTTAAATACCAAGCAGAAATTTTCAGCCGCTAGTATGAAACCGTGATCGAGGTAAAACAATTTCATTTGCTCCTAAATGCCCGAAATCTGGCGGCTTAAGCACTTTTTGAACTTTGCTTTTCCAAATCGTTATTCCTTTGAGGAACTACTCATTCCAATTCGTAATTTCATTCGCTCTCTTGCCCTCCCTATAGTCAGGTTATCTGAACTTCGTTAGCAAAATAACGGCAATACATAGGAACGGTTATGGATCAAAAACGACTTACCCACCTGCGGCAACTGGAAGCGGAAAGCATCCATATCATTCGTGAGGTGGCCGCCGAGTTTTCGAATCCGGTGATGATGTATTCCATCGGCAAGGATTCCAGCGTAATGCTGCATCTGGCGCGCAAAGCGTTTTATCCTGGTTCACTGCCGTTTCCTCTGCTGCACGTTGATACCGGCTGGAAATTCAGCGAGATGTATGAGTTTCGTGACCGCACGGCAAAAGCCTACGGCTGCGAACTGCTGGTGCATAAAAACCCGGAAGGGGTGGCGATGGGCATCAACCCGTTTGTCCACGGTAGCGCCAAGCATACCGATATTATGAAAACCGAGGGGTTGAAGCAGGCGCTGAATAAATACGGTTTTGACGCAGCATTCGGCGGCGCCCGCCGTGATGAAGAGAAATCGCGCGCCAAAGAGCGTATTTACTCCTTCCGCGACCGCTTCCACCGCTGGGACCCGAAAAATCAGCGTCCGGAGCTGTGGCATAACTACAACGGCCAGATTAACAAAGGCGAAAGCATTCGCGTATTCCCCCTCTCTAACTGGACGGAACAGGATATCTGGCAGTACATCTGGCTGGAAAATATCGACATCGTGCCGCTGTACCTCGCAGCAGAGCGTCCGGTGCTTGAGCGCGACGGCATGTTGATGATGATTGACGACGACAGAATCGATCTGCAGCCTGGTGAGGTTATCAAAAAACGGATGGTGCGTTTCCGTACGCTCGGCTGCTGGCCGCTCACAGGCGCGGTGGAGTCGAATGCGCAGACGCTGCCGGAAATTATCGAAGAAATGCTGGTCTCAACCACCAGTGAACGTCAGGGCCGCGTGATTGACCGCGACCAGGCGGGCTCCATGGAGCTGAAGAAACGTCAGGGGTATTTCTAAGGAGCCGCCATGAACACGACACTTGCACAACAAATTGCTAATGAAGGCGGCGTTGAAGCCTGGATGGTTGCCCAGCAACACAAAAGTCTGCTGCGCTTTTTAACCTGCGGTAGCGTGGATGATGGGAAAAGTACCCTGATTGGCCGCCTGCTGCACGACACGCGTCAGATTTATGAAGATCAGCTTTCATCGCTGCACAACGATAGTAAACGTCATGGCACGCAGGGCGAGAAGCTCGATCTGGCGCTGCTGGTTGACGGTTTGCAGGCCGAGCGTGAACAGGGCATCACTATTGACGTGGCCTACCGTTATTTTTCCACCGAAAAACGCAAATTTATCATCGCGGATACTCCCGGTCATGAGCAGTACACCCGCAATATGGCAACCGGTGCGTCGACCTGCGATCTGGCGATCCTGCTGATCGATGCGCGTAAAGGCGTGTTGGATCAGACCCGCCGTCACAGCTTTATTTCTACGCTGTTGGGAATAAAACATCTGATCGTCGCGATCAACAAAATGGACCTGGTCGATTTCAGCGAAGAGACATTTAACCGCATTCGTGAAGATTATCTGACCTTTGCAGAGCAGCTGCCGGGCAACCTGGATATCCGTTTTGTACCGCTTTCAGCACTGGAAGGTGACAACGTGGCGTCGCAAAGTTTCAGCATGCCGTGGTACAGCGGTCCGACGCTGCTGGAAGTGCTTGAAACCGTTGAAATCCAGCGCGTAGTCGATACGCAGCCGATGCGCTTCCCGGTGCAGTATGTGAACCGCCCAAATCTTGATTTTCGTGGTTATGCCGGAACGCTGGCCTCCGGTAGTGTGAAGGTGGGACAACGCGTCAAAGTGTTGCCGTCTGGCGTTGAGTCGAGCGTCGCCCGGATTGTCACGTTTGATGGCGACTTGCAGGAAGCGCATGCAGGTGAAGCCATTACCCTTGTGCTAAAAGATGAGATCGATATCAGCCGTGGTGACCTGCTGCTTGATGCCCAGGAAACGCTGCCGGCGGTGCAAAGCGCTGCCGTTGATGTGGTGTGGATGGCGGAGCAGGCACTGTCGCCAGGGCAGAGCTATGACATCAAAGTGGCGGGCAAGAAGACGCGTGCGCGTGTTGATAGCGTGGAGTATCAGGTTGATATCAATAACCTGACCCAGCGTGAAGTCGAAGCCTTACCGCTGAACGGTATCGGCCTGGTGAGATTGACGTTTGATGAACCGCTGGTGCTGGATACCTATCAGCATAATCCGGTCACGGGCGGCCTGATTATCATTGACCGTCTGACCAACGTCACCGTTGGGGCAGGACTGGTACGCGAGCCGATCGTCCAGGAGCAGGCCACGGCTTCCCAGTTCAGCGCGTTTGAACTGGAGCTCAATGCGCTGGTGCGTCGCCACTTCCCACATTGGGGTGCGCGCGATCTGCTGGGAGGAAAATAATGGCGCAGCATGACGAAAACGTCGTCTGGCATGCCCATCCTGTTACACCGCAACAGCGGGAACAACGCCACGGTCATCGCGGTGTTGTGCTGTGGTTTACCGGGCTGTCTGGCTCCGGTAAATCTACGGTGGCAGGGGCGCTGGAAGAGGCGCTGCATAAACTGGGGGTGAGCACCTATCTGCTGGATGGCGATAACGTGCGTCACGGCCTGTGCAGCGATCTTGGATTTAGCGATGACGATCGTAAGGAGAATATTCGTCGGGTTGGCGAAGTGGCTAACCTGATGGTGGATGCGGGACTGGTGGTACTGACGGCCTTTATTTCCCCTCATCGTGCTGAACGACAGATGGTTCGCGAACGCGTGGGTCATGGGCGTTTTATAGAGGTGTTTGTCGATACGCCATTAGCAACGTGTGAAGCACGCGATCCAAAAGGGCTGTATAAAAAAGCGCGGGCGGGGGAGTTGCGCAATTTCACCGGAATCGACTCAGTATACGAAGCGCCTGAATCGCCAGAGATTCATCTTGATGGTGAACAATTGGTAACAAATTTGGTACCCCAATTATTAGACCTGCTGAGGCAGGAAGATATTATCAGATCCTGAGACACCCGAGCTTGTATGCCCGGTCAGTCACGGTCACAGGATTAGATATGCGTAACAGCCATAACATTACTCTCACAGAGTCAGAGACCTTCGCCGCCGACGACGAAACCACCTGGACACTTCCAGGGGCCGTGGTCGGTTTTTTAGCTTGGTTGCTGGCGCTGGGATTCCCGTGTCTGATGTATGGCCCTAACACGCTGTTTTTCTTTCTTTATACCTGGCCTTTTTTCCTCGCGTTGCTGCCCGTCGCCATTGTGGCGGGTATTGCCCTGCATTCGCTTATGCAGGGACGGTTGCTGCTAAGCGTTACGTTTACCCTGCTGGTGGTTGGGTCGATGTTTGGCGCCTTGTTCCTGTGGCTGCTGGGCTAGGTCTCTTCCCTTTTGTCATGGCGAGTGGTGCTGCATACCGGCAGCTCTAATTCAAACCGTAACCAACAATGAGATTATGTTCTCCTCACACGGGGTATACGTAACAACGGGCAAATGTGGTACATTTGCCCGCGTTGTCGCGGCATTCCCGCCCGCAGACGTAAAATCGTCGACGGAAGTTATGGGATGTTAATGCCGTTTTTCAGGGGGCAGGATGGGTAAACTAACGCTGCTGTTGCTGGCTTTATTGGTCTGGCTACAGTATTCGCTGTGGTTCGGTAAGAACGGCATACATGACTATAGTCGCGTCAACGATGATGTTGCTGCGCAGCAAGCTACAAACGCGAAACTTAAAGCGCGTAACGATCAGCTCTTTGCTGAAATTGACGATCTCAATGGCGGTCAGGAAGCTATCGAGGAACGCGCACGCAACGAACTCAGCATGACGAAGCCGGGCGAAACGTTTTATCGCCTGGTCCCTGACGCGTCTAAGCGCGCACAGACCGCAGGGCAAAACAATCGATAAACCAGCCAAGGATTTAACATGGCAGCCACTTTATTGGACGTTTGCGCCGTGGTGCCGGCTGCCGGGTTTGGCCGCCGAATGCAAACAGAGTGTCCTAAGCAGTACCTCTCAATTGGCAATAAAACCATTCTTGAACACTCGGTTGATGCGCTACTGGCGCATCCCCGGGTGACGCGTGTCGTCATCGCTATCAGCCCAGGCGACAGCCGCTTTGCCCAACTTCCACTTGCTGCACATCCGCAAATTACCGTAGTGGATGGCGGCGATGAGCGTGCCGATTCTGTCCTTGCTGGTTTGCAAGCCGCTGGAGACGCTCAGTGGGTACTGGTGCATGATGCCGCGCGGCCATGTCTGCATCAGGATGATTTAGCCCGCTTACTGGCAATCAGTGAAACCAGCCGTATCGGCGGTATTCTGGCNCGTATCGGCGGTATTCTGGCGGCTCCCGTACGCGACACCATGAAACGTGCGGAGCCTGGTAAGACCGAGATTGCTCATACGGTCGAACGCACCAATTTATGGCATGCGTTGACACCGCAGTATTTCCCACGCGAGCTGTTACACGATTGCCTGACCCGAGCGCTAAACGAAGGCGCAACCATTACGGATGAGGCCTCGGCGCTGGAATATTGCGGCTTTCATCCGCTGCTGGTTGAAGGACGCGCTGACAACATTAAAGTCACCCGTCCGGAAGATCTGGCACTGGCGGAATTTTATCTGACCCGAACAACCCCTACACAGCATCATTCATGATGTACCGAGGCGGCCAATACAAAGGCGGCTTGAAGGATGATGTGTCTATCAGGAGAATGCATAATGCGAATTGGACACGGTTTTGACGTACACGCCTTTGGCGGTGTTGGCCCAATTATCATTGGTGGTGTGCGCATCCCGTATGAAAAAGGATTGCTGGCGCATTCTGATGGCGATGTGGCATTACATGCGCTAACCGATGCCCTGCTGGGTGCGGCGGCGTTGGGCGATATTGGTAAACTCTTCCCGGATACCGATGCTGCGTTCAAAGGTGCCGATAGCCGCGAGTTATTGCGTGAGGCCTGGCGGCGTATTCAGGCTAAAGGCTATACGCTTGGTAATGTGGATGTCACTATTATTGCTCAGGCGCCGAAGATGCTGCCGCACATTCCACAAATGCGGGTGTTTATTGCCGAAGATCTCGGCTGCCATATGGATGATGTTAACGTGAAAGCGACCACCACGGAAAAACTCGGTTTCACCGGGCGTGGGGAAGGGATTGCCTGTGAAGCGGTGGCGTTACTCATTAAGGCAACGAAATGACAGCGTTTGAAGATTTGACGTATCTCCATGGCAAACCACTGGGCCATGGCGTTCTGAAAGCGAATCCGGAAGACTTTGTCGTCGTCGAAGATTTAGGCTTCGAACCGGATGGCGAAGGCGAGCACGTTCTGGTGCGTATTCTGAAAAACGGTTGTAACACCCGTTTTGTGGCTGACGCGCTGGCCAAATTCCTTAAAATCCATGCCCGTGAAGTGAGCTTTGCCGGGCAAAAAGATAAGCATGCTGTCACCGAGCAGTGGCTGTGCGCGCGCGTGCCGGGTAATGCAATGCCCGATTTAAGCAAATTTGAGCTTGAAGGCTGTAAAGTGCTGGAGTACGCCCGCCACAAGCGTAAGCTGCGTTTAGGCGCACTGAAAGGCAACGCGTTTACGCTGGTGTTGCGTGAAGTGAGCGAGCGTGATGATGTTGAAGCGCGTTTACAGGCGATTAGCGAGCGCGGCGTCCCGAACTATTTCGGCGCTCAGCGTTTTGGTATCGGCGGCAGCAACCTGCAAGGGGCGCTGCGCTGGGCGCAAAGCGATGCGCCGGTGCGCGATCGCAATAAACGCAGTTTTTGGTTGTCGGCGGTCCGTAGCGCGTTGTTTAATCAGATAGTCAATGAACGCTTGAAAAAAACAGACTTTAATCAAGTTGTTGACGGCGATGCGCTACAATTGTCGGGACGTGGAAGCTGGTTTGTCGCCACACAGGACGAACAGACCGAATTACAGCGTCGTGTTGATGAAAAAGAATTGATGGTAACAGCGGCACTACCGGGCTGCGGTGAGTGGGGAACTCAGCGCGATGCTCTGGCGTTTGAAGAGGCGGCTATTGCTGACGAAACCGCGCTACAGTCTCTGTTATTGCGCGAGAAAGTTGAGGCATCGCGCCGCGCTATGTTGCTGTATCCACAACAATTAAGCTGGAACTGGTGGGATGACGTAACCGTCGAGTTGCGCTTCTGGCTACCGGCAGGTAGCTTCGCCACCAGTGTTGTAAGGGAACTTATTAACACAATGGGTGATTATGCGTATATTGCTGAGTAACGATGATGGGGTCCACGCGCCCGGTATACAAACGCTGGCGAAAGCGCTGCGTGAGTTTGCTGACGTACAGGTGGTTGCCCCGGATCGTAACCGCAGTGGCGCGTCTAACTCGCTGACGCTGGAATCCTCACTTCGCACGTTTACCTATGATAACGGCGATATCGCCGTGCAAATGGGTACGCCTACCGATTGCGTCTACCTGGGCGTGAACGCGTTAATGCGTCCGCGTCCGGACATTGTCGTTTCTGGTATTAACGCGGGTCCTAATCTGGGTGATGATGTTATTTATTCCGGTACCGTTGCGGCGGCGATGGAAGGTCGTCATCTGGGGTTCCCTGCGCTGGCTGTCTCGCTCGATGGGCATAAACACTACGATACTGCTGCCGCAGTAACCTGTCGTATCTTACGGGCGCTGAGCCGTGAACCGCTGCGCACCGGTCGCATTTTGAATATCAACGTGCCGGATTTACCGCTGGATCAGATCAAAGGTATGCGAGTCACCCGCTGTGGCAGCCGTCATCCGGCGGATCAGGTGATCCCACAGCAGGACCCGCGTGGTAATACGCTGTATTGGATCGGGCCGCCGGGCGAAAAGTGCGATGCCGGTCCGGATACGGACTTTGCTGCCGTTGATGAAGGCTATGTTTCTATCACGCCACTGCATGTCGATTTAACCGCATACGGTGCGCATGAGGTTGTTTCTGACTGGTTAGACAGCGTGGGAGTCGACACGCAATGGTAAGCAGACGCGTACACACTCTCCTTGAACAATTACGTGCGCAGGGCATCAGAGATGAGCATGTCCTGGATGCACTCGCCGCCGTGCCGCGTGAAAAGTTCGTTGATGAGGCGTTTGAACATAAGGCCTGGGATAATATCGCCCTGCCGATTGGCCAGGGGCAGACCATCTCACAGCCCTATATGGTGGCTCGCATGACCGAGCTGCTGGAGCTAACGCCGCAATCCCGGGTACTGGAAATTGGTACTGGCTCTGGCTACCAGACGGCGATCCTGGCGCATCTGGTGCATCACGTGTGCTCTGTTGAGCGCATCAAAGGCTTGCAATGGCAGGCGCGTCGTCGCCTGAAGCAGCTTGATTTACATAATGTTTCGACCCGTCATGGTGATGGATGGCAAGGCTGGCAGGCTCGAGCGCCGTTTGACGCTATCATTGTGACGGCAGCACCGCCTGAGATCCCAACGGCATTGATGATGCAGTTGGATGAAGGCGGCATTCTCGTCTTGCCCGTGGGCGATGAGCACCAGTTTTTGAAACGGGTTCGTCGTCGGGGAGGCGAATTTATTATCGACACCGTGGAGGCCGTACGCTTTGTTCCCTTAGTCAAAGGGGAGTTAGCGTAGCTAACGCTGCTGAATACCTGGAGTTTTCCTGGATATTCTGGAATTAGTAAGCGTATCGTGGTCACGTTTTCCAGTGTCCAGTCCGATGCCTTGCACGGTGATTACGTCACTGGGTATTAACCAAATTTTCCTGGGGGATAAATGAGCGCGGGAAGCCACAAATTTACCGTTCGCCGTATTGCGGCATTGTCACTGGTTTCATTATGGCTGGCAGGTTGTTCAAACACCTCGAATCCACCAGCGCCGGTCAGCTCTGTTGGCGGCAACTCATCGTCGAACACCAGCTCCGGTATGCTGATCACGCCCCCACCAAAAATGGGATCAACGGCGACAGTACAACAAACGCCACAGATCCAACCGGTGCAACGCCCGGCGACTCAGCCAACACAGGTTCAGCCGGTTGCAGAGCAGCCTGTCCAGATGGAAAACGGGCGGATTGTGTACAATCGTCAATATGGGAATATTCCGAAAGGTAGCTATACGGGTGGCAGTACCTATACTGTTAAGAAAGGCGACACGCTTTTCTATATTGCCTGGATTACCGGGAACGATTTCCGTGACCTCGCACAACGCAATAACGTTCCGGCCCCGTATGGCCTGAATGTCGGACAAACTCTGCAAGTGGGCAACGCGTCGGGTGCACCGATTACCGGTGGTAATGCCATCACCCAGGCGGATGCAGCACAGCAAGGAGTTGTGACCAACCCTGCACAAAATTCCACCGTTGCTGTTGCTTCGAAACCAACAATTACGTATTCTGAGGATTCAGGTGAACAAAGTGCTAACAAAATGTTGCCGAACAACAAGCCTGCTGGGACCGTCGTCACAGCGCCTGTAACGGCTCCGGCAGTTAGTGCAACCGAATCGACTGCAAGCTCAACTTCTACCAGTTCGCCGATTTCTACCTGGCGCTGGCCGACTGACGGCAAAGTGATCGAAAACTTCGCAGCTACCGAAGGTGGCAATAAAGGGATCGACATTGCAGGCAGCAAAGGACAGGCTATTGTCGCGACCGCAGATGGACGCGTCGTGTATGCCGGTAACGCGCTGCGTGGTTACGGTAATCTTATTATCATCAAACACAACGATGATTACCTGAGTGCCTACGCCCATAACGATACAATGCTGGTCCGGGAACAACAAGAAATCAAGGCGGGGCAGAAGATAGCTACCATGGGTAGCACCGGAACCAGTTCTACACGCTTGCATTTTGAAATTCGTTACAAGGGGAAATCCGTAAACCCGCTGCGCTATTTACCGCAGCGATAATTCGGCGGAACCAGGCTTTCACGTGCTAGTTCCGTTAGGGATCACGGGTAGGAGCCACCTTATGAGTCAGAATACGCTGAAAGTTCATGATTTAAATGAAGATGCGGAATTTGATGAGAACGGAGTAGAGGCTTTTGATGAGAAAGCCTTGAGTGAAGAGGAACCCAGTGATAACGACCTGGCTGAAGAAGAGCTGTTATCGCAGGGGGCCACACAGCGTGTGTTGGACGCGACTCAGCTTTACCTTGGTGAGATTGGTTATTCGCCACTGTTAACAGCCGAAGAAGAAGTTTATTTTGCGCGTCGCGCACTGCGTGGAGATGTCGCTTCTCGCCGCCGCATGATTGAAAGTAACCTGCGTCTGGTGGTGAAAATTGCTCGTCGTTATGGCAATCGTGGTCTGGCGTTGCTGGACCTGATTGAAGAGGGCAATCTGGGGCTTATCCGTGCCGTCGAGAAGTTTGACCCTGAGCGCGGGTTCCGCTTCTCAACATACGCGACCTGGTGGATCCGCCAGACGATCGAACGGGCGATTATGAATCAAACCCGAACGATCCGACTGTCGATTCACATTGTAAAAGAGCTGAACGTCTATCTGCGTACCGCGCGTGAGTTGTCGCATAAACTGGACCACGAACCGAGCGCAGAAGAGATTGCGGAACAACTGGATAAACCGGTTGATGACGTCAGCCGTATGCTCCGACTCAACGAGCGCATTACCTCGGTAGACACCCCGCTGGGTGGCGATTCCGAAAAAGCGTTGCTGGATATTCTGGCCGACGAAAAGGAAAACGGTCCGGAAGACACCACGCAAGACGATGATATGAAACAGAGCATCGTCAAATGGCTGTTCGAACTGAACGCCAAACAGCGTGAGGTGCTGGCACGTCGTTTTGGTCTGCTGGGGTACGAAGCTGCGACACTGGAAGACGTGGGCCGTGAAATTGGCCTGACCCGTGAACGTGTTCGCCAGATTCAGGTTGAAGGTCTGCGTCGTCTGCGTGAAATCCTGCAGACGCAGGGGCTGAATATCGAAGCGCTGTTCCGCGAGTAAGCACAAGTTCTATCAAGAAAGGCCAGTTCTATTGGGACTGGCCTTTTTCTTTAGTGGATATGCAGACCGGGTAAGGCGGAGCCGTCATCCGGGACATTACCCCATCATCTTACGCACCAGATACGTAAACTGTTCGCGTTCTTGCGCGCTAAGCCGCCCGAGAAACTCATTATCTATACTGTCTCCCAGTTGTGTCACATGGGTAAGCAATGCATCACCCTCAGGCGTCAGATAGACAAATCGCCTGCGCTTATCTGCCGGATCGTGCTCGCGTTTTACCAGCCCCCGACTCTCCATCCGGCTCAGCATTTCCGCCAGTGTTGCTTTCGTACTCACCGCGGCCTCTGTTAAGTCAACTTGCTCGATACCAGGACGTTCAGCAATGGCCCGCATCACTGCGTACTGAGGTTTAGTCAGTTCCGGTAATGCCTGCTGCCAGCGAGCCGTATGCTTTTGAAAAAGCTGGCGTAGTAAGTGAAACGCGGTATTTCGTAACTCCATGGGAACTCCGGGCAAACGATCGGTCTCTATCATAGCGGGTAACGCGTGATTTTTTAACAAGCGCGACTTTAGCTATCTGTGCCAGGTGTCCTTGCCCGGAGTCGGTTGTGGGAGTATGTTAAGCAAAATGTTCGTACACGAACAATATTGAGAGGTTGAATGAGACTCATCGTAGGAATGACCGGGGCAACGGGAGCGCCGCTTGGCGTGGCGCTGCTACAGGCGCTGCGGCAAATGTCGGAAGTGGAAACGCATCTGGTGTTATCGAAGTGGGCGAAAACGACCATTGAGCTGGAAACGCCGTACAGCGTTCACGATGTGTCTGCGCTGGCGGACTACTGCCACCATCCGGCGGATCAGGCGGCGAGTATCTCCTCCGGATCGTTTCGGACCGACGGCATGGTTGTTATCCCCTGTAGCATGAAAACGCTGGCCGGTATTCGGGCTGGGTATGCGGACGGGCTGGTGGGGCGGGCTGCTGATGTGGTGCTAAAAGAAGGGCGCAAGCTGGTGCTGGTTCCGCGTGAAATGCCGCTGAGCACCATTCATCTGGAAAATATGCTCGCACTTTCCCGTATGGGTGTCGCAATGGTTCCGCCGATGCCCGCGTTTTATAACCATCCGCAAACGGTCGATGACATTACGCAGCATATTGTTGCTCGCGTTCTCGATCAGTTTGGTCTGGAACACCCAAACGCCCGTCGCTGGCAGGGATTACGGCAGGCGCAGAATTTTTCACAGGAGAATGAGTAATGGCATTTGATGATTTGCGCAGTTTTTTGCAAGCGCTGGACGACCAGGGACAATTGCTGAAAATCAGTGAAGAAGTGAACGCTGAACCGGATTTAGCGGCTGCTGCCAATGCCACCGGGCGTATTGGTGACAGCGCGCCTGCGCTGTGGTTTGACAACATTCGTGGATTTACCGATGCCCGTGTGGCGATGAACACTATCGGCTCCTGGCAGAACCACGCAATCTCGTTGGGTTTGCCACCGAATACGCCGGTGAAAAAACAGATCGATGAATTTATTCGCCGCTGGGATAAATTTCCGGTTGCACCAGAACGTCGCGCCAATCCGGCGTGGGCGGAAAACAGCGTCGACGGCGACGATATTAACCTGTTTGATATTCTGCCGTTGTTTCGTCTGAACGATGGTGACGGTGGTTTCTACCTTGATAAAGCCTGCGTGGTTTCGCGCGATCCGCTGGATGTCGACAATTTCGGTAAGCAGAACGTCGGTATTTACCGTATGGAAGTAAAAGGCAAGCGTAAGCTGGGCCTGCAACCGGTGCCGATGCACGATATCGCGCTGCACCTGCATAAGGCGGAAGAGCGCGGCGAGGATCTGCCAATTGCCATCACCCTTGGCAACGATCCGATCATCACTCTGATGGGGGCGACGCCGCTGAAGTACGATCAGTCTGAATACGAAATGGCGGGGGCACTGCGTGAAAGCCCGTACCCGATCGCCACCGCGCCGCTCACTGGTTTTGACGTACCGTGGGGCTCTGAAGTGATCCTTGAAGGGGTCATCGAAAGCCGTAAACGTGAAATAGAAGGGCCATTTGGTGAATTTACCGGTCACTACTCTGGCGGACGCAACATGACCGTGGTGCGCATTGATAAAGTGTCTTACCGTACGAAGCCGATCTTTGAATCGCTCTATCTCGGCATGCCGTGGACGGAGATCGATTACCTGATGGGCCCGGCGACTTGTGTGCCGTTATACCAGCAACTGAAAGCAGAATTCCCTGAAGTGCAGGCGGTTAACGCCATGTATACCCACGGTTTGCTGGCGATTATCTCCACTAAAAAACGCTACGGCGGCTTTGCCCGTGCGGTGGGGCTGCGGGCGATGACGACGCCGCATGGTCTGGGCTATGTGAAGATGGTGATTATGGTTGATGAAGATGTTGATCCGTTCAACTTACCGCAGGTGATGTGGGCGCTGTCGTCGAAGGTTAACCCGGCGGGCGATCTGGTGCAGTTGCCGAATATGTCGGTACTGGAACTGGACCCAGGCTCCAGCCCGGCAGGTATCACTGACAAGCTGATTATTGATGCCACTACCCCGGTTGCCCCGGATAACCGTGGCCATTACAGCCAGCCGGTATGTGATTTACCGGAAACGAAAGCCTGGGCTGAAAAGCTGACCGCCATGCTGGCCAACCGTAAATAAGGAGATGCAGATGATTTGTCCACGTTGTGCAGATGAACAGATAGAATTGATGGCGGTCTCGCCGGTGAAAGGTGTCTGGACGGTATATCAGTGTCAGCATTGTCTGTACACCTGGCGTGATACCGAACCGCTACGGCGTACCAGCCGTGAGCACTACCCGCAAGCGTTTCGCATGACGCAGAAGGATATTGATGACGCACCGATGGTGCCGAGTATTCCGCCACTGCTGGCAGAAGATAAGCGCTAATCAACATTGCCGGGTGCGGCTTCGCCTTACCCGGCCTACACATAGCGGTATTTTGTAGGCCCGACAAGCAAAGCGTCATCGGGCAGAACATACCAATATTAAGCCTCGGAATATCCGGGGCTTGTTATTTTGCGAGCAGGCTCGTAGCAAATGGCTTAATTTGTTCGAGGAGATGACACCTGGAATAGAATAGCTACGGGTGCTTGAGGCTTTCTGAGCTTTGAGCATTTGCAAGGTCCCGGAAAGACAAAAGCCCCAGGAGATAGTTCTATCAACCTGAGGCTAGCGTACAAACCTGAACAATTTGGATGTTAGTCTCTTCTTTGCAGGGAGGCAAGACATGCTGACAAAATATGCCCTGGTGGCGATTGTAGTGCTGTGTTTCACGGTGCTGGGATTTACGTTAATGGTACGAGATTCGCTGTGCGAGTTAAGTATCAAAGAGCGTAATATGGAGTTTAAAGCTGTTCTCGCTTACGAACCGAAGAAGTAGCAACAACGCGGGGGAAACCCCGCGTCTTGATGGTCTGGTTTCGGCCTCTCGCACCCATTTCAGAAGTACTCGCTTGTTGCCGTAGGCCCGATAAGCAAAGCGCCATCGGGCATTACAACGTTACACCAGACTCTTCAACCGGTAGATCCACTCCAGCGCCTGGCGCGGCGTCAGCGAATCCGGGTCGAGATTTTCCAGAGCTTCAACGGCAGGTGATGTCTCTTCCGGGGCACTGAGCAGTGACATCTGCGTACCATCAACCTGCGTTGCCGCGGCGTTTGGCGTGATGCTTTCCAGTTCGCGCAGTTTTTGCCGTGCGCGTTTGATAACCTCTTTCGGCACGCCAGCCAGTGCCGCGACCGCCAGACCATAGCTCTTACTCGCCGCGCCATCCTGTACGCTGTGCATAAAGGCGATGGTATCGCCATGCTCTAACGCATCCAGATGTACGTTCGCTACGCCTTCCATTTTTTCCGGTAACTGAGTCAGCTCGAAGTAGTGGGTAGCAAACAGCGTGAGTGCTTTGATTTTATTCGCCAGATTTTCAGCACAAGCCCAGGCCAGAGATAAACCGTCATAGGTAGAGGTCCCGCGTCCAATCTCATCCATTAGCACCAGGCTGTTCTCAGTGGCGTTATGCAGAATATTGGCCGTTTCGGTCATTTCTACCATGAAGGTTGAACGACCGGATGCGAGGTCATCCGCCGCGCCCACACGGGTAAAGATACGGTCGATTGGACCTATTTCTACCTTTTGTGCCGGCACATAGCTGCCGATGTAGGCCAGCAACGCAATCAGCGCGGTCTGGCGCATATAGGTGCTTTTACCGCCCATATTTGGCCCGGTAATAATCAGCATCCGCCGCTGCGGGGTAAGGCTAAGTGGGTTGGCGATAAACGGCTCACTCAGCACCTGCTCCACCACCGGGTGGCGACCCTCTGTAATACGGATACCGGGCTTATCGCTGAATGTCGGGCAGGTATAGTTCAGGGTATAAGCGCGTTCGGCCAGGTTGACCAGCACGTCCAGCTCTGCCAGTGCGCTGGCGCTCTGCTGTAAATCCGCCAGATGCGGCAACAGCATGTCGAACAGCTCGTCATACAGCTGTTTTTCCAGAGCCAGCGCTTTACCTTTTGAGGTCAGAACTTTGTCTTCGTACTCTTTCAGTTCAGGAATGATGTAGCGCTCGGCATTTTTCAGCGTCTGACGGCGCACATAGTTAATCGGCGCCAGGTGGCTCTGTCCACGGCTGATCTGAATGTAGTAACCGTGGACGGCGTTAAATCCAACTTTCAATGTGTCCAGGCCGGTGCGCTCGCGTTCGCGGATCTCCAGTCTGTCCAGATAATCAGTTGCGCCATCAGCCAGCGCTCGCCATTCGTCCAGCTCTTCGTTATAGCCCGGTGCGATAACGCCACCATCGCGTACCAGCACTGGCGGGGCATCAACCACGGCACGCTCCAGCAGTTCACGCAGTTCTGTGAACTCGCCCATTTTTTCGCGCAGCATCTGCACGGGAGCGCTGTTTACGTTTTCCAGTTGAGCGCGCAGTTCCGGTAATTGCTGGAAGGCGTGACGCATACGCGCCAGATCGCGTGGACGCGCGGTACGTAGTGCCAGACGCGCCAGAATACGTTCCAGATCGCCCACCTGACGCAGCACGGGTTGTAATTCGCTGGTGGCATCCTGTAGCGCGCCGATGGTCTGCTGGCGCTCGATCAGTATCTGCGTATCGCGCACCGGCATATGCAGCCAGCGTTTGAGCATACGGCTACCCATTGGCGTCACGGTACAATCAAGCACTGATGCCAGCGTGTTTTCTGCGCCACCGGCCAGGTTCTGGGTAATTTCCAGATTGCGGCGCGTGGCGGCATCCATAATGATGCTGTCCTGCTGGCGTTCCATGGTGATGGAGCGAATATGTGGCAGTGAGGTGCGCTGGGTATCTTTTACATATTGCAGCAGGCAGCCGGCAGCGCATAACCCACGCGGCGCGTTTTCCACACCAAAGCCGATCAGATCCCGAGTGCCAAACTGCAGGTTTAACTGCTGGCGGGCGGTATCAATTTCAAACTCCCACAGCGGACGACGACGCAGGCCGCGACGGCCCTCGATCAGCGATGTTTCTGCGAAATCTTCGGCATACAGCAACTCGGCAGGGTTGGTGCGCTGCAGTTCCGCAGCCATTGTCTCGCGGTCTGCGGGTTCACTGACGCGAAAACGCCCAGAGCTGATGTCCAGTGTGGCGTAGCCAAAACCTTTACTGTCCTGCCAGACGGCGGCCAGCAGGTTGTCCTGACGTTCCTGTAACAGCGCTTCATCACTGATGGTACCCGGCGTGACGATGCGTACCACTTTGCGTTCAACCGGCCCTTTGCTGGTCGCCGGATCGCCAATCTGCTCACAAATAGCGACAGATTCCCCCTGATTGACCAGCTTAGCGAGGTAGTTTTCCACCGCATGGTGGGGAATGCCCGCCATCGGGATGGGCTCGCCTGCCGATGCGCCACGTTTGGTTAGCGAGATATCGAGTAGCTGCGACGCACGTTTCGCGTCGTCATAAAACAGTTCGTAAAAGTCGCCCATGCGGTAAAACAGCAGGATCTCCGGGTGCTGAGCCTTCAGCTTGAGATACTGCTGCATCATGGGGGTATGGTTGGTGAAGTCCGTATCAAGTGACTCTTTCATATCGCCTTTGCTCTTTTTTTAATCTTTTTGGGTACCGGGGAAGTCTCATGTGAGCCCCTGGAAACTCACATAAACCCACAAATTTGTCATTCGAAAGCCGCCTAAAAGACAGTAACGGTGAGCGTTGGCTCAGACTGAATGCTGTATCTTATCACTGACAACCACTGAGATTCATCCGTCGGTTGTACCGGCAGAATGCCTGGCGATTACTCATTTTCCGGCAGAGCATAATTCTGGCAGTACAGATAGGGGATCCCTTCTTTGGTAATCAGATAGGTATCTCTGTTCAGTGCGAAAAGATCGACATTAGAGACGCTGGTGTTGGTCAGGAAGAAATCGGGCAGGATCTGCTGGATTAAACTGGCGGGAGCCGTTTCACGATTTGATACATGAATTTTCTGTGAGACCCATACCGGGCTGGTGCCGTAACTGGAGTGCGTAAAGAGCACCATGCGTTGTACAGTCTGTTCTTTATTAGTGGTGTCGCTAATAATGCCATCAATATTCACAATACCTTTAGTATCACCGCTTTTGATATCAATGATCCCCTTAAACGAGGCGGTATTACGCACGATATCAATGGCTGCCCGACAGGAAAGATTATGCAGGTGATTATGATTATTTCCGAGCCGCCAGATGCTGGCAATTGCAATTACGCAAAGGCAAAGCATCAGGATAATACCCGTCTGGGTACGGAAGCGGGGAGTGCGAGGAAGTAAATTCATTAGCTATCATACCGTGGGTAATAGACTGACTGACACGCGTTTTCTTGTTCGCCTTTCATTGGCGAGCGGCACAACAGCACCGACAATTTTTTTGATTCCGGATAGGTCGTGATATAGATAAATTTATTGTCCTGACACAACGCAGGATTTTTGTCGATAAACGCAGTATGCCGGGAAAAATTACTGGCATCGTTATTAAAATAATACTGACAGTCAGTTGATACTTGTGGCGCAGCAATATATCCGGAAAAATAATCATCACTGCTTTTCCACGGGAATACGATCAGCACGCAGATTATCAGTGTCAGTGCCATCATTATCGTTTCAGTGGGGGTTACCCGTGGTTTACGTGGTGTCTCTGCCAACAACGCCTCTATACCCGCTCCTGGTGTTAAGCCAGATTCGGGTGCTACCGGTATGTCAATGGCTAAAGGGATACTCTCCGGTGTTGCAATCTCCAGGATTTCAAACTCTTCATTAATAATCAGTCCCTTGCGAGGTATCGTTGTGATGAACGTTTGCTCCAGCTCCAGTTGCAGCAGGCTTTTGCGTAAAGACAGGATGCTCTGATAAAAGGCATTGAAGCTGACCTGGCGATGATTGCTACCCCAGCCAAACTCCAGCAATTCGTTCTGTGAGACGACCTTTCCGCGATGTTGAATAAGTAATAAAAGACATAGTGATGCCGAGTGTTTAAGTTTTATCTGCAGCCCGGGATGGTCTACCCGCGTCAGACACTGTGTGCCTGGCGTGAAGATTATTTTATTTTCAATTAGATAACTGACATTGCCAGTCTCGGACATAATGCCTCAGCTCTTGATGATGCACCCAGTGGTCAGTGGCTCATGATAACACTTTGTCCAAAAAAGACGCCAGAACCGCGCAGTGTTGCAATTCGATAGCATAATATTACAACAATAGTAACTTTTTAATGAAAATAAAGAGCATATAAATCAACGAATTGTGTCTTTTTGGCTATTGTACAAAGAGCAAAAAGACGAAATTGTGATGACAAAGGTGATAAACATTAATTCTTTGTGGACAGCGCAATATACTGCTCGACGCCACCACGCGAGAACAACGTCAGTGCCGTTAGCGCGTCAAAAGCACCAGGGAATGCTGGTGGTAGAGGTAGATAGGGATAAATGTCAGCTTGTATTAAAGCTGACATTTATTTTATCCGTTAACTAAATTCCACCATTATTTTGATGAAGCAATTATTTGCGTTAGAGAGTCCCATGTTCCAGAACGAAATAGACAAATCTGTAGTGCTGATTGGTGATGAAATAAAGAAATCGGATAACGCCTGGCTGTCCTTGCGTAAAAAACGTCAGCGCATAGATCTGAAAGTCGATGGAAATATCTTGTTTCTGGAGAAAGGGACGGTCTCTGTATATCGTGTAGAAAATGACTTAGTGACGGTAAGTATTTCTGCGCCGGCGATCCTTGGACTACCGCAAATGCGCACGGAGGTCGCTGGACACTATTTACGCTGCGACACCGATTGTGAAATGTGGGCCATGAGTGTACAGAACGCCGATCTTTTATTTACCGCTAAAAATCTCTGGAATCAGGCGTTTGATATCCTCGCGCACCATCTGCAACGCTATTTCCAGCGTGAAACATTGCAATCGCACAGAACCATTCGAGAGCTGATTATTGAACACGTTAAATATATTTGGGGGATGGAGCCCGCGGTACGTGAGAAAACATCCGTATATACCTTTATTTTGACCCGCAATCATATCTCGCGCAGTGCTATTCATAAGGTATTACAGGAGCTGGTGAATGACGGAAAAATCACTCTCAATCGGGGAAAACTGTCTGCTTATTCCGCGGCATAAACAGATGTTGTAATCTACGGCTAATATAGCCTCCTGCAGGAGGCTATATTAATGTCATGGCTATTTATCAACGTCAGAAATATTAGTCAACATGCCATTAAATGTTATTTATACATCATGCGACTGAAGCCGGCTTTCTGAATGACGATCGCGCAGCGTTGAATAAATAAAGGTGATGACAAACAGCAGGGAAAATAAAACGACAATCGTCGGCGCGGGGGCACTGTCGATGAAAAATGACAGGTATACACCCATAAATGACGTTGCAACCGATATGGCGGTAGCCAGTAACAATGCCTGGGCGAACCTGCGTGTCATTAAAATCGCAATCGCACCGGGGGCAATCAACAAGGAGATCGACAAAATAATACCCACCGACTTTAGCGTCGCGACGATAGTCAGGGCGATCATACACAGCAGACCATAATGCAGCAGTGTGGTGTTAAGACCGCTGGCCTTTGCCTGGTGCGGATCGAACGCATGAAGTAGCAGATCTTTCCATTTGAGCCCGATGATAAGCGCTATCCCTAAAGCGATAACCGCAGTCTGCGCAATATCGCCCAGCGAAACGCCCAGCATGTCACCGAACAAAATATGGTCCAGATGAATTTCAGACTGGATTGACACATACAGCACCAGTCCGGCGCCAAACATACCGGAAAAGACGATCCCCATCAGGGTATCGCGCTTGATACGGCTGTTATCGTCAAGATACCCGGTAGCGACCGCGCAGAACAATCCGGCGACAAAAGCGCCAATCGCCAGCGGAATACCCGCAATCCAGGCCAGTACAATCCCCGGAAAGACCGCATGGCTCATGGCATCACCCATCAGCGCCCAACCTTTCAACACCAAAAATACCGACAGCAGCGCGCAGGGTATGGCGACGATAACGGAGATA
The DNA here is from genome assembly GCF_005281345.1 of Citrobacter sp. wls619. Classification (GTDB taxonomy): domain Bacteria; phylum Pseudomonadota; class Gammaproteobacteria; order Enterobacterales; family Enterobacteriaceae; genus Citrobacter. Next base: position 421,326 of record NZ_SZXJ01000044.1, read on the forward strand.
GTCAGCGCATTGACCATAAAGCTGAACTGAAAGGGTTCCAGTAATGTGGTTAAGAACATGAGGACTCCTTGTTCACCTGCCGGGCGCGGCGGCGGTTTGCCAGCAGACCGTGTTTGGGCGCAAACACGAACGCCAGCAGGAATAACAGCGTTTGCAGAACCACAATAATTCCTCCGGTTGCGCCGTCCAGCCAGTAGCTTAGCCAGGCACCAAAAAAGCTGGTCAGGCTACCGATAGCGACTGCAATAGTGAGCAGGCGTGGAAAACGATCCGTCAGCAACCAGGCGGTCGCGCCAGGCGTGACTACCAGGCAAATGACCAGAAACGCGCCGACGGTTTGCAGTGCGGCAACGGTGGAAACGGAGAGCAGCGTAAAAAATAGCAGCTTCAGCCGACCAGGATTCAGACCGATAGAGCGTGCATGGTTTTCATCGAAAAAGACCACCATCAGGTCTTTCCACTTCAGCAGCAGGATGGTCAGTGAGATAACGCCGATGATCGCCAGTTGCAAAATATCTTCCGGCGCAATCGCCAGCACGTTGCCGAGAATAATGGTCTGGATGTTCACCGACATCGGATTGAGCGACACCATAAACAGCCCGATACCGAAGAAAGAGGAAAATATCAGCCCGATGATGGCATCTTCCTTCAGTCGTGAGCGCTGATTGAGAAACAGCATACTGCCCGCAGCCAGTCCCCCGGAAAGAAATGCCCCCAGCGCGAAGGGAAGTCCTAACATATAGGCTCCGGCAACACCGGGTACGATGGAATGCGATAGCGCATCACCAATCAGCGACCAGCCTTTGAGCATCAGGTAGCACGAGAGGAACGCGCACAGGCCGCCGACCATCGCCGAAACCCACATGGCGTTGAGCATGTACTGGTAACCAAAGGGTTCTGTCAGCCAGTTCATGACTATTCCCCCTCGCGTGCCGCGCGACGCGAAATAAACGGGCGCTCATCATCGGTAATCACATGCTGCTCACCCCCGCTCAATGCGACGTGACGCAGAACGCCGCTAAATGCCTGTTCAAGGTTCTCGGTGGTAAAGGTGGTGTCAGTTGGGCCGCTTGCCAGCACGGTGCCTTTAATCATTACCGTGTAATCACAAAACTCGGTGACCGAGCCCAGGTTATGGGTGGAGACCAGCATGGTTCGGCCCTCATCACGCAATTCTCGCAGCAGACCGATGATACGTGCCTCGGTTTTTACATCTACGCCGGTGAAGGGTTCATCCAGCAAAATGACCTGCCCATCTTGTGCAATGGCCCTTGCGAGGAAAACGCGTTTTTTCTGCCCACCGGAAAGTTCACCAATCTGGCGATGGCGATAGTCCAGCATATCGACCCGCGCCAGCGCCGCATCCACGCAGGCGTGATCGTGCGCCTTTGGTCGGCGCAGCCAGCCCATATGGCCAAAGCGTCCCATCATGACCACATCTTCCACCAGCACCGGAAATGACCAGTCCACCTCTTCAGACTGGGGCACATACGCAATCAGATTCTGTTTTAGCGCCTTGCTGACCGGCTGTTGCAGGATAGATATTTCCCCCTGCGCCAGCCGGACAAACCCCATCAACGCCTTAAACAGTGTTGATTTCCCGGAACCGTTGACACCAACCAGCGCGGCAATCGAGCCGCCCGGAACCTGAAATGTGGCATCCCGCAGTGCGGTGTGGCCGTTGCGATACGTCACCGTAACCTGATTCACGGTAATCGCAGAGTGACTCATGGTTGGCTCTCCAGACCCTTGTTGATGCCGCTAACAATGGTTTGTGTGGTGACGCGCAGTAGATCCAGATAGGTCGGGACCGGGCCGTCGGCAGCGCTGAGTGAATCGACGTACAGCACGCCGCCGTAATGTGCGCCAGACTCCCGGGCTACCTGACGCGCGGGTTTGTCGGACACGGTGCTTTCGCTAAATACCGTGGGGATATGATGCTCTCTGATCGCATCGATCACCTTGCGTACCTGCTTAGGCGTACCTTGCTGATCGGCATTGATCGGCCACAGATAAAGCTCCTTGAGATTGTTATCACGAGCTAAATAAGAGAATGCGCCTTCGCTGGTGACAAGCCAGCGTTTATCAGCAGGGAGCTTTGCCAGTTCTGTATGCAGTGGCGCCAGTGTCTGCTGAATTTTCGCTTTATAATTCTGCGCATTATTCTGGTAGGTTGCGGCATTGTCCGGATCGTATTTGATCAGCGCATCGCGAATATTATCCACATAGATAAGCGCGTTCTCCGCTGACATCCAGGCATGCGGGTTGGGTTTTCCGTTGTACGGCCCTTCGCTGATGCCCATCGGTTGTACGCCGTTTGAAACCATCACTTCCGGTACGCCGGACAGATGCTGGTAGAAGCGGGCGAACCAGAGTTCCAGATTGAGACCATTAGAGAGAATTAACTGCGCGCCCTGCGCCCGCTTAATGTCGCCAGGCGTGGGCTGGTATTCGTGAATCTCTGCCCCGGGTTTGGTAATTGAACTGACGTCTGCCGCATCGCCTGCCACATTGCTAGCCATATCAGCAATAATCGTAAACGTCGTGATGACCTTGAACTTTTCTTTCGCCCAGGCAGGTGACAGCGTAAGTGCCGTCAACAGGCTGGCAAGGAGAACTGACTTCAGACGAGGCAGATGCGGCATAGTATCCCTCACAACAAAGTGGTTAATTAATCATCGAATATAGCCTTTGCTATGTTATATAGCACATGGCATAAATAAATGAAAATAATTCTTATTTGCGTAGGGTGCTAAGGAATAGACGGGGGATAATACGTTTCACACCGGCACGATTGCCGGCGTGAAGGGGACGAAAAAAACGGAGATTATGACTTCTGGAATTCAGTGACGGTTTCCCATGCTACCTGTTGTAACGCTTTGGCGGTGGCAGGGGTCATGTCTGTATCAACAGGAAGCGCGCCGCCGACCGGAGACTGGTTATACAGGGTGGCGAAGAATACGCAGGCGGCGAGATACGTACCAGAAATAGAAGGGTGTACACCATCATGATAATACAGGTTGATTTCCGGATGGGTCTTGCGCGCTTTCTCGAAAGCGAGACCTACCGGAGCGACATATCCCCCCGTTTTCTGCGCAATCGAGATATAAGCGTCCGCCAGCTTTTGGCTGTCTTCGGGTTTGTCTTTTTTCGGCCAGGTCATGAAATAGACAACTTTTGCACCCGCTTTATGTGCCATGTCGGCCATTTGGGTGGCAGAGTCAACGAAGTTTTGTCGGGTGCTTTCTTTCTTTGAAATCGTTTCTGTGGAGTTTCCCTGTAGCACCACCACATCCCATTTCTGTAATGTGTTCTGGTAGCGCATATTCTCAATCTGCCAGCCTAAATGACCGCTGGAAATCGTGATACCCCGATACTTATAGCCTTTGGCATGATCAGGCAGTAAAGACTGCGTCAAATCCCGTAATCGGGTATTGATATTGTTGTTATAGAACGTGAACGAGTTGCCATACAGCGCGACGATTTTATTCTCGCCATCCATTTTCGCATGTGCGGAAGGCGCCAATAACGTATCAGCGTGGGCACAGATACTGCTCAGTGCCAGGGCCGTTGCAACGGTAAGCAAAGTTATCTTTTTCATCGGTTATCTCTTAGAAATCATAACGAAGTCCAACGATGAGCGCATCATCATTGGTTTTTTTGTTCTTACTGGCGAATTCTTTATCGTAAGTAAATGATAACCATGTATCTTCAGCCAATGTTAATTGCGCTTCAGCACGCCAGTCTTCTTTTTCCGCAATATCTTTACCATCTTCATTTAGAAAACTATATCCTGTGAGAACCTTGACGGTGCCAAAGTTGTAGGAAATAAGTGAATCCATCCCTTTATAATTATTATCGCTTTTGTTATCGCGAGAAATAGACGTCCGTAATGCGGTTACCGCGACCTCATAGGCTTTATAACCGAGTTGCAATCCTCCCATAATTTGATCGTTTTGATTACGCCCATCGGTGGTCACTACGCCATCCTGTCGTTTGTAACGACTGGCCGCGAGTGCCGGTGTAATTCTAAAATCGCCAAATTTGAAAGACTTGCGATAACTGGCCATCGCGCCGTAATCCAGGGCTTCGTTATCGCTGTTGCCATTACCGGAGACCCATGCCAGTTGAATTTCGTTACCGGCAAATTTGGCGTTCCATTGAACGGTGCCGTCCTGTCGGTTGAACTGGTACGAATCATCAATGGTTGTAATGCCATAGCTATAGATATTAGGGGTGAAGTTTTTGTACTTATCGGTCATTTTCATGACCTGATACAACGGGTTTTTGGTTCTCCCGGTGATCAGTTCACCCCATGTTTTATTTGACAGACCGACATAGGAATAGCGGGCCTCCATATCGCTTTCACCGGTATTGTTATCATTTTTTTCGGTACGCACCTGCCATTCCAGGCGACCCACGATTTTAGTCTCTGGCAGAATATCCAGATCTCGGGTGAGATAAATACCTACACGGCCACCCAGATCGCTTCGGCTTTCACTGCCAGCAAATGAATTCTGGCCACTCGCAATTTTACCCTCAATGCGGCCATAGATATCCAGAGTATTGCCATCCTTATTATAGACGTTTAAGGCGAACGCCGAGGAACTCATACTCATAAGTAATATTAGCGAATAGTTTTTTAGCTTCATGTCATCCCTCAAACCAGCATTAATTTCCTGACCATAAAAATAAAGTTCACAGCGAGGTAATTGTTTGTGGAAAAGGATTGGCAGTGGTATGGGAATGATTTTTTCTCGTAATGAAATGTGACTATTCACGCATAAATATCTCTGAATTCGCTATTGTATTAATGGCTCTTATATTTAATAAGCATTTTTTTGGAAATATTACGGCTGCTTAAAATGTAATTTATAAATTACTGTGAAGTGCATCGCATTTCTAAAGAATGCAAAAACTGAAAATGGGAATATTGTATTCTCATAGCCATTTTTGGGGTGGGAATACTATTTTCCCCTATAATTTGGAAAACAGATCCCGCAAAATTGATTAATCACATTTTCGATTATGACGCATTCATTGGCCGGAGAGGCGCTGTATGTTCGGTAAGCAAACAACGGTATTTGATTCTGATCTTTATTCTTCATTGTTCACCCAAGGTCGGATGCGGGAAATATGGTCTGACGACAATCTGCTGCGGTGTTGGTTGCGGTTTGAAGCAACCGTCGCTCGCGTGCAAGGTGAGCTAGGGATTATCCCTGAGCAAGCCGCCGTCGAAATTGAAAAAACGTGCAGGGAAATACAGATAGATTGGCCGGCCCTGGCACAGGAAACACAGATAGTCGGTATGGCGATAAAACCGTTGATCGATCAGATCGCTGCCTGCGGTACTCCGTTGGTCAGCCAGTATCTGCACTGGGGATGTACAACTCAGGACCTGCTGGACTCTGGTATGGCGATGAGGTTGCAACAAACGCTGCAGCTGCTGCGTGAGCAATTGCTCGATGTTGGTGAAGCGATGAAGGCGATGGCAATACGCCACACCCGAACGGTGATGGTTGCGCGTACCAATTCGGTGGATGCTTCTGCGACAACATGGGGGTTGCATGTTTGCAGTTACCTGGCGGAGATAAACCGCCATCTGGCAAGACTGCAGCAGCTGTACCCGCGCGCAGTAACCGGGCTCTTTGGCGGTGCGGTAGGTAATCTGGCCTCGGTGGGTGAACAGGGAATGGAAACGCGTGAACGGCTGATGCGAGCGCTGGGTCTGAACGTGCCCTGCGGCATTAATAATGCCAGCCAGGATGCGGTGGTTGAAGTTGTGCAGTTTTTTGCTCTTGTTCATGGCACGCTGTGTCGTCTGGCCAACGACGTTGAAATAATGGGGCGCACGCCGATTGCTGAACTGCTTGAGGGGGAGGGCGGTGGCGGGTCGAGCACGATGCCGCATAAAGTTAATCCGCGCGCCAGTAACATGATGCAAACGCTGGCAAGGATGGGATGGATGTATGCGTCAGGCGCTCCGGCAATGCTGGATCAACAGGATGTACGCGCCGCCTCAATGAGGGTATTAAACTGGACTATCCTCCCTGAAGCCTCTAATGCGTTATCGACCAGCCTGACACGCGCAAAGAATCTGCTTTCACATCTCATCATTAATGAAGAGAAGATGCGCGCCAATTTTGACTGCTCGAAACACTTTATTATGTCGGAATCGCTGACGATGAAACTTGCCGCCAAAATCGGCAGAGAGTCCGCCTATAATTTAGTGAAAAACCTGCTAAAGCATGCAACCGGAGAGCACAGCTTCATGGCGATCATGCAGGCTAGCCCGGAAATCCGCGCATCATTGTCTGTAGAGGAAATTACCACCGCCTGCGAGCCGCTGTCATATATCGGGGCTAACGATGCGCTCATTGCTGAAACTATAGCTGAGTTCGATCGCGCGAAAACGGCAGAGATTGCCTGATTCGTCTTGCTGCCTGCCGGGAGGGATAACTCTCCTGGCTGCTGGCGGTGCTAAGTGTTGTGTGCTGATGCAGAAAACGTTTCGAAAAAGACAAATAATTCCTCTAGTTGCGCAAAATTCCCCTCGTTATCTCCTTTCTCATAAGCCAGATGCAATATGAGTTCGATAAAAAAGAAGCCGAGTATACGGCTTTGAAAAATGGATTGTACGTCGCTGGGAAGAACAAACTGCAGATCGCAGAATTTACCGTAAGGGTTCGCTTCTGAGTTGGTAACCAGCACCACGACGGCATTCTTTTTTCTGAACCATTTTGCAATATTGAGGGCAACCCGATTAAATCGATAGTAGGAGAACACAATCAGGACATCCCCCTCCTCAATATTGATGAGGCATTTGGGGAGTTCGCTGATGTCCGTCGGTAACAGAGTGATGTCACTGCGAAAGTACTTTAACAGTGTACAAAAATGCGTCGCCATTGCATGAGATGATGAAGGGCCGACGACATAAATATGACGTTGATTATTCAGTACCAGATCGATAAACGCATTAAGACTTTCAATATCGATGTTATTTTTAAATTGATTAAATAATTCTGATACTTTGTGGGTGAAATCAGTAACGATACTTTCGGTTGTGATGCTAGGATTGTTACGTAGTTTGATATTTTTCTCAAAAGGTGCAGATATTTTATTCTTAGACAGCGTAATGTCTAATGCTTTGCGGAAAGCAGCATAACCCGTAAACCCAATTTTATTTAAAAATCGGCCAATGGTTGCTTTGCTGACCATCGCATTTTGCGAGAGATCAACAATGCCATGATAGGGAAGCTCATTGAAGTGTTTATTAATGTACTCATTAAGTCGGTACTCAGATTCAGTCAGATCGCCCATATTAAGAGTAAGTGAGTTATACTCATCCAGACTTAATGTGTTTTTTTTGTACATAGATAACACCCGATGGCTGTTGTATATCAACGTTGTTATAGGGTAATACGCTTTCGACGTCAATCATAGAATGAATATGTTGGAAACCCGCATCCAGCCTTCGCTAAGGGATGCGACCACATTCAGATGAGTTGCGATCTTACTCACAAAAAGGGGTGGGAAAACACCTTTCCCGTATTTTGCAACCACACAACCCATTACAATTAAATCTCAATATTTGAGTATGTAATACGATAAATTTACGGACATGTTATAGCTGCTTATATATAGGTGTGATTTTTGCTTATCCTACATAAGCTATGATGAGATGACGGGTAACCCTACCAAATTTGTATGGCATAGGAATTGTTATTATGACGGCGTTTATTATAGCAATAGTGATAACAGTTATTGCTGCATGGTTAATTGTGAAAAATTATCAGCCGCAAACTGTTTTATTACTCGCTGGACTGGCATTATTGACCATTACCGTTCTGTTTTACCCTGAAAACAGCATTCTCTATGATAAAGCGAAATCCACGGGGTCAACCTGGCTGGATATCTTTAGCTTTGCAAAAGAATCGCTTACCACACAAATTGCAGGTATTGGTCTTATCATCATGGCGGCGGGTGGATTTGCCAGCTATATGGATCACATTAAAGCGTCGAACGCGATGGTCAATATGTGCATTCGACCGCTGCAGGTGATTAAAGCGCCTTACCTGATCCTCGCACTGGGGTATATCTGCGCACAGCTTCTGCATGTGGCCATTTCAAGTGCGGCGGGGCTGGCGATGTTGCTGCTGGTGACATTCTTCCCGGTTCTGGTTCGTCTGGGGGTCAGTAAAGCCTCTGCGGCCGCGATGATTGGTCTGTGCGCGTTTATGGATCTAGGGCCCGCGGTAGGTACGGCGAATCTGGCGGCCAAACATGCTGGCATGGAAAGCGCTATCTACTTTGCTCATTACCAGATGCCGGTGGCGGTGGTGGTGATGCTGGCCGTGGCGGTGGTGATTTACTTTAGCGCGAAGTATTTCGACAAAAAAGATGGTTTCGTTCCGGGGGCGCAAAGCGTGGCGCAAGCGGAAGAAGAAGGCCGTAAGGTACCCGCTATTTACGCGCTGTTACCCGTCCTGCCTGTCGTACTGGTGCTGGTCTTTAGCCCTTTGGTTATCAAGTCCATCAAAATTGACGTGGTCACGGCGATGATCCTTGGCGCTGTCGTCGCATTTTTCTTTGAACTGGTGGCTACCCGAGATTTCAAAAGCTGCTGCAAAGGGATACAGGTCTTTTTCAAAGGGATGGGCAGCATGTTTACCAGCATCGTTTCCTTGCTGGTGTGTGCGGATATCTATGCCCAGGGGCTGCAGAAAATTGGCGCGGTGGACTACCTGTTACAGTCGGTGCAAAACGCAGGTCTGGGCTTTACCAGCATGACGCTGGTGATGACCGCGCTGGTGGGCGTAACCGCCGTCCTGACAGGCTCTGGTGTTGCTGCCTTTTTCTCCTTCTCCGGCCTGGCCCCCTCCATTGCGGCAAAATTTGGTGAGAGCGCCGTCAATATGATCCTGCCTATGCAGTTAATGGCGGGAATGGGGCGCTCAATGTCCCCAGTGGCCGGCATTATTATTGCGGTGAGTAAAGCAGGAGAATGTTCACCGTTTATGATCGTCAGAAGAACGCTGCTTCCAGCGCTGGCCGGTATCGCGGCGATGCTGGTTGCCAACTATGTCCTGATTTGAATCCCGAGAGCCTGTTAATACAGGCTCTTATTTTTTTATCTGGTTGTAATTTATGGATGGCAACGTGACAAACGATGTTTTATACGTCCCGTTTACGGGGAAGTTACTGCTTGAGTCTCCGTTATTAAACAAGGGAAGCAGCTTCACGCAGCAAGAAAGGCATGACTTTAACCTGTGTGGGCTACTGCCTTGCGCCATTGAGAATATTGATGAACAAGCCGAACGGGCGTATCAGCAATATCTTGAGGCAGAATCCCATGACGCTCGACATATTTATCTGCGTAATATTCAGGATACCAACGAAACGTTATTTTATTACCTGCTGAAAAAGCATCTGCCAGAGATGCTACCCATCGTTTATACCCCGGTAGTCGGAGCCGCCTGCGAAAAATTCTCGTGGATATATCGTCGTGCTCGCGGTGTCTTTATCTCCTGGCCCGATCGCGATCGTATTGACGATATTTTGCATGATATTCCGCGGCACGATATCAAAGTCATCGTTGTCACTGATGGTGAGCGCATTCTGGGGCTAGGTGACCAGGGCGTTGGCGGTATGGGGATTCCTATTGGGAAACTATCGCTCTATACCGTCTGTGGCGGGGTAAATCCGGCGAATACGCTACCTATTTTGCTGGATGTCGGTACGAACAATACGCGGCTGCTGGACGATCCGCGCTATATCGGCTGGCGCCACCCGCGCGTAACTGGCGAAGAGTACTTCGTATTTATAGGAATGTTTATCGCCGCCGTAAAACGGCGCTGGCCTAACGTTCTGCTGCAGTTTGAAGATTTTGCCCAGCATACCGCGGTGCCGCTACTGGACCGTTATCGCGATGAGCTGTGCTGTTTTAATGATGATATTCAGGGCACGGCGTCGGTGGCTCTGGCGACTCTGGTTGCTGCCTGCCGAGGCAGCGGTCGTGACTTCCGTCAGCAATCAATCGTAATTGTCGGGGCGGGTGCTGCAGGATGTGGGATCGCCCGGCATATTATTGCCTGCCGCATCAGTGAAGGAATGAGCCAGACCGAAGCCAGACGGACCATTTTTATGGTGGATCGCGACGGTCTGGTGATGACCACCAATAATGCCTTAGCTGATTTCCAGCAACCGTTGGCGCAGCCTCCCGAGGCCGTATCTGACTGGCAGTATGAGGGGCAGGCACCGTCATTATTGGAGGTGATCCACAATGCCAAACCCACGGTGATGCTGGGTGTGTCGGGCCAGGCTGGGTTGTTCTCGCAGGAGGTCATTAGCACGATGTACCACTACTGCGACCGCCCGATCGTTATGCCGTTGTCGAATCCCACTTCGAGAATGGAAGCGCGACCAGAAGATATCATTCGCTGGACCGAGGGGCAGGCCATCATCGCGACCGGCAGTCCCTGCGATGTGATTGAATTTAATGGACGCTCCATTCCGGTGGCGCAGTGCAATAATGTTTATGTTTTCCCAGCCATCGGTCTGGGGGCTATCGCCAGCGGCGCGACACGCGTAACAGAGGCTATGCTGATGGCGGCAAGTCGTGTGCTGGCTGATGCTTCCCCGTTGGTACGTAACGGGGAAGGCGCTCTGTTGCCGGAGATTGGGACAATCTGCGAGGTGACCCGTAGCATTGCCTTTGAGGTCGGTAAGGCGGCACAGCAGTCGGGTGTGGCAGGTAATATGAGCGACGACGCGCTGTTGCAAAGCATAAAAGATAACTTTTGGTTACCGCACTACCGTCCTTATAAACGCAGGGCAATTTAGCAGTTGTGACGAGTAAGCGGTACTCGGGTCTTGGTTGCCTTCACGATTAAGGTGTATTATTTATGCAACTTAATTGTGGAGGCATCATGTCCGGCAAACGTATTGCTCGTGAAAAAATGACGATCCAAAAGATGATCTCGCTGTATGAAAGCCAGTGTCCGGAAGCTTCAGATGAGCAGGGGCATTACGATGCGTTGTTTGCTTATGCGCAAAAGCGCCTGGATAAGTGCGTGTTTGGCGAGGAAAAACCGGCCTGCAAACAGTGTCCGGTACACTGCTATCAGCCAGCCAAACGGGAAGAGATGAAGCAAATTATGCGCTGGGCCGGGCCGAGAATGCTCTGGCGTCACCCGATTCTGACCGTTCGCCATCTGATTGATGACAAGCGTCCTGTCCCGGAATTACCTGAGAAATATCAGCGCAAGAAGTAATCTGGTTATTTTGTGCCGGATGGCGGCGATGCCTTATCCGGCCTACAAGAGAAAGTGCACCGTCGCGTAGGCCCGATGAGCGTAGCGCCATCGGGCATTAACTATCCGGTACCGGGTGGCGGTTACGCTTTGGTGGCAATAAGAATGGCCGAGGCTTTGATCAGCGCGATGACCCGGCTTCCCTGGCTCAGTTTCATCTCTTGCTGACTTTCGTTCGTCACGACCGCGACAATGTCAAAACCGGCATCAGTTTTGATGTGTACGGTGGCGTTAACGGCGCCTTCGGTGACCTGTGAAACGCTACCGGCAAACTGGTTGCGGGCAGAGAACTTCAGACCGCAGTCTTCAGTCGCCAGCGTCACCCACGGCGCTTTGATCAGCGCAATGGCTTCTTTTCCTTTCGCCAGACCCAGTGCCTGCTGACTGCTATGGGTCACAATCGCGACCAGTTTTGCGCCGCCAGCCAGCGTCAGTTCAACTTCATCATTCACTGCGCCAGTGGCAACTGCACTGACTGTACCGGTTAATTGATTACGTGCTGATACCGCCATACTGCCTCCTTTCGTTGAGTTATCACCCAGTATAGCCACAATGGCTAAACCAGCGCATCCTTATCAATACCTAATCGCTTCATACGCGACAACAACGTGGTTCGTTTTAGCCCCAGCCGCTGCGCAGCACCTTTAGGGCCGGCGACAACGCCATTGGTCTCTTTCAGTACCCGCATAATCAGCTGGTATTCATCTTCGCCATCCTGTGCGACTTCAGTTGCGACCGGAGGCGGGGGCGTCTGCGTGGTGATATCCGGTAGGGATAATTGCAGCACGTTGCCTCGGGTCAGCAGAACGGCGCGTTCCACTACGTTTTCCAGTTCGCGGACGTTACCCGGCCACTCCATGCTGCTCAAGGTACGAAGCGCTTCGGCAGGAATACTGTCGATATTGCGCCCCATCCGGCGAGCGATTTTAAAGGTGAAGGCTTTCACCAGCAGTGGGATATCTTCCGGGCGCTCGCGCAGCGGAGGTAAATGGATCGGGAAAACGTTCAGCCGGTAATACAGATCGTTACGGAATTCCCGATCGGCAACCATTTTTTTCAGATCGCGGTTGGTGGCGGCGATCAACCGAACGTCGGTTTGGATCAGCTTGTTGCTGCCCAGGCGTTCAAATTCCTGCTCCTGAAGTACACGCAGTAACTTCGGCTGGAGTTCCAGCGGCATGTCACCGACTTCGTCGAGGAACAGCGAGCTTTTATCCGCCAGCTCGAAACGGCCAATTCGCTGTGTGCTGGCCCCGGTAAACGCGCCGCGCTCGTGACCAAACAGGTCGCTTTCCAGTAATCCGGCAGGCATTGCTGCGCAGTTCATCTTCACCATCCGGCGGGCATTACGTCCACTCAGATTATGAATCGCTCTGGCGATCAGCTCTTTACCCGTACCTGTCTCACCCAGAATCAAAACGGTACTGTCGCTTTGCGCCACCATTTCGACCTGTTTGAGTACGCTGTACATGGCTTCGCTGCGACCGATGATTTCGCCGAACTCACTGTCCACATTGTTCAGTTGCTCGGTCAGCGCCAGGTTTTCATCGACCAGACGTTCTTTCAGGCGATGTATCTCCTGATAGGCAAGCGCGTTATCTACCGCAATGGCTACGCGTTCGGCAATCTGGCGCAACAGTTTCAGGTTGGCGGTGGTGAAAACTTTTTCTTCACACTGCGCCAGTTTGAGCACGCCAAGCATCGTATTGCCGGACATCAGCGGCAGCAGGCACAGCGTTTGTAACTGGTTACCCCAGGTTTCGAACAGCATGCGTTCATAAGGCGCCAGGGTATCGCGTTCGCTCAGGTTAATCAGCAGCATCTCTTTGCTGCGGAACACCCGCTCGGAAAGCGTGCCCGCTTCATCCACTTCACTTTGTTCGTGAGCCGGATGATTCTCATCCAGATAGTGGGTGGAGTAGATGCTCAACTTATTTTTGCGATCGCTACGTAATACGATGCTGATGGCATCGATGTCGAAATAGTGGTGGATCTCTTTGGCGACTTCGCTGACCAGTTCGTCAATGTCCAGTCGGGAGAGTACCGCATTGGTGATAGCGACGAGGATACGAAAGTTATCACGTTCGCGGCACAGCAAATCGTAATCGACGTTGTTGCTGACCCTGCTCTGAATTTGTTCCGCAACGACGCCGACTATCTGGGTGAAGGTCTGTAGCCGGTTGTACTCTTTTTCACTCCACGGGCGATCCTCGTTGCGGATAAACTCGCAGCCGCCAAAGATGCGTCCGTCCGCCGCCAGCGGCAGCAAACAGTAGTGACCAAATTCAGAATACAACCCGCCAGAAGCCAGCTGTGGCCAGGTTTCCGAAAACTCATGATAGTTACAGTGCAGCGCATCGGGGCGAGACAGAATACGACGAACCGGACCGTGTGCCAGTACCGTTTCGTCTTCATAGTCGATGGGTTTACCATTTTCACGCGTCGCAAAATAACGCGCACGCTGCGTCTGTGCCTGCCATAACACAATAGCCGCGCAGTCGGCCAGCGCTGAACGCTTGACCAGCTGCGAAAGCGCCTCACTAAGAGACTGAAGATCGGGCTGCTGTAATAATGTACGAGTAATATCGAACAGGCCTTGCTGTCCGAGGTCACTCATCGGTGTATACGACATATTGCTTTTCCAGGGAAAACACCGCAGAACGGTGCGAAAACGGTAAATGAATTATAGGTATAAGTCGTAAATTATTGCCGGATGGGTCGGGTATTCAAACCATAGGCCTGATAAGCAAAGCGTCATCAGGCAGTAATACAGTGTTAATGCCGGATAACGACCCAAACGCGGTTTATCCGGCCAGGAACAGATTGCCAACCGGCTGCTAGCATATACGAGGTAATGGTTCGGCGTGTGGTAAATCGAGGGTCCGTTTCACGCCGTACAGTCCGGCAAGGCGTACGCCTTTACGTTCAACCACTTCACCGATTAGCGCAGCATCGCGTCCTAAAGGATGGGCGTGGAGTGCGGCGAGTACGGCTTCAGCAGCCTGACGTTCAACGGCAATCACCAGCTTGCCTTCGTTGGCAAAGTTGAGCGCGTCCAGACCCAGCAGTTCGCAAACGCCACGCACGGCAGGTTTCACCGGCAGTGCCGCTTCAGACAACTCAATGCCAAATCCGCAAGAGGCCGCAAATTCATGTGTTACCGCATTTACGCCGCCGCGGGTGGCATCACGCAGCGCTTTCACGCCAGGAATATCGCGTAGCGTCTGGATAAGCGGCGTTAACACCGCACAGTCGCTGACCAGTTCGCCATCAAGCCCCAGCTGTTCGCGCAGGTTGAGGATAGTCGCACCGTGATCGCCAAGCGTACCACTTACCAGCAGCACATCACCCACGCTCAGGGTTTGCGCCCCCCAGTGAATATTGGCGGGAATCGCGCCCATACCGGCAGTGTTGATGAACAGTTTGTCCGCGGCGCCGCGCTGCACCACTTTGGTATCGCCGGTTACGATAGCAATACCCGCTTCACGGGCGGTTGCTGCCATGCTGTTCACGACGGTTTTCAGCGTGTCCATTGGCAGACCCTCTTCGAGGATAAAACCGCAGGAGAGGTAGCGCGGTATCGCGCCGCTGACCGCGACATCGTTAGCCGTACCGCAGATTGCCAGCTTGCCAATGTTGCCACCGGGGAAGAACAGGGGGTCGATAACGTAGCTGTCCGTTGAAAACGCCAGACGATCGCCTTCTGCGACCAGTTGCGCCAGTTCCAGGCGCGCCTGATCTTCCTGTTCTGCCAGCCACGGGTTAGCAAAAGCTTCCATAAACAGACTGTTGATCAACTGCTGCATAGCCTGACCGCCGCTACCGTGGGCGAGTTGTACGCTGTTCATGCTTCACACTCCTGCTGACGATACTGATACCAGGCGGCACATGCGCCTTCGGAGGAGACCATCAGGGCACCAAATGCGGTCTCCGGGTTACAGGTTTTACCAAATAATGGGCACTGATGCGGTTTGCATCGACCAGTCAGTACCTCTCCGCAACGGGCGCGCGGATCGTCATAGACCTGCTGCGGCGCAGGCTGGAAATGCGCTTCGGCGTCAAAACGCTGATAGTCAGGCGTCAGGTGAACGCCGGATGATTCGATCACGCCCAGACCTCGCCATTCGCTGTCACCGTTGACACTGAATACGTCGGCGATAGCCTGTTGGGCTAACGCGTTACCGGCATCCGGTACCACGCGGCGATACTGGTTCTCAACCTGGCTTTGGGCCGCTATTTTCTGCTCAATCAGCATCACCACGCCTTGCAGTAGATCAAGCGGCTCGAAACCGGCGACCACCAGCGGGCGATGGAAATCTGAGGCAATGAAATTATAGGCGTCAGTGCCAATCACCATACTGACGTGACCCGGCGCCAAAAAGGCGTCGATACCGTTGTCCGGCTGTTCCAGCAGACTGCGCAGCGTTGGGATCAAGGTGATGTGCTGGCAGAAAAAGTAAAAGTTCTGCACATCGCGCTGTTTGGCCTGCTGCAGAGTGATGGCGGTTGTCGGCATGGTGGTTTCAAAACCCAGGCCAAAGAACACCACTTTGCGCGTTGGGTTTTCTTCGGCCAGCTTCAGCGCATCCATCGGGGAATAGACGATACGGACATCCGCGCCGCGTGCTTTGGCCTGTAGCAGTGAGCCCTGTTTTCCTGGGACACGCATCGCGTCGCCAAAGGTGCAGAAAATCACTTCCGGGTGGCTGGCGATTTCGACACAGCTGTCAATTCTGCCCATCGGCAGAACGCACACCGGACAGCCTGGACCGTGAATAAACTCCACGTTTGCGGGCAGAAGCTGATCGAGACCGAATTTAAAGATAGCATGGGTATGGCCACCACAAACTTCCATAATGCGTAGCGGGCGTTCAGCGGTGTAGGAGAGGTGAGCAGCACGTTCGCACAGATGCTCTATCAACTGCATCACCTGTTCTGGTGCGCGATATTCGTCAACAAAACGCATTTATTTTTCCTCGCCATACAGCAACGCGCCGACATCCGGCTCAACGTCAAACATGTTTTGCAGCGCGTCGAGCGTGTCGCGCGCTTCTGCTTCATTAATGATGCTCATGGCGAAACCGACGTGAACCAGTACCCACTGGCCCAGACGTGGCTCACCCTTTTCATCACAGCTCCCGACCAGCGTCAGATCGACGTCGCGCTGAATACCGCAAACATCGACCTTAGCCTGGTTGCCATCAATGGTGCGGATTTGACCCGGAACACCTATGCACATCGCTGATTCTCCAGCCATGACAGCCATTGATCCATCCCTTCGCCGCTGGTGGCGGAAATCAGGATGATTTCAATATCCGGGTTCACTTCCCGGGCGCTGGCGATGCACTTTTCAACATCAAAATTGAGGTAAGGCAGCAGATCCACTTTGTTGAGCAGCATCAGTGATGCAGCCGCAAACATGTGCGGGTACTTCAGCGGCTTATCTTCGCCTTCGGTAACAGAGAGCACGGCGACTTTATGACGCTCGCCAAGGTCAAAGCTGGCCGGGCAGACCAGGTTACCAACGTTCTCAATGAACAGAATGCCGTTGTCATCAAGCGGCAGACGTGGCGCGGCATCGGCAATCATTTGCGCATCGAGGTGACAACCTTTACCGGTGTTGACCTGGATTGCGGGGGTGCCGGTGGCGCGAATACGGGCGGCATCGTTAACCGTCTGCTGGTCGCCTTCAATGACGGCACATGGCACGCTGTCTTTCAGCTTCATCAGCGTTTCGGTCAGCAGCGTCGTTTTACCGGAGCCAGGGCTTGAGACAAGGTTCAGTACCAGATGCTGACGGGCAGCAAAGCGGGCGCGGTTGCGCTCGGCCAGACGATTGTTTTTGTCCAGCACGTCTATTTCGACTTCCAGCATGCGGCGCTGGCTCATGCCTGGCGCGTGGGTGCCTGCTTCACCGTGACCGTAGTGCAGATCGCCTTCAGCGGTCTGGCTCGGTGCGAAACTGGAGGTTTTCACACCGGTAATATTCAGTGCCGGGCGAGCCGCCGGGGCAAATGGCGCGCTGCGGAACGCCGAGTGGGGGTTATGTTCATCACCCTCTATATATAGGTTGCCTTCAGCGCAACCACATGTCGTACACATCGCTCACTCCTGATCTTTATCTTGCGGTATATCTGTTGCCGGGTGGCGGCTTTGCCTTATCCGGCCTGGCAGGTGTCACCGGAATTAGTCTTTGGCGTCGCCTATTTCAATTCTTCGAATCTGTAAGCCATCGTCGGCCACAATTCTCAGCATATCGCTATTGCATTGCGGACACCGACGCACGCGCTGCGTCAGCAACGTGACGTATTGCTGACAAGATTCGCACCAACATTCGGCTTCTTGTTCTTCGAGGTGGAGTTTACAACCTTCTGCAAGGGTGCCACGGCATACCAGATCAAAACAAAAGGCGAGAGCGCTGGTTTCTACGCAAGAAAATGCGCCAATTTTGAGCCAGACCCCAGTTACCCGCTTTGCGCCGTGTTGGGTGGCCTGTTGTTCAATCAATTCCAGTGCCCGTTGGCAGAGGGTTATTTCGTGCATATCGCCTCCTAAGATGTTGCCGTTTTAAAAGCAATAAACATGCCAGGTTGAATTTTTACGTTCGTGACAATGTCGACGATGACGAAATGACATGTCGTCATCGCACCATGAATCAATAACCATATGAAAATAAACAATATTAATTTTGGCATGAAATGTGCTTAAGGCTGTTCATCTCTGCTAAACGGGTAACCTGACATGACTATTTGGGAAATAAGCGAAAAAGCCGATTACATCGCTGAACGGCATCGTCGCCTACAGGACCAGTGGCGTATCTACTGCAACTCGCTGGTTCAGGGGATCACCCTGTCAAAAGCGCGTTTGCATCATGCGATGAGCTGCGCGCCGGACAAGGATTTGTGCTTTGTCCTTTTTGAACACTTCACTATCTACGTCACGCTGGCGGACGGCTTTAACAGCCACACCATCGAGTACTACGTTGAAACGAAAGACGGTGATGATAAGCAACTGATTGCACAGGCAGAGTTGACCCTCGACGGTAAAGTCGATGAGCGCATCAGCAACCGCGATCGCGAGCAGGTGCTGGAGCACTATCTCGAAAAAATCGCCAGCGTCTACGACAGCCTGTACACCGCGGTTGAAAACAATATGCCGGTGAATTTAAGCCAGCTGGTTGAAGGACATAACCCGGCTTAAGCCTCGGGTGTTGCCCACTTGAGTCATGATGCGGTTTGTTCTGCATCACGACGGTTTAGGGAATGGGCATGTCGAAAAATGTCGAAATGACATTTTACAGACATGTTTTCGTCAAAAATGACTATCACCTGAGGAATGCCTGGTGAATCGTTTTGTAATTGCTGACTCCACTCTTTGCATTGGCTGCCACACCTGTGAGGCCGCCTGCTCAGAGACACATCGCCAGCATGGCCTGCAGTCAATGCCGCGCCTGAAAGTGATGTTAAATGAAAAAGAATCTGCGCCGCAGCTTTGCCACCAGTGTGAAGATGCGCCTTGTGCCACAGTTTGCCCGGTTAATGCCATTAACCGTGTCGATGGCGCCGTACAGCTGAATGAAAGTCTGTGCGTCAGCTGCAAATTGTGCGGGATCGCCTGTCCGTTCGGCGCGATTGAGTTTTCCGGCAGCCGTCCGCTGCACATCCCGGCGAACGCCAATACGCCAAAAGCGCCCCCGGCTCCGCCGGCTCCTGCGCGTGTGAGCACGCTGCTGGACTGGGTTCCGGGCGTTCGCGCTATCGCGGTGAAATGCGATCTGTGTAGTTTTGACGAGCTTGGTCCGGCCTGCGTGCGCATGTGCCCGACCAAAGCCCTGCACCTGGTGAGCAATATAGATATCGCCCGCGCCAGCAAACGTAAGCGTGAGCTGACTTTCAATACCGATTTCGGCGATCTCACCTTGTTTCAGCAGGCTCAGAGTGGGGATGCAAAATGAGCGCAATTTCACTGATTAACAGCGGCGTGGCCTGGTTTACAGCGGCTGCGGTTCTGGCTTTTCTGTTTTCATTTCATAAATCGCTGAGCGGCTGGATTGCTGGGGTTGGCGGTGCGGTAGGCAGCCTGTGTACCGCAGCCGCCGGTTTTACCGTTCTGACCAATGCGCTGGCGGTGACTGGCGTGATGCCGTTTATCGGTCACAGTCTGCAAGTGACGCCGCTGAATGCTATCTGGCTGATTACGCTGGGCCTGTGCGGCCTGTTTGTCAGCCTGTACAACATTGACTGGCATCGTCATCCGCAGGTGAAGGCTAACGGCCTGCTGGTGAATCTGCTGATGGCCGCGGCAGTGTGCGCAGTGGTTGCCAGCAACCTCGGTACGCTGGTGGTGATGGCAGAAATCATGGCGCTGTGCGCGGTGTTCCTGACTGGCTGCAGCAAAGAAGGCAAGCTGTGGTTTGCGCTGGGGCGTATCGGTACGCTGCTGCTGGCGCTCGCGTGTTATCTGGTGTGGCAACGCTACGGCACCCTGGAGCTGCGTCTGCTTGACCTGCGTACCCAGGAGCTGCCGCTCGGCTCCGATATCTGGCTGCTGGGCGTGGCGGGCTTTGGCTTGTTGGCAGGGATTATCCCGCTGCACGGTTGGGTGCCTCAGGCACATGCTAACGCCAGCGCGCCGGCGGCGGCATTGTTCTCTACCGTGGTTATGAAAGTCGGTTTGCTGGGCATTCTCTCCCTGTCGCTGCTGGGCGGTAACGCGCCGCTGTGGTGGGGCGTTACGCTGCTGGTGTTAGGCATGATCACCGCGTTTGTCGGTGGGTTGTATGCGCTGATGGAACATAACATCCAGCGTCTGCTGGCGTACCACACGCTGGAAAACATCGGCATTATTCTGCTGGGGCTGGGCGCTGGTGTGACCGGGATTTCCCTCAATCAACCGGCACTGATTGCGCTGGGTCTGACTGGCGGTCTGTATCATCTGGTTAACCACAGTTTGTTCAAAAGCGTCCTGTTCCTGGGCGCGGGCAGCATCTGGTTCCGTACCGGTCATCGTGATATCGAAAAACTGGGCGGGATCGGTAAACGCATGCCGGTGATTTCTCTGGCGATGCTGGTTGGGCTGATGGCGATGGCTGCACTGCCGCCGCTGAACGGTTTTGCCGGTGAGTGGGTTATCTATCAATCCTTCTTTAAGCTCGGCAACAGCGGCGCCTTTGTCGGCAGTTTGTTAGGGCCGTTGCTGGCGGTCGGGCTGGCGATTACCGGCGCACTGGCGGTGATGTGTATGGCGAAAGTCTATGGCGTTACGTTCCTTGGCGCACCGCGCACGAAGGAAGCTGAAAACGCCTGCTGCGCGCCAATCCTGATGGGCGTGAGCGTGGTTGCGCTGGCTATCTGCTGCGTGATTGGCGGCGTGGCTGCACCGTGGCTGCTGCCGATGATTTCCTCTGCTGTTCCGCTGCCGCTGGAAACCGCGAACACCACCGTTTCTCAGCCAATGATCACGCTGCTGCTGATTGCGTGTCCGCTGCTGCCGTTCATCATCATGGCTATTTTCAAAGGCAACCGTCTGCCGTCGCGTTCACGTGGTGCGGCATGGGTGTGTGGTTACGATCACGAGCAGTCAATGGTCATTACCGCACATGGCTTTGCCATGCCGGTGAAAGAAGCCTTTGCCCCGGTACTCAAACTGCGTAAATGGCTGAACCCGGTATCACTGGTTCCGGGCTGGCAGAATGCAGCTGCCCCGGTGCTGTTCCGTCGCCTGGCGCTGATTGAGCTGGCGGTGCTGGTGGTGATTGTGGTTTCACGAGGAGCCTGAGAATGAGTGTTTTGTATCCGTTAATTCAGGCGCTGGTGCTGTTTGCCGTTGCGCCGCTGCTGTCCGGTATTACCCGCGTGGCGCGTGCGCGTTTGCACAACCGTCGCGGTCCAGGCGTGTTGCAGGAATACAGCGACATTATCAAACTGCTGGGCCGCCAGAGCATTGCGCCTGCGGATTCCAGCTGGGTTTTCCGCCTGACGCCGTTTGTGATGGTGGGCGTGATGCTGACTATCGCCACCGCGCTGCCGGTGGTGACCGTGGGTTCTCCGCTGCCGCAGCTGGGTGATTTGATAACCTTAATCTACCTGTTCGCGATTGCCCGTTTCTTCTTTTCTATCGCCGGTCTGGATACCGGTAGCCCGTTCACCGCAATCGGCGCCAGCCGTGAAGCGATGCTCGGCGTACTGGTTGAACCTATCCTGCTGCTGGGTCTGTGGGTCGCGGCGCAGGTTGCGGGTTCAACTCATATCAGCAATATCGCCGATACCGTTTATCACTGGCCTGCGGCGCGCAGTATCCCGCTGATTCTGGCGCTGTGCGCCTGTGCCTTCGCCACCTTTATCGAAATGGGCAAACTGCCGTTCGACCTGGCGGAAGCAGAACAGGAACTGCAGGAAGGTCCACTGACCGAATACAGCGGCAGCGGTTTTGCGGTGCTGAAATGGGGCATTAGCCTCAAACAGTTGGTGGTTCTGCAAATGTTCGTCGGCGTATTCCTGCCGTGGGGACAGATGGAAACCTTCACCGCGGGTGGGTTGCTGCTGGCGCTGGTGATTGCCATCGTCAAGTTGGTCCTCGGCGTGCTGGTCATCGCCCTGTTCGAAAACAGCATGGCGCGTCTGCGTTTTTGCGCCACTTCACGCGTGACCTGGGCCGGTTTTGGGTTTGCGTTTTTAGCGTTCGTCTCCTTGCTGGTGGCGTGATTTAAGAGAGTTTGAGCATGTCTGAAGAAAAATTAGGTCAACACTATCTCGCCGCACTGCACCAGGCCTTTCCGGGTGTGGTGTTGGATGAAGCCTGGCAGACCAAAGATCAGCTGACAATTACCGTCAAAGTGAACTATCTGCCTGAAGTGGTGGAGTTCCTGTACTACAAACAGGGCGGTTGGTTGTCCGTACTGTTTGGTAACGACGAACGCCAGTTGTGCGGTCATTACGCCGTTTACTACGTGATGTCGATGGAGCAGGGTACCAAGTGCTGGATAACCGTCCGCGTTGAAGTTGATGCCAATAAACTGGAATTCCCGTCTGTTACGCCACGCGTTCCGGCTGCGGTCTGGGGTGAGCGTGAAGTGCGTGATATGTACGGTTTGATCCCGGTGGGGCTGCCGGATGAACGTCGTCTGGTCCTGCCGGATGACTGGCCGGACGAACTCTATCCGCTGCGTAAAGACAGTATGGATTATCGTCAGCGCCCGGCGCCGACTACCGATGCCGAAACCTACGAGTTCATCAACGAACTGGGCGACAAGAAAAATAACGTGGTGCCAATTGGCCCACTGCATGTGACCTCCGATGAACCGGGGCACTTCCGTCTGTTTGTTGATGGCGAAAACATCATCGACGCCGACTACCGCCTGTTCTATGTCCACCGTGGCATGGAAAAGCTGGCAGAAACCCGCATGGGTTATAACGAAGTGACGTTCCTGTCGGACCGTGTTTGCGGCATCTGTGGTTTTGCCCACAGCACTGCGTACACCACCTCCGTTGAGAATGCGATGGGTATCGTGGTGCCGG
This sequence comes from Citrobacter sp. wls619, assembly GCF_005281345.1. Lineage (GTDB taxonomy): Bacteria > Pseudomonadota > Gammaproteobacteria > Enterobacterales > Enterobacteriaceae > Citrobacter. Next base: position 444,154 of record NZ_SZXJ01000044.1, read on the forward strand.
AACGCGCACAGATGATCCGCGCCATTCTGCTGGAAGTTGAACGTCTGCACTCGCACCTGTTGAACCTCGGCCTTGCCTGTCACTTTACCGGTTTCGATTCCGGCTTCATGCAATTCTTCCGTGTACGCGAAACGTCCATGAAAATGGCGGAAATTCTCACCGGGGCGCGTAAAACATACGGTCTGAACCTGATCGGCGGGATCCGTCGTGACCTGCTGAAAGAAGACATGATCCAGACCCGCCAACTGGCGCAGCAGATGCGCCGTGACGTGCAGGAACTGGTCGACATGTTGCTCAGCACGCCGAACATGGAGCAGCGTACCGTGGGTATTGGTCGTCTGGATCCGGAAATTGCCCGCGACTTCAGTAACGTCGGCCCGATGGTCCGCGCCAGCGGTCACGCACGTGACACCCGCGCCGATCACCCGTTTGTCGGTTATGGTCTGCTGCCGATGGAAGTTCACAGCGAGCAGGGTTGCGACGTTATTTCGCGTTTGAAAGTCCGTATCAATGAAGTTTACACCGCTCTGAATATGATTGACTTTGGCCTGGATAACCTGCCGGGCGGTCCGTTGATGGTGGAAGGCTTTACCTATATTCCACACCGTTTTGCGCTGGGCTTTGCCGAAGCGCCACGCGGAGATGACATTCACTGGAGCATGACCGGCGACAACCAGAAACTGTATCGCTGGCGCTGCCGTGCGGCGACCTACGCGAACTGGCCGACGCTGCGCTACATGCTGCGTGGCAACACCGTTTCCGATGCCCCGCTGATTATCGGTAGCCTCGACCCTTGCTACTCCTGTACTGACCGTATGACCGTGGTCGATGTGCGTAAGAAGAAGAGCAAAGTCGTGCCGTACAAAGAACTTGAGCGCTACAGCATCGAGCGTAAAAACTCGCCGCTGAAATAAGGAATCGCCATGTTTACCTTTATCAAAAAAGTCATCAAAACTGGGGCGCCGACGTCGTCGTATCCGCTGGAGCCGATCGCGGTCGATAAAAACTTCCGTGGTAAGCCGGAACACAATCCACAGCAGTGCATTGGCTGCGCAGCCTGCGTGAATGCCTGTCCGTCCAATGCGTTGACGGTTGAAACCGATCTTGTCACCCATGAGCTGGCGTGGCAGTTCAACCTCGGTCGCTGCATTTTCTGTGCCCGCTGCGAAGAAGTTTGCCCGACGGCGGCAATCAAGCTGTCGCAGGAGTATGAACTGGCGGTGTGGAAGAAAGAGGATTTCCTGCAGCAGTCCCGCTTTGCGCTGTGTAATTGCCGCGTATGTAACCGTCCATTTGCGGTGCAAAAAGAGATTGATTACGCCATTGCGCTGCTGAAGCACAACGGTGATAGCCGTGCGGAAAACCACCGCGAAAGCTTTGAGACCTGCCCGGACTGTAAGCGCCAGAAATGTCTGGTGCCGTCTGACCGTATTGAACTGACTCGCCATATGAAAGAGGCCAGCTGATGAGCAATTTATTAGGCCCACGTGATGCCAACGGTATTCCGGTACCGATGACGGTGGATGAATCCATTGCCAGCATGAAAGCGTCGCTGCTTAAAAGCATCAAGCGTTCAGCGTACGTTTACCGTGTGGACTGCGGCGGCTGCAACGGCTGTGAAATCGAAATTTTCGCCACGCTTTCTCCGCTGTTTGATGCCGAACGTTTCGGTATCAAAGTCGTTCCATCACCGCGTCATGCGGATATTTTGCTGTTCACTGGCGCGGTAACCCGTGCCATGCGCTCTCCGGCACTGCGCGCCTGGCAGTCTGCGCCAGACCCGAAGATTTGTATCTCCTACGGTGCCTGCGGTAACAGCGGTGGTATTTTCCACGACCTATACTGCGTATGGGGCGGTACCGACAAAATTGTACCGGTGGATGTGTATATTCCTGGCTGTCCTCCGACGCCTGCGGCAACGCTGTACGGTTTTGCGATGGCGCTTGGCCTGTTGGAACAGAAAATTCATGCACGTGCGCCGGGCGAACTGGACGAACAACCTGCTGAAATTCTGCATCCGGATATGGTTCAACCGCTGCGCGTGAAGGTGGATCGCGAAGCGCGTCGTCTGGCAGGTTATCGCTATGGTCGCCAGATTGCCGATGACTATATGCTGCAGTTAGGGCAGGGTGAGCAGCAGGTGGCACGCTGGCTGGAGGCGGAAAACGATCCGCGTCTGACTGAGATCGTCACCCATCTTAACCATGTAGTCGAAGAGGCGCGTATCCGATGAGTGAAACGGTGGTGTTCAGTCAACTGAGCCGTAAGTTTATTGATGAGAACGATGCAACGCCCGCCGAGGCGCAGCAGGTTGTCTATTACAGCCTGGCGATTGGTCACCACCTGGGGATCATCGATTGCCTGGAAGCGGCGTTAACCTGCCCATGGGATGAATATCTGGCGTGGATTGCCACACTTGCCGAAGGCAGCGAAGCCCGACGTAAAATGGAAGGTGTGCCAAAATACGGGGAAATCGTCATCGATTTTAACCATGTGCAAATGCTGGCGCGCGCGTTTGACGACGCACGCGCCGTGCAGACGCCGCAGCAACAGGAATGGAGCAAGCTGATGCTGAGTATGCTTCATGACATTCACCAGGAAAGCGCTATCTATCTGATGGTGAGGAGACACCGTGACTGACGTTTTATTATGTGTGGGTAACAGCATGATGGGCGATGACGGCGCGGGGCCGCTGTTGGCGGAAATGTGTGCTGCAAATCCTCAGGGCAACTGGGTGGTCATTGATGGCGGCAGCGCGCCGGAGAACGATATCGTCGCGATCCGTGAACTGCGCCCTGAGCGTCTGTTGATTGTGGATGCCACCGATATGGGGTTAAACCCTGGTGAGATCCGTATCATCGATCCTGATGATATTGCCGAGATGTTCATGATGACCACGCACAACATGCCGCTGAACTACCTGGTCGATCAGTTGAAAGATGATGTTGGCGAGGTGATTTTCCTTGGCATTCAGCCGGATATCGTCGGCTTTTACTACCCGATGACACAGCCAATCAAAGAGGCGGTTGAAACCGTGTATCAGCGATTAGCCGGGTGGGAAGGCCACGGTGGATTCTCCGAGCTGGAAGTGCTGGAAGAGTAAACCGTATCAGTGCCGGATGTGAGTGACATCCGGCCTGTTTCCCTGCGTATCCTCGTCACTCAGTCGCCAGCTCAATAATTAATTTCCCCTGCATCACTGACACATTCACAGCCGTACCGGTAGGAAACCCGGCCTGTTCCAGCCAGTCGCCGTTCAGCGTGAGTGAAGCGTGCCGACTGATTCGTCGCGTGTAGCCCGTTTTGGGATCTTCATGGCGTTTTCTGACATAGCTGACTTTCAAACGACGCATGGGTTTGGTGATAGCTACTGCTATTTTGTCATTTTTATCAGACATGCCTTCTTCCTTGTAGTGAACGGCCAGGATTAAAAACTACTGAATAAAATGCCAGTAAAAAAGGATGAGGGCAAACCTGAAACTGGAAGGGCGATTCCACATTGAGAATGCAATTAATGAAATGAAAGTGTTTTGCGGGTAGATTTCATGGGCGATTTGCGTCGCGATTGGACGCCTTATCTTTATGCCGGGAGATGGGGTTTTTACACCGCCAAAAAGCTTCACCGGCGAGCTTATTTATCGCGACGCCATTGCTCCGTCAGTTTCACGTTGACCGCTGTCATTAGTCATCGTCACTAGTGACGATGACACCCCTTACTGTACCAGCATAAAATAAAAATCCTTAAATAACAGTTGATTAAATTCTGGCACGATTTGTGTATGTTTCGGCTGATAATCTGTCATTGCTGGAGAATTTGATGAACCGTTTCATCATTGCAGACGCCAATAAATGCATTGGTTGCCGTACCTGTGAAGTGGCCTGCGTGGTATCCCATCAGGATAACCAGGACTGCGCATCGCTGACCCCTGAAACCTTTTTACCCCGCATTCACGTGATCAAAGGCGTTAATGTCTCTACGGCGACGCTGTGTCGTCAGTGTGAAGATGCGCCGTGCGCTAACGTCTGCCCGAACGGTGCTATCAGCCGTGATAAAGGCTTTGTCCACGTGATGCAGGAACGCTGCATTGGGTGTAAAACCTGCGTTGTGGCGTGCCCTTACGGTGCGATGGAAGTGGTTGTGCGTCCGGTTGTGCGTAACAGCGGCGCGGGTCTGAACGTCCGTGCAGAAAAAGCCGAAGCCAATAAGTGCGACCTGTGCCACCACCGCGAGGCAGGTCCGGCCTGTATGGAAGTCTGCCCGACTCACGCGCTGATTTATGTGGATCGTAATAAGCTTGAGCAACTGAGCGCGGAAAAACGCCGTCGCGCGGCGCTGGATTCCACCGCATCTTTGCTGTTCTGATATCTGAAAATCCGCGTAAAATACGGTAGTACTTATGCCGGATGGCGGCTTTGCCTTATCCGGCCTACGGGGATAGATGACTGCGGGACTACTTAATGACAATAAACAACCACTCCGGCGTACAACTGCGTATTCGCGGCAAGGTACAGGGCGTCGGATTTCGCCCCTACGTCTGGCAACTGGCGCAGCGGTTACAACTGCATGGCGATGTGTGTAACGACGGTGACGGTGTGGTTGTGCGCTTACAGGAAGATCCGGCGGAGTTTATTGCGCAGTTGCATCAACACTGCCCACCGCTGGCGCGCATTGACAGCGTTGAGAGCGAACCATTCGCCTGGACGCAGCAGCCTGCCGATTTCTCGATTCGACAGAGCGCGGGCGGAACGATGAATACGCAAATTGTCCCCGATGCCGCGACCTGTCCTGAATGCCTGGTTGAAATGAACACGCCCGGCGAACGTCGCTATCGCTACCCCTTTATCAACTGTACCCACTGCGGCCCTCGCTTTACGATTATCCGCGCGATGCCGTATGACCGTCCGTTGACCGTCATGGCGTCTTTCCCGCTCTGTCCGCAGTGCGACAAAGAGTATCGCGATCCGTATGACCGTCGCTTCCACGCCCAGCCCGTTGCTTGCCCGGCATGCGGCCCGCATCTGGAATGGATCGGTACTGACGTGCGGGCTGAAAAAGAAGACGCCCTGCAGGCGGCGGTGTCACAACTGAAAGCGGGCGGTATTGTGGCCGTGAAAGGCATTGGCGGATTTCATCTGGTCTGCGATGCCCGTAACGATAATGCCGTGGCCCGACTCAGGCAGCGCAAACACCGTCCGGCTAAGCCTCTGGCGGTGATGTTGCCCGATGATAACGGATTGCCAGAGGCCGCTCGTCGTCTGCTGACAACCCCCGCCGCGCCGATCGTGCTGGTGAATAAACTCGATGTGGTTGCGCTCAGTGAGGGAATTGCGCCCGGGTTGACGGAAGTTGGGGTAATGCTACCTGCTAATCCATTACAGCATCTGCTGTTACAGGCACTGAATTGCCCACTGGTGATGACCTCCGGCAATCTCAGCGGCAGGCCCCCGGCCATTACCAACGCGCAGGCGCTGGAAGATTTACATGACATTGCCGACGGTTTCCTGCTGCACAACCGTGAAATTGTGCAGCGCATGGATGACTCCGTGGTACGTCAAAGCGGGGAAATGCTGCGCCGCTCCCGGGGCTACGTGCCGGATGCGGTTGCGCTACCGCCGGGCTTTCGCGATGTGCCGCCGATGTTGTGTTTAGGCGCAGATTTAAAAAATACTTTCTGTCTGGTGCGTGGCGAGCAGGCGGTTATCAGCCAGCATTTGGGCGATCTTAGCGATGATGGTATTCAACATCAGTGGCGTGACGCGTTGCGCCTGATCCAGAATATTTATGACTTTACGCCGCAGCGTATCGTCCATGACGCGCACCCTGGTTATGTTTCCAGCCAGTGGGCCAGCGAGATGAATCTGCCGACTGAAACGGTGCTGCATCATCATGCGCATGCTGCTGCGTGCCTGGCCGAGCACGGCTGGCCGCTGGACGGTGGCGATGTGATTGCACTGACGCTGGATGGAATCGGCATGGGCGAAAACGGGGTACTGTGGGGCGGCGAGTGTTTGCGGGTCAATTATCGCGAATGCGAACACCTCGGCGGCTTACCTGCCGTGGCGCTGGCCGGCGGCGATCTGGCGGCAAAACAGCCGTGGCGCAATCTGTTGGCGCAGTGCCTGCGTTTTGTTCCTGACTGGCAGCGTTACCCGGAAACGTCAGCGCTGCAACAGCAAAACTGGCCGGTGCTGGCTCGCGCCATCGAGCGTGGGATCAATACCCCGCTGGCCTCATCGTGCGGACGGTTGTTTGATGCCGTTGCCGCTGCACTCCAGTGCGCGCCGGAATCGCTGAGCTACGAGGGCGAAGCGGCCTGTGCCCTGGAGACGATGGCATCGCAATGTGCTGGCGTTGATCATCCTGTCACGGTGCCGCTTGATGGCAACCATCTGGACTTGGCGGCTTTTTGGCAGCAATGGCTGAACTGGCAGGCCAAATCTACAGAAAGAGCGTGGGCGTTTCACGATGCGCTGGCGCGTGGGTTTGCCAGCCTGATGCGGGAACAGGCCGAAGCGCGCAGGATTAAGACGTTAGTATTCAGCGGCGGCGTAATGCATAACCGTTTATTGTCATCGCGACTGGCATTTTACCTGGCCGATTTTACGTTATTGTTCCCGCAGCGTTTACCGGCGGGCGACGGTGGATTGTCATTGGGACAGGGTGTGATTGCCGCCGCGCGAGCGTTGGCACAAAAATAAAAAAGCCCCGGGACTGGCGGGGCAAGAAAAACATGTCGGGGCATACCGACAAATGGCAACGCACATCCATGTGCGTGAGGTTAATAAACCAGTAGCAGCGTAGCCGGATAAAGCAAAGCCGCCATCCGGCATCACGATTTACACGGGCAACGTTTTCAGCAACGCAAAGGCCTCTTTCATCCGGTCTTCACTGACGACAAACGCACAGAGCTGGCCTTCGTCGTTCATCCCTCGGGCGACCATCCCCTGCGCTTCGGCGGCAATATGCCAGTTCAGATCGCGACGCTGGGTTTCCCCGGCCAGATGTAACGGCAGTTCCGGCGTTTTGACTTTTACCAGCATGGCGGGCAGCTTCAACGGCGCGTTACCACCGAGCAGGTTTTTCGCCAGATACATGGCGCTTAACTGAATCGGTTGCAGGAAAGGCAGTACCTGACCGTTAATTTCCGCACAGTCCCCGAGTGCATAGATGTCCGGATGACTGGTTTGCAAGTAGCTGTCGACGCAAACGCCCCGATTGATGTTCAGTCCGGCGCGACGCGCCAGTGCGGTTTCCGGACGCAGACCGGTTGCAGCGATCACTGCATCAACGTCGACATTACGGTGACGATCGAGCGTGGCGCGGATACCGGTGCTGGTTTTCTCCAGACCCTGCAGTTGCGATTTCAACAGCAGATGCACACCCATATCGGTCAGTCGGTGCTGCAAACGGCTGCTGACTTCCGGCGGCATTAACGAGGCCAGAATGCTGGCGGCGTTATCGATTAGCGTCACCGCTTTACCGGCACGACAGAAATCCATCGCCAGTTCACTACCAATCAAGCCACCACCGACAATCAGTACCCGCCGGGCGTCACGCAGTTGTGTTTCACAGGCGCGGTACTCTTGCTGGCTATTCAAAGTGAGCATTAACTCACGCCCGGTAACCGGCGGCACAAAGGCCGATGCGCCCGTTGCCAGTACCAGTTTGTCGTATTCCCACTGCTGCTCCTGGCTTTTCACCACGTGAGCATCCGCGTCGATATCAGTAACCCAGGTATGCGGAAACAAGCGTAAGTTAAACTGTTCGGCAAACTCCCCCGCCGACTGGCGGGTGAGGTCGTCTGCGCGCTGTGCCTGACTGATCACGTGGCTGAGATCGGGCTTGTTGTACTCATCCATGCTGTCAGCGGCAATCAGGGTCAATGGAACCGTTGCATCCTGTTTACGGATATTTTTGACTAACTGGCGGGCGGCAAAGCCCGAACCAATAATGACAATTCCGCGGCTCATTTTGCCTCCGTTGCCAGTACGTCAAAGACGTCTTTACCTAATGAACATTCCGGGCACAGGAAGTTGTCCGGTACGTCGCTCCATGGTGTACCCGGTGCGACATCCTGCAGGGGTTCACCTTTTGCTGGATCGTAGATCCACTGGCAAACGCTGCACTGCATGCTTGGGCCTAGGTCCGCGGCAGCCGCAGCGGCACAGGCACAGGCTTCTTCCCTGGCGACGGCTTTCACGTGGGTTTCCGGCAGCGGAGCAAGTGCCCACTGACGTGCAATTTCTCGACCGTGCTGACGGCACAGTTCCAGCGCATCCAGATCCGGACGCCATTTTGCTTTCAGGCTCAGCGACATTTCAAAACCCGCATCCTGCAGGCGGGTGGACAAACGGTCTACCGCACCGCCGCTCCAGCCGTGTGAACCGAAGGCGCTGGCGCGTTTGTTACGAAAACGCAGGCCGGTCATTTCTTCCACCAGACCGGCGATTTTCGGCATCATCACGTTGTTCATGGTTGAGGTCCCGACCAGCACGCCTTTAGAGCGGAAGACGTTAGTCAGGACTTCGTTTTTATCGCTGCGGGCAACGTTGAAGATTTTCACCGCGACGTTCGGGTCCACTTCGTTGATGCCCTGGGCAATCGCATCGGCCATCATACGGGTGTTGTTCGACATGGTGTCGTAGAAAATGGTGATGCGGTCTTCCTGGTAATCCGCCGCCCATTTCAGGTACATCTCCACGATTTGTGTCGGGTTGTCGCGCCATACCACACCGTGAGAGGTGGCAATCATATCGACCGGCAGGTTGAAGCCGAGGATCTCCGTGATTTTCGGTGTGACCAGACGGCTGAACGGGGTCAGGATATTGGCGTAGTAGCGCTGACACTGTTCGAACAGTTCAGTCTGGTCAACTTCGTCGTTAAACAGACGTTCGTCGCAGTAGTGCTGACCGAAGGCGTCGTTACTGAACAGCACTGCATCGCCGGTCATGTAGGTCATCATGCTGTCCGGCCAGTGCAGCATCGGTGTTTCCACGAAGATCAGCTGTTTGCCGTTACCAATATCCAGCGAGTCGCCGGTTTTCACCACGTTAAAGTTCCATTCCGGGTGATGGTGGTGACCGTTGATGGAGTCAATGGCGTTGGCGGTGCAGTAAATCGGGGTATCCGGGATGCAGGACATCAGCTCGGTCAGCGCCCCGGCGTGGTCTTCTTCCGCATGGTTAATAATGATGTAATCGATATCTGCCAGGTCAATTTCACTGCGCAAGTTCTGCACGAATTCACGGCTAAACTTGTGGTCTACTGTATCGATCAGGACATTTTTTTCTTCACGGATAAGATAGCTGTTGTAGCTGCTGCCACGCAGCGTTTTGTATTCGGTTCCGTGGAAATCACGAACTTCCCAGTCACGTTGGCCAACCCAATGAATGTTATTTTTAACCAGAATAGACATAGCAACCTCAGTAATTAATTTCGCGTTTTTCTAAAAAAGATGTTTTGCTTATTGCAGATTGCGTGCCAACTTTTTATTTATTTGATTTATAACGATTTAATATTTATTGCCTACAAAGAGGTAGTCAAAATGACTATTCATTTCATTGTCAATATGACAATATGAATTGTCAAAATGACAATGAGGTGGTCATGAGCTTTTCTGTAGACGTGCTGGCAGGCATCGCCATTGAATTACAAAGCGGTATTGGGCATCAGGACCGTTTTCAACGCCTGATCACGACGTTACGTCAGGTGCTGGAGTGCGATGCATCGGCATTATTGCGCTATGAATCCCGACAATTTATTCCGCTGGCGATCGATGGACTGACGCAGGATGTTCTCGGCAGGCGCTTTACGCTGGAGGGGCACCCGCGGCTGGAGGCGATTGCCCGTGCCGGGGATGTGGTGCGTTTCCCCGCCGACAGCGATTTGCCCGATCCTTATGATGGGCTGATCCCCGGTCAGGAGAGCCTGAAGGTGCATGCCTGTATCGGATTGCCGCTGTTTGCCGGACAAAATCTGATCGGGGCGCTCACGTTGGATGGCATGGAACCCGATCAGTTCGATGTGTTCAGTGATGAAGAGCTTAGGCTGATTGCCGCGCTGGCGGCGGGCGCGCTCAGTAATGCGCTGCTGATTGAGCAACTGGAAAGCCAGAACATGCTGCCAGGCTCGTCAACGGCCTTCGAGCAGGTGAAAGAAACGCAAATGATTGGTCTGTCGCCCAATATGATGCAACTGAAAAAAGAGATCGAGATTGTTGCGGGCTCCGATCTCAATGTTTTGATCAGCGGTGAGACGGGAACCGGGAAAGAGCTGGTGGCGAAGGCCATCCATGAAGGTTCGCCGCGTGCGGTAAATCCACTGGTGTATCTGAACTGCGCGGCGTTGCCGGAAAGCGTGGCGGAAAGCGAGCTGTTTGGTCACGTCAAAGGGGCGTTTACCGGGGCTATCAGCAACCGTAGCGGCAAGTTTGAAATGGCGGACAACGGCACGCTGTTTCTGGATGAGATAGGTGAATTGTCGCTGGCGCTACAGGCCAAGCTGCTGCGCGTATTGCAGTACGGGGATATTCAGCGTGTGGGGGACGATCGCAGCCTGCGCGTGGATGTGCGGGTACTGGCAGCAACGAACCGTGATTTACGCGAAGAGGTGCTGGCCGGGAATTTCCGCGCGGATTTGTTTCATCGCCTGAGCGTCTTTCCACTTTCTGTGCCACCGCTGCGCGACCGCGGTGAGGATGTCGTTTTGCTGGCGGGATATTTTTGCGAGCAATGTCGGCTGCGACTGGGACTTTCCCGCGTGGTGTTAAGTGGCGGTGCGCGTAGTCATTTGTTGAACTACGGCTGGCCGGGAAACGTTCGTGAACTGGAACATGCTATTCACCGCGCCGTGGTGCTGGCAAGGGCGACAAGGGCAGGGGATGAAGTGGTTCTGGAAGCGCAGCATTTTGCCCTGCAGGATGACAGTTCCGTCCCGCCGCCGGAGGTTCTTCCCGAGGTTCCGCTGCATCATAACCTGCGTGAGGCAACAGAATCTTTCCAACGGGAGATGATTCGCCGGGCACTGGCGCAGAATAATCACAGTTGGGCGGCAAGTGCGCGGGCGCTGGAAACAGACGTCGCCAACCTGCACCGGCTGGCGAAGCGTCTTGGACTGAAGGATTAAATAATCCCTGCCTGATAGAAATCCTGCAGGTTGATAGCACCGGTGAGCTTACCGTTTTCGTCCACCACCGGCGCTGCGGTGATTTTGCGCTTCATCAGGACTTCCTTGGCATCAATCGCGCGGCTCTGCGCCTGCAGCGTGACGCCATTATGAGTCATCGCTTCGCTTACCTGAGTCGTAAGTGCGCCACCGCCAACCAGCCAGCGGCGCAGGTCGCCGTCGGTAAAGACCCCTTTCACCAGCGATTGATCGTCGCAGACCGCTACCAGCCCCAGACCTGTACGACTCAGTTCCAGCATGGCATCCATGACGCTGGTGGTGAGCGTTACCTGTGGCACAGCATCATCACGACGCATCAGGTGATGCACTTTATTTAACAGACGTGCGCCCAGCGCACCTGCCGGATGCGAGCGGGCGAAATCTTCTTCGTTAAACCCGCGTGCCTGCATCACGGCTATCGCCAGCGCATCGCCCATCATCAGCGTGTTGACGGTGCTGGAGGTTGGCGCCAGACGCATCGGGCAGGCTTCACGCTCTACTGAAATATCCAACACCGCTTTGGCTGCCAGGCCCAGTGGCGAGGTCGGTTTTCCGGTCATTGCCAGCAGGGTGACGGATTTGTCTTCCAGGCGTGGAATGATGAGATCCAGCTCTTTAGCTCCGCCAGAGTAGGAGATAAACAGCATGACATCGCGACTTTCAATCATGCCTAAGTCGCCGTGCAGCGCTTCTGCCGGATGCACAAAAAAGGCGGGTGTGCCGGTACTGGCGAGGGTTGCCGCGATTTTTTTGCCAATATGGCCTGACTTGCCAATCCCGGAAACAATCACTTTGCCTTCACAGTGGATGATAGTATTGGCGGCCCGAACAAAATCATCGCCCAGTCGCTCTGGCAGTCGACTGGCTTCCTGTAATTCCAGCATTAACGTCTGACGGCCCGCGTTCAGTAGTGCATCACTCATTGGTCTCTCCGGTTATAATCACTTCAATCCCTTTTGCTTCCAGCGCCTGACGAAACGCAGGGTTAATACCCGCATCGGTAATCAATTTGTCGACGCTTTCCAGACTGCACACAACATTGGGACTTTTGCGCCCAAATTTTGACGAGTCAGCCATCAGAATGACTTCGCGAGCGGCATTGCACATCGCTTTACTGACGCTAAACACCTCATTAAATGTGGTTACGCCGGCATTGAGATCGATGCCGTCGGTGCCCATGAAGAGTTTATCAAAGCTGAACTGCTCAAAGGCATTTTCTGCCAGCTGTCCGTGAAATGACGCAGATTTTTTACGGAATGTCCCGCCGGGCATCAGGATGGTTTGCTCGTTGTCCAGCTCTGAAAGCGCATTAACAATGTGCAGGCTGTTGGTCATGACGGTGATGTTGCTAAAGCGGCTGAGCATCGGCACCATCTGCAGCACCGTACTGCCCGCATCCAGAATTATGGAGTCGCCATCGTGAATAAAGCGAACGGCAGCTTCGGCAATTTGCTCTTTTTTATGCGTGTTGATCAGCGTCTTGTGATCGATTGGCGGGTCAGATTCGTCTTTATTCAATACTACGCCGCCGTAGGTGCGAATGACGGTTCCGGCATTTTCCAGAGTGACCAGATCTTTACGAATGGTCGTACCGGTGGTGTCAAAGTAGTGGGCCAGTTCTTCAACTGAGCATTTTCCCTGCTTTTGCAAGTGCTCCAGTATGGCAGCCTGACGCTGACGAGGTTTCATAGGCGTGATTACCCTGACTTAATAAGTTGCAAAATGATAATTTCGCAAGCTATTAGCATTCACAACGAAATTACCCATGTTTCAGTTTAAGCGCCAATGATAGTGCATTCTGCGAAAGCGGATCATGGGGAAAGATCACATCAGGCTGTAATTCATCAAGATGTTTGCCCATTATTGTGGCAATTTTGCCAGGTCTTGCAAAAACGGTAAGACCTTTCATAAATAACGTATCGGCAACCCGCTGTTGCTCATCCAGTGCGATAGCGACCACAACACGGGGTTTAAAACGCCCGCCGGAGCGGCCCACGCCGACCCGGCCCCGCTGGCAGAGCTTATCGAAAGCCCGATTAAAACGGGATATTTGCCAGCCTCCCAACGCCAGTTGCAGACACCACGCAATGGCGGCGACGGTAATCAGTGCGGAAACCATAATGTGCTCCTTTGATTTTGCCGGATGGCGGCTGCGCCTAATCCGGCCTACATAATATTCGTAGGCCCGGTAAGCGCAGCGCCACCGGGCAATCATACCTCTTAAAACATCACCTGACCGCCGGTCACGTTGATGGACTGCCCGGTGCAGTAAGACGCTTTTGGACTGGCGTAAAACAGCAGCATATTCAGTACGTCCTGATAATCGCAGCCGCGCTTGAGTGGCACTTTATCAATGTAGTACTGCTCCACTTCGTCCGGCTTGAGGCCAAGTTTAGTGGCATATTGCGGTAATAATGACTGGAACATTGGGGATTTCAGCAGATTACCCAGCATCAGCGAATGTACGGTAATGCCGTATTCCGCCAGGTCCAGCGCCAGCGATTGCGTTAAGCCTACGCCGCCAAATTTCGCCGCGCTATAACCCGAGTTGTGCTTGCTACCCACTTTTCCCGATTTGGAGTTGATCTGGATAATGCGGCCCTGGACGCCATCACGGATCATCAGGCGCGAGAATTCACGTGCACAGAGGAAATAGCCGACCAGATTCACCTGCAGTGAACGGTCGAAATCCCCCAACTGAAAGTCGCTGATAAACGCGGCTTTAGCGATACCCGCGCTGTAAACCAGCAGGTCAACGCGACCGAATATTTCATCGACTCCGCGCGACAGCGCCAGCACGCTCTGCTCGCTGGTGGCATCGGCACCAAAACCGTAAGCGGTGCCTTCGCCGAATTCGGCGTTAATTTCCTGTGCCACATTCGCCGCTTTATCGCTTTGAATATCGACGACCGCAACGCGGTAACCTTCTGTTGCAAGCCCACGGCAAAGGAATGCCCCCAGGGTCTGGCCTCCACCAATGACAACGGCAACTTGATTCATTTTTCTCTCCTTTACTCTTAAGCGACAAACTTCAAAATACAGCCCGGAACGATATCGTCCGGTACGGGCCCCGCTATGTGCACGGTGCCGGGAAATTCCGCTTCGCTTAGTCCGTCGAAGCGCAGGGTGATATGCCCGAGTTCACGTAAGTTTTGTTCTGCCACGCTGCCGACAGCTGTAACCGGGTAGTGATGCTGGCCCAGTTCGAAACGGATACCGGCTTGCAGAGAACCGTTCAGCACGCCATGGCAATGAATGAAGCAAAACTCTTCGATATCCGCAGGGGCGCCTTCACGAAAGGTAATCAGCATCTGGTCGCACAGCGCATCCGCTGCGCTTTGGCCGATACGGGTGATGGTGGTCTGATAAATCACGGTCATTTCTGAGTGCCTCTTATTGGTAGATAAAGCCGGAAACAAACCAGGCGATGAGAACGGTAGGCGCACCGGTGAGGAAGCGGCTTACCAGAACAGATGGCACACCGACGCGCACGGTGTCCTGACGAGCCTCGGCCAGCGACAGGCCAACCGGGATAAAATCGCATGCGGCCTGGGCGTTAATGGCAAACAGAGCGGGTAGTGCCAGATGTGGCGGGATATTCCCCAGACCAATTTGCACGCCGATCAGTACCCCGATAACCTGGGCAATCACTGCACCAGGGCCGAGGAAAGGCGACAGCAATGGGAATGAGCAAATTAGCGCCAGGGTCACCAGCCCCAGAGGGTGGCTGGCCAACGGCGCAAGACCATGGGCTATCCAGTCACCTAAACCGGAAGCCATGATGATGCCAATCAGTGCCGAGACGAACGCCATAAACGGCAGAATGGTTTTCAGCACGGTATCAATCGTGTCGCGTCCAGACTGGAACAGCACCGCAACGGCGGAGCCCATGCCCATACCGACTTTTGCCAGCAGGCCATCGCTTTGTTCAGTGATTTTTTTGCTGGTGTCGTAATCGCGACCGATAGTGCTGCTTGCAGGCTGCGGCGTAGTGGATGCTTCACCGACAACGGTGATGTTTTCTTCTTTCACGCCAGAGACATAGATATCTTCAACAATGTATTGTGCCAGTGGGCCGGATTTCCCGGTCGCGTGAATATTTACCGTCGGTATACGACGTTTCGGATAGATCCCGCAGCGCAACGTACCGCCGCAGTCGATGATTGCTACACCGATTTCATTCTCTGGTGGTTCACCTTCTTTGAAGCCATCAACGGCCTGCCAGCCGGTCAAACTGGCCAGTTTGTCGACAATTGCAGGACGTGTCCCGGCCGTGATATAGACAATTTTCTTGCCCGGAACGGCATCCAGTTCAAGCGGACCACCCCAGCCGCCTGTGCCTTTTTCAATACGAATACGCGTCATGATGTTGCTCCCGCCAGATGCACTTTCTGCTCAAGTTGAATGCCCATTTTTTTCTCAAAGATGGCGGTGGTGAAATCGGTCACCCAGCCACGGAAGAAGTTGGTGACCAGACCGACCAGTAAATAGCTCACGGCGAGTGGGCCGAGCGGGAGGCCCAGCGTCGTCAAGCCGCTGGCGATCCCCAGATAGACAAACAGCTCTCCGGGGTTAATGTGTGGGAACAAGCCGTTCATTGAGTGGCAGCTATAGGACGCGGCTGCGTAATAGCTGGGCTTATATCGCTCTGGCATAAAACGGCCCAGGCTCAGCGTCATGGGGTTACAAAAAACGAATGTGCCGATGCACGGCAGCAGCAGATAGCGGGACAATGGGTTTCCGGCGCAGCGCTGGGCAAAACGTTCGATACGCTGCTGACCAATAAAGTTAATCAGCGCATTCATGATGACCAGCAGGCTAATCAGCAGTGGAAGAATACCGGTCACCATGCCGGTAAACACTTCTCCGCCTTTCTGGAACAGCCCGATAAACCACTCAGCACCGAGTGTGATGGTGTCGATCATTATTCTCTCCTGTAGGGATTTTAGTTACCTTGCCAAACGGTAATTAATTTTAATCAGATCGAAAGATTTAAAATTGTTATTTTGATCTCAAAATGAAAGAAAAATATTTTAATTTGAAAGTTATTGCGTGGGTGCTCGCAAATGTGCGGGTCAGAGATGAAAGGGGATGTAAATTCTGTGAAGGAGAGCGACTACCGCTTCCTTGTATGACGGGGGATGCTTTACCATACTTCCCCCAGGCTGAATTTGTTTAATGGATGTCTCATGTTCAAGCGTCGTTATGTAGCGTTACTCCCCCTTTTCGTACTGCTCGCTGCCTGTAGCAGCAAACCCAAACCTTCAGAGACTCAAACGACTACCGGTGCGCCATCCGGCGGCTTCCTGCTTGAGCCACAGCACAACGTCATGCAAACAAGCGGTGATTTCGCCAATAACCCGAATGCACAGCAGTTCATCGAGAAAATGGTGAACAAGCATGGTTTTGATCGTCAGCAATTGCAGGAAATCCTGTCGCAGGCTAAGCGCCTGGACTCAGTATTGCGTCTGATGGACCGCCAGGCGCCCACAACGCAGCCGCCAGCCGGACCTAATGGCGCATGGCTGCGCTATCGCAAGCAGTTCATCACCCCGGACAACGTGCAAAATGGTGTGGCGTTCTGGAACCAATATGAAGATGCGCTGA
Source organism: Citrobacter sp. wls619 (assembly GCF_005281345.1). Lineage (GTDB taxonomy): Bacteria > Pseudomonadota > Gammaproteobacteria > Enterobacterales > Enterobacteriaceae > Citrobacter. Next base: position 460,925 of record NZ_SZXJ01000044.1, read on the forward strand.
ACCGTGCGTGGCAGGTATACGGAGTACCACCAGAAATTATCGTTGGCATTATCGGCGTTGAAACGCGCTGGGGCCGCGTGATGGGTAAAACGCGTATTCTGGATGCGCTGGCGACGCTGTCCTTCAACTATCCGCGCCGTGCGGAATACTTCTCTGGCGAGCTGGAAACCTTCCTGCTGATGGCGCGAGATGAAAGCGATGATCCGCTCGATCTAAAAGGTTCCTTTGCGGGTGCGATGGGTTACGGTCAGTTTATGCCATCCTCCTATAAACAATATGCCGTTGATTTCAATGGCGATGGGCACATTAACCTGTGGGACCCCGTCGATGCTATCGGCAGCGTGGCGAACTATTTCAAAGGGCACGGCTGGGTGAAAGGCGATACCGTGGCAGTACCTGCAAATGGTCAGGCGCCGGGTCTTGCGAACGGCTTTAAAACGCAATACAGCATTGCTCAGCTTGCCGCTGCAGGCCTGACACCGCAGCAGTCGTTGGGGAATCATCAGCAGGCCAGCCTGCTGCGTCTGGATGTTGGCACCGGCTACCAGTACTGGTATGGACTGCCGAACTTCTACACCATCACCCGCTATAACCACAGCACGCATTACGCGATGGCGGTTTGGCAGTTGGGGCAGGCGGTAGCGCTGGCTCGGGTGCAGTAATCGCTGGTTACCGGCCTACAGGAAGATTTCGCTTGTAGGCCGGATAAGATGCGCTGGCATCGCTATCCGGCAGGTCTTATTTATGCCACGGAGCAATTTTTGGAATCCCCCTCGTAAAACGTTCTCCTCATCCCCATCTTGGTTGTGAAAGTGCTATCTTGTCCGGCATATTTTTTTAACTGACAGAGGCTGAAATGACCGACAGTGAACTGATGCAGTTAAGTGAGCAGGTGGGGCTGGCGTTAAAAGTACGCGGAGCAACGGTGACAACAGCGGAATCCTGCACCGGCGGTTGGGTGGCAAAAGCCATTACCGATATTGCCGGTAGCTCAGCCTGGTTTGAGCGCGGGTTTGTCACTTACAGCAACCAAGCCAAAGCGCAGATGATTGGCGTACGTGAAGAAACGCTGACGCAGCATGGGGCGGTGAGTGAACCGGTGGTCGTTGAAATGGCGATTGGCGCGCTAAAAGCCGCCCGTGCAGACTTCGCCGTCTCGATTAGCGGTATCGCAGGACCCGATGGCGGTAGTGAAGACAAACCCGTGGGTACGGTATGGTTTGCCTTTGCCAGCGTCAGCGGTGAGGGGATTACCCGACGGGAATGCTTCAGCGGCGACCGTGAGTCGGTACGTCGCCAGGCGACCGCGTATGCGTTACAAACCCTGTGGCAACAATTTCTACAAAATACTTGATACTGTATGAGCATACAGTATAATTGCCTCAACAGAACATTATCTTTCACGTTTCGCGGTTTAATCCGAAAGCGGCATGACAGGAGTAATTAATGGCTATCGACGAAAACAAACAGAAAGCGTTGGCGGCAGCGCTGGGTCAGATCGAAAAGCAATTCGGTAAAGGCTCCATCATGCGCCTGGGTGAAGACCGTTCCATGGACGTGGAAACCATCTCTACCGGTTCGCTTTCTCTGGATATCGCATTGGGCGCGGGCGGTTTGCCGATGGGACGCATCGTCGAAATTTATGGGCCTGAATCCTCCGGTAAAACAACGCTGACGCTGCAAGTTATTGCTGCTGCACAGCGCGAAGGTAAAACCTGTGCATTCATCGATGCAGAACACGCGTTGGATCCTGTCTATGCGCGTAAGCTTGGCGTTGATATCGATAACCTGCTGTGTTCTCAGCCGGATACGGGTGAACAAGCTCTGGAAATCTGTGACGCGCTGGCGCGTTCTGGCGCAGTCGACGTTATCGTGGTTGACTCCGTTGCTGCACTGACGCCGAAGGCTGAAATCGAAGGCGAGATCGGTGACTCTCATATGGGCCTTGCGGCACGTATGATGAGCCAGGCAATGCGTAAGCTGGCGGGTAACCTGAAGCAGTCCAACACATTGCTGATTTTCATCAACCAGATCCGTATGAAAATTGGCGTTATGTTCGGTAACCCGGAAACGACTACCGGTGGTAACGCCCTGAAATTTTACGCCTCCGTCCGTCTGGATATCCGTCGTATTGGCGCGGTGAAAGAGGGCGATAACGTGGTTGGTAGCGAAACCCGCGTTAAGGTCGTAAAAAACAAAATTGCAGCACCGTTTAAACAGGCTGAATTCCAGATTCTTTACGGCGAAGGTATTAACTTCTACGGCGAACTGGTTGACCTGGGCGTGAAAGAGAAGCTGATTGAAAAAGCGGGCGCATGGTATAGCTACAACGGTGACAAAATTGGTCAGGGTAAAGCGAATGCGACCAACTGGCTGAAAGAAAACCCGGCTGCCGCAAAAGAAATTGAGAAAAAATTACGCGAGCTACTGCTCAATAACCAGGATTCAACGCCAGATTTCTCCGTTGATGACAGTGGTCAAGACGTAGCAGAAACCAACGAAGATTTCTGATAGTCTGACGTAATCGCATATAAAAGGGCTGCATATCATGCAGCCCTTTTCCATTTCTGAAGGCTCAATATGACAGATTCAACTTCCCGCCGCTCTGCTTACTCCCGATTACTTGACCGCGCAGTGCGAATACTTGCGATGCGCGACCACAGTGAGCAGGAACTGCGGCGTAAACTGGCTGCTCCGGTGATGGGGAAAAATGGACCAGAAGAAATTGATGCCACGCCGGAGGATTACGACAAGGTTGTCGCCTGGTGTATTGAAAGCCGTTATCTTGATGATGACCGATTTGTTCAGCAATTCATCACCAGCCGTAGCCGTAAAGGTTATGGGCCAGCGCGTGTGCGCCAGGAATTAGGTCAGAAAGGGATCGCCCGTGAGGCCATTGAGCGGGCAATGCGGGAATGTGAAATTGACTGGGCGCTGCTTGCGCGTGAGCAGGCAATCAGAAAATATGGCGAACCCTTACCTGTCGATTTTTCAGAAAAGGTTAAGGTTCAGCGTTTTTTGCTCTATCGCGGCTATCTGATGGAAGATATTCAGGCAATATGGCGAAATTTTGACGATTGAGCGCATACGGGATTTTACTTCCCAGTAAAGAAAACTTATCTTATTCCCACTTTTCGATTGCCAGAGGCGCAGTTTGCATGCCGATGCTGGTAATGACATTTCGTTAGCTTGATTTCTTCAGGATAATTATGAGCAAGAGCACCGCTGAGATCCGTCAGGCGTTTCTCGATTTTTTCCATAGTAAAGGACATCAGGTAGTTGCCAGCAGCTCCCTGGTACCCAACAATGACCCTACTTTGTTGTTTACCAACGCCGGGATGAACCAGTTCAAGGATGTATTCCTTGGCCTCGACAAGCGTAATTATTCCCGCGCAACCACTTCGCAGCGTTGCGTACGCGCGGGCGGTAAGCACAACGATCTGGAAAACGTCGGTTACACTGCACGTCACCACACCTTCTTCGAAATGCTGGGCAACTTCAGCTTCGGCGACTACTTCAAACACGATGCTATTCAATACGCATGGGAACTGCTGACCGGTGAAAACTGGTTTGCTCTGCCAAAAGAGCGTCTGTGGGTCACCGTCTACGAAACTGACGATGAAGCCTATGAAATCTGGGAAAAAGAAGTCGGTATTCCGCGCGAACGTATCATCCGTATTGGAGATAACAAAGGCGCTGCGTATGCATCCGACAACTTCTGGCAGATGGGTGATACCGGTCCTTGCGGTCCGTGCACCGAGATTTTCTACGATCACGGTGATCACATTTGGGGTGGCCCTCCGGGAAGCGCAGAAGAAGATGGCGATCGCTACATTGAGATCTGGAACATCGTCTTCATGCAGTTCAACCGTCAAGCCGACGGCACCATGGAACCGCTGCCGAAGCCGTCCGTGGACACCGGTATGGGTCTGGAGCGTATTGCGGCCGTGCTGCAACACGTTAACTCCAACTACGAAATTGACCTGTTCCGCTCACTGATCGAAGCCGTAGCGAAAGTGACCGGTGCGACCGATCTGAGCAATAAATCACTGCGCGTTATCGCCGACCATATTCGTTCCTGCGCATTCCTGATTGCCGATGGCGTTGTCCCGTCGAATGAAAACCGTGGCTATGTGCTGCGCCGTATCATTCGTCGCGCGGTACGTCATGGCAACATGCTGGGCGCGAAAGATACCTTCTTCTACAAGCTGGTTGGTCCGCTGGTGGACGTCATGGGCTCAGCAGGTGAAGAACTGAAGCGTCAGCAGGCTATGGTTGAGCAGGTTCTGAAAACCGAAGAAGAGCAGTTTGCGCGTACGCTGGAACGTGGTCTGGCACTGCTGGATGAAGAACTGGCGAAACTGTCTGGCGATACGCTGGACGGCGAAACCGCATTCCGCCTGTATGACACTTACGGTTTCCCGGTTGACCTGACGGCAGACGTTTGCCGCGAGCGCAACATTAAGGTTGATGAAGCTGGCTTTGAGGCCGCAATGGAAGAACAGCGCCGTCGTGCGCGTGAAGCCAGCGGTTTTGGCGCAGACTACAATGCGATGATTCGTGTTGATGGTGCCTCTGAATTTAAAGGCTATGAGAACCTGGAACTGAACGGCAAAGTGACCGCGCTGTTTGTTGATGGTAAAGCGGTAGATGCCATTAACGCCGGTCAGGACGCTGTCGTTGTTCTGGACCAGACGCCGTTCTATGCAGAATCCGGTGGCCAGGTTGGCGATAAAGGTGAACTGAAAGGCGCCGGTTTTGCCTTTGCCGTGAACGACACGCAAAAATATGGCCAGGCAATTGGTCATATTGGCAAGCTGTCTGCGGGTTCTCTGAAAGTGGGCGATGCGGTGCAGGCTGATGTGGATGAAGCGCGTCGTGCGCGGATCCGTCTCAATCACTCCGCAACGCACCTGATGCACGCGGCGTTGCGTCAGGTTCTGGGCACGCATGTGGCGCAGAAAGGTTCACTGGTAAACGATAAAGTGCTGCGCTTCGATTTCTCGCATACCGAAGCGATGAAGCCTGCTGAAATTCGTGCTGTTGAAGATCTGGTGAATGCGCAAATTCGTCGCAACCTACCGATTGAAACGAACATCATGGATCTCGAGGCAGCGAAAGCCAAAGGTGCAATGGCGCTGTTTGGTGAGAAATACGATGACCACGTGCGTGTTCTGAGCATGGGTGATTTCTCTACCGAACTGTGTGGTGGTACTCATGCCAGCCGTACGGGCGATATCGGTCTGTTCCGTATTGTCTCCGAGTCTGGTACCGCTGCGGGCGTTCGTCGTATCGAAGCCGTGACCGGTGAAGGTGCTCTGAATACCGTGCATGCTGAGAGCGATCGCTTAAGCGATATTGCGCAGCTGCTGAAAGGCGATAGCCAGAATATCGGTGATAAAGTTCGTTCCGTACTGGAACGTACGCGTCAGCTCGAAAAAGAATTGCAGCAATTGAAGGAACAGGCCGCAGCGCAGGAAAGTGCGAACCTTTCCAGCAAAGCAGTTGATATCAACGGCGTGAAGCTGTTGGTCAGCGAGCTTGCGGACGTTGAACCGAAAATGCTGCGTACCATGGTTGATGATCTGAAAAATCAGCTGGGTTCTACTGTTGTTGTACTGGCAACAGTTGCTGAAGGTAAGGTTTCTCTGATTGCGGGCGTGTCTAAGGATGTGACAGACCGCGTGAAAGCAGGGGAACTGATTGGGATGGTCGCTCAGCAGGTAGGCGGCAAGGGTGGTGGTCGTCCGGACATGGCGCAAGCCGGTGGTACGGATGCTGCGGCTCTGCCGGCAGCGTTAGCCAGTGTGAAAGGCTGGGTTAGCGCAAAACTGTAAAAATTATAAGCGTAAGTCGACGCTGCGGACTTCAATCCGCAGCGTTTGCCTCAACGCTATCGACAACGATAAAGTCAGGTTGAAGTTGTGTATATCGGCTAAACTTAGGTTTAACAGAATGTGATGCCGTGACTGCTTACACTTAGGTGTTTGTCATCGCTTACTTTTTGGCGTTATATGATGGATAATGCCGGGATACAGAGAGACCCGACTCTTTTAATCTTTCAAGGAGCAAAGAATGCTGATTCTGACTCGTCGAGTTGGTGAGACCCTCATGATAGGCGATGAGGTCACCGTGACAGTTTTAGGGGTGAAGGGCAACCAGGTGCGCATTGGCGTCAACGCCCCGAAAGAAGTTTCTGTCCATCGTGAAGAGATCTACCAGCGTATCCAGGCTGAAAAATCCCAGCAGTCCAGTTACTAAGGTTTTCGCGTCTCACCTGTCTGGTGAGGCGCAACCTGATCAAGCATTCTCTTTTCTTACTTTTTACCGCCTCATTGCGCTCTTATCTCTTTCTATACCGCTCTGACTTCTCTCTGATTCTTGTCATTCCACGTCGTTTTCTCTGCAGTGATGCTGTTATGGTCTTCCCCGATGATTTTTCTGTTCGTACATCGTCTGCGTATAACGCCGATTTATCTGTTGATAAAACACTCTTTTTGCCGTTTTTGCAGACTAATTGCGCGTGAAATGTGCAAACGATAAAAGCTCTGGAAAAATTGTTTGACTTATAAGTCCCAGAAAGTAATATGTGCGCCACGCAGCGACGATGAGCAGAAACAAGTTCTTCGAAGCACTCGTAAGAGGCGTGTTGGTGAGGTGGCCGAGAGGCTGAAGGCGCTCCCCTGCTAAGGGAGTATGCGGTCAAAAGCTGCATCCGGGGTTCGAATCCCCGCCTCACCGCCATTTGCATCCGTAGCTCAGCTGGATAGAGTACTCGGCTACGAACCGAGCGGTCGGAGGTTCGAATCCTCCCGGATGCACCATATTACTTGATAGCGCTTTAGCAGCGACATCAAATCTGCAGTAAAGTAAGTTTCCCTGATGCATCCGTAGCTCAGCTGGATAGAGTACTCGGCTACGAACCGAGCGGTCGGAGGTTCGAATCCTCCCGGATGCACCATCTTCTCCGAGATAACAGCAAAACTGTTGTTTCATGGTATGCGAGATAATCGCGAGTACCAGGGAGGATAACGTTGCTTCAGCAACGGCCCACAGGGCGAGGCGCAGCAGTACTCGGCTACGAACCGAGCGGTCGGAGGTTCGAATCCTCCCGGATGCACCATCTTATCTGCAATAGTGCATTAGCGTTATTACAGAAAATCGATATTGCTTTTTCAGCGACATCACATCTGCAGTAAAGTACGTTTCACCGATGCATCCGTAGCTCAGCTGGATAGAGTACTCGGCTACGAACCGAGCGGTCGGAGGTTCGAATCCTCCCGGATGCACCATCTTATCTGCAATAGTGCATTAGCGTTATTACAGAAAATCGATATTGCTTTTTCAGCGACATCCTTGTTTTCTCCAATCTGGTTTCACCGATGCATCCGTAGCTCAGCTGGATAGAGTACTCGGCTACGAACCGAGCGGTCGGAGGTTCGAATCCTCCCGGATGCACCATCTTCTCCGAGATAACAGCTAACGTGTTGTTTCATGGTCTGCGAGATAATCGCCAGCACCAGGGAGGATAACGTTGCTTCAGCAACGGCCCGTAGGGCGAGGCGTGACCGAGTCATCCTCCCGGATGCACCATCTTCTCCTGAATTGTTTTCTTACCTCCCCCTGAATTATTTCCTTGTCTTCCCTGAACAATCCTCAATTCGCTGTCAGCGACAAAATCAATCAATTACGATAAAATAACGTCTGGTTAATCGGCTTGTGAGAAGACGATGTACGAACGTTATGCAGGTTTAATTTTTGATATGGATGGTACCATCCTGGATACCGAACCTACGCACCGTAAAGCGTGGCATGAGGTATTAGGACGCTATGGGCTACGTTTTGATGAGCAGGCTATGGTCGCTCTCAACGGTTCCCCAACGTGGCGTATTGCCCAATCGGTGATTGAACTGAACCATGCCGATCTTGACCCCCATGCACTGGCGCGTGAAAAAACCGATAAGGTTAAAAGCATGCTGCTGGATAGCGTCCAGCCTTTACCGTTGGTCGATGTTGTGAAAGCCTGGTATGGTCGCCGTCCTATGTCAGTAGGCACAGGGAGCGAAAGTGCCATTGCAGAAGCTCTGCTTACTCACCTTGGATTGCGTCGTTATTTTGATGCCGTGGTGGCGGCCGATCACGTACAGCGCCATAAACCGGCTCCTGATACCTTCTTGTTATGTGCTGAGCGTATGGGCGTCGTTCCGGCTCGCTGCGTTGTGTTTGAAGATGCCGATTTTGGGTTACAGGCAGCGCGTGCGGCAGGAATGGATGCCGTGGATGTTCGGTTACTGTGAGTGATGGACTGTCGCTCCTCTCACTGTTTGCCAGCAGCTTTCTCAGCGCCACGCTATTACCTGGAAATTCTGAAGTTGTTTTAGTTGCCTTACTGGTTTCTGGAGCAAGTCATCCCTGGGTCTTAGTTTTAACAGCAACAATGGGTAATAGCCTTGGAGGGTTAACTAACGTTATCCTTGGGCGTTTCTTTCCGTTGCGTAAAACATCGCGCTGGCAAGAGAAAGCCACTGGCTGGCTGAGGCGCTATGGCGCTGTCACACTATTATTAAGCTGGATGCCGGTTGTGGGTGATTTACTGTGCTTGTTAGCGGGATGGATGCGCATCTCGTGGGGCCCAGTTCTCTTTTTCTTATGCCTTGGCAAAGCGCTGCGCTATGTTGTGGTCGCGGCGGTTACGACGCAAGGCATTATGTGGTGGCACTAATTGTGTTGTGGAATAACCTTCAGGGTGACCAATACCATTATGCTAATTAAAACGATTTTGACAGGCGGGAGGTCAATTTGATCCCGGACGTATCACAGGCGCTGGCCTGGCTGGAAAAACATCCTCATGCGTTAGAGGGGATTCAACGCGGGCTCGAGCGCGAAACGCTGCGTGTTAATGCTGATGGTTCATTGGCAACGACAGGCCATCCTGAAGTGTTAGGCTCAGCGCTAACGCATAAATGGATAACCACTGACTTTGCCGAAACGCTGCTGGAGTTTATTACTCCACCGGGCGATGATATTCACAAAATGCTCACGTTCATGCGCGATCTGCATCGCTATACCGCCAGGAATCTTGGCGATGAGCGTATGTGGCCGCTGAGCATGCCTTGCTATATTGCCGAAGGTCAGGATATCGAGCTGGCGCAGTACGGCACGTCGAATATCGGTCGTCTGAAAACCCTTTACCGTGAAGGCCTCAAAAACCGTTACGGCGCGTTGATGCAGACTATCTCCGGCGTACACTACAACTTCTCGCTGCCGATGGCTTTCTGGCAGGCGAAATGTGGCGTAACAGATGGCGATGAAGACGCTAAAGAAAAAGTGTCAGCAGGGTATTTCCGTCTGATCCGCAACTACTACCGTTTCGGTTGGGTGATCCCGTATCTGTTTGGCGCCTCACCCGCAATTTGTTCCTCCTTCCTGCAAGGAAAGCCGACAACGCTGCCGTTTGAAAAAACCGATTGTGGTATGTATTACCTGCCTTATGCCACGTCGCTGCGTCTGAGTGACCTGGGTTATACCAATAAGTCGCAAAGCAATCTCGGAATTACGTTTAACGATTTGCATGAGTATGTGGCAGGATTGAAGCGCGCGATTAAAACGCCTTCAGAAGAATACGCGGCGATCGGTCTGGAGAAAGACGGTAAGCGCCTGCAAATCAACAGCAACGTTTTGCAGATCGAAAATGAACTGTATGCGCCAATTCGTCCGAAACGCGTGACTCGCAGCGGTGAAACGCCGTCTGATGCGCTTCTACGCGGCGGTATTGAGTACATCGAAGTGCGTTCACTCGACATCAACCCATTCTCGCCAATCGGCGTAGATGAACAGCAGGTGCGCTTCCTCGATTTGTTCATGGTTTGGTGCGTTCTGGCTGATGCGCCGGAAATGAGTAGCGACGAGCTGCTGTGTACGCGTACTAACTGGAATCGCGTTATTCTGGAAGGGCGCAAGCCAGGTCTGACGTTAGGTATTGGTTGTGAAACGGCTCAGTTCCCGCTGCCTAAAGTGGGTAAAGATCTGTTCCGTGATCTGAAACGTGTGGCACAAACGCTGGACAGCATTCACGGGGGAGAGGAATATCAAAAAGTCTGCGACGAACTGGTTGCCTGCTTTGATAATCCTGAGCTGACATTCTCAGCGCGGATCCTGCGGTCTATGATTGATACAGGTATTGGCGGCACGGGTAAAGCGTTGGGTGAAGCGTACCGTAACCTGTTGCGCGAAGAGCCGTTGGAACTGCTGCAGGAAGAAGAATTTATTGCTGAAAGTGCGGCTTCCAAGCGCCGTCAGCAGGAGATTGAAGCGGCAGATACTGAGCCGTTTGGTGTGTGGCTGGAAAAGCACGCCTGATACAAAAGAAAAAGGCCACTCGGGAGTGGCCAAAATTTCATCTCTGAAAACAGGGATGATGATAACAAATGCGCGTCTTTCATATACTCAGACTCGCCCCGGAACAAAGAGTTCAGAATATTTTTAAAAAATTTATCGGAGGTGGCTAAATGCCGTTGTTAGATAGTTTTACTGTCGATCACACCCGGATGGAAGCTCCTGCAGTCCGGGTTGCAAAAACGATGAACACCCCGCATGGCGACGCTATCACCGTGTTTGATCTGCGTTTCTGCATTCCGAACAAAGAAGTGATGCCTGAGAAAGGTATTCATACGCTGGAACACCTGTTTGCTGGTTTTATGCGTAATCACCTGAATGGTAACGGCGTTGAGATTATCGATATTTCGCCAATGGGTTGTCGTACCGGTTTCTACATGAGCCTGATTGGAACGCCGGACGAACAACGCGTAGCTGATGCCTGGAAAGCGGCAATGGCAGATGTGTTGAAAGTACAGGATCAGAATCAGATCCCGGAACTGAACGTCTACCAGTGCGGTACGTATCAGATGCACTCGCTCAGTGAAGCGCAGGACATTGCCCGTCATATTCTGGAACGTGATGTCCGCGTGAACAGCAATGAAGAGCTGGCGCTACCGAAAGAGAAATTGCAGGAACTGCATATTTAGTCTGATTTATTACGCTTTCCTGTTATTAGAAAAACCCCGGTCTGCAACCGGGGTTTTTTATTTATCACTTTTTCGTGCCATAAAATTCCCAAATAACATTCGTTTGGTGAATGTTATTTGGGTTAATCACTAACAATTTCGCAACGAATAAAACGTGAGCGAAGAAACAAAAATAAGCGGCAATAAACAAACCTACCTCGCTGCGATCACATAAAGAAAAAACATAAACAGTTGACAGAAAAACATAATGGAGATTAGCTCAGATAAGATGTTTTAAAAATACCCTACGACAGAGAGCGGTTACATTTTTGTATTGGCAAAGGAGTTTGTATGTCTACAGGGGACACGATATCTATCAGGGAAAAGGTGGGGTATAGCCTAGGTGATGCGGCCAGCCAAATCGTTTTTGACTCTTCAGTGGCAATTCTTGCGTATTTTTATACAGATATTTATGGTTTACCGCCTGCGGTAATGGGGACGATGTTTTTACTGGTCCGCCTGTTGGATGCGATTACCAATCCTATTATGGGGCGATTGCTGATGCAACCTCCACGCGCCGGGGACAGTTTCGCCCATGGCTACTGGCGATTTGCGTGCCCTTTGCCGTCAGCTGCGTTCTGGTTTATTCGACCTCTGATTTTTCCGACAGCGGAAAAGTGGCTTATGCGGTGGCGGCATATATCTTCATGACCCTGATGTATACAGCCATTAATATTCCTTACTGCTCACTGGGCGCCGCGCTGACGTCTGACCCGCGTGAAAACCTGTCCTTGCAGTCATAGCGTTTTGCGATTACGCCAATCGGTGGTGCGCTGGGAACAGCGCTCATTTTACCGCTGGCAGATTATCTCTATCCTAGTGACAGAGCGACGGGGATTCAGGTTTCAATGGCTATCTTTGGCGTCATTGGTTGCCTGATGTTTATCGTCTGCTTTTTTACCACCACAGAACGTGTGCAGCCGATCAAAGAAGAAAACCTCAATATTACCCGTGATGTGAAAATCTTATTCAAGAATGAACAGTGGCGTATTTTATCTGTTTATAACTTTATGATGCTGGTTGCGGTGGTGCTGCGCGGTGGGGCGGTCGTTTACTACGTTAACACAGTGCTGAACAAAGGCGCTGACGTTATTACCCTCTTTATGCTGGGCAGCATGTTTGCCTCCATGCTGGGGTCGATACTTGCTAAACCCTTTGGTACCCGGTTCTGTAAAATAAAACTCTCTTTTTGGGTTAACTTACTCACGGCCTTATTTGGTGTACTGTGCTTCTTTGTGCCGGTTCAGTATTGGATCATTGTGCTTGCTGTTCATATTATTATCTCCATTATTCAGGGCGGTAATGGGGCGCTGCAGTGGTCGATGATTACCGATGTGAATAATTATGGCGAATGGAAAACCCACCGTCGAATTACCGGGATGAACGTCGAGGAAAATATATTTGTCATCAAGCTAGGTGTTGCCGTAGGTGGGGCTATTCTGGGGTGGGTGCTGGCCGTATTTGATTATGCCTCAGGTAGTGCCATGCAGTCAGCGTCTGCCGCACAGGGCGTTACGTTGTTTTTCACCATTATTCCTGCAATATTCTATATCCTCACGACATTCTCTATTAAGTTCTATGGATTAACGGAAGCAAGAATGAATGGTATTGTTACCGACCGTTAAAAACGGTAAGTTTGCGCATTCCTGATAATAACCAAAATTATAGTTGTAGCAGGAGGATGAGATGTTTACGACATCTTATCTGGTATACATCAAACTTTAGGGGTGAATAATGAAAGCGAAATATTTAGCGCTGATGATCGGTGCTTGCTTATCTCAAAAACTGTGGGCTGAAAATAATAGTACGATTGAGCAACGTCTTGCTGAACTGGAGCAGCGTGTTATTCGCGCAGAACAGCGGGCAACCGATGTTGAGTCGCAGGTTCAGTCATTGAAACAACAGCAGGTCGTGACGGCCCCAACGGTAAAAGTTGAATAGGTAGAACCCGTTGCGCCAGAGGCTAACCCACCGAAACTGACGTTATCCGGATTCAGCGATATTAAATTTTACGGTGATGTGGAATTTAATATGGATGCTGCCAGTCGTTCCGGTAGCCTGACCTCAATGCGCACCTCCGCCAACAAAGACTGGGCACCGGGAACCAATGAGCTCTGGGATATCAACGGACGTCTGCTGCTGGGATTTGATGGCAACCAGCGTCTGACATCGTGGGATGACAGCGGAGATAGCGGTCATCCGCACAGTTGGTTACTGGAAGCGGGCGAGTATCGTTTGTTCGCCGGTAACGGCGTGCGTGACCTCCTGCCGGTTTGCTTTGCGGGGCGTGAAGAACTCATCGTGCCATCCGTCCAGGTGTTCTCTCGCCATGAACAGGCGCTGGAGCTCAGCGTGGCGTTTTCCCGCCTGCGGCCTGGTCGTCATCAGAAGGGGGGCAGGCTAGAAGAGTGGGATGACGCGCCGCGCAGCATTGTTTCCTTGCGCGAGCGTATCTTATCGCGTTTGCCGCCAGCGCAACCGTTAACCGGCAACCAAGGCATCCATTTAAGCGATGTTGTGCAATCATTGTTGTCAGGAGACCTTTCTGGCCCAGCTTTCCGTGGCAGAAATGGCCTGCCTGGTGGGCGGAGAGGGTATGTGTAGCCTCAAAGTGAAGCCCGGCGTGGCATCTGCATTTGGCGGAGTGACCGATAGTCTGCGAGAAAAAGGGATACCCGCGGCGTCTACGGCGGATGGGCCATCGGGTAACCTGGGCTAAATTCCACGCAGATGCCACGCTAGTTGATAGGGGAGCCATCAAGTTAGCTTCGGTATCACGGCTGCGCTACAGCGGGGACATGGCGATTAGCCTTGAGAAGGACGCGACCTACGATCTGCTGCTCAGTACGTCATCGTCTGGGCTGGCGTTAGCCCAGACTGGATGCAACTTATTGCTCAATGGTAGCGTGGTCGCCACGATTCAGACCCACGGGGCGCTGGGGAAGCCGATTACGCAGAAGCTATGCCGTATCGATATCACGGCGGGTAACTACCTGTTGCAGTTTGAGGCGACCAAACCGGACATGGCTATCGACTGGCTAGAGTTCAGACAGGTAACGGATTAACAATCTGGTTTGTAATAAAAAAGGGATCCGCGAGGCTGTAATTAAAATTGTATAATTGCCTGTTTTTGATATGTTCACTCCAACAACGGAGACAGGCAAAATATGGACGAAAAGAAACTTAAAGCGCTCGCTGCTGAACTGGCTAAAGGTCTTAAAACCGAAGCCGACCTCAATGCATTTTCCCGGATGCTGACGAAATTAACCGTCGAAACGGCGCTTAATGCGGAGCTGACTGACCATCTCGGGCATGAAAAAAACGCCTCTAAAAAAGGCGAATACCCGCAATGGCTACTCGTTAAAAACGCTGCTGTGCGATGACGGCGAGATTGAGCTGAACACGCCGCACGATCGTGAAAACACCTTCGAACCCCAGCTGATTAAGAAGAACCAGACGCGTATCACACAGATGGGCAGCCAGATTTTATCCCTGTACACCAAAGGCACGACCACACGTGAAATCGTCGCGACATTCAAAGAGATGTACGACACCGACGTGTCACCCACACTGATATCTAAAGTCACCGACGCCGTCAAAGAGCAGGTCACTGAGTGACAAAACCGACAACTTGATGCTCTGTATCCCATTGTTTATATGGACTGTATTGTCGTTAAAGCCCGTCAGAATGGCGGCGTAATCAGCAAAGCCGTCTTCCTGGCGCTGGGTATCAACACCGAAGGCCAGAAAGAATTACTGGGTATGTGGCTGGCCGAAAATGAAGGCGCAAAGTTCTGGCTGAGCGTGCTGACAGGCTCAAAAATCTTGAGGCAGTTAAATCTATTTCTACAGCCTCTCCTTCACCACCCTCGGGAAGGACCTTTCCCTTCAGGTTGGTAACTTCACCAGTTGTTCCATACTTTCAAGATCGCGCATCAGTTCCGGTATACGCCTCGGTGAAGCGCCCGACAACACCATAAGCATTCTAATTATCATTCTGCATGATTCTGAAAAGCTCAGCTGATCTGGCTAGTATCCTTTCAGCTGCCCCGCCATTTTAATTATCTGATATCTCACCAGATTATAAGCCAGTAATACTCCCCCACAGTCCCTGCTCCACAAGCTCTGGTATTTTACTTCTCAGAGTCAGCCCGCTCAGTTGCATCGTCTGTATTATCTCTCAGTAACCCAGTTCGATCTCCCAGCGATGGCTGTACAGGTCCGCTATTTCCCCTCCGGGTCCGTCAGAGTGCCGGGTTCCCGCCATGCGTCTGGCGGGAGTACCTACTTTTTGCATTCATATTATTTATATATTTTATTTTTTATTTGTTTTTTATTTATATTATTCCTATTGATTATTTGATTTATTTGGTGATTATGTTTTCTTTTGTTATTTATTATTATTTCTTTTGTGTTTGTATTTTTGTTTTTTTGCCAGGCATGTGCTTGTTTTTGATTTTTTGTAATGATAGATTTCTTGAGTCTTTATAGATGGCGGATTTTACTTTTATTCAATATGATCAGGGATGTTAATATATGGAACGCGTGAATATTTTGAGGGTTGTCATTTGTGTGTGTTTTCTAATGTCAGGTTGTGCAAAAAAAAACATTCCTGATGTTGTAAAAAACCCACCTCAAGGACAGGTGAGTTGTTATCAAAGTATAACCACATTGAAAGTGTTAGATAAAAAATCTTTTGATGTGTATAAAAAACAGTTTGATAAAATTAATGAATTATATGTTGTTTACAATAAACAAAAGTCGCAGTTGGATAGTGAATCTGCGGAAATTATTAAACTCGAAGTTAATAATAAGTTAATGGTAGTTTGCTCTCGCGTGCGCAATGCTGTATTTAACGTAATGAACCAACAAGCGAGTGAATTGGACAAACTATGAGAAAAATATCGCTGATTGCAGCTTCATGTTTCCTCATGTTACTGCCTGATACTGTTTTTTCAGAAGATTTCCTTTCCAAAGAAAACTCTATGCTTTTAGAGCGGTTATCTGAGGATAAGGTTATCAGTAATAGTGGTATTCCCAATAACGTAGTTATTGCAGAACCGACTACACAGATACGCTCGAACGACCTGCAGGGTAAAATTACAGCTCTGGAGAGAGCTAATCGTCTCCGAGAGGCGCAGTATCGTATAGCCCTCGAAAAAAATAAGGAGTTAAATAAGGAGTTAAAGAGGAAACTTGAAGCATCCTTTGCTGAAGGTATCAATTCACAAGACAAAAAAACAACCAATAAATCCATTGCTGTTAATGTTTACAGTGAGTTAACTAACCAATCAATGGTATTGAATAAAAAGATTGCTGGTCTTGAAAAAAAACTAGCGGATGTAACTAACCAGAAAGAGAAACTAGAGCAACAGACTGCAAAGTTGACTGTTTTAGAAAAAGAGAAGTATGATTTATCAAAACAATTAGCGATATTAGCGGCGAGTTCAAAAGAGGCACCTAAACAAAAAAATCTTTTGGAACAGCAGACCCAAAAGCTTAGCTATTTGGAAACTGAAAAAGCGAAGCTTTTAAAACAGAAAGTAAGTTCGGAGCAAAAAATAGCTCAATTGGCATTGCTAGAAAAAGACAAAATTGCACTAGAGAAAGATAAAGCTGATCTGGTTAAGCAGATAGCGGAGATGAACAAATCCGGCAGCGCTGATGCGTTGAAACAGAAAGCAGCGCTGGAGAAACAGACGGCTCAACTGGCGGCACTGGAGAAAGACAAAACTACGCTGGCGAAGCAGATAGCGGATCTGAATA
>NZ_SZXJ01000103.1 GCF_005281345.1 Citrobacter sp. wls619
CCCTTACAAGGAGGGGGTCGGCGGTTCGAACCCGTCATCACCCACCAACTACTTTAAGTAGTCTCCGCCGTGTAAAGTAAGAAATTGAGAAGTGGGTGATTAGCTCAGCTGGGAGAGCACCTCCCTTACAAGGAGGGGGTCGGCGGTTCGATCCCGTCATCACCCACCACTTTCTCGCCAGCTGGATTTCTTACAATAAAATGAAGTACCGAAGTGGGTGATTAGCTCAGCTGGGAGAGCACCTCCCTTACAAGGAGGGGGTCGGCGGTTCGATCCCGTCATCACCCACCACTTTCTCGCCAGCTGGATTTCTTGTTAAAATGTGCAGTACCGAAGTGGGTGATTAGCTCAGCTGGGAGAGCACCTCCCTTACAAGGAGGGGGTCGGCGGTTCGATCCCGTCATCACCCACCACTTTCTCGCCAGCTGGATTTCTTGTTAAAATGTGCAGTACCGAAGTGGGTGATTAGCTCAGCTGGGAGAGCACCTCCCTTACAAGGAGGGGGTCGGCGGTTCGATCCCGTCATCACCCACCACTTTCTCGCCAGCTGGAAACTGCCTGATGCGCTGCGCTTATCAGGCCTACAGACAATACCGCACGCGTAGGCCGGATAAGACGTTAGTCGCCATCCGGCACAGACATCACATCGTCAATGCCGCTACCAGTTTCTCCAGCGCGGGCGTCGCCTGTTGTTGGTCATATACAATATACAAATCCGCCGGAATACGTTCCTCTAACGGGCGGAACACCACTCCCGGCCAGTTCATCTGCGCATAACTGTCCGCGATTAAGGTAATCCCAATCCCCATACTGATCATCGCCAGCACCGTTTGCGGCTCCCTCACCTCGCGAATAATCATTGGCGTAAAGCCAGCGCTCAGGCAAACACGCTGCAAAAACGTCCAGTCAGTATGAACGGAAGGCATCGTGACGAAATATTCGTTCCGCAACGCCTCCAATGGTATCGCTGCAAGCGCGGCCAGTGGGTGCTCTTCTGGCATCGCTACCAGAAAAGAGGACTCATGCAAACGCAGGCTGGTGAATCCAGGCGAAGGTTCGGTCGCCATCCGCCATACCCCCGCATCCAGCTCACGCCGCTCCAGCATCGTCATCTGCATTGCCGGCATATGTTCACGAAACAGCACTTCAACGTTGGGATTCTCCTTCAAAAAACGCCGCATTACCGGGCGCATTTTCCCCCACATCGCAGTACCGATAACGCCAAGCTCAATTCGCCCTGCCTCACCACGACCAATCTGCTCCACTCTCGCCAGCGCCTGATTGGCACTGGATAACAGTCGGCGCGACTCTTCCATCAATATCTTCCCGGCGTGAGTTAACGCCACGCTGCGGGAATGACGGATAAATAGCAAAGTGCCGAGCTGTTGCTCCAGCTCTTTAATATGGGTACTGAGCGGCGGTTGCGACATATTCAGGCGAGCAGCGGCACGTCCAAAATGCAGTTCTTCTGCGACAGCAAGAAAATAACGCAGTAACTTCAGATCGATGCGGTGCGTGCGTTCCATGGATAATGCGCTCCTGAAATAAGGATAATGCGCAAAGTTACCACATTGCCTCGCAGAAAATGAAACGGCGGGTATCAGAACCCGCCGCCAATGGAGCGTTAATGTGCCGGTGATTTCTGCGCCAGTCGTTCAGGCTCATGCTTGTACTTAAAGAACAATGCAAAGATAACCGCCAGAGCCAGTGCATATGCGGCAAACACCAGCCAGATGGTCTGCCAATCCTTGACGCCATCGACAGAAAAATAGTCCACCGCCATACCGCTCAGGATTGACCCCACCCACGCGCCAACGCCATTTACCATCGTCATAAACAGCCCCTGCGCACTGGCGCGAATATTAGAGCTAACCTCCTGCTCGACAAATACCGACCCTGAGATATTGAAGAAATCAAACGCACAGCCGTAGACAATCATCGACATCAGCAGCAGCACAAAACCAAACGGCGACGGATCGCCAAAGGCAAAGAAGCCAAAACGCAGCGTCCATGCCAGCATGCTCATCAGCATCACCGTTTTAATGCCAAAGCGTTTAAGGAAGTACGGAATAGTGAGAATAAAACCCACCTCCGCCATCTGTGAAACAGAAAGCAATATGGAGGGGTACTTCACCACAAAGCTGTCGGCAAATTCCGGGTTACGGGCAAAATCATGCAGGAACGGATTGCCAAAGACATTAGTGATTTGCAGCACCGCCCCCAGCATCATCGCAAACAAAAAGAAGATTGCCATCTGCGGTTTTTTAAACAGGACAAAGGCGTCCAGACCAAGCTTGCTGGCAAGAGTGGTGCTTGCTTTCTTCTCAGCAACCGGGATTTTCGGCAACGTAAGCGCATACAGAGCCAGCAGCAGCGATGCACCTGAAGCGATATACAACTGCGCGCTGCTCAGTTCCAGCCCCATCAGGCTGACTGTCCACATCGCCACAATAAACCCTATGGTGCCAAACACACGAATTGGCGGGAACGCGGTGACCGGATCCTGACCCGATTGCGCCAGGCACGAGTATGAGACGCTGTTCGATAACGCAATCGTCGGCATATACGCCATTGCGTTAACCAGCATCACCCAAAACATGGTCTGTGGATCGGTAACGGTTGTGGCATATAACAACACGCCCGCACACACCAGATGACAAAGCATATAGGCGCGCTCGGCGCGTAGCCATTTATCGGCAATAATACCCATAATGCCCGGCATGATAATCGCCGCCAGCCCTTTCGAACTGTAAATCATACCGACGTTCGCGCCGGTAAAATCCAGGGTGTTAATCATGTAAGAACCCAGGGTTACCAGCCAGCTTCCCCAGATAAAATATTGCAAAAACGACATGAGCTTTAAGCGAGATGCGATACCCATTTTTCCGTTCCTTGCCATAAAGTAAGACCCCGCAAGCGGGGTCATTTTTTAGTTATTCAGGCCAGTTTGCGCAAGAATCCGCAGATCAAATTGATGAAATTCTGCCGGGAGAGTTCCGCCGCTGCCAGCGTCTGCGCGTGGGATAATTTCACATCACCCAAACCTTCCGCCAGGTTGGTGATGGCCGCCACTGCAACCACTTTCAAACCGCAGTGTCGCGCAGAGATAACTTCAGGCACCACCGACATCCCCACCACGTCGCCACCGATGATTTGCATCATGCGGATTTCTGCCGCGGTTTCAAAGTTCGGTCCCGGATAAGAAACAAATACACCTTCACTCAGCGGGAACCCTTCCTCAGCGGCAACGGTTTGCAGGACCGCACGGTAGTCAGCATCATAGGCATTCGCCAGCGAAAAGAATCGCTCGCCAAAACGCTCATCGTTAAGTCCCACCATCGGTGTGCCCGGCATTGTATTAATGTGATCGCTAAGCGCAACGAGGCTACCCGGACCGACTTCGGGGCGCAAAGAACCTGCGGCATTGGTGCAAAACAGCAACTCACAGCCCAGCAGCTTCAGCGTACGAATGGCATCCGTCATCACCGTCATGCCGCGACCTTCATAGAAATGTCCACGTCCTTTCATACAGGCCACCGGAATTCCCGCCAGATTCCCCAGCACCAGCTCACCAGCATGACCGTGTACGGTGCTCACCGGGAACCCCGGCAGTTTCTCGTAAGAGATGGCTACCGCATCCTCAATTTGATCCGCCAACGCACCCAGGCCGGAGCCGAGGATAAAGGCTACGCGCGGCGTAAAATCCGGCTTGTAACCACGAATGATATCGGCGCTATACCAGGGATTTTGCGAGAAAAGAGAGTGGCTCATGAGATGTCCTTAATACTGAGTAATCGAAAATAACGTAGCGTACCGCACTGTTATAGCGAGACTGCGCAATCGATTACCAATACCGTTTATCCCAACAACCGATAGTAAATCGGTATCGATGAGTTGCACTAAATCAGCCTGAAATCACATTATTTTTGAGCCAGAAATGGCACAGGAATACAGATACATGAAGGTTTGGGATTTTTATGATTAAACTCCACTCGCCGTATTGTCGCTGAAGTTCTGTTCGCTGATGCCGATACTCATGTTTTATGGCGCGAGGAATCCGTATGACAACTATCAACGTTTCCACCCCAACTGTTCAAAGCAGTAGCGGCGGTGGAAAAGCATCAGCCGGGAATGACATCTCCGCACAGATTTCACAAATCACCCAAAAGATAACCAAGCTAACCCAGCAGCTCAAAGATATCCCCAATAGCAGTGGCAGTGTTGAGCAGAAGCGCGAGCAGCAGGAGCTTATTCAGACTCAAATCAAGATGTTACAAGCACAGCTGGCTCAATTGTTGCGCCAGCAGGCCGAGGAGTCACAGCAAAAGCAAAGCGCCGATCAAAGAAAAGCTGAGGGCGTCAACAATGCTACCGATCCACATCGGGTCGATATTTATATCTGATACAACGGATCGCGTGCCCGACCGGCGGTTAATTCACTGGCCTGCATCCGCACCACGTCCCACAGCGCCTGGGCCGCAGTCGATAAAGAACGATTTTTACGTCGTGCCAGCATCAGTTGCCGTTCCACAACCGGCGTCAGGCGCTTAACCTGCAGATGACTGCCCTGCGGTAAGGGGAGCGCCAGCGCAGGCAGCACGCTGATACCAATCCCGGCTTCGACCATCGGGAACAGCGTTGCCGGGTGCCCAATCTCCTGAACAATGTTGGCATCAATAGAAAAATGAGACAATGCCGCATCAATCAGCGGTCGGCTACCGGAGGCATAATCCTGCAAAACCAGGCGCTCATGCTGCAGATCCTGCCAGTTAATCCATTCCCGGTGAGCTAGCGGGTGATCCTGACGACACAACAACAGAAACGGCTCCGATAGCACCGCTTCACACTGCAGATCGGTCACGGCTCCCGGATCAATCACAATACCAAAATCCACTTCCCCCTGACGAATACTCTCCAGTACCCACTGTTGTGGCCGGTCGTGCAGGACAAAATCGATTGCCGGATACAGCTGATTGCTCTGCGCAATACACTGCGGAATGAGATGCGCGGAAATCGTCTGGCTGGCGGCAACGCGCACCGTACCGGTTAACTGCGTTCCCACCTGGCCTGCTTCGCGCAGCGTGCTGTGCAGTTCATCCAGAATGCGTTCCAGCCGTGCTGCCAGTTGCTGCCCGGCTTCCGTCAGCACCACCTCGCGCGTTGTACGATCCAGTAGCCTGACACCCGTCTGCCCTTCCAGCTCTTTTACACTATGACTGACCGCCGACTGGCTTAAGCCGATGATATCCCCCGCCCGGCTAAAACTTTTGGCCTGAGCGACGGTGACAAAGATACGTAATTGGCGCAAAGAATAATTCATCGATTCAATTCATATATAGATGCAATAAATCAATTTTATTTCTCAAACGGAAAAACGCAAAATGTTCCTACCGAATTTCAGGAGCTTTTATGAAACTTTTTCGTATCCTTGATCCGTTCACGATAACGCTGATTACCGTCGTTTTATTGGCCTCATTTTTCCCTGCAGAGGGCGGCTTTGTGCCTTTCTTTGAAGGCCTAACCACCGCCGCCATTGCCCTACTCTTTTTTATGCACGGCGCAAAGCTCTCGCGTGAAGCCATTATTGCCGGCGGTAGCCACTGGCGTTTGCATCTGTGGGTCATGTGCAGCACCTTTGTGGTCTTCCCCGTGCTGGGTGTCCTGTTTGCCTGGTGGGCACCGGTCAACGTTGATCCGATGCTCTACACGGGTTTCCTGTACCTGTGTATTTTGCCTGCCACGGTGCAGTCGGCAATTGCCTTTACGTCACTGGCGGGCGGTAACGTTGCCGCCGCCGTGTGCTCCGCCTCGGCCTCCAGCCTGTTGGGTATTTTCCTCTCTCCGCTGTTGGTCGGACTGGTGATGAATATGCATGGTGCAGAGGGCAGCCTGGAGCAGGTAGGGAAAATCATGCTGCAACTGCTGCTGCCATTCGTACTTGGGCATCTTTCACGTCCATGGATTGGCGACTGGGTGTCGCGCCATAAAAAATGGATCGCCAAAACGGACCAGTCATCCATTCTGCTGGTGGTTTACTCTGCTTTCAGTGAAGCGGTCGTGAATGGCATCTGGCACAAAGTTGGCGTCGGTTCACTGCTGTTTATTGTGATTGTCAGCCTTGTATTACTGGCCATCGTGATTGGTATCAACGTCTTTGTCGCACGCAAATGTGGTTTCAACAAAGCCGATGAAATTACCATTGTCTTCTGTGGGTCGAAAAAGAGTCTGGCGAACGGGATCCCCATGGCCAATATCCTGTTCCCGACTTCGGTGATTGGTATGATGGTGCTGCCGTTGATGATCTTCCATCAAATCCAACTGATGGTATGCGCCGTGTTGGCGCGTCGGTATAAGCGCCAGACGGACGCATTACAGGCGGCGCAGCAGAATAGCCGCGCCGCGAAGGCTTAAAGCGGACGTTTCAGGGGCTGTACCAGCTGTGTCAGCCCCTCGGTTTTAATCAGCAGCGTGATTTGCATTAGCTCGCCCAGTTTACCCGGCGGAAATTCATCTTTGCGGGCAAACCACAACAGATACTCTTCCGGAACGTCAATCAGCCGACGCCCCTTATATTTTCCGAAAGGCATCACGGTGTTGGCAATGTCAATCAGTTGCTCTTTTTCCATCTCAGGCGCCCAGTAAGCGGATCATTTCCGCTTCATCGATAACGGCAATACCCAACTCCTGCGCTTTTGCCAGCTTCGAACCTGCCGCTTCGCCGGCAATAACCAGATCGGTTTTCTTCGACACGCTACCGGCCACTTTTGCCCCCAGTGCGGTCAGCCGCGCTTTGGCATCATCACGCGACATCAGGCTCAGACTCCCGGTCAGTACGACCGTTTTACCGGCGAAAGGACTGTCGATCTCTTCGGCATTGACGACGACGGGAGCTGGCCAGTGAATCCCCTGCGCCAGCAGTTGCACGATCACCTCGCGGTTGCTCTCTTCGGCAAAGAAGTTAAACACGTGAGTGGCCACCACAATGCCGACATCCGGTACTTTTTGCAGCTCTTCAATAGAGGCCGCCTCCAGCGCATCCAGCGTACCGAAATGCGCCGCCAGGCCAGCCGCCGTGGCTTCACCGACTTCGCGAATGCCCAGCGCATACAGGAAACGGGCAAAGGTGGTTTCTTTCGCTTTTTCCAGCGCGTTCACCACGTTTTGCGCCGACTTCGGCCCCATACGATCGAGACCGGTCAGCTTACCTGCGGTCAACGTGAACAAATCCGCTGGTGTGTGCACGTACTCTTTCTCGACCAGTTGATCGATAATTTTGTCGCCCATACCGTCAACATCCAGCGCACGACGGGAAACGAAGTGTTTGAGCGACTCTTTACGCTGCGCACCACAGATTAAACCGCCCGTGCAGCGAGTCACGGCTTCGCCTTCCACGCGTTCAACGTCAGAGTTGCACACCGGACAATGAGTGGGGAACTCGATTTCGCGCGTATCTTCAGGACGCTCGGACAACACCACGTTAACCACCTGCGGGATCACATCGCCCGCACGACGAATAACGACTTTGTCGCCAATGCGTAACCCCAAACGTTCGATTTCATCGGCATTATGCAACGTCGCGTTACTGACCAGCACGCCAGCCACCTGCACCGGCTCGAGGCGGGCGACGGGCGTAATCGCGCCGGTACGCCCGACCTGAAACTCAACGTCACGAACAAAAGTCATCTGTTCCTGCGCCGGGAACTTAAAGGCTACCGCCCAGCGCGGCGCGCGGGCAACAAAGCCCAGTTGCTCCTGCAGCGCCATGGAGTTGACTTTGACAACCACGCCGTCGATATCAAATCCCAACGTTGGGCGGTCTTCTTCAACCTGATGATAGTAAGCGAGTACTTCCTGCGGAGAGTCGCACAACGTTACCCTGTTGCTGACCGGTAGGCCCCACGCTTTAAACTGCAGCAAGCGCCCCAAATGCGTATCGGGCAGTTCGCCGCCTTCCAGCACGCCGACGCCATAGCAGAAGAAAGTAAGCGGTCGCTTCGCGGTGATACGCGGATCGAGCTGGCGTAATGATCCTGCCGCCGCATTACGCGGGTTAGCAAACACTTTGTTGCCCGTGCGGCGGGCTTCTTCGTTAATTTTTTCAAACCCGGCCTGCGGCAAAAACACTTCGCCGCGCACTTCCAGACGTGCCGGAATATTATCGCCACGCAGTTTTAACGGGATCGCACGGATGGTGCGCACGTTCGAGGTAATATCCTCGCCAGTCGTACCATCACCACGCGTTGCCGCGCTGACCAGTACACCGTTCTCATACAGGATACTGACCGCCAGACCATCCAGCTTCAGCTCACAGCACCAGGTCAGCTTATCCGTGCTCTTCAGTCTGTCCTGAACGCGCTTATTGAAAGCGAGAAAACTCTCCTCATCAAACACGTTATCCAGCGACAGCATCGGCACTTCATGACGGATCTGGCTGAATGCCGCCAGAGGTGCGGCACCTACGCGCTGGGTGGGTGAATCGGGCGTCACAAGTTCAGGATGCTGCGCTTCCAGTTCACGCAGTTCGCGCATCAGGCGATCATATTCCGCATCAGGAATTTCCGGCGCGTCCATCACATGGTAGAGATGCTCATGATGGCGAAGCGTGGTTCGCAGTTCTGTCAGTTGTTGTTCGATTGATTCCATATCGCACCATCAATGATAAAAAACCCCCGACAGGCGGGGGTTCAGAAAGGAGAGGTCACGCCAGAGGAAAATCAGGCGTGAGATTCTTTAACTTCGCGGATGCGGTCCTGATACTCGCGCAGTTTCTGCGGCGTCATCATACGACGTTGATCGTCAAGCACCACACCACCCACTTCATCGGCAATGTGCTGTGCGGACTGCAGCATCAGCTTGAAGTTTTGCAGCTCGTCGCCATAGGACGGAACCTGCATAAAGATAGTGACGCCCGGCGTGCTGAAATCGCCGGTCATCTCAGGGTCAAACGTCCCTGGGTTAACCATATTGGCAAGACTGAACAGCGACGGGCCACTACCATCCGGGCTGAGATGACGATGGAAAATATTCATATCGCCAAATTTAAAACCAGCCTGCTGAATGCTGTTGAGCAACACTTCACCGTTGAGCTCGCTGCCATGATGCGCCGCGACGTTCATAATGATGACCGCTTCTTTACGCTGCGGTTTTTCAGCAACAGGCGCTTCTTCAACTACCGGCTCAGGCTGCGGTTGCGGTTCAACAACAGGCTCTACGGGCTGGAAAGTCTGCGGCGCAGGTTGCGGTGCTTGCTGCACGGGCTGCTGAACCTGCGGAGCAACGGGCTGATGCTGCATCGGCTGCTGCACAGGTTGTTGCTGAACAGGCTGATGTTGCACCGGCTGTGGCTGTTGTACAGGCTGCGGCTGCTGCTGAGCATGCGGCGGCGGTACCGGCGCTTGTGCAGGCTGCGGCGCGGGTTGACGCGGCTGAGCAGACGCATAAGGCGGCTGGTACTGGTGTTGCGGCGACTGAGGAGGAACACCATGTTCCTGCGCGCTGCCGGGAGCATGATTCACACGATGCACGCGGACTTCGCCCACGCCTTCGTCTTCCTCGACGTTGTCGTCGTAGGAATCCTCGTCATCACGTTTAGACTTCATGCGTTTCAGTGGGCGATCGCGGAATATAGAAGACCGTTCTTTACGGCTAGTCCAGAAACCATGTACCAGTAAAGCGATTATGGCGATCGCGCCAACAATGATTAATATCAGACGCAAATCCTGCATCATTATATTCTCTGTTGTTCTAACACCTTGCCACCACGGCAAACATTTACTCACTAAGAGTATTTGCCGATTACGCCAAGTGCAAGTGCACTCTTGGCTTTCACGGCATAAAGATGAATAAAAACGTGCTTTTTGCTGTTTTTTCGAACATTTCTGAACAGCCTAACGCTCAACAACCCGGTAAGATACGCAAAGTTTACCAGAGCTTTTATAACAAGGAGTATGTCCTGACCATGGTTTCATCATCTGCAGTTGTACCTCGCAGCGGTTTTTATTACTTTTCTCAGGGATGGAAACTCATCACGCAACCGGGAATTCGTCGCTTTGTTATCCTGCCTTTACTGGTGAATATTCTGCTGATGGGCGGCGCATTCTGGTGGCTGTTTACGCAACTGGACAGTTGGATCCCCGCGCTGATGAGCCACGTCCCGAACTGGCTACAGTGGCTGAGCTATTTGCTATGGCCGATTGTGACTGTCTCCGTGCTACTGGTGTTTGGCTACCTGTTCTCCACCATCGCCAACTGGATTGCCGCACCGTTTAACGGCTTGTTGGCAGAACAACTCGAAGCCCGCCTGACGGGCGCGACGCCGCCTGACACTGGCGTTCTTGGCATCATGAAAGATGTGCCGCGTATTATGAAGCGTGAATGGCAAAAGCTGGCGTGGTATCTCCCGCGCGCCTTTGTGTTATTGCTCCTCTATTTTATCCCCGGCGTGGGGCAGACCGTCGCACCTGTACTGTGGTTCCTGTTCAGCGCGTGGATGCTGGCTATTCAATATTGTGATTATCCGTTCGACAACCACAAAGTGCCCTTTAAAGAGATGCGGATCGCCCTGCGCACACGCAAAGTCACCAACATGCAGTTTGGTGCGCTAACCAGTCTGTTTACGATGATCCCGGTGCTCAATCTGTTCATCATGCCAGTTGCGGTTTGTGGTGCCACGGCGATGTGGGTAGACTGCTACCGTGCTAAACACGCGTTATGGAAGTAATGCAAAAATGTGTAAAACAGGGATGGCTTATGCCGTCCCTTATTCCATACTGACGTCGAATATTTCCTTTCTGAATATAGATATGCTAAATCCTTACTTCCCCATACTTTCTCAACAGGTATGCTGAAGCGGTATCCCAATTTCATACAGTTAAGGACAGGCCATGAGTAAGATTTTTGAAGACAACTCGCTGACTATCGGTCATACGCCGCTGGTTCGACTGAACCGTATCGGTAACGGACGCATTCTGGCGAAGGTGGAGTCACGTAACCCGAGCTTCAGCGTCAAATGCCGTATCGGTGCCAATATGATTTGGGATGCCGAAAAACGTGGTGTACTGAAGCCGGGCGTTGAGTTGGTCGAACCGACCAGCGGTAACACCGGGATCGCGCTGGCCTACGTTGCTGCCGCCCGTGGTTACAAACTCACCCTGACGATGCCAGAAACCATGAGCATTGAGCGTCGCAAGTTGCTGAAGGCATTGGGTGCAAACCTGGTGCTGACCGAAGGCGCGAAAGGCATGAAGGGCGCGATTCAAAAGGCAGAGGAGATTGTTGCCAGCGACCCAGAAAAATTCCTGCTGCTTCAGCAATTCAGCAACCCGGCGAACCCGGAAATCCACGAGAAAACCACCGGCCCGGAAATCTGGGAAGATACCGACGGTCAGGTTGATGTGTTTATCTCTGGCGTCGGTACCGGCGGTACGCTGACTGGGGTGACTCGCTACATTAAAGGGACCAAGGGCAAAACGGACCTCATCACCGTTGCCGTTGAGCCGACAGACTCGCCGGTTATCGCCCAGGCGCTGGCGGGTGAAGAGCTGAAACCAGGCCCGCATAAAATTCAGGGCATTGGCGCAGGCTTCATTCCTGGTAACCTTGACCTGAAGCTTATCGATAAAGTGGTTGCCATCACTAATGATGAAGCGATTTCCACGGCGCGCCGCCTGATGGAAGAAGAAGGTATTCTGGCAGGTATCTCTTCAGGTGCTGCGGTTGCTGCCGCGCTTAAGCTCCAGGAAGATGAAACCTTTACCAATAAGAATATAGTGGTTATTCTACCGTCATCGGGTGAGCGTTATCTGAGCACTGCACTGTTTGCCGATCTCTTCACTGAGAAAGAACTGCAACAGTAATGCCAGCATGTTAAATACGCGTAAAAAAGCACCCTTTTGGGTGCTTTTTTGTGGCCTGCTTCAAAGTTTCAACCCACCTGGCATTGATTCAGCCCGCCGGAACTGGTATTTAACCAAACTAATTATTTTGATGCGCGAAATTAATCGTTACAGGAAAAGCGCTAGCTGAATCGATTTTATGATTTGGTTCAACTCTTCCTTTCGCGGCATAATGTTTAATGACGAACGAAACGTCAGCGGCAAGAAGTTGCCAGCAACGGATTGCACCGAACTCCTTTTGTGTCGCGTCCTGTTTACGTCGACGCTAACAATACAGGCTAAAGTTGAACCGCCAGGCTAGACTTTAGTTCCACAACACTAAACCTATAAGTTGGGGAAATATAATGTTCCAGCAAGAAGTTACCATTACCGCTCCGAACGGTCTGCATACTCGCCCTGCTGCTCAGTTTGTTAAAGAAGCAAAAGGCTTTACGTCTGAAATCACTGTGACTTCCAACGGCAAAAGCGCTAGCGCAAAAAGCCTGTTTAAGCTGCAGACTCTGGGCCTGACTCAGGGCACCGTTGTTACCCTTTCCGCAGAAGGCGAAGACGAGCAGAAAGCAGTTGAGCATCTGGTTAAACTGATGGCTGAACTCGAGTAAGTTCAACGAGTTCTTTTAAATATCAGTCACAAGTAAGGTAGGGTTATGATTTCAGGCATTTTAGCATCCCCGGGTATCGCTTTCGGCAAGGCACTGCTGCTGAAAGAAGACGAAATCGTCATTGACCGGAAAAAAATTTCTGCCGACAAGGTTGATCAGGAAGTTGAACGTTTTCTGAGCGGTCGTGCCAAGGCATCTGCGCAACTGGAAGCGATCAAAACCAAAGCTGGTGAAACATTCGGTGAAGAAAAAGAAGCCATCTTTGAAGGGCATATCATGCTGCTCGAAGATGAGGAGCTGGAGCAGGAAATCATAGCCCTGATTAAAGATAAGCACATGACGGCTGACGCAGCTGCGCATGAGATTATCGAAGGTCAGGCCACAGCCCTGGAAGAGCTGGATGATGAATACCTGAAAGAACGTGCGGCTGACGTACGTGACATCGGTAAACGCCTGCTGCGTAACATCCTGGGTCTGGCAATTATCGACCTGAGCGCTATCCAGGAAGAAGTTATCCTGGTTGCCGCTGACTTGACCCCGTCAGAAACCGCACAGCTGAACCTCGAGAAGGTGCTGGGTTTCATCACTGACGCAGGTGGACGTACCTCTCATACCTCAATCATGGCGCGTTCTTTGGAACTGCCTGCCATCGTAGGTACCGGTAGCGTCACCTCTCAGGTGAAAAACGACGACTATCTGATTCTGGATGCCGTAAACAATCAGGTTTACGTCAACCCAACTAACGACGTTATCGAACAACTGCGTGCCGTTCAGGAGCAGGTTGCTACCGAGAAAGCGGAACTCGCTAAGCTGAAAGATCTGCCCGCTATCACGCTGGACGGTCACCAGGTTGAAGTGTGTGCCAACATCGGTACCGTTCGTGACGTTGAAGGCGCTGAGCGTAACGGCGCTGAAGGCGTGGGTCTGTATCGTACCGAATTCCTGTTCATGGACCGTGAATCGCTGCCGACTGAAGAAGAACAGTTTGCTGCGTATAAAGCCGTTGCTGAAGCGTGTGGCTCTCAGGCGGTTATCGTACGTACCATGGACATCGGCGGCGATAAAGAACTGCCGTACATGAATTTCCCGAAAGAAGAGAACCCGTTCCTGGGCTGGCGTGCCGTGCGTATCGCGATGGATCGTAAAGAGATCCTGCGTGACCAGGTTCGCGCTATCCTGCGTGCCTCTGCTTTCGGCAAACTGCGCATCATGTTCCCGATGATTATCTCTGTTGAAGAAGTGCGTGCGCTGCGCAAAGAGATCGAAATCTACAAACAGGAACTTAGGCTCGAAGGTAAAGCATTTGACGAAAGCATTGAGATTGGCGTGATGGTGGAAACACCGGCTGCGGCAACAATTGCACGTCATTTAGCCAAAGAAGTTGATTTCTTTAGTATCGGCACCAATGATTTAACGCAGTACACCCTGGCAGTTGACCGTGGTAATGATATGATTTCACACCTTTACCAACCGATGTCGCCATCTGTTCTGACGCTGATCAAGCAAGTTATTGATGCTTCTCATGCTGAAGGCAAATGGACCGGCATGTGTGGTGAGCTTGCAGGCGACGAACGTGCTACACTTCTGTTGCTGGGGATGGGTCTGGACGAATTCTCTATGAGCGCCATTTCTATCCCGCGCATTAAGAAGATTATCCGTAACACGAACTTCGAAGATGCGAAGGTGTTAGCAGAGCAGGCTCTTGCTCAACCGACAACGGACGAGTTAATGACGCTGGTTAACAAGTTCATTGAAGAAAAAACAATCTGCTAATCCACGAGATGCGGCCCAATTTACTGCTTAGGAGAAGATCATGGGTTTGTTCGATAAACTGAAATCTCTGGTTTCTGATGATAAGAAAGACACCGGAACTATTGAGATTGTTGCTCCGCTCTCTGGCGAGATCGTCAACATCGAAGACGTGCCGGATGTAGTTTTTGCTGAAAAAATCGTTGGTGATGGTATTGCTATCAAGCCAACCGGTAACAAAATGGTTGCCCCTGTTGATGGCACCATCGGCAAAATCTTTGAAACCAACCATGCGTTCTCTATCGAATCTGATAGCGGCATTGAGCTGTTTGTTCACTTCGGTATTGATACCGTTGAACTGAAAGGCGAAGGCTTCAAGCGTATCGCTGAAGAAGGCCAGCGTGTGAAAGTGGGCGACCCGGTTATTGAATTCGATCTGCCGCTGCTGGAAGAGAAAGCCAAGTCTACCCTGACGCCGGTTGTTATCTCCAACATGGACGAAATCAAAGAACTGATCAAACTGTCCGGTAGCGTGACCGTGGGTGAAACTCCGGTTATCCGCATCAAGAAGTAATTCTTGCCGCAGGGAAGAATGGCGCCAGATGGCGCCATTTTTTTATCTAACGGACGTCAAAACCTGCCGGATGGCGCGACGCTTCTCCGGCCTACGAAAAACGCCGTAACGTAGGCCAGGTCAGGCGTATGCGCCGCCATCAGCATTAAATTTGTGAAGTAACCGGTCGGTAACACGCCTCGCGCATCAGGATTTTCATACCTTCCGGCCCGCTTTCCAGCATCCGCCGTTCCGAATCCGCCACTAGCAGTTCACAATCATAGCCACCGGCAATCCCAAACATGGCGCGCGCCACACAGATATCTTCCAGCGCTTCTGTTCCGCTGGTATCAAAATGTCCAACGATGCGTCCATGCTGACTAACCACCAGTCGATAACTCTTCATCGCGCCTCCCCTGCCGGTGGCAGAATTAACTCATCACAACCGCACAAGTGCGTCCATGTCATCACTTCCAGCACGCGCTGTGCAGCATCGTGCGTGGCAGCAGTAAGTGGTTTTCCCAGCACGATACCGCTCACCAGTTCAGCGCAGAACAGATCGCCGGTCCCCTTCAGCTCCGTTTTCACCCGCGGATGGGCTAGCACCTCAACCGTTTCAGCCGTCACGACGGCAACCTGAATGACCTCCTCGGTTTCTCCCGGCGCGCTAGTGATTACCACCCATTTCAGCGTATCGGTGAGCAGCGATTTGGCTGCCGATATCGCTTCATCCAGCGTGCGACACGGTTTACCGCTCAACATCTGCAGCTCAAACACGTTTGGCGTCAGTCCCTGTGCCAGCTGTAGCAGATGCTTGCGATACGCCTCCGGTATTTCGGCCTTTACGTACATGCCGCTGTCTGTATCGCCAATCACTGGATCGACCAGAATACACAGATCCGGGTGGGTAGCCCGAACGGTCTCCAGCCACTGTGCCAACAGAGCGATTTGTTCCGCACTGCCCATATACCCCGTGGTCACCGCTTTTAGCTCACGTAACGCATCGCGTTCATTTAAGGCGCGAAGATAGCCGCTAAACCAGTCTGCCGGGATAACACCGCCATAAAAGGTCTCATAATGCGGGGTATTGCTGAACAGTACCGTTGGGATCGCGGTGACGCGTAATCCCTGCGCTTTGATGGCCGGGACGGCGATACTGTTACCTACGCTGCCATACACCACCTGTGACTGGACGGCGACGATATCGGTTTGTAACGCCCGATGCTTGTCGTCGAAGAGCACTGACTGTATTTCACTCTCCTGCTGCATAAACTTTTCCTCTCGCTGGACAGCGGGCTATCGCCTCACTATTATCGTCATATGCTAAAATTCATTTTGTCATAGGTCAATAATGATCGACGGAAAAACCGCTAACGAAATTTTTGACAGTATTCGTCAACATGTCGCTACAGGCACCCTCGCCTCAGGCGAAACGCTTCCGCCGGTGCGCGAGCTGGCGACGACATTGAACGTCAACCGCAATACTGTCGCGGCGGCTTATAAACGACTGGTCACCTCCGGGCTGGCACTCAGTCTTGGGAGAAACGGGACGGTAATAAAAGGGATTTCCTCCCCTATCGCGCTGGAGGGAGGGAGTCCGGATACCCCACTTACCGACCTTTCCGGCGGTAACCCTGCGCCGACTTGTCTCCCCGATCTCAGTCGTTATTTCGCGCAAATAAATAAGAACCCACGTCTGTATGGCGATGCCGTCGTATCGCCTGAGCTTAAAACCTGGGCCACACGCTGGATGCAGGATGCCCTCCCTGGCGTGGGAGAAATTGATATCACCAGCGGTGCTATTGATGCCATTGAACGACTACTGTGCGCCCATTTATTGCCGGGCGATAGCGTCGCGGTAGAAGATCCCTGCTTTTTAAGTAGTATCAATATGTTGCGTTATGCGGGATTCTCAGCAAGCCCGGTCACCGTAGACAACGAAGGCATGCAACCCGACATGCTGGAGGCGGCGTTACAAAGAGGGGCGCGGGCAGTGATCCTGACGCCGCGGGCCCACAACCCGACGGGATGTAGCCTGAGCGCCTCACGCGCCGCCCAGTTACAAAAAATCCTGGCCCGCTATCCGCAGGTACTGGTGATTGTCGACGACCACTTTGCACTGTTGTCTGCATGCCGTTGGCACCCGGTGATTGCCACGCAAACTACGCACTGGGCAGTCGTCCGTTCAATGTCGAAAACATTAGGCCCGGACTTACGCCTTGCCATCGTTGCCAGCGATCCGGTCACTTCTGCAAAACTGCGGTTACGACTCAACGCCGGCAGTCAGTGGGTCAGTCATCTGCTGCAGGATTTAGCCTGCGCCTGCCTGAGCGATGAAGAGTATCAACGTAAGCTGGTCCAGACTCAGCGGTTTTACGCAACACAGCAGCAAAAACTGACCACCGCTCTCAGAGGATATGGCATTGATCTGCCCGTCGGTGATGGTCTGAATCTGTGGCTGCCTCTGGCGCACCACAGTCAATCACTTGCTTTTGCCCTGGCAAAATCTGGTTGGCTGGTACGCGAAGGTGAGGTGTTTGGTGTGAATACACCATCGCACGGTCTGCGCATTACGCTGTCGACCTTAAACGACAGCGATATTCATAAGCTGGCGGCTGATATTCATCAGGCGCAAAAGCGCTAACAGGAGAGAAAAAGTGCGAGTTCATTTTGTTATTCATGAGTCTTTTGAATCTGCTGGCGCGTATCTGCCGTGGGCAGAACAGCGTGGCTATACCATCACCTGGTCACGGGTTTACGCCGGAGAATCGGTTCCCGCCAATGCTGATGGGTTCGATATGCTGGTCGTCTTTGGTGGCCCGCAGTCTCCCCGCACCACGCTGGCAGAGTGCCCGTATTTTGACTCTCAGGCCGAACAGCATCTGATCAATCAGGCGATTTCAGCACGCAAAATTGTGGTGGGGATCTGCTTAGGTTCACAGCTGATTGGCGAAGCGCTGGGCGCGAAGGTGTGTCAAAGCCCGGAAAAAGAGATTGGTCATTATCCCATTACACTGACTGAAGCAGGTAAAGCGCACCCGCTGATCGCCCACTTTGGATCGCCACTGATGGTCGGTCACTGGCACAACGACATGCCTGGATTAACCGATCAGGCGACAATTCTGGCGACAAGTGAAGGCTGCCCGCGACAAATCGTGCAATACGGTAATTTTATCTATGGCTTCCAGTGTCATATGGAATTCACCGCCGAGGCAATCGAGGGGCTGATTCAGCATTCAGAACAAGAGTTAGCAGAGGCCAAAGGAAAACGCTTCATCCGCTCTGTGGAAAAGATGCGTGAATGGGATTATCAGCAGATGAATGAAAAACTGTGGCAGTTCCTGGATAAACTGGTAGAGAACCGTAACGATTAGTCATTGAAGGCCGGATAAAACACGCAACGTCTTATCCAGCGATCGTGTCGTCTGTTTGCCTGATGGCGCGACGCTTATCAGGCAAACAAATTAGATCCCTGCGCCCTGGTTGAAGTGCTCTTCACCAAAAACGCCGGTCGAAAGGTAGCGATCGCCGCGATCGCAGATGATCGCCACCACCACAGCGCCGGGCGTAGCACGCGCCACGCGTAACGCCCCTGCCACCGCGCCGCCAGAACTGACACCGCAGAAAATGCCTTCACGAATCGCCAGCTCACGCATGGTGTTTTCTGCATCATTCTGATGAATATCCAGCACCTCATCCACCAGCGAGGCGTTAAAAATGCCCGGCATATACTCCGCAGGCCAGCGGCGGATTCCCGGAATGCTGCTGCCCTCTTCCGGCTGCAGCCCGACAATCGTCACCGGTTTAGCCTGCTCGCGCAGAAAACGAGATACACCAGTAATGGTGCCGGTCGTGCCCATGCTGGAGACAAAATGGGTAATGCGTCCGGACGTTTGCTGCCAGATTTCCGGGCCGGTTGTGGTGTAGTGCGCGTACGGGTTATCCGGATTATTAAACTGATCGAGAAGTTTACCTTCTCCACGCTGCGCCATCTCAAGGGCTAAATCGCGCGCGCCTTCCATTCCCTGCTCTTTGGTCACCAGAACCAGTTCAGCCCCGTATGCCCGCATCGCCGCACGGCGTTCCTGACTCATGTTGTCTGGCATCAGCAGCTTCATGCGGTAACCCTTCAGCGCGGCGATCATCGCCAGCGCGATACCGGTATTTCCGCTGGTTGCTTCAATCAGTACATCGCCGGGCTTAATTTCTCCGCGCTTTTCCGCTTCGACGATCATCGACAGCGCAGCCCTGTCTTTCACCGAGCCCGCTGGATTATTCCCTTCCAGTTTGACCCAAATTTCACTGCCGTTTTCCGGCGCAAGGCGCTGCAGTTTCACCAGAGGCGTATTGCCAATCGTTTGTTCTAATGTGTTCACGTTTTCAGCTCAATAAAATGCCGGGTGGCGCTGCGCTTACCCGGCCTACAGGTCATACTTTAGCCCGTAAGCCCGGTAAACGCAGCGCCACCGGGAGATAACGATGCGAATTAACCTATCAGGCCGATTGCGCCAGGGCAAGTTCCGCTTCACGCGTTTCAATGCGCTGATCACCATTGTACAGACGTGCATTTTGCAGCCCGACAAACAGACGTTCGCCACGAGCTGGGGAATCATCTCCCTGCATGACCACTGTCAGCGGTTCGTTATACCACCCCAGTGGCTGCACAACTAATTGGGTGTAGTGACCTTTCGGGCTGGCTTCCAGCACCTGTACCGGCAACGGGGAATCCAGGCTGGTACGACGGCTGACGTCCACTTCCCACGGGCGCAGGAACAGGTCGACCGGCCCTTGATACGCTGGCGTATAACCCAATGGCCAACGGTGTGCGCCGACATGGAACTGTCCGCCACGAATCGTCCCCTGCAGACGGTTAACCTCACCCATAAATTCCAGCACAAAGCGGGTAGCCGGTTCGCGCCATACCTGATCCGGCGCATCGGCTTGTTCAATATGTCCCTGGCTCATTACCACCACGCGATCGGCCACTTCCGTCGCCTCTTCCTGATCGTGGGTAACAAACACGCTGGTGAATTTCAGTTCTTCGTGTAACTGACGCAGCCAGCGACGCAACTCTTTACGCACCTGAGCATCAAGTGCACCAAATGGCTCATCGAGTAGCAGGATCTGCGGTTCCACCGCCAGCGCTCGTGCCAGCGCCACACGCTGTTTTTGCCCGCCAGAAAGCTGCGCCGGAAAGCGATCCGCCAGATGGGCAAGCTGCACCATCTCCAGCAATTTGGTGACTTTCGCCTTGATGGCCGCCGCGTTTGGACGCTCGCGACGCGGTAAGACCGTCAGCCCAAAGGCGATATTGTCGAAAACGGTCATATGGCGAAACAGCGCATAATGCTGAAAGACGAAGCCAACTTTACGGTCACGCGCATGTAAGCGACTGACGTCAGTACCATGAAAGCGAATATGCCCGCTGGACTGATGTTCCAGCCCGGCAATAATTCGCAGCAGCGTGGTTTTACCCGAACCGGAGGGTCCCAGCAGCGCGACCATCTGACCTGAAGGAATATCCAGCGAGATATCGTTCAGCACCTGGGTGCGACCAAAAGACTTCTTAATATTGGCAATCTCAATGCTCATGATTTTCCTCCTGCTGCGCGCGTTTTTCCTGGTTCTCCAGGCGCCATTGCAGCATGCTCTTCAAAAACAGGGTAATAATCGCCATCAGCGTTAACAACGCCGCTGCGGTAAAGGAGCCGACCGTGTTGTAGTCCTGCTCCAGTAATTCAATCTGTAATGGCAGCGACAAGGTTTCACCCCGTATCGAGCCGGAAACCACCGACACCGCGCCAAATTCGCCAATCGCACGCGCGTTGGTCAACACCACGCCGTACAGCAATGCCCAACGAATATTTGGCAGCGTAACGCGTCGGAACATCTGCCAGCCGGACGCGCCCAGCAACACAGCCGCTTCATCTTCATTGCTGCCCTGGCTCAACATCACGGGCACCAGTTCGCGCACCACAAACGGACAGGTTACAAAAACCGTAACCAGCACCATGCCCGGCCAGGCAAACATGATTTGCAGGTTATGTTCATCCAGCCAACCGCCGAGTGGGCCGTTAGAACCGTAAAACAGCAGATACACCAGACCCGCGACCACTGGCGAGACGGCAAACGGAATGTCCAGTAAGGTCAGCAACAGCTGGCGTCCTGGGAAGTTGAAGCGAGTCACCAGCCAGGCCAACAACACACCAAACACCAGGTTCACCGGCACTGCGATCAGTGCGATCAACACCGTAAGCCAGATGGCATGCAGCATGTCCGGGTTAGCCAGATTCTGTAATACCGGCAGTAACCCCTTACTGAACGCCTGCACGAAGATATAGATCATCGGCACCAGCAAAATAAAGGCAGACACCAGCATGCCCGTGCCGATCAAAAACCATTTACCCCAGTTGATGCGGGGTGCGCCATAGCGTTTCAATTGGGTAATGTCTGCCATCAGTGACCTACCACGCGTCGACCAAAGCGACTCTGCAGGGTGTTAATCGAAAACAGCAGCAACAACGAAGCCCCAAGGATTACTGACGCAATCGCACTAGCGGCCGGGTAGTCAAACTCCTGCAAGCGAACAAAAATCATCAGCGAGGTGACTTCCGTTTTCCACGCGATATTCCCGGCGATAAAGATAACCGCGCCAAATTCGCCTAAACTACGGGTGAATGAGAGCGCGACACCGGCAACCAGCGCAGGTGATAACTCCGGCAGCACCACTTTGCGGAAACTCTGCCAGCGGGTGGCACCGAGCGTTTCCGCCGCTTCTTCATACTCCGGACCTAACTCTTCCAGCACCGGCTGTACGGTACGCACCACGAACGGAATGCTGGTAAAAGCCATCGCCACCGCGATGCCCAGCCAGGTGTAAGTGACCTTAATATCCAGCTTCGCCAGCCATTCGCCGTAGAAACCGTTGACTGAAAACAGCGATGCCAGCGTCAGGCCAGCCACCGCCGTAGGCAGCGCAAACGGCAGATCCATCAACGCATCCAGCAGTGTACGGCCCGGAAAGCGATAGCGGGTTAAGATCCACGCCATCAGCAAACCAAACACGCCGTTAAAAATCGATGCCACAAACGCTGACAGCAGCGTCACTTTATAAGCCGCCACCACCTGCGGATTGGTAATCACATCCCAGTATTGCGCCCAGCTCATTTGCGCCAGTTGCATTACCAGCGCGCTCAGCGGTAACAGCAATATCAGGCAGACAAACAGTAAGCTGGTGCCCAGGCTTAAGGTAAAGCCGGGCAGCACGCGTCGGGAAGAAACAGCGAACATTTACTTGCGCCCCGCCGCCAACAGTTTGTCCAGCTCACCGCCGCTGACAAAGTGTGTTTTCATCACTTCAGGCCAGGAGCCGAACTTGTCTTCTACGCGGAACAATTCAGTCTGCGGGAATTTATCTTGCAGCTTGTCCATGACCTGTGGGTTATTCACACGGTAGTAATAGTCGGTAATGATGGTTTGCGCCTGCGGGCTGTACAGCCAGTTCAGGTAAGCTTTAGCCGCTTTCTCTGTCCCGTTGGCCTGCACATTCTTGTCTACCCAGGCAACCGGAAACTCGGCAAGAATATTGGTTTTCGGAATAACAACCTCAAACCCCTGCGCTTCATACTGCTTGCGAATGTTATTCACTTCTGACTCGAAGCTGATCAATACGTCACCGAGCCCACGCTCGGCAAAAGTGGTGGTCGCGCCGCGGCCGCCGGTATCAAACACTTCGACATTTTGCAGGAACTGGGTCATAAACTGTTCGGTTTTGGCTTTATCGCCGCCGTCTGCTTTATCCGCAGCGCCCCACGCCGCTAAATAAGTGTAGCGCGCATTCCCGGACGTTTTCGGGTTCGGGAAGATGAGCTTGACGTCAGATCGAACAAGGTCATTCCAGTCGTGAATATTTTTAGGGTTTCCTTTACGCACCAGGAATCCCATTGTGGAATAGAACGGTGAACTGTTGTTCGGCAGACGGGATTGCCAGTCGGCCGGGATCAGCTTGCCTTTGTCGTGCAGGATCTGCACGTCAGTCACCTGGTTATAGGTCACCACATCGGCTTTCAGTCCCTGTAAAATCGCCAGCGCCTGTTTTGATGACCCGGCATGAGATTGTTTTATCGTCAGTTTATCGCCGCCGTTATCCTTCGCCCATTGCTGTTCAAACGGGGGATTAAGGGCGGCAAACAGCTCGCGAGACACATCGTATGAACTGTTCAACAGCTCTGTTGCCTGCGCCTGCCCCACCAGCAACAGCAGCGCCGCCAGCGTCAGCGTTCTTTTTTTCAGTAAGTTAACGGCCATTGCGCACCCTTATAAATTAAATGACTTTCTTATGGTCATCATATTTATAACCAGTGCTAAAGGAGTAACGGTTTTATATACCGTTTGATGATTTGAAAGTTGAAAAGAGAATAAGAGCTTATCCCAGTAGGTGTAATTGTTGCAGGCAGTTTGGACATGGACAGCGCGGAAAAACCGGAGCGTACACGAAGTACGTGAGGATTTTGAGCACTGCCCAGGGCCAAACTGGCAAATAAAATAGCCTAATGGGATAGCTCTAAGGGGTACCTCCTCCCCAGGTTCACCAGGGAGGAGACTGGCATCAATCAGATGCCGACGCTGACGCTTTCAGGCAGTGTGCTGCCGCCATCAATCACGTTTTGCGTGCCCGTTAAGTAGCTGGATTCATCCGACGCCAGGAACGCCGCCAGTTCACCCACTTCAAGCGGACAGGCCAGACGGCGCATTGGAATCGCTTTCGCCATGTCGACTAAAACCGATTCAGGATCGTCCGGGTTAGACTGACGTGCAATATTTTCCGCCATTGGCGTACGAACGTAGCCTGGGCAAATTGCATTTACACGAATCCCCGATTGCGCGTATTCAACCGCCAGGGACTTGGTTAAGCCGATAATAGCGGCTTTCGACAGCGCATACGCCGTTTCGCCCGGGTCGGCAACCATATCGCCTGTTACCGATGACATCATCACGATGCGCCCGTCTTTGCGCGCAATCATCTCCGGCAGAACGGCCTTCGTCACGTTCCAGACGCCTTTAATGTTGACATCAATGTGGAAGTCGCGATCTTCATCGCTCATTTCAAGGAAGTTGCCAAGGCGGCATACGCCGGCATTGTTGACCAGAATGTCGATTTTGCCTTCAATTTTCTTCGCGCGTTTTACCGCTTCCGTGACCGACGCAAAATCTCTGACGTCTGCGTGAACCGCTGTGCAGCGATGCCCGCGCCCAGCCAGTTCATCCGCCAGCTTTTCAATCTCATCGGAGATATCCAGCAGGATTAAGTTCGCGCCATGGCGGGCAAACGTTCTGGCGATCCCCTCGCCAATACCCTGAGATGCGCCCGTAATCAATGCTGTTTTGCCCGTGAGTTTTCCCATTTCAATATT
The DNA here is from genome assembly GCF_005281345.1 of Citrobacter sp. wls619. GTDB lineage: Bacteria > Pseudomonadota > Gammaproteobacteria > Enterobacterales > Enterobacteriaceae > Citrobacter. The sequence goes on from NZ_SZXJ01000103.1 coordinate 24,212, forward strand.
CTCCTTTTGAATATGAAGCCTTCGCTTCATTCACGCAGAAGATACAGCATTAACAAATTCATGCTGAGGAATAGCTCACTAAATCAGGTTAATTTCAGGTAAAAAAAATCCCCGTCGGAGCGGGGATTTTCAATTTGATGACAGATAAGAACGCGGCAGGTCCGGTAAGCGTTAGCGCCACCAGGCAACACCGGGATTACAGCGCCATCAGTCGATCCAGCGACGGTGCAAAGTAATAGCCACCGGTGACCGGTTTGGTGAAGCGCAGCATCGCGTCACGTTTGCCATCGGTATCACCAAACATGCTCAGCAGTTGCTGCTCAATATTGTGCAGACGCGCGCAGTACGCGCAGAAATAGAGACCATGCGTACCGCTGGCTGTACCGTACGGCAGACTTTGACGAACAATTTTCAGACCCTTGCCATCTTCTTTCAGATCCACACGGCTCAGGTGGGATGTTACCGGACGCTCGTCACCATCGATCTCTTCGTTGGCTTCCTTGGTGCGGCCAATCATCATTTCCTGATCGTGAATACTCATGCGGTTCAGTTGCTTCAGGTTATGTTCCCAACGCTGCACGAATACATAGCTGCCGCCAGCATCGACACCATCTTTAATAACCGCGACTTCACGACGCGTTTCTTCGCCCGCCGGGTTTTCAGTGCCATCAACAAAACCGCTGAGGTCACGCTCTTCCACCCAACGGAAACCGTGGATCTCTTCTTTGACATCAATGCAGTCGCCAAACGCTTCCATGGCCGCCTGCGCAACGGAGAAGTTCACGTCATGGCGCAGCGAGAGAATATGGATCAGTACGTCATACTGAGTCGCCGGAGCCAGACCTTTACCGTAAGGGATGAAGTCCTTCAGCTCTTCCGCGCCCACGCCGCCGCTCAGTGTGCGCCAGGTGTTGTTGCCAAAAGCGACTACCGCGCCCAGATGCGCATCCGGGAATTTCGCTTCAAAGGTCGCCAGCTTATCGGCAAACGTTTTGCTGGCCGCACGCAGGGCCTCAACATCACCTTTTACATTGGCTTCAATCCAAATCGCCGCACGGCAATGTTCTGGCAAAATGCCACTCTGAACCTGAGACATTGTTCCTCCTGAAAAAAGCTGCCACGACATCGTGGCATTGATGAACGCTATTCTACCTGTTTTTTTAGTCAGTCGATTTGTTCAGACGCAAATTAACGCCGCCAGATAATTTTGCTTACTTTCCACTGTTGTAGCGTATCGTCAGACGGCATTATGCCCTCAGGGCCGCTCCAGTCACCGGAAAAAATATAGCTAATATGCTGACTTCCTTCGGCTTTACACTCAACATGCGCACTGTCATCACCGGTTGCTTTCTGGCAATGTCCAAAAGCTTTAGTGTAAAGGTCGCTAAACGGTGTACCGATTTCAACACCCGCGGCTGATGCGATGTCGCTGTCCAATACATCAATGCGACCGATCGTTCCCTGGTCGCCATTGATCACCATTGCCAGCTTGTCACCTTTCATTGCCTCAAAAAAACGCACGACATTGCCGTTATTGGTTTTCATCCCACTACGCAGGCGATAATCGCCATCCAGCGCATCAGCAATGGTCTTTTCATCCAATGTCGTCGCACCCGTGAGTTTTCCCACGCCTTGCTCAGTGACCTCGGTCGAAGAACCAAACCAGTTCCACGGATTAGCGGCGGACCAGTTCACCGATGAGAGGGTTGAACACCCGGTCAGCACCAGCGGTATCGCGCATAACGTCAAACGCAGTGATTTCATTTCACTTCCTTCCATATTTATCAACGCTGCTTTGAGTCCGGTTTCACAAAAAAGTGCCGTTATTCTTTCTCGGGGGAAAAACAGGCACGCAAACGTTGATTGGTTAACAACCAGACCAGCGCGACAATATCCGCCACCAGCAGCGCCAGACCAACGCCGTTGACAGGATCGCCTCCCAACCACAACATCGGCTGCCAGCAGAGTAGCGCCAGTTGAGCCAGAATCAGTAGTCCGCGCAGCCTGTGCCACAAAACGGGGAACGCGAAACGCCGCCCGCTGAGTAGAAACGCCAGCACGGCCGGAACGCCGGGCAGTAACCCCAGCCAGAACGCATCATGATCGGGATAAAACAAATTCAGCAACGTGTTGCCTTGATCGCGGGAAGAACCTGCAATCACAAACAATACCCAGGTGCGCGCCTGGAGCAGCAGCACGCACCAGAACAGAAATGGCAGGCGCAGACGCCCGTGACCGTCATAGTCGGCGGGATGGAACTCAGTACTCTTCATCTTCAATTAAACGTTTACCCAGATGGAGTACATCGGTATGTTCATAGCCCAGACGCTCATACATACCCAGCACAACGTCATTATCGTCACGTACCATGATTTGAATCTTTGGACAACCACGGGCAATGAGCTTTTTCTCCAGTCGGTTCAGCAGCGCATTCGCAATACCGCGCCCCCTGAACTCAGGATGCACGCCAAGGTAATAGGCGGAGCCACGATGACCGTCATAGCCCCCCATCACTGTGCCGACAACTTCACCGTTCACTTCTGCGACCAGAAACAAGCTGACGTCATGATTAACTTTGCGCTCAATGTCCATTTCCGGGTCATTCCATGGACGCAGCAGATCACAGCGCTCCCAGAGGGTGATCACCTCTTCGAAATCTTCCTGGCGAAATACGCGTATTTCCATGGTATTAGTTTCCTTTTCAGGACGTTAAAAAGCGATTATGGCGCGAACCACTGATTTAGCCAATATCTGACGCGAAGCGACGGAAAAAATGGCATAATACGGAATTGTCACGTATTGAAATGAAAAGTAAAACAATTCTTATCCCGATCCGTCGCAACGGACTACGCGATACGATATAACGTCTGGAACCTTTTTTTACAACTCAGGCCGTATGAGCACTTTTAAACCACTAAAAACTCTCACATCGCGCCGCCAGGTGCTGAAAGCCGGGCTGGCAGCCCTGACGCTGTCCGGCATGTCGCAAGCCATCGCAAAGGAAGAAACGCTAAAGACCAGTAATGGTCACAGCAAACCGAAAGCCAAAAAAGCGGGGGCTAAGCGTGTTGTTGTTCTTGATCCAGGACACGGTGGTATCGATACCGGCGCCATTGGTCGCAACGGTTCGAAAGAAAAACACGTGGTGCTGGCGATTGCCAAGAATGTACGCTCGATTTTGCGCAATGAAGGAATTGATGCACGCCTGACCCGCTCCGGCGATACCTTCATTCCACTGTACGATCGCGTTGAGATAGCCCACAAGCACGGTGCCGATCTGTTTATGTCGATTCACGCCGACGGCTTCACCAATCCGAGCGCGGCGGGGGCATCGGTCTTCGCCCTGTCCAATCGCGGCGCCAGTAGCGCCATGGCGAAGTACCTGTCCGATCGTGAAAACCGTGCCGATGAAGTCGCGGGTAAAAAGGCCACCGATAAAGACCATTTATTGCAGCAGGTACTGTTCGATTTGGTACAAACCGACACCATTAAAAACAGCCTGACGCTCGGTTCGCACATTCTTAAGAAAATCAAGCCGGTACACCGCTTGCACAGTCGCAGCACGGAACAAGCCGCTTTCGTGGTGCTAAAATCACCGTCAATTCCGTCGGTACTGGTCGAAACGTCATTCATCACCAACCCGGAAGAAGAACGCCTGCTGGGCACAACGGCATTTCGCCAGAAAATCGCCACCGCTATCGCCAATGGCATCATCAGCTATTTCCACTGGTTTGATAATCAGAAAGCACATTCGAAGAAACGTTAATCATGAAGCCCGATGCACAGCGCGTTAAACAGTTCCTGCTGAGTCTGCAGGATAATATTTGCCAGCAGTTATCTGCCGTCGATGGCGCAGAGTTTGTTGAAGATAACTGGCAGCGTGAAGCGGGCGGCGGCGGTCGTAGCCGGGTGCTACGCAACGGCGGTATCTTTGAACAAGCGGGGGTGAATTTCTCCCACGTACACGGTGACGCAATGCCAGCCTCAGCGACTGCACACCGGCCAGAGCTTGCCGGGCGCAGCTTTGAGGCGATGGGTGTCTCGCTGGTCGTGCATCCGCTCAATCCGTACATCCCTACCAGCCATGCCAACGTGCGTTTTTTTATCGCGGAAAAACCGGGTGCCAATCCCGTGTGGTGGTTTGGCGGCGGCTTTGACTTAACGCCATATTATGGTTTTGAAGAAGATGCCGTTCACTGGCATCGCACCGCGCTTGAACTCTGCCAACCGTTTGGTGATGACGTGTACCCGCGTTACAAAAAATGGTGCGACGACTACTTCGTTCTGAAGCACCGTAACGAGCAGCGCGGCATTGGTGGGCTGTTTTTTGATGACTTAAATACGCCAGATTTCGACCACTGCTTCGCCTTTATGCAGGCGGTCGGGCAAGGTTACACCGAGGCGTATCTGCCGATCGTCGAACGCCGCAAAGCGATGCGCTGGGGCGAGCGCGAGCGCAATTTCCAGCTTTATCGTCGCGGACGCTATGTGGAATTTAATCTGGTGTGGGACAGAGGCACGTTGTTCGGTCTGCAGACCGGCGGGCGCACCGAATCGATTCTGATGTCGATGCCGCCGCTGGTACGCTGGGAGTATGACTGGCAGCCGGAAGCGAACAGCCCGGAAGCCGCCCTTAGCGAATTTATTCAGGTCCGCGACTGGGTGTAATTGCCTGATGGCGCTACGCTTATCAGGCCTGCAACTACAACGGTACTGCCCCGTAGGCCGGATAAGACGTAAAGCGTCGCATCCGGCACAATTCTTTCATCACGCCCACTGACGCATACGCTGATGCAGCGTCAGCGAGGGTTTTTCCGCAAACAGCTGCTGGTAATCGGTAGCAAACTGCCCTAAATGCCAGAATCCCCACTGCATCGCAGCGTCTTTCACCGTCGCACTTTGCGACCACGGGCTAATAAGCTCACGGCGCACGGCATTCAGACGAATACGTTTTAACCAGGCATTCGGTCCGATACCGAGGATCGCGTGAAACGCGTTTTGCAACGTGCGACGACTCACATGTAGCTGGTTACACAAGTCGAGCACGGTCAGCGGCTCAGACATATTTTCCAGCACATATTCGCGCGCACGCGACAGCAGGCGGCGATAGCTCTGATGGCTGATGCTTTCAGCGGTTATCATTGGCTGCGCGTCTTCCAGCATAGTGCCCATCGCCAGCAGCAGGTTATCACCCAACACTTTGCGCACCGCCGGTTGATGAAGGTTCTCAGGATTTTCACTAAACGTCGCCAGCGCCTGTTGCACAAAGCCCCATAACGCGGCTTTATGCTGTTCTTTTACTTCTAACGCCGACTGGTTGCGCAACATATGCAACACCCTTTCCGGGTTATGCAGGAAGTTAGCCTGACGCGCAATGGTGTCTTCAGAGATAACGACCCCAAGAATGGTGTAATCATCCGGTGTGCTCAGCTCAAACTCCGTTCCGCCTGGGCGGGTCGCAATTTCAGCACTGCCAAGGCATTGTGTACCAATAAATCCCTGCTCGCCGCGGGTAGCCGGAATACCAAACCAGAACGAGTTCGGCCAGACCAGGCATGACTGGCGCAGCGCAAGACCGGTGTATTCACGGAACACCTGAATATCATCAAGCAGGATTTCCGTGAACTCGCCATGAAATTTTCCCGGATGCAGTTGATCGTAAATCTGCTGCCAGGCGGTAATCGTCAGGGCATGCTCATACACATCTGTTGTTCGCCGTTGGTGAACGTTGTCCACCTCCACCTTCGGCGTAAGTTTAACGTCTTCGGGTAATGCTTCATGATAAAGATGGTGCAGGTTTGCAGTACGGGTCTTTTTCATGATCTTTTAAGCCGGAAGCTTCAATGAAGCCCCCGGCCCTCCGACAGGTTAATTTTTTAAGCGATAGCGACTACTGCGTTTACGCAACGCTCCGTCAGAAAAGAGCTGTTCCAGCGCATTTCTGGCTTTATCAAGTGACCAGCCAAAGTGCGCGGCCACTTCCCCTGCCGTCATTCCTTGACGGGTTGATGCCAACAACGCCAGGAGCTCATCAGAAGATTCAGATGTCACAGGCGCTTCCTGCGTCTTTTCCGCTTTGGCTTCTGGTTTCATTTCTGGCTTCGGTGCGGGTTTCTTCGGCGCACGTTTAAAACCGCCGATCAGCCACTGGGTGTCATCATCCGGCCGCCCTATCTCCTTACGACTGATAACACGGCCTGTACGCGCAGCGGCAGCACTGCCAGCATCCAGCGCAGCACGGCACGCCGCCAGATCGCCTTCCACCACCAGCGTCAGCCTGCCAGGATCGAGCACTTCGTGGCTAAGCAGTCGCACGTTCGCAGCTTTCAGCATGGCGTCAGCAGCATCAACAGCCGCAACCATGCCATCCACTTCCAGTAATCCCAGTGCATTGATCATCACAACCTCTCTTACGCGCGTTGTACCGGATTACGAGCAATATCCAGAACGGCATCGGCAAAGGCGTTACACGCGGCTTTACAGGCGGCCTGACTACCGGTCAAAAACGCCGCTGAGTAGTTGGTTTCTGACGGTGGCGGAACGTAGGTCACCAGCTGTACATCGGCAGATTTCAGTGCAGCATCAATACCGAATGTCGCTTCCAGCGGCGGTGCCACCAGATAAGCCATCGGATCGCCAAGTCGACATCCCGCTGTCGCGGAAAGATACGAACCCGTACGCGATACGACGTGCGCCAGGAAGGCGGTATTTTCTGCGTCATTTGCCCACTGGAACGCCGCGCCACTTTCAATATTGGCAACCATAGCGTCCAGGCCCGCGCGAACTTCAGCCGGGTTCGGCCCACCGAGCATAATCAGCACTTCACCTGCGGTTGGAGAAGGTCCGTGCGCCGCACCGGCATACAATGAGCGGCCATAAACCACTTCCACCATCGCCTGTTTTGTCGCTTCGTCTGCGGCAATATACGCCACGTCATCAGAATCTGCTGTGATGAGTCCGAGGCTACGTATATGTGACGGCAATTTAAGTTCGCGAGCAAAACCGTCATTTACCGAGGCAATCACGCGCATTGCGGTGACTGAGGGTCTTATCAAATCTAATGCTGGCATGATGCCTCCTTAACGGGTCATATTGATGCCGGAGGCTTTTTGCTCCAGCATGCGCTTGGCCAAATCGACGATTACCGCAGCCGCTTCTACCGGAGGCGTACCGCCCTGGTGAATGTTCGAGATACAGGTGCGGTCAGCTTCAACGGTAGTCGCCACGCGCGGTGAATACACCGCGTAGCAGGAAAGGCTCTCCGACTGGCCTAAGCCCGGACGTTCACCCACCAGCAGGATCACCGCTTTCGCGCCCAGCAGTTCGCCAATCTGATCTTCGATTTTTACGCGACCATAGCGAACAAAGAACGGCGTACCGACCTTCAGTCCGGCTTGTTTTAAGCCCGACAGCAGCGGCGGCAGGATCTCTTCGTAGTTGGCGGTGATCGCATCGGTAGACAGGCCATCAGAGACAATCACCTGCACATCCGGGTTAGCCACACACTGCGATTTCAACGCTTCAATGGCTTCCGCACTCAGACGACGCCCCATGTCTGGACGCGTCAGATACAGGTTTTTGTCACTGATTTCTGAACGAACTTCCAGCAACCCTTGGGCTTTTACCCACTCTTCCGGCACTTCTTTTAAGACCGTATCTTTCGAACGCGAATGGTCGGCCAGGAAACGCAACAACGCCTGAGTACGCGGGCGAGGACCGGCACGACCGGTGCACACGCGCGCTGCGGTACTGCGACGCAGTTCGGTCAACACGTCCGCACGGTGTGGATTTTCAACGCCAATCCACGCTTTGGCTTCAGCAGAACCTAAGTCCATCGCACAGCTTTCACCTGTCGGCGCTGCACACTGCGTGGTGCTGCATTTCGCTTCCGGTGACGGTGCCTGAGCCTGCGGCTGTGACTCACCCATTGACGCCATTACGCTGCGTACAATTTCTTCAATCTGTTTTTGATCCATCGTGTGTCATCCCCGCGTCATCAGAAGAACAGTGACGGATCGCCCGCCCGTTTGGTCAGGCGACCGTTTGCCATAATGCCCATGGTTTCCAGCCAGCGCTCAAACTCCGGCGACGGACGCAGGTTCAGCAGCTGGCGCACGGTCGCGGTATCGTGGAATGCGGTGGTCTGGTAGTTGAGCATGATGTCGTCACCGAGCGGCATGCCCATGATGTAGTTGCAGCCAGCGGTGGCGAGCAGAATCATCAGGTTTTCGTTGAGGTTCTGGTCAGCATCAGCATGGTTGGTGTAGCAGCAGTCACAGCCCATTGAGATGCCGCTCAGCTTGCCCATGAAGTGGTCTTCCAGACCGGCACGAATAATCTGACGGTCGTTGTAGAGATACTCTGGTCCGATAAAGCCAACCACGGTGTTCACCAGGAACGGATCGTAGTGACGCGCCAGCCCGTAGTTACGTGCTTCCATCGTCACCTGATCGGCACCAAAGTTAGCGCCAGCAGAAAGCGCAGACCCTTGCCCGGTTTCGAAGTACAGGCAGTTTTCCCCGGCGATACGGTTAAACTCCGCACCCACGGCACGCGCTTCATCCAGCATAGCCAGCTCAACGCCAAACTCTTTTAAGCCTTTTTCACTGCCGCAGATACTCTGGAAAATCAGCCCGCCCGGCGCGCCGCGACGGATTGCTTCAATCTGAGTGGTGACGTGCGCCAGTACGCAGCCCTGGGTCGGGATGTTAAATTTGTCGATGACGCCATACACGGTATCGAGGACGCGGCTTAAGTTCTCCACATCATCCGTTACCGGGTTGACGCCAATGACCGCATCACCCGCACCGAAGGAAAGACCTTCATAGATTTGAGCTGCGATGCTCTGTACATCGTCACGGGTATCGTTCGGCTGCAAACGGCAGCTAAAGGTGCCCGGCAGACCAATGGTGGTGTTCGCCTTTTTGATCACCGGCATTTTCTTACCGCCGTAGATCAGGTCGGCGTTGGAACAGATTTTAGCCACCGCAGCAACGACTTCCGACGTTAGCCCTTTGCGCGTAAACGCAATGTCATCGACCGAAGTTTCATCACTCAGCACATACTCGCGCAGCTCACTGATACTCCAGTTTTTGATGCGGTTATAGGCCGTTTCGTTGACGTCATCCTGAATCAGACGCGTTACACAGTCTTCTTCATAGGAAATCACCGGGTTATTGCGAATATCCGCCACCGTCATTTCCGACAACACCTGCTTGGCCGCCACGCGCTCTTGCGAACTGGTTGCAGCTACCCCTGCCAGCACATCCCCCGAACGCAGTTCGTTGGCTTTTGCCAGCACCTCTTTTACATCCTTAAACTGATAAACATTGCCGAACAATGTGGTCTTTAGTTTCATAAGTCGTTCCCTCAGGAAGGAAATGCGAGTGATTTCACCGTCACCGGCACAACCGATCCGCCAAAAAGAGGCGTACCAATGTCGATATAGTCCCCCGCCCGGACAACCACCTCATCGATGACTGCCAGCGGGTGTTGCTGTAACTGTGGGCGTAACAGCATGCCCAGGGCTTTACCAAAATCCTGCTCGGCTACCACCAGCAGGGGATGCGGATTCGGATAACGCGCGACGAAGGCCAGCAGTGCGTCAATCACCGTTAACAGCGCGGCGTAGCGCACCGGTAACGAACCGGGCAGCGCCAGCACATAAGCATCCGTTTGTGGATCCAGATCGAGCTGCATCAACGCCTGCTGCCAGGCAGCAACCAAATCGGACTCATCCAGCGGAATCGCCACCGGCAGATTGCGCAGCGGAAGCTGAACGCCCTCCAGCCAGATGGTGCTGCCCGAAAGCGACAGCGTATGCGCCCCGGCGCCAATCACCGTGGCGCGCACGGTTTGCGCCGGGAACTGCACGTTCATCTCACGCAGACGCGGGTGCTCATGCAGCGCCGTGGCGAGCAGTGGCCCTATGTCGGAAAAACAGAACGGATCGGCAGGTTGGTTGCGGTAGCATTCGCCCACCCCGCCGGACAACGTAATCACTTCCGGTTTCACGCCCGCAGGCAGCAGACCGGTTTGCATCAGCGCCTGCGCCAGTGGTGAAAGCGTGCCTTCAATCACTTCCACAATCAGCGCCGCCATCCGTCGCGCCACCTGAACCAGTTGCGTGGCGTTAAGCGAACGCGCATCGGTGCCAGGGCCAAAAACGTCATCGACAATCATCTGTCCCGGCTGATGCGCGTGAACCACGCGCCCCTGGCCGTCCGTTTCCAGCAGACGCCCACCGACGTTCAGGCAGGCTGAACCGCTGACTTTTCCCGCGTCGAACAGCACGTAGTTTGAGGTCCCGCCACCGATGTCGATATTCAGTACACGGCACAACTTCTGCTCTGACAGGGTCTGGGCACCCGCACCATGACCAGCAATCACCGATTCCAGATGTGGACCGGCGCTGGCCACCACGAAGTCCCCCAGCGACTGGGAGAGCGCCATCACCGCCGGTCGCGCATTGCGGGTTTTCGCACTTTCCCCGGTAATGATGATCGCGCCGGAATCAACGGTTTCTGGTGCGATACCCGCGGCCTGATACTGGGCGAGGATCAGCGCTTTCAGTTCGGCCTCTTTCAACCCGCCCTGCTTATCAACGGGGGTAAAGAACACCGGGCTTTGCCAGCTAATTTCGCGTTTGATGAATTCGTAGCGCGGCACCTGCGACACTGCCGCACGGTTAACCAGCTCAAGGCGGGAGAAGATCACCTGAGTGGTGGTGGTGCCGATATCGATACCGACGCTCAGTAGCTGGCGAGTGTTCACGATTGCGCCTCCGGGTTGGTTTCTACTTCTGCTGGCACATCTTCATCTTTCGGTACCAACAGCATAGCCACACCAATCGCCGTCACGCCGCCAATCAGCTTGCCGACAATCATCGGGAAGATCATGGCGTTCATGTTCGCTGCGGCGAAACCTAAGTGGTCACCCAGCGCGAAAGCCGCGGAGACCGCAAAGGCGCAGTTGATCACTTTGCCGCGGGTATCCATATTCTTCATCATGCCGAACATTGGGATGTTGTTCGCCAGCGTCGCGACCATGCCTGCAGCCGCAATATTATTGATTTTTAACAGGTTACCGACGCTCATCAGCGGTTTTTCAAACCAGCGGGTCAGCAGCAGCACCATTGGGTACGCACCGAGCAGTACGCAGGAAATAGAACCGATAACTTCGATAGCGCGCATCACTTCACCCGGCTTGTCGCCCGGTGCCATGAAGATGGGATCAAGCCCCGGGATCAGCTCCCAGCCGAGCAGGAATTTGACCACCGCAGCTGCCAGGCCGATGGTGATCAGCGCCACGAGGAATTTCGCGAAGATCTGGAAGCCGTTGATCATTTTTTCCGGGATGAATTTCAGTCCCAGCGCCACCAGCACGGCCACGATCAGCACCGGGATCATATTCATCAGGATCAGCGCGAAGGTGAACTCCACCGGCTGCCCGTTGATTTCGACGCCGGAGTACATCGCAATCAAACCGCCCGCAATACAACCAATCGGAATGGTGACGATACCGGCCAGCACGCCCAGCGCCAGATAACGACGGTCAGACGGTTCAATAATCCCCAGCGCAACCGGAATGGAGAACACCAACGTCGGCCCCATCATCGCCCCAAGGATCAGGCCAGAGTACAGCCACGCCGCAACGTCGCCGCCCGCCAGTTCTTTCGCCAGGAAGAAGCCGCCCATATCGCACGCCAGCAGCGTTCCGGCAAACATCGACGGGTTCGCGCCCAACATTTCGTACAGCGGAATAATCACCGGCCCGAGCACATGCGCCAGTACCGGCGCCAGCGCGGTCATACCAACCATCGCCAGACCCAGCGCGCCCATCGCCATAAAACCTTCTTCAAACTGACCGCCCGATCCCTCAATGCTCTTACCGAACTTGCCGAGGAAGCGTGCCGAACCGCCGAACTGCGACAGGATCCTGTCCACGGCGGCAATCAGCATAAAGAACATCATGATGTACATGATGATTTCGTTAATTCCCATAGCCCCTACTCCCTGTCATTTGTGATTTGTAGGCCGGATAAGACGTTTACGTCGCCTCCGGCATTAACGCCGTGTTATTGCCGGATGGCGGTGCGCGCACCTTCTCCGGCCTACAGGCATTACCCAGCAGCCGCGTACAGGTCGATAATCTGTGCCTGTGTGGCGGTGCGAGGGTTACTGCGAATACAAATATCCTCCAGCGCGGCGTGAGCCCATGCGCTGTAATGCTCGGGCTTTGCCCCAACGTCAGAGAGTCGTTTGGTCTGGCCCACCTCGTTAATCAGATCGCTAACCGCGCTGATGGCGTCACGATCGTCCGATTTCTTATTGGTTAATGCCCGCCCGATATGGCTGAAGCGTTCGCGACACACCATGCGGTTAAACCCCATTACCGTGGGCAGCAGCATGGCATTAGCCTGTCCGTGCGGAATGTGCAGCGTCGCCCCCGGCTGGTGCGCCATTGCGTGGCATAAGCCCAGCCCGGCACTGGAAAACGCCATTCCGGCCATACAGGAGGCCAGTAACATGCTTTCGCGTGCCGCCAAATCCTGACCGTAGCCGACGGCCTTCGGCAGCGATTTGCCGATCATCGCAATCGCACCAATCGCCAGGCTGTCGGTAAAAGGCGTCGCGTTCAGCGCGCTGTAGGCTTCCACTGCATGGGTCAGCGCATCAATTCCGGTCATTGCTGTCACGTGCGCGGGCACACCTTCCGTCAGCGCGGCATCCAGAATTGCCACATCCGGCATCAGGGTTGCATGCGCCAGCACTTTCTTCAGCCCGGTTGCGGCATCAATAATCACCGTGACGTTGGTGGTTTCTGAGCCTGTTCCGGCGGTAGTCGGTACAGCAATCAGTGGCAACCGTGGACGTAACACGCTGCGTTCGTCCATGTCAGCCAGCGTCTGGGTCGGGTTGGTCACCAGCAGAGCGACCGCTTTGGCCGCATCCAGTACGGAACCGCCGCCAAAGGCCACGACGCCGTCGCACTTCGATTCACGCAGTTGCGCTACCGCCGCGCAGACGTCCGTAATGCACGGTTCGCCCACCGGGCACGGCCACAACGTCATCGCCACACCTTTCATCGCCAGACTGCGTTCCAGTGCGGCGGTCATCCCTGCCTGATGCAGGAAGCTGTCAACCATGACGAACATATGCGTCAGTCCGCGCGTTTGTGCTTCCTGTCCGCAGGTACTGAGCGCTCCCAGTCCACATAACGTAACCGGTGGAACGCTAAACGTTTTTACGCGTTGCAGATTCAGGGTATCGAATGCCTGAAAGAGCGCGGTCTGCAATTCAGCTTGCATAGATTCCTTCCGCTTTTTCTTTTCCGCTATTTGCAATCGCCAGCGGGGTCATAAACAGGCTGTGTTGGGGTAAATGCACCTGCAGTTCCGGAAAACGCTTGCGGAACAGTTCATCAACACCCGGCTGCATGCAGGAACCACCGGCCAGCCATAAATCGGTAACTCCCTGTCCTGCAATATGGTGAGCTACGATTTCCGCCATCTTTTCGTAGACCGGCTTCACCACCGGCCAAATTTCTTTACCGTTGCTGCGCTTGTACTGCTCTGCTTCTTCGAGCTGAATACGACGATTCCCGGCCAGCGTCAGAGAAATGTGGTGCCCACCGGTCGCTTCATCGGCGGAATAAGTCACTTTGCCCTGCTTAACAATGGCAATCCCGGTGGTGCCGCCACCGATATCCACCACGCCAGCGTTATCGAGTTGCAACAGGTCCGCCACCGCGGTCGGCTCGTCTAACACATGACTCACTTCAAGCCCGGCGGATTCCAGCACGTTGATGGAGATACGTGGGTCGGTTCCCGGTGGGAATGAGGTCGCCGCATGGGTAAAACGGCAACCTAACTGTTGTTCGAGCGTATCGAGATGGCGACGAACAATGGTCACCGCACCAAAGAAATCCCAAACGATGCCATCGCGCACAACATCAGCCCAGTCCAGACAGACCGCAACCGGCTGCCCATCGCTGTCGACAACCATCGACACCACATCACATGTCCCCAAATCAACGCCCAGCCACAGCGGTGATTCGCTCACGGCAGGCGTCTGGTTACATAGCGTTGCCGCTTTTTGCAGTCGGGGTGTGAGCCAACGTTGCTCGTCGTGCGCCATCTCTTTCTCCCTATAGCCTGATGGGCTAACTGTTATACGATGCGAAATGCATCCACCAACACACAGCGACGCAGACGCACAAACGTGCGCGCACTGGTCACCCCTTCCCCGGTTGGCGTGGTAATGGTCATCGTGGTCCAGCCTTCGCCGCCGAGTCCCAGGCCAGCAATACACGGCCCGTTCTTGACGAAAATGCTGGTATCAATGGCGTTAGCCATGCGGTTCATATTGTCGATGTTGCGTGAGTGCATTGCCGCCGTGTGGTGGCAACCGCCTTCAAGCACGACGGCCAGATCAATGGCCTCATCAACGTTGGCAACCCGCACCACCGGCAGTACCGGCATCATCAGTTCGGTGACAGCGAATGGATGCGTGGCCGGGGTTTCGACAAATAGCAACCGGGTTTGATCCGGTACGTTCAGGCCAATCGCCGCAGCGATTTTTCCGGCGTCACGCCCGACCCAGTCACGGCTGACCGTACCTTTGCCGCGCTCATCAACATTTTTCAGCAGCACCGGTTGCAGCTGTTCTGCCTGAGCCGTCGTCAGTTTGACCGCATGCTGGCTTTCCATCAGACGCATCAGCTCATCAGCAACGCTATCCACGACGATCAGGACTTTTTCATCGGCGCAGATGATGTTGTTATCAAACGATGCGCCTTTGACGATGGACTGTGCCGCACGTACCAGATCGGCCGTTTCATCAACCACCACCGGTGGATTACCCGCACCGGCGGCAATCAGACGTTTGTTGGTGTGCTTACGTGCCGATTCCACTACCGCTTCGCCGCCGGTTACCACCAGCAGGCCGATGCCAGGGTACTTGAACAGACGCTGAGCGGTTTCGATATCCGGGTTGGCAACGGTAACCAGCAGATTCGCCGGGCCACCCGCAGCAACCACCGCCTGGTTGAGCAAAGTGATGGCGCGCTGAGAAACACGCTTCGCCGCCGGGTGCGGGGCAAAGACCACGCTGTTGCCCGCGGCAATCAGGCTGATGGCGTTGTTAATGACGGTTGCCGCCGGGTTGGTGGACGGTGTCACCGAAGCCACCACGCCCCACGGCGCGTTTTCAATCAAGGTCAGGCCGTTATCGCCGGTCAGAACCTGTGGAGACAGGCATTCCACACCCGGAGTGCCACGAGCCTGAGCCACGTTTTTGGCAAATTTATCTTCAACGCGTCCCATGCCGGTTTCACTAACGGCAAGTTCCGCTAATTCTCTGGCGTATTTTTCGCCCGCTTCACGAATAGCGTGAATGGCCAGTTGGCGCATAGCGACGCTTTTCAGCCCCTGCTGGGCCAGTTTTGCGGCCGCCACTGCGTCATCCAGGGAGGCAAAAACGCCCATTTCTTGAACGGCACTGACGGGCTGGCTGCTGTCTTTCATTTTCAGCAGTACCGCTTTCACGACCTGTTCAATATCCTGTTGATTCATGATTTTCTGCCTTATTTATGGAAGATCACCTGACCACCTGCCACCACTTCATCGACAATGCCAATCACGCACAAATCGACAGGCGATGATTCGTTATGGTGCGCCTGACGGGCTGAGCTTCCGCTGACCAGCAGCACCCACTCTCCGTTTCCCGCCCCGATGCTGTCGATCGCAACAGCACACTGCCCGTCAGGATTTCCCTGGGCATCAATCATTTCCACCATCAGCAACTTATCGTGCGCGAGTCCCTGATGGCGTACGGTACAAACGATTTGTCCTGTGACGATTGCCAGTTTCATACCCGCCTCCGTGGCATATTTCAGGTAAAAGCTCCCCCTACCCTCCGCAGAAGGTAATGTGAAAAGGAGAGAGGGTGACGCCAGCAATGATGTGGCGTCACATGGACGACTTACATGTCGTTGCTGTCGCCTTTAAAGCTGATCGGGAACACTTCTTCCAGATCGCCGTGCGGACGCGGGATCACGTGTACAGAAACCAGCTCGCCAATACGCTGTGCAGCCGCAGCACCTGCGTCCGTTGCCGCTTTACATGCCGCTACGTCACCACGGACCATGGCAGTAACCAGACCGCCACCGATCTGCTTCACGCCAACCAGTTTCACGCGTGCTGCTTTAACCATTGCGTCAGAAGCCTCAATCAGTGCAACCAGGCCCCGGGTTTCAATCATTCCTAATGCTTCCATTGTGTTTTCCTCTCATTAAGGGGTCCAGAACGGGACCTAAACAACCAGTGTGTGCGAGGCGTTTTCACGACTCACGTCAGTCTGGCGCGGCACTGCTGCCACCAACGCCAGTTCGATAATTTCCTGTACGCTACAGCCGCGAGAAAGGTCATGAAGCGGTGCGGCAAGTCCTTGAATCAACGGACCGACGGCACGATACCCTCCCAGGCGCTGAGCGATTTTGTAACCAATGTTGCCTGCCTCCAGTGACGGGAAGACCATCACATTGGCATTGCCGTGTAGCGGACTGGCAGGCGCTTTTTGCGCGGCGACATCCGGTACAAAAGCGGCATCAAACTGCAGTTCACCATCAACGATAAGCTGCGGTGCGCGTTCACGAACGATGTCCGTCGCCTGCTGCACGTTGGCAACGTTGGGATGACGCGCGCTGCCATTACTTGAAAAGGACAGCATGGCGACACGCGGTTCTTCTCCGGTAATGGCCTGCCAGGTCTGCGCGCTGGCAATCGCAATATCCGCCAGTTGTGCAGCAGTTGGCTGCGGCACCACGCTGCAATCGGCAAACCCTAATGACGGCCCGAGGTACTGCGGCAGCATCAGGAAAATCGACGACAGCGTTTTGCATCCCGGCTGTAGCCCAATGATGCGTAGCCCTGCACGCAGCACATTCGCGGTTGATGACAGGTTGCCGGCAATACAAACATCGGCTTTACCTGCGCTGACCATCGCGGCGGCGAACATTAGCGGATCGTTAAGTTTCTCAAGTGCATCTGGCGGCGTTTTCTCTCCCGCACGAGCCAGCCAACGCAGCGCAAATTCCTCTCGCATCGGCTGATTGCTTTGTGGGTCGATCACCTGAATACCGTCCATTGCCACGCGATGGCTGAGGGCAAACTGGCGCAGCGCGAACGGGCTGGCGACGAGAATGGGATGCGCCAGGCCGTGCTGATGCAGGTAGTTCGCGGCTTTCAACACCCGAACATCCAGCGCATCCGGGAACACCACCCGAGCGGGTGCGCGCTGAGCGAGTTGGCGAGCACGTTCAATGATCATTGCTTCTCCCCCAGTCGCTGTTGGATTTGGCTGATGCTCAGCGGATGCTTCGCCACGCTCAGAATCATCATCACGTAGACCGTACTGGAAAGGCGGTTGAGCGCCTGCATGATGTCCGGTCGCAATACTTCAAAACTGCGGGTGATAAACACCTGCGCCGCCACGGTTTCCGTTTCCCGGACTTTGGTACGCAGCAGATTAAGCAGCGCAGAATCGCGTCCGTGGCTGGCCTCAGGCACCAGATGATCGTGATCCAGATAGCGCAATGGCTGATGCGACAGGCGGTGCAAGTCTTCATCACTTAAACCGACGATAGCTTGTGCTGCCAGAGGCTCGTCCATAGCGTCGGCGCGCATGATGTTGCCCAAACGTGAGCGGATATCCGCCAGCCATGGCTGCCACGGCTCCGCCAGTTCAATCTGCAGCCACACCGCCAGACCAATGGTGCTGTCCAGCGCCGCACGAAATCCCAGTCGCGGATCGCTTTTGGCGACCATCTTGTCTGCCGTCAGATGCGTTAGCGTGTCAGGCTTCTTCATCACCGGTTGATGACACAGTTCGCAACTGGCCTGTGGATGCGTATCGCTACTGGTTAAACCATGCACCGGCTGCGGCTGCTGTTCTTCGTCATCGATAAACAGACTGCCCTGCTCGTCGATAAACTTAATGCGCAGATGTCGGCTTTCCAGTAATTCCCGGGCAGACGGCGTCAGGCGAGCATCAGCGGGGAGGTGAATTTCAGCCCCTTCGCTGAGCGTATGATTCGCTCTGAGCCATGCTTCGGTAATGAAATCCTTCATACATCCGCCTTAGCAGGACTGCCAGTTCGCAGGCCAGGCCACATACAGGAATTTCACGGTCGATGGCGTGCCAAATTCGATGCTGGAACCTTTCGGGATAAACATCACATCCCCGGCTTTCGCAATCATGGTTTCGCCTTCATGACGAACGTGCAGTTCGCCTTCCAGAATCATGTCGATTTCGTCGTAGTTCAGCGTCCATGGGAAAAAAGCGTTATCCCACTGCATGAAACCGGCGGCCATGCTGCTGCCGTCCTGGTCAGTCACTAAGTCGGTTAAGCCAACACAGTGCGGTTGAGCGCCGTCAAAACGACCAAACTTCACGCTGCTGCCGTCAATGACTTTCACGCCGCCTTTGCCGGTAACCGAGTTAAAGCTCGGCTGCATTCCGCCCTGCTCCAGCGACTGCTTCTCCTTCATGACTTTATCCATCAGCTGCGCGACCAGGCTTTCGGTGAACTGCCCTTCCGGCAGTTGCGCGATGATGGTTTCGCGAATGCGCTGACTTTCCGATTTGCCATCATCCGCTGGAGCGGCTGCCGCGGCAGTTGCTGCAACTGGCGCTGATTCGTCGCATTCAGTGATAGTGACGCCCAGCAGCTCCGCGACCTCGCGAGCCTCCGGGGTGATGATGCTGGCGCGCAGAACAACCGACAATTCCTGTTCGCCGCGTGCGTGGGCCGCACGAATATCGTTAGCTGTGATGAGTTTTTTCACCTGCCCTTTCCTCCTTTTGGCTGAGCTCAGTCAGATAATCCACCAGGTGCTGCACGCTGCGCGGGTCATGGCTATTGAGTTCAAAAATTGGCTCCTGAAACCCTATCCCGCGAAGTAGTTGTCGCGTTGCGGCGACGTCGGCATCCGGCATGTCCGTTTTGCTGATAACGGCGATTTGTCGTTTACTGGCGCCGATATCCAACAGCCCGGCAGGTAAGCGACTTTCTTTATCATTTGCCGCGTGTATATAAATCAACGTATCAACATCTTGCAGCGTAGTAATTAAGGCGTGATACCAGCGCGGATGGCTAAAATATTCTCCGGGTGTATCGATATCACCGTTTTCATTAAACTCCACGGCCTGCGTTTTTCTGGCGAGGGAATAATTTCCCTGGAGCGCATTAAAAAGCGTTGTTTTCCCCGCCCCGACCGTACCGACAAACGCAATACGTTTCATCGCCGCCTCTGATTAACTTTTTGTCAGGTTGCACAAAGTGAAATTTAATACCCGACCCAGGCCGCTAACGGTCTGCAATAATGCTTCCTCGACCGCCCCAACAGAGCCGTAGATCACCAGCGCACCGCTGAATCTATCGAGAAAACCGATATGTACATCCGCGGCCTTCATAGCCAAATCACCGGCAATCATCGCGGTTTCGCCCGGCGTCAGCGTCATGATGCCGATAGCACCCGCTTCGGGAACGCCGATCTTTTTCGCCAGTTCTTCGCCAGGGTGCGCAATGAGATGCGCCAGCGTGACCTGTTTCCCCGGCACAAATTCCTGAATGATGCGTTCTTTTTCCATTGCTCACCGCCTCCGCTAAAACTGTCCTCATCGTGGCAATTTTTTGTCAGAGTAAATAACAAAATTCGGCAACCAGGTTTAAAAGGTGAGGTAGATCACTAAGAAAATAAAATAAAAATAAGGGTTAAAAATCAGGATGAGGTGATTTATTAATGCAGGAAGAGTGCGCGTATAAAAAATGCCGAGTGAAGGGCTTCACGCGGCATCATCACGACTTTTCAAACTATTCTTTTGTCACTGCTGGAGCCTGGTAACCGCCCCCCAGCGATTTCATTAGCTGAATATTTTGAATAACCCGCTGGGTGTCCAGGATGAGTAGCGATATCTCTTCCGCCAGAACGGGAAGCCGGGCTTCGGTTGCCTGTAAGCGGCTTCCCAGACCACGTTGAAAGGCGGCTTCAGCGGCAGCCTGGGTATAGCGCATCGCCTCAACCCGGTCCAGTTGCATTCCTCGTTCTTCATTCAGCGTCTGCAAACGCGTACCGTTGATCGCAACATCGCGCACGGCGTCGAGTACCTGTTGATTATAGCGTTCAATCATCATGTTACTGGCGGCCCGGGTGTGCTGCAGGTTGGCATTGAGACGCCCGCCATCGAACAACGGCAGGCGCAAGCCAGGAATGAAGTTAATCTGCTTGCTGGTACTTTTAAACAGCTGGTCGAGATGAATTGCATCCAGGCCAAAAAACGCTTTGATATCGAAACTCGGATAGAACAGCGCGCGAGCGGCATCCACCTGGCTTAACGATGCCTGCACGTACCAGCGCATCGCCTGTAAATCAGGACGTCTGGCGAGCAATTCATACGATAGCGTTGCTGGAAGACCGGTTTGTATCTGCGGCAAAGCAATCGGCTTGATATCAGGAAAATCGCTGGCACCGATCAGCGCCCGCAGCGACTCCCGAGTTTCTTTGATTTGCCCTTTTACCGCCGCAATCTGTTTGTCCACTGCCAGCATCTGCGCTTTTGCACCGTGGTACGGCACCTTCGCTTCCAGCCCGTGGGCGACTTTGCTTTGGTGAGCTTTCACGGCGAAATCAATAACGTCACGAGTTTGTTGCAGCAGGTCAAGCATCTGATAGCTAGCCTGCATACTGTAATAAAGCTGCGCTACGCCAGCGCTGAGAGACAGTTCAACCGCCGCCGTCTCAGCAAGTGCAGCATTTTGCGCGCCGATGGCCGCCGCAACCGCTGAACGATGCACGCCCCACAGATCAAGATCCAGACCGGCAAACAATCCTACCGTCGCTTCAGTGTAGTAAGGGCCATCCATACCGAGCTTTGGCGCATCCATCGCATAAGGGCTAAGGAAGCCGTTGGCCGAAACCCGTTGCCGGTTGACCATCCCTAATGCAGCAATCTGGAGCCGCGATCCGGCCTCTAACAGGTCGGCCTGCGATTGTGCCTGCTCTTCGCGCAGTTTCGCCTCAGCCAGCGTATGCGAGCCGGAAAGCGTACGCTGAATAAGTTTGTCCAGTTGTGGATCGTTGAACTGACGCCACCATTGCGCCTGCGGCCACCCCTGGCTGGCGAGATGAATGTCATCAGCCAGTTTGATTTGATCGGGCTGAATGGACTGATGCTGGGCGGAATCTTTACGTATCAGCGCACAACCAGCGAGCGCTGTGGTGCCGGCAAGAATGCCACAAAGTAGTAATCGTGGAAGGTTACTGGTCATAGTTGAGAGACTCCTTGCACCGGCTCTCTGGCTGGCGATTGATCCGTGTGGGTCCAGTCGGGTAAACGGATCATCTGCTGCATGACGCATTGCTCCTGTTTGTCTGACCCGGATAATTTTTCCAAAGAGGAGGATGAGAGCGCGATATCAGGAGGTGAACTCGTGCCGCTCGTCAGGCCCTGCGCGTATTTTTCTAACGCATCGGCAAAACGGGCCGCTCTCGCCTGCTGCGCTTCGTCGTCCAGCATCTCGGTATGCTCCCAGGTTGTTTCCCAGGCATAAAGAATTTCTCGCCCCTGGTGAATAACCTGCTGGCCGTAATTAACCAGCCTGGTACGCTCATCGGCATCCAGATGACGCTCTAATGCCACTCGCTCGCAGATTTCCTCGCAGCTGCTGATTGTGGCCAGAAAACCAATACGCAGTTGCAAATAGTTGCGCTGAGCTACCGCATCCTGTGGGCGCGGAATACGCATAAGCTTACTGAGTATCCCCAGCGCGTCCGCCAGCTTTTTCGGCAGCGCGCCCGCTTCGCTTTCGGGCCAGATGAAGGTGTAGACAACGGCTGAAACCGCAGTACCAATCAGGATCCCGATGGCACGATCGCGTACTTCAACCAGGTCGTAGATCGGCCCGAATGTGTTCTCAAGCGTTGCCAGTGCGAAAGTGACGACCATCTGCGTACCGATGTAGGACGAGCGTTCCGAGCCTGTGGCGATCCACGCGCCAAGCAGAAATACCGGTGTCAGAACACACAATAATTCAACGATACCGTCTAGCCAGGGCATGATAAAAATCGTCACCAGCAGCGCTAAAATTGCGCCACATAGCGCACCGCCAAAGCGCAACACCATTTTCTGATACGACGAAGCAATACTGGCATTCGCCACAATGATACAGGTCAGCATACAGGTGTGGATGCCTTCCCAATCGACGCCGGAATAAAAGACATAGCAAATCAGGCATGCCAGCAGCGTTTTCAGGGCATAGCGGATATAGACCGGGTTGGTAAACGCATCAGCAGCCATTGACGGCGGCTTCACTGCCGGGGTTGGCGGTGCGTCGGGATCCATATGCCCTTGCTGTAACAACATCTGACAGAGCGTTTGCAGACCACACGCCTGCGCGACGGCACTCTCGTCAGCGCTGAGATGCCATTCGCTACGCCAAGGTTCACCCTGAGCAATCGCATTTTGCAGCCCGGCAATTTCACCGCGCAGCTTACTGATTAACTCGCCAGTTGGCGGGTCGCTGGGTATGGCCGAAATATCAAAGCGGTTAAGCGTGGCATATATCCAGGTCACCGTTGCGACACATGTCTGCCACCAGGCGCTTCTTGCGCGCCAGTCGGCATCATCAGCCATGCAAAACACGTTAAGCTTTTGCAGAGCCAGCGCTTCTTTCTCAATATTTTTTTCTGCCAGAGGCACAACGGACGACGTCAAATGGCTAACTGCATCATCCAGCCTCTCGCAAAGCGCCGTGCGCATCTGCTGAACCGCCCGGCTGGGAAACCACAAAACGCCGGTCAGCACCATCAGCAAGGTGGGATAGAGGCCAACCACGATACACCACAGCGTTAAACGCAGTACGATATCCGGATAATCGAGCATCCCCGGAAAGGTTTGGCCATATACCGCCACAATGGCAACGGCGAAAAAGACCAATCCCAGGCGATGGGTGCGCATCATAAACATGCTTCCCAACACAATCAGGCTGGCAATGCCCATGCGTAATAACGGATAGCTGTAGGTCCATTTGTAGATCAGCAGCAGGCTGCAAATCTCAAGCACGGTGGCGACCACAAACAGAATCGCCACAAATTTGGTATAGAAGGCGTTGGACTGAATACCGTAAAACAGCACCGCCAGCGATATTGCCAGGAATGGGATTTCAAAGGTCATTGAAACCAGCACTACCACCAGGCAATTCACCCATAGCAGCATCGTCTGATGGGCCCGCCCCGGACGCCGTTCGCTTAGCTCTTCATGAAAAAAAGCCAGCAGTCGGATCCATGACATCGGTAAACAATTGAGGGCGCGCATTATTGCGGCTCGAGCGTTGCGACAGCCGAAGCGCCAATACGAAACATCTCTGCGTCCGGCTTATCCACCCTAATTTTCACCGGAAAACGCTGCGCCACACGGACCCAGTTAATTGAGCGGGATACGTGCGGTAATCCTCCCAGCACAATGCCGCCATCATCAGGCAGCACCCCGTAGCCAATCGAATCCACTTTTCCCTGGAAGGTTCTGCCTGAATCGCTCATCAAATGAAGAGTCGCGGGAACGCCCGGGCGAATATTCTTTAAGTCCGTCTCGCGAAAATTAGCGATGACATACCACTGGCGTGTGTCGATCAGGGTAAATACGGGTTTCATTGCTGAAGCAAACTGGCCGACGGACGTTTTCAGAGAAACAATCCGTCCATCAAAAGGTGCGCGAACAATCGTCATATCCAGATAGAGCTTAGTCAGGGCGATATCAGCCTGTACAACCTCCCGTTGGGCCACCAGCGCATCAACGCCGCTCACGGCGCTGGCCGCCTGCTGCGCCTGGAGTAAAATAGCATTAAGATCGGCCGCAGCGGCCCGCTGTGCCGTTCTGGCGCGGTCAACATCTTCCACAGAGACAAAACCTTCCGATAACAGAGGTTCAGTACGGCGCAATGTATCGCCCGCCTGTTTTGCCGCGGCGCGCGCTTTCGCAACTGCCGCCTGAACGGAATCGGCACCGTATTTTTGTGCATCAACGCTGCGCTGGGTCAGCATAATCTGCTTATCTAGCGCGGCAAGCGCGGCTTCCGCCTTCGCCAGATTGGCTTGATACTGGCGCGGATCGATGCGGAAAAGCAGATCCCCCTGCTTGACCGGCTGGTTATCTTTTACCGCCAGCTCGACAATGCGCCCACTGACTTCGGGTACAACGTCAATGGTATCCGCAGCGGCATAGGCATCACTTGTTGATGGCGAACTGTCCACTCGCCAGATAACAAACACCAACACAACCAGCGTCAGTAGTACCAGAACCAAGGCTGGTATTTTTTTACCCGGCGATTTTTTCAGTGAACTTTCCATGAGGGTATCTCAACATGAATTAAAAAAACACCAGCCAGAACAGCATGGAGTAGAGGACAAAAAGGCTGGTATACACAATAGAGGGAAATCCCGGCCGTATATTTCTGTAAGTAATAAATCGCCGGGTGAGCAATGTCAGAAGAACGCCCATAATAATGCAAAATAGCCAACCAGGATAATATGCGCCGATAACGGGAATCGCGGGCGACAGGGTACATCCGGTTAATAATATCGCTGGCGTAAGCCAGAAAACTTTTTCAATTTGCGTCACAATACGGGATTTGAATTTTTGCATAATGAAATACATCCTGTTTATTGCGAACAATATCCTGAGTGAATGTAAAATATCTTAAGAAGGTAAAGGTATCGCTACCCATTACTAATAGTAAACTCTTTTATCAACTCACCGCATTCATAACTTATATTTACCATCTATCATCCAATAAAATACATTCAATAACCGAATAATTAAACGCTTTAAGCCCTTACAGCCGACTTCTCTTCTTATGATATTACCGCGCTATAGTGCTATAATGGGAAATATCAGCGTGTATTATTCTGAATTTACGCCCCGGCTTCAATAAATTATCAGGTGATATGGTTGAATGCTATTACTACCTATAGACGCATTGCCTGCCGCCCCTCTGAGTAAGGTGTCGCAGAGCATCGGAAAATAGTTTTTAAGGGTCAGCGTAATATGTCTCAAAATATATCAACCCGAGCTTTTCATGCTATGGCGAAACCTGGCGGGTCGGACTGCAACCTGAACTGCGCTTACTGCTTCTATCTCGAAAAACACGCGTTATATGACGATGTTTCACAACCTCGTATGAATGGTACGATGCTGGAGCATTATGTCCGCGATTATATCGCCTCAAGCGATCCAAAATCAGAGGTGGCATTCACCTGGCAAGGTGGGGAGCCGACGCTACTGGGACTGGATTTTTACCGTCGCGCTGTCGCTCTTCAGACCCAATACGGTGCCGGACGGCAGATCAGCAATAGTTTTCAAACCAACGGCGTGCTGTTAGATGATGAGTGGTGCGAGTTTTTTGTACGCCATAACTTCCTGATTGGCTTATCGCTGGACGGGCCGGAGGACATTCATAACGAATACCGCCTGACTAAGGGTGGCCGTCCGACGCACAAGCTCGTGATGCGTGCTTTAGCGCGGCTTCAGCAGCATGGCGTGCAGTATAACGTGCTGGCCTGCGTGAATCACCATAGCGCCCGGCAGCCGGAGAAAGTGTACGAATCTCTCGTCGCCAGCGGTATTGAGTTTATTCAGTTTATCCCCGTCGTCGAGCGTCTGGCCGACGCATCAGCACAGCAGTCCAGCCTGACGCTACGTTCGCCCGGCGAAGCCTCCGGGACGCTAACATCATGGTCGGTACAACCTGAAGACTATGGTACATTTCTTTGTCACGTTTTTGACCGCTGGGTTAAGCGTGACGTAGGTAAAGTTTACGTCATGAACATTGAGTGGGCATTCGCCAGCTTCGTCGGCATGCCCGGCGCGGTCTGCCATCACCAGCCTACCTGCGGGCGTTCCGTGGTTGTCGAGCATAATGGCGACGTTTATGCCTGCGATCATTACGTCTACCCGCAATATCATTTAGGCAATATCTGCGAGCAAACCTTTGCAGCAATGCTGGACTCAGCAAAACAGGTTGATTTCGGTAAAGATAAATACACCACGCTGCCCAATCAGTGCCGTCAGTGTTCGGTACTAAAAGCCTGCTGGGGCGGATGTCCAAAGCATCGTTTTGCGTTAACGGAAGAGGGCAAACCGGGATTGAATTATTTGTGTGCCGGGTTTCGCCGCTATTTCCAGCATTTACCGCCATATCTGAAGGCGATGACCGATCTGATGGCGATGGGCCGCCCGGTCAGCGATATTATGCATGCCCATTTACACCATCGCAGAAAAGAAAAATAGAATAACCGGCTGCATAAGAAGCCGGTTATCTACTGAATACAACTTAGAGTTTAATCTGCACTTTAGGCGGATATTTTTTCAGAATTTCCATGTAGTTATGGGCCTCATCCTGTAAAGGTACCCCCATCGGAATATGGCGTACGCCAACGCTTTCATCTTCCTGCGGATTGGTATAGAGGTTAAACATCATCGCTCCTGCCGTTTTCATCACTGCGCCTGTGAAGCCGCCCTGATAGCCAGTTTGCGTGAAAGCGAAAGGCTGCTGGATAAGCAGATGATATTTAAATTCATCGATACGAACCGCCGAAAGCTCACCATTGAGAAAGTAGTGTTCTGTTTTACGGTTTGATTGCCCGTCTTTACCGATAAAGAAAGATGCCTGGTCAACGCCATCAATAAAGGTTTTTTCAGGGACCAGTTTCGCCAGTTCCGCACCCGGATGGCCTGCCAGTGAAAGACTGGTCGGGAACAAATCCGCCAAATCCACAATCCCGTCGGATCGACGCGGTTGGATCATTCCCTTCCAGTAAACAAACGTCGGCACGCGCACCCCACCTTCCCACGTTGAGCCTTTCGCGCCACGGAACGGCGTGCGGCCATGTGGCGGCACTTCCGCTTCCGGGCCGTTATCGGAGGTAAAGACGATCAGTGTATTATCCAGTTGGCCGCTGGTCTCCAGCGCTTTGTACAGGTTGGCAAAGACGTCATTCATCTCCACCATACAATCGCTGTAGGAAGTGCGTGCTGGCGAGCGCCCGGCATAATGGGCATTCGGATAGTTATCAAAATGGCAGCCGCGCGTCCCGTAATACAGGAAGAACGGCTTGTCTTTCTTCGCCATGCTGTCGATAAACTCAACGCCGTATTTCATCCAACGCTGGTCCAGATCTTCCATATACTTCGGCGTGATTTCGGCTACAGCTTCCTGCTTGCCTCCGCGTACCGCATGGACATCATTTTTATCGAACGGCAGATTCTGAATATACTGGCTACGGGCAGGACTTAGCGCCACTTCCGGGTTCACATTCGGATCGCGCCATTCGGTGTACATGTCGGAGACGGAGTTAAAACCGCGGAAATCGTCAAAACCGACGTTTTGCGGCTGCGAACCGGTATTCTCACCCATGTGCCATTTACCGATGGCTTGCGTGATATAGCCTTGATCGTGCAACAGTTGCGGTAGCGTGGTCAGTCCTTCAAGACCGCCTGGCATACCGTACATTGGCGGCATTAAAATTCCATGATGAACGGAGTATTGCCCGGTCATGATCGTCGCACGAGTTGGAGAGGAACTCGGCTGCGAATAGGCCGAGGTCAGGACTAATCCCTGATTTGCGACGGCATCGATATCCGGCGTCGGGTTACCCACGGCCTCCCCTCCCCCGTTAAAACCGACATCCATCCAGCCGACGTCATCAAGAATGAACACCACAATATTAGGCTTTTTGCCCGTTTTCTTTTCTAACTCAGCCAGCTTCTGCCGCGTATCTTTATCCTGTGCAGGATGAGACATGACCGGCATCAAGTTGTCAGCAATTTTTGTCGTTGGCGTAACAAGGTATTGATTGGGGTGGTCATAACCCGCATGTCCATCCTGGGAAGTCGCAACGGCGGGGGTATCTGCCGCGCTGGCGGTCAATGGGATCGCTGCGGCAATAGCTATTGCAAGCAGCCTTGGAGAAAATACTAAATCCATAAGAATAAGCTCCCTCATTTTTGTTCCCCAAAGGGGATGAGACAACAGCCATGCTAAATAATGACTTTAGCCATATTTATCGTCATAACTTACTGGGTATTATTGAATTCAATGTAACTGTACCAGTTACATTGAACATTACTGGCAACACGCTGGAAATCATCATGATTTCAGTTACGTCATTTCAATACTACCTCGACATCACCTTTGTAAATGCTATTACGTTAGCAATTCTCTCTGGCCATCAATACAAGTATCAACACTGTGAATAAAATTATTTCATCTGTTACATCACCGTTCTATTAAATTTTAATAAACAACTTATAATTAATTGTATTAAAATGAATTTCACCACCAACCACAATCCACGCACTTCATACAAAACACAAAGCAATATAATCAATGAATATATTATTAAAATTTTCTTACAAAAAATATGATAAAAACCATTTCATAAAAAATAAATCAGAGAAATGAATCCATTAGTCTCTAATAAATGAAAATATGGAATGATTAATATCGCGCATTGATAAAATCAAGATTTGAATAATGATAAAATCAGAGAAAAAGAGAAGTGAAGTAAAGGTGCGGGAGAGTTCCCGCACCAGTATATATTACAGCGGTTGAGTTTGTGCTTCGACAACCGCCAGCGCCACCATATTCACGATACGACGAACAGAGGCGATCGGCGTTAATACATGAACGGGTTTCGCCACGCCCATCAGCACCGGGCCAACCGTTACACCTTCAGAGCTGGAAACGCGTAGTAAGTTGTAACTAATACGCGCCGCTTCCATATTCGGCATCACCAGAATATTGGCGGAGCCTTTCAGCGGACTGTCCGGCATCCGATCATTACGAATGCTTTCTACCAGCGCGGCGTCGCCGTGCATCTCACCGTCGATCATCAGCTCAGGCGCACGCGCCTTAATCAGCTCCAGCGCGTCGCGCATTTTGCTGGCGGATGGGCAATTGGAAGAGCCAAAGTTAGAGTGCGACAGCAACGCCACTTTCGGTTCGATACCGAAGCGACGCACGGTTTCAGCCGCCATCACGGCGATTTCAGCCAATTGCTCCGGCGTAGGATCGTCGTTGACGTAGGTATCGGCAATAAAGGTGTTGCCGCTTGGCAGCAGCAGCGCGTTCATCGCCCCCGCCGTATGCACACCGTCACGGTGACCGAATACGGCTTGCACCACGCTGAAATGCTCGTGATAGTCGCCAATTGTGCCGCAGATCATCGCATCCGCTTCACCACGTTGAACCATGATCGCGCCGATCACCGTGGTGTTGGCAATCACCGCACGCTGCGCCTGCTCCTGGGTGATCCCCCGGCGCTTCATGATCTGGTAATACTCGCTCCAGTATTCTTTGAAGCGCGGATCGGATTCATTGTTGACGATCTCAAAATCAACACCGGCTTTGATCTGCAGCCCCAGCTTCTGGATGCGCATTTCGATAACACTCGGACGACCAATCAGGATCGGCTTCGCCAGACCTAAGGTGATCAATTCCTGCGTTGCATGCAGTACACGCGCTTCTTCCCCTTCCGTCAGCACCACGCGCTTCGGCGCTTTACGTGCCAGCGAGAAAATCGGCTTCATGAACAGGTTGGTTTTGTAGACGAACTCACTCAGCTTATCGATGTAAGCATCAAAGTCAGTAATCGGACGCGTCGCCACGCCGGAATCCATCGCCGCTTTCGCTACCGCTGGCGCGATTTTGACAATCAGACGTGGGTCAAACGGTTTAGGAATGATGTATTCCGCGCCAAAGCTCAGATCCTGATCGCCGTAAGCCGAAGCCACGACTTCGCTCTGTTCAGCATGCGCCAGTTCCGCAATCGCGTGTACCGCAGCCAGTTTCATCTCTTCGTTGATGGCGGTAGCACCCACATCCAGCGCACCACGGAAGATGAACGGGAAGCACAGGACGTTGTTGACCTGGTTCGGGTAGTCGGAACGACCGGTACAGATGATGGCATCAGACCGGACTTCTTTCGCCAACGGCGGCAGGATTTCCGGCTCCGGGTTGGCGAGTGCGAGGATCATCGGCGCACGGGCCATTTTCTTGACCATTTCCTGAGTCAATACTTTCGGACCCGAGCAGCCGAGGAAAATGTCTGCACCGTCAATCACGTCATCCAGCGTACGCTTACCGTCATCTACCACCGCATAAGCCGCTTTGGTTTCCGCCATATTCGGCTCGCGGTCTTTGTAAATCACGCCTTTGGAGTCGCAGACCACAATGTTGTGCTTCTGCATACCCAGCGCCACCAGCAGGTTCATACAGGCAATCGCCGCAGCACCTGCACCAGACACCACCATGCGCACATCAGAAATATTCTTCTCTACCACCCGCAGACCGTTAAGAATTGCGGCCGTACTGATAATCGCAGTGCCGTGCTGGTCATCATGGAATACCGGAATATTCATGCGCTCACGCAGCTTTTGCTCAATGTAGAAACATTCTGGCGCTTTGATGTCTTCGAGGTTGATACCGCCAAACGTAGGTTCGAGGGCCGCCACGACATTGATAAATTTATCCGGATCGAGTTCATCGACTTCAATATCGAACACGTCAATTCCGGCGAATTTCTTAAACAGAACGCCTTTACCTTCCATCACGGGTTTACCGGCCAGCGCACCGATGTTACCCAGCCCCAGCACCGCAGTACCGTTAGAGATAACCGCCACAAGGTTGCCACGCGCGGTATATTTGTAGGCTGCCAGCGGGTCTTTTTCAATTTCAAGGCACGGTGCAGCTACGCCCGGCGAGTAGGCCAGTGCAAGATCGCGCTGTGTCGCCAGCGGCTTGGTCGGAGAAACCTGGATTTTACCGGGTACTGGAAATTCGTGGAAATCGAGGGCGCTTTGTTTTAACTGGTCATCCATCTTATTGTTCCTTTCACGTATCTATCAAAAAAGTGGCGCGGGTAACCATTCTGCTGAGCCGCACATTATCACCTCAGTCAGCGGCACAAACTTTGAAGGCCTCCAAACTCTCACCATTCAAAGAAAGAATTTGTTATCAATTTATAACAGCTATGTTACCTGCTTAAGCCAGCAATACCATGCCTGTCTGCTATGCTTTTTGCTGACAACGCCCGCAATTTTCCCAAAAGTGTGAATCACAACACGCATCTAACGCTTTACTTTTCAAGGAGTATTTCCTATGACCCGTAAAGAGCTTGCCAATGCCATTCGTGCGCTGAGTATGGATGCCGTCCAAAAAGCTAACTCTGGCCATCCCGGCGCACCGATGGGCATGGCCGATATTGCTGAAGTGCTGTGGAACGATTTTCTCCACCACAACCCGACCGACCCCAGTTGGTACGATCGTGACCGATTTATCCTGTCCAACGGTCATGCCTCTATGTTGCTCTACAGCCTGCTACACCTTTCCGGCTACGATCTGCCGTTAGAAGAGTTAAAGAATTTCCGCCAACTGCACTCGAAGACGCCAGGGCATCCGGAAATTGGCTACACACCGGGCGTGGAAACCACCACGGGTCCACTGGGTCAGGGACTCGCAAACGCGGTTGGGATGGCCATAGCTGAACGGACGCTGGCTGCACAGTTTAATCAGCCGGATCACGAAATTGTCAGTCACTTCACCTACGTCTTTATGGGTGACGGCTGTCTGATGGAAGGGATTTCTCACGAAGCCTGCTCACTGGCGGGCACGCTGGGGCTGGGTAAGCTGATCGGTTTCTACGATCACAACGGTATCTCGATTGATGGCGAAACCAAAGGCTGGTTTACCGACGATACCGCGAAACGCTTTGAAGCTTATCACTGGCATGTGGTGCACGAGATTGACGGCCACGACCCTGAAGCCGTGAAGCAAGCGATTGTGGAAGCACAGCGCGTTACCGATAAGCCGTCGCTGATTATTTGTCGGACGGTGATTGGTTTTGGCTCCCCCAATAAGGCAGGAAAAGAAGAAGCGCACGGTGCCGCGCTGGGTGAACAAGAAGTGGCGTTGACCCGTCAGAAACTGGGCTGGCATCACCCGGCCTTTGAGATCCCGAAAGAAATTTACCGGGCATGGGATGCACGCGAAAAAGGGGAAAAAGCGCAACAGAACTGGAATGCGAAATTCGCGGCTTACCAACACGCATACCCGGAACTGGCAGCAGAGTTTACCCGCCGGATGCGCGGCGAACTCCCCGACGAATGGGAAAAAACAACCCAGAAATACATTACCGAACTGCAGGCTAATCCGGCCAAAATCGCCAGCCGCAAAGCTTCGCAAAATACACTGAATGCCTACGGGCCAATACTTCCTGAACTGCTGGGTGGTTCGGCAGATCTCGCGCCCAGCAACCTGA
The DNA here is from genome assembly GCF_005281345.1 of Citrobacter sp. wls619. GTDB lineage: Bacteria > Pseudomonadota > Gammaproteobacteria > Enterobacterales > Enterobacteriaceae > Citrobacter. The sequence continues at coordinate 56,586 of NZ_SZXJ01000103.1, forward strand.
CTATCTGGAAAGGCTCTGCATCCCTGAAAGAAGATCCCGCCGGCAATTATATTCACTACGGCGTGCGTGAGTTTGGCATGACCGCCATTGCCAACGGCATCGCTCATCACGGTGGTTTTGTGCCGTACACGGCGACCTTCCTGATGTTTGTCGAGTATGCGCGTAACGCCGCACGCATGGCGGCACTCATGAAAGCCAGGCAGATTATGGTCTATACCCATGACTCGATTGGCCTGGGAGAAGATGGGCCGACGCACCAGGCCGTCGAACAACTCGCCAGCCTGCGCCTGACACCTAACTTCAGCACCTGGCGCCCGTGCGATCAGGTGGAGACAGCGGTCGGCTGGAAACTGGCGGTGGAGCGTCATGACGGACCCACGGCGTTGATCCTCTCCAGACAGAATCTGGCACAGATTGAACGTACACCCGAGCAGGTGAAGCAGATTGCCCGCGGTGGCTATGTGCTGAAAGACGGTGGAGGAAAACCCGATGTCATCCTGATTGCTACAGGTTCAGAAATGGAAATTACATTGCTGGCGGCGGAAAAACTGACCGGTGAAGGCCGCAATGTCCGCGTAGTTTCACTGCCCTCAACGGATATTTTCGACGCCCAGGATGAGGCTTACCGGGAATCGGTTCTGCCGGCAAACGTGAGCGCACGCGTGGCAGTAGAAGCGGGTATTGCCGACTACTGGTACAAATACGTCGGCCTGAAAGGGGCTATTGTCGGCATGACGGGATATGGAGAATCCGCCCCGGCGGACAAGCTGTTTCCGTTCTTCGGCTTTACGGTGGAGAACATTGTCGACAAAGCGCATAAGGTGCTGAACACCTGATGGCGATGCTCACGCGTCTTATCAGGCCTACGAAATCTATCACCATCAGGCCGTATAAGGCGCTGTCGCATCCGGCATTAAATTAACGCGTGATCCACAGCGTGGGCCAGGCATCTGGTCCATGCCAGTTATCACAGCTTGGCTCTTGTGCGTAACGCACCAAACGAAAGCGCTGGCCGTCAAACCGCCAGCGTGTCTGGATCCCGCAGTCCGATAAACCTCGCCCTTTGGCGAGAGTGACCAACTCACGAGATTTCTCGTCAAACGTGGCATTGGTCAGCTCCATGTCGGTACTGTCTGCATCGGTTTTAAATGGCAGGCTCAGACGTACAGCGCGAGAGGTAAACGGCGTGGTTCGAGAAACGGTCCATGCCAGATCGATGGTGTTGTATGCCCCTGCTTCGCAGCCGATCATCAGCAGAGCTTTGTCGTCCGTTAAGGCGAAAACCCGCATCTCACGACGCATAGGATCGAGTGAACAGCGGATGCCATTGATCCGCCAGTTGCCATAATCCAACAGCTCGCTACGCTCCTGTTGAGTGAGTGGCGTTGGCGTGGAATTAACCACCGCCACACCTTTCAGCGCAGGAGCCGGTGGAACGCTGAGCGGCGGCTCGTCTCCTTTCTCAATCCAGGCGGTTTCGCTACCGACGCGCTTTTGTTGCGCATCAATAAACAACAATGCTGCTTTCAGCCCAGACAGAGACAGCGTTTGCGTACCTTTCTGCAGGGTAATGGCTTTCGCATCCTGCACAGTTTGTAAAAATGTCCCGATGGTAGCCGGATCATCCGTCATCAAATGCCAGGGCGTAACACGCCAGTGTTCACCGGCCAATAGGAGTGGCGCGCCGTCCAGCAGCAAGCGCGGCGCAATATCGGCCTCTTTGACATCAGGAGAATCCATACCGCCCAGTTCAATACGCAACACGGCATCGGTATGCGCCCCGGCACTGCGGCTCAGGGTCATCACCAGGCCGTGATGATCTCCCGTATTTCGCGCCACGCAGAAGTTTTGATTGTTGCAGGTCACCTGCCAATCAGAAAATGCCTGCTGCGCAGGCGCCGCCCACAGCAAGCGGGCCGGTAGCAGGCCGAGCAGGAACACGAAAATAATGCGATAGCGCATGGACGGTACAACCCCAAAATCAAAACACACAGCCCAGGCGGTATCTTCCTTGCGCGACTGATGAGGCTCAATAAGAATCGTCGGATTGGCCTGTATCTTTGTAAAGAAATATAAACCCTGACCGCTAATCCATAAGATGCGACGATTGCAGGTAGTTAAGTAACAGCACCGTTTTCCCGTCGCGAATCTCACCCGTTTTGATCATCGATAGTGCCTGTTCAAAAGGCAATTCCAGTACTTCAATATCCTCATCTTCAATACCGCCACCCGCATTTGCCCGTTGGCTGTCACTGTATTGCGCGATAAAAAAGTGAATGATCTCCGTCACGCCGCCCGGGGACATATATAACTCAAAAATTTTCCGTGCTTCGCCCACTTCAAAGCCGGTCTCTTCAATGGCTTCTTTACGAATGCAAACTTCCGGCTCATCGTTGTCCAGCAACCCGGCGCAGGCTTCAATCAGTTGTCCACTTTCATTGCCGTTGACCCAGGTCGCAATACGAAACTGACGAGTCAGCACGACGGTTTTTTTCTCTGGGTTATACAGTAAAACTGTGGCGCCGTTACCGCGATCGTAAACCTCACGTTTGTGGCGAATGACCTCGCCATTGCTGCGGGTCAGGTCATAGGTGATATTGCGCAGGATGAAGTAGTTATCAGAAAGGACTTTATCTTTGATGAGGGTAATTTTTTGCGACATACCGGCTCCACAGCAAGAAGTGAGAAATAATACTACGCCGTGAAACCGGGTTTGTCTTGACCTTAGGCTAGTGAGATTTGACTGATTTTACACCCAGCCAGTCAATGATGCCCTGTGCGGCATGTCGCCCTTCCGCCATCGCAGTAACGACCAGATCCGCACCGCGAACTGCATCACCACCCGCAAAGATTTTCGGATTGCTGGTTTGATAACGGTATGCGCTTTCAACATCAGCGGCAATGCGCCCCCAGTTATCAACCTTAACGCCATGCGACTCCAGCCACGGCATGCCGTGTGGGTGAAAACCAAACGCCATGATCACCGCATCAGCGGGCATGACAAACTCACTCCCGGCGATGGGAACCGGGCGACGACGGCCCTGCGCATCCGGTTCGCCAAGCTGAGTACGTAAAAAACGTACACCGCTGACGCGTCCATCGGCATGCAACACCAGCTCAACCGGCTGGACGTTAAATTCGAAATTAGCCCCCTCTTCACGCGCGTTCTTCACCTCTTTTTTCGAGCCCGGCATGTTGGCCTCATCACGGCGATAAGCGCAGGTCACCTGACTCGCTCCGTGACGTAACGCGGTTCGGACGCAGTCCATCGCCGTATCGCCGCCGCCCAGCACAACCACGTTCAATCCTGCGGTATCGATAAACGGCTCTTCAGGCAGTTCCTCCAGCCCCATCACCTGCTTGGTGTTGGCAATCAGGAACGGCAGCGCATCATAAACGCCCGGCGCATCTTCATTTGGCAGATCGGCTTTCATCGAACGATAGGTACCAACTCCCACAAATACGGCGTCGTAATCGTCCAGCAGCGAGGAGAGCGCCACGTCTTTACCCACTTCGCAGTTAAGTTCGAAATGAATACCCATGGCGCTAAAGATTTCACGGCGGCGCGCCAGCAACGATTTGTCCAACTTGAAAGCCGGAATGCCAAACGTCAGCAAGCCGCCAATTTCTGGATGACGATCGAACACGGTAGCGCTGATGCCGTTTCGCGCTAACACATCCGCGCAGGCCAGACCGGCCGGACCTGCGCCAATAATAGCGACACGTTTATCGACTTTCTGCACATGGCTAAGGTCGGGTCGCCATCCTTTGCTCAGCGCACGGTCAGAAATATAACGTTCAATATTGCCGATAGTCACCGCACCATGTTCGTTCCGCACCGTGCAGGCCCCTTCGCACAGTCGGTCCTGTGGACAGACGCGCCCGGTCACCTCCGGCAGGCAGTTAGTCTGGTGAGAAAGTTCTACCGCCGCATCAATGTTCCCGGCTTTGACCAGTTCAATCCACTGCGGGATGTGGTTATGCAGCGGGCAGGTCCATTCACAAATACTGTGCTCGCCGCATTTCAGGCAACGAGACGCTTCCCGCTCCGCCTGCGCCGTACGAAATGGCAGGTATATTTCATCAAAGCTGGTTTTGCGGGCTTCTATCGCCAATTTATCCGGTTCACCGCGCGGCGGCGTCGCCTGCATCTGCTCACGCCTGGTGAGCTGATGGGGCGTAAAATCGGTCGCGCTGGCATGCCAGGGCTGACTTTCTAGGCTCGCCGTACGCAGCCGACGTGCTTTTGATAATCCGGTAAGCGAGCTTTCCGTCACCAGTTGTAACGCCTGCGCCGGACAGTTCTCCACACAAGCCGGGCCCTCTTCACGCCCCTGACACAGGTCGCATTTGTGCGCCGTTGCTTTTACCTTTCCTTTAGCGACAGGAGTAAGTACGATCTGCATCGTACCAAAAGGACAGGCAACGACGCACGATTTGCAGCCAATACACTTTTGCGCATTCACCTGAACGCTGTCGTGCTCATGACTAATGGCCCCATTCGGGCAACTTCTGGCGCAAGGGGCATCTTCGCAGTGGTGGCAGGTGACTGCACTGCGCTGTTGCTGATGCTTGATGACGGTAATTCGGGGCTGAAAATGCCGTTGGCTCAGGACATGTTGCTCGTCATTGTGGGCCATGACACAGGCGACCTCACAGGCGTGGCATCCCAGGCACTGTTGGCTATTGACCATAATAAAACGATTCATGGCTTCCTTCTTTTTTGGTTGCGAAAACCTTATTCTTTATATGACTGTTGTTATTAACCGACCCTGAAGAGGGCGGCAATGTTCATTTGCCCAGGAAGCACAACTATTTATCCAGAACCTGTGGCAGATCAATTTATTTCATCGAATATGAAATTGTGTTTCATTTAACGTTCAGTTTCATGATTACTTTTTTAACATTTATCAAATACGCTGAATCGTTCAGGTTGAGTCGGAGCGTGGCGTGAATTGTGTGAGGGTGCGCAAGTGACGGTAAAGCGTCCGGTCTCGGCCAGCCTGGCTAAGGCTTTTTTCTATATAGTGTTGCTGTCGATTCTCTCAACGGGTATTGCACTGCTTACGCTGACCAGCAGCTTGCGCGATGCCGAAGCCATCAACGTTGCTGGCTCATTGCGCATGCAAAGCTATCGTCTGGGTTACGATCTACAAAGCCAAAGCCCACAGCTCAACGCCCACCGCCAGCTTTTCCAGCAGGCGCTAAACTCACCGGCACTTCAGAATCTGAATGCGTGGTATGTGCCGCAAGCGGTAAAAATCCGCTATGGACGTCTGCATGCTAACTGGCTGGAAATGAACGCCCGTCTGATCGATGGCGACTTGCAGTGGTATCAGTCCAATATCAACAACTACGTCGATCAAATTGATCTCTTCGTGCTGGCGTTGCAGCATTATGCCGAGCGCAAGGTGATGCTGGTTTTTGGCATATCGCTGGCGGGAGGGATCGGCATCTTCACCCTCGTCTTCTTTACGCTACGGCGTATTCGCCAGCAGGTCGTGCGCCCGCTGAATAAGCTGGTGATGGCCAGCCAGCATATTGAACACGGTCGGTTTGATATCTCACCGCTGGATACACAACTCCCCAACGAACTGGGATTACTGGCGAAGACGTTTAGCCAGATGTCGAGTGAGTTGCATAAGCTGTACCGCTCGCTGGAAGCCTCCGTCGCCGAGAAAACCCACGATCTCCACGAAGCCAATCGCCGCCTGGAAGTGTTATATCAATGTTCCCAGGCACTGAATACCAGCCAGATTGACGTGTATTGCTTCCGCCATATTTTACAGATTGTCCGCGAACATGACGCCGCGTATTTCCTGGAGCTCACCGTCGGTGATAACTGGCGAATCAGCGAAGGAACGGCAAGCCCTGAACTGCCGATGCAGATCCTGCCCGTCACAATGCAAGATACGGTTTACGGTGAACTGCACTGGCAAAGCCCGAATGTGAATGCTTCCACGCCACTGCTCAACAGCGTATCAACGATGCTCGGGCGCGGGCTGTACTTCAACCAGGCGCAAAAGCACTTTCAGCAGTTGCTGCTAATGGAAGAGCGAGCAACCATCGCCCGCGAGCTGCACGACTCGCTGGCGCAGGTACTTTCTTATTTACGTATTCAGCTTACGCTACTAAAACGCGCTATTCCGCAGGATAACGTTCCGGCGCAAAGCATCATGGCGGACTTCTCCCAGGCGCTGAATGATGCTTACCGCCAACTGCGTGAGCTGCTTACCACCTTCCGCCTGACCTTACAGCAGGCCGATTTGCCTTCCGCCCTGCATGAAATGCTGGAAACGTTGCAAAATCAAACATCTGCTAAACTGACTCTCGATTGTCGGCTGCCAACACTGGCACTGGACGCGCAAATGCAGGTGCATCTGTTACAGATCGTCCGTGAAGCGGTGCTGAATGCCATTAAGCATGCCAATGCCAGCGAAATTGCGGTCAGTTGCGTGACCGCGCCGGATGGTAATCATACCGTTTATATCCGTGATAACGGTGTCGGCATCGGTGAGCCTCATGAGCCTACGGGGCACTACGGTCTGAATATCATGCGTGAGCGCGCAGAGAGGCTCAGCGGTACGTTGACCTTCTCGCAACCTTCCGGAGGAGGCACGCTGGTGAGCATCAGCTTTCGGTCGGCAGAGACCGACAGTCAGCTAACCTAAAGAACAGCAAAGCGTCGGAAAGCCTGAATTCAGGCCTGACGGCGTTGGCACAAAAGGTACGCTGTAAACGGGCATGATAATTTACATTATCTTCTTTTTTTCTCCACGTTTGCCCCGTACCTTGCCGCTACAGTAAGCAAGTCATACGCATAAATATACGCAGAAACACGAGGTCCCCTTTTAATGGCGAATTTTTTCATCGATCGCCCCATTTTTGCCTGGGTGTTAGCTATCCTGTTGTGCCTGACGGGAGCCCTGGCTATTTTTTCGCTGCCCGTTGAGCAATATCCCGACCTGGCACCGCCAAACGTGCGGGTTACCGCAAACTATCCAGGCGCATCTGCACAAACCCTGGAAAACACGGTGACCCAGGTTATCGAGCAGAACATGACGGGTCTCGACAATCTGATGTATATGTCATCCCAAAGCAGCGGAACTGGTCAGGCGACGGTGACGCTTAGCTTCGTTGCCGGGACCGATCCTGATGAAGCTGTACAGCAGGTGCAAAACCAGCTGCAATCGGCGATGCGTAAACTGCCACAGGCGGTACAGGATCAGGGTGTTACGGTGCGAAAAACCGGGGATACCAATATTCTGACCATCGCTTTTGTGTCTACCGATGGCTCAATGGATAAGCAAGATATTGCCGACTACGTGGCAAGTAATATTCAGGACCCGCTTAGCCGTATTAACGGTGTGGGGGATATTGATGCTTACGGTTCACAGTATTCCATGCGTATCTGGCTCGATCCGGCCAAACTTAACAGCTTCCAGATGACCGCCAAAGATGTGACTGACGCTATTGAGTCACAGAATGCGCAAATTGCGGTTGGGCAGCTTGGCGGTACGCCTTCGGTGGACAAACAGGCGCTGAACGCGACGATCAACGCGCAGTCGCTACTACAAACGCCGGAACAGTTCCGCGATATTACACTACGCGTTAACCAGGACGGCTCGGAGGTCAGATTAGGCGATGTGGCAACGGTCGAAATGGGGGCCGAGAAGTACGACTACCTTAGCCGCTTTAATGGCAACCCGGCTTCCGGTCTGGGGGTAAAACTGGCCTCTGGCGCCAATGAAATGGCAACAGCGGAACTGGTCATCAACCGCCTCGATGAGCTGTCGCAGTATTTTCCGCACGGGCTGGAATACAAGGTGGCCTATGAAACCACCTCCTTCGTCAAAGCGTCGATTATCGATGTGGTGAAAACGCTGCTCGAAGCGATCGCGCTGGTTTTCCTTGTGATGTACCTGTTCCTGCAAAATTTCCGTGCCACGCTGATTCCCACCATCGCCGTTCCTATCGTTTTGATGGGTACCTTCTCCGTGCTTTACGCCTTTGGCTACAGCGTTAACACCTTAACAATGTTTGCGATGGTGCTGGCGATCGGCCTGCTGGTTGATGACGCTATCGTGGTGGTGGAAAACGTCGAGCGTATTATGAGTGAGGAAGGTCTCTCACCACGTGAAGCGACGCGAAAATCGATGGGGCAAATCCAGGGCGCGCTGGTCGGTATCGCCATGGTGCTGTCGGCGGTCTTTATTCCAATGGCCTTCTTTGGCGGCACTACCGGGGCCATTTATCGCCAGTTCTCGATTACTATCGTCTCCGCGATGGTGCTGTCCGTTCTGGTGGCGATGATCCTCACCCCTGCCCTGTGCGCTACGCTACTTAAACCGCTGCATAAAGGTGAGCATCATGGTCAAACAGGCTTCTTCGGCTGGTTTAACCGCATGTTTAACCGCAACGCTGAGCGTTACGAAAAAGGCGTTGCTCGGATCCTGCATCGCAGCCTGCGCTGGATACTGATCTACGGACTGCTGCTTGGCGGGATGGTGTTCCTGTTCCTGCGCCTGCCAACGTCCTTCTTGCCGTTAGAAGACCGCGGGATGTTTACCACCTCGGTACAGTTGCCGAGCGGCTCCACGCAGCAGCAAACATTAAAAGTCGTTGAGGAAGTCGAGAAGTACTACTTCACCCACGAAAAAGACAACATTATGTCGGTCTTTTCCACGGTCGGTTCCGGCCCTGGCGGGAACGGTCAAAACGTGGCGCGTATGTTTGTCCGCTTAAAAGACTGGGATCAGCGCGACACCACTACCGGGACGTCTTTCGCCATTATCGAACGCGCGACCAAAGCCTTCAATAAGATTAAAGAAGCCCGCGTCTTCGCCAGTAGCCCTCCGGCCATCAGCGGTCTTGGTAGTTCCGCCGGTTTCGATATGGAATTACAGGACCACGCTGGTGCAGGCCATGACGCGTTAATGGCCGCACGCGACAAACTCATTGAGCTGGCCGGGAAAGACGCTTCACTGACCCGTGTTCGCCATAACGGTCTGGATGACAGTCCGCAACTGCAAATTGATATTGATCAGCGTAAAGCTCAGGCGCTGGGCGTTTCCATTGACGACATCAACGACACATTACAGACGGCGTGGGGCTCCAGTTACGTAAACGACTTTATGGACAGGGGACGTGTGAAGAAGGTTTACGTCCAGGCTGCGGCAAAATACCGCATGCTCCCGGACGATATTAACCTGTGGTATGTGCGCAATAGCAGCGGCGGCATGGTGCCGTTCTCCGCATTTGCCACTTCGCGCTGGGAAACCGGTTCACCGCGTCTGGAGCGATATAACGGTTATTCTGCTGTTGAAATTGTCGGCGAAGCCGCACCCGGAGTCAGTACTGGTACGGCAATGGACGTGATGGAGTCGCTGGTTCGCCAGTTACCAACCGGATTTGGCCTTGAATGGACGGCGATGTCGTATCAGGAACGGTTATCGGGATCTCAGGCTCCTGCCCTGTACGCCATTTCGCTGTTGGTCGTGTTCCTGTGTCTGGCTGCGCTGTATGAGAGCTGGTCGGTACCGTTCTCCGTTATGCTAGTCGTACCGTTGGGGGTCATTGGCGCGCTGCTGGCGACCTGGATGCGCGGTCTGGAAAACGACGTTTATTTCCAGGTTGGCTTATTAACAGTAATCGGGCTATCGGCGAAGAACGCGATACTGATTGTTGAATTCGCCAACGAGATGAACGAAAAAGGACACGACCTGCTCGACGCTACGCTGCATGCGTGTCGCCAACGTTTACGTCCGATTCTCATGACATCGTTGGCGTTTATCTTCGGGGTACTGCCGATGACAATCAGCAGCGGTGCTGGCTCCGGCGGTCAGCATGCGGTTGGGACCGGCGTAATGGGGGGGATGATTTCAGCCACCATTCTGGCGATTTTCTTCGTCCCGCTGTTCTTTGTGCTGGTGCGCAGACGCTTCCCGTTGAAGCCACGCCCAGAATAATCGGGAACAAAAAAGGCGACTTACGATGAGTCGCCTTTTTCATCCTTTTCAGGATATGAATTTCTTCCAGAAAATTATTTACGAAGCATCACTTCGATAAAGTCTTTCCAGTTCCCCAGTTCACGTTCAATCATAACGACCTCTCTTATTATTATGGGCATTCTACGAAATCATCCTCATTAAAAGAAGATAATTTAACCGATGGTTGTGATTACATCCTCCAGTGCCTGGGGTCATGTCATCACTATGCGCTATACCCATAAATTTTATGTGACTCACTGCAATATTTTGAAATATTCACACATAATCTACGACTTTGACAATTTTGATGGAAAAACAGACTGATGCAAACAGGCTAATTCTGAAATACCGATCGACGTGAAATTTTGGAACTTTCAGGAATCATTATTCACCGTTGTTCAACAATGTTATATTTTTCTATAACGAATGAATGACAATATGTATTATCAGAAACGCGAGAATACAAGAATAAGTATTCAAAATACGTTAATAAGGATTCACATGATCACCCTCTACGGCATTAAGAATTGCGATACAATTAAAAAGGCCCGACGCTGGCTGGAAACGCAGGGTATTGACTACCGCTTCCATGATTATCGTGTCGACGGTCTGGACAACGCGCTGTTACAGTCCTTTATCAGCGAGTTAGGCTGGGAGGCGCTGCTCAATATGCGGGGAACCACCTGGCGCAAACTGGATGAAGCAACGCGTAATCAAATCACGGATGCCACTGCTGCCGCCTCATTGATGATTGAAATGCCTGCAATTATCAAACGCCCATTGCTCTGCGCGCCGGGTAAGCCTATGCTGCTTGGTTTCAGTGAATCCAGTTATACTCAATGGATTTCGGGCAGCGGGAAGGCAACCAGCGAATGAGTAACAGGAGCTTACTAAAGTAAGTGACTGGAGTGAGTGAATGCCATCGCCGCACATGCAGCTTGAAAGATGACGAGTATTTGCAGTTTTTTAATGAGGTATAGTCTATGTCGTGCCCGGTTATTGAGCTGACACAGCAGCTTATTCGCCGCCCTTCCCTGAGCCCGGATGATGCCGGGTGCCAGGCGTTAATGATTGAACGTCTGCGTGCGGTAGGTTTTACCGTTGAGCGAATGGATTTTGGTGACACACAGAATTTTTGGGCATGGCGCGGAAAAGGTGAGACCCTGGCATTTGCCGGTCACACCGACGTAGTGCCCGCAGGCGATGTTGATCGGTGGATCAATCCGCCGTTTGAACCGACCATTCGCGACGGCATGCTGTTCGGGCGCGGTGCGGCCGATATGAAAGGTTCGCTGGCGGCAATGGTCGTAGCGGCAGAGCGATTTGTCGCCCAACATCCGAACCATCAAGGGCGTCTGGCATTTTTGATAACGTCTGACGAAGAAGCCAGCGCTAAAAACGGCACCGTGAAGGTCGTTGAAACGCTGATGGCGCGCAATGAGCGGCTGGATTATTGCCTGGTCGGTGAGCCGTCCAGCACCGAAATCGTCGGTGACGTAGTGAAAAATGGACGTCGTGGTTCCCTCACCTGCAACCTGACTATTCATGGCGTACAGGGGCATGTGGCCTATCCGCATCTGGCTGATAACCCGGTGCACCGGGCCGCGCCAATGCTCAATGAGCTGGTGGCGATTGAGTGGGATCAGGGCAATGAGTTCTTCCCGGCAACCAGCATGCAGATTGCCAATATTCAGGCAGGCACGGGCAGCAACAACGTCATCCCCGGCGAACTGTTTATTCAGTTCAACTTCCGTTTCAGCACCGAATTAAATGACGAAATGATTAAGTCGCGGGTACTGGAACTGTTGGACAAGCACCAACTGCGTTACACAGTAGACTGGTGGCTTTCCGGCCAACCGTTCCTGACTGAACGCGGTAAACTGGTGGATGCAGTGGTGAACGCCATTGAGCACTATAATGAGATTAAACCGCAGTTACTGACGACAGGCGGGACATCCGACGGGCGCTTTATTGCCCGCATGGGGGCACAGGTGGTGGAACTTGGGCCGGTCAATGCCACCATTCATAAAATAAATGAATGCGTCAATGCCGCCGACCTGCAGCTGCTTGCCCGTATGTATCAACGTATCATGGAACAACTCGTCGCCTGATGAGTGTTCCTGCAAGAGGAAATGAGCATGGACTGGCTGGCAAAATATTGGTGGATTTTAGTGCTGGTGTTTCTGGTGGGGGTACTGCTGAATGTGATCAAAGATCTTAAGCGTGTCGACCACAAGAAGTTTCTCGCCAATAAGCCGGAGCTTCCCCCGCATCGTGATTTTAACGATAAATGGGACGATGACGACGATTGGCCGAACAAGGATCAGCCGAAGAAATAATTTGTAGGCCGGATACCACATCTTACGTTGCTATCCGGCACTATCACTGACTGTCATGCCGGATGGCGGCTTCGCCTTATCCGGCCTACAGGTTAAATCATCTCAATCACATCATCATCGTGAGGCTTACCACCGCTCAGCGCTTCATCAAAGTAGTGCTTCGGCACGGTAAAACGCAGATGGTCGAGCGCAAACTGCATGCTGTGTTCATCAATGGCGTGCCCCAGATTTTCGACGATATCCAGCGTCACATCCCCACCTGCACGAATTAACGCTTCCTGCGCAGCAACGGCATGAGATAACTCAATCACCCGATCTTCACCGCCGTGAATCAAATGCACCGTGGTGGAGGTGGTAGCCGCTTCCGGCAAGGTGGCGTAACGACCATTAAAGGCGATGACCCGCGATGCCAGCCCCGGCTCCGCTTTGATACTCTCGAGTGACATAATCGCCCCCTGAGAAAAACCAATCAACGCGGTAGCCTGAGGTGACACACCACTCTGTTTCTGCCAATAGCGAACGGTTTCGATAAACACCGGCATGATGGCATCAATACGCGCCTGACGGTTCTCTTCCGTTACACCCTGAACAGAAAACCACTGACGCCCTCCGGCAGCGCCATAAGGCTCAGCGCCACCAATGCTGACAATCAGCGCGTCCGGAAACAGTGGTGCAAACCAGGAACCAATTTCGCCCATGGCTACCGGATTATCGCCGACGCCATGAAACAGCAACAGCAACTGTTGAGCGGGTTTATCGGGGCTTTGAACAACAAAATGGTCATGTTTCATGGCGATCTCCTTAACTGATGAGAATTATTCTACGCCGCTTAACCGCAATGACCATGCCAGGAAATTGAAGAAGTTAGTGAAAAAATTGCCATTGCATAATGCGATTACGTAACCGTTGCTGACGTTCGGTATCCAACTGCGCTAACGCCTGTGCCGCCTCTTCACGCTGAACCAGCAACAACGCTTTGCGCCCCGGGACCTTCAGCCGCTTGCACAATTCCGCGTCACTGCATTTTTCCTGTAAACGCCCACGCAGCGCCGGGAGAGGCTGTTCGCTGTGCTCAAGCAGACGGCTCAGGCAACCGAGTGATGTGAGTAACGGCCGATGCGCGAAGGCAAACCCTGCCAGCTCATCCCAGTCATCATCATTAAGCGTAGACGCTTTCAGTGGAACGACCGGGATACACTCATCATTCCATTGTGCGAGGATCGCCGCATCGCGACACAATCGCTGATGCTCCCGCTCAGCCAGACGCTGCCCGGCATCACTGATAGGAAGTAACGCCATTGCCGTATAGCACCCGCTGCTGGCTTCACGATGATTCCCCATCCGCACCAGGACAAAACCGCAGCGTTGCCAGAAACGCCATAGCTCAGCCGTATAACCAAAGCTGACGGACAAATAGTCACACTGCGAGGAATACTGATGGGCCTGCATAATCAGCTGTTGTCCAATACCTTCTCTTTGCCGCGCTGGATGAACCGCAATTCGGCTCACCCGCCGGCCAACCAGCGTTGCGGCCAGCGGATCGCTGCCATGCGCCGCCAGTGACTGCGCAACCAGATTGCCTCTTGGGCGACGATATCCCGCCCATACAGCCTGACTTAATTCTGCGGATAGTCCCCCCTCATCCACCAGCCAGACAGCGCCTGCAACAGCGTCCACGCCCGATGCCTGAAGAAAATGCTGCCCCGGCGCATCCATCATCCGGCGCAGATCCAGTGGTGAAGTGCGATAATGCGCGCCGGAAAGCAGTTGATATACCGCTAACGGCAGCGCCGGTTTTGTATGCCATGAGTGTTGCTCAAACACCGAGAAGTGCAGCTCCCCCAATGGGGCATGCGTAAACGTTTCGTCGTCAAACACCAGCGCATCGCTGACGATTTTTTCCAGCGGACATCCCTGCGCCCAGCGAATGGGTTGTTGCAACTCATAGCGTTGAAGATTGGGAAAGCGAGCGCAGAATTTCAACAAAAACCCTCTGCCGGTTCCCTCATAGCCCTGAACGGTTGTCGTTAACAGCGTGCGGGGAAAACGTGAAACCAGCTGGTGCAGAAGCGGCGCAGGAATAGCAGCAGCTTCATCAACAACGAGCCAGTCAGCCGTTTCAGCACTGGCTAACAGCGCGTCCGGCGCCATAAAGCAGTAGCGTTCCCCGGCAAATTGCGCCAGTATATCTGTTGCCGCTTTCGCCGGTGCGGTAACGATTGCCGTCCCCTTCATACGCGAAATCAACTGCCCGGCCAGCGCGGATTTGCCCCGACCACGCGCGGCGGTCACCGCAACCACACCCGGAGGCATATCCAGTAAATGATGTAAAATCTTCGCCTGTTCCGGCTGAGGATCGCCGTTTGCCGCCTGCCAGTCTGCTCGTACAGGAAAATGCGGATAGGATTTCGCCTGATGCTGTTGCCAGTGTAGCGTTTCCCCTTCACGAGCCACTGCTCGCCTGAAGTGTTCAACAAAGTGCGGTGTTGGGATAGGTTCAGCGCAGTCGCTCCAGCGCAGGGAATCCGCGTCCGGATGCGTGTGCCAGTCCTGCCAGGGTGGGGTCAGCAACACCAGCCAACTCCCGGCGCGGAGCGTGCCGCTGAGTGCGGCAAATGCCGCCGCGTCGAATCCCTGCCCGGCATCAAAAACGGCATGGCGAAATTCACGCCCTAACAGCGTCTGTAGCGCCTGGGGTGTGCAGTTCGGCTCAGCAGGGGCTGTTGCCCCCACCCACAGCCAGTCGCCCGGCAATGTATTGCGTAGCGCTAACGCTTGGGCCTGGCACCAGTTTTCTTCGCCGCTGATTATCAGCAGACGACGAATCCCTTCGCGGCTCATCTGTTCTGTGAGCGCACTCAGTGCTGCATTGTCAGACATCCCTGCCTCAATATCTTAAATGCCTTTGCCAAAGGTATTACATTGTCCCGGATCGCCACTGTCAAAGCCGCGTTTAAACCAGGTGTAACGTTGCTGCGAGGTGCCGTGAGTAAAGCTATCGGGCACAACGCGCCCTTGCCCTTGCTGTTGCAAACGATCATCACCAATGGCCTGAGCAGCGTTTAGCGCCTCTTGCAGATCGCCGGATTCAAGTACACCCTGCTGCTGCATACTGTGTCCCCAGACACCCGCAAAGCAATCCGCCTGCAGCTCCATACGAACGGAAAGGCGATTCACTTCGGCCTGAGAGGCATTCTGCTGCATCTGGCGAACTTTCGGTTCAATACCCAGCAGTTTCTGCACATGGTGGCCCACTTCGTGCGCGATGACATATCCCTGAGCAAAATCGCCATCAGCGCCCAGCTTATTTTTCATGTCATCATAGAAGGAAAGATCGATATATACCGTGCCGTCCGCCGGGCAATAAAACGGGCCCATCACGGACTGGCCCGCACCGCAGCCGGTACGCGTCGCGCCACGATACATCACCAGCTTCGGCTGTTGATAGGTGCGCCCCATTTTTTCAAACTGCTGACCCCAGGTATCTTCGGTCGTTGCCAGTATCACTGAGGTAAATTTTGCGGCTTCATCATCATTTGGGCTGATGGAGCGCGTGGTTTGCTGTTGCGAAACAGGCTGGCCGGTCATCAGTCCGGTGAGATCCACGCCATAATAGCCCGCGACAAGCACCACAATCAGCAGAATGATACCGCCTTTACCACTCGGCAAACGAAAACCAGGGCCGCCCATAGAAGGACCACCGCCTGCGCTATTTCGTCTGTCTTCCACATTGTCACTTTCACGACGCCCTTGCCAGCGCATAGTCACCTCAACTTTTTATTCATTATGTTGATGATCGTAGGCGGTTCGGAACAGGATTACCATAAGAAACAGTAATCAAAATCGGGGGGGATTGATGAGCCGGAGAGCGATCGCCGGCTCAGGGGGAGGATTAGTCTAACTTCACACCCAGACGATGCGCGACAGCTTCATAGGCTTCGATCAGGCCGCCCAGACTCTGACGGAAGCGATCTTTGTCCATTTTATCCAGCGTTTCTTTGTCCCACAGACGGCTACCGTCCGGTGAGAATTCGTCGCCCAGCACCACTTCGCCTTTGTACAAGCCAAACTCAAGTTTGAAGTCGACCAGAATCAGGCCTGCGTCATCGAACATCTTTTTCAGCACGTCGTTGGCTTTGTAGGTCAGCTCTTTCATACGTGCCAGATTCTCTTTGCTCACCCAACCAAAAGTTTCGCAATAGGAATCGTTAATCATTGGATCGTGCATAGCATCATTTTTCAGGAACAGATCAAACAGCGGCGGATTCAGTTCAATACCTTCCTCAACGCCTAAACGCTTAACCAGTGAGCCTGCCGCGCGGTTACGTACCACACATTCAACCGGTACCATCTCCAGTTTTTTCACCAGACATTCGGTATCGGAAAGCAGTCGCTCCATCTGGGTAGGAATGCCCGCTTCTTGCAGTTTAGTCATAATGAAATGGTTGAACTTGTTGTTCACCATGCCTTTACGGTCAAACTGTTCAATGCGTGCGCCATCCCCTGCTGACGTATCATTGCGGAATTCGAGCACCAACAGGTCCGGGTTTTCCGTGCTGTATACGGTCTTCGCTTTACCACGATACAACTCAGCTTGCTTTTGCATCTTTATTACTCCTGGGTGTGAATTAACGATAAATATTGCGTTTTTCTGCCGACGCACACGTTTGCGTATCATATCAGAAAAAAAGGGCTGGAGTTATCCAGCCCTTTATTTTTACTTACTGAACGCTGCCTGGAAGACGGCGACCAGCGCGTCGTTCTGGCTTTGCGTCAGGGTATGCCCTTTCGGATCGATAAACTGCAAACTACTGCGGTTGTCTAAATCACCGACCTGCAGTTTGTAGTCGCCGGATACCAGACCCGGATCGCTTGCGCCCAGCTCCTGCCAGTTACTGTCTGACAGTGGTTTGTAAGTCACAGCGATGCTGCCCTGAGAACGGGTGCTGTCGGTCACTTTCATGCCCACTTTTTCCAGCGCTGCCGGCAGACGCTGCCACACCACGTTGAACGGTCCACGTACCACCAGCATCGGTAAACCGGTGTCATCTGCAGCACTCTGAACGTCCATCGTCGCGGCAGAACGGTTCTGCGCGGCATTCGCGGCGTCAGTGGCGTTCTTATCCAGACCCGCAGAGATAACGTTCATCATCTCAGCGCTATAGCGCTGCATTGATGCCGCATCGGCTACCGGTTTACCCGCCTGCTCGAGGTTAATCAGTTTCACCGTCACCGCCTGCTGATAGCCCTGCGGTTTAACCGAGATTTGATAACGTCCACGGTACTGTTCGTCTTCATCCAGACGGTTCCAGTCAACCCAATCAGTGGTTAGTGTCTGGCTGGCATCATCACGTTTCGCGATGGTATAGTTTTTAGACTGAACAACGCTCACGACCTGCGGCCACAGCGTATTGCCACGACCATTTTCCACCAACAATGTCGCTGTATCGCCCGCGATCTGAGTACGGGCACCAGTAACTAATGCTAACGGCTGAGCCGGTGGGCGAATATCCAGCGCTTTACCCACGGCACCGCTGCCGTTGGTTACCGGGATGTTATAGTCGCCGGTCATCACCGGCAGAATCATCCCAGCTGGCGCGTGAAGCTCAGCAAGCGGTGCGGCCTCCAGATAGGATTCATCACCGCTCACCTGGCGCTTATAGCGCGAGTCAGAACTACAGGCCGCGAGCAACATAACAAGCGAAACACCCGCAACCTTGGCCAGGCGCGACTTTTGTACTGAGTAAGCCATCAAATCTCCCTAAACTTTACAGCAAACCGGCATGCTTAAGCGCCGCTTTGACGATATCACGAGCATTGTCCGTAATTGGCGTCATCGGCAAACGTAGCGTATCGGTCGCCACAAGTCCCAACTCCTTACATGCCCATTTCACTGGGATAGGATTGGGTTCGACAAATAGTTTGTTGTGTAACGGCATCAGACGTTGGTTGATCACCCACGCCTCGGCAAAATGCCCTTCTGCCGCCAGTTTGCACATTTCGGCCATATCGCGTGCCGCAACGTTAGCCGTTACGGAAATCACGCCATGACCACCAAGCTGCATGAAGTCCAGTCCGGTCGCATCATCACCGCTAAGCAGAATAAAATCGTCTGAAACCAGCTCTTTGATCTGGTGAACACGACTTAAGTTCCCTGTGGCCTCTTTGATAGCGACAATATTTTTTACCTTCGCCAGGCGACCAACGGTTTCCGGCAGCATATCGCAGCCAGTACGGGACGGCACATTATACAGAATTTGCGGCAGGTCAGTATGTTCCGCGATGGCTTTGAAATGCTGGAACAAACCTTCCTGAGTTGGGCGGTTGTAATAAGGCGTCACCGTCAGGCAGCCGACAACACCGCTGTCGTTAAAACGCTGCGTCAGACTAATGCCTTCTGCGGTCGCATTGGCGCCGGTTCCGGCAATAACCGGAATACGCCCATCGGCCAGCTCCAGCGTCATCATTACCACATCGCCATGTTCATCATGACTCAGGGTAGCGGACTCACCGGTGGTGCCAACCGAAACGATCGCCGAGGTGCCGCTGGCGACATGATAATCAATCAGTTTTTTCAGGCTCGACCGGCAGACTTTACCTTTCTCATCCATCGGCGTAATAAGCGCGACAATACTTCCCGTGAACATGGGCCATCCTCTGTGCAAACAAGTGTCTCAATGGTACGTTTGGTACGACAATAAAAGCAAGCGACCATAGCCCTTCTGATTGTTGTATGCATGTTTTTTTTATGCTTTCCTTATGATTACCTCACCGCTCAAAGGAAGAACAGGTTTGACATCGCCATCGCAACACTATCTGGTCATTACTGCGCTGGGTGCTGACCGCCCAGGAATTGTGAACACCATCACGCGTCATGTCAGCAGTTGCGGCTGTAATATCGAAGACAGCCGACTGGCCATGCTGGGTGATGAGTTCACGTTTATCATGTTGCTGTCGGGCACCTGGAATGCCATCACCCTGATTGAATCAACCTTGCCATTGAAGGGTGCAGAGCTGGATTTACTGATCGTGATGAAGCGTACGACCGCGCGTCCCCGCCCGGCGATGCCCGCCACGGTATGGGTACAGGTCGATGTCCCCGACTCGCCTCATTTGATTGAACGCTTTACCGCCCTTTTTGACAGCCACCAAATGAATATTGCGGAACTGGTTTCGCGCACACAGCCGGCAGAAAACGGCAAGGCTGCACAGTTGTTTATTCAAATTACCGCACATAGTCCTGCGTCACATGATTCGGCAAATATTGAGGATGCGTTTAAAGCACTCTGTACAGAACTCAATGCGCAAGGCAGTATTAACGTCGTCAATTACTCACAGCATGATGAACAGGATGGAGTTAAGTAATGAACCCACTGAAAGCCGGTGATATCGCACCGAAATTTAGCTTGCCGGATCAAGACGGAGAACAAGTAAATTTAACCGACTTCCAGGGACAGCGTGTTCTGGTTTATTTCTACCCGAAAGCCATGACGCCCGGCTGTACCGTTCAGGCCTGTGGCTTGCGCGATAACATGGATCAGTTAAAAAAAGCCGGTGTTGAGGTGCTGGGGATAAGCACCGATAAACCAGAAAAGCTTTCCCGATTTGCGGAGAAAGAAGTGCTTAACTTCACGCTCCTGTCTGATGAAGATCATCAGGTTTGCGAGCAGTTTGGCGTCTGGGGTGAAAAGTCATTTATGGGTAAGACCTACGATGGCATCCACCGCATCAGCTTCCTGATTGATGCCGAAGGCAAAATTGAACATGTGTTTGATGATTTCAAAACCAGCAATCACCACGACATCGTGCTGAACTGGGTTCTGGAAAACGCCTGATCGTGAAATGCCGGATGGCGGCGTGAACGCCTTATCCGGCCTACAAATGCACGCACGTAGGCCGGATAAGACGCTTTAGCGTCGCCATCCGGCAGATAACCGCCCGGTTACTCAAACGTCCCTTTAACGCACGCCTTTTTCTCTTTCACCACGGCTTTCCCCTTCGCCCACAGGTCATTCACTTCCAGCGCGTCGTTCAGCACCAGAATGTCCGCATCGCATCCCACCGCCAGACGCCCTTTATGCGCAAACCCAAGAAACTCCGCGACTGTGCGTGTAAGCGGGCATAGCGCCTGCTCCAGCGGTATCGCATGAATATGCACCAGTTGACGCAGCGTTTCCGCAAGTGATTCAAATCCTGCGACGCCAATCCCTGTCAGATTACCGGACGCATCAAATTCCGGTTGGCTACCGTTGCCATCTGAGCTCAGGGTAATACGCGATAGCGGCACTTCGTGGCGCAACGCTGTAGCAATCGCCGTTGCCGGATCAACAGGCTCATCAATACTGCTGGTGATATCGATATAACCGCCTTTGCGGGCATACTCCAGCGCTGCCTGAAACAACGGTTCCGCACGATTAACATGCGTTGGCAACAGTTTGGTCATCGGCACATCGCAACACGCCAGAATTTTATACAGCGGTTCCAGCATGCGTGGACTGTCCCCCATATGAAATACGCTAATCCCGGGTTTTTGCCCTAATAACCCACCAACACGCGACTGCGCCGCCATGTTCGCCAGCGCCGTTGTATTCGGAGCGGAGGATCGATGATCCGAAACTGCGCATTTCACGCCAATCACTTTGTCAATCAGCGCGACATCGCGGTCAATACTGCCGGTTATCGTAGGTGAAGGTAGAGAATATGCCCCGGTGAGCATCCAGGCGCTGATCCCCTCACATTCCAGCGCACGAGTTTTCGCCAGCAACGACTCAGGATGACGGGTAATCCCGTCCGTTCCCAACAATCCCACAACGGAAGTGATACCGGCTTCAACCAGTCGCGACAAGCGCACTTCCGGCGTGCGGGTATGTGGCCCTGCCTCTCCGCCGCCGCCAATCAGATGGACGTGTTGGTCGATAAAGCCAGGACAAACAATTGCCCCGTCAAGATTGATGCACTCACAGCCGGGAAAATCTTCTGCCGCGATAGACGGGACGATGGCGACAATTTTACCGCCAGAAACCAGAATATCCTGTTGGCCTAAATCTTCAGGTGCGTATACGTGTCCATGCTGGAACAACGTCAAATTAAGAATGGAACAGTTCATAACCTTCCTTGTCAGGCAATAACCTGCATAACCCAAATAGAGAGCAGCGCATTAATCACACAGACTGCAATAATCAGCGGGTAGTAGCGAGGATGGACTCCCGCCGTTCCCAGACAACGTCCCACATTTTGTACCGGATTCCCCATCAGGTAGATAGCCGGTAGCAATACCGTAGCATCATGTCCTGAAAGCGTACCGGCGACAACCAGGCTTGCACAAACGCCGACGCCGCCTCCCATACTCATCACCGCCGCCAGCAGCACGGTGGCAGACTCCCCCGGCAGCCCCCACAACGCCATGACCGGTTCACATACCCTGCCTACGATGTCGAGTAACCCCGTCACCTTCAGCGCCTGAATAATCACAAACGCCATCACCACGTTAGGTAACAAGCTGGTCGTGGCAATAGTAAACCCGCGTCGTGCGCCGTCGATAAACATATCCATGACATTTTTACGTACGTGTGTTGTCATCTCAGTCCTCCTGCTGCATACGGCGATGTTCAAGCTGTGCGATCCACAACCGCAGCAGGTTCGCCCCTACAAACTTGAAGACAAGGATCACCGCCAGCGGCGTGATTACCGGTACGGTGACCATCGTAAACAGGGCTGCGCCTGACGAAAAATAGTTAGTGATGCACGCGCTACCGCTGGTTTGCCAACAGGCAAAGATGGCGCGTTCTTGCTCGGTAATGATCCCCTCTTCGGCCATTTCCTTGGTCATCCCGGCCGCCGCATCGGTATTTTGTAAATTCGCGATCAGCGCCAACGAGCACACACCCGGGATACCGAGTAAAGGTCGCAGAACAGGCGTCATCAGCTGTTGTGCCGCACGCAGCCCTCCAAGCCCTTCGGTTACAGAAATAATCCCGAGAGAAAGAATGACGGAAGGTGCCAATTCAAGCGCGAATAAAAAGCCATCTTTTGCCCCCATACCGCCCGTACCGCGAAAAGAGACCGCCGTGTCGCCCGCCGCATTAATCTGCCCAAATGCGCCGTTGAGGACGGTAAAGTCAAATACCCGCCACCATTCGGTACTTTTCGCAAACATGCCGGAAAAAAGGACAATTGTGATAAAAAAAGCGAGATAGCCGCCCCATCCCACTTTTTGTTGCGCGTGTATGTTGTGACCCATTGAATTCTCCTGTTGGTCTTATTCCTTGCGTGACGAAAAAAGCATCACGAGGGCCAAGTTAAAGACAAACGTGGAGAAAAACGATACCGGAGGACATTATTCAGAAAGTGTGGATAGAGGTCAGACAAGTTCAGTTCCGACAGCATGGTGCCGTCGGAACTGATGGATTAGCGATCGTCAACCGTCTGACCATCCGGCCAGGCATGGACCACTGCTTTGATTAACGTCGCCAGCGGAATGGCAAAGAAAACGCCCCAGAATCCCCACAGGCCGCCGAAAATAACTACCGACAGAATAATCACCAATGGATGCAGGTTTACGGCTTCGGAGAAGAGTACGGGAACCAGCAGATTGCCGTCCAGCGCCTGGATTATCAGGTACACGGCGAAACAGCTCCAGAACTCCGTGCCGAGTCCGAACTGAAACAACGCCACACCAACGACCGGAATAGTCACCACAAACGCGCCGATGTACGGGATGAGCACAGAGAACCCCACCAGCACCGCCAGCAGCAGAGAGTAGTTAAGGCCAAACATCAGGAAGCCCAGCCAGGTTGCCACACCGACCACCACCATCTCCAGTACTTTACCGCGGATATAGTTGGTGATTTGCTGGTTCATTTCTTTCCAGACCTGTCCCGCCAGTCCACGATTTCGCGGTAGCACCCGGCGCACAGCATTCAACATCTGGCTTTTATCCTTCACCAAAAAAAACACCATCAGTGGGACAAGCACCAGATACACCGCCAGCGTCAACAACCCAACCAGAGAAGCCAGCGAATATTTCACCACTGAATCGCCCATGGTGAGCATCCGGGAACGCATATTCTCAGCCATCGCATCAATGATGCCCGCATCCATCAGCGCCGGATAACGTCGCGGTAAGGTGGCGGCAAAGTCAGACAACTTGTTGAGCATGCCAGGCATATCGCGGATCAAATAGATGCCTTGCTGCCATGCGACAGGCATTACCACAAACGCCATCAGCAGCAAAATTCCGACAAACACCACCAGCACAATTGACGTCGCCCAGCGCCGCGAGCAACCGATATTTTCCAGCCGGGCGGTAGGCCACTCCAGCAAATAAGCCAGCACAATCGCGACCAGCAGCGGCGCTAGCAGACCGCTAAAGAAGAACAGGATGCCAAAACCGGCAACCAGAATAATCAGCAAAGCAATAGCCTCTGGGTCGCTAAAGCGGCGGCGATACCATTGCGTCAACATTTCGAGCATAAAACCTTCCCTGAACCTCAATAGCGGGATTGCGATCCCGAATTGTATCGAAATGTCACAAAAAAGACTTCGCTTTTTATGGCTGATTACGCAAAGTGAAAAGACATTTTTCCTGGGTGTTCATCGTCAGGTTTCGCAGTTACACTCGCTAAGCTTGCGGAGTGTGAACGATACTTCACGGCATTGGTCAAATGGCTATCTCAAAAAAGAATACAGGACAGAGGTTATGTTCAGGCAGTTGAAAAAAAACCTGGTTGCTACCCTCATTGCTGCACTGACCGTCGGTCAGGTCGCGCCCGCATTTGCTGACACTGCGGATACCCTACCTGATATGGGAACCTCGGCAGGGAGTACGCTTTCTATTGGACAAGAAATGCAGATGGGCGATTATTACGTTCGCCAGCTGCGCGGTAGTGCGCCGTTAATTAACGATCCGCTGCTAACCCAATATATTAATGCGCTGGGGATGCGCCTGGTTTCGCATGCAGATTCCGTAAAAACGCCCTTCACTTTCTTTTTAATTAACAACGATGAAATAAACGCCTTCGCTTTTTTTGGCGGCAACGTTGTATTGCACTCAGCGCTGTTCCGCTATTCCGATAACGAAAGCCAACTGGCATCGGTAATGGCGCACGAAATTTCTCACGTCACGCAGCGCCACCTGGCGCGAGCGATGGAAGATCAGAAACGTAGCGCACCGCTGACATGGGTTGGCGCGTTAGGCTCGATTTTATTAGCGATGGCCAGCCCGCAGGCAGGGATGGCGGCGCTAACCGGTACGCTGGCGGGTACTCGCCAGGGGATGATTAGCTTTACTCAGCAGAACGAACAGGAAGCAGACCGCATCGGTATTCAGGTGTTGCAACGTTCAGGATTCGATCCCCAGGCCATGCCAACATTCCTGGAGAAACTGCTCGATCAGGCCCGTTACTCTACACGTCCCCCGGAAATTCTTCTGACTCACCCCCTGCCAGAAAGCCGTCTGGCGGATGCGCGTAACCGCGCCAACCAGATGCGCCCGGTCGTCGTGCAATCTTCAGAAGATTTCTATTTGGCCAAAGCGCGCACCCTGGGCATGTACAATTCAGGCCGCAACCAGTTAACCAGCGATCTACTGGATAACTGGTCGAAAGGCAACGTGCGCGAACAGCGCGCTGCGCAGTACGGTCGGGCGCTGCAAGCGATGGAAACCAGTAAATACGACGAAGCACGTAAAGCGCTACAGCCGCTGCTGGCGGCAGATCCGAATAATGCCTGGTATCTCGACCTGGCAACAGACATCGATCTCGGCCAGAAGAAAACCAGCGATGCCATTAATCACCTGAAAAATGCTCGTGACCTGCGCGTGAATCCAGTATTGCAGCTCAACCTGGCAAATGCGTATTTGCAAGGTGGACAAGCGAAAGAGGCGGCCACCATCCTGAATCGCTATACGTTTAACCATAAAGATGACACTAACGGCTGGGATCTGTTGGCGCAAACGGAAGCGAACCTGAATAACCGCGATCAGGAGCTGGCCGCGCGTGCTGAAGGGTATGCGCTGGCGGGCCGTCTTGATCAGGCGATCTCGATGCTCAGCAGCGCAAGCTCCCAGGTGAAACTGGGTAGCCAGCAGCAGGCCAGATACGATGCCCGTATCGACCAGCTACGCCAGTTGCAAGAGCGCTTTAAACCGTATACGAAAATGTAACAGGAAGAAAAATGTCAGACGCGATTAAAATTTACCATAACCCACGCTGCTCAAAGAGCCGTGAAACGCTGGAATTACTAAAGTCTAACGGTGTAGAGCCAGAAGTCGTGCTCTATCTGGAAACCCCGGCTGATGCAGCGACACTGCGTGAATTGCTGAAGATGCTGGGCATGTCCAGCGCTCGCGAACTGATGCGTCAGAAAGAAGATCTCTACAAATCGCTCAACCTGGCGGACAGCAGTTTGAGTGAAGATGCGCTGATTCAGGCGATGGTCGAAAACCCGAAGCTGATGGAGCGCCCGATTGTGGTAGCGAAAGGTCAGGCGCGGATTGGTCGCCCACCTGAGCAAGTGCTGGAAATCGTCGGTTAATATTAAGACTGCCGCAGTTTTTCGGCTGCGGCACTTACAGCTTCAAAATTTCTTTTACGAAGGGAATCGTCAGCTTGCGCTGTGCGGTGATCGAAGCATGGTCCAGTTGATCCAGCGTCATAAACAGCGTACGCATTTCGCGATCCAGACGCTTTAGCAGGAAGCGTCCCACATCTTCCGGCAGTTCGAACCCGCGTAATCTGGCACGCAATTGCAAAGCCTGTAGCTTGTCTTCATCGGAAAGCGGCTGAAGCTTGTAGATTTGCCCCCAGTCCAGACGAGAAGCCAGATCCGGCAGTCCCAGATTAAGCTGCCTTGGCGGACGATCACCGGTTATCAACAGGCGCGTTTTCCCTGATTCCAGGATGCGGTTGTAGAGATCAAAGATCGCCATTTCCCACAGCGAATCGCCGGCCACACATTCGATGTTATCGATGCAAACCAACGATAAATGCTCCATACCATCGAGCACCTCGGGGACGAACCAGGTTCGTTTATCGAGCGGCACATACCCTACTGCATCACCGCGTGCAGACAGTTCTGCACAGGCCGCATGCAGCAAATGACTACGGCCAGCGCCTTCACGCGACCAAAGATAAATGTACCCGCTATGTTCCTGACGCAGCACGTTTTGCAGTGCAGCCAGTAAAGAGGAGTTATCCCCCGGCCAGAAACTTGCGAAGGTTTCATCGTCAGGAAGATAAAGTGGCAGAGAGAGCTGTGCCGGTGTGTTCAGAGATACCTCAACCCAGGATTTCATAAAATCGAGATGAGTTTAACACAGAAATACGTCGTGATAGAACCGGGCAGCACTGCCGCCCGGTCAGAGATTTACTGTTGCGGACTGTCGGCATCTTCTGCGTCAAGCACAACTTCTTCCGGGCGCAGCAGACTGATGACCTTGAAAATCAGGCTCAGGCAGACACCAACAATGGTCGCCAGCGCCATGCCTTTCAGCTCTGCGGCACCAATGTGAACTTTCGCGCCACTTACGCCGATGATCAAAATAACCGAGGTCAGGATCAGATTTTGCGCTTTGTTGTAGTCAACTTTCGACTCGATCAATACGCGAATACCGGAAGCGCCGATGACGCCGTACAGCAGCAACGATACACCGCCCATGACAGGCAGTGGGATGATTTGGATCGCCGCCGCCAGTTTACCCACGCAGGAGAGCAGAATGGCAAAAATCGCCGCGCCGCCGATAACCCAGGTACTGTAAACGCGGGTAATCGCCATTACGCCAATATTTTCGCCGTACGTGGTGTTCGGCGTTGAGCCGAAGAAACCGGAGATCACCGTCGACAGACCGTTGGCAAACATCGAGCGGTGCAGGCCAGGGTCACGAATCAGATCTTTTTTCACAATGTTGGCCGTGACGACCAGGTGGCCTACGTGTTCGGCGATAACGACTAATGCCGCAGGCAGGATGGTTAGAATGGCAACCCATTCAAAGCGCGGTGTGTAGAACGTCGGCAGAGCAAACCAGTGCGCTTGGGCAATGGGTGTGGTGTCCACAACGCCCATCACAAAGGAAAGCGCGTAGCCGGCCAGTACACCAATCAGAATCGGGATAATCGCCATAAAACCGCGGAACAGCACAGAGCCAAATACCGTTACGGCCAGCGTCACCATTGAGATGATGATGGTTTTCGAGTCGGGTAATTGCCCTTCAGCAGGCAACAATCCCGCCATGCCCGCAGCAACGCCCGCCAGCTCCAGACCGATAACGGCAACGATTGCGCCCATCGCGGCAGGCGGGAACATCACATCCAGCCAGCCGGTGCCGGCTTTCTTCACGATGAAAGAAACCAGGCAGAACAGTACGCCGCACATAATAAAACCGCCCAGCGCCACTTCATACCCTAACGGCAGCAGCAACAGTACCGGGGAGATAAACGCAAAGCTGGAACCCAGATAGGCTGGAATTTTACCTTTGCAAATGAAGAGATACAGCAACGTACCAATGCCGTTAAACAGCAGGACGGTAGCCGGGTTGATATGAAACAGGACTGGCACCAGTACCGTTGCACCAAACATGGCGAACAGGTGCTGCAAACTAAGCGGGATTGTCTGTAAAAGCGGCGGTCTTTCACTCACCCCGATAGCACGGCGCGTCATAGTGTTTTCCTCTGAGTATTGTGTGTTAGTAGCGATTGGGTTGTTTTATTCAAAAAAAAGCCGACTCTTAAAGTCGGCTTCTTTTTATTTATTCATTTACTTGGTACCAAAAATCTTATCGCCGGCATCGCCGAGTCCCGGAATAATGTATCCCTGCTCGTTCAGCCCCTGGTCGATAGATGCGGTGTACAGCTCAACATCCGGGTGTGCTTTTTCCAGTGCCGCAATACCTTCTGGCGCTGCAACCAGGACCAGTACTTTAATGCTGGTGCAGCCTGCATTCTTCAGCAGGTCGATGGTCGCGATAACGGAACCACCGGTTGCCAGCATCGGGTCAACGATCAGCGCCATGCGCTCATCGATGTTAGAAACCAGTTTCTGGAAATACGGAACCGGCTCCAGCGTCTCTTCGTTACGGTACATCCCCACCACGCTGATACGCGCGCTCGGAACGTTCTCCAGTACGCCTTCCATCATACCCAGGCCCGCACGCAGGATGGGGACAACGGTGATTTTTTTACCTTTGATTTGGTCTACTTCAACCGGGCCGTTCCAGCCTTCAATGGTCACCTTTTCGGTTTCCAGACCTGCAGTTGCTTCATAAGTCAGCAGGCTGCCAACTTCCGAGGCGAGTTCACGAAAGCGTTTAGTGCTGATGTCGTTTTCACGCATCAGTCCCAGCTTGTGTTTGACGAGTGGGTGTTTGACTTCCACGATCTTCATACTCTTCTCCTTTCCTCAGACGAGTGGCAACCACAAAAAAAATCGCCGGATTATACCGCTTTTCGTCTCTGGCGCAACACTGGATACGCTTGATATGGATCAACCAAAGTCATTTACGTCTGGAAGATGAGTATAAAACAAGCCCCGCAACATGGGCGGGGCTTAATATCAATGCACTGAATTTTATAGAGATTCAGCGTTACTCCGAATGACATTTTGATACCATGAAAAAGATATCTTAGGAGAACGTGCTAATGTCCCGCTACCGTCATTATTTTTATCGACATAAATAAATCCGTAGCGTTTTTTCATTTCTCCGGTTCCCGCTGACACTAAATCAATACAGCCCCATGGCGTGTAGCCCATAAGATCCACGCCATCTTCCACCACCGCTTTTTTCATCTCACGGATGTGAGCTGCCAGGTAGTCGATGCGGTACCGATCGTTCACCGTGCCGTCACTTTCCTGTACGTCAATCGCGCCAAACCCGTTTTCAACAATAAACAGCGGCAGTTGATAATGATCCCAGAACCAGTTCAGCGAATAGCGCAGACCAACGGGATCAATCTGCCAGCCCCAGTCTGATTTCTGCACGTACGGGTTGGAAACCAGGCTTTTCGATTCGTCGTAATCCAACTGCGGGTTATCTGCCGTAGCCTGCGTCGCGAAGGACATATAGTAGCTAAAGCCGATATAGTCGACGCAGCCCTGAGCCAGTATTTGTCGGTCTTCTTCGGTAATATCGAGTTCGAAGCCGCGGCGCGCAAAGTAGTTCAACAGATGCTGCGGATACTTGCCCCGTACGTGAACGTCGGTAAACCAATATCGACGGTGCATCGCGTTCATTGCCATCATCATATCGTCTGGCGCACAGGTCAGTGGATAAACAGGACACATAGCAATCATGCACCCAACCTGCAATGCCGGGTTGATTTCATGTGCAACCTTTACTGCCAGCGCGCTCGCCACCAGTTCATAGTGCGCCGCCTGGTACATGACCGGTTCGCGGTCTTCACCCGGCTGATACTTAAGGCCGGAGTTGGTAAACGGAGCAAAATCTTCGTGGAAGTTAGCCTGGTTGTTGATTTCATTAAACGTCATCCAGTACTTCACTTTATGCTGGTAGCGAGTGAAAACCACTCTGGCAAAACGGACAAAGAAATCGATCAGCTTACGATTACGCCAGCCACCGTATTCCGTCACCAGGTGATACGGCATCTCGAAATGCGACAGTGTAATCACCGGTTCAATGCCATACTTCAGACATTCATCAAAGAGATCGTCGTAGAATTGCAATCCGGCTTCATTGGGCTGTGCTTCATCGCCCTGCGGGAAAATACGCGTCCACGCAATGGAGGTACGAAAGCACTTAAAGCCCATTTCGGCAAACAGCTTAATATCATCTTGATAGCGATGATAAAAATCGATGGCCTCGTGGTTAGGGTAATTTTTACCTGCCACCACGCCATCGGTAATTTCACGCGCAACCCCATGGGCCCCAGCCGTCATCACATCGGCAACGCTAATCCCCTTTCCGCCCGCCTGCCAGCCGCCTTCCAGTTGATGAGCGGCCACAGCACCGCCCCACATAAAATCTGCTTTAAACCCAGACATACGTTTCCCCTATCGTGATTGCACTGTTCAAACGCACCCGATGTGGCACGCAACAGAAAACAGAAACCGGTTTCAGTACGATACTGTGCATTCAGCAGGCAGGTTTCAAGCACAAGGCTGAACCCGGTTTCATTTTCGTGGCGCAGTTCAAACAAATAGATAAACGACTGTAAAATGCTGAAATACTCAACAGATAAAAGTCAATGCATAGCAGGCTCGCAAACGTTTGCTTTCCCTGTTAGAATTGCGCCGAATTTAATTGCTACCGCAAGTTAACGCGTGGGGACCCAAGCAGTGACCGATAAAACCTCTCTTAGCTACAAAGATGCCGGTGTTGATATTGACGCGGGTAATGCTCTGGTTGATCGAATCAAAGGCGTAGTAAAGAAAACTCGTCGCCCGGAAGTGATGGGTGGTCTGGGTGGCTTCGGTGCGCTGTGCGCATTGCCGCAAAAATATCGTGAACCGGTACTGGTTTCCGGCACTGATGGCGTAGGGACAAAACTGCGTCTGGCGATGGATCTGAAACGCCACGATACCATCGGCATTGACCTCGTGGCGATGTGTGTGAACGACCTCGTGGTTCAGGGCGCTGAACCGCTGTTTTTCCTCGACTACTATGCAACGGGTAAACTGGATGTGGACACCGCAGCCAGCGTAATCAACGGCATTGCCGAAGGTTGCCTGCAGTCTGGCTGTGCGTTGGTTGGTGGCGAAACTGCTGAAATGCCTGGGATGTATCACGGCGAAGATTACGACGTGGCAGGTTTCTGCGTTGGCGTCGTCGAAAAATCAGAGATTATCGACGGTTCAAAAGTGGCTGACGGTGACGTACTGATTGCACTCGGTTCCAGTGGCCCGCACTCCAACGGCTACTCCCTGGTACGTAAAATTGTTGAAGTCAGCGGTTGCGACCCAGAAACCACCGAGCTTGAAGGTAAGCCGCTGGCGGACCATTTACTGGCGCCGACACGCATTTATGTGAAATCCATTCTGGAACTGATCGAGAAGGTTGATGTGCATGCTATCGCGCACCTGACCGGCGGCGGTTTCTGGGAAAATATTCCGCGCGTTCTGCCAGACAACACGCAGGCCGTGATCGACGAATCCTCATGGCAGTGGCCGGCCGTCTTCAACTGGCTGCAAACAGCGGGTAACGTCAGTCAGCACGAGATGTACCGCACCTTCAACTGTGGGGTCGGCATGGTCATTGCCCTGCCGGAATCCGAAGTAGAAAGTGCACTCGCGCTGCTGAATGCAAAAGGGGAAAACGCCTGGAAAATCGGTATCATCAAAGCGTCTGATTCCGAACAGCGTGTGGTCATTGAATGAAAAACATTGTGGTGCTCATTTCCGGCAACGGAAGCAATTTGCAGGCAATAATCGATGCCTGCAAACAGAAAAAAATCAGTGGCACCCTACGTGCAGTATTCAGCAACAAGGCCGATGCGTTCGGCCTTGTTCGCGCGCGAGAGGAAAATATTCCGGCACATTCCCTGGAAGCAAGCCACTTTGCCAGCCGCGAAGCATTCGACCGCCAGCTGATTCAGGAAATTGATGCCTATGCGCCAGATGTCGTCGTGCTGGCTGGCTATATGCGCATCCTCAGCCCGGCATTTGTCGCTCACTATTCTGAACGACTGCTGAATATCCATCCCTCTTTATTACCCAAGTATCCTGGCTTGCATACCCATCGTCAGGTGCTGGAAAACGGGGATGAAGAACACGGCACCTCCGTCCATTTCGTCACCGATGAACTGGACGGTGGACCGGTTATTCTCCAGGCCAAAGTGCCGGTATTTGCAGGCGATAGCGAAGATGATATTACTGCCCGGGTTCAGGCGCAGGAACATGCGATTTACCCGCTGGTCGTCAGTTGGTTTACCGACGGCCGCCTGAAAATGCGCGATAACGCAGCATGGCTGGACGGCGTTCGTCTGCCGCCACAAGGCTACGCCGCCGACGAATAATAAAAAACCAACCTGTAAACCGGATTTCAGCATCCGGTTTACAGGCATCAATACCTTTTCCGGCAAACATCGCCGGTATTCATCTACGCTCCCCCTTTCTCTTTGCTATCAGACGGTTTATTGTCATATTTTTCTGGCACAGTTGGACATCTGAGAGCAATGCTCGCCATAATAAATCGGTAGTGTCCCGTGAATGAAACGGAGTAAAAGTGGTAATGGGTCAGGAAAAGCTATATATCGAGAAAGAACTCAGCTGGTTAGCGTTCAACGAACGTGTGCTCCAGGAGGCAGCTGATAAATCAAACCCGTTGATCGAACGGATGCGTTTCTTAGGCATCTATTCCAATAATCTTGACGAGTTTTACAAGGTACGTTTTGCCGAACTGAAGCGCCGTATCATTATTAGCGAAGAACAGGGTTCAAACTCTCACTCCCGCCATCTGTTAGGCAAAATCCAGGCCCGCGTATTAAAAGCCGATCAGGAATTTGACGGCCTGTACAACGAATTACTGCTGGAGATGGCACGCAACCAGATCTTCTTGATCAACGAACGCCAGTTGTCAGTCAATCAGCAGAGCTGGTTACGCCACTACTTCAAGCAATATCTGCGTCAGCACATTACGCCGATCCTGATTAACCGCGAGACGGATTTAGTCCAGTTTTTAAAAGACGATTACACTTATCTGGCCGTGGAAATTATCCGCGGAGATACGATCCGTTACGCTTTGCTGGAAATTCCATCCGATAAGGTTCCTCGCTTTGTGAATTTGCCGCCGGAAACCCCGCGCCGTCGCAAACCGATGATCCTGCTGGACAACATTTTGCGTTATTGCCTTGATGACATTTTCAAAGGGTTCTTTGATTACGATGCGCTGAATGCCTATTCGATGAAAATGACCCGCG
Source organism: Citrobacter sp. wls619 (assembly GCF_005281345.1). Lineage (GTDB taxonomy): Bacteria > Pseudomonadota > Gammaproteobacteria > Enterobacterales > Enterobacteriaceae > Citrobacter. The sequence continues at coordinate 89,778 of NZ_SZXJ01000103.1, forward strand.
ACGCCGAGTACGATTTGGTGCATGAGATGGAATCGAGCCTGATGGAGCTCATGTCTTCCAGCCTGAAACAACGTCTGACCGCAGAGCCTGTACGTTTTGTTTATCAGCGCGATATGCCCAATGCGCTGGTTGAAGTACTGCGTGAAAAGCTGACTATTTCTCGCTACGACTCCATTGTCCCCGGCGGGCGTTATCATAACTTCAAAGACTTTATTAACTTTCCCAACGTTGGCAAAGCTAACCTGGTGAACAAACCCCTGCCGCGTCTGCGCCATATCTGGTTCGATAACGAGAAGTTTCGCAACGGCTTTGATGCCGTACGTGAACGCGATGTGTTGCTTTATTATCCGTATCACACCTTTGAACACGTTCTTGAACTGCTGCGTCAGGCCTCATTCGACCCGAGCGTGCTGGCGATAAAAATCAACATCTACCGTGTGGCAAAAGATTCGCGCATCATCGACTCGATGATCCATGCCGCGCATAACGGCAAAAAAGTGACCGTGGTGGTGGAACTGCAGGCACGCTTCGATGAAGAGGCCAATATTCATTGGGCTAAGCGCCTTACCGAAGCGGGGGTTCACGTCATCTTCTCCGCGCCAGGGCTGAAAATTCACGCCAAGCTGTTCCTGATTTCACGTAAAGAAGGCGATGAAGTCGTGCGCTATGCACATATCGGCACCGGGAACTTCAACGAAAAAACAGCGCGCCTGTATACCGACTACTCGTTGCTGACTGCCGATTCACGCATTACCAACGAAGTCCGTCGGGTGTTTAACTTCATCGAAAACCCGTATCGCCCGGTAACGTTCGATTATCTTCTGGTTTCTCCGCAGAACTCACGGCGTCTGCTGTACAGCATGATCGACAAAGAGATCGCTAATGCGCAGCAAGGGCTGCCCTCTGGCATTACCCTGAAGCTGAATAATCTGGTCGATAAAGGGCTGGTTGACCGCCTGTATGCGGCTTCATGTTCAGGTGTCCCCGTTAATTTATTGATCCGCGGTATGTGCTCACTGATCCCGAATCTGGAAGGCATCAGCGACAATATTCGCGTCATCAGCATTGTTGACCGCTATCTCGAACATGACCGGGTCTATATCTTCGAGAACGGGGGCGATAAGCAGGTGTATCTCTCCTCTGCTGACTGGATGACCAGAAACATCGATTATCGTATTGAAGTTGCCACTCCGCTTCTTGACCCACGCCTTAAGCAGCGCGTGCTGGATATTATCGATATCCTGTTCAGCGACACGGTGAAAGCCCGCTTTATTGATAAAGAACTGAGTAATCGCTACGTACCGCGCGGAAACCGCCGTAAGGTTCAGTCACAATTAGCGATTTACGACTACATCAAATCACTCGAGCAACCTGACTAACTCTATGCCAATACACGACAAGTCTCCACGACCGCAGGAATTTGCTGCGGTCGACCTTGGTTCAAACAGTTTCCATATGGTCATTGCCCGCGTGGTTGATGGCGCAATGCAAATTATCGGGCGACTGAAACAACGCGTACATCTGGCGGACGGCCTTGGCGCGGACAACAAGCTAAGCGAAGAAGCGATGGAACGCGGCTTAAGCTGTTTGTCACTTTTCGCTGAACGTCTGCAGGGGTTTCCTCCCTCCAGCGTCTGCATCGTGGGAACCCATACTTTGCGCCAGGCGCTAAATGCGACCGATTTTCTTAAGCGAGCAGAAAAGGTCATCCCCTACCCGATCGAAATAATTTCCGGTAACGAAGAAGCCCGACTGATTTTTATGGGCGTGGAGCATACCCAGCCAGAAAAAGGCCGTAAGCTGGTTATCGACATTGGTGGTGGTTCGACTGAACTGGTGATCGGTGAAGATTTCGAGCCTAAACTGGTCGAAAGTCGCCGTATGGGTTGCGTCAGTTTTGCCCAGATGTACTTTCCGGGTGGTGCGATCAGCCGGGAAAACTTTCAGCGCGCCCGTATGGCGGCGGCGCAAAAGCTGGAAACGCTCACCTGGCAATTTCGAATTCAGGGCTGGAACGTTGCTCTGGGAGCTTCAGGCACCATCAAAGCCGCCCATGAAGTGCTGCTGGAAATGGGTGAGAAAGATGGTTTTATCACCCCTGAACGTCTCGACAAGCTAACAACTGAAGTCCTGAAGCATGCTTCCTTTGAGGCACTCAGCATGCCGGGGCTGTCAGAAGAACGAAAGGCTGTTTTTGTTCCCGGTCTGGCAATACTGTGCGGTGTTTTTGATGCCCTCGCTATCCGCGAACTTCGACTTTCCGATGGCGCGCTGCGTGAAGGCGTACTGTATGAGATGGAAGGCCGTTTTCGCCACCAGGATGTTCGGAGCCGTACCGCCAGCAGTCTGGCAAACCAGTACAATATCGACAGCGAACAGGCCCGACGCGTACTGGAAACGACCATGCAGATGTACGATCAATGGCATACGCAGCAACCTAAACTGGCAAACCCGCAGTTGGAAGCGTTGCTCCGGTGGGCGGCGATGCTGCATGAAGTCGGGCTGAACATCAACCACAGCGGACTGCATCGCCACTCGGCTTATATTCTGCAAAACAGTGACCTGCCAGGTTTCAACCAGGAGCAACAGCTGATGATGGCGACCCTGGTTCGCTACCATCGTAAAGCGGTTAAACTGGATGATTTACCCCGCTTTACGCTGTTCAAGAAAAAGCAGTTCCTGCCGCTAATTCAGCTACTGCGACTTGGGGTATTGCTCAACAACCAGCGCCAGGCAACCACTACGCCGCCGACGCTCACGTTGATTACCGACGATAACCACTGGACGCTACGCTTCCCGCACGACTGGTTTAGCCAGAACGCGCTGGTGCTGCTCGATCTGGAAAAAGAGCAGCAATACTGGGAAGCCGTAACCGGCTGGCGACTCAAAATTGAAGAAGAAAGCTCACCCGATATCGCCGCATAAGCTCTCAGCAGGTGCCAGCTCATCTGGCACCTGCTCATCCAGCGCTTCATTCAGCGGCTGCGGTTTACCAATCAGATAGCCTTGCAAATAATCAATCCCCAGCGAAATCACCGCACTGCGTATTTCTTCGCTTTCAACATACTCCGCGACCACCAACATTTTTTTCATCCGCGCCAGGTGACAAATCGAGGCCACAATTTGATAGTCGAGACTATTTGAGACAACATTACGGATAAAGCTTCCGTCAATCTTCAGGATGTCGGCACTCACATTTTTCAACCGTGCATAGCTGGCATAGCCGGTACCAAAATCATCGATCGCAATCTGACAGCCCAATGATTGTAGCTGCAGTAACGTTGCCTGAGCCTGCTCCGCATTGGTTAACGCATTGCTTTCCGTGACCTCAAAAATCAGCTGCCATGCTTCAACCTTGTACTTAGCCAGTAACTGGTTGATGTCATGCGGAAGTCGGGCACGGCATACCGACGTAGGTGATAAGTTAATCGCAAACCGACGAGCGGGCATTTTTTCCCGATTCAGCGCCATAAATTTCAGCGTATTTTCAATGACCCACAGATCAATGCTGGATGACAATCCAAACTCATGGGCTACCGGTAAGAAATTATCAGGCGCAATCGTTTCACCTTCATCGCCCTGAAGACGCAGCAGGATTTCATGATAAACATCGCCCCGCACGCCAAAAATCGGCTGCGCCATCAGGAAAAAATGATCGTGCTCCAGCGCCTGCTGCAAACGGTTCATCATCGCCACTTTATCTTTCAGGTCACGCTGCAGGTGCATCACGCCCCGGCGCTGCAAATTCTCTGGCGCATTGGTCGCCAGAGAAAGCTCGGCAATGGTGCTTAGCTCTCCCAGTAACAAATAGATGTGGTTAACAGGAGAACGGACATAGCAAAAACTGATCCCCACCTGCGGCTGTAAAGCCATGCCATCCCAACTAAAACGGAACTGCTTAATATGCCTGTCCAGCGCTTCAATGCGCTCCTGATGCGACTCAGTGTTAAAACGCAGGACTAAATCATTACCCGATAGCTGATAGACATGCTCATCCTGTTCCAGCAGCGGCGTAATCCACTGGGCAAGTTTTTGCTTGTACTGGATGCGCAGCATAATGCCGTAATTTTTTACCAACAGTTCCATGCCAGGCACACGCAAAAAGCAGAGCACTGACCATGGCGCATTTTTTAAATCCCGGTTCAACGCGCGCAAATTTGGAATATTCACCATGGGGTCAAAGAAGGCCAAACGATGATTGCGCCGGGTAACAAACCGTTGACGCGTTGCCAGTACGGCAATGAAATTCACAATGAAGGAGAAAACCAGGTAACTTGATGAAGTAATGGCAAGTTGAGTATCGTAGCCCGAATACCAGGGCATATAGCGCTGATAATAATGTATTGCGGTAATAAGTACGACAGACCATATCAGCGAAATAAATCTATACCCGTAACGCATTGCTCCCCAAAGCATAACGGGTAGCAACAGTGACAGAGTATAATTTGTGCTAAATATTGAGCTTTGTTCATTTAACGGCATACACAGCATTGCCATAAGTGCGGCCAATATAACCAGCCAGATCGCAAATTCTGTTTTGGTGACTTTGGTATCAAACTGCTGCTTTAACTGAGAAAAATAGCCTCTCACATGCAAAGGGTTGCGGATCGTTCGAATAATAAAATAGCACAGTGGAACCCCAACCAGATTCCCGACCAGCATGGTCTGATAGTTGATCAATGTGCCTGTATTGAAGGGCATAACCCCCACCATACCTGATTTGCTCTCGTATACGCCAACAAACGCGGCAAACTGGAAGAGTAGCAGAAACAGCGTCGCCGGACAGAACACTTGCCAAAACATGCGCTGGAACATCAGATGGGAATCGCCGTGGGAAACATTGTTTCGTCGAGGAGAAAATACCTTATACCCTCCCCAACTAAGCACGATGGTAACTATAAAGTGCGAAATTATTGAGAGTGTTTCAAATAGTCCAACCTGCGGATATTTGTACCAAACAATGGAAATGATAATTCCGGGTAATGCCGCCCAGCCAAAAAACAGCATCAGGCTAATCATCAGCGCTAAAGGCAGGTAGAAAAGAACTACGGTCCCGGTACTAATATGGGCATAGGTGTTGGCAGTGCTCAATATAGGCAACAGTAAAGAAGGCAAGATGAGGGGTAACGCCCACCATCTATCTCTCATACCAATATAATTTTTATTGAGTTTCATAGATGCTCAGTAGAATCCCACACATCCTGTAGGGGGTATTCAGACAGGCATCCCACCTGACGTTAAAACGATAAAGTAAAATACATCACAATGATTCATCAATTTTAGTTGTCAGCAAAGAGGGACGATTGATACATATCAAAAAAAAAGTCACTCATTAATCAATTATTACTCTTTTCATTATTTTTTATCGTTATCTCATTATTCATGCAAATAATAATATTAATTTCCATAACATAAATGGATAAAACAACTGAAGCAATTTTACATAACGAGGAATTGACCATTCCCTCACAGTATGCCTTAATGTGAGTATCGCCCTCTGTTGGGTACACTACAAGGAACCTTTTGTGAGCCAGGTTACCAGCCTACGCAAACGACACCGATTTAACAGTCGCATGATCCGGATCGTACTGCTTATCAGCTTTCTCTTCTTCTTCGGACGCTTCGTCTACTCCGCCATAGGTGCGTGGCACCACCACCAGAACAAAAAAGAATCCCAGCAGATAACCCAGCCACAACAGGCATCTTCTGCTCAAACCGACGTGCGCTGATCGCTCGCATCCGTGATATCCCCAGCATTAAGATTCCTTACCGGATGGCTAATCGCCTGACATTTAACCATCCGGTAAGGGATTTGCGTGATGAAACTTCACACACTCTCCCCGCCACTCTCGCTAAATTATCGTATAATCGACCGTCTTTTTCGCACAAATACACAATCTTTTCATCCCACTTCACCGCACCATTCGCGCTGATTTTTACGTTCTAGTTTACTGGACATAAAGAAGACACACAGTGCTCAAATAGATGCTAATTAATATCGTCAGAAAATATCACGGGCGAAAACATTAATATTTCGCATGAAATTAAATGCTTATTTGAATTACGACCATTATTAAATTGTACAGGGTAATACCATGAGTGGTTTTTCACTATTTCCGAAAATAAGAAGCGGTCTTGAATGGATTGCCGGACACAGCGACGCGGTTATTCAATTCGGCTGGAATATCGTTGCTGCCATAATTTTACTGTTTGTCGGTAAATTTATCGCTCGCCTGCTCTCCCGTGGACTGGAAAAGTTACTGTTAAAACGTAAAGTTGACCGGACCATTATCCAGTTCTTCACCGCGCTGGTGCGTTATATAACCCTCGCTTTTTTCGTCGTCGCCGCGTTGGGTCGTGTCGGCATTGAAACATCGTCCATTATTGCCGTCATTGGCGCCGCTGGGCTGGCTATTGGTCTCGCGCTACAAGGATCGCTGTCCAACTTTGCCGCCGGCGTACTGTTGGTCTCCTTGCGTCCTTTCCGCGCTGGAGAAGTTGTGCAGATTGGCGCCGTCACCGGAACGGTAGAAAAGGTGCACATTTTCTCCACCACTCTGCTCACTGCTGACAGCAAAGAGGTAGTGATTCCAAACGGAAAGATCATTGCTGACAACATCATTAACTATTCCCGCCACCCGTTTCGTCGCATCGATCTGGTTATTGGCGTGGGCTATCAGAGCCGGATCGCAGACGTTAAGCGCGTGATCAACCATATCATCGAGCAGGACAGCCGCATCGATAAGCAACGTGGGGTAACCGTTCGTCTGGGCGAACTGGGCGCTTCAGCGTTGAATTTTTACGTCCGCGTATGGGTACCCAACATCGAATACTGGAATACCTATTACGATCTGCTGGAAAACATTAAAGAGGCCCTGGACGACAACCACATTGCCCTACCTTATCCGCAGATGGATATACGTGTGGAGAACGTAGCACCCCAATATCAGCCCCAGCTACAGCTGGCCGATTAGTATCCCCCGCTATAACATTCGCCAGACGTGCTTGCTGGTATGCGGGCAATAAAAAACCCTCTGTAAACAGAGGGTTTTGCATACTACCGGTCAGAAACCGCTAACAGAGAGGAGCATTATTCCCACTCAATCGTTGCTGGCGGCTTACCGCTGATGTCATACACCACGCGGGAGATACCGTTAACTTCGTTGATGATGCGGTTGGAAACGCGGCCCAGGAAGTCATACGGCAGGTGCGCCCAATGTGCGGTCATAAAGTCGATGGTTTCTACAGCACGCAGGGAGACAACCCAGTCATACTTACGGCCATCGCCCATTACGCCAACGGAACGAACCGGCAGGAATACGGTGAACGCCTGACTGACTTTGTTGTACAGGTCAGCTTTGTGCAGTTCTTCGATGAAGATAGCATCCGCACGACGCAGCAAATCGCAGTACTCTTTCTTCACTTCGCCCAGCACGCGAACGCCGAGACCAGGACCCGGGAATGGATGGCGGTACAGCATGTCATACGGGAGACCCAGTTCCAGACCAATTTTGCGCACTTCGTCTTTGAACAGCTCACGCAACGGTTCAACCAGGCCCATCTTCATCTCTTTCGGCAGGCCACCCACGTTGTGGTGAGATTTGATAACGTGTGCTTTACCGGTTGCCGAAGCAGCAGATTCGATAACGTCAGGGTAGATAGTTCCCTGCGCCAGCCATTTAACGTCTTCCAGTTTCAGTGCTTCTTCGTCGAATACTTCCACGAACACGCGACCGATGATTTTACGTTTGGCTTCCGGATCGCTCTCGCCTTTCAGCGCGTCGAGGAAACGCTGCTCGCCTTCAACGTGAACGATGTTCAGGCCGAAGTGGTCGCCGAACATATCCATCACCTGCTGCGCTTCGTTCAGACGCAACAGACCGTTATCGACGAAGACACAGGTCAGGTTTTTGCCAATTGCGCGGTGCAGCAACATTGCAGTAACGGAGGAGTCAACGCCGCCGGACAGGCCGAGGATCACTTTATCATTGCCAACCTGCTCGCGGATGCGGGCAACGGCGTCATCGATAATTTTTGCCGGCGTCCACAGCGCTTCACACTGGCAGATGTCGCGCACAAAACGCTCCAGCATGCGCATACCCTGACGGGTATGGGTCACTTCCGGGTGGAACTGCACACCGTAGAAGCGTTTTTCTTCATGCGCCATGATGGCAAACGGGCAGCTGTCGGTGCTGGCAACGGTCACGAAACCTTCCGGAATGGCGGTCACTTTGTCGCCGTGGCTCATCCACACGTCCAGCAGCGGTTTGCCGTCTGCAGTCAGGGAGTCTTCGATACCGCGGACAAGCGCGCTATCGGTCTGGACTTCAACCTGTGCATAACCGAACTCACGCTCGTTAGAACCTTCAACATGGCCACCCAGTTGCATTGCCATGGTCTGCATGCCGTAGCACACGCCAAAGACCGGCACGCCAGCATTGAACACGTACTCTGGTGCACGTGGGCTGTTTGCTTCGGTGGTACTTTCCGGACCACCGGAAAGAATAATACCGCTTGGGTTGAATTCGCGAATTTGTGCTTCCGTAACATCCCATGCCCACAGTTCACAGTAGACGCCCAGTTCACGAACGCGACGTGCAACCAGCTGAGTGTACTGCGATCCGAAATCGAGGATGAGAATGCGATGTTTATGAATATTGTCTGTCATTGACGCTAATTCCGAGGCAAGTGAAACAAATTCGCCCGGCATAGAGCCGGGCGCGGAAACTTATCAGGAGCCCATGCGGTAGTTAGGGGACTCTTTGGTGATGGTCACATCGTGAACGTGACTTTCCTGGATACCCGCACCGCTGATACGGACAAATTCAGCCTGAGTACGCAGCGCGTCGATAGTACCACAGCCGGTCAGGCCCATACAGGAGCGCAGGCCGCCCATCTGCTGGTGAATGATCTCTTTCAGGCGACCTTTATACGCCACGCGACCTTCGATACCTTCCGGAACCAGTTTGTCAGCCGCGTTATCGCTCTGGAAGTAACGGTCAGAAGACCCTTTTGACATCGCGCCCAGGGAACCCATTCCACGGTAAGACTTATAAGAACGCCCCTGGTACAGTTCGATTTCCCCCGGAGACTCTTCAGTACCTGCCAGCATAGAACCCACCATGACAGCAGCAGCACCTGCAGCAATCGCTTTAGCAATATCGCCAGAGAAACGAATACCGCCGTCGGCAATAACCGGAATGCCTGTCCCTTCCAGTGCAGCAACCGCATCAGAAACGGCGGTAATCTGCGGAACGCCCACACCGGTAACGATACGAGTCGTACAGATGGAGCCAGGACCGATACCGACTTTAACTGCGCTACAGCCTGCTTCGGCCAGCGCGCGCGCGCCTGCACCCGTAGCAACGTTACCGCCGATGATCTGCAGATCCGGGTATTTAGCACGGGTTTCGCGGATACGCTGCAGAACGCCTTCAGAGTGGCCATGAGAGGAGTCGATCAGCAGAACATCAACACCGGCGGCAACCAGCGCATCAACACGCTCTTCATTACCTGCGCCTGCACCAACCGCAGCACCCACGCGCAGACGACCATGCTCATCTTTACAGGCGTTAGGTTTACGTTCTGCTTTCTGGAAATCTTTTACGGTGATCATGCCGAGAAGATGGAAGCTGTCATCAACGACCAGCGCTTTCTCAACGCGTTTTTCGTGCATTTTTGCAAACACAACATCACGCGCTTCACCTTCGCGAACGGTCACCAGACGCTCTTTCGGCGTCATGTAAACGCTAACCGGTTGGCTGAGGTCGGTCACAAAGCGTACGTCACGACCGGTGATGATACCGACCAGTTCGTTGTCTTCCGTTACAACCGGGTAGCCTGCAAAACCGTTACGCTCGGTCAGTTCTTTCACTTCGCGCAGCGTGGTGGTTGGCAGTACGGTCTGTGGGTCAGTCACCACGCCAGATTCGTGTTTTTTCACACGTTTAACTTCTTCGGCCTGGCGCTCGATGGACATGTTTTTGTGGATAAAACCGATGCCGCCTTCCTGAGCCAGAGCAATTGCCAGGCGTGCTTCCGTCACGGTGTCCATAGCCGCAGAGAGCATAGGAATGTTCAGGCGAATGGTTTTCGTCAAATGCGTGCTGAGGTCAGCTGTATTCGGCAGAACGGTAGAATGAGCGGGAACGAGGAGGACGTCGTCAAACGTCAGGGCTTCTTTAGCGATACGTAGCATGGGCAATATCTCACCTGGGAGGTTATTAAATATTGCCGCGGCATTATACAGAGCGTAACCGATTGCATCCACACTTTTTTGCAAAAAAAACTTGCGCTCCTCGGTGAGCATGTTACTTTCGATTGAATAACCTGCTGATTTAGAATTTGATCCCGCTCACATGTTATCCTCTCAAACCACCTCAATTTTTACTGTAAGCCGCCTAAACCAGACGGTTCGTCTGCTGCTTGAGCAGGAAATGGGACACGTGTGGATCAGCGGAGAAATATCGAATTTCACCCAGCCCTCTTCAGGCCACTGGTATTTCACGCTTAAAGATGATACCGCCCAGGTACGCTGCGCGATGTTCCGCAACAGTAACCGCCGGGTGACCTTCCGCCCGCAGCATGGGCAGCAAGTGCTGGTACGCGCCAACATTACGCTGTACGAGCCGCGCGGCGACTACCAGATAATCGTCGAGAGCATGCAGCCGGCGGGCGAAGGTTTGTTGCAGCAAAAATATGAACAGCTGAAGGCCAAATTACAGGCAGAGGGGTTGTTCGATCAGCAATACAAACAACCGTTGCCCTCACCGGCCCATTGCGTCGGGGTGATCACCTCGAAAACCGGGGCGGCGCTGCACGATATCCTCCATGTTCTGAAACGTCGTGACCCTTCCCTGCCCGTGATAATTTACCCGACCGCGGTGCAGGGTGATGATGCGCCAGCTCAGATCGTGCGTGCCATTGAACTGGCTAACGCACGTCAGGAGTGCGATGTCTTAATCGTCGGCCGCGGCGGCGGATCGCTGGAAGATTTATGGAGCTTTAACGACGAACGCGTGGCGCGGGCAATATTTAACAGCGCCATTCCGGTCGTTAGCGCCGTCGGCCATGAAACCGATGTCACTATCGCTGACTTCGTCGGCGACTTGCGCGCGCCAACGCCGTCTGCGGCTGCCGAAATTGTCAGCCGCAATCAACTGGAACTGCTGCGTCAAATTCAGCATGGTCAGCAGCGTCTGGAGATGGCGATGGACTACTACATCGCGAACCGCAGTCGCCGTTTCACTCAGATGTTCCACCGTCTGCAACAGCAGCACCCACAATTGCGTCTGGCCCGTCAGCAGACCGTGCTGGAACGGCTGCGTCAGCGGATGAACGTCGCACTTGAGAATAAAATTAAGCAGGCCAATCAGCGCCAGCAGCGCGTAAGTCAACGCCTGAACCAACAAACCCCTCAGCCGCGCATCTATCGGGCGCAAACCCGTATTCAGCAACTGGAGTATCGCCTGGCGGAGAATATCCGTGCGCGTTTAAGCGAGCAGCGAGAACGCTTTGGTAATGTGGTGACGCATCTTGAAGCCGTAAGTCCGCTTTCTACGCTGGCACGCGGCTATAGCGTCACGACTGCGACGGACGGCAAAGTGCTGAAGCAGACCAAACAGGTGAAGGCCGGTGATGTGCTCACGACCCGACTGTCAGATGGTTGGGTAGAAAGTGAAGTGAAAGGCGTAACGGCGGCAAAGAAAACGCGTAAGAAAAAGCCGGATTAAACCGGCGAAAACTCCACGCGTTTCTTCGAAATCAGCCCATGGCCATTCTGACAGAAGTAATCCACCGCTCCGCAGGCTTTTAGTACCTGGAGCGGTTGATGGCACTCCGGACAGCGCGCTTCTAACGGAATATCTTTGTTGCAGTTGTCACAGTGCGCCACACCGTTTTGCGGTTCCAGTTCAGCGTGACAATCCGGGCAGTTCATTGACATGGTGACTCCTATAAAGGGCGTTCGGCTCTGCACTAATTTTACCACGATACGCTTAATGTGGGCCACGCAGCTGTTGCTGTAGGGTGAGTAATCGTCCAACCTCCTCCAGTCTGCGCTGCGTCGTGCACCTCACCTCCTGTGGGCTGCGTTCAAACAGGCTTTGCGCCCCCAGAATATGTTCCGCCAGACAATGGGCATAAATCGTACCGGGAAGCCTCCAGCGACGCACAGTATCACCATCAATCAATTCAAGCACCTCCTCGGCGCCGCGCCGGTCATGGCTGATGATACGGCCATCGCTCAGATACAGACGCAAACCTTTTTGCCCGCCAGTTGGCCCCGCGTATTTATTCAGCCAGATATCCAGCGGTATACCGCTAATCTGTCCCTGTAAATGCGCCTCTCCTTCCGCCGTGATCAGGTCCCCCTGAGCGATATCTCGTCCCAGACGGTCTTTCGCGGTTATCACCTGCAACGCCATCTCATCGTTTCCCCCGAGGTAGCGTACCGTTTCACGCAACATTGCCAGCACGTGCGTACCTATATCCAGAATCACGCCATCCGGATGGCGAAGCTCGCGCGTATCCGGCTCACCGGTGGCAAAGTTGAGCGCGATAGGTTCCCCGGCGGTGTTAAACCCGCTTGGCTCCTGCAAGAATCCTTCAAATTTAACAATGTCCGAAAAGAGGGAAACCAGTGCTGGTTGTGGGTTATCGCCCTGCCACTGCGCCCCGAGTTTCCCCAATGCCAGCTGCATTGCGCCATTACGCGCCATCCAGTGGTCTAGCGCCAGTACGCGATCAGCGACGCCGGGTTGAACCAGCAGCATTTTCAGTTTTTCAATTTGGGAAAGCGTGGCGACAATCGGTTTTTCGACCACGATACGTGCGATGGGAGCGGCCAGCGCCTGTTCCAGCACCTCAAGATGGTGCAGGGATGCGGTGGTGATAAACAGGGTATCAAGCGGTGTGGCAAGAAGTTCAGCGAGCGATGCGCAGCGTGCCACATCTGCAGGCTGTTTTGCGGGTTGCACATCAAATCCCACACAGCGGAGTGAATCACCGAACATGTGACGTAATGCGGGCAAGTATGCCGTTTCAACCACCGCGCCAAGCCCCACAAACCCTAACAGCATACGTTTACCTCGTTGATTGAATTGCCGGAGCAGAATGCCCGCCCCGGCAATGTCGAGGTGTTATCAGGCGCTGGTAACCGGTTTAGTCTGCGCATTCTCCAGCATACGGCGTATTGGAACAATGAGGACTACCAGTACCGCAGCACAGATTATCAACGCGATGGAACAACGCGCAAACAGATCCGGCAGCATATCCAACTGGTCGGCCTTCACATGACCGCCAATCAAACCTGCGGCCAGGTTACCCAGCGCACTGGCACAGAACCACAGCCCCATCATCTGACCGCGCATTCTTTCCGGTGCCAACAGCGTCATCGTCGCCAGACCGATCGGACTCAGACACAATTCACCAAGCGTCAGCATCAGGATGCTGCCCACCAGCCAGAAAGGCGAAACGCCTGCACCACCATTATTCAGCACGTTTTGCGCGGCCAGCATCATCAGGCCAAAACCCGCTGCGGCACACAGAATACCGATAACAAATTTAGTGATGCTGCTCGGGCGAATGTTCATGCTGGCAAGCTTCGGCCATGCCCAGCTAAAGACCGGGGCCAGCAGGATGATAAACAGCGCGTTAATCGACTGGAACCAGACTGCCGGGATTTCAAAATCGCCGATCATACGGTTAGTGTAGTCGTTAGCGAACAGGTTAAACGACGTTGGCTTTTGCTCAAATGCCGACCAGAAGAAGGCAGCGGAAACCAGCAGAATAAAGCAGACCAACAATCTGGCGCGCTCTTTACGGTTCAGCCCCGCAAATACAAACAGGTAGATGAAGTAGAGGGCTACGGATGCCGCAATCACATACACCAACACGCTGGCTACCGCGACCGGGTTAATCACAATCACACCTTGAGCTATCAGGGTAACAATGACTGCCACACCTACCGCCAGCGCCAACAACCACGTGCCTACGCCCTTTCTTTTGACTACCGGGCTGTTCCAGGTAGAGTCCAGCCCGACTTCGCTGTCGTAGCGTTTCATCGCCGGAACAGCAAACACGCGGAAGATAATCAACGCGACCAGCATCCCGATACCACCGATACCAAAACCCCAATGCCAGCCATGAGATTTAATCAGCCACCCGGAGATCAACGGAGCAATGAAGGAGCCCATATTGATACCCATGTAGAACAGCGAGAAACCGCCATCACGACGCGCATCGCCTTTTTTATACAGCGTCCCGACCATCACCGAGATACAGGTCTTGAACAGACCAGAGCCAAGCACGATAAACATCAGGCCGATAAAGAACAGGTTGTCACCCATGATGGCAGAGAGCGCAATCGACAGGTGGCCGAGGGCAATCAGGATAGAGCCATACCAGACAGCTCTTTGCTGACCGAGCCAGTTATCCGCCAGCCAACCGCCCGGCAGCGCGGCAAGATACATCGTACCGGCAAAGATACCGACAATCGCCGACGCATTTTCACGCGCCAGCCCCATACCGCCGTCATAAACGGTAGCAGCCATAAACAGGATCAGTAACGGACGAATGCCATAAAACGAAAAACGCTCCCACATCTCAGTGAAGAACAATGAGCCGAGCGGATAAGGATGACCGAAGAACGTTCGGCTTTCTTTTTGATTAACAGAGGATTGCATAATTCTCCCGAAAAGATATGTCGTGTGCTTGTAAACACCGTGATGTACGCCGGCCAGTTACGTAGCTGGTCGATTTTTTACATACGGCGAAGAGTTATTTAACCATTTGATAACCTGACAGTAGTTTTGTCTAGTACCAACCGGATGACTTTAAGATGAAAATTCGACAATTGTCTACTTTCTTAGATTTAAACTTGGTAAAAAGTGAATAGTCATTGACAGCAAACAGACAGGTACAGACTAAAAAAGGGCGAAAAAAAGCCCGCGATTTACGCGGGCCTCTATCGCCATCAGCAAGCGTTACTTGCTTTTTTTGATGTGCTTAATCAAACGCTTACGCTTACGCATCTGCGTTGGTGTCAGTGTATTACGTTTGTTCGCAAACGGGTTTTCCCCTTCTTTGAACTGAATACGGATTGGCGTCCCCATGACTTCCAGTGATTTGCGGAAGTAGTTCATCAGATAGCGCTTGTATGAATCCGGCAGGTCTTTCACCTGGTTACCGTGAATCACCACAATCGGCGGGTTATAACCACCGGCGTGTGCATACTTAAGCTTCACTCGGCGACCACGCACCAGCGGCGGCTGATGGTCTTCTGCCGCCATGGTCATGATGCGGGTCAGCATCGCGGTGCTAACGCGGCGGGTTGAGCTGTCATACGCTTCGCGCACGGATTCGAACAGGTTACCTACACCGCTGCCGTGCAGCGCGGAGATAAAGTGAACGCGGGCAAAGTCGATAAAGCCCAGACGGAAGTCCAGCGTCTCTTTTACCTGTTCTTTCACTTCCTGCGTCAGGCCGTCCCATTTGTTGACGACGATAACAAGTGAGCGCCCACTATTGAGGATAAAGCCCAGCAGCGAGAGGTCCTGATCGGAAATCCCCTCGCGAGCGTCAATCACCAGCATCACCACGTTGGCATCTTCAATTGCCTGCAACGTTTTGATTACGGAGAACTTTTCTACCGCTTCGGTAATTTTACCGCGTTTACGTACACCCGCAGTGTCAATCAGCACATATTCGCGCTCATCACGTTGCATCGGAATATAAATACTGTCGCGCGTGGTCCCCGGCATATCGTAAACCACAACGCGGTCTTCACCGAGAATACGGTTAGTCAGTGTGGACTTACCTACGTTCGGGCGCCCGACAATGGCCAGCTTGATGGGCAGATCCTGCGGATTGAAATCATCTTCAGGCTCTTCTTCACCGTTTTCTTCGGCTTCCAGTTTCGCCCAGTATTCCGCATCTTCATCTACTTCTTCCTGCGGCGCGACATCATCCATCCACGGCAGCAAAACGTGCTCCAGCAGGCTGAGGACACCACGACCATGGGACGCCGCGATGGGGTAAATTTCGCCCAGCCCCAGCGAATAGAAATCGACAACGGCCTGATCCGGATCGAGTCCATCGGTTTTGTTAGCGACCAGGAACGTCGGCTTCTGGCGCGCACGCAGATGCTTGGCAATGGCTTCATCTGCCGGCATCAGACCAGCACGCGCATCCACCATGAACAGCACAACGTCTGCTTCCTCGATAGCCAGCAACGACTGCTCAGCCATACGGGTTTCAACACCGTCTTCGGTGCCATCAATACCGCCAGTATCAATGCAGATAAACTCGCGGCCTTCAATTTCCGCACGACCGTACTTACGGTCACGAGTCAGACCCGGGAAATCCGCAACCAGCGCATCTCGGGTGCGAGTTAGACGGTTAAATAACGTGGATTTGCCAACGTTAGGGCGCCCGACAAGCGCGACCACAGGTACCATGTTTAAAGCCTCATTTAAAAAATCATCAGACAACGGACGCTATTTTTGCGCCATTGTTAAAAACAGTAAAACGGCCCCTGCACCAGGAGCCGTTTTTCAAAGCGAGCGGCAGGACGATTAACGCGTAATGGAGTACAGCGTACCGTCTTTCGCCTGGATCAGCAGTTTACCATCAGCAGAAACCGGCTCGGTCAGGAAACCGGAGCTGTCGACTTTCTGCTGAGCGACAAAGCGACCATCTTCAACGTTAATCCAGTGCAGGTAGCCTTCGCTATCGCCTACGACCAGGTTACCGTTATACAGAGCCGGAGACGTCAGCAGACGGTGCAGCAGATCGCTTTGCGTCCACAGCGTCACGCCGCCATCGGTCGTCAGCGCCAGCACACGGTCATTCTGATCAACCAGATAGATACGATTACCATCAACGATAAAATCATTCACCGAGCCGAGCTCACGTTTCCACATGATCTGGCCGCTGCGCAGATCCAGCGCCGTCAGGTTACCATTATAAGCCAGCGCGTAAACTACGCCATTGACGATAACCGGCGTGGTATCGACATCACTCAGACGATCGATTTCGGTTGGGCCAGTGGCCTGAGAGATACGCTGCTGCCAAATCATCTGGCCCTGCTGCATCAGTACGGCACTTACGCGACCATTGTCGCCACCCACAATCGCTGCGCCAAAGGCGGTCGCCGGAGCGGATTCACCACGTAAGGAAAGTGATGGCATGTCGAGATTTACGGTCCATTTGATGGCGCCGTCAGCTTCGTTCAATGCCTGCAACTGACCGTTACTGGTGTGGATCAATACCACGCCATCGCTCACCACCGGGCGCGACAACGCTTCACCGGCAACTTTCGTTTGCCATGCGGTTGTACCGTCACTGGTGTTAAGCGCATAAACCTGTGCTTTTTCGCTGCCAATATAAACATGGCCGCCCGACACGGTTACACCGCCAGAAAGCTGAGCAGATGCACGGGAGAACCAACCGTCTTTCTCACCCAGATTAACAGACCAGACTTCTTTGCCGTCGTCTGCGTTCAGCGCTTTCACCACACCTGCGCGATCAGCTGCATAGACCACGTTATCCGCCAGTGCAGGATGAAGGTTAGAATAGAAATCGCCAATACCGTTGCCTACAGAAGTGCTCCAGGCAGTAGACGGAGTAAACTGGTTTTCAACCACCGGTAACGGGGACATCTTAACGACATCTTCTTCGCCACTAAACAGTGAACAGCCGCTCAATAGGGTAACGGAAAGCAGCCCTGGCAGAAGTAATTTACGCAATTGCATCGGGTCCCTCTCAGATGGACAAATTATTGATTTTCATCTGCATCATTTCGCTCAGAGCAGGAGAGGCATCGCTTTTCACACCCGCTTCCCATGCGCTACGCGCACCTTGTTTGTCGCCTTTGCTCAGCAACGCTTCACCACGCAGATCGGCCACAATTGCCGCCCACCCTTCACCTTTAATGGTATCGAGTGTTTTCAGCGCGGTATCAGCCTGCTTAAGCTGAACCTGAACACGAGCAAGACGCAGATTAAGCACCGCTTTGAGATTCTCATCGCTGGTGGCGGCCAGGCCTTGTTGTAACTGGGCCGCGGCTTTCTCTAGTTCGTTTTGGTCAACAAACTGCTGTGCCAGTTCCATTGACGCTAACGCGCCATAGGTGTTTTTGTTTTCCGCTGCAAATTTCTCTGCGGCAGAAATGCTATCAGGCTTACCTGCGCTAACCGCAGTCACCGTATTTTGATATGCCAGAGAAGCAGAGCGTGCGGACTCCGTCTGATGACTGGTCCAGTAACGCCAGCCGACCAGCGCGCCAACCCCTAAAATGACCCCAACAACCAGCGCTTTGCCGTTTTCAGCAAAGAAGCGTTTTACCGCATCAACCTGGTCGTGTTCGTTCTCGTAAATTTCCACGCTGTCCTTCTCCTTAGCCCAGTAGAGTGCGCAAATGCGTGGCAACGCTATCCTGCGCTACTGCCGTTTGCTCACCAGAGCGCAAATCCTTCACTACAACGGTACCGTCAGCCACTTCGGACTCACCCAGTACCAGTGCAACGCGGGCGCCCCACTTATCGGCGCGAGCAAACTGTTTCTTAAAGTTGCCGCCACCGTGGTTAGTCATCAGTTTCACACCAGGAACGTCATCACGCAGACGTTCAGCAAGCCGCATAGCGGCTGACTGCGTATCCGCACCTGACGCCACCAGGTATATATCGACAACAGGATCTGCGTTAAATTCCGGATTAACTGCCTGAACTAGCAAAACAAGTCGTTCCAGACCCATAGCGAAACCTACCGCTGGCGTGGCACGACCGCCAAGTTGCTCAACCAGACCATCATAACGACCACCTGCACAGACGGTACCCTGTGAGCCCAGGCTGTTGGTTACCCACTCAAATACGGTGCGGTTGTAATAGTCGAGACCACGAACCAGACGCTGATTAACGGTGTAGGCAATACCTGCGGATTCCAGCAATTTGCACAGACCCGCGAAATGTTCGCGAGAATCGTCATCAAGATAATCACCCAGAGCAGGGGCATCGTTCAGCAGCGCCTGCACGTCCGGGTTTTTGGAGTCGAGAACGCGCAGCGGGTTGGTATACATGCGGCGCTTGCAATCTTCGTCCAGTTTTTCTTTGTGCTGTTCCAGATAGGCGACCAGCGCATCACGGTAGTTAGCACGCGCTTCAAGCGAACCAATAGAGTTCAGCTCAAGGCTAACATGCTGGGAAATACCCAGTGCACGCCACCAGCGGGCCGTCAGCATAATCAGCTCAGCATCAATGTCCGGGCCTTGCAGACCAAACACTTCGACACCCAACTGATGGAATTGGCGATAACGACCTTTTTGCGGACGTTCGTGGCGGAACATCGGCCCGATGTACCACAGACGCTGTTCCTGATTGTACAGGAGACCATGTTCGATGCCGGCGCGTACGCAGCCCGCAGTGCCTTCAGGACGCAGGGTCAGGCTGTCGCCATTGCGGTCCTCAAAGGTATACATCTCTTTTTCAACGACGTCGGTCACTTCACCGATCGCACGTTTGAATAACGGGGTCTGCTCTACAATCGGCAAGCGGATTTCACTGTAACCGTAGCTGCCGAGCACGTTTTTGAGAGTGCCTTCAATGCGCTGCCAGATGGCGGTTTCGCCAGGCAGATAATCGTTCATGCCGCGAATGGCTTGAATGTTTTTTGCCACGTTTATTCTCTTTATGGATATAAAAATGAACCCTCAGCGCTAACCCGAACAATGCGGGCGCCATGCGGGTTCAATCATACACGGGAAGCACGCCGCTTCCCATCACGTTGTTATTTTTCAAGCTGCTGCACGTCGATACGACGCGCTTCGTCCAGAATACTCGCTTTAGCGCGGATGCGGGCTTCAAGCTGCGTAATCATGTCGTCGTTATCGAGTCTGTCCTTACGCACGCCGTCTTCATACAGGCCGCTTTTCTTGTTGCCGCCCGTCACACCCAGCGTGGAAACCAGTGCTTCGCCAGGACCGTTTACCACGCAGCCGATGATCGAAACGTCCATTGGCGTAATGATATCTTCCAGGCGTTGCTCCAGCGCGTTAACCGTGCCGATAACGTCGAACTCCTGGCGTGAGCAGGTTGGACAAGCGATGAAGTTGATCCCGCGCGCGCGAATGCGCAGCGATTTCAGGATATCAAAACCCACTTTGATCTCTTCCACCGGATCCGCCGCCAAAGAAACGCGCAGCGTGTCGCCGATCCCTTCAGATAACAGCAGGCCAAGGCCGATCGCGGACTTCACCGAGCCGCTACGCAGGCCACCGGCTTCTGTGATCCCCAGGTGCAGCGGCTGATCCATCTGTTTTGCCAGCAGACGATACGATTCTACGGCGAGAAAAACATCAGATGCTTTCACGCTGACTTTGAACTGATCGAAGTTCAGGCGATCGAGATGATCCACATGACGCATCGCGGATTCCAGCAGCGCCTGCGGCGTCGGTTCACCGTATTTTTCCTGCAGGTCTTTTTCCAGCGATCCGGCGTTTACGCCGATACGGATAGGAATATTTTTATCACGAGCGCAATCCACCACCATGCGAATACGCTCTTCACTGCCGATATTACCTGGGTTAATACGCAGACAATCGACACCGTATTCCGCCACTTTCAGCGCAATACGGTAATCAAAGTGAATATCGGCAACCAGCGGGACATTAACCTGCTGTTTGATAAGCTTGAACGCTTCTGCAGCATCCATTGTCGGTACAGAGACGCGAACAATGTCTGCGCCTACACGTTCCAGCGCTTTGATCTGATTAACCGTCGCTTCCACATCCGTGGTCCGCGTATTGGTCATAGACTGTACGGCGATGGGCGCACCATCGCCGATCGGCACGTTCCCAACGTAAATGCGTGTCGATTTTCTACGTTGAATTGGAGCCTGATTATGCATTAAAAAATCTCCCGCATTGCCGTCTGTTACTGAGCCGGTGATTGTTCGGCATTAACGGTCAGACGCGCAACCTGGTTAGTTCTGATAAAACGACTCAGGTCGACAGGTTTACCCTGGAACTGAATCTGCACTGCCGCCGGAGCACCAATTTTCAGTTTGTACGGTGCCTGACCGGTCAGATTCAAATTGCCATCTTTACGCTGCATGCCGCTAAACAGTTTTTTACCGGTTGCGTCGGTCACTTCCAGCCAGCAGTCAGCGGTGAAATTCATCACCAGCGCGTTAGGATCGGCAGCCGGCGTTGTTACACCCGCCTGGTCAGTCGGCAATGGTGCCGCTGTCGCCGGTGCAGTCGGTGTGGTCGTTGCCGTATCAACATTGGCCTGAGACGGAGCCACAACGGCGTTTTGATCTGCGCCAGGCGCCGGGGTCGCTGCGGTATCCGGCGTTTGAGCGGCATCAGCCACTGCGCCATCATCCGGAGCCGGTGTACTGTCCTGGCTTGCAGCGGCGCTGGTATCCAGCGGCACGCTCTGCGCGTTATCTTTACCGGCATTCAGTTCAGCGGAAGATTGATCGGCCATCGTGGTGATCTCTTCCTGCTGTGCTTTATGGTTCTGCCACCACCAGGCACCGGTCAGTCCGACAACGACAAACAGCACAAGCCAGGTAAAGGTCATTAACCAGCCGTCACGTTTCTTACGACGCTTACCGAGCGAGAAGCTCTGCATCGGTGCGACTTTAGCTGGTCGAATCGGAGCCTGTTTTTCCAGCCCTGGCAACAGTTCTTCTTCAGGAATATGCACCAGACGCGCATAAGAACGGATATACCCACGCAGGAATGTCGAAGCGAGATCGGCTGGCGCCTTATCTTCTTCAATATCGCGTACCGTGGAGACCTTCAGGCAGAGTCGTTCCGCGACCACCTGTTGGCTGAATCCGAGTTGTTCACGGGCATTGCGCAGACGAACGCCGGTGGAGAGTGCTTCATTTTTGTCGTGCGTGGCTTCAGTATTCATTCGCTACAGCTGCGTAAATTTGGGTTCTGGCGCCGGCGAGCCACAATGCTCACCCACACCGCGAAACATCTGGTCAGTTAACCTTCGTCAGACAGTATAAAACGGTCAGACTATCTATGACAAAACAGCGTAAACCTAAGGGCTAAACGCTTGTTGCACCGCTACATACTGCCTTAAAGTCGACTAAAACGCACCGTTATTATTGATCCGACGACGACAACAAAGGACCTTATGTAACTTACATTGCACTACGGTACATTATTTATACCGTAGTGCATTCGGCATCAAACGGTTTTGATATCGATAGCATCGCCCTGCATACGCTTGCGCAGAGTACGCTTGGTACGGTCGATAACGTCTCCCGCCAGTTGACCACAGGCTGCATCGATGTCATCACCACGTGTTTTACGCACGATGGTCGTGAAACCATAGCTCATCAACACTTTAGAGAAACGATCGATACGACTGTTAGAGCTACGGCCATACGGCGCGCCCGGGAACGGGTTCCACGGAATCAGGTTGATCTTACACGGCGTATCTTTCAGCAGTTCTGCAAGCTGATGCGCATGCTCAGTGCCATCGTTGATATGGTCCAACATCACATACTCGATGGTCACGCGGCCCTGGTTCGCATTGGATTTCTCCAGATAGCGGCGCACTGCCCCGAGGAACGTTTCAATATTGTACTTTTTGTTGATAGGTACAATTTCGTCACGAATTTCATCATTTGGCGCATGCAGAGAAATCGCCAGTGCGACATCAATCATATCGCCCAACTTATCCAGCGCAGGGACGACGCCTGAGGTGGACAGCGTAACGCGACGCTTGGACAACCCGAAACCGAAGTCATCAAGCATAATTTCCATCGCCGGAACGACGTTAGTCAGGTTAAGCAGTGGCTCCCCCATCCCCATCATCACCACGTTGGTGATGGGACGTACGCCTGTGGCTTTCACCGCGCCGACGATTTTCGCCGCACGCCAGACCTGACCAATGATTTCCGACACCCGCAGGTTACGGTTAAAGCCCTGCTGCGCCGTAGAGCAGAATTTACACTCTAATGCACAACCAACCTGTGAAGAAACACACAGGGTCGCGCGATCGTCTTCCGGGATATACACCGTTTCAACGCGCTGATCGCCAACCGCGATGGCCCATTTGATAGTGCCATCAGAAGAACGCTGCTCTTCCACCACTTCCGGGGCGCGAATTTCAGCCACTTCTTTCAGTTTGTTACGCAGCACCTTATTGATGTCAGTCATGTCATCAAAATTGTCGCTGCAATAGTGGTACATCCATTTCATGACCTGATCGGCACGAAACGGCTTTTCGCCCATCTCTTTGAAGAATTCGCGCATCTGCTGACGGTTCAGATCCAGCAGGTTAATTTTTCCATTTTTATTTGGAACCGCAGCAATGACGACTTCAGAGGTGTTAACTAATTCAGACATAATTTTTTCCGGCCTCGTTGTTACACGTTATGGCCCGTGGAGGGTTAAAAAGAAACGCCCCGGTAAGCGGTCTGCTCTTCCGGGGCGTTGCATTGTACAAAGTCTGGCGCAGGGATGCCACGTTTGCACGAAGCATTAGCGAAAATAATATGTAAATCGCTAATTCATCTCCAAAGGATTTCGCGTCGCAGGAAGGCGGCAAGTTCGAGCATCCCCGGGAGCATAGAAAACTATGTGACCGGGGTAAACGGACGCAGCCAACGCATCTGCGACGTGAAAGACGCAGGAGATTAGCGCGTGCGCGGGCAAACCTCACCTTCACCAAAGAAATAGGCGATTTCACGGGCTGCGGATTCAACGGAATCGGAACCGTGGGTACCATTTTCGGTGAAGCTGTCCGCGTAGTCGGCACGCAGCGTACCGGCCAGCGCATTTGCCGGATTCGTTGCGCCCAGCAGATCGCGATGACGCTGTACGGCATTTTCGCTTTCCAGTACGGAAACGACGATTGGACCGGAGGTCATGAATTCAACCAGGCCATCAAAGAACGGTTTGCCGTCGTGCTCAGCATAGAAGCCACGCGCCTGCTCAACGGTCAGGTGCAGCATTTTAGTGCCGACAATTTTGAACCCTGCTGCTTCGAAGCGCGCAAAGATGCTCCCAATAACGTTTTTTGCCACCGCGTTTGGTTTGATGATGGAAAAAGTACGTTCAATAGCCATGATTACCTCTGAAAAAAGATGTTCTGTTATGGTTTACCTGGCGCGGATTATAAAGAGCATCCTGGCCGTTGACTATTGACGAAGGTAACATTTCTTTAAAATAAGATGATTTTTAGCAACAAACCATCTCAACCTGGTCTATTGCAAAGAAAATCTCACCGTCGCCACCTGTCCCGCGTCATCCATCACCAGCAGTTGGTAATCCCCTTTTACGGTGAGTCGCAGGGTAAGACGACGCCCACGATCATCCAGCCGTTCGCCGTTAAGGAACCACCAGCGCTCACCTGTCCCACCGCTGGTTTGCACCGGTAATGAAGCCTGCTGCATACCGGGTAAACGTTTCACAATCGCGCCATCGCGCACACCTGTCAACTGCAGCGGTAATGTAGCATCCTGCCCCAGCGGCGGACAGATTGCAGAAACCGGCGGTAACCTCGCCCCCCGACGCTCTGATTCCGGCAGCCAGGGTTCCAGCGGCAATGGCCAGACGACTAATGTTTGCTCACGCGCCTGCGAGCAATCCGCTGCAACGCGTTTTCCCTCATCGTCCAGCCAGACAGGAAAACGAATGCCACTCACGCCTTCTTGTTCGGGTAATAACAACGTTGGCGGTTGGCTACCGTCCAGTAGCCAGGTGGCTAAACGACGACGACAGTTACCATCACCCTCCGGCAGAGATTGCCCGCCAGGCCAGCACACCACACCGCGGCTAACTGAATCAGGACGAGGATCCTCCGGCTGAGCGCTTCCCCGCGCCAGCAGCATATTATTCACCTGATTTAAAAGAGGGACGGCGCTGGCAAAACCAAACTGCCCGACCACCGGCGTACCGTCGGGTCGACCGGTCCAGATACCTATCACATAACGTGAATTAACGCCGATTGCCCATGCGTCACGATAGCCATAACTGGTGCCCGTTTTCCACGCCAGCGGGACCACTCTGCTCATAGCGTTATCCGGTAGCGGTTGCGCTTCATCGGCCATAATGCGGCGAATAATCCACGCCGCGCCCGCCGACATCAACGGACGTTCAAGCAGTGGGTCGCCCGGCTGCAGACGCAGTTTTCCCGCTTTTCCCTGGCGAGCAAACGCGCTGTATGCCGCCGCCATATCTTCAAGTCTCGCCCCCGCGCCGCCCAGGATCAACGACAGATTCGGCGTGGCTCCTGCGGGTAAATACAACGGCAAACCCACATTACGCAATTTTGCGGCAAAACGCTTCGGGCCATAGGCTTCAAGCACCTGCACGGCGGGTAAATTGAGTGAACGCACCAGCGCTTCACTCATGCTCACCGGGCCATGAAAGCCACTATCAAAATTCCCTGGACGATAATCCCCGGTACGACGCGGCACGTCCTGCAACAACGAAGCAGGATGAATGAGTCCGTCATCCAACGCCAGGCCATATACAAACGGCTTTAGCACCGAGCCGGGCGAACGGATCGCATTCACCATATCCACATGACCAAAGCGGGAGTCATCATTCATATCTACCGACCCCACCCAGCCACGCACGCTCATATCGGTGTGATCGACCACAATCATCGCCAGCGAACTGCGCGCAGGTAAGCGCCCCTTCCAGTTTTGCGCCAGCTCTTCCAGTTGGCGCTGCAACCCGGCGTCAAGGGTGGTCACGATTTTATCGCTTCGGCTTTTTCCCAGCATCATGCGCGAGAATAACGGCGCTAACTGCGGCATTTGTCTGGGCGCCAACCAGACCGGTTCTTCGCGCGACTCCTGTACCTGTCTGGCAGGCCAAATGCCCTGCGTCGCCATACGTTCGAGCACTTTATTGCGCGCCGCTTGCGCGCGATCCGGCCAACGGTCCGGGCGCAGACGACTCGGCGCCTGCGGCAGCACCGCCAGCAGCGCAGCATCGGAATAACTCAATTGCGCGGGCGATTTGCCAAGATAGGCCCAGCTTGCCGCCCCCACGCCCTGCAGCGTACCGCCAAATGGCGCACGGTTAAGATACAGCGTCAGGATGTCGCGCTTGGAAAGGTGCCACTCCAGTTGCATTGCGCGCCAGAGTTGGCGGAACTTACCGCCAAAGGTGCGAGGATGAGGGTCAAGTAATCTTGCGACCTGCATGGTGAGCGTACTGCCGCCCGAAACCACGCGCCCGGAGGAGAGATCCTGCCACGCTGCGCGCAGCACCGAAAACGGATTAACACCGGGATGTTTCCAGAACCAGCGATCTTCGTAATTAATTAACGCGTCGAGGTACCGGGGCGAGACCTCATCAATTGTGACCGGATAACGCCAGATACCGTCCGCATCGGCAAAACGCCATAGCGGTGTACCATCGTACGCCACCACGACACGCGCAGGATCGACTTCATGAAGCGGCAGCGGCCAGATTTTATCTGCCGACCAAACCGCCGCCACGAGTAATAGCATAACGGCGACCAGCCAGAGCCAGCAGCCGCGTTTCCCCAACCGGTGCATCATTTACGGTCTGACAATCAGTGGCCCCTCTGCCGTACCGGTCGCACGCCACTGCGGAACATACATTGATTCCACCTGCGGCACAGGAATCTGATAGGTCCCCGGCGTTACCGCCCGCGCCAGATACACCAGCGTGACCGGTTGTCCTTCGTTGACTGCCACCGCCGCGACAAAACGGTCGTCGCGGAACTCCACATGCTGAATATCCGCCTGCTGCATCTGATTGAGCAGATTCGCCACTTCGCTACCGCTATCCTGCAAACTGGCGCTGCCGTTGGCCAGATTCTGGTTTTCCAGTTCCAGTCCGGCGGGCAGCAGATCAACGACTAACGCATCAGGCACGTTCTGGCTGGCTTTTACCGTCAGCCAAACCAGCACCAGTTCGCCGCTGCGCAGAGAGTCCAGCGATTTGCTGCGACCATCCAGCCCCAGGATCTGACGTTCAATATGCAGAACGTTGCTGGCAGGCGTCGGTGAGGTTTGCGGATAACCGCTCACATCCAGACGCAGCCACAACGGTAGATTACCGGTATTGGTGACGCTCAGCGTAGACAGTGTGTCGGCATCCAAATTGCGGGTTAGCGATTTATCCCCTGCCAATGGTTGCTCCGAGAGTGACGTTTGCGCCTGCCACGTGCCAGGTAAATCCTGTAGCGTACGCGCGGCAAGGAACAACGCATTATTTTCCTGAGTCGAGAGCCAGCGCTGTCCAAAGGCCTGTTCTGACAACGTGTTCAGCAGCGTATTCTGCACCTCAGGTTTGAGCTTGTTCTCTTCGAGCAAAGCCAGCATCAACGCGTTATCCCGTAACGCACTGCCGTAATCCGCCATCCACTGCTGCGCGTCGCGACGTGGTGTATTCAATGCCAACGTCAACGCTTGTTCACTGCGATTCGCATCCCCCATGTTTTTCAGCGCAATACCCAGTTGCAGCAGCGGCAAACCAGACGCCGCTTGTGCACGACGCTCCCAGATTTCGCGTAGTGCGCCGAGCGGGGCTTTCTGCTGGCGAGCCAGCACCAGTGCTGCATATGCCTGTACTGCAAAGCGGCTTGTTGAGGTATCGTCGGTATAGCGTATCGACATCATGCCCGGGTCCTGTAAATAGCGCAGCAACCGTTCATTCCCCCGGTTAATCACCTCTGTCGGTACGCTGTAGCCCTGTTCATTCGCCCGGACGAGGAAGTCCATGACATACGCGGTCAGCCAGTACTCTTCCGACCCGTTCTTGTCCCACAATGCAAACCCCCCGTTATCACGCTGCATCTGCACTAAACGGGAAATCCCAATATCGACTGCCGCGCGACGTTTTTCATCGCTGTCGCCCACAATACCTAACGCCTTCAATTGCGCAGCGTTGGTGTATAAGGATGGGAACAACCCGCTCGCCGTTTGCTCCAGGCAACCGTAAGGGTAAGCTTTCAGTTCGCGGATATAACGCGCCAGATTTAGCGGCGGCTTACCGCTGAACAGCAGTTGTCCCTGCATCGTCGCAGGGGAGAAATTGGTCAGTTCTTCGCCCGGAAGCTGCCAGGTTGCGCCCGGCTGAAGTGCGACACCGTTATTAACGGTTTGCGCCGGGAACGCCGGACGCACACCAATCTTCCACTGTTTATGCTGAACAGGCAGCGTTTCACCCGGTAAAGTCAGACCGCTAATTTCTGCCTGAATTTCGCCATCACCAAACCCCTCCCGTGCTCGCACCGGCACAAACAGCGTGGTGCGTACGCCTGGCGCCAGATTCACGGGTGCCGGATCTTGCCCCATCAGTTCCAGTAATCCACTGGCAGTAAGCTTAATATTCAGCGTTTGCGGTTTGTCTGTCAGGTTAGTCACATCCAGCGTCAGTCGCGACGTATCCCCCCCGGCCAGGAAGCGCGGGGTATTCAATTCAGCAATCACCGGGGCGGCAACAATCGCTTTACTTTCGCTGCTGCCAAAGTCATCCGCCGTCCAGGCCTGCGCCATTACCCGCAGCTCGCCGTTGAAATCCCCAATCGGTAACGTCACCGTACCTTCGCCCTGCTCGTTGAGCGTCACCGGCAGTGCCTGTTGCGCGACGATATTGACGTGATTGACCGGTGGTTTACCGCCACGTTTTAACTCATCGCCATCGCCGCCAAAACGCAGCGCCGCCAGCCGCCCTTGCCCTTCGATTACCTGGCCGTAAATATCATAAATATCCGCGCCATAGCGTTTTTGTCCGAAAAATGCCTGCCACGGATCTGGCGTGGCGTAATCGGTAATGTTCAGCACCCCGCTATCAACGGCAGAGACCAGCACGTTAACCTGTTTTGGTACGTCGCCATTTTTGACGCTGGCTTTAATCTTGACGGTCAACGGCTGGTTTGGCCGTATTTTCGCCGGGTTTTCCAGCGCCAGCGCCAGACGACGGTTTTCATCGCCTAACGGCAAATGCAGTAAACCGACCGCCCGTTTTGGCGTTGCCGAACGGGACTTGTCGCCAGGGCGAATCACCAGCGCACTGAGATACAAATCGTGGCGATTCCAGGTTTTATCGATCGGGATGGAGATATCGAGACCATCCGCCGGTACGTCTATTTCTTGCCACCACAGCGGACCTTCGCTGGATTCCACCATCGCATAACCTTTGCCAGCAGCAGGAGCGGCAACGTGCAGGTTCATGGTATCGCCGGGACGATAGCTGGGTTTATCCAGTTTCAGCGTCACGCGATCAGGACGGACAGCGCCGCTACCGTCGCTGTTATCCTGCCAGCTATAACCCGCCCAGAAGCGTACGCTGCTCACTGTATCATTCGGGGCTTTTACTTCCAGACGATAAGCGCCCCACTCTACCGGGAAGCTAACTTTACCGGTTTCATCGGCCTTAAGATCCAGGGTCTGCTCACCCTCAACCAAATCTTTTTGGTCGAACTGTGATTGCCAGCCCTCGCCTTCAGACCAGTTCCAGTAATAATCCCGACGTTCGCGAATCAAACGCACCTGCAAACCGGTTACCGCTTTTTTCCCGCCTTGCGCATCGGCATATACGATATCGAAAGCGGCATTGCTGTCTTCATCAACGATGGGCTGATTCACGGTGGTATCAGTGCGGTAGTCATACACGGCTTTCGCCGCAAACTGCGGACGAATACCCGGCAGCGTGTCCGCAGGCCAGATAGCTTGTTCTGCCCGACGGGTCACCGGACGGCCGCCCGACTCCAGCAGGCTGGCCTGCAAAATGACCTGCAGCGGCGAATGCGTTTCTTGCCACTGGCTACTGGCAATGACCTCGCCACGACCTTGTTCATCTAACGTAATCTGAACTTCATCGAGACTACGGGACAGGTTTTCCTCAGCAATATTACCGAACTGGAACCCAGGCAGCGCCTGCACCGCTTCACGCAGTGGTCGCAGGAAAAGCTGGCCTTGCAGGGCATTACCATTGGCAGGTGCGCCGTACAGGTAGTAGCCCACAACGGAAAACTTCACGTCATCCGCCGGCGCCACGGGCGTCTTGTCTGCAGCGAGATTGAGCGCCATTCGCTCCGGCATAAAGTCTTCGACGTGGAAATCCCACATCCGCGACTGGTTATCACCGGTATTAGCCCGAATATGCCACATGCCGGTTGGCGCACTGCTGTCCAGCGGCCAGCTAAAGCGATACAGACCGTTTTCAGGTTGGCTGACCACCGAACGTAGCACCTGCCCGTCGGGCTTCACCACCTCCAGCTTAATGGGCTGATCGGGCAGTGTTCTTCCGTCACTATCGCGCAGTAATCCGTTGAGGATCACCGTTTCACCAGGACGATAGAGATCGCGCGGACCAAACATAAAGAACTGCTTGCTGTAACCCGGCGCACCGGCAATATCAAACTCGGCCAGATCCAGCGCCGGAAGTTTCAAATCCAACAAGGTGGTTTGCCCATCTTTTCGCGCCAGCAATACAGCCGCATCTTTATCAGCTTCAAGCTTTACATGCCCCTGCGCATCACTGGTGGCTTGCGCCAATGTCTGCCCTTTCTCATTGAGTAAGGTGATATCAATCCCTTGTTGCGCAGCACCGTTTTCCAGGCTTTGTGTGAAAACATCCAGTTGGTTGTGGTAACGGTGGACAGAGACACCGATATCGCTGAGCGTAAACAACGTCGCGGCATTGCTGTAGTTGTAATGCCCGGCCTGATTCATCACCGCCACGTACACGCCCGCCTGCTGCAGCGGCTTGATATCGCTCAGCGGCAGCAGCAGTTTCTCTCGGGTGTTACGCGCCGGATTGAGGTCAAAGCGTCCGGTATACACCAGTTCCGCCATTTTCAGCAGATTGTCAGACTCCCAGTTTGCCAACGAATTGCGGTATTCCCACTGGCTGACAAACGCGCCGAGCGACTCAGGTTTCACGCGAAAGAAGTTCACATCTACGCTACTGACGTTCAGCGTCATCACCGGTAATCCTTCGATCACTTTGCCCGGCAGCAGCGAGCCACGACTGGCAAACCCTACGCTTGGCTGAACATCGCGGGTGGTAATATTTTTTTCATACTCAATACCAAACGTCGCTTTATTCAATGCCAACAAGTCACGCTCAATGGTGACCACCAGCTCGCGGTTGGGTTCAAGGTGGCGTAAACGCAGCTCTTTCAGATTCGGCGCCAGCTCCCAGGCCCCGTCCACTTTGCCGCTTTTTTTATCGACAACGTGCA
Organism: Citrobacter sp. wls619; assembly: GCF_005281345.1. Lineage (GTDB taxonomy): Bacteria > Pseudomonadota > Gammaproteobacteria > Enterobacterales > Enterobacteriaceae > Citrobacter. Next base: position 120,980 of record NZ_SZXJ01000103.1, read on the forward strand.
CGACGCGGGAAAAATCTTGTTCGGGATTGAGAGGAATAGAGAAAGTCAGGACCAGAGTTGCAGCGCCATCAAGCTGAACTTCAGAGGCATCCAGCAGCGTCAGCGGTTTACCCTGACTTTGCTGTGTCAGCTTGTGTAATTGCGCCGGATCTTTTGCCGGTGCGCTCTGCGGGGCTGGCGCATCATTTTTCGCCGCTGTTAACGGCTTATCGTTATTATTATCGCACCCTGCCAGGGCCAGCATCAGCATGCAGGCCGCTACGCGAAGATATTTCATTTTTCATCCCTGGCCGCAGTGGCCTGTTAGCTACGCAGTACAACTATTATGCGTCAGATTTCTTACGGTGGCAGTCGGCAAGTGAATGATGTTGTCTGAATTTTAATGATTAATGTGGTTCGGCCTGACAAATCAGCCTCTTTTACTTGTCGCTTTCCAGTAAACATCCGACAATTTGCCGAAACCTGGTAAAAATGGAGATGCCTATGACTACCGCCTTCTTTGTCGCTGCCGACTGGCTTGTCGAACATATTGACGACCCGGAAATACAAATTCTTGATGCCCGGATGGCACCTCCAGGCCAGGAAGATCGCAATGTTGGCGAGGAATATCGCGCAGGCCACATTCCTGGCGCTGTCTTTTTTGATATTGAAGCCCTCTCTGACCACACCTCCCCCTTTCCGCACATGATGCCACGCCCGGAAGCCTTCGCCGTCGCCATGCGCGAGTTAGGCGTGCACCAGGATAAGCACCTGGTGATATACGATGAAGGTAACCTGTTCTCTGCCCCGCGGGCATGGTGGATGCTGCGGACATTTGGCGTTGAAAATGTCTCAATTCTGGCTGGCGGTTTGGCTGGCTGGCAGCGCGATGAACTCCCCCTGCAGACAGGAAATGTTGATTTGCCCGAAGGTGAATTTGACGCAGCATTCGCGCCTGAAGCGGTTGTACGCGTGACCGATGTGCTGCTGGCCAGCCATGAAAAAACGGCGCAGATCGTCGATGCTCGCCCGGCTGCGCGTTTTAATGGCGAAGTTGACGAGCCGCGTCCTGGTCTGAAACGTGGTCATGTGCCGGGTGCGCTTAACGTACCGTGGACAGAGCTGGTTCGTGACGGCGAACTGAAAACCACCGATGAACTGGATGCTATTTTCTTCAGCCACGGCGTGAGCTTTGACCGCCCCATTATCGCCAGCTGCGGCTCCGGCGTAACGGCTGCCGTTGTCGTGCTGGCACTTGCCACGCTGGGCGTTTCTAACGTCGCACTGTATGACGGCGCATGGAGCGAATGGGGAGCGCGCAACGATTTACCGGTAGAACCGAAATTATAAAGCTGGAAATGCCGGATGGCGCTTAGCTATCCGGCCTACAATTTAGATAATCCGGTTCTGTTTAAAGTCGCGCAGGAAACCGCCCCAGCGGCGTTCGTAGAACGGTGCAATGTGCTCGGTGATAAAGTGGCTGACGCCCTTCTCACCTTTATTCACCTGGCAGATATCAATAGGTTCATCGCCCGGTAACGTGTCAGTTGCGACGCTGCCAGTAGCATGAATAATCTCTTCGATATCACCATCGGCTTCAATACCAATCAACAGGTTCGGCTGAGCATCCGCGCTCTCTTTAATTGAGCAGAGAAATGCGCGCTTCACCGGTTTAATGGTTTTAAACAGCGTGGTCAACGAGTCAATCATCTGCGCGGGCGGTTCGGCAACTTCGGAGAGGATTAGCGATTCACCGCCTTCCAGTACTTCCTGAGTACTCAGAGGGTTGCCTTCTTCCCCCATCAGCAGACTGATTTCGCGTGGCATAAACTCTTTGCCGGTCGGCAGCTTAGCATTGAGAAACAGCGTTTCGCCGAGCGTCATTTCAAACAACGTACGCACCGGCATTACGACAAACGCTTGTTCATCTTCCACCGCCTGCTGCAGGGCTTCCAGAGAGGTGAAGAACGGAATCACCGTCGTGCCGTCTTCTTTTTCCCAGTGCTGCAGATCCAGCGCACTGTCCTCAACCACCGCTTCACCTTCTGCGGCAGTACCCGGTACCCAGACAGTAGACTCCAGCAACGTGCGGAAAAAGGCCGGACGGTGCGCTGGCTCAGTCGCTGCTTGTTCCAGCAACGTTTCTAATTCGTTTTTTGTTTCGGACATAAGGATCACAATAGAGAAGCATGTAGGGCGGGCAAGCGAAGCGCCCCCACCGTTATCTTGCCGGATAGCGCTAACGCTTATCCGGCCTACATAATTAAGCGGTTAACAAATTCGCAATCGTGCGCACACCCAGACCGGTTGCGCCCGCAGACCACTGCTCAACCGGCGCTTTGCGATAGGTTGCGGAGCAGTCGATGTGCAGCCAGCCTTGCTGGTAGTTTTCCACGAAATGGGACAGGAAGCCCGCCGCAGTACTTGCGCCTGCCGGGTAGGCCGCGCTGCCGGTGTTATTCAGCTCGGCAAAGTTAGACGGCAGCTGGTTACGGTGGAATTCCGCCAGCGGCAGACGCCAGAACGGTTCATTTTCTTGTGCAGCACTTGCCAGCAGGCGAGCAGCCAGTTGGTCATCAAAGCTAAACAGCGCGTGGTAATCATTACCCAGTGCTGTTTTCGCGGCACCTGTCAGCGTGGCAGCATCAATAATCAGCTCCGGTTTCTGCGCACTGGCGTCGATCAGGCCATCCGCCAGAACCAAACGACCTTCTGCATCGGTGTTCATCACCTCAACGTTTTTACCGTTGCGATAGTGAATAATATCGCCCAGTTTAAAGGCATTACCGCTAATCAGGTTATCCGCGCAGCACAGATACAGCTTCACACGCTTGTTCAGACCGCGAGTAATAGCAAATGCCAGTGCGCCAGTTACGGTTGCCGCACCGCCCATATCGGACTTCATTGAGTCCATAAATGCGCTTTGTTTGATGCTGTAGCCGCCGGAGTCAAAGGTGATGCCTTTGCCAACCAGACACGCATAAACCGGCGCTTCTTTATCGCCAGTTGGGTTGTAGTCCAGCGCCAGCAGCACCGGCGGACGTTCGGAGCCGCGTCCCACGGTATGCAGTCCCATGTAGTTCTGCTCACGCAGATCTTCACCTTTGGTGATGCGGTAAGAGACGTTATCGCACGCGACAGAGCACAGCAGATCAACAGCCCGCTGCGCCAGTTGTTCCGGGCCCAGCTCTTCCGCCGGGGCGTTAATGGTATCGCGCACCCAGTCGATAATTTTCAGACGGTTATCCAGCTCTTTGCGCTGGGCTTCGTCCAGAGCAGCCCACTCAACTTTGCGGCTGCCTTTCGGCCCTTTATAGCCCTGCCAGAATGCCCAGCTGCGCTCGGTATCCCAGCCTTCACCGTCCAGTTGAACGTGTTTAATCCCCAGGCCGTCAATTTTACGCGCGGCGCGCTGGATAAGGCCAAGGTCATCTTTTCCGTTCAGGTGCAGGGTAATGCCGTCATTATTGATACTGTATGTTGCCTTTTCACCCCAGCGGGCATCGGCAGGTTGCGTGGAAAGCGTAATTTTCATGGCTTCTGTCATTTTATTTATCCTTATTTTCGCGCATACAGGAAAACGGGCCACCCGTGGGCAGCCCGTTGACTTATTCGGCTTCGTCCAGCCAGACCAGCAAAATGGCCTCAAGGATTTTTTCGTTCGATGCCTGTGGATCATCATCGAACGCTTCCAGGTCACAGATCCATTGGTGCAGATCGGTGAAACGAACGGTCTTGGGATCGAGATCGGGGAACGCGTCGTACAACGCCTCGCCGATTTCGCGGCTATCGGTCCACTTCAGTCCCATACTACCCTCTGTTAATGCTCACGTGCATGATTGATTGTGTAACGTGGGATTTCGACCACTAAATCGTCCTCAGTGACCCGCGCCTGACAGCTCAAACGGCTCTCCGGCTCCAGACCCCAGGCTTTATCCAGCATGTCGTCTTCTTCTTCTGTGCTTTCCGGCAAAGAATCAAAACCTTCACGTACGATGCAGTGACAGGTCGTGCAGGCACAGGATTTCTCACAGGCGTGTTCAATCTCGATGCCGTTACGCAGGGCAACGTCGAGAATCGTTTCGCCAGTCTCAGCTTCCAGAACTGCGCCATCGGGACAGAGATCCTGATGAGGCAAAATAACAATCTTTGGCATATTAAACCTCGTCCACAGAATGGCCTTTCAGCGCGCTACGGACAGACTTATCCATGCGGCGAGCGGCGAAATCCTGGGTTTGTTTGTCTACGTTTTTAATGGCTTGTTCGATAGCGTCAACATCGTCGCCCTGTGCAACCTCGCTCAAATGCGCGGCGGCGGCGTCGATAACTTGACGTTCTGCGGCGCTTAACAGCGCGGCATCAGCAGCGAGCGCACCGGACAGGCTTTCCAGTACACGTGCTGCTTCGACTTTTTGTTCTGCCAGCATACGCGCTTTTACATCCTGCTCGGCAAAACTCATCGAATCCTGAATCATAGAGGCGATTTCGCTGTCCGTCAGACCGTAGGACGGTTTGACCTGGATGGAGGATTCAACGCCGGTGGATTTCTCCATGGCGGTCACACTCAACAGGCCATCGGCATCCACCTGGAAGGTCACGCGGATATGCGCTCCACCCGCAGGTAGTGCCGGGATGCCGCGCAGTGCAAAACGTGCCAGCGAACGGCAGTCCTGCACCAGCTCACGCTCGCCCTGCATCACGTGAATCGACATCGCCGTTTGCCCGTCTTTAAAGGTGGTAAAGTCTTGTGCCCGCGCCACCGGAATCGTGGTGTTACGCGGGATCACTTTCTCCACCAGACCGCCCATGGTTTCCAGTCCCAGGGACAGCGGGATAACGTCCAGCAACAGCATTTCGCTGTCCGGTTTATTGCCAACCAGAATATCGGCCTGGATAGCCGCGCCGATGGCAACGACTTTATCCGGATCAATCGAGGTCAGCGGCGTACGGCCAAAGAATTCGCCGACGCGTTCACGCACCAGCGGCACGCGCGTTGAACCACCGACCATCACCACTTCCAGAACGTCTTGCGCCTCAACGCCAGCATCTTTCAGTGCGCGGCGGCAAGCCAGCAGCGTGCGCTTAACCAGTGCGGAAATCAGTTCATTAAAGGTTTCACGGGTGATTTCACCCTGCCATCCCGCCACGTTAACGGTGACAGAGTCCGCATCGCTGAGCGCTATTTTAGCGGCAATCGCGGCATCCAGCAGTTCGCGCTGTACGCGGTTATCGCTGCGATCGGCCACGCCCGCCTGCTCGCGGATGTAGTCGGCCAGCAGATGGTCAAAATCGTCGCCGCCGAGTGAGGAATCACCACCGGTCGCCAGCACTTCAAACACGCCACGGCTCAGGTGCAGAATAGAAATATCAAATGTACCGCCGCCGAGGTCATAAACGGCAATGACACCTTCCTGACCTGAATCCAGGCCATAGGCGATTGCAGCAGCAGTCGGTTCGTTCAGCAGACGCAGCACATGCAGGCCCGCCAGACGCGCAGCATCTTTCGTGCCCTGACGCTGAGCATCATCAAAGTATGCCGGAACGGTGATCACCACGCCGTCCAGTTCGCCGGACAGCGCTTCGGTTGCCCGTGCGGCCAGCGCTTTCAGAATGTCAGCAGAGACGCGTACCGGATTGAGTAAGCCAGCAGCAGTTTCAATCATCGGCAGACCGTTCTCACTCGCCTGGAACGTATAAGGCAAATGCGGGTAGCGCGCCTGAATATCCGCCAGCGAGCGGCCCATCATGCGTTTTACCGAACTGACGGTATTTGCCGTATCCAGCGCCGCGTTAGCACGCGCATCGTAACCGACTGAGTAGCCCTGCTGCTGATAGTGAACCACTGACGGCAACAGGTGGCGACCTTCGTGGTCGGCCAGCGTTTCGGCCTGGCCGCTGCGTACGGTCGCAACCAGGGAGTTGGTGGTGCCTAAATCGATGCCTACCGCCAGACGACGCTGGTGCGGCGCAGCGCTCAGACCAGGCTCACTAATTTGTAATAAGGCCATTTTCGCTTCCGGAAATTAAAAATCGAGCAGTTTTTCTTCGAGTTGTTCTGCACTGCTTCGCAGTTTATCGAGAAAACGCAGCTTACGCACGGTATCTGCCGCCGCGTCCCACGTCTCGCTATCCAGCTGTTCTACCATCAATTGATGGCGAACATTGTACATGTCGCTGACGCGTTGCATAAACGCATCTAAACGTTGACTGTCTTTTGCCTGCTCAATCTCATCCAGCTCTTCACGCAGCTCCAGCTGTTCCATCAGGAAAGCAGTGTCGCGCACCGTGTGCTGTTCACTTCTGATATCAAAGCCGTGTAAAGACAGTAAGTATTCGGCGCGCATCAAGGGATGACGCAGCGTTTGCCAGGCCTGGTTGATAGTGGCGGACTGCGAAACTGCAGCAAGTTGTTCCGCCTGAGAACCGCTGGCGAATTTATCAGGATGATACTGACGTTGTAGATCCTGAAAACGTAGGCTCAGCGCCTGAGTATCGAGCTGATAACGGGCCGGTAAGCCAAAGAGGGTGAAGTAGTCCATAACATTCTCAGGGCATCGATTCTCTGTTGTTCGATGAGGCAAAACCAGAGAGTCAGGTAAAACAAACCCCACGCGCAGGCGACCACGGTGGGGTTATCAGTAAGCGCGTTACACGTGGAAGCTTTCGCCGCATCCACATTCGTCTTTCACGTTCGGGTTAGTGAACTTAAACCCTTCGTTCAGACCTTCTTTGACGAAGTCTAACTGCGTACCGTCGAGGAATTGCAGGCTCTTACCGTCGATCACGACTTTTACGCCTTTGTCTTCAAACACGGTATCTTCAGCCGCCGGCTCGTCAACAAATTCCAGTACATAGGCCATACCTGAGCAGCCGGAGGTTCTCACGCCCAGACGCAGACCAAACCCTTTACCGCGGTTTGCCAGGAAGGTATTTACACGCGCTGCTGCACTGTCGCTTAAGGTAATCGACATAATAAAACCTCAACTCTTAATTATTTTGCTTCACGTTTGCTTTTGTAATCCGCAATCGCGGCTTTAATCGCGTCTTCAGCCAGAATAGAACAGTGAATTTTCACTGGTGGCAGTTCAAGTTCGTCTGCGATATCGGTGTTCTTAATCGCCTGTGCTTCGTCCAGTGATTTCCCTTTTACCCATTCGGTAACCAGAGAGCTGGAGGCAATAGCGGAACCGCAGCCGTAAGTCTTGAAACGCGCGTCTTCAATGATACCCTCATTGTTGACTTTGATCTGCAACTTCATCACGTCGCCACAGGCCGGTGCACCCACCATGCCGCTGCCCACGTTCTCGTCGCTGTTGTCAAAAGAGCCCACGTTACGTGGATTCTCGTAATGATCGATTACTTTTTCGCTGTAAGCCATGCTGAATTCTCCTTATTTGTACCCTAAATAATTCGAGTTGCAGGAAGGCGGCAAGGGAGCAAATCCCCAGGAGCGTACATAAGTACGTGACTGGGGTGAGCGAGCGCGGCCAACGCATCTGCAACTTGAAGTATGACGGGTATACCGATTAATGATGTGACCATTCAATACTGTTCAGATCCACGCCCTGCTTGAACATTTCCCACAGCGGAGAAAGGTCGCGCAGACGGCCGATGGAGTTACGAACCAGATTGATGGCATAGTCAATCTCTTCTTCGGTAGTAAAACGACCTAAAGAGAAACGAATTGAGCTGTGCGCCAGCTCGTCAGTCATTCCCAGTGCACGCAGCACGTAGGAAGGTTCCAGGCTTGCAGAGGTACATGCAGAACCGGAAGATACCGCCAGGTCTTTCAGCGCCATAATCAGCGACTCGCCTTCAACAAAGTTGAAGCTGACGTTGAGAATGTTCGGTGCGCCATGCTCGAGGTCACCGTTGAGGTACACCTCTTCCATGTCTTTCACGCCGTTCCACAGACGGTTACGCAGACCGCGCAGACGCGCCATCTCGGTTTCCATCTCTTCTTTGGCGATACGGTAAGCTTCACCCATACCGACAATCTGGTGAACAGGCAGCGTACCGGAGCGCATGCCGCGCTCGTGACCGCCGCCGTGCATCTGCGCTTCGATACGGATACGCGGTTTACGACGCACGTACAGCGCGCCGATACCTTTCGGGCCATAGATTTTGTGGCCGGAGAAGGACATCAGGTCCACTTTCAGCTGGCTCAGGTCGATAGGCAGTTTACCTACGCTCTGGGTCGCATCAACGTGATAGATGATGCCGCGAGCACGGCACATTTCGCCGATCTTCGCAATATCCTGTACCACGCCGATTTCGTTGTTCACGTGCATGATGGACACGAGAATGGTGTCATCACGCATCGCCGCTTCAAGTTCTTGAAGGTCGATAATACCGTTACGCTGCGGGGCGAGGTAGGTGACTTCGAACCCTTCGCGCTCCAGCTGACGACAGGTGTCCAGCACGGCTTTGTGTTCGGTTTTGCTGGTGATGATGTGCTTGCCTTTTTTCTGATAAAAGTTGGCTGCACCTTTAATCGCCAGGTTATCGGATTCAGTCGCACCGGAAGTAAAGACGATTTCACGCGGGTCAGCGCCCACGAGGTCGGCAATCTGGTTACGGGCGATATCTACCGCCTCTTCAGCCTGCCAGCCGAAACGGTGTGAACGAGACGCTGGGTTACCAAAGTTTCCGTCCAGGGTCAGACACTGCATCATTTTCTCGGCAACACGCGGGTCCACCGGCGTGGTTGCGGAGTAATCGAGATAGATCGGTAATTTCATTGCTCTATAAACTCCGTACATCGCTTCAATGCAAGGAATCAGGCAACCGGCTGGATGTACGACCGAGTTAACGGGATGTCTGACATCCCGGCCTGATTCTGAAATACTTTTTACGCTTCATCTTGCTGGTTGCTTTGATGCAAGCAGAAGATAGTGCGTAATTTTTATTAGGCACGCAGTTTGACGTCGATAGCGTCTTGCGTACGGGTGCTGCGTGGAGCGTCATGCGTGTGCTGGCGACCAGACACATCGAGGACTTCCTGATTATTTACCAGTTCGCCCAACGTAATGTTGTTGAGGAAACCGGTCAGGCGGTCGCTAAGATCGCGCCACAGCGCGTGGGTCAGGCACTTATCACCGCCCTGACAACCGCCTTTACCCTGGCAACGGGTCGCATCTACAGACTCGTCAACAGCGCTAATCACTTCACCTACTGCGATGCTGCCTGCATCTTTACCCAGCAGATATCCGCCGCCTGGTCCGCGTACGCTGGAAACCAGACCGTTTTTACGCAAACGGGAGAACAACTGCTCCAGATACGACAGGGAAATGCCCTGACGTTCAGAAATATCAGCCAACGGTACCGGGCCCGTTTCGGAGTTGAGCGCAACGTCCAACATTGCGGTCACGGCATAACGCCCTTTTGATGTCAGTCTCATGTCTTACTTAGCCTCAAACTCGCCCCTGCCCGGGGTTTTTTATTGTAAAATGGGGGTATTGCATAGCAGGGGCAAGTCTGACATTCCCGACTAAATCAGTCAACTATTTACTTGACTAATTTAGTCAGGTATTTTGCGTTCCGTGCGGTATTCATTTCCCGGATGGCGCTTCGCTTATCCGGTCTACAAATCGTGCGGCCTGTAGGCCGGATAAGCGAAGCGCCATCCGGCGTAAAGACAGGTTACTTCCCTTTATTCTGTTGTTCAATCGACGCTAAAATCCCGCGCAGGATATTCAGTTCCTGGCTCTCCGGACGCGCGCGAGTAAACAGACGACGCAGCTTGTTCATCACCTGCCCCGGATGGCCTTCACGGATAAACCCGGTCGACAGCAGTGTCTGTTCCAGATGACCGTAAAAACGTTCTAAATCATCGACCAGTGGATACTGGGTTTCTTCATAGTCAGCTGCTTTACCGCTTTCCTGCGTTGCCAGCCAGGCCATGCGGACTTCATAAGAGATGACCTGGACCGCCATCGCCAGATTGAGCGAACTGTATTCCGGGTTCGCGGCAATAGCGACGTGATAATGGCATTTTTGCAGTTCTTCGTTAGTCAGACCAACGCGTTCACGACCAAAAACCAACGCCACCGGCGTATTTGCCGCTTCAGCAACGCTTTTTAAACCACACTCACGCGGATCCAGCATCGGCCACGGCAACGTGCGGGAACGCGCGCTGGTTCCGACAACCAGACTACAACCCGCCAGCGCTTCATCGAGCGTGTCGACGATTTGCGCACTGCCAATCACATCACTGGCACCAGCCGCCAGAGCGATAGCCTGGGAGTCCGGTTTTACCAATGGATTTACCAGCCACAGATTGGTTAAACCCATCGTTTTCATTGCGCGGGCAACAGAGCCCATGTTGCCAGTGTGAGACGTTTCCACCAGCACGATTCGAATATTTTGCAGCATTGTATTTCTTCGGCTAAAGATTATTCGACCATATTATCATAAAACGAAGACATAATCCGAACTCGCTGCTATACTCTGCGCCGTTTTCCCGTTCTTTAACATCCAGTGAGAGAGACCGATGCATCCGATGCTGACCATCGCCGTGCGCGCAGCGCGCAAGGCGGGTAATGTAATTGCCAAACACTACGAAACCCCAGACTCTGTAGAAACCAGCCAGAAAGGCAGCAATGATTTCGTGACTAACGTCGATAAAGCCGCCGAAGCGATTATTATCGAAACGATCCGCAAATCTTACCCACAGCACACCATCATCACCGAAGAAAGCGGTGAACATGTTGGTGAAGATTTGGATGTTCAATGGGTTATCGATCCACTGGATGGCACCACCAACTTCGTAAAACGTCTGCCGCACTTCGCGGTATCCATCGCAGTACGCATCAAAGGCCGTACTGAAGTTGCCGTTGTTTACGATCCAATGCGTAATGAACTGTTCACCGCGACTCGCGGTCAGGGCGCACAGCTGAACGGCTACCGTCTGCGCGGCAGCACGGCTCGCGATCTGGATGGCACCATCATCGCCACCGGTTTCCCGTTCAAAGCGAAGCAACACGCCGCTTCTTATATGAAAATCCTCGGTAACATGTTCACCGAATGCGCGGACTTCCGTCGCACCGGTTCTGCTGCGCTGGATCTGGCTTACGTTGCCGCTGCACGCGTTGATGGTTATTTTGAAATTGGCCTGCGCCCGTGGGATTTTGCCGCTGGTGAACTGATTGCCCGTGAAGCTGGCGCACTGGTTTGTGACTTTACCGGTGGTCATAACTACATGGCGACTGGCAACATCGTTGCAGGTAACCCGCGCGTCGTTAAAGCCATGCTGGCGAACATGCGTGACGAACTGAGCGACGCGCTGAAGCGTTAATCTGCTGTGGTGCCGGATGCGACGCTCTCGCGTCTTATCCGGCCTACAATTCATACTATACCGCTCTAACCTAAAACGGTCTTATCCCCCGCCCCACCGGCACCGCGCTCATCCACATCACTACCGCAGCAGCAATCAACACCGCGCCTCCGGCTAATGCCAGCGTTGTCCAGCCAATCTGCCGCCACAGTACCGGCGCGCTATTGCCACTGAGTTTCACCGCCAGCGAGCGGAAACTGTGCACCAGTAAAGCTAACGATGTGATCGTCAGTGACGTTCCAGCCGCCATGGCCAGCGCCGATGCCATCCCCCAGCTAAAAACGCCAACCACTTTACTAAACAGTAAGACCATGATTGCCCCCGAGCACGGGCGCATTCCCATAGATAAAACGATCATCAGCCGGGCGCGCCAGTCATCACCGCTTTGCAGCTGTTGAGGATCTGGCACATGCTGATGCCCGCAGCCACAACCCTCGTGATGCACATGATGCGGCGTGAAGGCAGTGAATTTTGGGCGGCGCAGCAGTTGGCGCAATTTCTTCAGCGCACGGACGCACAATAAAACGCCCCCCCCCCCCACCAGTGCATAACTCCCTTTCTCCAGCCAGAAACTACTCATATGTAGCTGTCGTGCGGGCAACTGCAAGATGGTAAGCACCACAACCACCAGCCCGATGGCGACCAGTCCCTGTAACAACGAAGACGCCAGCGTCAGGCCAATACTCGACTTCAGCTTCGACGGATGGGTCGCGAGCCAGGTGGTAATAACAATTTTGCCGTGTCCCGGCCCCAGCGCGTGGAGTACCCCATACAGGAAACTAAACAGCAGCAGCGATCCCCCGGCCCGGGCCGGATTAGCAGCAACCGCCTTGAGCAACCCACTCATCTGCTGGTTAACCTCGCGCTGCCAGACGATACTTTTCAGCATCACCTGCGGCCAGGACTGCCATAGCCACAGCACGCCGCCTGCAGCCAGCAGTAAAAACACCGCCAGCGGCCATAGCATGAGCCAGCGACGTCCGGCTTTGCGTTGTTGATAAACTACTGACATTGCAGCGTCACCGTCTGTGCAAACTGTTTACCTAATTCCATATCCTCCGGCGGCGCATCTTCTTTATCCAGCGACTGTGCAAAACTCAGCGTTTGTTCATTCGGCGTCGGCGTATGCACGGAAATCCGGCATTGCTGGCGTAGGGGCTGCGCCAGAGAGGCATCACTGTCTTTGTCATAGCTCATATCGACGTAATAGGTCGGATCGAACGTTGAAATGCTATATTTTTGTCCGCTCAACGGCTGCGGCTCTGCCAGCGGTAGCACAAACGTCAGCACCGCCTGGTGATCCTCACGCTCCATGCCATATTCCGTCGGCCGATTTTTAAACTTTACCTTTTGTCCCGCATGCCACACTTCAGTAAAATAGTGCTGCCCAAGGACGTTGGCCATCACTTCTGCCGCCAGTTTTTTCCAGATCTCATCACCCGGTTTGGCATTCCCCGCATCATAAAGCAGATCAGCCGAGGTGATTTCATCCATCGTCCAGCGCATTTTCAGCGCTACAAACTGGTTATTTTCACTCACTATCTCAGTTTTCAGATGGATAAAACTGTGGGGATGCGCACCGACATTAAAAGACAGGATAGCCAGGATCAACGTGACAATGATGCGTTGAACGCGTTGCATGAGTTCTCCACGGTAACAATACAGGCCGCCACAATGATAACGTCCTGGGCGAAAAGAGTGGTGAGCATATCATCGAACGGAAAAATGTTGAGCACCCTTTTCCGGTATCGATTCAGTTCTCAATTTCGACATTTTATTATTTTCCCGTCACCGTAAAAACGACGATTCATGGCTTCAATTTACGTCAAATGATGCATAAATGTTAATTATAAGTTTCATATTAATGAATTATTAACAAATATAGCGTCAGATAAAATCTAAATCCCATCAAATTTAACCTAAAATTAACTTAAAATTATCCAATAATTAACAAAAATGGACATAGATCACATTCATCAAACTTATGATTCATTCCCTCTTCCATTCGTTGTTAACTTCACGCCGTAACATGCCCTGCCCCCTACTAAAGGTACAACTATGAAATTCAAACTCGCATTACTCAGCGCAACCCTGGTTTCTGCATGCATGTTGTCCGGCACGTCGTTTGCGGCGGAAAAATATGAAATTGCTGTGGTTGCCAAAGTCACCGGTATTCCGTGGTTTAACCGAATGGAAACCGGCGTGAATGAAGCAGCAAAAAAACTCGATGTAAATGCTTACCAGACCGGCCCGTCAACACCAGATCCGGCACAGCAGGTAAAAGTCATTGAGGATCTGATCGCTAAAAACGTGAATGCGATCATCGTGGTTCCTAACGATGCCAAAGTCCTCGAACCCGTACTGAAAAAAGCACGCGATAAAGGCATCGTGGTCCTGACGCACGAATCTCCGGACGAGCACATCGGCCAATGGGATATCGAAACGATTGATAGTGAAAAATACGCGCAGGCCAACGTCGATGAATTGGCGAAAAATATGGGCGGCAAAGGGGGATATGCTATCTATGTCGGCTCGCTGACGGTGCCGTTGCATAACGCGTGGGCGGATTATGCAATTAAGTACCAGAAAGAAAAATATCCGGAGATGTTCGAAGTCACCTCCCGTTTACCCGTCGCGGAAAGCATCGATAAGTCCTATGCCACCACGCTGGATCTGATGAAAACTTACCCGCAGATGAAAGGCATTATCGGTTTCGGCTCGCTGGGTCCTATCGGTGCAGGCCAGGCCGTGCAGAAAAAACGCGCCAAAGATAAAATCGCCGTCGTCGGGATCGCCATGCCGGCACAGGCTGCGCCTTACCTGATGCGTGGCGACATCAAAAAAGCGCTGCTGTGGGATCCGAAAGACGCGGGCTACGCGCTGGTAACGGTTGCCGATCAGCTGCTGCAGGGCAAAGAAGTCAACGCCGATTTGAGTATCGATGGTTTAGGGAAAGCCGATATCGACACGGAGAAGAAAGTGATCCGCTTTAACAAGATCCTCGAAGTCACCAAAGACAACGCACAATCACTCGGTTTCTAAGGCCTTAGCCAACACCAGGGAACCTTAACGCCGACCGTCTGGTCGGCGCTATCTACCAAACTAACACTCAGCGTCCCCCAGGACGCTCGCAGGGGTATTGTCCATGACAGACACCACCGCATTTATCACTCTTGAGAATATCAGCAAACAATTCCCGGGCGTGCTGGCGCTGGATAAGGTGAATTTGACGCTGAAAAAAGGCGAAGTTCACTGTCTGGCGGGTCAAAACGGTTGTGGTAAAAGCACCATTATTAAAGTGATCTCCGGGGTCTATAGCCCTGAAAAAGGCGCACAAATTTTACTCGACGGTAAATTGTTCCATCACCTGACACCCCAGCTCTCTTCCCACTATGGTATTCAGGTTATTTATCAGGATTTGTCGTTGTTTCCCAATTTTAGCGTCGCGGAAAACATCGCGGTCAACCGTTATCTGCCCGGTGGCGATATCTGGGTACGGCGTGGTGCCATGAAGCAGCAGGCGCTGGCGGCCATGAAGCGCATCGGTGTGAACATCGATCCCGATAAAAAAGTTGAAAAACTCTCGATTGCCGACCGACAGCTGGTCGCTATTTGCCGGGCAATCGCCGCCGATGCCCGACTGGTCATTATGGACGAGCCCACCGCCTCGCTAACCCGCCAGGAGGTTAATGGCCTGCTGCGGGTAGTAAACGAACTGAAAGCTGCCGGAATTTGCGTGGTGTTTGTCAGCCATCGTCTTGATGAGGTGATGGAAGTGGCGGACCGAATTAGCGTGATGCGCGACGGTAAACTGGTGGGGACATTCCCGGCCAGCGAACTCGACAGCCACGAACTGGCCTTCCTGATGACCGGACAACGCTTCCACTACAGCCCACTGCCCGAAAGGCCTGCCATTGAGCAGGAACCGCTGCTGGAGCTGCGCAATCTCAGCCGTCGGGGCAAATACCAGAACATTAATCTGTCGCTGCACGGCGGCGAGATAGTTTCCATTGTGGGTCTGCTGGGTGCCGGGCGCACTGAGCTTTGTCTGAGCCTGTTTGGTATGACGCACCCGGAAAGCGGCGAGATTCGCATTAACGGTCAGCCGGTTACTCTGCGCAATAACCATGACGCCATCAAACACGGGATCGGCTATGTCTCAGAAGATCGCCTGACGCAGGGGCTTATCATGGAGCAGTCGATCTATGACAACACCATCGTCACGGTATTTGACCAACTGCACACCCGCAGCGGCCTGCTCGATCATCACAAAGCGCAAAAGCTGGTCGCTGACCTGATCCGTGAGCTGAACATTAAAGTCTCCGATCCACATCTGCCGGTCAAAACCCTTTCCGGCGGGAATGCCCAGCGTATCGCCATTGCTAAATGGGTGGCGACCAATCCGCGCATCCTGATCCTCGACTCGCCTACCGTTGGCGTGGACATCGCCAACAAAGAAGGCATTTATCAGATAGCCCGCGACCTGGCGGAGCAGGGGATGGCGGTACTGATGATTTGCGATGAAATTCCGGAAGCGTATTACAACAGCCATCGCGTGCTGGTGATGCGCCGCGGCAAGCTGGTGGCGGAATTTAATCCTCATCAATGCCGTGAAGAGGAGATTGCTGAAGTGGTCGAGGTCATTAATGAATAGTCTGCGTTTCTCCCGTTTAATCGGGCAACATGAGTTCTGGCTGGGCCTGCTGGTTGTAGCCCTTGCCGTTGGGCTGAGCATCAGCACCGACGAGTTTCTGTCACTGGGGAACCTGACAGATGTGGCTACCAGCTACGCGATTCTTGGCATCCTTGCCTGTGGGCTGTTTGTGGTACTGATTTCCGGTGGGATCGACATCTCCTTCCCGGCGATGACCGCCATTGCCCAATACGCGATGGCCAGTTGGGTGATCGGCCACGGCGGCAACTTCGCACTGGCGTTAATCATCGCGATTGCGGTAGGTCTGTTGCTTGGACTGATCAATGGCTTCCTGGTCTACTGGCTGCGCGTTCCGGCGATCATCATTACTATCGCCACGCTGAACGTTTATTACGGCCTGCTGGTTTACACCACTAAAGGCACCTGGCTGTATGGCTTCCCGGACTGGTTTATGAACGGCATTAACTGGTTCTCGTTCACTGCGGCGGATGGCTATGACTACGGTTTGACCCTGCCCCTGCTGTGCCTGGCTGCGGTGATCATCTTTACCGCCGTGCTGATGAACTATACCCGTCTTGGCCGTCAGGTTTACGCCATGGGCGGCAACCGCGACGCGGCCTCGCGTCTGGGACTGAACCTGCTGAAACTGCATTTCTACGTGTATGGCTATATGGGCATTCTGGCGGGCGTGGCCGCCGTGGTGCAGGCGCAAATCACCCAGTCTGTAGCACCCAATTCGCTGCTCGGCTTTGAGTTGACGGTGCTGGCGGCGGTCGTGCTCGGCGGAACCAGCATGAGCGGTGGACGCGGTACGTTGACCGGAACGTTGCTTGGCGTGGTCCTGCTGGCCTTCTTACAAAACGGCCTGACGCTGCTCAGCGTCTCCTCTTACTGGCATACCGTGTTCAGCGGCGCCATTATCCTGGTCAGCATCAGCGCCACGGCCTGGAACGAAAAACGCAAACTGGCAAGGGAGCTTTGAGATGAAAACAATCGCCAGATTTTTACCCGGTGATGCCATCATTCGCCTGCAATGCGTCATTATTGTGGTCGTCGCGCTGGTCTTCTCGGCCCTGCTCGGCAGCCGTTTTTTCAGCGTCGCTAACTTCCAGTCGATCGGCTCGCAGTTACCTATCCTCGGCATGCTGGCCCTGGGGATGGGCATGACCATGCTGACCGGCGGCATTAACCTGTCGATTATTGCCGGGGCGAACGCCTGCTCGCTGGTGATGGCGGCGATTATCGTCACCCATCCGGATAACCCGCTGTTTCTGGTGCTGGCACTACTGGCAGGCGCTGCCGTCGCGGTTGCCATTGGTACCCTGAACGGCGCGCTGATCGCCTGGGTCGGTGTATCCCCCATTCTCGCCACGCTCGGCACCATGACGCTTATCTCCGGGCTGAATATTCTGCTGTCTAACGGGACGGTCATCTCCGGCTTCCCGACGGCGATTCAATATCTTGGCAACGCAACGATTGCCGGCATTCCGGTGGCGCTGCTGCTCTTTTTCCTCGTGGCGATCCTGCTGTGGGTTCTGCTCGAACACACCACATTGGGGCGCAGCCTGTATCTCGTCGGCTCCAATGAACAGGCAACCCGCTACAGCGGCGTGAATACCGTACGGGTACAAATTTCCGTGTACGTGATTTCTGCCCTGCTCGGCTGGGTCGCCGCCATTCTGATGATGGCGAAATTCAACTCGGCAAAAGCCGGATACGGTGAATCCTACCTGCTGGTGACCATCCTCGCTTCCGTGCTCGGCGGCATCAACCCGGATGGCGGCTTCGGGCGCATCGTCGGCCTGGTGCTGGCGCTGATTGTGCTGCAAATGCTGGAAAGCGGCCTTAACTTGCTGGGGGTCAGCAGCTATCTGACGATGGCGCTGTGGGGCGCGGTGCTGATCCTCTTTATCGCATTACAGAATCGTAAAGCCTGATTTCAGGAGAAAAAATTATGGCAAGTTACTTTATTGGTGTGGATGTCGGAACCGGTAGCGCCCGTGCAGGCGTGTTTGATCTCAACGGCAGAATGGTCGGTCAGGCCAGTCGGGCCATCGAGATTTACCGCCCGCAAGCCGATTTTGTTGAGCAGTCATCCGATAACATCTGGCAGGCGGTGTGCAACGCGGTTCGCGATGCCATCAACCAGTCGGATATCAACCCGATTCAGGTGAAAGGGTTAGGCTTTGACGCGACCTGTTCTCTGGTGGTGCTGGATAAAGAAGGTAAGCCACTGACCATCAGCCCGTCCGGGCGCAGCGAACAGAATATCATTGTGTGGATGGACCACCGCGCCATTACCCAGGCCGACCGCATCAACGCCCTGCATCATCGGGTGCTGGACTACGTCGGCGGCATTATTTCTCCGGAAATGCAGACGCCAAAACTGCTGTGGCTGAAACAGCATATGCCCAATACCTGGGCCAATGCGGGTTACTACTTTGATTTGCCAGACTTCCTCACCTGGCGTGCGACCGGAGACGACACGCGATCGCTGTGCTCAACGGTCTGCAAATGGACCTATATGGGCCATGAAGACAAATGGGATGCCAGCTACTTCCGCCAGATCGGGCTGGAAGATTTACTGGAGCACGATGCTGCCAAAATTGGCCGCTACGTAAAAACCATGGGTGAACCGCTCGGTCATGGGCTGTCAGCACGCGCCGCCAGCGAAATGGGGCTGATTCCTGGGACCGCGGTCAGCGTATCGATCATCGATGCGCACGCCGGCACTCTCGGTACACTCGGCGCCTGCGGCGTTTCCGGCGAAGTGGCAGACTTCGACCGTCGTGTCGCACTGATTGGCGGTACCTCCACGGGTCATATGGCCATTTCCAAAGAGCCTCGTTTTATCAGCGGCATCTGGGGCCCATACTACTCTGCCGTTCTGCCGGGGTATTGGCTCAACGAAGGCGGACAGTCAGCGACCGGGGCGTTAATCGACCACGTTATCCAGTCGCATCCGTGCTACGAAACCCTGCTGGCGCAGGCGAAGTCTCAGGGGCAAACCATTTATGAAGTGCTGAATGCACTGCTGCGTAAAATGGCCGGTGAGCCGGAAGATATCGCATTTTTAACCCGCGACATGCATATCCTGCCCTATTTCCACGGCAACCGCTCACCGCGCGCCAACCCAACGCTCACAGGGGCAATCACCGGACTGAAGCTATCCCGCACGGCGGAAGATATGGCGTTGCAGTATCTGGCGACTATCCAGGCCATTGCCCTGGGGACACGTCATATTATCGAGACGATGAATCAAAGTGGTTACACCATCGATACCATTATGGCCAGCGGCGGCGGTACAAAGAACCCGATCTTCGTTCAGGAACATGCTAACGCCACGGGTTGCGCAATGTTGCTGCCAGAAGAGAGCGAAGCCATGCTGCTGGGTGGCGCGATGATGGGCACCATCGCGGCAGGTGTTTTTGACACCCTCCCGGAAGCGATGTCGGCGATGAGTCGTATTGGTAAGACGGTCACCCCACAAACTAACCGTATTAAGCAGTACTACGATCGCAAGTACCGGGTATTCCACGAGATGTATCAGGACCACATGAAATACCGCGAGCTGATGCAGGAGGACGCATGAGTAACGCCTGGTCTCAGGCCACCGACGTATTTCAGCTCTATAGCGATGCCCTGGCGAGTCTGGGGCAGCATCTGACTGAACCTGTGTGGCAGTCGTTGATGGCGGAGCTGCGCGGTTGCCAGGGGAAAATCGTCGTCACCGGCGTCGGCACCTCCGGCATTGCCGCGCGTAAAGTGGCGCATATGCTTGCCTGCGTGGAGCGTCCGGCGATTTACCTCAATGCCACCGACGCCGCACATGGCGATCTGGGTTTTTTACGCGCCGACGATCTGGTCATCATGCTGTCACGCGGGGGCAATTCGGATGAACTTACCCGGCTTCTACCCGGACTGGCAGCGAGAAATGTGCCTATCCTGAGCATCACTGAAAACGTCGATTCAGCCATTGCTAAAGCATCGAGACTGGTGATATCCACCGGCGTACAGCGCGAAGCCGATCCGCTAAACATGCTGGCAACCACGTCCATTATTCTGGTGCTGGCGATATTTGATGCCGCCTGCGCCTGCCTGATGAGCGAAAGCGGCTACTCAAAGGAGACGCTGTTATCTGTGCATCCAGGCGGTGATGTGGGATTAACGCTGAGCCGTGGGCAGGCGTGATGGAGAACATGTGATTCCGGCTCAGGGTTCCGTTCACCTCAGCGCTCTGACTTTCAGCTATATCCTTTTTGCTGTTCAAACATGTTCAAATAAAA
>NZ_SZXJ01000102.1:0-172 GCF_005281345.1 Citrobacter sp. wls619
TCCCGGATATGCAGGGGCTGTAACCAGAGCTCCCTGGCCAGCGTAAAATGGCAGACCGGAGGGCACGTTGACTGGCTGTCAGACAGCGGTCCCCGGTTCAGGGATAATGACCCCGTTGTAGTGCGGGATCTGACCAATGCATTGCGGCAAACCTGTACCGGCTTTTTCAGCC
>NZ_SZXJ01000102.1:392-481 GCF_005281345.1 Citrobacter sp. wls619
ACGGTATTCAATGACCGTCATGGCAGGAACCGGACGCAGATAATTAGGCCACAGCATCCTGATGATCCCGTGTGTGAATTCAGGAAACC
>NZ_SZXJ01000102.1:639-926 GCF_005281345.1 Citrobacter sp. wls619
GCCATAATATTAACTCCCGCAATGATTAAGAAATCCAGGATGGATACTGCCGCCTTTGTTATTACCGGCAATAACATTTTTTCAAGTTATATTTGCAAGTAATAACAGAAATATCCGGAATGGCCACCGAAGCAACCATTCACTGGATGGAAATAATACAGATTCAGTTATGACAACAATAATACGTCCGCAGGAGTATTTTTAAATCTATTTTTTAAAATAATGTATGAATGTCATGCGCTGTGATATACAACGCAGAATAGCGAAAAATGACATGGTAATAATGT
>NZ_SZXJ01000102.1:1127-1331 GCF_005281345.1 Citrobacter sp. wls619
GTTCATTGCGGCAATATATAATGATAATTAGTTCTTGAATGGTAACGATTAAATAACATCGCAAGGATCATACAAATATCATATATTTGTATGATTTTTAGTTATTACAGAGAGAAGAAATCGATATTCTCAGACATGGGATATGCTGCTAAAAATATGCAGAGAAAAGCTAAAGCCATTCGCAGAATATCGCATTACGTTTTA
>NZ_SZXJ01000105.1:0-122 GCF_005281345.1 Citrobacter sp. wls619
GGCCAGACGGTGACGGTGGGTAAGGAGAATGCAGGCGGCCACGATCAGAAAATCACCGTGACGCATGACCGGCATGTTACGGTCGGGAACGATCAGCGCATCACGGTGCAGCACGATCATAC
>NZ_SZXJ01000105.1:402-2670 GCF_005281345.1 Citrobacter sp. wls619
TAATGCCATTCGTCCATTACAACTGACAAATCAGGATTCTGATAAATATCATCTTCAATTTCATTTTTTTGATAAAGAACAAGCACCATATTCAAATATACGTTATATCGCATATTTTGTAGATGGAACTCAAATATATGGAGAGACAGATCAGAATGGGTATACCGAAATATTTACCCAAGATAACGATGAAGAAATTGCAATAAAACTTATCAATCCTGATTTTGATACATGTTGGGGAGAAGAAGAATGAGTGATAAAACGCACGGTAAACCGTCAAAAGAAATGATAGTTTTTAAACAATGTAAAATAAACGATTTTGATGCAATGATAACAGAAACATTAGAGGCTATGGATAAGGTATTAAATCAAAGAGAGAAAGATCTTAAAACTTGGGGAAACAAAGAAAAGAACGAATTCCATACAATATTTGGTATATGGGGTGATGAATTTGTTCATATAAACATGCCTGTAAGAGGAGAGCAACATCTTGTCAAAATAAGCGCAAAGGGTGTGATGGAAGATTGTATTAGGCGAATTAGGTATGTGGAAAGTACAATGACCATTAAAAGTTTCATTAACAAAATTAATGAACCACGTGAAGTTAGTGCTAAAGTACCAGGGGAACCACAGAAGGACTATAAGGTTGAAATTGGTATAAATTTTGTAGGGCGGAGAAAAAAAGACAGTAATGAAAAGAAACGCATATGCTCAAAACTTACCGGCCATGACTCTCGGGTGTCTACACTTTGCCACGAATTAAGCCATATACCCAAATTTTTTACAGACCCTAATGGTGGAGGAATGGGGACATCAGATTATGACTCTGAAGGGAATAAGCAATCGCCCTATCAAGAAGATAATGATGACTACAATGGGCATGTGAAAGGAGCTAATAAATTAATTACTGAAAATAAATTTGATCTTGTTTTTGACAATGCTTACAATATTGAAAGATACTTTGAAATAGAAATTAAAAACGAGTGATAAATTATTTTTCATTATCCTTCGCAGATTAATTCTTTAAATCACAGAATATAAGAGCTTTAATAAAATGAAGCGTTTCATTTATTTAAATAAAATTAACTTCAAAAAAATATTATTAATGATATTAGTTATACCAAACTGGTTATCAGCAAATGAATTATCCATTATCAAATACGGATATGGAATGAGAGGGTGGAATGGATATGAATATGAAAAAGCTCAACTACATCCCAAGCAATGGTACTTACCAAATTATCCTATCGTGCGTTTTAAATCATTTGAAGTTGCTAACACTAATGAACAAGCGTTAAACGGTTTATATCTCTCACTATCGGTAAAAAATAATAATAATAATATACTTGCAACACTTTCCTTTAAGAATGAAAAATCTTACCCATATTTTATTCGGACAACATCTCTACCTTATATACCAACAGAAAATAAAGAAAGCGCATCTGATATAAAACTATGTAGGATGCTTTTTTTTATATCCACGGCTAATATCTCATTAGATTATTTAGGAAGCATTTGCGATTATCGTAGTTCTTTTGAAAAAGATGACTGGTATAAGCTTTCTCCTCATAGTGAAGTACATTTTCAAATAATGCTTAATGAATATTATTATTTCATGCCTAATATTAAAAACTACATAATCAGAACTACTGATTTCACCTTCGTAAAACAAGAATGGTTTATTGAACAAAATATAAATGAAAAAATTTTATCTTTGATTGGGGATGGAAATAATCCACATCAATATCATATTCCACCACATTTACCACCGATAAAAAACAATTATATCCCGGAAAGTAACCAGTTAATAACATTTATGAGTAGATTTAATTTTAAGGGAATCAATAGTAATAACATCCTCATGATTAAGTCCAACCAAGTTCATATAAAAATAGATGGAGGAAAAGTCAAATCATTATATTACAAGGATTAAATAAAGATATTTTTACAGCAATGAGAACACCTCATGGTTTCTATCAAATCTGTCGATACCTACAAATAAAGCATTTGTTTTTTATGACGATTATATTACAACCTGGAGAAAAACATGCCCGCAGCAGCCAAGCTCAGCGATAAAGGTACTCAGCATGACGGTTATTACGAAACCGTCATCATCGCAGGCTCATCAACAGTATTTATTGACGGATCACCAGCAGCTCGTCAGGGGGATCCGCTAACTCCCCATGCTAAACCCAAACATCCACCTCACCCCCGAAAAATAGCAGGAGGGTCAGAAAGTGTCTTTATCGATGGTTTGCCTGCCGCCAG
>NZ_SZXJ01000104.1:0-2177 GCF_005281345.1 Citrobacter sp. wls619
GGCCAGACGGTGACGGTGGGTAAGGAGAACGCAGGCGGTCACGATCAGAAAATCACCGTGGCGCATGACCGGCATGTTAGGGTCGGGAACGACCAGCGCATCACGGTGCAGCACGATCATACGCAGGAAGTCACAAACGATCGCACCGTGCGCATTGGTCATGATACGTCGCTGAGCGTCGTGCGCAACAGAAGCGTGAGCGTTGAAGGGAAGCAGGAGCACCGCACCACGAAAGATCATATCAGCCAGGTCGGAGGTAAGCACAGCCTGGAGGTAAAAGGTGATATGGCACAGAAGGTAGCCGGTGCGCTGGGGATTTGCGTTGAGGGCGATATTGTCCTTCAGAGTGACAGTAAGATCAGCCTGAAGGTGGGCGGCTCATTTGTGGTGATACACGCGGGAGGTGTGGATATCGGGGGGCCGAAAATAAATCTTAACAGTGGGGGGAGTCCGGGGATGCCGGTGGGGTTGGAAGCTCTAGCGGGTGATTATGCACCTCTTAGTGAATCACAACTTGATGGAGCAATGGAAAATAGTAGCTCGAATACAAATCCGGATAAACTGAGCACTGAAACAGTAGTGACTATACCAACTGAGCGTTCAAGACGACGGATTGGTGTAGGAGAGTCTGTATTATTATCATGTAGTACTGCAGTTTCAACATGGATTCAATCGCCTACTGATAGGGGAAAATTGAAAACTATGGGGAGCAATACGGCACTGTTTACCGCTTTTGACAAATCAGGAACAGTTACAGTAACGGCTACGACAAGTAATGGGACAAATAGTGCTCAATTTACAATAGTTGAACCATCGGCTTTTGTTATGAAACGTGTGGTTGGATCCGCTTTAATTCATCATCATGGTGTTCCTGATTGTGGATGGCTGGGACGACCATATTTACATCCTACGGATGTAAATTTTTCTGCGGTTAGTATACGTGAACGAGATTCCCAAGCTGTGGGTTCAGGACCGTATGAAGTCCTTACTGGTAGATGGCATGGGCGTTATAATCCTAGTGACCCCAAAAATGGCACGTCTCGGTGGTTTAGAGTCGAAGCAAGTGAGTATTCAGCAACTGATGGAAGCACACTTTCTCCCTCAGTAACAGACACAATTTTCGCGGGTATTGGTAATAATGCCGGAACTAAACCGCCCTTTGTACATTGTGTATTATCTATGCCTATTATGTGGGAATGGACGATAGACAAATCAAAAGTCCATCCTTTCCCTAAAAATGAGCAAAAACATGAGATATTCATTGACGGCACATGTACTACTTCAAAAGCTTCGCATGAAGAGACAACTTTATATAGTGATCCTAACAGTGGATTGGACTATATTAAAAAATAGAATTACACTCGGCACTGTTATTTTTATGATTTTTATTCCATTTATAGCTGAGGCTAATATGCAAAATGACATATCAGATAAAATAATGAAGGCAGATCATATGCTACAGTCTTTCATTAACGATCCAAAAGGCAACAATACCAACTATCTATTAGGCAGTGCATTAGACTGCATAGATGATATTGATATATCAAGATTAAATATCCCAAAATCTGAGTATAACAAACTGAGGTTATCACTCTTAATTTTACATTTAAAAATTCTGTCTGAATTTGATAAATACCAAATTCCAAATTACAAACCAAAAAATAATTACAGTTTTAACTTACTACCACCGGAAGGTTCAACAGATGGTCCAGTTATGGGAACTATAGACCCTGCTGATATCAAAGATGATAGGCTCAGGAAAAATTATGAACATGAGCTATTTGAAAATGAAAAAATAGGAAGAGAGATCTCATTTCAATCTGAATTATCGTCATTGAAAACAAAACTTTCAATCTATAACAGCGAGCTAGGTGTAATTTCTGACCTCATATACTTCATTAAAAATAATTACACAAATAGCGATCATGATCAATCTGAAATAACAAAATTAATTAATATAATTATTACTAATCATCAAATAAAAAATGACATATTAAACGCACTCAAAATACAACCCCCAGACAAATAAATATTCAAGATAGGGAACAGACAGGGCAATACCACCAAGTTTAACTAATTCCGTATAATAAGACGCAGATTCACTTTAATCAGGAACCCGTCGCTCCTCAATCAAACTCAGGAAAAAGTATGCCCGCAGCAGCCAAGCTCAGCGATAA
>NZ_SZXJ01000104.1:2243-2339 GCF_005281345.1 Citrobacter sp. wls619
ACTAGCCCCCCATGCTAAACCAAAACATCCACCTCACCCCCGAAAAATTGCAGGAGGCTCAGAAAGCGTCTTTATCGATGGTTTGCCTGCCGCCAG
>NZ_SZXJ01000099.1:0-126145 GCF_005281345.1 Citrobacter sp. wls619
AAGTACGGGCTTTTTTTTCGCATATTGCATTTGCCGGATGCGGTGCAAGCACCTTATCCGGCCTACATTTCTGCATCTCGTCGTAGGCCTGATAAGCAATGCGCCATCAGGCATGGCAGTTATTGTCGGCTGAGCAGCGTCAACACTTCATAGTGTGCAGTGTGCGGGAACATATCGAAAAGCTGAACGCGCTCAATGCGATACCCAGGCAACTCACGAATATCCTTCGCCATGGTTTGCGCATTACAGCTGGAATAAACAATAAAGCGCGGAGCCATACGAGAAAGAAAATCGCACAGCGGCTTTCCAATCCCGCGACGAGGCGGATTCACCAGCACCAGGTCCGGCACTTCCCCCTGAGCGGTAGCAAACTGAGTTGAATCCAGTGCCTGAAAATGCAGATTCTGCAACCCAAGCTCCTGTGCCGACTGTTTCGCGCAGGTAATCGCCTCTGGCGCAATTTCAATCCCCGTCAGTTTCATCTGCGGCGTGGCGCAATGCAGACCAAACCCTCCCACACCGCAAAACAGATCCCACATGTGATTAACCGGAAGCTGACGCACCCAGTCGCGGGCGGTGGCATATAAGCGTCCTGCCACGACCGGGTTAGTCTGGAAGAAGCTCTGTGGACGGATCCACAGCGGTACATCGTTAAAACGTTCGGCCAGCGCCTGCTGTTCGGTCAGGAAGATTTCTGTCTCCCCTTCCATAATGGCCATATGCACAGGCTGGATATTGACGCTAATGACTTTTAGCTGCGGTAACTGTGCCTGCAGCCACGGTAGCGCCGTACGCAGCTGTGCCAGTTTCGCGTCAGAACGTAAAACAAAACGCAGCATCATGCCACCGTCAAACTGGCTTTCCGTTAACAGCAGATATTTAAGCTCACCCCGTTTGCGTGCCACGTTGTAAGGCGTAAGCCCCGCTCGGGCAATAAACGGCTTTAGCGCGGTAAATACGGGCGCAAAAGAAGCGGGATACAGCGGACAATCGCACAAATCTTCAGGTGTACCGTCGCGATGCAGCATGCCCAGCAATGGTTTTTCCACGCTGCCGCTGACCACCATTTTGGCTTTATTTCG
Source organism: Citrobacter sp. wls619 (assembly GCF_005281345.1). Lineage (GTDB taxonomy): Bacteria > Pseudomonadota > Gammaproteobacteria > Enterobacterales > Enterobacteriaceae > Citrobacter. The sequence continues at coordinate 1,083 of NZ_SZXJ01000099.1, forward strand.
AAACGCGTTTTCCGCACCACCGATCGGCGCACACCATTCTCCGACCGAAAAATCGGCCAGCAGATGCTGAAGATCGGCTGTTTTTGCAGAGAGTTGTTCGGCGATGGGCTGCGTTATCCACTGACAAGAGCGGCAGCGTTCGGCGTCATAAAGTGCGCACTGCATACAAAAACCTACAAATTAACAGGGGGCGAAGATTATATACCCGTCATACTTCAAGTTACAGGTGTGTTGGCTGTGCTCACTCACCCCAGTCACTTACTTATGTAAGCTCCTGGGGATTCATTCACTTGCCGCCTTCCTGTAACTCGAATTATTTAGGGTATGCGCGTTATTGCAAACGGAAAAACCGCCTGCTAGACGCAGGAATAAACAGCAGTAGCAACACCAGCATATCCGGCAATTTTTGCATCACCAGCGTATGCAGGATTTCACGTCTGGACTCCCCTGCAATACTGAACAGTTCCGGATATCCGTAGCCCAACGAAGCCGCCCACAGATAGACGCTAGCGATAATCTGGGTCAGCAGATAGATCCAGCGCGCCCAGTTCCGTCCTTTGACCAGCGAAAATGCGCAGAAAATTTCGATAAACAGCAGCACCAGACTGCCCAGAAATACCAGCGTCAAATTCCAGGTCTGCACACTGCGATGAATAAACTCACTGGTTCCACGAAAACCAAGCGTATTAAAAATCATCAACAGATCGAGACAGCGGATCATGATGATAGCCAGCGCCGCCACCTGCACTAAAGCAGGGACGTTTAAGCGAGCATGTGATGTGGATGATTTCTTAAAAAATCCCAACGCGTCGTCTTCCATGAAAACGGCGCAACCACCACAGCTGCGCCGTATAGACAGATTGGCAGATTTTAGTTTTTTCAGCCGCGTCTTGCACGTTGGATATCGCGTATCCGTTGTTTTTCTGTTCGCGCCATCAGATACCACGCGATAAATCCGATAATTCCTACCACGCCAAGGATCAGCGTCGCCAGTGCGTTGATCTCCGGGTTAACCCCCATACGTACGCTGGAGAATACCAGCATTGGCAAGGTTGTCGCCCCAGGACCAGAGACAAAGCTGGCGATAACCAAATCATCCAGCGATAGCGTAAAGGCCAGTAACCAACCGGAAATGACCGCCGGCATAATCATCGGCAGCGTAATGACGAAAAAGACCTTCAGCGGCGTCGCGCCGAGATCCATCGCCGCTTCCTCAATGGAGTGATCCAGTTCGCGCAAACGCGAGGAAATCACCACCGCTACGTACGCCGTACAGAAGGTGACGTGCGCCAGCCAGATGGTCAACATACCGCGATCTGCCGGCCAGCCGATGGCGTGAGCCAACGCCACAAACAGCAGCAGCAGCGACAAGCCGGTAATGACATCCGGCATGACCAACGGCGCGGTGATCATAAAGGCGAAACCATTCGAACCACGAAAACGACCGAAGCGCACCATCACTACGGCAGCAATCGTACCCAGAATGGCTGCCATCGTCGCAGCACAGGCAGCAATCGTTAAACTCATGCCGACGGCACTCATCATTGCAGTATCGTGGAAAAGTTCACCGTACCAGCGTGTTGACCACCCCGCCCACACCGTCACCAGCTTGGAGCTGTTGAACGAATAGATAACTAACATCAGCATGGGGGCGTACAGGAACGTAAACCCCACGACCAGGATAAAGATCCGCCACGGCGAGCGGACGACCGGCAAGTTATTCATCCGTGTTCCCCCACGCTTTTCTGCTGATACTTATGGAACCACATGATTGGCACAATCAGTAACAGCAACATGATGATGGCAACCGCAGACGCCACCGGCCAGTCGCGGTTATTGAAAAACTCCTGCCATAGCACACGGCCGATCATAATACTGTCCGGCCCCCCAAGCAGTTCCGGAATAACAAATTCCCCTACCGCCGGGATAAACACCAGCATTGAGCCAGCGATAATCCCGCCTTTGGTCAACGGCACAATCACGCTAAAAAAGGTTTTCAACGGCCGTGCGCCCAAATCCAACGCAGCTTCCACCAGCGAATAGTCAATGCGCGTCAGTGCGGTATAAATCGGCAGCACCATAAAGGGCAAATAGGCATAAACAATACCGATATAAACCGCCAGGTTGGTATGCAGGATCGTCAATGGCTGATCGATAACGCCCAGCCACATCAGGAAGTTGTTCAGCACCCCGTTATTTTTCAGGATCCCCATCCAGGCATAGACGCGAATCAAGAATGAGGTCCAGGAAGGCAGGATCACCAGTAACAGCAAAATATTGCGTGTAGAAGGCTTACTGTGTGCCACCGCCCACGCCAGTGGGTACCCCAACAACAGACAGCAGATCGTCGAAATCCCCGCGACCTGCAAAGACTGCAGGTAAGCATCGAAATAGAGCGGGTCGTCCGTCAGTTGCAGGAAGTTACCTAAATTGAGCGTAATAGATAACTGACCATCGGCCCATGCCACAAGGTCAGTGTACGGCGGTATCGCCCGGGCCATTTCTGACAGGCTTATCTTGAAGACAATCAGAAACGGCAATAAAAACAGGAGAACCAGCCACACATACGGCAGCGCGATCACCAACTTGCGGCCATGTTTCATTTGCAACTGCGACATATACAGCGTGAAACGGCTCGCTTTTTCGGCACGTGCCGGAGGTTCAAGTGTACTCATCTTTACTCCTTAAACCGTCAACACCACACAGCTGTCCGCATCCCAACACAAACGTACCTCGTCACCCCAGGTCGGTAGCCCCTTGCGATAGCGATGTTCGTTTTGCAGCTGGGCACTCAACATCTGGCCGCTTTTTAAACGCACGTGATACACAGACAAATCACCCAGGTAGGCAATATGCACCACCTCGCCCACCGCAAAGTTATAGCCATCCGGCGGAGGGGCATCACAGAGCATGATTTTTTCCGGACGAAGCGCAACATACACCGGTACGTTATCGACGATGGAAGTATCAGCATCCACTTTTAGCGGATGCACCAGCCCCGGAGAATCAATCACCAGACCGTCCTCCTGACGCTCCTTTAGCAGCCCTTCAAAAACGTTTACCGAACCGATAAATTCAGCGCTGTAGCGGGTGGTCGGGTGCTCGTAGATCTCTTCCGGCTCGCCAATCTGCACAAATTTTCCGCGGTTCATGATGGCTATACGGCCCGCCATGGTCATGGCTTCTTCCTGGTCGTGCGTCACCATCACGCAAGTCACCCCCACACGCTCAAGAATATCAACCACTTCCAGTTGCATGCGGTCACGCAGTTTTTTATCCAGCGCGCCCATCGGTTCATCCAGTAACAACAGCTTAGGGCGTTTAGCCAGGCTCCGGGCCAGCGCCACGCGTTGACGCTGACCGCCTGAAAGCTGATGCGGCTTACGTTTGGCGAACTCCTGCATGTGCACCAGTCCGAGCATCTCATTCACCCGGCTAGCGATTTCCGCTTTCGGTAGCTTGTCCTGCTTGAGTCCAAAGGCAATATTCTGTTCCACCGTCATATGTGGAAACAGAGCGTAAGACTGAAACATCATATTAATTGGGCGCAGATAAGGTGGAACATGCGCCAGATCGACCCCGTCCAGCATGATTTGCCCGGTAGTTGGCAACTCAAACCCCGCCAGCATGCGCAACAGGGTTGATTTACCACAACCGGATGCACCAAGCAGGGCAAATATTTCGCCTTTGTAGATAGTGAGATTGACGTCATCGACGGCATGCTGACCGTCAAATGACTTCGTCAGGTTGCGAATTTCAAGCAGCGGGGTCAGCGCCTTGCGGATTTTCGCTTGTGGGCGTGGGGTTGCATCATTCACTCAAGTGCTCTCCGGCATAAAACAAAGAAACGGTGCAAATAACGCACCTTACTGGTGCGTATTGCCGGGTTTTGTGTGTTCGGGATCGCGACATCCCCGGCAGGCACAAGCACAGCCGGGTCGCGTCCCGAACATCGGGTTATTTCCCGCTTTTCACCTTCGTCCAGGCACGGGTACGTACACGATCGATCTTCGGATCCTGCACTTTCAGTGTGAACAGTTTGGCGCGCACGTCCGCTGGCGGATAGATACCTGGGTTATCACGCACTTCCGGGCTGACCAGAGCCGTCGCTTCTTTATTAGCATTGGCGTAGAACACGTGGTCGGAAATATGCGCAATCACATCAGGGCGCAGCAGGTAATTGAGGAACTGGTAGGCTTCGTCTTTGTTTTTCGCATCTGCAGGCATCGCGAACACATCAAAGAACGCCATCGCCCCCTCTTTTGGAATCGAGAAGGAGATATTGACGCCATTTTTCGCTTCTTTCGCACGGTTTGCGGCCTGCCATACATCCCCTGCCCAGCCAATCGCGACACAGGTATCACCATTTGCCAGATCGTTAATGTATTGCGAGGAGTGGAAATAACGGATATTCGGACGCAGTTTCAACAGCAAATCGGTTGCCGGCCCGGTGTAATCATCCGCTTTAGTACTGTTTGGATCTTTACCCAAATAGTTCAGCACAGTAGCAAACACTTCTTCAGGCGCATCGAGGAAAGAGACACCGCAGCTTTTGAGTTTTTCCAGATTCTCCGGTTTCAGGATCAAATCCCAGCTGTTAACCGGGGCATCCGCACCCAGCACCGCTTTAACTTTATCCACGTTGTAGCCAATACCGGTGGTTGCCCACATATACGGCATAGCAAACTTATTGTCTGGATCGTGTTTACCCACCAGTTTCAGCAGTTCAGGGTCGAGGTTTTTCCAGCCTGGCAGTTTGCTCTTATCCAGGGGCTGGAAAACGCCCGCGGTCAGTTGCCGTTCGAGGAAACTGGCTGAGGGGACAACGAGGTCAAAACCGGTGCTGCCTGCCATGAGCTTACCTTCCAGCACCTCATTGGAGTCAAATACATCATAAATGACTTTAATGCCGGTCTCTTTCTCAAAATTAGCCACCGTGTCCGGAGCAATATAGTCAGACCAGTTATAAATATGCAGTGTTTTTTGTTCAGCAGCGAGCGTGCCGGCAGAGACGGCCATCAGAGCACCTGCAACCAGGCCTGATAACCATTTTTTATTTAAGGCAGTCATAATCTCTTTCCTTCTGAAAGTCCGTTAACAAACGAACAAAAAAGTCACACTCTAATGATATGCAAGAAACGTGCATATTATTTCATGCGGCATCAATGAAAGAGAGGTCTCTCTCCCCGCCGCTATTGCTCGCTGATAACCGCTGACTCATTCAACATGCATACAGCTACAGATAGCTCATAATGGGCAAATTGAACGGTGACGTTTACAAGCCTTGCAAGAATAACTTTAGCCAGGATTCGAGGATATAGCCCAGATAAAAAAACGTCTTTTATCAATTTTTTATGCAGGTTTTGTCTATGACGTAAAGCGATAGAGACTGAATCGAAGTGAATAATTCTTTAAGAAAAGGTTAAATGCAGAATAAAAACGTGAAATACGCAACCGCTCTGGCAGCGGCTGCGCTATAGATACCCAAAATCAGGAACGATTAGTGGAGGAAATGAACCTCTGTATTGCTGTTTTGCCCGTCTTCTTCGGCATTAAACAACAACTGATGTGCCCCGGCTTCAAGGATCACCATTGAAATCTGTTCTTCGCTCTGACGCACAAAACATTCAAACTGTTCAAACGTCACACCCGGCATAACGGATAAAGACTGGCAAACCACCAGCTTTGGCAGATTATCATCCTGCATATCCAGAAAGGCTTTTACCGTCAGCGAGCTGGCATTGATAGCGGACAGATCGGCGGCCAGCGGCAGCAGTGCTGAAGGTCTGACTTCCGCCATTGCGGAAAACAGAATGACGTTATCGACCAAATCAACTTTTGCATCAAAGATGCCGTCAAAATTCTGCATGTGCGGCAAATGCAGCGCCTGACAGGTATCACATTCAAAAAAACTCACGCCCAGGTCGTCGAGCCATTGACGCAACGTATCCAGAGTGGGAACGACCAGTGATGTCATAATAATGTGCGACCTCTATTGATGAAAAAATTACCGGCACAGCTTACGCAAAAAGACCGTGTCATACCACGATCGCTATCGATATTGCGTTTAGCCGCCGATTTTAAGACAAAATTCAGGCGTAGCATGACGCTCGATCCACTGGATCATTCGCGCAGCAATATCTATCCCTGTGGTTTTCTCCACGCCTTCCAGCCCTGGAGAGGCGTTGACCTCCATAACCAGCGGTCCGCGTTCTGCACGCAGGATATCGACGCCAGCCACATCAAGCCCCATCGTGCGGGCCGCTTTAAGCGCAATGTCCCTTTCCTGCAGCGTGATATTGGCAATCGTAGCAACTCCGCCGCGATGCAAGTTAGAACGGAAATCGCCCTCTTTAGCCCGCCGCTCAATAGCCGCAACCACCTCATCGCCCACCACGAAACAGCGAATATCTCGCCCCTTCGCCTCTTCGATATATTCCTGGACCAGAATATGGGCATTCAGACCACGAAATGCATCCACTACGCTCTCTGCGGCCTGGCGCGTTTCGGCCAATACCACACCGATCCCTTGAGTCCCTTCCACCAGCTTCACCACCAGCGGCGCACCACCGACCATATCAATCATATCGCTGGTATCGTCCGGCGAGTGGGCTATTCCGGTAATCGGCAGGTCAATACCCTGTCGCGCCAGCAGTTGTAACGAGCGCAGCTTATCGCGTGCGCGGGTAATCGCTACTGACTCATTCAGCGGATAGCTACCCAGCATCTCAAACTGGCGTAATGCCGCCGTACCGTAGAAGGTAATGGCTGAGCCAATTCTTGGAATGACCGCGTCAAAATGGGGAAGCTGACGGCCTTTATAATGAATAGAAGACGCCGCCGGGCTAATGTTCATATAACAAGAAAGAGGATCGATAACTTCAACCAGGTGACCGCGTTGCATCGCCGCTTCACGCAGGCGTTTGCAAGAATAGAGCGTTCCATCCCGGGACAAAATGGCAATTTTCACCCTGCACCTCTCTAAAAGACCTGGTAAAAGCTGGCGTATCATACACTGGGTTAAACGCTTTAGCGCGTCGCCCATCCCTGTTTATGTAAATATTCCAGGATAAAGGGACGGCTTTCTTTAATGATGGTGCGGCGAATATGATCGCTCCAGGTATCGCGACGCGTGTTGCTACCACGGGTCAGATAGTACTGCGCAAGCTGTTCATCATATTGCGACAAAACATCCTGATCGAGCGGCTGGTACTGGTTTTCATGCACCACCAGTGTTGCTGGCAGCCGGGGCTTGATGTCCGGGTTATCCGCAGGCCAGCCGAGACACAGGCCAAACAGCGGCAAAACATGCTTCGGCAGCGTCAGTAATTCCGTTACCGGCTCAATATTGTTGCGCAGACCGCCAATGAACACACCGCCAAGCCCCAGCGATTCCGCCGCTGTCAGCGCATTTTGCGCCATCATCGCCGTATCAACCACGCCAAGCAACAGTTGCTCCGCCAGCCCCAGTTGCGCATCGGGGCAAATCTGCAAATGGCGATTAAAATCAGCGCAAAAAACCCAGAACTCGGCGGCCTGTGCGACGTGCTTTTGTCCGCCGGATAAGGTCACCAGGGACGCACGCAGATTTTGATCGGTAATACGAATTATCGTCGTGCACTGCAAAAAACTTGAGCTTGATGTCCCTTGAGCGGCAGCAATAATCGCCTCACGCTGTGCGTCCGAAATACGTTCATCGGTGAAATGGCGAATGGAACGGTGGCTGCGAAGTAAATCAATGGTTGGAGTCATCTTTTTTTTCTCTGGCTGAATGGGAAGAAGCGTCGGGAGCACGCGACATCAGCTGCGGTGCCAACAGCTGCGCAATGCGCAACATCAATACCACCGCCGCGGGAAGCATCAACAGCACCCCCAGAAATATCATTACCACACAGGCCAATGGCCCGTTCAGCGGTGCGGGTAAGGTGAGATAATCGTTAAGCGACAGCAGCGCCAGCGATAACAAAACCATCCCGATGATTTCCATAATCAATACGCTTTTGGGTAACACGCCCACTGTGCGCATAGGTGCCTCCCGATAAATGGCGCTTAGTGTAAAACGTTCCGACGGCCCATGTTTAACAAAAATGCGGTTTGAAAAACGAAGGCATAGACTAAGGATATCAAAGCAACAGGCTGAACCTGCTTTCCATCCGTCACAAATCGCGGCATCATAACAACATTCGCCATCCGGCCTGATAAGTTCGAGGAGATAGAGATGTTTGCCGTTATTTTTGGTCGCCCAGGGTGCCCGTATTGCGTGCGCGCAAAAGAATTAGCAGAAAAATTAAGCAATGAGCATGACGATTTTAACTTCCGCTACATTGATATCCATGCCGAAGGTATTACGAAAGCCGATCTGGAAAAAACGGTAGGTAAGCCAGTTGAGACCGTTCCGCAGATTTTCGTTGATCAACAACACATCGGCGGCTGCACGGATTTTGAAGCGTGGGCAAAAGAGAATATGAATCTGTTCGCCTGATAGCTGTTTCTACGCCCTCCGCTGGAGGGCGTCATCAGTTTTTTTTCCGCCGCTGACGCTGGTTGAATAAGCTACTGATAAATAAAAAACACAATGCCCCAAGCGCACACCAAAACACGGCACTGAACAGCCATGCCAGCTCTTGCCACAGCGAACGCGTCGGCATAAAAACGAACCGCATCAGTAACAAGCAACACGGCGCTGCCAGTATTGCACCAAGAAGGGGTTTGAGCACTTCCCGACGGTGGGAGAAAAAGCTTGCCACAGCGCCAGGCAGTATAAAAAACAACAACCCGACCTCAGGATGCCCAGCCGCTCTAAATGCGCCTTTCATATTCAGCGTCAATGAAAGACACACTACAATAAAGAGCACAAAGCAGCAGATCGCACCCGCCCAACTTTGCTTATGTTTCAATCGTTCCTCCTGACATCCTCTCTATCGAACACTCTTTTCGCCCGCAGGCGTCCAGTCAGATAAAGTTACTCGGCATTCCATGCCAAAAACACACCCACACGATTCTTATAGCCGTTGATACGTAATGAGATTAAACTAGCCGCATATATTGTCGTGCTGCATTATTTGGGGCTGTGTACGATGCTGTCGCCCCTTAATTTCTGGCAAAAACATTAGCGTAAATTGCCATTTCTTTCAATAGCTTACTAGTAAACAAGAAGTTAGCCTCCGTGAATATAAACGTCGCAGATTTGTTAAATGGGAATTACATCCTGTTATTATTTGTGGTCCTGGCTCTGGGCCTGTGTCTGGGTAAATTACGCCTGGGTTCAGTCCAACTCGGTAATTCCATTGGCGTTTTAGTGGTCTCCCTATTATTAGGTCAGCAGCACTTTAGTATTAACACTGACGCATTAAATCTTGGCTTTATGCTGTTTATTTTTTGTGTCGGGGTGGAAGCCGGTCCCAACTTTTTTTCGATTTTTTTTCGCGATGGGAAAAATTACCTGATGCTTGCACTGGTGATGGTCGGTAGCGCACTGCTGATCGCCCTGGGGCTGGGTAAGCTATTTGGCTGGGATATCGGCCTGACGGCAGGCATGTTGGCTGGTTCAATGACGTCTACGCCCGTTCTGGTCGGCGCAGGCGATACTTTGCGCCATTCAGGAATGGAAGGTACACAGCTATCCACCGCCCTTGATAACCTGAGCCTGGGTTACGCCCTCACCTATTTAATTGGGTTGGTCAGTCTGATTGTGGGTGCGCGCTATCTGCCAAAACTGCAGCATCAGGATCTGCAAACCAGCGCCCAACAAATTGCGCGTGAGCGCGGGCTGGACACTGACGCCAACCGTAAGGTTTATCTGCCGGTGATCCGCGCCTACCGTGTCGGCCCTGAGCTGGTTGCATGGGCTGATGGGAAAAATCTGCGCGAGCTGGGCATCTACCGCCAGACCGGTTGTTATATTGAACGTATCCGCCGCAACGGTATTCTGGCCAACCCGGACGGTGATGCAGTGCTGCAAATGGGCGATGAAATTGCCTTAGTGGGCTATCCGGATGCCCATGCTCGCCTCGACCCCAGCTTCCGTAACGGTAAAGAGGTGTTCGATCGCGATCTGCTCGATATGCGTATCGTCACCGAAGAGATTGTGGTGAAAAACCACAATGCAGTAGGTCGTCGTCTGGCCCAGTTGAAGCTGACTGACCATGGCTGCTTCCTGAACCGCGTGATCCGCAGCCAGATCGAGATGCCCATTGACGACAACGTCGTACTGAATAAAGGCGATGTATTACAGGTCAGTGGCGATGCGCGCCGTGTGAAAACCATTGCCGATCGTATCGGCTTTATTTCAATTCACAGCCAGGTAACCGATCTGCTGGCTTTCTGCGCGTTCTTTATTATTGGCCTGATGATCGGGATGATCACCTTCCAGTTCAGTAACTTCAGCTTCGGTATCGGCAACGCGGCCGGCTTGCTCTTCGCCGGAATTATGCTGGGCTTCCTGCGTGCTAACCATCCAACGTTTGGCTACATCCCTCAAGGTGCGCTGAACATGGTCAAAGAGTTTGGCCTGATGGTCTTTATGGCTGGTGTCGGTTTAAGCGCAGGTAGCGGCATTGGTAATGGCCTCGGCGCAGTAGGTGGTCAGATGCTGATTTCGGGTCTAATTGTCAGCCTGGTTCCAGTGATCATCTGTTTCTTGTTTGGGGCTTATGTATTGCGCATGAACCGGGCCCTGCTGTTCGGGGCGATGATGGGGGCGCGTACCTGTGCGCCAGCAATGGAAATCATCAGTGATACCGCGCGCAGCAATATTCCTGCTTTAGGCTATGCGGGCACATACGCGATTGCTAACGTTCTGTTGACGCTGGCGGGGACACTCATCGTCATCATCTGGCCTGGCATCGGTTAGAACTGTTTTTTTGCTTTTAATGAAAATTTTTTGCAGGTAAGCAGAACTTTTCTTAAAGGCGTCAGTCATAACTATTGCCACTGCTTTTCTTTGATGTCCCCAATTTGTGGAGCCCATCAACCCCGCCGTTTTGGTTCAAGGTTGATGGGTTTTTTGTTGCCTGAAATTTGCTATCACCCCCTTTCTCCCACGCAATTCCTCCCAAAATTTGCAGCACGCCGGTTATGGCGCATACTTTTTAATCGGTGCTTAAAGATGACGGGAGTTTACTATGTTGCTTGCTGGAAAGGTTGCGGTGATCTTCGGCGGCAGCGGCGCTATTGGTAGCGCGGTTGCGCAGGCCATGGCGCGCGAAGGTGCCCATGTGTACCTGGGCGCGCGCGGTCAGGAAAAGCTTGATTGGGTGGCCAGTCGCCTGCGAATGGCGGGGGGTACTGTCGATACGTTTATCACCGATGTGCTCGACGAGCACGACACCTCAACACAAGTTACCCGCCTGGTACAGCAAATCGGTGGAATTGATGTGGTGGTTAACGCGACCGGCTTTATGCATGAACAAGGCAAACGCATCGACGCATTATCCCTCTCTGAGTTTATGAGCGGTATCACCCCTTTCCTTTCGGCGCAGTTCAATATCGCAAAAGCCGTAACGCCGCACATGGGCGGCAATCGAGCGGGCGTCATTCTCACCGTTGTCGCGCCCGCGGCCCCGATGGTGATGCCTGGGCATTTGGGGCATATCGTCGGCTGTGCGGGAACAGAGGCTTTTATTAAAGCACTCGCCAGCGAACTGGGACCGGCAAATGTTCGCGTCGTCGGCGTGCGCTCGCATGCGATTGTGGACGCGGTAGCGGCCGGTTCCTATACCGGGGAGATTTTCACCGCTAAAGCGCAGTCAATGGGTTTAACTGTCGAACAATGGTTAGGCGGTGCAGCACAAAGCACCATGATCGGACGCCTGCCTACGCTTGCACAAATCGCTGAGGTTACAGCCTTTCTGGCTTCAGACCATGCCGGAGCAATGACCGCTACGGTGGTAAATATTACCGGGGGCGCAACCGTAAGCTAATTTACCCGCTCTTTCACGCCGTGCGCTGCAGCGAACCTTTTTTTGCGCTCGGGCGGGAACACAATGCTATACCGCACATAATAACCAACGCGCTGACCAGATGGTATGAATGCAGAGTGACGTGCAAAAACATCACGCTAAATAATCCGCCACTCAGTGGAATCAAGTGTGAATAGATCTCTCCGCGCGTTGCGCCAATGGCGCTAATCCCTTTGTTCCATAACAGATATGACAGCCAGGAAGGAAAGATAATAAGGTATGCCAGCCCAGTAATAACGCCTGTATTTGCATAGCTATTCCAGCCCGGCATACCATTGCGTATCAACGCCAGAGCCAGTACCGGAATAAGTACAATCGCACCTAACAGCGCGCTCACAGCGACAAAGGCGTTTCCCTTTACCTCAACCGGTTTAATGCGTAAAAAAGCGCAATAGACCGCCCAACTCAGCGCTGACCCCATCGTCCAGAAATCGCCCTGATTCAGGTGTTCAAACATCCGCGCATGCATCACATCACCCTGCGCTACCAACCAGATAACGCCAACGGTACTGAGGATCACGCCAGCAATATTACGCGCAAAGATCCGCTCTCTAAAAAAGAACTTATTGATTAACAGGACGAGAGCCGGTGTGGTGGACATATAAATCGCCGCATTGAGCGACGTTGTATATTGCAGACCGATATACAACGTTAAGGGGAAAAGAACCTGACCACAAAGCGCGAGGAACACGATAGTACCAAAGGATTTTCTCATCGCTGGCCACTGCACGGCGATCTGTCGGAAATAAAGCGCCATCAATAGCAATGCGGTAAATATCCAGCGTGCTGCTGATAAAATGATGGGATTAACGTCGGCAACCAATATATGGCCGACTACATAGTTCCCCCCCCAAAAACAGGCAGCCAGACTGAGTAAAAGATAGGGCATATATGCGCCTTATTGTCAGGTGTACGGTATGACCACAAGGCTACGGCGGTGTCAGAATGAATGCTAATATAACGTTTTCATCCATGTGCATAGATTAAAACTATGAAATTCACGCTAAGGCAACTTGAGTTTTACATCGCACTTGCAGAAACATTACAAATTTCCAAAGCTGCTGCGCGCTGCCATATTTCTCAGTCATCAATGACCATTGCCATGCGGAATCTGGAAGAAGCATTAGACGTGCAGCTATTTGTACGTTACCCCAAAGGCGTGAAGCTCACCGCCGAGGGCGAGCGCTTTCTGGCACATGCCTGCTGCATCATCAACAGCAGCCGCTCGGCTGTTGACGCCCTGCATGACCGGAGCGAAATTCTCACCGGTACAGTGCGTATAGGCATTGCCGAAACGCTCTCTGCCTATCTTATTCCGGATATACTCAACGATATTGAACGACGTTTCCCACTGCTGGAGATCGTATTTTATGAAGCTACTGCACCGGAACTGGTACAGGCACTACGGGAAAAAAAGGTCGATTTTTGCCTGCTCCTGACCTCAAATATCAGCCACGACACCGATCTGGAAATCGAAACGTTCATTCGTTCACAACGCCGCCTGTGGACGTCTGTTGGACATCCGCTCCAGAGTCAGCCCTCGATCCACCTTACTGATGTCGTAAAGCAGCCGTTTTTACTGCTGGAAACCGATAAATACCCTGACGTGATCATCGATTACTGGCAGCAGCGTGGCTATACGCCCAATATCTGTTTTCGCAGCAACTCTTTTGAGGCAATAAGAAGCCTGGTCGCTAAAGGCAGAGGAATAACCATTTTATCTGATCTGGTTTATCGCCCGTGGTCGCTGGATGGCCTGCGCGTCATGCACAGAACAATTGATGATTTTATTACCTGGATGGACGTCGGGACGGTAAAAACAGCGGCTCAACCGCTGACAACAGAGGCGATGAAAGTCATCGACTTTTTACGTCAGGCGATTTCCCGCCTCGACAAGCCATTTTAATGATTTTACTTCTGCGGCACGCCAGCAATGCGTTCCACCATCATCAGAATATCTGCTCGCGATAGCGGTTTTTTGTCCGTGACAAAATGCAGCGTCATACCTTCAAGAAACGCATCCAGCGCGCGTGCGGTTACCGGCGCGAACCACTGTTCCAGCGTCTGCTGACTGCGTAACATCCAGTTTTGCATAACCGTCTTTAACGCCGGTTTACGACTGGCAAACGCATACAGTTGGTACATGAGTTCCATATTGCCAGGCGTCGTGACCTGGGAGCTATAGATCATGTCGGTAATGGCATGGCAGGCCTGTGACGCATTTTCAACACCGGCAAAAAATGCCTGATATTGCACAGACATGGTGTCAGTAAAACGTGCGAAGGCCTCCATTAAAAGCTCATCTATTCCCGAAAAGTAATAGGTCATTGAGCCCAGCGGCACCTCGGCAATCATGGCGATTTTCCGGTGTGTAACCCCATGAATACCATGGATTACAACCGCATCCAGCGTGGCCTGAACTATTTTATCCCGTCGTTGTGGATCGTTCGCGCGTCGCACTGCATTACCTCTTCTTGCATTTATGTACAAATGTACACAACCTTGCTAATGTTGTCTTCTTCCCTCTTATCTTTGGCTCGAATTCATGACTGGCATCTCATCACGCAAAGCCCTAAGACGCCGTATGTGGGCGCTTTTCACGTTCTTCTTTTTACCAGGTTTATTAATGGCTTCCTGGGCGACGCGTACCCCTGCCATCCGAGATATCCTCTCTATTTCCACCGCCGAAATGGGCGCGGTGTTGTTTGGACTCTCAGTTGGCTCGATGAGCGGCATTCTTTGTTCGGCCTGGCTGGTGAAACGATTTGGCACACGAAACGTCATCCGCGCCACCATGTCATGCGCGGTTCTGGGCATGACAATTCTCAGCCTCGCATTATGGTTGCATTCCGCCTGGCTGTTTGCGTTTGGTCTGGGCGTGTTTGGCGCCAGTTTTGGCGCGGCTGAAGTTGCAATCAACGTCGAAGGCGCAGCGGTTGAGCGTGAAATGAACAAAACTGTGCTGCCGATGATGCATGGTTTTTACAGCCTGGGAACGCTGGCTGGCGCCGGTGTTGGCATGGTACTTACCGCCGTCAACGTCCCCGCGACCGCGCATATTCTGCTGGCGGCAATGGTGGCTGTAACCCCTATTTTTATCGCGATTAAGGCTATCCCCGACGGCACAGGTAAGAATGCGACTGACGGTTCGCACGCCGTTGAAAAAGGGTTGCCATTCTATCGCGATATCCAATTGCTGCTAATTGGCGTCGTGGTGCTGGCGATGGCGTTTGCCGAAGGTTCCGCCAACGACTGGCTGCCATTACTGATGGTTGATGGGCATGGATTTAGCCCGACATCCGGATCGCTGATTTATGCCGGCTTTACGCTCGGTATGACCGTCGGGCGCTTCACCGGTGGCTGGTTCATCGACCGCTACAGCCGTGTGGCAGTAGTCCGCGCCAGTGCACTGATGGGCGCGCTCGGTATCAGCCTGATCATTTTTGTCGACAGCTCATGGGTGGCAGGCGTCTCGGTGATCCTTTGGGGGCTGGGGGCGTCTCTCGGCTTCCCGCTGACCATTTCGGCCGCCAGCGATACCGGTCCTGATGCACCAACCCGCGTGAGCGTTGTTGCGACTACTGGCTATCTGGCATTCCTGGTCGGTCCGCCGCTGCTGGGTTATTTGGGTGAACACTATGGCCTGCGCAGCGCCATGCTGGTTGTGCTGGCGCTGGTGCTTGTTGCAGCCATCGTTGCGAAGGCTGTGGCTAAACCGGATGTCAAAAATACAACTGTGATGGAGAACGGCTAATGGGTATCAAGTTAATTGCAGTAGACATGGACGGCACGTTTTTAAGTGACCAAAAGACCTATAACCGCGAGCGGTTTATGGCGCAGTACCGTCAAATGAAAGCGCAGGGGATCCGCTTTGTGGTTGCCAGTGGCAATCAGTATTACCAGCTGATCTCTTTTTTCCCCGAACTGGCCGACGAAATCTCATTTGTGGCAGAAAACGGGGGCTGGGTGGTCAGCGAAGGGGAAGATATTTTTAACGGTGAGCTGGCAAAAGACGATTTCCAGACCATCGTGGAGCATCTGCTAACCCGCGCAGACATCGAGATTATCGCCTGCGGTAAAAACAGCGCCTACACCCTGAAGCAGTACAGCGATGAGCATAAATCCATCTCTGCCATGTATTATCACCGTCTTGAATTTGTCGATAACTTCGACAACATCAACGATGTATTCTTCAAATTTGGCCTGAATATCTCCGACGATCGCATTCCCCAGGTGCAGGCAGATCTTCATGAGTCGATTGGCGACATTATGGTACCGGTGCATACCGGCTACGGCAGTATCGATTTAATTATTCCGGGCGTTCATAAAGCCAACGGTTTACGCCTGCTGCAACAACGCTGGAATATCAGCAACGATGAGGTCGTGGTATTTGGTGATGGTGGAAATGATATTGAGATGCTACGCCAGGCCGGATTTAGCTTCGCAATGGCCAATGCTCACGAACCTGTTGTTCAGGCAGCAAAATATCGTGCGGGTTCGAATAACGAAGAAGGCGTGCTGAATGTTATAGATCGCGTACTAAAAAATGAGGCGCCCTTTACTCGTTAACGCATCAGCACAGACGGCAACAAAATGAGGGCATGATCTATTCATAATCCGCCTCAAATTAACCCGCTGGATTATTAACTCCAGTGAATATTTCAGGCGAGCGAATTATGAAGAAAAGTGTACTGATGGCAACAGTGTTGCTGGGATTTGCAGGAACAGCATTTGCACAGAATGTTACCGTTGATGTGCCAAGCGGATACAAAGTGGTGGTCGTTCCTTCTTCCGTCAACGTTCCGCAGGCGGTCAGTGTCGCTACTGCCCCGCAAACGGTTTATGTTGCTCCGGCTGCCACTCCAGCCCCTGTTTACCGCGCACATCCGTATGCGCGTCATGTTGCCAGCGTAGGTGAAGGGATGGTCATCGAGCATCAGATTGACGACCATCACTAATGATTGCAAAGCCCGGAAACCGGGCTTTAACCTTCCCGGGAATTCCCTACCCGCTTATCTTGCAGAAAGATAACCATCAGAATCAGCCACAGCACACCGCTCGCCAGATTAAACAGACTGAACAAGCCGTTTCCACCCAGCAGATAAGCATGTTTGCTCAGCTCAATACCGACGGTAAAGATCAGCATTTGCAGCATACCCATTGCTGCTGAAACGGTCCCTTTGCTCATTTCACTGGCAAACAGCGTCAGGCGCACCAACCCGGCGTTCGCCACGCCAATGCCAAACGCATAAAGACTTAAACCTGCCGTCATCCACAGATACGCATGCGAAGAAACAACCGTGGCCGCGGCAGCAATGATCAATCCCACAGAGATTGGCCAGCCCCCCATGATAATCAGCGAGCGCACCGTGCGGCGCGATGTCAGACGCGCCAGCACCAGGTTACCGGCAATCAGTGCGCCAAAAATAGGCACCTGCAGCAGGCCATATTCGTAGCTGCTGAGATGTTCGCCACTGATAATAATGATCGGGGACTGCGCAATCCACGCCAGCAATGGCAGACTGACAAAGCCCAATGCCAGTGCGCCTGCGACAAAACGCACATTCTTTAGCACCAGCTTATAATCTTTGCCCAACTCTTTGATGGAAAGCTTCTCGCCCAGACGGGTAGCCGTTTCCGGCATCGCGCGCTGCAGGCCAAAAAAGGCGATTGCCGCCAGCGCGGCAAACAGGACAAACATACCTTCCCACGGAAGGACATGTACCCATGCGGCCCCAACCAACGGCCCCAAAAGCGGCGCAATCAATGCTACGTTTGCCATTAGCGCAGTGATTTTAATGCACACCGCTTCTTCAAAGGACTCCTGAATGGCGGCGTAACCTACCGCGCCAATAAAGCACAGGCTGATCCCCTGTAAAAAACGCAGGAAAGTAAATTGCTCAATATTTTGTGCAAACAGCGTTGCGAGGCAAGTCACAATGAACCAAACCACCCCGGTTAACATCACCGGACGACGACCAACACGGTCCGACAGCGGTCCTAACAACCACTGTAAAAACATGCCGCCTGCCAGATAAGCGGTCATAGATGTTGGAACCCAATCCAGACCGGCCTGATATTGCTCCACCACCGCCAACATTCCGGGTTGGATCATATCGTTACCGATATACGTAGAGAATTCGTAAAGCACCAGACAGAGAGGGAAAAGTAATGCCTGACGCCCCAAGCGGGCGCCTGAAGATAAACGGTTCTGCATGCAATCTCTTAACCAATGAAAAAACGCGCAAAGTGTAATAAATGCGCCGTACTGGTGATAGTGAATTATGTGATTTGAAAGCAAAATGCGCACATTTTTACACTCAATTGCACGATAGCTTTTTGTTTTAAGGTTAATTTAAGTTGAGGCCGCTATCATGCTCAATAGGCCTCATTAATTGTCTTAAAAAGCGTCATTTAACAGACAAATAGGACAAGACCGCTTTTTATCGCCTGAAAGCAATTTTATGATCCCCAATATGGGCCTTTTTAACGATTACATTGAGTCTGGATGTTATGCTGGAAAATCTGAACAACTCGCTTTTTTACTTGATCAACGCCACGCCGGACTCTGCGCAATGGACGATCTCGCTCGCCATTTTTATTGCCAAAGATCTGATTAGCATCGTACCGCTACTGGCGATCGTTCTCTGGCTTTGGGGACCGCAAAACCGCGTGACCATCCAGCGCCAGTTGGTCATAAAAATGGCGATTGCGCTGGCAGTCGGTTTGACCATTTCATGGCTCATGGGGCATTTATTTCCTCACGACCGGCCATTCGTCAATCATATCGGCTACAACTTCCTGCACCATGCTGCAGATGACTCTTTCCCGAGCGACCACGGTACGGTTATCTTTACCTTCGCGTTGGCCTTCCTGTTCTGGCACCGCCTGTGGTCCGGAGCACTGTTGATGGTCGTCGCCGTGGCGATTGCCTGGTCGCGTGTTTACCTCGGCGTACACTGGCCGCTGGATATGCTGGGGGGGTTACTGGCCGGTCTGATCGGTTGCCTGAGCGCCCAGATGATCTGGCAACGATTCGGCACAACCCTGTACCACGGTTTGCAGACCTGCTATCGCACCTGCTTCGCCCTGCCTATTCGTAAAGGCTGGGTACGTGACTAACCCACGGTAAAGAGAGTAGTATTAAGCGCGAAACTGAGCACGTATTCTACTCTCCAGGGGAACTATGGAAACTCGACGCGACGAGCGTATTGGTCAATTACTGCAGGCGCTAAAACGCAGCGATAAATTACACCTTAAAGAAGCCGCGACACTGCTGGGTGTATCAGAAATGACCATTCGTCGCGATCTGAATAATAACACGGCCCCGGTTGTACTGCTTGGGGGCTATATTGTTCTGGAACCCCGTAGCGCCAGCCACTATTTAATCAGCGATCAAAAATCCCGCCTGGTTGATGAAAAACGCCGGGCAGCGCAGCAGGCAGCCAGCCTCGTCCAGGCGCATCAGACCGTTTTCTTCGACTGCGGAACAACAACGCCGTGGATCATTGAAGCGATCGATAATGAATTACCGTTCACCGCAATCTGCTATTCACTGAATACGTTTCTGGTGTTGCAGGAGAAACCACAGTGCCGCGTCATTTTATGTGGCGGCGAATTCCATGCCAGTAATGCTATTTTCAAGCCACTCGATTTCCAGGAAACCCTGAATAACGTCTGCCCGGATATCGCTTTTTATTCCGCAGCTGGCGTACATATTGATAAAGGCGCAACCTGTTTTAACCTTGAGGAATTACCGGTTAAACACTGGGCGATGTCGATGGCGCAGTATCATGTTCTGGTGGTTGATCACAGCAAGTTTGGGAAGGTGCGTCCCGCGAGGATGGGCGAATTAAAACGCTTTGATACCATCATCAGCGATAACCGCCCGGATGATGAGTTTGTCGAGTATGCCAAAGCGCAGAATATCAAATTGATGTACTAAATTTGTGCCGGATGACGGTGCTATCACCTCGTCATCCGGCATCAGCAATTAAGAGAACCAGCCACCAAACCACTGGTGGAATTTCATCATAACGAAGTCCCACATCCGGCTAAAGAATCCCCCCTCTTCCACCGCTTCCATCACCATCAACGGACGCTGTTCAATAGATTTTCCGTTCAACTGGAAGTCGATTGTCCCCACAACCTGGCCTTTCTTCAGTGGCGCAGTCAGTTGTGGCTCTGTCAGGGTAAAGCTCGCCTTCAGGTTTTTCAGCTGACCGCGCGGAATGGTCACAGACCCACCTTCCCCGGCGCCCAGATTGACTTCACTCTTATCACCAAACCAGACACGTTGGGTCACAAAGGTGGCATCCGGTTTAATCGGCGTAACGGTTTCAAAGAAGCGGAAACCCCATGTCAGCAGCTTTTCGGATTCATTAAAGCGAATGCGATCGGTTTTTGCCCCCAGCACGACGGAAATCAAACGCATATCGCCCTGTGTCGCGGATGCAACCAGGTTATAACCGGCTCCCGCCGTGGTGCCCGTTTTCATACCATCCACATTCAGGTTGGTACTCCACAGCAGGCGGTTACGGTTAGGCTGGCGGATTTTATTAAAGGTAAACTCTTTTTCTTTATGGATGGCGTACTCTTCCGGCACATCGTGGATTAACGCTTTACCCAACAATGCCATATCACGCGCGGTACTGAACTGCCCCGCGGCATCCAGACCATGTACCGTCTGGAAAGTCGTGTTCGTCAGTCCCAGTTTTTGCGCATAGCCGTTCATCAAACCGATAAACGATTCCTGGCTTCCGGCAACATAATCAGCGAGCGCGATACAGGCATCATTACCAGACTGAATGATCACGCCTTTGTTCAGATCGGACACCGCAACCTGATCGCCAGGCTTGAGGAACATCACCGAAGAGCCGCGCAGGGCCGGATTCCCGGTCGCCCAGGCATCTTTCCCGACGGTAACCATGTCATTCAGGTTAATTTTCCCGGCTTTTAGCGCCTGACCGACCACATAGCTGGTCATAATCTTGGTCAGACTGGCGGGATCCAGTTTCTCATCGGCATTACCTTCCGCCAGCACTTTGCCGCTGGCGTAATCCATTAAGATCCACGCACGTGCGTCAACGCTCGGCGGGGCCGTTGGTTGTTCCGCCGCCTGTACGGTCGGCGCAAAAAGGATTAACAGTGCTGAACCTGCAGCAAGGCTGCGTAGGGAAGAGAAGTATTGCGTCATAAATGCCACCCGAGTATCCATTCCAAAAAACCACGTCATACCACACCGTGTTTACACAAAACCGGCCAAGTTGCCTCAGCCAACCATACAGAAAAGTTCTGATGGATGACGTGTAAAATAAGTGCGGTGAGTAATAACGCACTAACGAGCTTAAAGAAACCGTAAGTTGGTAAAGTTTTTAAAGTTTATGCAATAACGCTGCGCTGCGCTGCTCTCATCACGATTTTTTTGCGCCTTGTTGCGTAAATATTAGGTTTACCCCACCATGTGAGCGAGTCAGATAGAGAATGCAGCCATAACGCTGCTCAATTAATTTGCGGGGTTACTATGATTACACTGTGGGGTCGCAATAATTCGACCAACGTAAAAAAAGTATTGTGGACACTCGAAGAACTGGAACTGCCGTACAGCCAAATTCTGGCTGGCGGACAGCATGGCGTAAATCATGACGCAGACTATCTGGCGATGAACCCTAACGGGCTGGTTCCACTGCTACGCGATGACGAAACAGACGTATTGCTGTGGGAATCCAATACCATTGTCCGCTACCTGGCGGCCCAGTACGGGCAAAAACGACTGTGGGTTGACGCCCCGGCGAAACGCGCCGAGGGCGAAAAATGGATGGACTGGGCTAACCAGACGCTGAGCCCTGCACATCGGGTTATCTTATTTGGTCTGGTCAGAACCCCTGCCGATCAACGCGATCAGGCAGCCATCGAGGCCGGTGCGAAGGTCTGCGATAACCTGTTTGCCATTCTCGACAACGCGCTGGCCGACCGGACGTGGTTCTCTGGCGCTGAATTTGGCACTGCAGACATCGCCGTCGCGCCGTTCATCTATAACCTGTTTAATGTCGGCCTGAGCTGGACGCCGCGTCCACACCTGGAACGTTGGTATCAACAGCTCACCGAGCGCCCGGCATTCCAGAAAGTCGTGATGATCCCGGTCAGCTAATCCTGTCAGGGACTCACTTTCAGCAGTTCCCCGTCGGACTCGTCGGTTAATACATACAAATAACCGTCTGGTCCGACGCGCACATCGCGGATTCGTTGCCCTCTGTCATGCAAAATACGCCCGTCTTCCGTCACTGTATTGCCTTTCACGCTTAACACAATCACCCCCTGTTCTTTCAGTGCGCCAATAAACAGCTTGTGTCGCCACTGTGGGAACGTATCGTGGTTATAAAAGGCCATCCCACTGACAGCAGGTGATTTTTCCCAGTAAAAGATAGGCTGCTCGGTGCCCGCCACAATTGAGCCTTTTGCTTCAGGGATGCTGAAACCACTGTAGTTAACGCCCCATGTCGCGATTGGCCATCCATAGTTTTTCCCTTTCTCGGGGATATTGATCTCATCTCCGCCACGCGGACCATGCTCGTTGATCCACAACGCATCGCTCCAGGGATTCATCGCCATCCCCTGCGGATTACGGATGCCATACGACCATATTTCAGCCCGCGCGCCAGTCTGGTTCGCAAACGGGTTATCCGGTGGAATTTTGCCCTCGTCTGTTAGTCGAACCACTTTGCCCTGTAATTTATCCAGCTCCTGAGCGGTTATGCGCTGGTTATTCTCGCCAAGGCCTATAAACAGATAACCTTTGCCATCAAATACCATACGCCCACCAAAATGGTTCCCGGTTGATAACTTAGGCATTTGGCGGAACACCGTCTGGAAGCCCTGCAGGTGTTTACGATCGTCACTTAACCGCCCGTAGCCTACTGCTGTTCCGGCTTTGCCTTCACTGTCAGCTTCCGCAAAGCTAAGCCACACCCGCCGGGATTGGGCAAAATCCGGCGCTAACACCACATCAAGCAAGCCGCCCTGGCCATTCGCCCAAACCTTAGGTACGCCAGTCAGTGGATCGGAAAGCCCCTTATCGGGTTGCCAGAGCCGAAGCTGCCCTCCTCTGAGCGTAATCAGCATACTGCGATTATCCGGTAAAAAGGCCAGCGACCACGGGTGGTCGAGTTTGGTTTGCAGGACCTCCACCTTGACGGCAGCGGCATAGGGGGAAAGCAACGCCAATGAGGCAACACAGAGAAAGAGTCGACGCATAGCACCTCCTTAATGGCTCTGCTTAAAGCGTAGCCAGCAAGGGGAATTATCCCGCCACTTTTACATAATCTTAACGAAAAGGGGGAGCGCCCTCCCCCTGGTTCAGATGTGTTCCAGCGTTGAATAAGCTTGCAAACTCTGGATACTCAGCGTCAGCGTTGTCAGGCAGTTTTCCAGTTTCTCTGCGTTAACGGCAATAAAGTTCGGACAATCATGATGTCCACTCATCAGACAAACAGCGGTGGCGGCTAACGCCCCTTCAGCACGACGCAGGGCATTCCACTCTTCCTGATCAAGATGCATACCGTGGAGCTGTGATTGATCGTGCAACTCGCGATTCAGTTCAAAAAAGTTATCACGCAGACGATCGCTCTCGCTGACTGACATATAGCCTTTCGCTTTTCTCAACAGCAGATAAGCGGCAAGATCGATACGGGCGTTTATCAATTTGTTGAGAAGATCGGTTCTCAGTCTGTCAACAACCATACCTTGTTCCTCCTCTTTCCAACCATGGTGCAACTTAATAGTATGGTTGTTTTTTGCACAAATTGATGCTCTATATCAATAAAGCCTAATTGATTAACATAATTTACAATGTTACAACTTTCGACCTGATGCAGGTGTTGCGCATACGCAAAACATCACGTTTCTGGCGTACCGAACATTTTTTGCTATACCTGAAGTGATTACTGCCATAGCGCTGATTATGAGGGATGTATGTCAAAAGCAAGTGATGCAGAAAAAATACGCACACTATCCAAAATCGATCTGAATTTGCTGACAATTTTCTGTTTGATCTATAGCGTGGGTAGTATTTCCAGAGTCGCTGATATGCTGAACATTTCACCTTCAGCCGTCAGCCAGTCACTACGAAAACTGCGAGAAATGATGGGAGATAATCTCTTCGTCCGTAGCGGAAATGCACTGTTACCAACTGTCTACTCCGATGAACTTTATGACAACACGATCCCGATTATCGACAAGCTATCGACGCTGATGCCGCTTTCCTCTCCGGCGGCGAAAAAAAGGCTAACGCTGTATACCGAGTCATTTATTTCCCCGATTGTTATTCCCGATGTCACAGCCAGAATAATCAATACCGATGCGGATATCAGCCTCCTGCACCTCACCGCTGATTTAAACGAGCAGAGCATTGTTGAGTTATTAAACATGCGCCAGGCCGATGTGGTGTTTTCAACATTTTCCGTTGAATCAGGAAATATCATCTGCCAGAAAATATCTGATATGCGGCTGGTCCTTGTCGCTTCGCAGAATACTGCGTTATACGGAAATGCAATTACAGAGGAGCAGTTCAGAAGTGCCAACCTGGTGGGCTACAATACCAAAAATGAAAAAATAATTTACCACCGGAGTATTGTGGATAAAAAATTCAGAACCGGTGAACGTTGTCTGCTGACCTCTTCTTTTACGGCAATACTGACTATTGTGTCCACAACCCAATGCTTAGGGGTGATCCCGGAAAAGGTATTTGAAACACATGCGCATCTGTATGGTCTTAAAAAGATAAACACACCATTTCCATTACCGCAATTTAGTGTGTTTTCTTCTTCACGCAAAGATGGTGCAGCCCATAAAATACTGTCACCCATTCTGGCTGATTTACAAACAACCTCCCGGTGATAAAATCCCGGGAGATCAAATGCCGCCATTAATAACTACACGCGGATTTTAGCGATACGCCAGATATGGTCAGCATATTCCTGTACCGTTCTGTCTGACGAGAAATACCCCATATTGGCAATATTATGCATCGTCTTTGTCGTCCACTCACGGGGATAACGATATAAATCATCTACCGAATCCTGGCAGTCCACATAGCTGCGGTAATCCGCTAATACCTGATAGTAGTCGCCAAAGTTGATTAACGAATCCAGCACATCTTTGTAGCGTCCGGGTTCTTGTGGGCTGAACACCCCCGTACCCATTTGCGTCAGTACCTGATGTAACTCCGCATCGTTTTCAAAAATACAGCGTGGGTCATAGCCATCGCGACGCAGCGCATCAACCTCACTCGCCGTATTGCCAAAAATAAAGATGTTATCTTCCCCAACGTATTCACGCATTTCTATATTCGCGCCATCCAGCGTACCGATTGTGAGCGCCCCATTCAGCCCAAACTTCATGTTGCTGGTACCGGATGCTTCCGTCCCGGCCAGAGATATTTGTTCAGAAAGATCGGCTGCCGGAATGATCATTTGCGCCAGGCTGACGCTGTAATCCGGGATAAACACCACCTTCAGCTTGCCGCCGATTTGCGGATCGTTATTCACTAATCTCGCCACATCATTAATTAGGCGAATGATCTGTTTCGCCATGTGATAGGACGACGCCGCTTTTCCCGCAAAGATATTCACACGCGGCACCCAGTTTGCATCCGGTGCCGCTTTAATGCGGTTATAGCGAGTAATGACATGGAGCACATTCAGTAACTGCCGCTTATATTCATGAATACGCTTCACCTGCACATCAAACAATGCGCCAGAATCCACTACCACCCCATACTGTGTTGCAATATGGTGCGCCAGTCGCTGCTTGTTTGCGCGTTTCGCTCGATGTACCGCCTCATTCACCGACGGATAATCAATATATTGCTTCAACTCACCCAACTGCATTAACCTGGTCCGCCAGCTATCACCGATATTCTCATCCAGCACTTTTGCAAGCGGAGGATTAGCCAGCGCCAGCCAGCGGCGAGCCGTGACGCCATTGGTCACATTGGTGAAACGCAACGGAAAGATGCGTGCAAAGTCAGCAAACAGCGATTCCGTCATCAATTTGGAATGGAGTGCCGACACGCCGTTTACCTTATGACTAACCACGACGGCCAGCCAGGCCATGCGCACCACGCGACCATGAGATTCATCAATGAGCGATACGCGTTTCAACAGCTCACTGTCATCACGATATCGCTCCTGCAACGTCTTCAGAAAGCGATCGTTAATCTCGAAAATAATCTGCAAGTGACGCGGCAAAATTCGACTCAGCATTTCGACCGGCCATGTCTCCAGCGCCTCACTCATCAGCGTGTGATTGGTGTATGAAAAAATCTGACAGGTCACATCAAACGCGTTATCCCAACTGAACTGGTGATGGTCAATCAGCAGACGCATCAGTTCCGGAATCGCCAATACCGGGTGAGTATCATTGAGGTGAATGGCAATTTTATCCGCCAGATTATCGTAAGTCCGGTGTAACTGGTAATGGCGACTCAGGATATCCTGAATCGTTGCCGAGGCCAGAAAATAAGCCTGCCGCAAGCGCAGTTCTCGTCCGGCATCGGTGGAGTCATCCGGATACAGGACCCGTGAAATCCGATCAAAGTGGTATTTATTTTCCACTTCGGTGGCAAAGTCATCATGTGGATTTAATTTCCCGGCATTGACCTCACTATTCACCTGCACATTCCACAGCCGCAGCGTATTTGTCGTGTCGGTCGCATAGCCGGGAATAATCTGGTCATGTGCGACAGCCAGAATATCCTCGGTTTCAATCCAGCGGGCTTTATTCCCCTCCAGTTGCACACGTCCGCCAAAACGCACTTTATAATGCGTATTATGACGTTTGAACTCCCATGGGTTCCCGTATTCCAGCCAGTAGTCCAGAGACTCTTTTTGAACGCCATCAATGATATTTTGTTTAAACATACCGTAATTGTAGCGAATACCGTAACCGCATCCAGGTAAGCCCAGCGTTGCCAGCGAATCAAGGAAACAGGCCGCCAGACGACCCAGCCCGCCATTTCCAAGCCCAGGGTCATTCTCTTCGTCGATCAGCTCTTCCAGATCCAGCCCCATCGCCTCCAGCGCGCTCCGGACTTCATCATATAAGCCCAAAGACAGTAGCGCATTGGAGAGCGTGCGGCCGATAAGAAACTCCATCGACAGATAATAAACCTGGCGGGCATCCTGAGAGAATTGTGCCCGATTTGAGCGGTGCCACCGCTCAACCATTCGATCGCGTACAGCATATAACGTCGCATTCAACCACTCCCGTTTCGTGGCAATCGCGGGATCTTTACCGATAGTAAATAAAAGCTTATTAGCGATATCATCTCTCAGCTTATCAACATCAGAATCCGGGGTGACCGGCAGCGGTGAAATATACATATGGGCATTACCTTTCATAATATTGTAGGATACGTAACAGACAGGTGAATTATTTAAAATCTGCTTTGCGAGCGTCAGTGTTATTTCGAATGACTTCATGACTGGCGAGAAAACTTAATTCCGACATTAATACCCGCCAACTCAGTCCCGTAGCCAGGGAGATATAATATAAACTCACTCCGTTAGCATACAGTGTTTTAGCCATTTCAAGTTTCGACTTCAAAACAATCTCTTTCAAAATAAACCTCATTAATAACGCTCGACGAGATAAAATTTACGATAATAAGTTTCTATAGCCAAGAAGTGGCACTTAAAGCCGGAATTAGACTCGCTAAACACCTTTCACTAACAGAAACACGCAATGGGTATTCTCTGCGTATTATGCCGATCAGATATAGATGTCGTGTGAAGGCATCTGTATAATCCCCCGATTACGAGCAATGTACAGTATAAGAAAATGGCAAAAATTGGTTTTATATCACTAGGTTGTCCGAAAAACCTCGTCGATTCTGAGCGCATCCTGACCGAACTTCGTACCGAAGGCTATGATGTTGTGCCAAGTTACGACGATGCGGATATGGTCATCGTTAACACCTGCGGCTTTATCGACAGCGCCGTTCAGGAGTCACTGGAAGCCATTGGCGAAGCGCTGAACGAAAACGGCAAAGTGATCGTCACTGGCTGTCTGGGCGCCAAAGTCGATCAGATCCGTGAAGTCCACCCGAAGGTGCTGGAAATTACCGGACCGCACAGCTATGAACAGGTTCTGGAGCACGTGCATCACTACGTGCCGAAGCCGAAGCACAACCCGTTCCAGAGTCTGGTTCCAGAGCAGGGTGTCAAACTGACCCCGCGCCATTATGCCTATTTGAAGATTTCTGAAGGCTGTAATCACCGCTGCACATTCTGCATTATTCCATCCATGCGTGGCGATCTGGTGAGCCGTCCGATTGGCGACGTTCTAAGCGAGGCTAAACGTCTGGTCGATGCGGGCGTGAAAGAGATTCTGGTGATCTCCCAGGATACTTCTGCTTACGGGGTGGATGTGAAGCATCGTACCGGTTTCCATAACGGCGAGCCGGTTAAAACCAGCATGGTTGACCTGTGCGAACAGTTGTCAAAACTGGGCATCTGGACCCGTCTGCACTACGTCTATCCGTATCCGCACGTCGATGATGTGATCCCGCTGATGGCGGAAGGGAAAATCCTGCCGTATCTGGATATCCCACTGCAGCACGCCAGCCCGCGTATTCTGAAACTCATGAAACGCCCTGGTTCTGTGGACCGACAGCTGGCACGGATTAAACAGTGGCGTGAGATCTGCCCTGAACTGACCCTGCGTTCAACGTTTATTGTTGGCTTCCCGGGCGAAACTGAAGAAGACTTCCAGATGCTGCTCGACTTCCTGAAAGAAGCGCGTCTGGACCGCGTCGGCTGCTTTAAATACAGCCCGGTAGAAGGTGCAGGAGCCAACGATCTGCCAGATCAAATCCCGGAAGAGGTAAAAGAAGAACGCTGGAACCGCTTTATGCAACTGCAGCAACAGATCTCTGCTGAACGTTTGCAGGAGAAAGTAGGCCGCGAGATTCTGGTCATCGTTGATGAAGTTGACGAAGAAGGCGCGATTGGTCGAAGTATGGCTGATGCCCCTGAAATCGACGGTGCGGTATATCTGAATGGCGAAACCAACGTGAAGCCTGGCGACATCCTCCGCGTGAAAGTCGAAAACGCAGATGAATACGACCTGTGGGGCACGCGCGTTTAAATAGCGTAACCCAACGTAGGCCGGATAAGGCATTTATGCCGCATCCGGCAGTGCCTGATGGCGACGCTGAAGCGTCTTATCAGGCCTACGGTTCACCCTTTAATTTTCGGATCCAGCGCGTCGCGCAACCCATCCCCCAGCAGGTTAAACGCCAGCACCGTCAGGAATATCGCCACCGCCGGGAAAATTGCCACGTGGGGCGCAATCACCATATCAGCCCGCGCTTCATTGAGCATGGCTCCCCATTCCGGCGTCGGCGGCTGTGCCCCTAAACCGAGGAAGGACAGACTTGCGGCAGAAATGATTGACGTCCCGATACGCATGGTGAAAAAAACCACGATTGAAGAGACCGTACCCGGCAAAATATGGTTAAAGATAATGGTCGCGTCGCTGGCACCAATGCTGCGTGCTGACTCAATAAATGTCTGTTGCTTAAGCACCAACGTATTGCCACGAACCAGTCGCGCAAAAGCCGGAATGGAAAACACCGCAACCGCAATGATCACATTCGCAATCCCGCTTCCCAACACCGCCACCACAGCTATTGCCAGCAAAATCCCTGGAAAGGCAAACAGTACGTCACAGATACGCATAATCAGCCGATCCCACCAGCCTTCGTAATATCCGGCCAGCAGCCCCAGCACCGTGCCAATCGCCGCACCAATAAAGACGGCAAAGACCCCGGCCGCCAGCGAAATTTGTGCACCAACCAGTACGCGGCTAAAAATATCCCTGCCTAACGAATCCACGCCAAACCAGTGCAGCATCGACGGTCCGTCATTCAGCCGGTCGTAATCGAAGTAGTTTTCAGCATCAAACGGCGTCAGCCAACGGGCAAAGATGGCCACCAGGATCAGGGCCAGCACAAATAACCCCGCGATCATCGCAACATGTTGACGACGAAAACGACGCCAGAACTCATGCCACGGCGTACGTATTTGATCTGGCTTAACGAGGGGCATCGCATTTAAAATCGCCTGTCGGCGCCAGTTAAAAAATCGCATCCTTACTTGTACCTGATAGCCGGATTAATGGCGGCATAGAGCACATCCACCACTAAGTTGATAAGAATAAATTCCAGGGAAAATAACAGCACTTCGGCCTGGATCACCGGATAGTCACGCATTTCAACTGAGTCGACCAACAAGCGCCCAAGCCCAGGCCAGTTGAAGACCTTCTCAACCACAATCGAGCCACCCAGCAAAAAGCCAAACTGCAGCCCCATCATCGTGACAACCGGGATCATCGCGTTACGCAGACCATGTTTTAGCACCACCCAGGTTTCGCTCACTCCCTTCGCCCGCGCGGTGCGCATATAGTCCTCGCTAAGCACATCGACAAACGAGGCGCGGGTAAAACGGGCGAGTACCGCCGCCACCGCCGCCCCTAGCGTGATTGAAGGGAGAATGTAGTGCAACCAGGTATCCGCGCCTACGGTTGGTAGCCAACCCAACTCAACGGAAAAGATCTGCATTAACAGCATACCAAGCGCAAAGGCCGGGAAAGAGATCCCAGTGACCGCCAGCGTCATACTCAACCTGTCAGGCCAGCGGTTGCGCCAAACAGCGGCAATGATCCCCGCCGTCATACCAAACAAAACCGCCCACGCCATGCTGGCGATCGTCAGCCACAGCGACGGCATAAAACGGCTGGCAATCTCGTCGGCAACCGGACGGCGAGAAACCATCGAGGTACCGAAATCGCCTTGTAATACGTTGGTCATGTAATGCCAGAATTGAACGTGCAGCGGCTGATCGAGGCCCAACTGCCGACGTACCAACTCAATCACCTCTGCATCGGCCTCCGGTCCGGCAATAAGCCGCGCCGGATCGCCGGGTAGCAAGTGAACAAATAAAAACACCAGCACCGCCACAATTAACAGCGTCGGAATCAACCCCAGCAGGCGCTTGAAAACATAGTTGAGCATCAGACTCCCTTCGCCGGCCCCGTCCAGGCAGGGCCGAATGAATAGCTTATTTCAAATCCGCGTCATCAAAACTAAACCCGGTGTCAGGCATGATCCAGAATCCGGTCAAATTCGTACTGTGCGCCGAGATCAGTTTTTCCACCACCAGCGGGATCCACGGCGACTCTTTCCAGATAATATCCTGCGCGTCTTTGTACAACTGCGCTTTTTGCGCCGGATCGTTGGTCTGCAATGCCGCCGTTAAATCAGTGTCCACCTGCTTGTTACTGTAGAACGCAGTATTAAACAAGGTTGGCGGCCAGTTTTGTGACGCAAACAGCGGCGACAGCGCCCAGTCCGCTTCGCCCGTAGACGCCGACCAGCCGGTGTAGAACATCCGTACCCCGCTTTCTTTCTGCGCCTTGCCCTCGACTTCTGCGGCCCGCTGCCCAGCATCCATCGCAGTGACCTGAGCCTTCACGCCCACCTGCGCCAGCTGCTGCTGAGTAAATTGCAGCACTTTCTGCGCGGTGCTGTGGTTATGGGATGACCACAGCGTGGTGGTAAAGCCGTTGGGATAACCCGCTTCTTTCAGCAATTCGCGTGCTTTTGCCGGATCGTAAGGCCACGGCGTGTAGCTTTGCGCATAGGCTATCGATGGCGGAAGAACGCCAGTTGCCGGCGTGGCATAACCCGCAAACGCCACTTTCACCAACGCCTGACGGTTGATGGCATAATTCAACGCCTCGCGCACCTTCGGATTATCGAACGGTTTTTGCGTGACGTTCATGCTGATATAACGCTGCATAATAGACGGGCTGGCGACCAGTTCCAGGTTTTTATTCTTCGCCAGTAACGCTGCCTGCTCGTACGGAATAGGGAAAGCAAACTGCGCTTCCCCGGTTTGCAGCATTGCCGCACGCGTATTGTTGTCCGTTACCGGACGCCAGGTAATCGTATCAAGCTTTGGCAACCCTTGCTGCCAGTAGCCCGCGAACTTCTTAACTTTGACAAAGTCGGTCTGATTCCAGGTTTCAAGCTGATACGGCCCCGTCCCTACCGGATGGAAGCCTATCTCTTTCCCGTATTTCTCCAGCGCGGCCGGAGATATCATCGCCGTAGCCGGATGCGCCAGAATATTGATAAAGGCAGAGAATGGCTGCTTCAGCGTAATCTTCACCGTAGCGGGATCAACCACCTCGGTTTTATCGATATTCTTATACA
This sequence comes from Citrobacter sp. wls619, assembly GCF_005281345.1. GTDB lineage: Bacteria > Pseudomonadota > Gammaproteobacteria > Enterobacterales > Enterobacteriaceae > Citrobacter. The sequence goes on from NZ_SZXJ01000099.1 coordinate 33,318, forward strand.
GGTTATAGCGTTTAAGATGATTTTCCGGATTGCTGGCGCGATCGAGGTTGGCTTTTACCGCAGCCGCATTGAAATCAGTCCCATCCTGAAACTTCACGCCCTGTCGCAGTTTAACGGTGTACGTCAGGCCATCATCAGAAACGGTATAGCTTTCCGCCAGCACATTTTTCAGCTTCATCTCTTTATCAAGGCCAAACAGTCCCTGGTAAAACGACTTGGCGACCGCCTGCGACAACGTGTCGTTGGCATCATAAGGGTCGAGCGTGGTGAAATTAGACCCTACCGCAACCACCACATCTTTGGCAGCCCAGGACGGGGATGCAGCCAGCGCTGAGGCGACCCCCAGAGCAACCAGCCATTTACGGGCAACAATTTTTGTCATGTTATTTTCCTTAAACCCTGCCTGCCTGTCATAAACGCGAAAGCGCATTTTCCGCTGACGCACGCGCAACATAATGCCCCGGTTCTACTAACTGTAGTGAAACCGGGGGGATCTCTTCACCGCGTTTGCGGATATTACTGGGGATATCATCCGACAACAGCACGCGCTGTGGCCTTTGATGCGATGGATCGGCAACCGGGACTGCCGCCATCAGTTTTCGCGTGTAGGGATGCTGTGGATTTTCAAACACCGCCCGTCGGGTGCCGATCTCAACAATCTGCCCCAGGTACATCACCGCCACGCGGTGACTAATACGCTCCACCACCGCCATATCGTGGGAAATAAACAGGTACGCAATACCCATTTCCCGCTGTAGGTCGAGCAACAGATTAATAATTTGCCCGCGAATCGAGACATCCAGTGCCGAGACGGACTCATCGGCAATGATCACTTTTGGATTGAGCGCCAACGCCCGGGCTATACAGATACGTTGCCGCTGACCGCCGGAAAATTCATGCGGATAGCGCCAGGCGTGCTCAGGCAGCAACCCGACACGCTCCAGCAACCATGCGACCCGTTTTGTCGCTGCATCACCTTGTAACAAACCGTGCACCCGCAGTGGCTCTAAGATGGAGTATCCCACCGTCTGGCGGGGGTCGAGCGACGCATAAGGGTCCTGGAAGATAAACTGGATATCCCGACGCAGCGGCTGCAACTTGCTGGCAGCCAGGGTATCAATGCGTTGTCCATTGAAGAAAATCTCCCCACGCTGGGACTCCACCAGACGCAACAATGCCCGCCCGGTCGTTGATTTACCGCAACCCGACTCGCCAACCAGTGAAAGCGTTTCACCGGGCCAGAGATCAAAACTGACGTTTTCCACCGCATGCACCTCGCGGGTCACGCGATTAAGGATGCCGCTACGCAGGGGAAAACGTGTCACCAGGTTGCGAACCCGCAGAATCGGCTCTCCCTCAACCACCGTGTCCTGCTCGGTTTGAGGTTCAACATGATGAGGATCGTGCAGAGAAATAAGCGGGAAGCGTCGCGGAAGGTCGTGCCCGCGCATCTCCCCAAGTTGCGGCACAGCCGCCAACAGCGCTTGAGTGTAAGGATGCTGCGGAGCATGAAAAATGTGCTCAACGCTGCCTGTTTCGACCGCTTCGCCCTGGTACATCACCAGCACACGGTCAGCGATATCTGCCACCACGCCCATATCGTGGGTGATAAAAATGACCCCCATCGACATCTCTTGCTGCAGCACTTTTATCAGTTGCAGGATCTGCGCCTGAATAGTGACGTCCAGCGCCGTCGTCGGCTCATCAGCAATCAACACCGCTGGTCGGCATGATAGCGCCATGGCAATCATCACTCGCTGGCGCATTCCGCCGGAAAGCTGATGTGGATAGCGCGATAAAATGGCCTTCGATTCGGGGATTCGAACCTGGTCAAGCATGCGCTTGGCTTCCACCATTGCCTCTTCGCGACTGGCTCCCTGGTGAAGGCGAATGGACTCAGCGATCTGCTCGCCGACGGTAAACACCGGGTTGAGCGACGTCATCGGCTCCTGAAAAATCATCGCGATATCCGCGCCGCGCACATGGCGCATCTGGGCTGCGCTCTGCTCGCCGAGTTCAATCACCTGCCGATTGCGCCGCCGTAGCAACATCGCATCACAGCTTACCTCGCCGCCCGCCTGTTCAATCAGACGCATCAGCGACAAGGCCGTTACCGATTTGCCGGAACCCGATTCGCCAACAATCGCCAGCGTTTCTCCACGTTTCAGGCGAAACGACAGATTTCGGACGGCGCTGATACGCTGCTGCTCTTGTTCGAAGGCGATATTCAGGTTGCTGACGGCCAGTACGTCACTGACATCAAGCTCATCACTGTGTGGCAACGCTATCTCCTTTTTCCCGATAAATACCGGTGGTTGGCGTATCGCCAGCGTATCCCCATGCGCGGTACATACCTTCGCTGTTAAACGGCAAAGCCACATTACCTTCATGATCGATAGCAATTAATCCACCGCTGCCGCCCAGCGCCGGCAACTTTTCCATCACCACGCGCTCGCACGCCTCTGACAGACTCAGGCCGCCATAATCCATCAGCGCCGCAATGTCATAGGCCGCCAGCGCACGAATGAATACTTCTCCGGTTCCCGTACATGAAACCGCAACGCTGGCATTGTTGGCATAGCAACCTGCGCCAACCAGAGGACTGTCGCCCACCCGCCCCGGTAATTTGTTGGTCATTCCACCGGTCGAGGTCGCCGCAGCCAGATTGCCGAAAACATCCAGCGCCACCGCGCCGACGGTGCCCATTTTGGTGCTCTCATCCAGCGGAGTGCCGCTATGATCAAGTACCGTTTTCCCCTCAGCACGCGCCGCCAGCAGTTGCGCATAGCGTTCAGGGGTAGAGAACACATCAGCAGAAACCCGTTCCATGCCCTGCGCAATGGCAAAATTTTCCGCCCCTTCGCCAATCATCATGACGTGAGGACTGCGTTCCATCACCAGACGCGCCGCGAGGATCGGGTTGCGCAGATGACTGACTCCGGCAACAGCACCCGCTTGCAGGGTATTACCATCCATGACGCAGGCATCCAGTTCATGGGTTTCATCACGGGTATACACAGCACCAATTCCGGCGTTAAACAGAGGGCACTCTTCCAGTAGGCGCACGGCCTCAGTGACAACATCCAGCGCGCTACGGCCCGCTTCCAGCATACGTTGACCGGTTTCAACGATTTCTGACAGCGCCTGTATGTAACGCAACTCCTGCTCCTGGCTTAGCTCTGCGCGGGTTATTGCCCCAGCGCCGCCGTGAATTGCAATGACTGCTTTGCCCATTTTTTTCATCCATTAAGGTGGCAGGTAACGGGGTTATAAATATCAGAATTTCTGTGAGTTATTGATTCGATTTTTGAATATAGAAAGATGCAGACGTCATGTAAAGGTAAAGGCCCCTTCTACAGAGCCAATCCGTTTAACCTACGGATAGCGGCAAAATAAGCGGCGGTTGTTCACGAATACGCCAGGCTTATTCCCGATGCGGTTAGATAAACTATTTCAGCAGCCCGGCAATCTGTGTTTTTGCGTACCCGACAAAACGTTCAACCGACGGCATCGATACGCCCCAATCCACGGTGGTTAACCCCAGATACTCCGCACGCGCAGCCTGCAGCGTGGCGGCATGCTCAGTGGGCAATTGCGGTATCAGCCAGGATGCGGCCGTCTCTTTAGCAACAATATTACCGGTCACGACGCTATACCAGATTCGCGCCAGAGTAAGGATGATATTGCGCTCATCCCCTTCTAAATCGGCCGGTTTCTGCCACATATCCAGGATATGTCGAAATGTTTGTACGATATCGCTAAAAGGGATGACGTTAAATAATGTCTCAGCGGGTTTACCGAACAACGGTACGCTGGCACGCCGGGCCTGGGTCAGCAGAATGGCAAGGTCAGGATCCACCTGCGCCGGTTCATACACGCCAGCGCAGATATCTTCACGCAACCATTCACCAAACTGCATTTCTCTCGCTGGTGGAAATCGCCACGGTACAATCTGCGAGAACAGTACAACGGTCACTTCCAGCGCCCGATAGCTATCGGCACTGCCCGGCGGGGCTGATATTTCCAGAAAACCCTGCATCAATTCTTTTCTTTGCTGCGTATCCAGCGGTTGCCTGATGGTAACCAGTAAATCGACGTCGCTTTGGGGTTTTAATCCCCCTTCAACTGCAGAACCATACAAATGAATGGCAACCAGATTCCCCTCGAAAATCTGGCGGATGAGCGCACTGGCGGCATCCGCCTGGCGTCGAATGGCGTCCGGAATATGATGAGTCATTTAGCCCCCAGGGAAAAAAGCAGAATCATTGAGTTTATACGGCATTTTTCCTGTAGCGCTATCCTCTGGCAGAAAACCGTTATCCGATCCGATCCTAAGCCTGAGGTGGCATACTGTCCGCGTCCATTTTCTGACATAATAACCGGATTCGATTTTGCCCCGCAGGAGTCTTCACATGGAATTTACCGCCGGACTGATGCCGCTTGAAACGGCTCTCTCTCAGATGCTTTCGCGTATTACCCCACTCACCGCCGTCGAAACGCTGCCGCTGGTTCAATGCTTTGGCCGCATTCTGGCCACCGATGTCGTCTCCCCGATTGATGTGCCGGGATTCGATAACTCGGCAATGGATGGCTATGCGGTGCGATTAGCCGATTTACAATCTGATCAGCCTCTGGCTGTGGCAGGCAAAGCTTTTGCCGGTCAGCCTTTCCATGGTGAATGGCCTGCGGGAACCTGCATTAGAATTATGACGGGCGCCCCGGTACCCGCCGGTTGTGAAGCCGTCGTCATGCAGGAGCAGACTGAACAAACTGACGACGGTATTCGTTTTACCGCCGACGTCCGCAGCGGACAAAATATTCGTCTGCGCGGTGAAGATATCGCCAACGGCGCGGTGGTATTCCCCGCCGGAACTCGTCTGACAACCGCAGAACTTCCTGTTCTGGCCTCGCTCGGTATTGCCGAAGTACCGGTCGTTCGCAAAGTCCGCGTGGCGCTGTTCTCTACAGGCGATGAGCTGCAACTGCCGGGTCAGCCGCTGGGAGACGGACAGATTTATGACACCAACCGTCTGACCGTTCACCTGATGCTGCAACAGTTGGGCTGTGAAGTGATCAACTTAGGGATTATCCGCGACGATCCTAACGCGCTACGCGCCGCATTTATCGAAGCCGACAGCCAGGCCGATGTTGTCATCAGCTCCGGCGGCGTGTCGGTGGGTGAAGCAGACTACACCAAAACCATTCTGGAAGAGCTGGGAGAAATTGCCTTCTGGAAATTGGCCATCAAACCGGGTAAACCGTTCGCTTTCGGCAAACTGAGCAACAGCTGGTTTTGCGGCCTGCCGGGAAACCCGGTCTCCGCGGCCCTCACGTTCTATCAACTGGTACAACCATTACTGGCGAAACTCAGCGGTAACACCGCCTGCGGGCTGCCGCCACGCCAGCGCGTGCGCACCGCATCACGCCTGAAGAAAACGCCTGGCCGTCTGGATTTTCAGCGCGGTGTATTGCAGCGTACCGCAGAAGGCGAACTGGAAGTCACCACTACCGGACATCAGGGGTCGCATATTTTTAGCTCCTTTAGCCTCGGCAACTGCTTTATCGTGCTGGAGCGCGATCGCGGTAACGTTGAAGCTGGCGAGTGGGTAGAAGTCGAGCCGTTTAACGCCCTGTTTGGAGGCCTGTAATGGCGGAACTCAGCGACCAGGAGATGATGCGCTATAACCGGCAAATCATTCTGCGCGGCTTCGATTTTGAAGGTCAGGAAGCGCTCAAAGAAGCACGGGTACTGGTCGTGGGTCTGGGCGGGCTCGGTTGTGCGGCCACCCAGTATCTGGCGGGCGCTGGCGTCGGGCAGTTAACCCTGCTCGACTTTGACACCGTGTCCGTCTCAAACCTGCAACGCCAGACGTTGCATAGTGACGCAACCGTTGGCCAGCCAAAAGTAGAGTCGGCACGCGACGCGCTGGCGCGGATTAATCCTTATATCGCTATTACGCCGGTGAATGCCCTTCTCGACGATACCGCAATTCATGCGCTGATCGCCGAACACGATTTGGTGCTGGACTGCACCGATAACGTCAGTATCCGCAATCAGCTGAATGCCGGCTGTTTCGCCGCAAAGATTCCGCTGGTATCCGGCGCGGCAATCCGCATGGAAGGACAAATTACGGTCTTCACATACCAGGAGGGTGAGCCCTGCTATCGCTGCCTGAGCCGCCTGTTCGGTGAAAATGCCCTGACCTGTGTAGAAGCGGGTGTAATGGCTCCTCTCATCGGTGTGATAGGTTCACTTCAGGCGATGGAAGCCATTAAGCTGCTGGCAAACTACGGTAAACCGGCATCCGGTAAAATCGTGATGTATGACGCCATGACCTGCCAGTTTCGCGAAATGAAGCTGATGCGTAATCCAGGGTGTGAGGTTTGTAGTCGGTAAAAAAGTCGGGTGGCGGCTTCGCCTTACCCGACCTACAACGGCCCGAACGCAGGCCGGGTAAGCGTTAGCGCCACCCGGCAACAGCATCAGAGAGACGTCCGCCCAAACGCGCTCTGCCAGTCGTGTTCAAACTTCGCCACAGCGGCATCAACCGCCGGGGCGCTAATCAGTTGCTGAGCGACATCCAGCGGCAGCGTAATGGCTTCGCAGCCCGCCAGCAGGCAGTCCAGCGCCTGGCGTGGGGTTTTAAAACTGGCGGCCAGTACTTTGGCGTGCGGGGCATGCATTTTCAGTAAGCGCTGCAGGGCGTTCACCGTCTGAATGCCGTCTCCCCCCTGTGCATCCACGCGATTAACATAGGGTGCAATATACTCTGCGCCAGCCAGCGCAGCTAATAGCCCCTGAGCAGCACCGTATACCGCGGTACCCAGCGTCGGGATCCCTTCTTTCTTCAGCAGCTTAATCGCCGCCAGACCTTCAGCTGTGACCGGCACTTTCACCACAATCTCAGGAATAATCGTCCGTAGCTTACGCGCATCGCTGACCATACCTTCGGCGGTGGTCGCCATTACCTGAGCAAACAGACGTCCTTGCCCTCCCATCGCTTCCTGCAATTGCGGCAGGAGCACGTCCAGCGTCTGCTTACCTGCCGCCACAATGCTCGGATTGGTTGTCACCCCCGCCAGCGGAAAAACACGCGCCAGCGCTTTTACCGCCGCAACGTCAGACGTATCTAAATAGAGTTCCATAACCTTTCCTCAACCGAATAATTAGCATGAATAAAAGGTAGCACGGCGAAACCTCACGGTTAGTTGACGCACGTCAATATAACTTTCATTCGAAAGTAATTTAATCTTTATACGAAAGAAAAGAGGCCGCTTATGATTTTTAATATTCAGCGCTATTCCACTCACGATGGCCCCGGTATTCGTACCGTGGTGTTCCTTAAAGGATGCTCACTGGGCTGCCGCTGGTGCCAGAATCCGGAAAGCCGCGCCCGCACGCAGGATCTGCTCTATGACGCGCGTTTGTGCCTCGAGGGTTGCGATCTGTGTGCGCAGGCTGCACCGGAAGTGGTTGAACGTGCGCTGAATGGCCTGCTTATTCACCGTGAAAAACTGACCGATGAGGCCATCACGGCGCTGACCCACTGCTGTCCGACGCAGGCACTGACCGTCTGCGGAGAGATAAAAAGCGTGGACGAGATCATGGCGACCGTCCTGCGTGACAAACCGTTTTACGATCGCAGCGGAGGGGGGCTCACCCTGTCCGGCGGCGAACCGTTTATGCAGCCAGAGCTGGCGGCAGCGTTGCTCAAAGCCAGCCACGATGTCGGCATTCATACGGCGGTAGAAACGTGTCTACATGTTCCGTGGAAGTATATTGAGCCGTCATTACCTGACGTTGACCTGTTCCTGGCCGATTTAAAACATGTGGCCGACGCCCCGTTTAAACAGTGGACCGATGGGCGTGCCTCTCGCGTACTGGAAAATCTAAAAAAACTGGCCGCCGCCGGTAAAAAAATGATCATCCGCGTACCGCTGATTCAGGGATTCAATGCCAACGCTGAAGATATTCAGGCCATTACCGATTTTGCTGCCGACGAACTGCACGTCGATGAGATCCATTTTTTGCCCTATCACACCCTGGGCATCAACAAATACCACTTACTCAGTCAACCCTACAACGCACCGGATAAACCGCTTGATGCGCCTGCGCTGCTCGAATTTGCCCAGCAGTACGCCAGCCTTAAAGGTTTAACCGCGACCCTACGAGGATAATCGCCATGACCACACTGAAACTGGACACCCTCAGCGACCGTATCAAAGCGCATAAAACGGCCCTGATCCACATCGTAAAGCCGCCGGTTTGTACCGAGCGCGCCCAGCACTATACCGAGATGTACCAACAGCATCTGGATAAACCCATCCCGGTTCGCCGCGCGCTGGCGCTGGCCCATCATCTGGCGGAACGTACCATCTGGATTAAGCATGACGAGCTGATCGTTGGCAACCAGGCGAGTGAAGTACGTGCTGCGCCTATCTTCCCGGAATACACCGTCTCCTGGATTGAAAAAGAGATCGACGACCTCGCCGACAGGCCGGGCGCAGGCTTTGCGGTAAGCGAAGAGAACAAACGTGTATTGCATGAGGTATGCCCATGGTGGCGTGGTCAAACCGTGCAGGATCGCTGCTACGGGATGTTTACCGACGAGCAAAAAAGTCTGCTGGAAACCGGCATTATCAAAGCCGAAGGTAACATGACCTCCGGCGACGCACACCTGGCGGTAAACTTCCCGCTGCTGCTGGAAAAAGGTCTCGACGGCCTGCGCCACAAAGTTGATGAGCGCCGTTCCCGCATCAATCTGACATGTCTGGAAGACCTCCATGGCGATCAGTTCCTGAAAGCGATAGATATCGTGCTGGAAGCCGTCAGTCTGCACATTGAGCGCTTTGCCGCGCTGGCACGTAAAATGGCGTCCACAGAAACTCGCGCCAGCCGTCGTGATGAACTGCTGACCATGGCGGAAAACTGTGATGTTATCGCCCATGAGCCGCCCAAAACCTTCTGGCAGGCGTTGCAACTGTGCTATTTCATTCAGCTGATCCTGCAAATTGAATCGAACGGTCACTCAGTATCGTTTGGCCGAATGGACCAATATCTCTATCCGTTCTACCGTCGCGACGTTGAGCTGAACCAGAGCCTCGACCGCGAGCACGCCATTGAGCTGCTGCACAGCTGCTGGTTGAAGCTGCTGGAAGTGAACAAAATCCGTTCCGGCTCCCATTCGAAAGCCTCGGCGGGCAGCCCGTTGTATCAGAACGTCACCATTGGTGGTCAGAATCTGGTCAATGGTCAGGCGGTGGATGCCGTTAATCCACTTTCCTACGCCATTCTGGAGTCCTGCGGCCGCCTGCGTTCTACGCAGCCCAATCTGAGCGTGCGTTATCACGCAGGGATGAGTAATGACTTCCTGGATGCCTGCGTGCAGGTGATCCGCTGCGGCTTTGGCATGCCAGCCTTTAACAACGATGAAATCGTTATCCCGGAATTTATCAAACTCGGCATTGAACCCGAGGACGCCTATGACTATGCGGCCATTGGGTGTATCGAAACCGCCGTTGGCGGGAAATGGGGCTACCGTTGCACCGGCATGAGCTTTATTAACTTTGCCCGCGTGATGCTGGCGGCGCTGGAAGGGGGTCGCGATGCCACCAGTGGCAAGGTGTTCCTGCCACAGGAAAAAGCGCTCTCGGCTGGTAACTTCAACAATTTCGACGAAGTGATGGAAGCATGGGATACGCAGATCCGCTACTACACGCGTAAATCCATCGAAATTGAGTATGTCGTCGACACCATGCTGGAAGAGAACGTGCATGACATTCTGTGTTCCGCACTGGTAGACGATTGTATTGAACGGGCGAAAAGCATTAAGCAAGGTGGCGCGAAGTACGACTGGGTATCCGGATTACAGGTCGGGATTGCCAACCTCGGCAACAGCCTGGCAGCAGTGAAGAAACTGGTCTTTGAACAGGGGACAATCGGTCAGCAACAGCTGGCCGCCGCACTGGCCGACGATTTTGAGGGTCTGACCCATGAGCAGTTGCGCCAGCGTTTAATCAACGGTGCGCCAAAGTACGGCAACGATGACGATAGTGTTGATACGCTACTGGCCCGCGCTTATCAGACCTATATCGATGAACTGAAACAGTATCATAATCCGCGTTACGGACGTGGCCCGGTTGGCGGCAATTACTACGCCGGGACCTCGTCTATTTCGGCAAACGTGCCGTTCGGCGCAGCAACGATGGCAACGCCGGATGGCCGTAAAGCACACACTCCGCTGGCAGAAGGCGCAAGCCCGGCTTCCGGTACGGACCATCTCGGCCCAACGGCGGTAATTGGTTCGGTGGGTAAACTGCCGACCGGTTCGATTCTCGGCGGCGTGCTGTTAAATCAGAAGCTCAATCCGGCCACGCTGGAAAATGAATCCGATAAACAAAAGCTGATGATCCTGCTGCGGACCTTCTTTGAAGAGCACAAAGGCTGGCATATTCAGTACAACATCGTGTCTCGTGAAACGTTGCTGGACGCGAAAAAACACCCGGATCAGTACCGTGACCTGGTGGTGCGTGTCGCAGGCTATTCCGCTTTCTTCACTGCGCTGTCTCCGGATGCGCAGGACGACATTATCGCCCGTACTGAACATATGCTGTAAACAATATTGTCGGCCGGATGAGAGTCCACACCGCCATCCGGCACGCTAGCCTCCCCATTGCCGGATGCGCTGACGCTTATCCGGCCTACAACGACAGCCCCCCCGTCTTTCACGCACCTGTGGCGTGAAAGACGGGGGGGGAACTTTCATTCGAAATTAAATTTGTGCTTCAGGTCACATTGTTATTAAAATATTTCTGGTCGCAGTTATGAGCCAGGAGCCAGTATGACCATCAACGTTATCGTCACTGATATGGACGGAACGTTTCTCGATGACGCCAAAAAGTACGATCGCGTACGATTTATGGCGCAGTATCAGGAACTGAAAAAACGCAACATTGAATTTGTCGTGGCCAGCGGCAACCAGTATTACCAGCTCATCTCTTTTTTCCCGGAACTCAAAGATGAGATCTCTTTTGTCGCCGAGAACGGCGCATTGGTGTTTGAGCATGGTAAACAGCTGTTTCACGGCGAACTGACGCGCCATGAATCGCAAATTGTGATTGGTGAACTGCTAAAAGATAAGCAGCTCAATTTTGTGGCTTGTGGCCTGCAAAGCGCCTACGTTAGTGAAAATGCCCCAGAGTCTTTTGTGGCGTTGATGTCAAAACACTACCATCGCCTGCAACCCGTGAAGGATTATCAGGACATCGACGATGTATTGTTCAAGTTCTCGCTGAATCTGCCCGATCAGCAAATCCCGCTGGTTATCGATCACCTGCATACTGCTCTCGACGGTATTATGAAACCCGTCACCAGCGGCTTTGGGTTTATCGATCTGATTATTCCAGGTTTACATAAAGCCAACGGTATCAGCCGCCTGCTAAAACGCTGGAACCTGTCACCACAAAACGTCGTCGCCATCGGAGATAGTGGCAACGATGCGGAAATGTTGAAAATGGCGCACTACTCTTTCGCCATGGCTAATGCAGCCGAGAACATCAAATTTATTGCCCGCTATCAGACCGACGATAATAACCATCAGGGTGCACTGAACGTGATTCAGGCCGTGCTGGATAACACTTCGCCTTTTAACGCCTGATCCTGCCAACCGGAGTACCTGCTCCGGTTCTCACCGTTTTTGCATTCCGTGCACGCCATCAAGTTTTTAAACTTGCATTAACTTATTTTTAACTTATATTGCACTTGTAAGTTAAATAAGTTTCAAATGAAAGTTATGCGAGGTGGTTATGGCTTTTACTTTTACCAGCGACACATTGCCCGCCGACCACAAAGCGGCAATCCGTCAGATGAAGCAGCAGCTGCGGGCACAGCTCGGGGACGTCCAGTTGATTTTCAATCAACTTAGTGAGGGCATTGCCAGCCGCGTGGCGGAAATCAACGCCCTCAGAGCGCAAGGTTCTGCGGTCTGGCCGGTGTTGTCTTATGCGGATATCAGAGCGGGTCGCGTGAGTGCAGCGCAGCGTGAAGAAATTAAGCGGCGCGGATGCGCGGTGATTAAAGGCCATTTCCCTCGCGAACAGGCTCTGGGTTGGGATCGGTCAATGCTGGACTATCTGGACCGCAACCATTTTGACGACGTTTACAAAGGACCCGGTGATAATTTCTTCGGTACCCTGAGCGCATCGCGTCCAGAGATCTATCCGATCTACTGGTCACAGGCGCAAATGCAGGCCCGTCAGAGTGAAGAAATGGCCACGGCACAGTCCTTTCTCAATCGCTTATGGACGTTTGAAAGTAACGGTAAGCAGTGGTTTAACCCGGATGTCAGCGTTATCTACCCTGACCGGATACGCCGTCGCCCACCGGGAACGACGTCCAAAGGGCTGGGCGCGCACACGGATTCCGGCGCGCTGGAACGCTGGCTTCTCCCGGCATATCAGCAAGTTTTTGCTCATGTTTTCAACGGTAAACCTGAAGATTACGATCCATGGCAGGCAGCGCATCGCACCGAGGTAGAAGAGTACACGGTGGATAACACCACCAAATGTTCAGTCTTCCGTACCTTCCAGGGCTGGACGGCACTGTCCGATATGCTGCCAGGTCAGGGATTGTTGCACGTGGTCCCTATTCCGGAAGCGATGGCGTATGTACTGTTGCGTCCCTTGCTGGACGATGTCCCGGAAGATGAGCTGTGCGGCGTCGCGCCCGGCAGAGTGTTGCCGGTGTCAGAGCAATGGCACCCACTACTGATGGAGGCGTTAACCAGCATTCCACAACTGGAGGCCGGAGATTCAGTGTGGTGGCATTGTGATGTGATTCACGCCGTCGCGCCGGTGGAAAATCAGCAGGGTTGGGGCAACGTAATGTACATCCCTGCCGCACCGATGTGTGAAAAGAATCTGGCCTACGCCCATAAAGTGAAGGCGGCCCTGGAAAAAGGCGCATCACCGGGTGATTTCCCGCGTGAGGATTATGAAACAAACTGGGAAGGCCGTTTTACGCTGGAGGATTTAAATATCCACGGTAAACGCGCGCTGGGGATTGTTTAATTTATAACTTACACCATTTTCCCAAAGTATTTCGCGTTACAGGAAGGCGGCCAGCCTGTTCACCCCGGTCACTTACAGAAGTCAGTGACCGGGGTGAACAGGTGCAGTCAACACACCTGTAACGCGAAGACGACGGGAAAATTATTCGACGCCTTTAGTCCGCAGATAATCTTCGTAGTTCCCGGTGAAGTCGATCACGCGTTCCGGCGTAATTTCAATCACACGGGTTGCCAGCGAACTGACGAACTCACGGTCGTGAGAAACGAAGATCAGCGTACCCTGATACATTTCCAGTGCCATGTTCAGCGATTCGATTGATTCCATATCCAGGTGGTTGGTTGGTTCATCCATAACCAGGATATTCGGTTTCTGCATCATCAGCTTACCGAACAACATGCGCCCTTTTTCACCACCGGAGAGCACCTTGGCAGGCTTCTTGATGTCATCCTGACTGAACAGCAGACGACCGAGGAAGCTGCGCACAACCTGCTCATCATCGCCTTCCTGTTTCCACTGGCTCATCCATTCGAAAACGGTCAGATCGTTTTCGAACTCGTATTCATGATCCTGCGCGTAGTAACCGACCTGGGCGTTTTCAGACCACTTAACGGTACCGTTGTCCGGCTGCAAATCGCCGACCAACGTTTTCAGCATGGTGGATTTACCCACGCCGTTGGCACCAATGATGGCAACCTTCTCTCCCACTTCCAGCAGCAGATTAAAGTTTTTAAACAGCGGGCCTTCCTCGAATCCTTTAGTCAGGGCTTCCACTTCCAGCGCGTTACGGAACAGTTTCTTATCCTGTTCGAAGCGGATGAACGGGTTCTGACGGCTGGAGGCTTTCACTTCGTCGAGCTTAATCTTATCGATCTGACGCGCACGAGAAGTCGCCTGTCGAGATTTAGATGCGTTGGCGCTAAAGCGGCTGACGAAGGATTGCAGATCGGCAATCTGTGCTTTTTTCTTGGCGTTATCAGCCAGCAGACGCTCACGAGCCTGAGTCGCCGCCGTCATGTATTCGTCGTAGTTGCCCGGATAAACGCGCAGTTCGCCGTAGTCCAGATCCGCCATGTGCGTGCAGACCATGTTCAGGAAGTGACGGTCGTGCGAAATGATGATCATGGTGCTGTCACGCTCGTTCAGCGTCTGCTCCAGCCAGCGGATGGTGTCGATATCCAGGTTGTTCGTTGGTTCGTCGAGCAGCAGAATGTCCGGGTTAGAGAACAGCGCCTGTGCCAGAAGGACACGCAGTTTCCAGCCGGGTGCGACTTCGCTCATCGGGCCGTAATGCTGTTCTACCGGAATACCGACGCCCAGCAGCAGTTCACCCGCACGCGCTTCCGCAGAGTAGCCGTCCATTTCGCCATACTGAACTTCGAGGTCAGCCACTTTATAGCCGTCTTCTTCGCTCATCTCGGCCAGGCCGTAGATACGGTCGCGTTCCTGCTTCACTTCCCACAGTTCAGCATGACCCATAATAACGGTGTCGAGAACGGTGAACTCTTCAAAGGCGAACTGATCCTGACGCAGCTTACCAATGCGTTCGTTCGGATCGAGTGAAACGTTACCCAGCGTCGGTTCGAGGTCGCCGCCGAGAATTTTCATAAAGGTGGATTTACCGCTACCGTTCGCGCCAATCAGGCCGTAACGATTGCCGCCGCCAAATTTGACGGAAATATTTTCAAACAGCGGCTTACTGCCGAACTGCATAGTGACGTTGCTGGAAACTAACACGGGCTTATCCTGAAAGAGAAAGAAATATGTGACAAACCGCTTATTATGCCATAAGTCTGCAATAAGATCGCGCCGTTCATGCTGCACAGATAAAGTGAAAGCAAAAGGAAAAAAATGTGATTTAGTACACATCCGAATTCCTTGTTGCTCAGAATGCACATATAATGCGTGCCCAACACTACATAAATCTCAACCCACTAGCCTGCTTGGCTTCAGAATCTCGCAAAAATGAATATGAAATTGACAACGCTTTTCGCGGCGGCGCTCGCGGTAGTTGGTTTTTGTAACACTGCTTCAGCCGTCACGTACCCGCTGCCTACCGATGGTAGTCGCTTAATTGGCCAAAACCAGGTTATCACCATCCCTGAAGGCAACACCCAGCCGCTGGAATACTATGCGGCAGAGTACCAGATGGGTCTGTCCAACATGCTGGAAGCTAACCCGGGCGTGGATACCTTCCTGCCGAAAGGCGGCACCGTACTGAACATTCCTCAGCAGCTGATCCTGCCGGATACCGTGCATGAAGGTATTGTGATTAACAGCGCCGAAATGCGTCTGTACTACTACCCGAAAGGTACCAACACCGTCATCGTTCTGCCGATCGGTATCGGGCAGTTAGGTAAAGACACCCCTATCAACTGGACCACCAAAGTTGAACGTAAGAAAGCGGGCCCAACCTGGACGCCAACCGCTAAAATGCATGCGGAATACCGTGCTGCGGGCGAACCGCTGCCAGCCGTTGTTCCGGCGGGTCCGGATAACCCGATGGGCCTGTACGCGCTGTATATCGGCCGTCTGTATGCTATCCACGGTACCAACGCTAACTTCGGCGTCGGCTTACGCGTCAGCCACGGCTGCGTGCGTCTGCGTAACGATGACATCAAGTTCCTGTTTGAAAACGTGCCGGTCGGTACGCGCGTCCAGTTTATCGATGAGCCAGTGAAAGCCACCACTGAACCAGACGGTAGCCGTTACATTGAGGTACATAACCCACTGTCTACCACTGAAGAGCAGTTCGAAGGTGGCGAAATCGTACCGATTACGCTGAACAAGAGCATTACCAGCATCACCGGTCAGTCTGACGTCGATCAGGCGGTCGTTGAGCAGGCGGTACAGAACCGCTCTGGTATGCCGGTTCGTCTGAACTAATCTGCTATACATGCCCGATGGCGCTACGCTTTTCGGGCCTACCAACGCAGTAGGCCGGATTAGGCGCCAGCCGCCATCCGGCACACCACATCAATTACATCAACAGCAATAAACCATACCCCACCAGCGCCGCCCATATCAGCATCGGCACCGAGTACAGATGAAAACGCCACCAAATGCGTCGGTCATTTGCCATGCGTAAAGCAATCAGATTCGCCAGCGACCCCGGCAACAGGCCAAACCCACCGATATTAACTGCCCAGGCCAACAATAGCGTCGGCGGAACATAGTTGAGCAACAAAATCGTGCTGGGAACGTTACTGATAAACTGCGACAAGCCGATTGCCGTCAACCAGAGCCCTGGTGCTGAAAGCGTGCCAATCTGACTGGTTATTCCGTGTAACGCCGGTAACTGCGTCAGCAAATGCACATCAATAAACATCGCCATAAACACCAGCAGCAACGTCCAGTCCACGCTTAAGATCACACGACGAGCCAAGATCATGAACCCTGTCGCCACAATCGCCAGGCCCCACAGCTCAAGCTTGAGCTCCAGTGCCGTCAGAAAGGCGATATACAGCGCCAGACAGCTCCACACCAGGCGCGGTTGCCAGTCAGGCGCGCGCGTACCGCTATGATAGTGTAGTGTTTTATGTGGGAAACTGAACCAGCACAGCACCAGCAACGTCAGCATCATGGCCCCCGCAAGCGGCGCCATTTGCCAGGTAAACGCAGTAAATGACAGGCCAGAGCGCCCCCACATTAAAATATTTTGCGGGTTTCCGATGGGGGTAAGCAACGAACCGGCGTTCACCGCCAGCGCCTCAAAGATAATGAGACGGTTTACCGGGATGGCGCACAGTTTTTTCAGGGTAATGGTGAGGGGAACCACAATAAATAAGGCGACATCGTTGGTCAGAAAGGTCGACAGCAGCGCCGCCGCCAGCACCATAAATATCGCCAGTTGGCGCTCCGTGTGGAAGCGGCGGGTCATCTTGCGCCCTAATACATCAAAGTAACCGCTTAGCTCCACGCCTTTGGTTAGCAGCATCAGGCCGCTCAGGGTAATAATGGTGTGCCAGTCAATGGCCCCAGGCCAGGCCCGGGGTGTAAATGGCACAAACAGGCTCAGAATAGCCCCGATGAGGATTAACAGCTGGAAAAAACGATCGCGTTGTAAGGCGCGAAGAAGAGGAAAACTCATTCAGAGCCTGTTCCTTGCTGTTGCGTAAACCGACTAAAAGCCTCCAGCGTTTCCTTACTGACATGATGCTCCATTCCCTCCGCATCGCGACGAGCAATTTCCGGGCTGATACCTAACATCAGCAGGAAATTTTCCACAATCTGATGGCGTTCCCGGCTCTCCTGCGCCAGACGCTCACCTTCAGCGGTTAAAAACACCCCACGCCAGGGGATCATTTCAATCAACCCAACGGAGGCGAGGCGCTTAAGCATTTTGGCAACCGTCGGCTGGGAAACCCCAAGACGGGCGGCCATATCCACCTGCCGCGCCTCACCCACCTCGATAATGAGATCGGAAATCAGCTCTACGTAGTCATCAATCAGTTCACGGCGATGCGCCTCGCGGACCTGACGAAATCCTTCAACGTGTTCTTCGACATTCACCAATTGCGTCACTTTTTTTGTTGTTGGCATACCTGCGCGACGACTCATTCTGCTTCCTCGTTCCTGTGACGCGTTAACAGCATCTGATTAGAGAAGGCTCATTGTAAACCAGAGTTGCGCGGGCACAAAAAATTAACGTTTTAGCAATAGCTATATAATATAGCCTGTGCTATATCTGTATATAATAAAGACATCCCTCAAGGACTGATGGGATCGTGAAGTCAGGAGGTTTATATGAATGAATTTAAGAGGTGTATACGCGTGTTTAGCCACTCTCCCTTTAAAGTACGGTTGATGCTGATCTCTATGCTGTGTGACATGATTAACGGCAAACCAGAGCAGGATAAACCCTCAGCAAAATAATGCGGCGTCGCGGTACGCCGCTTCATTTCGTTGCCGTAACCTGATTACGGTGATAGGTTTCGTCCGAATAACCCTTCTTTTTGTCTGTTTTGCAGTTGCCCTCTCAAAACAATTTCTTTGTAGTAGTTGACCTTCTCATGCACACACTCTATCTTTTCGCAGCCCTGCATATATTGCGGCTCGCGGATGCGGACCCATTCCCTCTTCTCGCTCTCTCAGGCAGGCATGACCCTTTGCGCCAGGGGTAGCACATGGCGTTTTTGCAACAGTGGCATATGAATTTAACCCTCAAAGATTCACTTATTGCTCGTAGCCGGGCTATGAGTCCGTGGACTGGCTTTTATTTTTTACAGTCTCTGCTGATCAACCTCGCGCTGGGCTACCCACTAAGCCTTCTTTATAGCGTTGCCTTTACCTGTGTATTGATGCTGTTGTGGCGTACTGCGCCGCGCGCGCAAAAAACACTGATTGGCATCTGTTCGCTGATTGCAGCGATGTATTTCCCATTCGGCCAGGCTTACGGCTCGCCAAACTTTAATACGTTGTTGGCGCTGCACTCGACCAACATGGAAGAGTCGACCGAAATCCTGACCATCTTCCCCTGGTACAATTACCTGGTTGGCGTGTTTATTTTTGCGCTCGGCGTTATCGCCGTACGGCGTAAAAAAGACGAGCAGAAACGTCGCTGGAACAAGTACGACAGCCTGTGCTTGCTGTTCAGCATCGTTGCATTCTTTGTTACTCCGGTACAAAACCTGGCATGGGGCGGCGTTTTCAAGTTAAAAGATACCGGTTACCCGGTTTTCCGCTTTGCCAAGGACGTTATCGTCAACAATAACGAAGTGCTCGACGAGCAAGAGCGCATGGCTAAGCTGTCGAGCGTAAAAGACAGCTGGACGGTAACCGCCGTGAAACCGAAATATCACACCTATGTTGTGGTCATCGGTGAAAGTGCCCGACGTGATGCGTTAGGCGCGTTTGGCGGTCACTGGGATAACACGCCGTTTTCCAGCACCGTTAATGGCTACATTTTTGCTGATTACATTGCCGCCAGCGGCTCCACGCAAAAATCGCTCGGCTTAACGCTAAACCGGGTCGTCGAGAATAAGCCTCAGTTCCAGGATAACTTTGTCACGCTGGCCAACCGCGCTGGGTTCCAGACGTGGTGGTTTTCCAATCAGGGGCAGATCGGTGAATACGATACGGCAATAGCCAGCATCGCGAAACGGGCCGACGAAGTGCACTTCCTGAAAAACGGTGACTTCGAAGCCGATAAAAACACCCGTGATGAAGCCTTGTTGAAAATGACCGCTCAGGTGCTGGCCACCGAACGCACCCAGCCGCAACTGATTGTGCTGCATTTAATGGGTTCTCACCCGCAGGCCTGCGATCGTACTCAAGGGAAATATGACACGTTCGTCCAGTCGAAAGAGACCTCCTGTTATCTGTACACCATGACGCAAACCGACGATCTACTGCGCCAGCTTTACGAGCAGTTGCGTAACAGCGGCAGTAGCTTCTCCATGGTCTATTTCTCCGATCATGGCCTCGCCTTTAAAGAGCGCGGAAAAGAGGTGCAGTACCTGGCCCATGACGACCAGTTCCAGCAGAACTTCCAGGTGCCCTTTATGGTACTGTCCAGCGATGACAAAGCGCATCGGGTGATTAAAGCCCGCCGCTCGGCGAATGATTTCCTGAGTTTTTTCTCACAGTGGACGGGGATCAGCGCAAAGGAAATTACCAACAGCTACCGCTTTATCTCTGAGAAAAAAGCCGGGCCAGTGTATATCACCAACTTTAAATTGCAGAAGGTGGACTACAACCATTTGGGCACCGATATCTTCGAGACCAAATAGTCTCCTTCCAGGCCGGATAAGGTATTTTGCCGCTATCCGGCACGTAACAATGCCTGATGCGCTGTGCTTATCAGGCCTTCAACGACACGCCTTCCTGTATTGCAGGCAAAAAAAATCCGCCCAGAAGGCGGATTTTTTATATCACCGAAGTGATTAGAAGCGGTAACCAACACCCGCGATCCAGGTACCTACGTCAACGCTACGAATACGGCTCTGCTCGTAAGAGAAGTCCAGAGCAACGTTTTCGATCGGGTTGAACTGCACACCGGCACCGTAAGAGAAACCGTAGTCGCTGGTGTCGTGTTTGTCAGCAGGCGTTGCTGCATCCTGGAATTTACCGTAGCCAACACCTACAACACCGTAGACGCTTGCCCAGTCATTCAGACGGTAAGCTGGACCTGCAGTGATGCCGTAGTATTGGGTTTTGTTGTAATCGCCAAACGAGTCGGTACGATCTTTTTCAGTGTAAGTGAAGGAACCGATCACGCCCAGCGGGCTGTTGTCCTGCTCATAACGATACTTCAGGTTGAAACCGTTCATTTTGTTCGCTGCGCCCTGAGCATCGCTCTGAGCGTAACCACCCGTAACGGTAGAAGTAGCAGCTACAGCGGTACCTGCGGAGAAAGCCAGAACAGCGGCCAGTGCTGAAAGACATGCAATTTTTTTCATAACCACCTCAAATGTGCTTCAAGTAAATCTTAAGTTTTAAATATACCAAAAACTGATGGGAAACTCTTTGCGATTCGCGATGTCTAACGGATCTTTTCATGTAACAGAACGTTTCAGAAACCCGCTATCTCTTTCAATTAACATCACTTTTCTAATGATTTATGCCATTATTGCGCGCACAACACGGCACATTCATCCAGATGATTCCTAATCGCGCAGATTATTAATCCATCGTTTTCATACCATTGTACGGATCTCAGTAATTTTTTTTTCAACGAATACTCAACCAGCCGAGCGTATTTCCATTACACTCGCTGTTTTACTTTTCTATACACAAACTCACGCGCATCGCAGTAAATCTGCGGCGTCCTGTGGGGGAAGGTGTGTAACCATCATTTGACAGGAGAAAGGATGCCGGGGTCGTCACGTAAAGCGCCAGTCTGGTTGCCTATTTTGGTTTTGCTGATAGCTATGTCCTCTATTCAAAGCGGCGCATCGCTGGCGAAATCGCTGTTCCCTCTCGTCGGTGCGCCAGGCGTTACCGCCCTGCGCCTCGCGCTGGGAACGCTCATCCTTATCGCATTCTTTAAACCCTGGCGTTTACGTTTTGCCAAAGCGCAACGTCTTCCCCTGCTGTTTTATGGTTTGTCTCTGGGTGGGATGAACTATCTCTTTTACCTGTCAATTCAGACTGTACCGCTGGGTATTGCCGTAGCGCTGGAATTTACCGGCCCGCTTGCGGTGGCGTTGTTTTCCTCCCGACGCCCGGTGGATTTTATCTGGGTTGCGCTGGCCGTGCTCGGACTGTGGTTCCTGCTGCCGTTAGGTCAGGACGTTTCTCACGTTGATTTAACCGGTGCCGCGCTGGCATTGGGGGCCGGTGCCTGCTGGGCTATCTATATTCTTACCGGGCAACGCGCAGGCGCAGAGCATGGTCCGGCAACGGTCGCCGTTGGCTCATTAATCGCCGCGCTGGTTTTCGTGCCGATTGGCGCCATTCAGGCAGGTGATGCCCTGTGGCATTGGTCGATTCTTCCATTGGGCTTAGCGGTAGCGGTCCTCTCCACTGCGCTCCCCTATTCGCTGGAAATGATCGCATTAACGCGACTGCCTACACGTACCTTTGGGACACTGATGAGTATGGAGCCTGCACTGGCGGCGGTGTCTGGGATGATTTTCCTCGGGGAAACGCTGACGTTTATCCAGACGCTGGCTCTGGGCGCGATTATTGCTGCGTCAATGGGCTCTACGCTCACCATCCGCAAAGACCCGCAAATTAAGCAAGTTGACGTGAATTAACCTGCCAATATTCTGCATGGTTTGCATAATCATGCAGAATATCTTGTTATCTATCCCCACTATTATTATCACCCTCGACCTCTGCATTGAAGCATGCTATTTATGCTGAGGCATAGCATTAACACAATAATAACAATTCGCCGCACTAAAATAACTTATCATATTGATTTATATTTGTTTTTTATATTTACATTCGCCTCACTATTAAAGTGATAGGTAACACCGGAAAAATAAAACTGAAATTAGCGCTATACTTATCCTCGTTGAAGATTTGGGACGTAAACATCAAGAGGATATGAAATTATGAGTACCGCAAAACTGGTAAAAACAAAAGCATCTGCCCTCCTTTATACCCGCAACGATGTAACAGACAGCGATAAAAAAGCGACCGTTGAACTGCTGAATCAGCAGGTGATCCAATTCATCGACCTGTCACTGATCACCAAACAGGCACACTGGAATATGCGCGGCGCAAACTTCATTGCCGTACATGAAATGCTGGATGGTTTCCGGACTGCACTGACCGATCACCTCGATACCATGGCTGAGCGTGCCGTACAGTTAGGTGGTGTGGCACTGGGGACAACGCAGGTGATTAACAGCAAAACGCCACTGAAAAGCTACCCGCTGGATATCCATAACGTACAGGACCACTTAAAAGAGCTGGCTGAACGTTATGCCGTGGTTGCTAACAGCGTACGTAAAGCGATAAGTGAAGCAAAAGATGAGGATACAGCAGATATCTTCACTGCGGCTTCCCGTGACCTCGACAAATTCTTGTGGTTTATCGAAGCGAATATCGAATAACAGACTTATAAGAAATACCTATATTACCCTCGCATTTGCGGGGGTTTTGCACTTCTATGGTGCATAACATTGATCGTTCGTCACTTCAAAGTAAATTATTTGTAATAATCACTTCACACAATCGTTAACGAAAGATTGTTTTATCAACAATTTTTACGCTAAATAGTCATACCGTTTGCACCGCGCCCGTCATGCACCAAATGAGTGCCCCAAAATGGTGCAAACAGCCCACTTTGCCCTACTTATTGTGCAACAAAATGAGACGCCCTCTTTTTAAAACAATGAGTTGCAAAATTGGCACGATTTTTTCATTAAGCCATATGTTCTCGCAGGGGATCGCCCCGTGGATATAAAAGGAAATCCTATGAAGTCTGTATTAAAAGTTTCACTGGCTGCACTTACCCTGGCTTTTGCGGTGTCCTCCCATGCCGCAGATAAGAAACTCGTTGTCGCAACTGACACCGCCTTTGTTCCCTTTGAATTCAAACAGGGCGACAAATACGTTGGTTTTGATGTGGATCTGTGGGCTGCCGTCGCCAAAGAACTAAAGCTGGATTATGAACTGAAACCTATGGATTTCAGCGGCATCATCCCGGCCCTGCAAACTAAAAACGTCGATTTGGCGCTGGCAGGTATCACCATTACCGAAGAGCGTAAAAAAGCCATCGACTTCTCTGACGGCTACTACAAAAGCGGCCTGTTAGTGATGGTCAAAGCGAACAATAACGATGTGAAAAGCGTAAAAGATCTGGACGGTAAAGTCGTCGCAGTGAAGGGCGGTACCGGCTCAGTGGATTACGCAAAAGCGAACATCAAAACCAAAGACCTGCGTCAGTTCCCGAACATTGATAACGCGTATATGGAACTGGGTACCAACCGCGCAGACGCGGTACTGCACGATACGCCAAACATTCTGTATTTCATCAAGACTGCGGGCAACGGTCAGTTCAAAGCTGTAGGTGATTCCCTGGAAGCCCAGCAGTACGGTATCGCCTTCCCGAAAGGCAGCGATGCACTGCGTGAGAAAGTGAACGGCGCGCTGAAAACGCTGAAAGAGAACGGTACTTACAACGAAATCTACAAAAAATGGTTCGGTACTGAACCTAAATAATAATCTACAGCACAGGCCCGGTAACGTGATGCTTACCGGGTCTGCGCCAGCATTTTTGAGACCTGTAGGCCGGATAAGTACATCCGGTAAAACGGGCATTTGACTCTTTTCACCACGGTAACAGGAACGACATATGCAGTTTGACTGGAGTGCCATCTGGCCCGCCATCCCGCTTTTGATAGAAGGCGCCAAAATGACTCTGTGGATTTCAATCCTCGGTCTGGCCGGCGGGCTGATTATCGGGCTTGCAGCGGGTTTTGCGCGTACCTTCGGCGGTTGGATAGCCAACCATGTAGCGCTGGTCTTTATCGAAGTCATCCGCGGTACGCCAATCGTTGTACAGGTCATGTTTATCTACTTCGCCCTGCCAATGGCGTTTAACGATTTACGTATTGACCCCTTCAGCGCCGCTGTTGTCACCATCATGATTAACTCCGGTGCCTATATCGCGGAAATCACGCGTGGCGCGGTACTCTCAATCCACAAAGGATTCAGCGAGGCTGGCCTGGCGCTTGGACTTTCTCGCACGGAGACCATCCGCCACGTTATTTTACCTCTTGCGCTGCGTCGTATGCTGCCACCACTGGGCAACCAGTGGATCATCAGCATCAAAGATACCTCGCTGTTTATCGTCATTGGCGTCGCTGAACTGACGCGCCAGGGTCAGGAAATCATTGCGGGTAACTTCCGCGCCCTGGAAATCTGGAGCGCCGTTGCGGTGTTCTATCTGATCATTACGCTGGTGCTGAGCTTCATTCTGCGTCGTCTGGAAAGAAGGATGAAAATCCTGTGATTGAATTTAAAAACGTTTCTAAGCACTTTGGTCCAACCCAGGTGCTACACAACATCGATCTGAATATTAAACAAGGTGAAGTCGTGGTGATTATCGGGCCATCTGGCTCCGGTAAATCTACGCTGCTGCGCTGCATTAACAAGCTGGAAGAAATTACCTCCGGTGACCTGATTGTTGACGGTCTGAAAGTCAACGATCCCAAGGTCGATGAACGGTTAATCCGCCAGGAAGCCGGAATGGTGTTTCAGCAGTTCTATCTGTTCCCCCATCTGACCGCGCTGGAAAACGTCATGTTTGGCCCGCTACGCGTACGTGGGGCGAATAAAGAACAGGCGGAAAAACTGGCTAAAGAGCTGCTGGCAAAAGTCGGTCTGGCCGAGCGTGCCCACCACTACCCTTCTGAGCTTTCCGGCGGTCAGCAGCAGCGTGTTGCCATTGCCCGTGCGCTGGCGGTGAAGCCGAAAATGATGCTGTTTGACGAGCCAACCTCGGCGCTGGACCCGGAACTGCGTCATGAGGTTCTGAAAGTCATGCAGGACCTGGCAGAAGAAGGGATGACCATGGTGATTGTGACTCACGAAATTGGCTTCGCCGAAAAAGTAGCCTCACGCCTGATTTTCATCGATAAAGGACGTATTGCCGAAGATGGTAATCCGCAAGCCCTGATTGAAAATCCACCCAGCCAGCGTTTGCAGGAATTTTTGCAGCACGTTTCCTGATGCCTGATACCTCCCTTCAGCCGGAAGGGAGGTTTTTCACCAGAATCCTCTCATTTCAATCCTCTCCCGCCCTGACATCTATACTTATCCTTTTGAATTTGTTTTCTCATGGGAGGAGTGATGCGCTGGTTCCTGTTCATCTTCTTTTGTCTTCTGAGCATGCCGACTCACGCGGTAACGATACCCGGCGTTCCCTCCCCGGCCTCAACCAGCCCGCAAACTGGCCCCACGACAGAACCCGATATCGAACAAAAAAAGGCGGCCTATGGCGCACTGGCGGATGTGCTGGAAAATGAGAGTTCACGCCAGGAGCTGATCGGTCAATTGCGCAAAGTGGCGGCCACGCCACCTCCCGAACCGGTGCCCACCATTGTCCCACCAACGTTAACGGAAGAAAAAACGGTGCTGGAGAATGTCACGGATATCAGCCGTCATTATGGCGAGGCTCTCTCAAGCCGCTTTGCCCAGCTGTATCGCAACATTACTGACGCCCCCCACAAAACCTTTAATCCACAAACATTCTCGAATGCCCTGACCCATTTCCTTATGCTGGCGGTATCTGTTTTTGGCTTTTACTGGCTGATACGGCTTTGCGCACTGCCGCTGTATCGCAAAATGGGGCAGTGGGCGCGACGGAAAAACCGCGAGCGCAGTAACTGGTTACAGCTTCCCGCCATGATCGTTGGCGCGTTCATTGTCGATTTACTGCTGCTGGCGCTCACCCTGTTTGTCGGGCAGATATTGAGTGATCGAATGAATGCCGGTAGCCGCACGATTGCATTCCAGCAGAGCTTGTTTCTCAATGCCTTCGCACTGATTGAATTTTTTAAGGCCATTTTGCGCCTGATTTTTTGCCCGGCGGTGACAGAGCTGCGACCATTTAACATTCAGGATGCAGGCGCACGCTACTGGAACCGGCGTCTGAGTTCATTAAGCAGTCTGATTGGTTACGGGCTTATTGTGGCGGTTCCCATTATTTCGAACCAGGTCAACGTACAGGTCGGCGCAATGGCTAACGTCATCATCATGCTGTGCATCACGCTGTGGGCGCTGTACCTGATTTTCAGAAACAAGAATGAGATTACCCAGCACTTACAGAATCTTGCCGCACGCTCTTTAGCCTTCTTTAGCTTGTTTATCCGTGCTTTTGCGCTGGTCTGGCATTGGCTGGCCAGCACCTATTTCATTGTGTTGTTCTTTTTCTCACTCTTTGATCCGGGCAATAGCCTGAAATTCATGATGGGCGCAACGTTACGCAGCCTGGTGATCATCGGGATCGCCGCCTTTGTATCCGGCATGCTATCCCGCTGGATTGCCAAAACCATTACCTTGTCGCCGCACACGCAGCGCAGCTATCCGGAATTACAGAAGCGACTAAATGGCTGGCTGTCAACGGCGTTAAGCGTGGCCAGGATCCTGACGGTGTGTGTCGCCGTTATGTTGCTACTCAACGCCTGGGGACTGTTCGACTTCTGGAACTGGCTGCATTACGGCGCGGGCGAAAAAACGGTCGATATTCTGATCCGCATCGCACTGATTCTCTTCTTCTCTGCTATCGGTTGGACTATCCTTGCCAGCCTGATTGAAAACCGCCTGGCTTCAGATATTCACGGTCGTCCGCTGCCCAGTGCGCGGACTCGTACGCTGTTGACGCTATTTCGCAACGCGCTGGCAGTGATCATCAGTACCATCACAATCATGATTGTATTGTCAGAGATTGGCGTCAATATCGCTCCATTACTGGCCGGGGCCGGCGCGCTGGGGCTGGCGATCTCTTTCGGATCACAGACACTGGTGAAAGATATTATTACTGGGATATTTATCCAGTTTGAAAACGGCATGAATACCGGCGATCTGGTCACTATCGGCCCGTTAACCGGCACGGTCGAACGCATGTCGATCCGCTCTGTTGGGGTACGCCAGGACACAGGGGCATACCACATCATCCCGTGGTCCTCGATAACGACCTTCGCCAACTTCGTCCGTGGGATCGGATCGGTCGTTGCAAATTACGACGTCGACCGTCATGAAGATGCGGATAAAGCCAATCAGGCGCTGAAGGATGCAGTCGCTGCGGTGATGGAAAAGGATGATATTCATGGGCTTATCATTGGCGAGCCGTCATTCGCCGGGATTGTCGGTTTGACCAATACGGCATTCACCTTGCGGGTCTCGTTTACTACCCTGCCGCTGAAGCAGTGGACGGTACGTTTTGCGCTCGACAGCGAGGTGAAAAAACACTTCGATCTGGCCAACGTGCGCCCCCCGGTACAGACCTATCAGGTACTGCCTGCACCGGTGCCAGGCCCACAATCAACGGCAGCAGAACCGCTGCCGCCGAGCGAGCCCACGATTTAGCGTTGACGCGCCATAAAACGACGACGCTGATCGTTATCCATAAAGGTCCAGGCAATAAAGCGACTCTGCTTTTGCCCCTGGGCCATCTCTTTTTTAACCACTTTCACCGCGCCAGCATCGGTTAACGCATAGTACAACGGAGGCAGATTCTCACCCCGCGATACCAGCGTGGTGAACCACATCACCTGACGACCAAAGGCCTGGCTTTCTGCGATCATTTTCCTGATGAACGCCACTTCACCTCCTTCGCACCACAGCTCCTGCTGCTGGCCGCCAAAGTTCAGCGCATCATCTTTGTCTTGCCCCAGATTGCGGCGTTTGCGCTCGCTTCCGGCACGGGCAGAGGCAGCAGAATCATGGAATGGCGGATTACACAACGTAGCTTCGTACTGCTCATTCTTGTGAATAATGCCGTTGAAGATAGCCGAAGCATCTTTCTGACGACGCAGACGAATCGCCCGGGTTAAGCCAGGGTTGCCATTGATGATTGCCTGAGCGCTGCTAAACGCTTCGCTACTGGTTTCGCTGCCGGTAAAACGCCAGCCGTATTCATGCACGCCGATCAGTGGATAAATGCAGTTCGCCCCTACCCCAACATCCAGCACGCTGGCATTTGCAGGGATGGTTCCGGTGGTTTCACCCAACAGGTCAGCCAGATGGTGAATGTAGTCCGCACGACCCGGAACCGGCGGGCACAGGAAACCTTCCGGGATATCCCAGTTTGCCACCGCATAATAATGCGCCAGCAGTGCTTTATTGAGCGCCTTAACTGCCTGCGGATTCGCGAAATCAACACTCTGCTCGCCGCCTGGCGTGAGGATGAGATATTGCGTCAGCTCGGGGGTAACCTGGCATAACGTCGCAAGATCATAACGGCCATTGTGGCGGTTGCGTGGATGTAATCCCGGTTTCTGGGGGGGCATAGCATTCTCCTTTTAACAGCGGCGTAAGATACCCGCATAACGCCACGGGGTAAACATACACTGCAGGGAAATTTCATTTTTTATGCGAATGGCATCGTTCAAAAAACAGCCTGTTGTTGGTCGATTTTTTGCGGCAAATGCCCTGCAATGACGACCTAAACTTATCAGGCACGATCTGTTGTTTCTCAGAGGATATCATCATGAAGAAATGCCTCACATTCCTTGCCGCTACCGTACTTACCGGCATGACATTTGCGACTTTTGCTGCACAGCCCAATACCAGTCCTGCCACCGGTCCACTACAAGCCTCCGGTACGATTTCCGTGAGCGGAGCATCAAGCCTGGATGACCTTGAAGGTAAGCTGGCAGAAAAAGCGAAAGAGCAAGGCGCGAAAGGCTTTGTGGTTAATTCCGCTGGCGGTAAAAATCAGATGTACGGTACAGCAACTATCTATAAGTAACTCTCCCTCAGCTCAACTGCATTCGCCCTGAATGCAGTTTGCTGTCCTTTCTTTCTGAAATCCCCTGCATGAACTGTAACCACCATGTTGGAATTTTGAGTTCAATGTAAATAAATGTATTTATTTTTGAAGTAATGAATGCTAAAACGTCGCACTTATTGATAATGCTTATCAAAATTATTATCAATTACGCATTTCATTCAGGCGAGACCTGCAGGGTATAACGTCCACAGAGATGTCCCTTCGTTTGAGTGAAACCTTCTAATCAATAATAATAAGTCATTCATTAACATGGATAAAAATCGCAATCTGCCGTCTAGTAGTTTTCACTCGCTCACCTTCTTTGCCGGCCTGTGTATTGGCCTGTCTCCTGTAGCCCAGGCCGTCGCCGCAGGCTCACAAGAGACAAAGCAGGAAGATACGCTGGTCGTTGAAGCAGCTAAGCCCTCGCTGTATGCCCCAACGCACTCTGCCGACCCGAAGTTCTCTCGTCCGGTGGCTGATACCACTCGCACCATGACGGTGATTTCTGAGCAGGTTATTAAAGATCAGGGAGCAACCAATCTTACTGATGCGTTGAAAAACGTGCCGGGAGTTGGCGCATTTTTTGCGGGTGAAAATGGTAACTCCACCACTGGCGATGCGGTGTATATGCGCGGTGCTGACACCTCAAACAGCATTTATATCGACGGTATTCGTGATATTGGTAGCGTCACGCGTGACACCTTCAATACGGAACAGGTTGAAGTGATTAAAGGGCCTTCCGGCACCGACTATGGTCGCAGTGCCCCCACAGGCTCCATCAATATGATCAGCAAGCAGCCGCGCACCGATTCAGGTATTGATGCCTCAGCCAGCGTCGGTAGCGCCTGGTTCCGCCGGGGAACGCTGGATATCAATCAGGTCATCGGTGACACCACCGCAGTGCGCTTAAACCTGATGGGTGAAAAAACGCATGATGCCGGACGCGATAACATTAAAAATGAACGCTACGGCGTGGCCCCCTCTATTGCCTTTGGCTTAGGCACCGAAAACCGACTGTATCTGAACTATCTACACGTCACCCAGCACAACACACCGGACGGAGGAATTCCGACTATTGGTCTGCCTGGCTACTCAGCGCCGTCTGCTGGAACGTCGGCCCTGAACCATTCAGGAAAAGTAGATACACATAATTTCTATGGTACCGACTCCGATTACGACGACTCGACGACCGATACCGCGACAATGCGTTTCGAGCATGACCTGAGTGACAGCACGACCCTTCGTAACACCACGCGCTGGTCGCGCATTAAACAGGATTATCTGATGACCGCGGTCATGGGCGGCGCATCAAACATCACGCAGCCAACCCGCAACGTCGATACCTGGAGCTGGTCACGGGTGGCGAATACCAAAGATGTCAGCAACAAAATCCTCACCAACCAGACCAACCTGACGTCAAAATTTTATACCGGTGCGGTCGGACATGACATCAGTACCGGCGTGGAGTTGACCCGTGAAACACAGACCAACTATGGCGTAGCACCACTCACCCCGCCACCGGTCAATATTTACTCACCGAACAGCAACGTGAACATTGGCGGATTATCCCGTAATGGCGCTAACGCCAACGGACAGACCGATACCTTCGGTATTTACGCCTTCGATACGCTGCAAATTACGCGTGATATTGAACTGAACGGTGGTATTCGTCTGGATAATTACCGAACCGAGTATGACAGTGCAACCGCGTGCGGCGCTTCTGGCCGCGGTGCCGTCGCGTGCCCAACGGGCGCAGCCAAAGGTTCTCCGGTCACCACCGTCGACACCGCGAAATCCGGTAATCTGGTGAACTGGAAAGCGGGTGCGCTGTACCATTTGACCGAGAACGGCAACGTTTACATCAACTACGCGGTTTCTCAGCAACCGCCGGGCGGCAGTAATTTTGCCCTTGCTCAAAGTGGGACCGGTAACAGCGCCAACCGTACCGATTTTAAACCGCAAAAGGCAAAGACCAGCGAAATCGGGACGAAATGGGAGGTGCTGGATAAACGCCTGCTGTTGACCGCCGCCGTTTTCCGCACGGATATCGAGAACGAAGTTGAACAGAACGATGACGGGACATACTCCCAGTATGGCGAAAAACGTGTTGAAGGCTACGAGCTCTCCGTGGCAGGAAATATTACCCCGGCATGGCAGGTGATTGGCGGTTATACCCAACAACGCGCCACGGTGCATAGCGGTCAAGACGTCGCGCAGGATGGTTCATCTTCCCTGCCGTATACGCCGGAACATGCCTTCACGCTGTGGAGTCAGTACCAGGCTACTGATGATGTTTCCGTTGGTGCCGGTGCTCGCTACGTAGGCAGCATGCATCGCGGTTCGGACGGCGCCGTTGGGACGCCATCCTATACCGAAGGCTACTGGGTGGCGGATGCCAAGTTAGGCTATCGCGTAAACCGCAATCTCGATTTCCAGTTGAACGTCTACAACCTGTTTGACACCCAATACGTATCCTCCATTAACAAAAGTGGATACCGTTACCATCCGGGTGAGCCAAGAACCTTCCTGCTCACCGCGAATATGCATTTCTAATCCATTGTGTGGGGCGCAAGCCCCACTTTCAGGAGAAACTCTGATGATGTACCACATTCCCGGCGTCCTGTCGGCGCAGGATGTAGCCTGGTTTCGCGAACAACTGGAAACCATCGACTGGGTTGATGGCCGTGTCACAACGGGCGCTCAGGGAGCACAGGTTAAAAATAACCAGCAGGTTGACACGCGTAGCGAGCGCTATATGGCATTGCAACAAGCGGTGCAGAACGCCGTGAACAACAGCGCGTTGTTTTTCGCTGCCGCACTGCCGAAAACCCTCTCTACACCGCTGTTCAATCGTTATCAGAACAACGAAACCTACGGTTTTCACGTTGATGGCGCGGTGCGTAGTCACCCGGAAAACGGCTGGATGCGAACTGACCTTTCCGCGACCTTGTTTTTAAGCCATCCCGACAGCTATGACGGCGGGGAACTTCGGGTAAATGATACTTACGGACAACATACGGTGAAGCTTCCGGCTGGCGATCTGGTACTTTACCCCTCCAGCAGTCTGCACTGCGTCACGCCGGTTACCCGAGGAACCCGTGTGGCATCGTTTATGTGGGTCCAGTCTATGATCCGTGATGACAAAAAACGCGCCATGCTGTTTGAACTGGATAAGAACATTCAATCACTGAAAGCGCGCCACGGAGAAAGTGCAGAGATCCTGTCGTTGCTTAATCTTTACCATAACCTGCTGCGCGAGTGGTCCGAAATCTGATACGCCTGTAAGCGCTCATTTTTTCCCCATCTCATTCGCTATAATTATTCTATAAATGAATTTTATAAAACGAATGACAGGAGGCACACATG
This sequence comes from Citrobacter sp. wls619, assembly GCF_005281345.1. Lineage (GTDB taxonomy): Bacteria > Pseudomonadota > Gammaproteobacteria > Enterobacterales > Enterobacteriaceae > Citrobacter. Next base: position 65,644 of record NZ_SZXJ01000099.1, read on the forward strand.
GCATCCGGCTGGGCAAATGACGACGCCGTGAACGAACAGATCAACAATACGATTGAAGATGCTGTTGCCCGTGCCCGTGGCGAGTTACCCACGGGAGAAAGTCTGCATGAATGTGAAGAATGTGGCAATCCTATCCCGCAGGCGCGCCGTGAAGCGGTACCTGGCGTGCGTTTGTGCATCTCCTGCCAACAGGATAAAGATTCACATAACTCTGCATTTTCAGGATATAATCGCAGAGGTTCGAAAGACAGCCAGCTACGTTGACTCATCTTTACCAAAAGTTTCAGCGCATACGATTTCCTTTACGAGCACGCTTTTTCACTCACGGTGTAGCAAAATGTGCCGTTGTCACTTTCTCTGTAAAGCGCAATGACAAGAACTGTAAATCCCTCTTCTGAATTTATTAATATTCAATAAGTTATTTGTCATTCAATTTTTTTGATTGATGTCGTCAATTCTATTCGATTTTATCTCACCGAAAAAAACGTGATACTTCTCACATCGACAGAACAACGTCTACTGAACAGAACATCGACTAACCGAATAAACCTGCGAGAGAAAAATCATGAAAAACATTAAATTTGCTGTTGCTGCTATCGCCCTGTCTACCCTGTCATTTGGTGTTTTCGCTGCTGAGCCGGTTACCTCCACTCAGGCGCAAAGCATGAATAAAATGGGTGTGGTATCTGCTGATGGCGCCACCACGCTGGACGGCCTGGAAGCAAAACTGGCTGAAAAAGCGGCTGCTGCTGGTGCAAGTGGTTACAGCATCACCTCCGCTGTCGGCAACGACAAAATGAGCGGCACCGCGGTTATCTACAAATAACCAACAGAATTACTGTACGACCCAATGCTCCAACCCTCATTGACCCTGTTTGTTACCCTTTGTTTGCCCGTCCGCCACTGGACGGGCTTTTTTTTATCTAGTGTTCAAGCCGTTGGCGAAACGCCTGCAATACCGCATCCGGCATACCGATTTGCCGTGCCGCCTCACATATCGCTTGCCAGCTTCCGACATCAAGCGGGATACCCTGCGCCAGCCGTTCTTCACGGGTATTCACTTCCCACTCACCCGGTAACAGGATAGGCGCATCCTCAGCATGCGGCGATGCTTTGACCCATTCAGCAAATGCCGAAACCTGATTGTCACAGTCCGGGGCACCGAAGAGTGTTGGGTTAATGATGATCGTGGTCATGCAGTTAATAATGGCGTCTGCGCTGTTCTGCAAACTGGCTTCGTGGGTCGTTTTACCGCCAGAGAGCGCACCGCCCATGATTTCACACATTGCCGCCAGCGCGTAGCCTTTATGCTGGGCGAAGGTGAGCAGCGCGCCCAATGGCGATTCCTGCATAACGGCAGGATCGGTGGTAGGAGCCCCCTGGGCATCAATCAGACAACCCGGCGCAACCGGCTCACCTTTGTGCCACGCCACACGCGTTTTACCAAAAGCGATGGCGCTGGTTGCGTAGTCCAACAGCAACGGGAAATCATTTTTACGTGGAAACACAACGCAGAAAGGGTTGGTGCCAAAACGGCTATCACGACCATGGAATGGGGCAACCATCGGGATCCCCACCACATTCACAAAGTGTATAGAGACAAAGCCCGCCGCCGCACACTGCTCCGCCCAGTAGCCAATGCGCCCAATATGATGAGAATTATGCAGTGCTACCGCAGCAATTCCGTACTGCTGTGCTTTCTCAATCCCCAGCGCGATAGCTTCATGCGCGGCTACCTGACCAAATGCGCAATCCCCATCCAGCGTAACCACTGCCCCCGCCTCTTTCACCACTTTCGCATGACGATTAATCTGCAAATGCCCCTGCGAGAATGAGCGAATGTAGCTTGGGATCATCCCGATACCATGTGAATCATGGCCGGCGAGGTTTGAGGCAATCAGATGATCGGCCACCAACTGCGCTTCCTGCTCGTCACTCCCCATCTGGCGGAAAACGGCCTGAATAAACGCATGCAGCGTTGGCGCGTGAAAGCGATGTCCACTGTTCATTGTAATCTCCTGTTGTGTTGCGTGTTTGTTGTGTTTCTTATTTTTCAACAAACTATGCTGCGCTACGGTAGCCAGGAGGTCAATAAACGTGCAGAAATTTCACGTTACAGAGGGTGCAGGACAGGAGCAACTGACGGGCCAGATGACAGGCCCGTCGGAATGACGAAAGGGTCAGAAGCTTTGATCGACGCGAGCAAGCCCGTCTGCCAGCGTGGCGGATTCCCCGGTGGCCACCAGACAGCAAGCCATCTGAATTTTCAATGAGGCCGGTATCGGCTCGCTTCCGGCCAGACAGCGTTCTATCCAGCGGGCGGTCGTCTCCGGATCTTTTGCTACCGGCAGTGGGACTGGCTCGTCAGGCATTTCACTCTGGCGGTCCTGTAGCACACGCACTCCCGTCGGGTCTATCAGGCTAATCTGCGGGCAGCGTTGCGGGTTGGCATACACTTCGCCTTCCGTGCCGTGCATCAGCAGACCACGGCCGCCAATGTCGCCGAAAAATTTCGCCACTCGCGAGACATATTCAGGATGAGAAACACTGGCAAGACGCAGCGCGGCATCTTCTGCAAACGGTGTGGCCAGCTTCGCCAGCGTATGCGCACTGTTGCGCACGCCCATTCTCCAGCGCATCGCCAGTTGCGTCTCCAGCGGCGGACACAGCGCACGCACCGGAATAAACACCGGTTCATGGCCATCCAGTTTTGCCTGTGCCTGGCCGGCATGCAGCGTGGGCATGATCCCCATCAGGTCAAAAATGGTTTCTGTCAGCACGCGGGTTGGATCTTCGCTGACGCCGTGTACCAGCACCGGGAATCCCAGTTTATGCAGTAAAATAGCCAGCAGCGGCGTCAGATTGGCCTGCTTGCGCGCGCCATTGTAACTGGGGATCACAATAGGCATGGGTTTGGCAACAGGCGGCGTCAGGCGAATGGTATGGTTTTGCATCGCTTCATAAAAGCCCAGCATCTCCGCTTCTCCCTCGCCTTTAATACGCAGCGCAATCAGCACGCCGCCCATCTCAAGGTCAGGGACATCGCCATTCAACATATGGGTATACAGTCCGCGAGCAGTATCCTGGTCCAGGTCACGCGCGTGATTTTTACCTCGCCCAATCTCTTTGATGATTTTGCGGTAATCCATCGATAACTCCTTTCCTGTTGCTCGCATCGTTAACGCCGACGGCGGCGCGTGGGTTTCGCTTTTTCTTTTGGTTTTACTATAACGTCTGGCACAGCAGGTTGCTCTATCGGAAAAATGGGTAACGCATTCAGTAAACGCTTGCCATAGTTTTTGGTCAACAACCGCTTATCGTAGATCACGACTTCACCCCAGCAGCCATGGCTACGAATGAGTCGCCCAACTTGCTGGATCAAATTGAATGACGCTGCCGGTAAGCTTTGCACCTCAAAAGGGTAGCGGTTCAGGCTTTTCAGCCACTCGCCCTCAGTGAGCACTACCGGACTGTCGATGGGCGGAAAGGCGATTTTGTGAATATGTACCTGGGTCAGCAATTCGCCTTTCAAATCCAGACCTTCGGCAAAAGATTGCAGTCCGACCAGTACGCTGCGTTCGCCGTTTTCTACCCGCTTTCGGTGTAACTCCACCAGACGATAGCGCGGCTGGTCACCCTGTACCAGCAGCAGCAAGCGCAGATCGGTAACATGCTCAAGAAAACGCTGCATCGCCCGCCCGCTGGCAAAAAGCACCAGCATGCCCTGATGCTTTTTACTTTCCAGTTGCTCGCGGAAATAGGCCGCCATTTCCGCAATATGCTGCTCTTCGTTCTCCATCAACGGTTCGTAACGCATCTTTGGAATGACGATTTTGCCTTGCTCGACATGGTTAAACGGTGAATCCAGCGCGACAAAGCGGTCTCCCGCTTTTTCTTTCAGACCGCTCATCTCCTGCAGACGCGAGAAGCTATTGAGAGAACGGAGCGTGGCAGAGGTCACAATAATATGCGGTACGCTACGCCACAGCAGTCGTTCGAGCTGATCGCTCACGCGGATCCCGACACAATGGAACCAGACGTGGATCTGCCCATCGCGCACCTCGCGCGTTGCCCATTTACTCACCGGCGCGCCTGACGACTGCGCCAGCGACGCCAGACGCCACAATTTGCTTTGCGCCTCGAACATGCCCAATGCCCGGTTCATCTGCAAAATAACCCGATGCAGGCGCACAATATCGTGGGTACCGGTTTTTTCACTGAGATCGTTGAGGAACAGTTCTGCCAGGCCGCGCAGCATTTCCGTCAGTTTCGCCAGTCGCTGGCAGATTTCCATCACTTCATCAGGCAGTTCTCCCATTGCAAAGCGGTGTTCCGCTTCCTGCGTGGCGGGCATATAGAGATTAAGGATGTTATTAAGTGAAGCAATCAGCTCATATAGCTCTTCACAGTGGCCGTTCAACCGCTCGGCGTTCGCCAGCGGCGGCGTGGTTTTCGGGCGGAACTGCTCCATGCAGGTTGCTACTAATTTGCAGAACAGATCCAGCTGAAGTCGATACCAGGGGGCACTGATTTCCGCACTCATCTCCAGCGCATCGCGGGCGACGTCGGGCAGATGGTGGCCTTCATCAAGGACTAACAGCAGGTTTTTCGGCTCTGGCAGTACGGCTTCGCTTTCCATTGCCGCCATCACCAACGCGTGGTTCGCCACCACCACTTCAGCTTCCTGAATCTCGCGGCGGGCGACAAAGAAAGGGCATTCACGATAGTAGTGGCAGTTGCGGTTCAGACAGCTCGCTTTATCGGTGCTCAGACGCTGCCAGAGTCCGTCATCAATGGCGATATCCGTGTGATCGCGCAACCCGTCCCATTTATAGCTGTCGAGATCGCCTTTCAGCCTGGCGCAGCGCTTTTGTTCTTCCTGGTTATTGGGCGTCAGGTCATCGTCGAGAAAGGCCAGCAGATCCTGTTGATTGGGTTCGGTACTCGCCAGCGCAGCCAAATTGCGCGGGCAGACATAACGACCACGACCAAAAGCAGCGGTAAAACGCAGATCGGGGATGATTTTACGCAGTAGCGGCAGGTCTTTGCTGTAGATCTGATCCTGCAGCGCGACGTTAGCGGTACTGACCACCAACGTTTTCTGTTCTTCACGCGCAATGGCGATACCGGGGATCAGGTAAGATAACGTTTTCCCTACACCGGTCGGTGCTTCAATCGCCAGATGCCGTCCCTCTTCCCCTGCCAGCGTTTTCGCGACATCGGCAATCATCTGCCGCTGCGGTGCTCGGGGAATAAAGTCGGGGATCTGTTCCTGAAGCGCCTTGTACCAGGCGGCTATTTGCGCTTTTAGCGCCGCGGTTAATGCCATGAGAAAACCTGAAATACTGTATAAACAGCCACCATTGTGGCACATTTCAGACGCTCAATGTACCTTTTTCCCCCATTCTGGAAAGTGGCTCGCAGCACTGGCTTAAATTGCCGGATGTCGGCTTACACGCCTTATCCGGCCTACAATCCGGGTTCGCGCCTTATTCGGCACATTGCAAGCCGAATAAGGGTGTCGGTTAATAGTACCCCAACAACTTCCACCACAGCATGCCCACGGCAAAAATGATAATCACATTCGCCGTCACCACGCAGAGGTTGATTTTGTAAAAGCGCGGACGTTCAAAATACCCCTGGGCAAAATAGATGGGGCCTGGCCCGCCACCGTACTCCGTATTGCCCCACATCAGGTTGCTGAAGATACCAAAACAGATAGCGACCATCATCGGCGGCGCGCCTGCTGCGATCGCCGTTGCCGCAAAAGGGGCATACAGTGCAGCGACATGCCCGGTCGCCGTGGCAAAGAGATAATGAACGTAAATATAAAGGATCCCCAGCATAACAAAGGATTCTATCGCGCCAAATCCCTGAATACCGCTGCCCAGTTTTATCGTCATCCATTTAATAAAGCCCAGATCGGCAAGTCCGGTCGCGAGGCTAATAATGACGCTAAACCAAATCACCGTATCCCAGGCCGCGTGGTCATTGAGCAGGCTTTTCCAACTGACTGCGCCAGAGGCGAACAGATAGGCGGCCAGCCCCAGCCCAACAGAGGTCGCCGATAATCCCGTGATCAAGCTGGTGCCCCAGCCGACCAACGCCAGCACAAAGCCAAAGGCGACCTTTTTCTCGTTGCTGCTCATCGCACCGAGTTCACCCAACGCCTGCTTGCCCATCGCTTTTGCTTCTGGCGTCCGCTTAAGCTCAGGGTCCAGCAATTTATAGACCAGAAGCGGCATCAGGCAGAAACAGACCATCGCCGGAACCACCGCGGAAATAAACCATCCGCCCCAGGTTATCTCAACGCCTAACGAGGATTTTGCCAGACTGGCCACCAGCGGATTCGCCGCCATCCCGGTGAGGAATATCGCCCCGGTAATCGGCGTAAACTGAAAGCACACCATGGTTAAGAAATCGCCGATGCGCTTGCCAGTTACCCCAGGCGCAGAGCCCAGAACGTCATTGATTGAACGGGTGATGGGAAAAATTATCCCCCCGGAGCGGGCAGTAACCGACGGCATTGCCGGGGCCATAATCAGATCGGACACCCCCAGCGAGTAGGCGATACCCAGGCTGCTGCCGCCAAAAAGCGACAGCATTTTGTACGCGATACGTTTCCCAAGCCCTGAGGTAACAAACCCCAGAGATAGGACATAAGCGCAGAAGATAAGCCATACCGTGCCGGAAGCAAACCCGGAAAGCGCTTTTGCCTCTGGCAAGGTTTTGGTAAAAATGACCACGCAAAGCGCAATCAACATCACCGCCCCCGACGGGAGCGGTTGGGTAAGAATAGCGGCAATGGTCGCGGCAAAAATGGCAAACATATGCCAGGCCTGAGGCGTCAGACCATCAGGTACGGGATAAAACCAAATGATCCCCCCAATGGCCAGCGGTATCAGGAACGACAGAATGGATTTTCCCGCGACAGAATTCGTTGACATAAAAATATCCTTATTCCGTTAACCCGAGAACCGTCATTTCTGCGACAGATATTTGGCCAGCACCTGATCGACCATCGCGGGTGCCATTCCCAGGTAATTCGCCGGGTCGGTCAGTTCTTCAATCAACTGTGGGTCCAGTCGTTCACAGACGGATGGCATCGCATTCAGCACATCCGCCAGTCGTCCCCCGTTTTCATTGACGATACGACAGGCGTCATACACGACGTCATGCGCATCCTGACGACCGATATACGGTGCCAGTCCCATCATGACTGCTTCCGCCACAATCAGCCCGTTGGTCATGCCGAGGTTACGTTTCATCGCAGCCTCATCAACCACCAGCCCCGCTAACATAAAGTTGGCCTGATGCAATGCCCCGGCGCTGAGGACGAAACTTTCCGGGATAGCAATCCATTCCGCATGCCACGGTCCGGTCGCCCGCTCCAGATCCTGCACCATCGCATCCAGCATCAGTCCCGCTTGCTGACGTACGCCTTTCGCACAGGCCAGCATCAACTCGCTGGAAATGGGGTTACGTTTCTGCGGCATAGTGCTGCTGGCTCCGCGGCCTTTGACAAACGGTTCATACAGCTCACCAAACTCGTTTGATGCCATCAGCATCACGTCATACGCAATTTTGCCCAGCGAACCGGTCATTACCGCCAGCAGGTTTACGGCTTCGGCAAAACCATCACGCGCAACGTGCCAGGTGGAGGTCGGTACATTGAGTCCCAACTCTTCCATCATGGCTTTTTGTACCGCCAGCCCTTTATCCCCCAGCGATGCCAGCGTACCGGCCGCACCCGCAAACTCGCCTACCAGTACACGCGGACGCGCCTGGGTAAGACGTTCCGCGTGGCGTTCAAACATATCCAGCCAGATGGCCGTTTTGTAACCGAAGGTCACGGGCAAAGCCTGTTGTAAATGGGTTCTCCCTGCCATCGGCGTATCACGGTAGCGGCGTGAAAGATCGGCCAGCGTTGCACGGAGTTTGTCCATATCGGATTCAATGAGCGCAAAAGCATCACGAATTTGCAGGACCACTGCGGTGTCCATAATGTCCTGAGTGGTTGCCCCCCAGTGCACATAGCCACCGGACTCGCCAGCCTGTTTAGAAATCTGGTGCACCAGTGGTAGGATCGGATAACCCACAATTTCGGTTTCATGGCGCAATAAATCAAAATCGAGCGTGTCAGCATTACATTTTTCTGCAATTTCCTGCGCCGCAGATTCGGGTATCACACCGCAGCGTGCCTGGGCTTTGGCTAATGCCACTTCCACTTCCACGTATTTGCGCACCAGCTCGCGATCGTCAAACACCGCGCGCATCGCCGGTGTGCCGAAAGAATCCCTGAACAGAACAGAATCAAGTACATTCGAAGCCATAAATCCCCCTGGAAAATCTGATAATGATAAGATGCGTGTTTACGGCAGTTTGTTGGATATTCAAATGCCGCCATAATGTCCAGACATAAATAAATGTCCGTACATTTGAATGTACGGACATTTATAGTATTCATAAGAAATGTAGGGAATAGTCCGTACAAATTTTCGTGATAAAGATCACTAATATTTTGATGAAACTGCGATGAAAGAATCTCTGTACAAGCGAATAGCACGTGAACTGGCGCAGCAAATTGCGGTGGGAACTTTTGCCCCCGGTTCGCTGTTTCCTACGGAAATGGAACTGTGCGAAACATGGCAGGTCAGCCGCCACACCATGCGTGAGGCGCTAAGGGAATTAACAGAGCAAGGTCTGATTTCACGGCGTAAAGGTGCAGGAACACGCGTTTGCGAACCACAGGCAAACGGTGTTAATCACCCGCTATCGCATCTGGAAGATCTGTTACTGCTGGCAAAAAACAACCTGCGCGTGATTAAGAAAATCGACGAGATTGTGGCGGATATTGAGCTTTCCCAGATGATTGGTTGCCCGCCAGGCTCCCGCTGGCTGCACATTGCCAGTACGCGTGAAGATGCGCAGAACCCGGATGCGCCAATCTGCTGGACCGACAGTTACGCCAGTACGGATTACGCCAAGCTGCGCACGTACATCCGCGACGATCCGCACTCGTTAATTAGCGATCTGATCGAAACGCATTACGGCATTAAAAGCCATGAAGTTCACCAGACGATTACGGCCGTCGGCGTGCCCAGGAAGATGGCAAAAATCCTTAACGTCGCACCTGATTCTCCGGCGATGAGAATTGTGCGTCGCTATCTGGACAGGGAAGGAAAGGTTTTTGAAACGACGATTTCGATTCATCCGGCAGGACGCTATACCTGCTCAATCGTACTGAAATCGCAAAGTTCCGGGGAATGATGCATTGCGTATCCGACCTACGCGACAGGCAGGCCGGATAACACGTTTACGCTGCCATCCGGTAGCGTAACTTACTGTGCAGATGAAGGTTTGCGTGGACGACGCGGCGGACGAGGCTTATCGCCCGCCGGTTTGCCTTCGCTGCTACGCGGTTTCGCTTTTGGCGCACCGCTATCCTGACGACGCGGCTGCTGCCCGCGACCCGCACCACCCTGACCACGACCACCGCCGCCACGCTGCTGACGTCCGTTCTGGATCGGCTCAGCTTTGATTGACGGGTCTGGCTCATAGCCCGGGATCGCAATACGCGGGATCTCTTTTTTCAACAGCTTCTCGATATCACGCAGCAACTTGTGTTCATCAACGCACACCAGCGACAACGCTTCACCGGTTGCCGCCGCACGGCCGGTACGGCCAATACGGTGCACGTAATCTTCCGGTACGTTTGGCAACTCGTAGTTCACAACATGCGGCAGCTCTTCGATATCCAGCCCGCGTGCTGCAATGTCGGTCGCCACCAGCACACGAATATCCCCGGATTTAAAGTCAGCCAGCGCACGCGTACGCGCCCCCTGAGATTTATTGCCGTGGATCGCCGCACTGCGAATACCGTCTTTGTTCAACTGTTCTGCCAGATGGTTCGCGCCGTGTTTAGTACGGGTAAATACCAGCACCTGCTGCCAGTTACCCTGACCAATCATCTGCGACAGCAGTTCACGTTTACGTTTTTTATCCACGAAATGCACATGCTGAGTCACCTGCTCTGACGCGGTATTACGACGCGCCACTTCAATTTCCAGCGGATTGTGCAGCAGCTTTTCGGCCAGCGATTTAATGTCGTCAGAGAACGTAGCCGAGAACAGCAGGTTCTGACGTTTTGCCGGCAGTTTAGCCAGTACGCGACGAATATCATGGATAAAACCCATATCCAGCATGCGGTCGGCTTCATCCAGCACCAGGATCTCAACCTGATCCAGCTTCACCGCATTCTGGTGTTCCAGATCGAGCAAACGTCCCGGCGTTGCAATCAGTACATCCACACCACCGCGCAGTTTCATCATCTGCGGGTTAATGCTGACGCCGCCAAAAACCACCAGCGAGCGAATATTCAGATACTTACTGTAATCACGCACGTTTTCGCCAATCTGAGCCGCCAGTTCGCGGGTTGGCGTGAGGATCAGCGCACGTACCGGACGACGGCTTTTGCCATGCGGCTGATGGGTAATGAGATGTTGTAACAGTGGCAGGGTAAAACCTGCCGTTTTACCCGTGCCGGTCTGGGCGCTGGCCATCAGATCGCGGCCTTCCAGCACGGCAGGGATCGCCTGCTGCTGAATAGGGGTAGGTTCACGGTAACCCTGCTCGGCAACGGCACGTAAAATATCAGGGTTTAAACCAAGGGAATCAAAAGACATAACAACTCCGAACCACCCTGACCGTTACCGGTGTCGTTTTCAGGGAGATACATATAATAGAGATGACAAAAACCACAATGTCATGAAGGGGCGGAGTGTAGCAGTTTTTGTGATATACCGCATAAATTTCCCGCCCACGGAAAATACGTCGACAGACTGGACAAGGTGACGTATGAGTCATAATCTTAATCAATCGATTGATTAAGTTCAGAGTCGCGCAATGAATACACCCACCATGACAACCAAAGGTGAACAGGCGAAAAATCAGCTCATTGCCGCCGCACTGGCGCAATTTGGCGAGTACGGCCTGCACGCCACTACGCGTGATATTGCGGCTCAGGCCGGACAAAACATTGCGGCCATCACCTACTATTTTGGCTCAAAAGAAGATTTATATCTCGCCTGCGCCCAGTGGATTGCTGATTTTATCGGCTCGCAGTTTCGCCCTCACGCGGAGGAAGCAGAGCGACTGTTTGCTCAGCCAACGCCAGACCGGGCCGCGATGCGCGAACTTATCCTGCGCGCCTGCAAAAATATGATCATGCTGTTAACCCAGGACGACACGGTTAACCTGAGCAAGTTTATTTCACGCGAGCAGCTTTCCCCTACCGCCGCGTATCAACTGGTGCATGACCAGGTTATCAACCCACTGCATACCCACCTGACACGCCTGATCGCCGCCTATACTGGCTGCGATGCCCATGATACCCATATGATCCTGCACACCCACGCCATACTTGGCGAGGTGCTGGCCTTTCGCCTGGGTAAAGAAACGATTCTGTTACGTACGGGCTGGTCACAATTTGATGAGGATAAAACCGCGCTGATTTACCAAACGGTCACCTGTCATATCGATCTTATTCTGCAAGGTTTAACGCAAAGGAGTCTGGAGTCATGAAAAAACCTGTCGTTCTTGGGCTGGTTATCGCGGCCCTCGTTGCCGTGATTGCCGGTGGAACGTGGTGGTATCAAAGTCGGCAAGATAACGGCCTGACGCTGTACGGCAACGTCGACATCCGTAGCGTCAACCTGAGTTTTCGCGTCGGTGGCCGGCTGGCCTCGCTGGCGGTTGACGAAGGCGATGCCATTACCGCAGGCCAGGTGCTGGGCGAACTGGATCACGCCCCGTATGAGAACGCGCTGATGCAGGCGAAAGCCAATGTTGCCGCCGCCCAGGCGCAGTACGACCTGATGCTGGCAGGTTATCGGGAAGAAGAGATCGCGCAAACTGCCGCGGCGGTAAAACAGGCGCAGGCGGCTTATGATTACGCGCAGAATTTTTATAATCGCCAGGTAGGATTGTGGAAAAGTCGCACCATCTCCGCCAACGATCTGGAAAATGCCCGTTCATCGCGTGACCAGGCGCTGGCCTCGTTAAAAGCCGCGCAAGATAAACTCACACAATATCGCAGCGGTAACCGTGTGCAGGATATTGCGCAGGCAAAAGCCACGCTCGAACAGGCTCAGGCTGAACTGGCACAGGCTGAGCTTAATTTGCATGACACCACGCTAACCTCACCGTCAGACGGCACGCTGCTTACCCGTGCGGTCGAACCCGGCAGTATGCTCAGCGCAGGCGGTACGGTACTGACGCTGTCGCTCACCCGCCCGGTCTGGGTGCGCGCCTATGTTGACGAACGTAATCTGAGCCAGGCGCAGCCGGGACGTGAAATTTTGCTCTACACCGACGGTCGGCCGGACAAACCGTATCACGGTAAAATTGGCTTCGTGTCACCTACCGCAGAATTTACCCCGAAAACGGTGGAAACCCCGGACCTGCGTACTGACCTGGTTTACCGTCTGCGTATTGTCGTGACCGACGCAGACGATGCGCTACGCCAGGGAATGCCGGTGACGGTAAAATTCGGTACCGAGGCGCGGCATGAATGACGCTGTCATTACGCTGAATGGTCTGACGAAACGCTTTGCCGGGATGGAAAAACCGGCGGTTGCCCCACTCGACTGCACCATTCATGCAGGCTACGTCACCGGGCTTGTCGGGCCTGATGGCGCCGGAAAAACCACGCTAATGCGGATGCTGGCAGGTCTGTTAAAACCCGATGACGGTAGCGCCACCGTGATCGGCTTTGACCCCATCAAGGACGACAGTGCGCTGCATGCGGTACTGGGCTATATGCCGCAGAAATTTGGCCTGTATGAAGATTTAACCGTCATGGAGAACCTCAATCTCTATGCCGATTTGCGCAGTGTCACCGGCGAAGCGCGAGAAAAAACCTTTGCCCGCCTGCTGGAATTTACCTCGTTGGGGCCATTTACCGGGCGTCTGGCTGGCAAACTTTCCGGTGGGATGAAACAGAAACTGGGGCTGGCCTGTACGCTGGTCGGCGAGCCCAAAGTGTTGTTGCTTGATGAGCCAGGTGTCGGCGTCGACCCCATCTCCCGTCGTGAACTGTGGCAAATGGTGCACGAACTGGCAGGGGATGGCATGTTGATCCTCTGGAGTACCTCGTATCTGGATGAGGCAGAGCAGTGCCGTGATGTGCTGTTGATGAACGAAGGCGAACTGTTGTATCAGGGCGAACCGACGCGACTGACGCAAACCATGGCGGGCCGCAGTTTCCTGATGAGCAGTCCGCAGGAAAACAACCGTCGGTTGCTGCAGCGGGCATTAAAACTACCGCAGGTCAGCGACGGGATGATTCAGGGTAAATCGGTACGTTTGATCCTGAAAAAAACAGCCACTGCGGACGATATTCGTCGGGCGGACGGGATGCCGGAGATTAACATCAGCGAAACGACGCCCCGCTTCGAGGATGCCTTCATTGATTTACTGGGTGGTGCCGGTACGTCGGAATCACCGCTGGGCGCGATCCTGCATACGGTTGAGGGAACGCCTGGTGAAACGGTGATCGAAGCCAAAGCACTGACCAAGAAATTTGGTGATTTTGCGGCCACCGATCATGTGGATTTTGCCGTACAACGTGGTGAGATTTTTGGCCTGCTTGGGCCAAACGGTGCCGGTAAATCCACCACCTTTAAAATGATGTGCGGTCTGCTGGTCCCCACCTCCGGCAAAGCGCTGGTGCTGGATATGGATCTGAAAGTCAGCTCCGGCAAAGCGCGCCAGCATCTGGGTTATATGGCGCAAAAATTCTCCCTGTACGGCAACCTGACGGTTGAGCAGAATCTGCGCTTTTTCTCCGGGGTCTACGGTCTGCGCGGCCGTGCGCAGAAAGACAAAATTGGGAGTATGAGCGAGGCATTCGGCCTGAAAAGCATCGCGTCTCACGCCACCGACGATCTGCCGCTGGGCTTTAAGCAGCGCCTGGCACTGGCCTGCTCGCTGATGCATGAACCCGATATCCTGTTCCTCGATGAACCCACTTCCGGGGTCGATCCCCTCACCCGTCGGGAGTTCTGGTTGCATATCAACAGCATGGTGGAAAAAGGCGTCACGGTGATGGTGACCACCCACTTTATGGATGAGGCGGAATACTGCGATCGTATCGGGTTGGTGTATCGCGGCAAACTGATTGCCAGCGGTACGCCGGACGACCTGAAAGCTCAGGCTGCCGACAGCGACACGCCGGATCCGACCATGGAGCAGGCGTTTATTACGCTAATCAATGACTGGGATAAGGAGCATACGCATGAGTAACTCCGCTCTCTCCTGGCGTCGCGTACGTGCGCTGTGCGTAAAAGAGACGCGCCAGATCGTCCGCGATCCCAGTAGCTGGCTGATTGCCGTCGTGATCCCGCTGCTGCTGCTGTTTATCTTCGGCTACGGGATCAACCTCGACTCCAGCAAGTTGCGGGTGGGGATTTTGCTTGAACAGCAAAGCAAAGAGGCGCTGGACTTTACCCATACCATGACCGGCTCGCCCTATATTGATGCCACCATCAGCGATAACCGTCAGGAATTGATTGAGAAAATGCAGGCCGGACGCATTCGCGGGCTGGTGGTGATCCCGGTAGATTTTGCCCAGCAGATGGCGCGACCCAACGACGTGGCGCCCATTCAGGTCATCACCGACGGCAGTGAGCCAAACACGGCTAACTTTGTGCAGGGCTATGTCGAAGGTATCTGGCAGATTTGGCAAAAGCAACGGGCGGAAGACCGGGGTGAATCGCTCGAGCCACTGATCGATGTGCAGACCCGGTACTGGTTTAACCCGGCGGCCATCAGCCAGCATTTTATTATTCCCGGGGCGGTTACTATCATTATGACGGTCATTGGCGCGATCCTCACCTCGCTGGTGGTAGCGCGTGAGTGGGAACGTGGCACCATGGAAGCGCTGCTGTCTACCGAAGTCACCCGCGTCGAACTCCTACTGTGCAAACTGATCCCCTATTACTTTCTGGGCATGCTGGCGATGCTGCTGTGTATGCTGGTATCGGTGTTTATTCTTGGCGTGCCCTATCGTGGCTCGTTGCTGATCCTGTTTTTTATTACCAGCCTGTTTCTGCTCAGTACGCTCGGCATGGGGTTGCTTATTTCCACCATCACTCGCAACCAGTTTAACGCCGCGCAGGTCGCGCTGAATGCCGCCTTCCTGCCCTCCATTATGTTGTCGGGATTTATCTTCCAAATAGACAGCATGCCCGCGATTATTCGGGCGGTGACCTACATTATTCCGGCTCGTTATTTCGTCAGCACGTTGCAAAGCCTGTTTCTGGCGGGAAATATTCCAGTGGTGCTGATTGTCAACGTGCTGTTTTTAATCGCTTCGGCAGTAATGTTTATCGGCCTGACGTGGCTTAAAACCAAACGTCGGCTGGATTAAGGGGACGGGCATGTTTCATCGATTATGGACATTAATTCGCAAAGAGCTGCAATCGCTGCTGCGTGAGCCGCAGACGCGGGCCATTCTGATTTTACCGGTACTGATTCAGGTCATTCTGTTCCCGTTCGCCGCAACACTGGAAGTCACTAACGCCACTATCGCTATCTATAACGAAGATAACGGTAAACATTCGGTGGAATTAACCCAGCGTTTTGCCCGTGCCAGCGCCTTTACCCATATTCTGCTGCTGAAAAGCCCACAGGAAATCCAACCCACCATCGACACGCAAAAAGCACTGCTGCTGGTACGCTTCCCGGCAGACTTCTCGCGTAATCTGGATACTTTCCAGCAGGCGCCCATGCAGCTCATTCTCGATGGGCGCAACTCCAACAGCGCGCAGATTGCCGCGAATTATCTGCAGCAGATCGTTAAGGCGTATCAGCAGGATCTGATGGACGGCAAGCCGAAACCGAACAACAGCGAGCTGGTCGTGCGTAACTGGTATAACCCTAATCTGGATTACAAATGGTTCGTGGTTCCGTCGCTGATCGCCATGATCACCACCATCGGCGTGATGATCGTCACCTCACTGTCGGTCGCCCGCGAACGCGAACAGGGCACACTTGATCAACTGCTGGTTTCCCCACTGACGACCTGGCAGATTTTCATCGGTAAAGCGGTGCCCGCACTGATTGTTGCCACCTTTCAGGCCACCATCGTACTGGCCATCGGCATCTGGGCCTATCACATCCCGTTTGCCGGTTCACTGGGTTTGTTCTACTTCACGATGGTGATTTACGGGTTGTCGCTGGTGGGATTTGGCTTGCTGATTTCGTCACTGTGCGCGACACAGCAGCAGGCATTTATCGGCGTCTTTGTCTTTATGATGCCGGCGATTTTGCTGTCCGGATATGTCTCTCCGGTCGAAAATATGCCGGTATGGTTGCAAAATCTGACATGGATAAACCCGATCCGTCACTTTACGGACATCACAAAACAGATTTACCTGAAGGATGCGAGTCTGAAGATTGTCTGGGGAAGTTTGTGGCCGCTATTGGTGATAGCGGCCACAACAGGCTCAGCGGCGTATGCGATGTTTAGACGCAAAGTGATGTAACTTTTTGTCTTTCGCCAACAGCGAGACCACTGCGGGTCCGGCAAGGATCGCCAGCCCCGCCAGCGCCAGTAACACGTTGTTTTGCAGCACACGCGACAGCAGCCACAGTACGATCATTGCCGCACCGAAATACCACGTGGTCGTCAGTTCTTCCAGCACGTCAGCCACATCACGCCAGCGCTGTTCATGGTGACGTTGCAATGCCAGCATTAAGATAACCGTTACGCCATACACGACGCATAATCCCAGGCCGACGTGCACCAGCTTGCCGCTCATCCAGCCCATTACCAGCAACGCCACTACCAGTAAATGCAACACAATCTGCCAGCAACTTAGACCCGTTGCGACACGAACACGTTGTTGCCACCTCATGGCTTTTCTCCTGAAGGATTTTTAACTAATTATTCAGAGTACCGGACTTTACGGAAAATTCCGCAACACCGCATCTTTTTGTGACGGCGACTACACTATTTATTTCGCCACAGAATTCACGATACGGTCAAAACCCCCGCATCCCGAAGGATGACGGAGAGAGTCAGGAAAGTGACGCCAACGGGAGAATCATGAGCGAATCAGCAGACCGATTTTCATTCAATGTGCTCACCATTAATACTCACAAGGGTTTCACCGCCTTTAACAGGCGCTTTATTTTGCCCGAGCTGCGGGATGCCGTCAGGGCAGTTGGCGCAGATATTGTGTGCCTGCAGGAAGTGCTGGGCGCTCACGACATACACGCACTGCAGATAGCAAACTGGCCGGATACCAGCCACTATGAGTTTCTGGCCGACAGCATGTGGAGCGATTTCGCCTACGGGCGCAATGCCGTGTATCCACAGGGGCATCACGGCAACGCCGTGCTATCGCGTTACCCCATTGAACATTATGAAAACCGTGATGTATCCGTTGGCACGAGTGAAAAGCGTGGTGTGCTTTACTGCCGCATTGTGCCGCCGATGCTTTCCCGCCCGATTCATGTGATGTGCGTCCACCTCGGTTTACGTGAAGCCCATCGCCAGGCACAGCTCAGCATGCTGGCAAATTGGGTCAATGCCCTGCCCGACACGGACCCCGTGGTGGTTGCTGGCGATTTTAACGACTGGCGACAGCAGGCGAATTATCCGTTGAAGAGCCAGGCCGGTCTTGACGAGATTTTTACTCGCGCTCACGGTCGCCCGGCACGAACGTTCCCGGTGCGATGTCCTCTACTGCGCCTCGACAGGATCTATGTAAAAAATGCTAACGCCAGTATGCCAACCGCGCTGGCGCTGCGACACTGGCGACATTTGTCCGATCATGCTCCCCTGAGCGCGGAGATTCGTGTATGAAAACTGGCTGGCGTGAAGGCAATCAAATTCAGCTCCTGGAAAACGGCGATCAGTACTATCCCGCCGTCTTTCACGCGATTGAACAGGCGGAGCAAAAAATCATTCTGGAGACCTTTATCTGGTTTGAAGATGCGGTTGGGAAACAGCTACATGCCGCGTTACTCGGCGCTGCCCAGCGAGGAATCAAAGCGGAGGTGCTGCTGGATGGCTACGGCTCGCCGGATCTTAGCGACAGCTTTGTTGAAGAGTTAACCGCGGCGGGTATTGTTTTCCGTTATTACGATCCACGCCCTCGTCTGTTCGGGATGCGCACCAATCTGTTTCGCCGGATGCATCGCAAAATTGTGGTCATTGACGATCGCATCGCCTTCGTCGGCGGCATTAATTACTCCGCCGAACACATGTCTGACTACGGGCCGGAAGCCAAGCAAGATTACGCTGTGCGTATTGAAGGCCCGATTGTGGTTGATATTCTTACCTTCGTACTGACGAGCCTGCCGGGACAAAGCGCCGTACGCCGCTGGTGGCGGCGGCATCACCGGGCAGTCGACAATCATCGCCCCGGCGAAGCGCAGGCGCTGTTCGTCTGGCGTGATAACGAGGAACATCGCGATGATATTGAACGCCATTATTTGAAAATGCTCGCGCAGGCAAAGCGGGAAGTGATTATTGCCAATGCCTATTTCTTCCCCGGTTATCGTCTGTTGCATGCACTACGTAAAGCGGCACGACGCGGCGTACGGGTAAAACTCATCGTTCAGGGCGAGCCTGATATTCCCATTGTGAAAGTGGGTGCCCGGTTGCTGTATAACTATCTGGTCAAAGGGGGCGTCCACGTCTACGAATATCACCGCAAGCCGCTGCATGGCAAAGTGGCGCTGATGGACGATCACTGGGCTACCGTCGGCTCCAGCAATCTTGACCCGCTCAGTCTGTCGCTGAATCTGGAAGCCAATCTCATTATTTATGACCGCACATTTAACCAGACCCTGCGCGACAACCTGAACCCTATTATTGCGCAGGACTGCCAGCGGGTAGACGAATCCATGCTGCCAAAACGAACCTGGTGGAACCTGACCAAAAGCGTATTGGCATTTCACTTTTTACGCCACTTCCCGGCACTGGTCGGTTGGCTACCGGCACACACTCCACGCCTGACTGAAGTGGAGCCGCCGGCACAACCCGCGATCGCAACACAAGATCGCATTCACGCTGAAGATGCTGGAGGAAAAACCTGATGGCGAAGTCGGGCGAACAAGCGGCGGGTAAAAAACGAGGAGGCGATGGTTAAATCATCGTGACTTTAGTGCCGGATGCGGCTTAACGCCTTATCCGGCCTACTTTCGTTGCAAAACCGTAGGCCGGACAGGCGCAGCGCCATCCGGCGACAAGCATTATCGACGATTGCCGAAGATACGCAGCAACATCAGGAACAGGTTGATGAAGTCCAGATACAGCGTTAACGCGCCGAGGATCGCATACTTGCGCAGATTCGAACTATCACGCAGGTCGATCTGCTCACCGATGTTTTTCAGCTTTTGCGTATCGTAGGCCGTCAGGCCGACAAACACGATCACCCCAATGTAGGTCACTGCCCACATCAGCGCTTCGCTCTTCAGCCAGAAGTTAACCAACGAGGCCAGAACGATACCAATTAACGCCATAAACAGCATGTTACCCAAGCCGCTGAGATCGCGTTTAGTGGTGTATCCGTACAGGCTCATGATACCGAACATCCCGCCGGTCACCACGAAGGTGCTGGCGATAGACGAGTAGGTATAAACGATAAAAATACTCGATAGCGTCAGCCCGGTTAGCGCCGAATAGAGCATAAACAGCGTCGTTGCCATTCCGGCACTGAGCTTTTGCACCATTCCCGACAGGACAAATACCAGCGCCAGTTGCGCAATGATCAGCCCAAAGAAGGTAATTTTGCTGGAAAAGACAAACATCATCACCGCAGGCGTATTCGCCGCGTACCATGCAATAAACGCCGTCAGTAACAACCCACAGGTCATCCAGCCGTAGACCTGCGCCATGTAGGTTTGCAGGCCAGAACGGGCCTGCACAATAGAATCGGATCGTGGGAATCGGTCCATGACAATCTCCTGAGTCAGTATGTGTCTAAACCAATTGTACTCTACCAGCGTTTTGCTGCTTGCTTATCGCTGTCGCGGGCGTCGACCCAACGTTCACCTTCCGGCGTGGCTTCGCGTTTCCAGAACGGCGCACGCGTTTTCAGGTAATCCATAATGAACTGCCCGGCATCAAACGCGCTACTACGATGCGCACTGGTCACACCGACAAAAACAATTTCATCGCCCGGCCACAGTTCGCCAATGCGATGGATCACCGTTACCCGGCCTAGCGGCCAGCGCGTACGCGCTTCGTCGACGATTTCCGCCAGCGCTTTTTCAGTCATCCCCGGATAGTGTTCCAGCGTTAATGCTTGCACGCTGTCACCCAGATTATGATTGCGGACTTTACCGGTGAAGGTGACCACCGCGCCGTCTTCATCGCGCCCGGCAAGCCAGGGGTATTCGTCACCGACGCTGAATGGCGCATGCCCAACAACAATTCGCGTTTCAGCCATTTTAGCCTCCGGTCACTGGCGGGAAGAAAGCCACTTCATCACCCGCCCTGAGAGGATGATCAAAGCTGACCAGCGTCTGGTTTACCGCCGCCAGCAGCTTGCCATCTTCCAGCGCCAGTGCCCAACGATCGCTTTTGCCCGCCAGATGCTGACGCAGTGCTTCTACCGTTGGAAATTCAGCCGTCACCTCTAGCGCATCGGTGTTGACCAGTTCGCGCACCTGGGCAAAGAAAAGAACCTTAATCATGTGCATCCACCTTAAAATCCCCCGACTTGCCGCCGCTTTTTGCCAGCAGACGTACCGGACCAATTACCATATCCTTTTGTACTGCTTTGCACATGTCGTAAATGGTCAACGCCGCAACGGAAGCCGCCGTTAATGCTTCCATTTCAACGCCGGTTTTTCCCGTCAGCCGACATAGCGTTTCAATGCGAACACGGTTGTGTTCTGGTTCGGCCTGCAGGTTGACTTCAACCTTGCTGAGCATCAGCGGATGGCACAGCGGGATCAGATCCCAGGTGCGTTTAGCCGCCTGAATACCCGCAATGCGGGCCGTAGCGAAAACATCACCTTTATGATGGCTGCCATCAATAATCATCGCCAGCGTTTCACTGCGCATGGTCACGAATGCTTCAGCTCGCGCCTCGCGTACCGTCTCTGCTTTGGCAGAAACATCCACCATGTGCGCTTCACCAGCGGCATTAATATGGGTTAATTGCGACATACTTATTTCTTCAAATGTGGGTGGAAGTTACACGGACGTGTACGGGCATCGAGCTGCGGCGCAATAATATTTTCCCAGGCGGTACGACACGCTTTGGTCGACCCCGGCATGGCGAAAATCAGCGTCTTATTTGCCACCCCGGCAACCGCACGAGACTGCAGCGTCGCCGTACCAATCTCTTCAAAGGAGAGCATGCGAAATACTTCGCCGAAGCCTTCGACTTCTCTGTCAAACAGCGGCAGCAGCGCTTCCGGTGCCTGATCGCCTTCGGTTAAACCGGTACCGCCAGTAATGAGCACGACTTGCACATCGTCACTGGCAATCCACGCAGAAACCTGAGCGCGAATCGCATAGCGGTTCTCTTTGACAATCGCCTTATCAACAATCTGATGACCCGCTTCTTGCGCCGAATCACGCAGATAATGGCCGGAAGTGTCATCTTCTTCGCCACGACGGTTGGAAACGGTAAGAATAGCAATGCGTGTCGGGATAAATTCAGCGCTTACCTGACTCATGAGAAACTCCTTTTAGCGATCAGCCGCCAATGTAAGATAAGTTTTGCGTAATACCGGTATTGTTCTGATGCAGGAAATGGGTCTGCTTTTTCTCCAGCAACGCGGCAGAGATACGTTCTTCAAGCGCAGCCTGCTGGGCGTCGTCGGTCAGCAAATCACGCAAGTTCACCCCGCCTTCACCAAATAAACACAGATGAAGTTTGCCGACGGATGAAACACGCAGGCGATTGCAGGTGGCGCAGAAGTCTTTCTCATAAGGCATGATCAGACCAATTTCACCGGCATAATCAGGATGGCAGAAAACCTGAGCCGGACCGTCGCTGCGCTGGCGTAACTGGTGGATCCAGCCGCGCTTAAGCAGTTCATCGCGCAGTACCTGCCCGGAGATATGGTGTTTGCGGAAGAGAGAACTGCCCTCACCCGTTTCCATCAGTTCAATAAAACGTAGCTGAATTGGCCGCGGTTGAACCCAGGCCAGGAAGGTGTCCAGTTGATGATGGTTTACATCGCGCATCAGCACGGTGTTGACTTTCACTTTTTCAAAACCGGCATCGAAGGCGGCGTCAATCCCCGCCATCACCTGCTGAAACTTATCCTGCCCGGTAATGGCGTGAAACTGACGGGCATCGAGGCTGTCGACGCTGACGTTAAGTGCCGTCAGCCCGGCATCGCGCCATGCAGCAGCATCGCGCGCCAGACGATAACCATTGGTGGTTACCGCAATCTGACGAATCGCGTCGTTTTCACGTACGGCAGCAATAATGTCGGTAAAATCGCGACGCAGTGACGGTTCGCCACCTGTCAGACGCACCTTTTCCGTTCCCAGACTGGCGAACGCACGTGTGACGCGGCGAATTTCATCAACGGTCAAAAAGCCGTTATTAGTCACACCACCTGGCTTATAGCCATCTGGCAGACAGTAGGTGCAACGAAAGTTACACACATCGGTAATCGACAAACGCAAGTAGTAAAACTTACGCGCGAATGCATCGGTAAGTTGAGAGCCCATGTACACCTTTCCAAATACGGGAGGCGAAGTCATTTCTTCCTGCGCCCTGGTGACAATCGTATTCACGTATCGTCACGGCCAAAGCACCGTATCATTTGACCCAGGTGCAGAGGCTAGAGTGTTTATACTCGTCATGCTTCGAGTACATTGTGGTTATGCCGATACTAGCGTGTAAATGACACTTTTGCCATGTACACTTTCGCTGTATAAATATGTATATAGCGACATGATCGTGCAATTTCGCTACAGAATAAGCAAAAACCATGGTTTTGCATTGATATACATCATCTTGCTATCAGGTGGATGTCGTCAGAAAGGGGTAGATCGCAGAAAATTATTTTCTGCCGATGGCGACTGGATAATTGCTGAAAACACGCTATTTACGTTACTGTAGCGCCGATCAATTGATATCAGGAATAACTATGCGCACTCGTACGCTGGCAGATCTGGATCGCGTTGTCGCTCTCGGCGGAGGGCATGGATTAGGACGCGTTCTGTCGTCACTTTCCTCTTTAGGTTCACGCCTGACGGGCATCGTCACGACCACCGATAACGGTGGTTCCACAGGGCGAATTCGCCGTTCAGAAGGCGGTATTGCCTGGGGAGACATGCGGAACTGCCTTAACCAATTAATTACCCAACCAAGCGTTGCATCGGCGATGTTTGAGTACCGTTTTGGCGGTAATGGCGAACTTTCCGGTCATAACCTCGGAAATCTGATGTTAAAGGCGCTCGATCACCTCAGCGTGCGGCCTCTGGAAGCCATCAATTTAATTCGCAGCCTGCTAAAAGTTGATGCACATTTAATTCCCATGTCAGAACTGCCGGTGGACCTGATGGCGCTCGACGATCAGGGACATGAAGTGTATGGCGAAGTAAATATCGACCAGCTCACTACCCTGCCGCAAGAATTAATGCTCTCACCTAAAGTTCCCGCCACACGAGAGGCGATTGAAACCATCGCGGAAGCGGATCTGATCCTGATAGGACCGGGGAGTTTTTATACCAGCCTGATGCCGCTACTACTGCTTGACGAAATGGCGCAGGCATTACGTCGCACACCGGCGCCAATGGTTTATATCGGCAATCTGGGACGCGAACTTAGCCTGCCTGCCGCCAGCCTGACCCTTGCCGATAAGCTGGCTATCATTGAGCAATATGTTGGTAAGAAAGTGATTGATGCGGTGATTGTGGGGCCAAAAGTCGATGTTTCGGCCGTTACCGACCGCATTGTAGTTCAGGAAGTGCTGGAAGCCAGCGACATTCCCTACCGTCATGACCGTCAATTGCTGCATAGCGCGCTGGAGAAAGCGGTGCAGGCGTTAGGTTGAACGTATTTGCCCGATGCGCTGCGCTTATCAGGCCTACAGGTGCGCTTGTAGGCCGGATAAGGGGTTTACCCCGCATCCGGCACCCACTTACGATGCCGCGATAAACAATTCACGCAACTGATGCAACTGGTCACGGATCTGCGCGGCCTCTTCGAACTCAAGGTTCTGCGCATGCTGCATCATCTGACCTTCCAGCTCGTGAATCTTCTGCTGCAGCGCTTTCGGCGTCATATCCAGCTCAACAACCTCGGATTTCGCCCCGGCACGCGACTTCCCTTTACCTTTCGCTTTGGTCTTCGCAATATTCTGACCCAACGCCAGAATATCAACGACTTTCTTGTTCAGCCCCTGTGGCGTAATACCGTGCTCTTCGTTATACAGTTGCTGCTTCTCGCGACGACGTTCGGTTTCACCAATGGCCTTCGCCATCGATGCGGTAATTTTATCGCCGTAGAGAATCGCTTTACCGTTGATGTTACGCGCCGCTCGACCGATGGTCTGGATAAGCGATCGTTCCGAACGCAGGAACCCTTCTTTGTCTGCATCCAGAATCGCCACCAGAGAGACCTCTGGCATGTCCAGGCCTTCTCGTAACAGGTTGATACCCACCAGCACGTCAAACTCGCCCAGGCGCAAATCACGGATGATTTCCATGCGTTCGACGGTATCAATGTCGGAGTGCAGATAGCGCACCCGTTCGCCGTGTTCTTCGAGGTATTCGGTGAGGTCTTCCGCCATGCGTTTGGTCAGCGTCGTCACCAGCACGCGTTCGTTAATCGCCGCGCGAATGCGGATCTCAGACAGCAGATCGTCGACCTGCGTCGCCACCGGACGCACCTCAATGACCGGGTCCAGCAGCCCGGTGGGCCGCACCACCTGATCGACCACATCATCACCGGATTTCTCCAGCTCATAATTACCCGGTGTCGCTGAAACATAAATGGTTTGCGGCGCCAGCGCCTCGAACTCTTCAAACTTCAGCGGACGGTTATCCAGCGCCGACGGCAGACGGAATCCATATTCAACCAGCGTCTCTTTTCGTGCCCGGTCGCCGCGGTACATCCCACCAATTTGCGGAATCGTAACGTGGGATTCATCCACCACCAACAGGCCATCGGCGGGCAGGTAATCAAACAACGTCGGCGGCGGCTCGCCCGGACCGCGTCCGGACAGATAGCGGGAATAGTTTTCAATACCCGAGCAGTAACCCAGCTCGTTCATCATTTCCAGATCGAACTGCGTACGCTGGCTTAAACGCTGTTCTTCCACCAGCTTGTTGTTCGCCAGCAGGATTTTGCGGCGATCCGCCAGCTCGACTTTAATTTCTTCCATAGCCTGCACAATACGTTCGCGCGGCGTCACGTAGTGGGTTTTCGGGTAAATAGTGAAGCGCGAAATCGTGGATTCAACCTGCCCGGTTAGCGGGTCGAACAGCGACAAGCGCTCAACTTCTTCATCAAACAATTCGACGCGCAGCGCGATATCGTCAGATTCGGCCGGAAAGATGTCGATCACCTCACCACGCACGCGGAACGTCCCGCGCTGGAATGCCTGATCGTTACGCGTGTACTGCAGTTCAGCCAGCCGGCGCAGGATCGCGCGCTGGTCGATAATCATCCCCACCGTCAGGTGCAACATCATCTTCAGATACAGATCCGGATCGCCCAGACCGTAGATCGCGGAAACCGAGGCCACCACCACCACATCCCGCCGTTCAAGCAGAGCTTTGGTCGCCGACAAACGCATCTGCTCAATGTGTTCGTTGACCGAGGCATCTTTCTCGATGAAGGTATCAGAGCTCGGCACGTAGGCTTCCGGCTGATAGTAGTCGTAGTAGGAGACGAAATACTCAACCGCGTTATCCGGGAAGAACTCTTTCATCTCGCCGTACAACTGAGCTGCGAGGGTCTTGTTAGGGGCCAGCACCATCGTCGGACGCTGTAAATCCGCAATCACGTTGGCGATAGTGAATGTCTTCCCCGACCCTGTCACCCCGAGCAGCGTCTGATGCGCCAGACCATCCTCCAGCCCTTCTTCCAGGCGACGAATCGCCTCAGGCTGATCGCCAGAGGGTTTAAAAGCGGAATTCAGTTTGAACGGTTTACTCATGAGCAGCTACCTGAAGCAATGGGCGGGCAGGTGTGTAATTTTACTCGCAGCAGTATATTTTGCCAGTAAAATATACTGGATGAAAAAACAGTAACGCACCAGAATATTTCTGTTACGCCCTCAGAATGCCCGTCAGAGCAGGCTAAAATTTTGGCACTGGCAAGATAAAACACCAGTAAAAATGTGTTATCCCCAAACCAATGACTTTTTTAACATTTGTCAAGACGGCAGATGAAAGTTTTATGGCAACGCATGACACTTCCGCGACAGCCATTGCTTTTATCTAACATTCTGTATTTCAATAACTATTCTCTCGAGCCGTCTTTCGCATCAATTTAGTCGCAGGCCGCGTCTTCTCTCGCTTACATTGTGTTTTCTAACTCTAATACACAAGGTTATCCACAGGAATAGTGGATAACTGCCTCCAGCCCGTGCTGACTGCCGCCTGGCAAAAACACCGACGTGCCCTTTTCGGGTGGGATAAAAAAAAATTATCGCCATTTTTTTATATTTATCAGCTAACGAAGCCCTGGAGGCGGTCGAGATCTTGCTCGCATTTTCACCATTTACCTGCCTGCACCATTCCGACGCGACCCGGCACTGGCAGTGTGCGCAAAATTAACCCGGATCGCTAAAAACCAGACATCGCTGCCGGTGGATCACGCTATCCCGCTGTTTTTCGCGTATTTCCCTTTTCTGGCAAGAGATTTGCAATTTTCTTCTGCTCCCCGGCCTATCGGGCGAATAACTTCATGATGGAGAAAATCGATGTTGAGTCTTCGCGCAGTGAATCACTATTACGGCAACCAGCACACGCTATGGAATGTGGATCTCGACCTGCAGCCCGGCAAGTGTACCGGCGTGCTGGGACTTCCGGGGATGGGGAAAACGACGCTGGCCAATTGCATCATCGGCAATTTGCCTATCGAAAGCGGTACGATGGTCTGGCATCAGGCAGGCGCACCACCGTGCGATCTGAGTCCGATCCCGGCGGCAAATCGCATTGCGCTGGGTATTAACGCCGTTTCACAAGAGAGACGGATTTTTTCGCAGCTGACGGTCGAGGAAAATCTGCATATTGCGCGCCAGGCGGTTGAAGAAAGCGAAACGATGAACAGCAGCGATATATACCGCCTCTTCCCACAGTTGTACAGTCTGCGTCAGACCAAAGGGGGCGTCTTATCAGAGGATGATCAGCACCAGCTCGCGCTCGCCAGCGCGCTGGTGACACGCCCACGCCTGCTGATCCTCGATGAGCCTACGCGAGGCACGGGCCAGGCGTATATCCACAAGCTGGGGAACCTGATTGTGAGGCTAAGCCAGGAGTTGGGCATCGCCATTATGCTCGCAGAGCAAAGCCTGCCGTTTATTCGTCGGGTCGCTGATTGCTATTGCCTGTTACATCGCGGACGCAATGTGGCTCAGGGACAACTGGCGCAGCGCAACGACCCGTTTCTTAACGACTGGATGGCGCCAGAGGCAAAACGCTAAGGTCGAGATAGTGCCCTGTCGTTGCGCGTTCTGGCTCGTCTTCCAGCCAGGGGATCTCCCCCAGTAGCGGGGCCGGAATCGCGCGT
The DNA here is from genome assembly GCF_005281345.1 of Citrobacter sp. wls619. GTDB lineage: Bacteria > Pseudomonadota > Gammaproteobacteria > Enterobacterales > Enterobacteriaceae > Citrobacter. The sequence continues at coordinate 93,375 of NZ_SZXJ01000099.1, forward strand.
TTCAGCGTTGCCATATATTCAGCATGGCGTTTTCCTGGCGGGGTCACATCATTGGCGACCCACCCCGCCAGCGTCAACCCAGCCTGTTGTACCGCTTGCGCAGTCAGAATGGCATGGTTGATGCAGCCAAGCTTGACGCCAACCACCAGAATCACTGGCAGTTGTTCCGTTTGTACCCAGTCAGAAAAACTCAGCGTGGGAGAAAGCGGCGTAAACCAGCCGCCAGCACCTTCCACCAGCACCCAGTCGGCCTGCATTCGCAGCGCCTGTAAACCCGCAGACATCACTGAAGCCAGAATCGGTCGCCCTTCATCAGCGCTGATGATATGCGGTGACGTGGGTTCAGCAAAGGTATAGGGATTAATTGCCGTATAGCTCACTGCCACCGCGCTGTTGCGCTGCAGGGCAAGGGCGTCGGAGTTTCGCAGACCATCTGCTGTCATTTCACTCCCAGAGGCGACGGGCTTATAGCCGACCGTTCGATAACCCAATTGCCCCGCAGCCTGCAGGAGCGCACAGCTGGCAATGGTTTTACCGACCTCAGTGTCCGTCCCGGTGACAAAATACGTTCTGGTCACGTTGAATTACTCCTAAAAAAAGTTGATACGTTAGCGGGTATTTTCCCTGCACGGAGGGCCAGGCTAACTGTAACTGCTGCAGCTGTGAACGGGTCAGTACGCGCTGTTCGCGTCCATCATGGAGATGCGTCGCACCGATCCCTTTGAGCGAGCGCATGGCGCTCAACGCGTCGTCAAACCACAGTGTCACCGTATGAAGCTGATATTCGACGTCCCAGCCATGCAACGCCTTTTCAAGTTGCTCCACGGGCAAGAAACGGTTGGTGTGCTCCCGGTCATCTACCGCTTGCCACGCCCGGCGTAATTCCGGCATCGACCCTTGCGCCAGCGTACTAAACGCCACCGCCCCGCCAGGACGCACCACCCGGTAAAGTTCGTTTAACGCACCACGGAGATCGCTGCACCACTGTACGGCCAGATTGCTCCAGGCCAGGTCGAATGTGCTGGTTGCCTGCGGAATAGCTTCAATATCCGCCAGCAGATAGTGGTGGGCGGCATTTTGCCGCTGTGCCTCTGCCAGCATTTGTTCAGAAAGATCCAGTGCGCTGACTTCGCTTCCCTGCTCACGCCAGTAGCGACTCATGCGCCCAGGGCCGCACCCCGCATCCAGTACCCGTGCATAATCCCGTTTGCCAAGCAGCGTCAGCAAGGCATCGGCGCTTTGGCACTGTAGCCCGGCATGTTGTTCATAGTGGGAAGCGGCGCGTCCAAATGCGGCAGCAATGGCCTGTTTATTGACCTGCGCCATGCAGCACCTCCAGTAAACGGTCGATATCCTGGCATTCATGCGCCTGCGTCAGCGTCAGCCGTAATCTGGCTGTGCCGACCGGTACCGTAGGAGGCCGGATGGCGGTCACCCAACAACCCTGAGCGCGTAAAGCCTCCGCCAGTTGCAGCGCTTTATGGTTATCGCCCACGATCAATGGCTGGATGGCACTGTCTGAATTTGCCAGCGTGAAATCCGGCGTATCCAGGCCAGCGCGAAAACGTTGGATCAACATAGCCAGTTTTTCCCGACGTTCATCACCCTCACGACTGCGGATCACTGCCAGCGCAGCACGCAATGCCTGCGCCTGCGCCGGGGGCATGCTGGTGCTGTAAATCAGATGACGGGCAAACTGCAGCAGATAATCAGCCACGCTATCAGAACACAGTATTGCCGCACCGCTGACGCCAAATCCCTTACCAAACGTCACCACCAGCAGTTCAGGTTTGACCTGCTGTCGGGAGCACGAGCCGCGCCCTTCCTCACCGCACACGCCGATACCGTGCGCATCATCCACCAGCAACCAGGCCGCCTGGCGTTGCGCTGCGGCATGGATATCCGCCAGCGGTGCGCTGTCGCCATCCATGCTGAACACGCCTTCGGTAACCACTAACTGCTGCCCCGGACAGGGGGCTGACAGCAGACGAGCCAGATGTTGCGGGTCATTATGGGTAAAACGGCGTAACACGGCGGGACTCAGGCTGGCCGCTTCCAGCAACGACGCATGGCTGAGGCGGTCGGCAACAATCCGATCCTCTTTTCCCATCAACGCGGCGATCACCGCCTGGTTGGCAGCAAAGCCGGAGATGAACAACAATGCTCGTGAATAACCCAGCCATTGCGCCAGTTCGTCTTCCAGCGCCTGATGCGCGATGGAATAGCCGCTAACATGGCCTGAACCCCCGCTACCGACACCAAAACGTTCAGCCCCCTGCTGCCAGGCGCAGACTATCTGCGGATGGTGACTCAATCCCAGATAATCGTTGCTGGAAAAATTCAGATACTGACGCCCCTCGGCCAACAACCAGCGCCCTGCCCCCTGCGTTACCGCATAACGGCGGCGCAGGGCATCAGCACAACGACGCGCCGTTAGCGCATCGTCAATTTTTTGCTGCCAGGTCATACGGTTGCCGCGTTGTAGTAGTCGTCTGTATCCGGGGTGCGCAACGCCTGCTCCAGACGTTGCTGCTGTTCGTTATCCCCCGCCAGCACCGCCGTTTGCTGCGGATTCAGACCGAGTTTGCGGAATAAAAGCAGATCTTTATCTTCGTTCGGGTTCGGCGTGGTCAGCAGTTTGCAGCCGTAGAAAATCGAGTTGGCCCCGGCCATAAAACACATTGCCTGGGTCTGTTCGTTCATCTGCTCGCGCCCGGCGGACAGACGCACGTACGAGGTCGGCATCATGATGCGCGCCACGGCGATGGTGCGAATAAAATCAAACGCATCGACATCGTCGTTATCCGCCAGCGGCGTGCCTTTTACTTTCACCAGCATGTTGATCGGCACGCTTTCCGGCGGCGTTGGCAGATTCGCCAACTGCAGCAATAAACCGGCACGATCGGTCACCGTTTCACCTAACCCGACGATACCGCCAGAGCAGACTTTAATCCCCGCCTCGCGCACTTTGTCCAGCGTATCAAGTCGCTCCTGGTAGGAACGGGTGGTGATGATATTGCCGTAGAACTCCGGCGAGGTGTCGAGGTTGTGGTTGTAGTAGTCCAGACCCGCACTGGCCAGACGCTGAGCCTGGGTTTCGTCCAACGTGCCCAGCGTCATACAGGCTTCCAGCCCCAGCGCTTTTACACCCTGGACCATCTGTTCCAGGTAAGGCATATCGCGCTCATGCGGATTCTTCCACGCCGCCCCCATGCAAAACCGCGTTGAACCGGCCTGTTTCGCCTTACGCGCAGAATCCAGAACCTGCTCAACCTCCATCAGACGCTCGGTTTCCAGACCAGTTTTATAGCGTGAACTTTGCGGGCAGTATTTGCAGTCTTCCGGACAGGCACCGGTTTTAATCGACAGCAGCGTACTGACCTGAACCTGTTGAGGATCGAAGTGCTGACGGTGCACTTGTTGCGCTTCAAACAGCAGATCCAGCAGGGGTTTTTCAAATAATTCGGTGACTTGCGACATTGTCCAGCGAGAAGTGTGAGCCATATTGATATACGTTTCGTTGTAAGTTTGGTGTAGACTCGTAAACCTAAATCTTTTTAATTTGGTTTACAAGTCGATTATGACAACGGACGATCTTGCTTTTGACCAACGCCATATCTGGCATCCTTACACCTCGATGACCTCCCCGTTGCCGGTATACCCGGTGGCACGCGCCGAAGGTTGCGAACTGATTTTAGCCAGCGGCGAGAGACTGATTGACGGCATGTCGTCCTGGTGGGCGGCGATCCACGGCTACAATCACCCGCAGTTGAACGCCGCGATGAAAACGCAGATTGATGCCATGTCGCATGTGATGTTTGGCGGTATTACCCATGCCCCGGCCATTACATTGTGTCGCCAGTTGGTGGACATGACACCCAAGGCGCTGGAGTGCGTTTTTCTCGCGGATTCAGGTTCGGTTGCCGTCGAAGTGGCAATGAAAATGGCACTGCAATACTGGCAGGCAAAAGGCGAAGCGCGTCAGCGTTTCCTGACGTTTCGTAACGGCTATCACGGTGACACTTTCGGCGCCATGTCGGTCTGCGATCCCGACAACTCAATGCACAGCCTGTGGAAGGGTTATCTGCCAGAAAACCTGTTTGCGCCCGCCCCGCAAAGCCGCATGGGCGGCGAGTGGGACGAACTGGATATGGTACCGTTCGCCCGCCTGATGGCCGCGCATCGTCACGAGATAGCGGCGGTGATCCTTGAGCCAATCGTACAGGGCGCTGGCGGTATGCGCATGTATCATCCCGAATGGCTGAAGCGTATTCGTAAGATGTGTGACCGTGAAGGTATCCTGTTGATTGCCGATGAAATCGCCACCGGATTTGGTCGTACAGGTAAACTGTTTGCCTGTGAACATGCGGGTATTACGCCGGATATTTTGTGCCTCGGCAAAGCGTTAACCGGCGGCACGATGACCCTTTCCGCGACCCTGACCACCCGCCTGGTCGCAGAAACCATCAGCAACGGTGATGCTGGCTGCTTTATGCACGGCCCGACCTTTATGGGTAATCCGCTGGCCTGCGCCGTCGCCTCGGCCAGCCTGTCGCTACTCAACACCGGCGAGTGGCGCTCGCAGGTCGCGGCCATTGAAGCGCAGTTGCGTGAAGAACTCGCCCCTGCGGCGGATTCCGACTATGTCGCCGACGTGCGCGTACTCGGCGCCATTGGCGTGATAGAAACCACCCAGCCGGTAAATATGGCGGCACTACAGAAGTTCTTTGTCGAACAGGGCGTGTGGGTACGACCGTTCGGCAAACTCATTTATCTGATGCCGCCGTACATTATTCAGCCCGAGCAGTTGCGCCGCCTGACGCAGGCCGTCAATGAGGCTGTGCGCCATGCAACATTTTTTAGCGATTAATCAGCGGTAAGCTCTACGGTTTCTGGCTACACTTTTTGGCTAACAAGAGGAGTCAGTATGAAACTAATCAGCAACGATCTGCGCGATGGGGAAAAGCTACCACATCGCCACGTCTTTAACGGTATGGGGTATGACGGGGATAATCTTTCGCCACATCTGGCATGGGATGATGTGCCCGCCGGGGCTAAAAGCTTTGTCGTGACCTGCTTTGATCCTGATGCGCCAACCGGCTCCGGCTGGTGGCATTGGGTGGTGGTCAATCTGCCGGCTGATACCCGCGAGCTACCGCAAGGGTATGGCTCCGGACGGGTTGCACTGCCGGATGGAGTCATTCAAACCCGAACAGATTTCGGCAAAGCGGGCTATGGCGGTGCGGCGCCACCCAAAGGCGAAACCCATCGCTATATCTTCACGGTTCACGCGCTGGATGTGGAACGAATTGATGTCGATGAAGGCGCCAGCGGCGCGATGGTCGGATTTAACGTCCATTTTCATTCGCTCGCCAGCGCCTCGATTACTGCGATGTTTAGTTAAACGCAGCGCCGGATATCGGCTTCGCCTCATCAGGCCTACAAAGCAGACCGTAGGCCTGATAAGACGCGTTAGCGTCGCCATCAGGCAATTTTCTACAGAAATTCAGGCAACAATTTTAACAACGCTCCCTGCGCTAACAATTCGGCCGCACATTCAATATCCGGGGCGAAAAAACGGTCATGCGTATAGTGCGCAACCTGCTCACGCAGCGTCTGGCGCGCCTGCTCCAGCAGCGGGCTTGAGGTTAACCCTTCACGCAGGTCGATCCCCTGACAGGCCGCCAGCCACTCCACCGCAATCACGCCACGCGTATTTGCCGCCATCTCCCACAGTCTACGACCTGCTGCAGGAGCCATTGAGACATGATCTTCCTGATTTGCCGACGTCGGTAAACTGTCCACGCTGTGCGGGTGCGCGAGGGCTTTATTCTCGCTCGCCAGCGCAGCTGCGGTCACCTGGGCAATCATAAAACCGGAGTTAACCCCGCCATTTTTCACCAGGAAAGGTGGCAGTTGCGACATGTGTTTATCCATCATCAACGCAATACGTCGCTCGGATAACGCCCCGATTTCGGCAATCGCCAGCGCCAGATTATCCGCGGCCATCGCCACGGGTTCAGCATGGAAGTTACCACCAGAAATCACATCGCCTTCTTCGGCAAACACCAGCGGGTTGTCCGAAACGGCGTTGGCTTCCACCAGCAACACCTCCATGACCTGACGCATTTGTGTCAGACAGGCTCCCATGACCTGAGGCTGACAGCGCAGAGAATAAGGGTCCTGCACTTTTTCACAGTTATGATGCGACTGTGCAAGTGCGCTGGAATCGGTCAGCACATGGCGATACAGCGTCGCGGCATCAATCTGTCCACGCTGTCCTCGTGCCGCATGAATACGGGCATCAAACGGACGACGCGAGCCTAAAACCGCTTCGGTGGTCAGCGCCCCGCACACCGTCGCGGAAGCAAACAGCTCCTGCGCCTCAATCAACCCACGTAATGCAAAGGCGGTGGAAGCCTGGGTGCCGTTGAGCAGCGCCAGCCCTTCCTTCGCTTCCAGAGTAATTGGCTCCAGTCCGGCTTTCTTCAGCGCGTCTGTCGCCGGGAGCCATTCTCCCTGCCAGCGCGCCTTGCCTTCTCCCAACAGCGTCAGGGACATATGCGCCAGCGGCGCCAGGTCGCCCGATGCCCCTACCGATCCTTTCGCCGGAATGCGCGGATATACCCCGGCGTTGACCAGCGCAATCAGCGCTTCAATGACGCTCAGGCGAATACCGGAAAAACCACGCGCCAGGCTGTTAATTTTCAGCACCATAATCAGGCGCACCATCGCATCATCTAACGCTTCGCCTACGCCTGCTGCATGAGATAATACCAGCGAACGCTGTAAATTTTGCAGATCGTCAGTCGCGATACGTGTCTGAGCCAGCAGCCCAAACCCGGTATTAATGCCATACGCCGTGCGGCCTTCCGCGACAATGCTATTGACGCAGGCGACGCTGGCATTAATTGCGTCAATCGCACTGGCATCGAGGCTCAGTTGAACCGGCTGTTGCCAGATATCGCGCAACTGCGCAAAGCTTAGGTGGCCAGGCGTTAAGGTAATCGTGTTCATATCAGCGTTTCCCCTGCGTGGCGGCAATCATCGGCAAATTCAGCCCTTCTTCGACGGCGCATTCCACAGCAATGTCATACCCGGCATCAGCATGGCGCATCACGCCTGTCGCCGGATCGTTATGCAATACCCGGGCAATACGTGCAGCTGCTTCATCAGAGCCATCACAAACAATCACCATTCCGGCATGCTGGGAGAACCCCATCCCAACGCCACCACCGTGGTGCAGTGATACCCAGGTCGCACCGCTGGCGGTATTAAGCAGCGCATTCAGCAGCGGCCAGTCGGATACGGCGTCAGACCCGTCGCGCATCGCTTCGGTTTCGCGGTTCGGGCTGGCAACAGAGCCTGAATCCAGATGGTCACGGCCGATGACGATAGGCGCAGATACTTCACCGCTGCGCACCATCTCGTTAAATGCCAGGCCCAGCTTTTGTCGCCATTCCAGACCAACCCAACAGATACGCGCCGGTAAGCCCTGGAAGTTGATCCGCTCACGAGCCATGTCCAGCCAGTGGTGCAGATGCTTATCATCGGCCACGATCTCTTTCACTTTGGCATCGGTTTTATAAATATCCTGCGGATCGCCGGAAAGCGCCACCCAGCGGAACGGACCAATGCCGCGGCAGAACAACGGACGAATATAAGCCGGCACAAAGCCAGGGAAATCAAAGGCGTTTTCCACGCCCATCTCTTTGGCCATCTGGCGAATGTTATTGCCGTAATCAAACGTCGGTACGCCCATTTTGCTAAACGCCAGCATCGCTTCGACATGCGTTGCCATTGAACGTTTCGCCGCCTGCACAGTGCCCTGCGGATCGGATACCGCTTTCGCCTGATACTCTTCCCAGCTCCAGCCGGACGGCAGATAACCGTGCAGCGGATCGTGGGCGCTGGTCTGGTCAGTGACCATATCCGGACGTACGCCGCGCTTAACCAGTTCCGGTACAATGTCAGCAGCGTTCGCGCACAGCGCAATGGACACCGCTTTACCTTCGCGGGTGTATTTGTCGATACGCGCCAGCGCATCGTCCAGCGATGTCGCCTGCTCGTCCACGTAACGGGTACGCAGGCGGAAATCAATGCGACTTTGCTGGCATTCAATATTCAGCGAGCATGCGCCCGCAAGCGTAGCAGCGAGCGGTTGCGCCCCGCCCATGCCGCCCAGCCCGGCGGTCAGAACCCAGCGTCCACTCAGGTTGCCCTGATAATGCTGACGTCCGGCCTCAACGAAGGTTTCATACGTGCCCTGTACGATGCCCTGACTGCCGATGTAGATCCAGCTCCCGGCAGTCATCTGGCCATACATCGCCAGCCCTTTGGCGTCCAATTCGTTAAAGTGTTCCCAGGTCGCCCAGTGCGGCACCAGGTTGGAGTTAGCAATCAGCACGCGTGGCGCATTGTCATGGGTTTTGAACACGCCGACCGGTTTCCCGGACTGAACCAGCAGGGTTTCATCGGATTCCAGTTCGGTCAGTGCCTTGACGATGGCGTCATAGCATTCCCAGTCACGCGCTGCACGACCAATCCCACCGTACACCACCAACTCATGCGGATTTTCCGCCACGTCAGGGTCCAGATTGTTCATTAACATGCGCAGCGGCGCTTCGGTCAGCCAGCTTTTGGCCGTTAAGGTGGTACCGCGTGGTGCACGAACATCCTGCTGACGATACTTGCTGTGAGACATGACAGAAAACTCCTCGCGAACGTCGGATAGATAAGTAACATATACTTGTCTATACAAGCTACCGCAAGGGTGATTTTAACAATTAAGATACATTTTTATTATATTGCGTCAGCAATCACGGTTTTCATATCCTGTATCAGGACATGAACCGCCCTTGCAGACGATAGCGGGAGCCTGGGAAAAGTAAGCGGGCATGAGAGACAATAGAAGACGCCGACCAAGTTTTGCGGCGGATCAACAGGCAGGGATCGTGCTCTTTGATATGCAACAGCGCACACTCTTCCGCGCTGGCGCGTACCGCTTCGACAATATGTTCTCCTTCCGTCAAAGGGGCGATGAGCGACAGATAAGCGTGCGGTGTGGTCTGGCTGTAATCCTGCAACAGATACTCCGGCACAATCTCCGCATTCACGCAGCGATCTTCAATCTGCACCGGCAGCTCGTTCTCGTAGTGCACCATGATGGAGTGAAAAATGGGGGTGCCTTCTTTGACGTTTAACACCAAAGCCTGCTGCGCGCTTGCCCGGGTTCTTTCCAGCGTCAGGACCTCACAGCGGTGCTGATGCTGGCGCGCATTAATTTCATCCGCGATGCTACGAATTTCAAACAGCGCGGACTGGCCTTTCGGTTCGGCGACAAACGTCCCCACCCCCTGCAAACGCACCAGTAAACCTTCATCCGCTAATTCACGCAGCGCCCGGTTGATGGTCATACGGCTAAAGCCATACTGCGCCACCAGCTCCGCCTCCGATGGGATACGATCGTGAGGTTGCCAGATACCGCTGGCAATCTTTTCACTGATCTCCTGTTTGACCTTTTCGTAAAAAGGCGCCGGAGCAGTTTGGGGGCGGGTTCGGTGCATTCGTGAGCCTTCCTTAAGCTGAGAATTTTAATAGGTGCAGTTTACAGATATAACCTGGACCTGATAAGCGCAATTCCCTCAGGCCTGTCAGTGCCACCAGTGTGCAATTTGCCAGCCTAAACGCGCCGCAACGCGTGCTGCCCTGCCATCGTCATCAAAACGCGGGTTAAACTCAACCATATCCACCGCCTGGAGTTTACCGCTGCGACAAAGGGGTTCAATCAGCCCCAACAACGTCGCCAGCGGGACCCCCAACGCGGCAGGCGCGGATACGGCCGGCATTTCCCAAACCGGCAGCACGTCAAGATCGATAGTCAGATAGATGACGTCCATGTTGGCAACAAATTGCGCCAGCTGCGCCTGCGCCGTATGACAGTGCAGATCTTCCACCACGGTCACCCCCAGCCGTTGCGCCTCATCCCACAGCGCCTGGGTATTCGCCGCCCGACTGACGCCCACGCAGGCGTAATGAAATTCACGCTGCTGTTGCTCACAGAGGTGCGCCAGTTGACGAAACGGCGTACCGGAAGTGGGTTGTTCGGCGTAGCGTAGGTCCAGGTGCGCATCGAGGTTAACAATCCCCACTTTTGCCTGCGGGAAGGCATCCAACACCCCTGCACCATGCGCAAATGCCGTTTCGTGTCCCCCGCCCAACACGAAGGTACGCATATCCGCCTGCAGGCAACGCTGCACCGCCGTGCGCAGCGCCTGCTGAGCACCTTCAAGGTCGGGCGCCTGGGCCACAATGTTTCCCAAATCGACCAACCGTTGATGGCCCGCGTGACTGGCTAAATTGGCCAGTGCTTTACGCAGCGCGTCCGGCGCTCCGGCGGCTCCCGTACGTCCCTGATTACGCTTAACGCCTTCATCACAGGCAAAACCAAGCAGTGCTATCTGCTCAGAGTACATTTCTGGACTAAACGTCGGGCTCAGCGTGAGAGTCTGAAACAGGCGCAGCGCAGTCGGCGACTCGGCGCGGTCATCTCGCCCCTGCCAGAGCGCAGGAGAAGCAGGTTGCCAGTTAGTCATGCTGATTGTCCTTTAAATACGCGTTGGTAGAGCGGGTTACGCCCTGGCTCATAGAGGATCTCGACCGGGAGTTCGGCATCCCACACCACAAAATCGGCCACAAACCCGGCTTTCAGTTGTCCGTGAGTGGCATGACGCCCCAGCGCCCGGGCCGCATGACGGGTTACGCCCGCCCATGCCTCTTCCGGCGTTAAGCCAAACTGTACACAGGCCATATTCATCGCCCAATGCAGGCTAATAAACGGGCTGGTGCCTGGGTTATAGTCGGTCGCCACCGCCATCGGAACCTGATACTGACGTAACAATTCGACTGGCGGACGCTGTTTCTCTTTGAGGAAATAAAAAGCGCCGGGCAATAGCACACCGACCGTACCGTTTTGGCTCATCGCCGCTACGCCCGCTTCATCCAGATATTCAATGTGATCGGCTGATAATCCGTGGTAGCGGCTAACCAGTTGTGCGCCGCCCAGTAATGACAGTTGTTCGACATGACCTTTAACCGGGATACCCAACGCCTGCGCGGCCTGAAACACGCGTTCGCTCTGCGCCAGCGTAAAGCCCACTGTTTCACAGAACAGGTCAACGGTTTCAAACAATCCCTGTTCCCACAACTGCGGCAAAATCGTCTCGCACACTAGCGTAATGTAGCTATCGGGATCATCGCGATACTGCGCCGGTGTGGCATGTGCAGCTAACAGCGTTGGGCTTATTTCGACGGTATTTTCTGCCGCCAGCGCAGCCACGACGCGCAAAATTTTCTCTTCTGTCGTCAAATCCAGGCCGTAGCCCGATTTGATTTCCAGCAACGTAACGCCTTCTTTTATTAGCCGCTCCATTCGCTGATGCGCTATATGAAGAAGTTGTTCATCCGTGGCACTACGGGTCGCCGACACGGTGGCATTAATACCGCCTCCCTGAGCACTGATCTGTTGGTAGGAAACGCCGTTTAGCCGCTGTTCCCATTCACCTGCACGATTCCCTCCAAACACCAGGTGTGTATGGCAGTCAATCAGACCCGGCGTAATCAATCGTCCTTGCATATCAAGGGTATTATCGTGTGTAAGGTATAACGACGACTCAGGCACAATGTCCCGAATCTTACCCTGACGGACGATCAGCGCATGGCCATCCACCAGCCCATACGGAGTATCACGTTCAGGATCCATGGTCGCCAGGCGGACATTACGCCAGATAGCATCATCAGGAAAAAATTGCTGCATTCGACTCACCACTTGTCATAGGTTGTATAGACATTTATTTTTCATCCTGTGGATGTTGTCAACCTGAAGGACCAAAATTGTTATCTAATTGTGATATAAGGACTCTCTACACCCGACATTGCTGCTATAAAAAACAACTTTTTACCTTTTCGCCTTCCCGTTTCGCTCAACTTAGTATAAAAAAGCAGGCTTCAATGGATAACTTTCAAAGCCCGGAGCAACCTGTGAACATTTCATCAGTTTCCCGTCTGGCGCTGGCAATGGCTTTTGGCGTGACGCTGACAGCCTGTAGCTCTACACCGCCCGATCAAATTCCGTCCGATCAGACCGCGCCTGGAACGTCTATGCGTCCGATTCTGTCGGCAAATGAAGCGAAAAATTTTGTCGCTGCGCACTATTTTTCCGCGCTGACGCCAAACACTGCGCCATGGAGTCCTTCCGCTATTTCCCTGCCCGCCCAGCCTGACTTTGTCGTCGGCCCGGCAGGAACTCAAGGCGTTACCCATACCAGTATTCAGGCAGCAGTTGATGCGGCAATCATTAAACGCACCAATAAACGTCAGTACATCGCGATCATGCCTGGCGAGTATCAGGGCACGGTCTATATCCCGGCGGCGACAGGAAGCCTGACGCTCTACGGTACTGGCGAAAAACCGCTGGATGTGAAAATTGGCCAGGCTATTGATGGCGAAATGAGCACCGCAGACTGGCGTCGTACGGTGAACCCTGGCGGTAAATATATGCCGGGTAAACCTGCGTGGTATATGTATGATAATTGCCAGAATAAACGCGGCACAAACATCGGCGTGATGTGTTCTGCGGTTGTCTGGTCACAAAACAATGGTCTGCAGTTGCAGAACCTGACCATCGAAAACAACCTCGGTGACAGCGTGGATGCGGGTAACCACCCGGCCGTCGCACTGCGTACCGATGGCGATAAAGTGCAGATCGACAAGGTGAACATTCTGGGACGTCAGAACACCTTCTTCGTGACCAACAGCGGCGTACAAAACCGTCTGGAAAACGATCGTCAGCCGCGTACGCTGGTGACGAACAGCTACATTGAAGGTGATGTGGATATGGTTTCTGGTCGTGGCGCGGTGGTATTCGATAACACCGATTTCCGCGTAGTAAACTCCCGCACCCAGCAGGAAGCCTACGTTTTTGCACCGGCAACCCTGTCGAACATTTACTACGGTTTCCTCGCCACCAATAGCCGCTTTACCGCAGCAGGCGATGGCGTCGCGCAGTTGGGCCGCTCGCTGGATGTCGATTCCAACACCAATGGTCAGGTGGTTATTCGCGACAGCGTGATCAACGAAGGCTTTAACATGGCAAAACCCTGGGCTGACAGCGTTATCTCAAAACGTCCGTTTGCCGGGAACACCGGTGCGGAAGATGACAAAGGTGAAATTCAGCGCAACCTGAACGACACCAACTTCAACCGCATGTGGGAATACAACAACCGCGGTGTAGGTAGCAAAGTGGTTGCAGAGCCGAAGCAGTAATTGCGCAAAGGGATGGCTGACCGCCATCCCTGAATAGGTCACTCTTTTTATTGTACCAGTACACTCTGGCGGCTGAGAATACGACTGAGTTCTCTTTTGCTGAAAAACTCTTTTGGAGCCTTGCCAGCAGGTGTCCCATTTGAAGGCTGTGCCGCGACAGTTTCATTATCATCACTCTCTGATGACTTCGAAACATGAGATGAGTCGTCAGCCACTTTCAGTATTGAAGCATTTTCATCAAGTGCAGAAGCAGGTTGCTCATCCTTTTTCCTTAGCTCTTCTACGATCATGTGCTCTTCTGCTGCATCCTTTTGCACCTTAGCAAGTAATTCCTCAAAATCCAACATACCACGATTTCGATCAGATACCGCAACGCTAGCTCTGTATTCAGCAATCCGAGCTTCAATCTTAGCTTCCACGTTCAGTTTCTTCTCAAATTCCCGGAACTGTTCCACAAGATTGAAGAGCTCTTCAGAACATTTATTTTCTCTTACTATGAGTTCTACTCTCATATCCTTTTTCAAATCAGCAAGTAGCTTATCAAGAGAAATCATACCACCACCCTCATCAGCCTCATCAGCCTCATCAGCCTCATATAGGCTAGCTTTATATCTAGCAATCTCAGCTTCCTCGTTCAGTTTAGTCTCAACTTTCTGGTACAGTTCTACAAGTTTGAAAAGATATTTAGAACGTTTTTCCAATTCTGGAGGAAGCCTGTTAATTTTACGTTTATCGTTTTCAGTAAAAAACGCATTAATAATTTCTTCGATATATTCAGAAGACTTTAGATATTCTGCAGTCTTAGCAGCAAGATTTTTTCCGTCAATTTTTTTGTCAAATTCATTTGTGTCAATTTTATTTAACATTTCGGCTGCGGCCTGGAAAAGACAGTCCCCATCGCCTGCAACTATTGTTTGGCGCGTGCGTGATTCATAGCCATTATAATGATTATTTTCCAAAATAATATTTACAACACCATTATATGAATCCCTCTTTGGCATATATAAATTTCTATCCTTACGCACGGGTTTAACATAAGAAGTCGACATCGAATCTGTTTCTAGAATATTAAGTTTAATACCTAGTGAATCTAAATAAAAACCAAGTGCATATGGCGCGATTTCACCATCAATGCTTTGCCAATATTTGTTAAAATCTAATCGCGCTATGATTTTATTCCCTAATTCCGTTAGATATTTATTCCCTAATGCTATATCCTGAGACTGGTTTACATTATCCGTTGATATCACGGAAGCATCATAATGAGCGGATGAATCTTTACGAATTTTTTCCTGGCCGCTTATTGTTGCCTTTAATTCTTTAGCTTTATTATATTTTTCACCAAAATATTGATCAAATCTCTTCTTGAAATCATGATTATCTGTTGACATTTTAAAGTCACAAAAACTGTTATCACTAAGCTTATCAGGACTATATTTTTCATCCTGGAAAACCATTATAGGACCGCGATTCTTGAATTTAAATTTTTCACTCATTAATTTAAGAAACTGTTCTTTATCCAGCCCATTTTTTTTAAGCATTGTGGCATTATACGTTATCTTTTCCAATCCAAAACTCACCTCATCAATATCATTATCACTAATAACTCGCTGAGCAATACAATTTGAAGGGACTTCAACTTCGAGTAACATTCTTGATTTATCAATTGATGCTTCCATTTTATCCTCCCACATAAATTTGTTTGATTTATCAACATGAGCAGGATAATCAAATTTATTTTCCCTCTTATTATTATCTGCGGAGAATTCATAATGAATCCTTACAAACAATTCATTTAACGGCACATCAATTCCATTTTTAAATTTTATAGCCGTTATTCCTTTTGAATCTATACCATCAAGACTAGAAGATAGTAGCGTTCTTATTTTTAAGGTTGATTCATCCTTCAATAGATACTGTACTCCTTGGTCAATGTTTTTCGCAACGTATAAAAACTCCTCCATAAAACCAAGGAAAGCGTCCGTTCCACTCTTCAATTCAAGATAATTTTCCGCAAGAATGTCTCTAATTTCTCTTTCATGCAATTCACACAATTTAGATATATCTAAAGAAAGATTCGGGTATATTAATTTTTTATATTTTTCAAATATATCAGGAAATCTACTTATAATTATAGCTAATCTTGGATCTAGCCCCTTTATCTCACTATTGACAATAGGAATCCGATTACCAGAACTGATAATATTCTCATGAGCACCAGGAACTTTATTATTTTCTGTCATTTGTGGCTGAAAGTAGCCCTCAATTTTTATACTGGATCGATCGATTATCTCTTGTTGTGATAATAGTTCAACTTGTTTTCGAAGATCATGAAGTTCAGATGGTGTCATGGTTCTGAAATAATCAAATCTATTTTCAGCTATTATATCATTAATATAGTTGGTAAAACCAGCATGTGTAAAATGTGTTTCTTTTGCATTTTCTACTTGTTTAAAATAATCATAATTTGTAGAAGCGCCCAACTTTCTTTCATATCTTTTATAAGTACAACCTGGAATAGTATAAATTTTACCATTCACTCCAGGTATTTTAAGATCCCCCGCCCCTGATATTGGTTTATATTCTGTCGCATCTTCATTACACTTAAATTCTGAATCGTAAAAATATTTAACCTGTACAAGCAAGTCCTTCTGCTTCTCCAATACCGTGACAGTCATGCTGTTTTTAGTAAGCTCGACACTTTCAAATGGGATATTCAATTTTTTATAAATTGACTTTTGCTCTTTAACCTCTTCATGTAATTGTTTTTTCTCTGCCCTATCAGAGGTTTTCTTCGCCATTTCCTCAAGAGCTTTTACATTTTTTAATGTGTATACTTCATCATTAAAAGTAATCTTAAATTCAAGGGAATTATCATCCCCGGAAGCCGTTGCGCCAGTCGATGTCATGGATTTATTATCAGTATTTAAATCCTCTACAGACTCACTGGGCTGATGCGCTGTAGTTTCAGTTGTCAACGGTTCATCGGGGTGCGAGTCTTCCGCTGTGGGGACATCATCACCTGCTTTAGATAGTGAAGTATTGCCAGCCAGTAGCTCGTCAATCCCATCATCAATATTTTCTCTGACTACTTCCTCATCCGACAAATCATAAGTTAGCTTAACATCGCCAGAATTAGCATCTCCGGAAGCAGTTGCGCCAGATTCGACAGTTTCCAATGGCAAATTTTTATATTCTTTCACAAGATGGAAAAGAGCTTTCGTACGCTTTCCATTTGTAGTGTCACTTTCGTCATCAGAGTTAAAAAATGCGGCAATAAACTTATCAAAATTATTATTAAAATGTTCTTTTGTCAGTTGATTAAGATAAACACCATCCACGATATCATTAATACCTTCCATTTTAATATTATTAATTTTTAACATATTAGCAACGGAATGAAAAAGACAGTTGCCATCTCCTTTAGATGGATATGTTATTGCTTCTTTTGGATCAAAGCCAGAATAATGCCCACGATCAAGAATAATGGAAACGGAGTTATCAGTTTTAGGCGGTTTTTTTATATTCAACCCTCTACCCGCAGCTATGAGTTCGATAGGTACACGTGATTCTTTATCAGCCTCCAAAATATTGAGCTGAACATTACGCTCTGCTAAATAAGAATAAAGTGCCAAGACAGCTATTTCACCATCAATTTGAGAATTGTATTTTTTAAAATCAATCTCGTTGATAATTTCCTTTCTCAGGGTATCTTTATTTTTAGGATTTACATTGTCTTTAACCTGTAGAGATTTTTCTACATTATCTGAATCTGCCAAAGGTTCATTTTTATTGATACTTACATCAGATAATTTTTTATTTCGCAAAGTATTTCTAGATACAGGATCATGGGTGGCGTTATATTTTTGGTACCATGCCCATGTACTAAACTCTGAGAAACTGTCACGCGTTTTTTCCAGTGAACGAAATACTTTCTTATCGAATTTTATGCCATCAGGTATATCGGGTATGCATAAGCAGTTTGGATTTGAAATTTGGTTTGAAATATGTTCAATATCCCCAGGCGAGAAAATATAATTTTCATTACTTATTTTTTTTATTGCAGAAATTAAATACTTTAACTGGCTATTTCTGGTGATGGCCATATGGTGATATTTCCTCACCAGTTCCTTGTCGACAGGCTCGCTTAAATAGTCAGCATACTTTCCCCATGCAATGTCAGATTCCTGTAGCAAGAAATCTACTTTATCTTTAAGTGATAAGAATCCATAATATGTTTCAACAACAGACTCAATATGATTGTCCAACCAGGCAATTTGCTGTCTGAGGCATTCCCGCTCATGCTTGTTTTCGTTCCCACGCAGTCCAAGAACCTTTTCATCTCTCAATGCTCTGAGAGTATCTATACTCTTTTCTGAATATTTACTCTGAACATTGTTACGGGATAGGCTTGTCGCAACCATATGCTCCATGCTACCCGGTTCAAGTTCGGTGATTTTTTTCAGCTCCATTTTAAACGAGGAAATTTCTTTACGATAAGCCTTATTTTTCAAGAGATTCAACTGATTAGAAAGTTTATCAATCTCTTTTCCGTACGCCAAAGTTTTGACATCTTTATCCAGGATACTATTCTGCTCAAGATGATTAAGTAGTTCCTTTTCATTTTTTTTCAGTTCACGCCTGATTTTTTTGGGGTTTAGTAATGCCAACTCCTCCAGATTGGAAATAGCACTCTTGATATTTTCCGCTCTCGCTCTCGGTGAGACCTCATTAATACCTTGTATTCCGCTAAAATCATTACTATTCACCATGGAACGCAAAGCTATTTGATAGCCAGAGTTAGCGTAAACAGTATTAATGTACTGATTGAATCTCTTACTGGTATAAATCGTCGGAAAATATTTCTTCGCATCAGCATCCGATATTCTGTTTGCATGCCCTGATTTAATAACGTTTTCAATCACCGCGCAGCGTAGCGTATCGTTATCGCTCCATTTTTCCGCACTGGTTGGCCGGTCCCAGTCCGCGGACAGTGCCTTAATTCCTTGCGCGTAGATTTTCTTAGCTTCAGATACCCCCTTAGCCTGCTCATGTCTGTAACGATGGCTTAGTCCCAGTGCTTCCCTGCTCTTTCCATTTGAATCAGTACACATTGCGTCAATGTTTTTACGCAGATGATAAAGCTTATCTTTACCATAGGAATCCATAGCCTCAGCATAGAGCTTTGTTAAAGCAACACGCTCAGGAACCGCAGTCCCAAACTCATGAATCAGTGAATCAACATATTCACTCACTTTAATTTCGTGCAAGTCCGGTAACTTATTATACAGACGTGCAGGATAAAAACAGTCTAACGTTTCGGTTGTTTTGCATAAATGATTCAAATTCAGTCGGTTTTCTTCATTAAGAACAGCAACGCCCTCACCTTTGCGGAAAAATAGTATTAACTTAGCGGCATTATTCGGCTTATCAAAAGTACTTGTTTCAGGCTTCTGCCAGGCAATGAAATTATCCCATGGAATAATCTTATCACCGCATTGAATACCTTCAGTGCTGATTAGTTTATTTCCTGCAGAATTATTTTTACTATCAGCAATGAGAGCCATTCTTTCTTTTATGTCAAGGGTTCTGACAAATGTCTCATCATTTTCCATTTTGGCCAGTGAATACTTAACCAATGGATCACCCACATGCCTCGCTGGCACGTTTATTTTAAGGCTCGTTGACGTCCCACCGTTACCTGAATCAAGGGTATAGACCCCCATTTGAGTGATCTGCGGTATGCCACCCGGCCCCTGAGGTACCCTGATGCTCTTAGAAGGCTCAATGTTGGGTTGACCTTTAGGCAAACGACTAATAGAAGAAATTCGGGAAAGTGCTTCTGATTTTTGCTCTGTTTTATTTTTAACTGATTGAAGATTTTTACTAAGATCTCCGGTACTGCGGCTGCGTTGAGTCTCCGAAGAATGGTTCTGTACCCCAGCGGTAGAACCCGATGAACCAGATATGTTCATTTTACTCATTTTTTCACTCCCAATATGCCTACCACTATAAATTAGTAGATATTCTAATTACGCTTACACGCCTTATTAATTCAGAGGACATATTTCCGTAATCTTAAAATTACGTCAATTATTCAGATAATATATATATAATGAAAATTTAATTTTAAGTTGCATCACAATTATTTATATATTTTCATTTCAATTATCTCATTGAAATTTAATACACGATACCCCACATTTAAAAAAATAGACTTTTAGGAAAATATTTAGTGCGGGTGAGAGATGAAATGAAGAAACGACCTCAGCCCTCAGTCAATATGGGTAGTCTGAGTTATCACAAACGAAAATGAAATAGGCAGGTACAGCAAAAACAGGAATCACGTTCAGATAATGACGCCCGCAAGCGGGCGTCGCAGTGATTAGTACGCGTTAACCACCACCCACATTGGGCCCTGGCCTACCGCATAGCGTCCTTTCTCTGCCAGCAATCCCTGTTCACCCGCAATTTCATACACCGCAATATGGTGGGACTTCTGCCCTGCGGCAATCAGGTATTTCCCGCTGTGGTCGATATTAAAACCGCGCGGCTGTGTTTCAGTAGGCTGGAAGCCTTCTTTCGTCAGCACACTTCCGTCTTCTGATACGCTGAATACCGTAATCAGGCTGGCGGTACGGTCACAGGCATACAGATGACGACCATCTGGCGTAATATGGATATCTGCCGCCCAGCGTGTATCAGAGAAATCAGCAGGCATCATATCCAGCGTCTGTACACACTCAATTTTGCCGTACGGATCTTTCAGTTCCCAAACATCGACTGAACTGTTCAACTCATTCACGCAGTAGGTATATTGCTGATTCGGATGGAACACCATATGACGCGGACCCGCACCTTCAACGGTAGTCACTTCCGCGGGTTTCTGTGCAACCAAATGGCCATCATCACTGACGGTGAACAGGCAGATACGATCCTGTTTCAACGCCGGAACCCACAGGGTCCGGTTATCCGGAGAGATGTTGGCCGAGTGGCAGCCATCCAGACCGTCAACCACGTCAACCAGTTCCACCGGCAGGCCATCTTCCAGACGCGTGACGCTCACACTACCCGCGTTATAAGAGCCGACAAACACAAAACGCCCTTGATGATCGGTCGAAATATGCGTCGGGCTCCCCGGCAGGGCAGATTCCGCAGCGAATGTCAGTGCACCGTCATCAGGCGCAATACGGTATGCCAGCACCCGAAACTCCGGGCGCACACCGACATAGAGGTAGCGTTTATCCGGGCTGACAACCATCGGCTGTACCTGACCCGGTACATCAACCACCTGCGTCAGCGTCAGTGAACCATCGTGATTCAGGCCCCAGATGTGAATTTGCTGACTTTCAGGGCTGGCGGTATAAACGGTTTGCTTCATGAAAACTCCTTTGCTTTTGGCAGGTGGCTGCAATGGCCTGACACACGCCTAAGGTAGACGCTTTTATCGGTGAATGCTTAATTAAGGCTCAGAATTTTGTCCGGCCCCCGACTCGGTGTACCATTCTGACAGACAAAATTCTCAACCTTCATCTGGAAAAACCTATGACCGCACGCGTGATTGCCCTGGATTTAGACGGTACGTTGCTGACCCCGAAAAAAACCTTGCTGCCATCCTCTCTCGAGGCGCTCTCTCGCGCCAGAGAAGCAGGCTACCAACTTATCATTGTCACGGGTCGCCATCACGTTGCTATTCATCCTTTTTATCAGGCACTGGCGCTGGATACACCTGCAATTTGCTGTAACGGTACCTACTTGTATGATTATCAGGCAAAAAAGGTACTGGAATCCGATCCCCTTCCGGTTAACCAGGCGTTGCAGTTGATTGATATGCTGAATGAACATCAGATCCACGGGCTGATGTATGTTGACGAGGCCATGCTGTATGAACGCCCGACCGGGCATGTCGTGCGTACCGCAAACTGGGCGCAAACGCTGCCGCCGGAACAGCGCCCGACCTTCACTCAGGTTCCTTCGCTGGCACAGGCCGCGCATGACGTTAATGCCGTGTGGAAATTTGCCCTGACTGACGAAGATATTCCAAAGCTGCAGCAGTTTGGTAAACATGTTGAACAGCAGCTGGGGCTGGAGTGTGAGTGGTCCTGGCACGATCAGGTTGACGTGGCCCGTAAAGGCAATAGCAAAGGAAGACGCCTTGCCCAGTGGATTGAAGCGCAAGGTGGATCAATGGAAAACGTGATCGCTTTTGGCGACAACTTCAATGATATCAGTATGCTGGAAGCCGCGGGTACCGGCGTGGCGATGGGCAATGCCGATGATGCAGTCAAAGCCCGCGCCAACATCGTGATAGGTGACAACACCACCGACAGCATCGCCAAATTTATCTATTCTCAGTTGCTGTAATCAGGCGGTAATCGACACGCTCTTAATTTGTGCGTACAGCCACAGGCCAGGTTTGATGCCCAGCTCATCCCTGGCCCACGGGCTGATCCTCGCCCACAGCGTTTTCCCGCCGACCTCAAGCTGCACTTCCACCTGCCCGTTGTCGTCATAGCTCTGCGCAACCTTGGCGCGCAACACGTTACGAATACTGGTCTGCTGCGGCGGTTGTAATACCAGTGAAACATCCGACGCCTGAATACGAATGCGCAGCGCAGTTTGCAGCGGTTGATCCAGCTTATTGACCCACAGATGCTGATCGCCCAGCGCCAGCGCGGTCATCGCATAATGCGGGTGATGCTCCAGTACGTTAACTTTCAGTATGCTGCTCTGCTGCTCTTTCGGTAGCCAGGGATGCATCACACTGCTCCCCCAGACATCCTCCAGTGAGCCAAACGCTTTGACCTGCCCGTTTTCCAACACCATCACTTTATCGGCCAGATGCAAAATCTCATCAAGCGAGTGGCTGACATACAACATGGGAATATTAATTTCACGCGCCAGCCGTTGCAGATAAGGCAGCAGTTCGCGTTTGCGCGGAATATCCAGTGAGGCTAACGGTTCATCAAGCAGCAATAACTCTGGTGCGGTAAGTAGCGCCCGACCAATAGCAACACGCTGCTTTTCACCACCGGAAAGGCCCCCAGGTAGACGGTCAAGCAAAGGCTCAATGCCCAGCAATGCCACCAGCTTATCAAACTGCCCGGCCATGCTTTTTGCCATACCATAGCGCAGATTACCGCGCACTTTGTAATGCGGGAACAGACGCGCATCCTGAAAAACATAGCCCACCCGACGTTTTTCAGGCGTCAGGCAGATACCGTTTTCAACGTCATTCAATACCCGACCGTTGAGCACAATGCGCCCGGACTGGGGTTGGGTCAGACCACTGATAGCATTAATCAGCGACGTTTTGCCCGCGCCAGAGACACCAAAAATAGCGGTAATACCGCTGGCTGGCAGCGTTTCGTTGAGCGTCAGACAGTGGGTTCCCAGCGTCTGGGAGAAATTAAGTTCCAGCATGATTATCGCCCCGTCCGTTCACGGCTAATACGCGCCAGCCATTCAGAAATCAGTAGCGAAATCAGCGCTAACACAATAGAGATGATACATAACCTTGCCGCCGCGCTTTCGCCGCCGGGGGTCTGGATGAGGGTGTACATTGCCGAAGGAATGGTGCGGGTTTCACCCGGAATATTGGAGACAAAAGTAATGGTTGCGCCGAATTCACCGAGGGAACGCGCGAACGCCAGCACCGTGCCGACGATAATGCCAGGCAGCATCAACGGTAAGGTAATGGTCATGAATACGCGCCAGCGCCCGGCCCCCAGCGTGCGGGCCGCTTGCTCCAGCTTGACGTCAACACCTTCAAGCGCCAGACGTATTGCCCGCACCATCAGAGGGAAAGACATCACCGCCGCGGCCAGCACCGCACCACGCCAGCTAAACGCAAACGTGATACCGAACCAGTCATATAGCCACTCGCCAATAAATCCGCGCCGCCCCATAGCCACCAGCAGCAGGTACCCCACCACGACCGGAGGCAGTACCAGCGGCAAGTGCAGTACGCTGTCGAGCAGTGCTTTGCCTGGGAACTTACAGCGTACCAGTAGCCAGGCAAAGAAGATCCCAAACGGCAGGCTAAACAAGACGGCCAGGGAAGAAACTTTCAGGCTCAGTATGACGGCCTGCCATTCAGGATCGGTCAGTATCATTACTTGGTCGTAAATCCATAACGTTTGAAGATTTCAGAGGCCTGCGGTCCTTTCAGGTAATCATAGAACGCGCTGACCGTTGCGTTGGCGTGCCCATCAACAACCGCGATGGGGTATTCCACTTTTTTATGTGAGTCTTCCGGGAAAGTCGCCACAACTTTTACGCCTTTGCTGGCGACGGCATCAGAACCATAGACAATGCCCAGCGGGGCTTCGTTGCGTTCAACCAGCGCCAATGCGCCACGAACATCTTCAGCCGGAGCCAGTTTCGGCGCCAGGGTATCCCATGCTCCCAGTTTTTGCAGCGCTTCTTTCGCGTAAATACCCGCCGGAACATGTTCCGGATCGCCGACCGCCAGACGACCACCGTTCAACAGGCTGGTCCAGTTGGTTTTGCTGTCGATGGTGAAGTCTTTCTGTGCGCTGGCTTTCGGCGCGACAACGACCAGACTGTTACCGAGCAGCGTTTTGCGCGTTGCGGTATCGATAGACTTTTTGTCTACCGCGTAATCCATCCATTTCTGATCGGCAGAAATAAACAGATCGGCCGGTGCACCGGCTTCAATCTGGCGTGCCAGCGTAGAAGAAGAGGCAAAAGAGGAGACAACATCAACATTCTTCTCTTTTTTATATTCTGCGGCAATGTCCTGCATCGCGTTCGTTAACGACGCCGCTGCAAACACTGTGATTTTACCTTCATCCGCCAGTGCATGTCCGGCAACAGAAAGAGAAAGTGTTGCCCCTGCAAACAAGCGTAACCATGTACGTGCCATCTGTAACTCCTTTGAGTTTCGTTATGTAGGCGCAAATATAACGATTAAATCAGGATTTTCCCAGTGGTTATTACTACCAATTAGAGGTTACACAAAGAAAATATCGGCAGGGAAAGCAGGATCTT
Organism: Citrobacter sp. wls619; assembly: GCF_005281345.1. Classification (GTDB taxonomy): domain Bacteria; phylum Pseudomonadota; class Gammaproteobacteria; order Enterobacterales; family Enterobacteriaceae; genus Citrobacter. The sequence goes on from NZ_SZXJ01000099.1 coordinate 117,711, forward strand.
GAGGAACTAACGCAGTTGGATAATGAGCAATAAAAAACGCCCGGCTAAGCGGGCGTTCGGGGAATCAATGATTCTGTCTGGACTGGTCTTTCTGACCGATACCGGAAAAAATGTTGAACACTTCACCCAGTCCGTAAATCAGTCCCAGAATGATGGCCATTACCACAGGTACCATGATTACGGCGAATACCAGACTTTTCAATAACTCTAACATGGTCAACTCCAGATATAGTCCTTAGTTGTATTCTAACCACATAACACAGAAAAGCACTCCCCTTTTGTGCGGTCGGCTTTGCTCAGGCACTGTTTTCCGTCACAATACCCTTTTTTGCCAGGAGCTTGTTATGCAGGCCGAAATCCTTCTTACACTGAAACTTCAGCAAAAACTGTTTGCCGATCCCCGCCGCATTTCTCTGCTTAAGCACATTGCGCTTTCCGGCTCCATCAGTCAGGGCGCGAAGGATGCAGGTATCAGTTATAAAAGCGCCTGGGACGCGATTAACGAAATGAACCAGCTGAGTGAGCAGACGCTGGTAGAGCGCGCCACCGGTGGCAAAGGCGGCGGCGGTGCAGTGTTAACCCGCTACGGCCAGCGCCTGATTCAGTTATACGATCTGCTGGCGCAAATTCAGCAAAAAGCCTTCGATGTCCTGAGCGATGACGATGCGGTTCCACTTAATAGCCTGCTGGCGGCCATCTCCCGCTTCTCACTACAAACCAGTGCGCGTAACCAATGGTTTGGCACCATCACCGCACGCGACCACGACCAGGTTCAACAGCATGTTGACGTCCTGCTGGCCGATGGCGAAACACGGTTGAAAGTGGCGATTACCGCGCAGAGCGGTGAACGTCTGGGGCTTGATGAAGGCAAAGAAGTCTTGATCCTGTTGAAAGCGCCGTGGGTGGGGATCACCCAGGATGATGCTATCGCTCAGGCCGCCGATAACCAATTGCAAGGCACCATCAGCCATATTGAACGCGGAAGCGAGCAGTGTGAGGTGTTAATGACCTTGCCGGATGGACAAACGCTGTGCGCCACCGTTCCGACTGACGATGCGCTATCACTGCAAGAAGGCGCGAATGTCACTGCCTATTTCAACGCGGACAGAGTGATTATCGCCACGTTGTGCTAAATCTTTAAGCCCGCTTCGCCTGATGGCGCTGCGCTTATCAGGCCTACGTTCAGGCCGGATAAGGTACCCGCGCCGCCATCCGGCAACAAACTGCATTGACATTCCCGCCCGGACAACGTATCCCTGTCATTCATCGCTGCAAAAAATGGGATGCAAAATGTCATCGTTGCAAATTTCGCAAAGCACGTTTCGTCTGAGTGATACCAAAACGCTTCAGTTGAATTCGTTGACGTTAAACGCGGGTGATAGCTGGGCGTTTGTGGGGTCTAACGGCAGCGGAAAATCCGCACTGGCGCGTGCGCTGGCCGGAGAATTGCCGTTACTCAACGGCGAACGCCACAGCCAGTTCATGCGTATCACCCGTCTCTCCTTTGAGCAGCTACAAAAGCTGGTCAGCGACGAATGGCAGCGTAACAACACCGATCTTCTTAGCCCTGGCGAAGACGATACCGGGCGCACCACCGCGGAAATTATTCAGGATGAGGTCAGCGATCCTGCTCGCTGTGCCGCCCTGGCGCAGCAGTTTGGCATTTCTGCCCTACTCAACAGGCGTTTCAAATACCTTTCCACCGGTGAAACGCGGAAAACGCTGCTCTGTCAGGCGCTGATGTCTGAACCCGATTTGCTGATCCTTGATGAACCGTTTGACGGGCTGGATGTGGCTTCACGCCGCCAGCTGGCAGAACTGCTCGCGGCGTTACACCAGGCCGGTTTTACGTTAGTGCTGGTGCTAAACCGCTTTGATGAGATCCCCGATTTTGTGCAATATGCTGGCGTACTCGCCGATTGCACATTGACAGAAACCGGTGAAAAAACGGCCCTTCTGCAACAAGCGTTAATCGCCCAACTTGCGCATAGTGAACGGCTTGATGGTATTACCCTCCCCGAACCGGATGAACCTTCCGTACGCCGCATATTGTCTGAGAACGAGCCGCGGATTGTGCTCAACAACGGGGTCGTTTCCTATAACGATCGCCCCATTCTTCATCATCTGAGCTGGCGGGTAAACCCAGGGGAACACTGGCAGATTGTCGGTCCCAACGGGGCGGGAAAATCAACGCTGCTCAGTTTAATCACCGGCGATCATCCGCAGGGTTATAGCAATGATTTGACGCTGTTTGGCCGTCGTCGGGGTAGCGGCGAAACCATCTGGGATATTAAAAAGCACATTGGCTACGTCAGCAGCAGCCTGCATCTGGATTACCGGGTAAGCACCACGGTGCGTAACGTTATTCTTTCCGGCTATTTCGATTCAATCGGTATTTATCAGGCCGTATCAGATAGACAACACAAGCTGGTGCAACAGTGGCTGGATATTCTGGGAATGGATAAACGCACTGCAGACGCCCCTTTCCACAGCCTTTCCTGGGGGCAGCAGCGCCTGGCGCTGATCGTCCGCGCGTTAGTGAAACACCCTACGCTATTGATCCTTGATGAACCCTTGCAAGGCCTGGACCCGCTAAACCGCCAGTTGATCCGCCGCTTCGTTGATGTTCTGATCGGTGAAGGTGAAACCCAATTACTGTTTGTTTCTCACCATGCTGAAGATGCACCCGCCTGCATTACCCACCGACTGGAGTTCGTACCAGAAAACGATATCTACACCTATCGGCAATCATCCCTGCGTTAGTTTTCATACCGGGGCGCGCTAATGCGCCCTTTTTTAAGCCTGATTTTTTCAGAAAAAAGCTGCAATCATTAAATAACATAATGATTTAAAATAAAAAAATAAAATTCAGGCGTTGAAAGTCAGCATGTGTAAACGATTCCACTAATTTATCCCATGTCACACTTTTCACAACTTTGTTATGCTATCTTCATTACATGATATAGGCATAACGGAGCGAATTATGAGAGTATTGGTTACAGGTGGTAGCGGTTACATTGGAAGCCACACTTGTGTGCAGTTGCTTAAGAATGGCCACGACGTCGTGATCCTTGATAACCTCTGCAACAGTAAGCGCAGCGTACTGCCCGTTATTGAGCGTTTAGGTGGAAAACATCCGACCTTCGTCGAAGGTGATATCCGTAACGAAGCGCTGATCACCGAAATCCTGCACGATCATGCCATCGATACGGTCATCCACTTTGCCGGTCTGAAGGCCGTCGGCGAATCCGTTGCTAAGCCGCTGGAGTACTATGACAACAACGTCAACGGCACTCTGCGTCTGGTCGATGCGATGCGCGCCGCCAACGTGAAAAACTTCATATTCAGCTCCTCCGCCACAGTCTACGGCGATCAGCCGCAAATTCCTTACGTTGAAAGCTTCCCGACCGGCACACCACAAAGTCCGTACGGCAAAAGTAAGCTGATGGTCGAACAGATCCTGACCGATCTGCAAAAAGCACAACCTGAGTGGAGCATCGCGTTGCTGCGCTATTTCAATCCGGTTGGCGCACATCCGTCAGGAGACATGGGCGAAGATCCGCAAGGCATCCCTAACAATCTGATGCCTTACATCGCGCAGGTTGCCGTGGGCCGCCGTGAGTCTCTGGCCATTTTTGGTAATGACTACCCGACCGAAGACGGTACCGGCGTTCGCGATTACATCCACGTGATGGATCTTGCCGACGGCCACGTTGTCGCCATGGAAAAACTGGCAGGCAAGCAAGGGGTACATATTTACAACCTTGGCGCTGGCGTTGGTAGCAGCGTACTCGATGTGGTCAATGCCTTCAGCAAAGCCTGTGGTAAGCCAGTGAACTACCATTTTGCTCCGCGCCGCGACGGCGATCTGCCTGCCTACTGGGCCGATGCCAGCAAAGCAGACCGCGAACTTAACTGGCGCGTGACGCGTACACTGGATGAAATGGCACAAGATACCTGGCACTGGCAATCACGCCATCCACAGGGATATTCGGATTAAGGACACGTTATGACGCAATTCAACCCTGTCGATCATCCACACCGCCGCTTTAACCCGCTCACCGGACAGTGGATCCTCGTTTCGCCTCATCGTGCAAAACGCCCCTGGCAGGGGGCGCAGGAAACGCCATCTAAACAGGTACTGCCCGCGCATGATCCGGACTGCTTCCTGTGCGCTGGCAATACACGCGTTACCGGCGATAAAAACCCCGATTACACCGGGACCTACGTTTTTACCAACGATTTTGCCGCGCTGATGTCTGATACCCCGGATGCTCCCGACAGCCACGATCCGTTGATGCGTTGCCAGAGCGCACGCGGTACCAGCCGCGTGATCTGCTTCTCGCCCGATCACAGCAAAACGCTACCGGAACTCAGCGTACCCGCGCTGACCGAAATCGTGAAAACGTGGCAGGAACAAACCGCAGATTTAGGGAAAACCTATCCCTGGGTGCAGGTATTTGAGAATAAAGGTGCGGCGATGGGATGTTCAAACCCGCACCCGCACGGACAGATTTGGGCCAACAGTTTCCTGCCCAACGAAGCCGAGCGTGAAGACCGTCTGCAAAAAGCATACTTTGCCGAGCAGGGCACGCCAATGCTGCTGGATTATGTCCAGCGTGAACAGGTAGACGGCAGCCGTACAGTTGTAGAAACCGAACACTGGCTGGCAGTCGTGCCCTATTGGGCGGCATGGCCATTCGAAACGCTGCTGCTGCCAAAAGCGCATGTCCTGCGAATTACCGATTTGACCGACGAACAGCGAACTGACCTGGCGCTGGCGTTGAAAAAACTGACCAGTCGTTATGACAACCTGTTCCAGTGCTCTTTCCCCTACTCTATGGGCTGGCACGGCGCACCGTTTAACGGCGAAGAGAATGACCACTGGCAGTTGCACGCACACTTTTATCCACCGCTGCTACGTTCCGCGACCGTACGTAAGTTTATGGTTGGTTACGAAATGCTGGCGGAGACCCAACGCGATCTGACAGCAGAACAAGCGGCAGACCGTCTGCGTGCGGTCAGCGACACCCATTTTCGCGAATCCGGAGTTTAAATAATGAGTCTGAAAGAAAAAACACAATCTCTGTTTGCTGAAACGTTTGGCTACCCTGCCACCCATACCATTCAGGCACCCGGCCGTGTAAACCTGATCGGCGAACACACTGATTATAATGACGGCTTCGTCCTGCCGTGCGCCATCGACTATCAAACGGTTATCAGCTGTGCCCCCCGCGATGATCGCACCGTGCGTGTGATTGCGGCGGATTACGAGAATCAGATAGATGAGTTCTCTCTTGATGCGCCGATTATTGCGCACGAAACCCAGCAGTGGTCAAACTACGTGCGCGGCGTCGTGAAGCATCTGCAAAAGCGCAATAACGCCTTTGGCGGCGCGGATCTGGTGATTAGCGGTAACGTCCCACAGGGTGCGGGATTAAGCTCTTCCGCCTCGCTGGAAGTCGCCGTTGGTACCGTGTTCCAGCAACTCTATCATCTGCCACTCGACGGCGCGCAGATTGCCCTGAACGGCCAGGAAGCGGAAAACCAGTTTGTCGGCTGCAACTGCGGCATTATGGACCAGCTCATCTCGGCGCTGGGCAAGAAAGATCATGCGCTACTGATCGACTGCCGTACGCTGGGCACCAAAGCGGTTTCCATGCCGGAAGGTGTGGCGGTGGTGATCATCAACAGCAACTTTAAACGTACGCTGGTTGGCAGTGAGTACAACACCCGTCGCGAACAGTGTGAAACCGGCGCGCGTTTCTTCCAACAACCCGCGCTGCGTGATGTCAGCCTTGAAGCGTTTAACGCCGTCGCCCACGAGCTGGATCCGATTGTCGCCAAACGCGTCCGCCATGTGATCACAGAAAATGCGCGTACCGTTGAAGCCGCGCAGGCGCTGGAAAAAGGCGATCTGCTACGGATGGGCCAACTGATGGCGGAATCTCACGTTTCAATGCGCGATGACTTCGAAATCACCGTGCCGCAAATTGATACGCTGGTCGAGATTGTCAAAGCGACCATTGGCGATAAAGGCGGTGTACGTATGACCGGCGGCGGCTTCGGCGGCTGCATCGTGGCGCTGATCCCACAAGATTTGGTTCCTGCCGTACAGCAGGCTGTCGCTGAACAGTACGAAGCGAAAACCGGTATCAAGGAAACCTTTTACGTCTGCAAACCGTCACAAGGAGCCGGACAGTGCTAAACGAAATTCCCGTAATGGCGCCCGACGGCCAGCCGTTTCGCCTGCTCACCCTGCGTAATGACGCGGGGATGGTCGTCACGCTGATGGACTGGGGCGCGACGCTGCTGTCTGCCCGTATCCCGCTTAGCGATGGTAGCGTGCGCGAAGCATTACTCGGCTGCGCCAGCCCGGAGCAGTACCCACACCAGGCCGCATTTTTAGGCGCATCCATCGGCCGCTACGCTAACCGTATCGCCGACAGCCGTTATACCTTTGCCGGTGAGACCGTCGAATTAATACCCAGTCAGGGCGACAACCAACTGCACGGTGGGCCGGACGGCTTCGACAAACGCCGCTGGCAGATAGTCAATCAGAATGACCGTCAGGTGCTGTTTGCCTTAACCTCTGACGATGGCGACCAGGGTTTTCCGGGTCACCTCTGCGCCACCGCGCAATATCGCCTGACCGATGATAACCGTATTTCGATTACCTACCGTGCGACGGTGGATAAGCCCTGCCCGGTAAATTTGACAAATCACGTCTACTTTAATCTCGACGGCGATAAAACGGATGTGCGTCAGCACAAGCTGCAAATACTGGCGGACGAGTATTTACCCGTAGACGAAATGGGCATCCCGCATGACGGGTTGAAATCCGTCGCCGGAAGCACTTTTGATTTCCGTTCCCCGAAAATCATCGCCAGCGAATTTCTGGCCGATGACGATCAGCGCATGGTGAAAGGTTACGATCACGCTTTCTTGTTGCAGGCGCAAGGCGATGCCCGCAAACCGGTCGCTATGGTCTGGTCCCAGGATGAAAAACTGCAAATGGAGGTCTATACATCGGCCCCGGCTTTGCAGTTCTATTCCGGTAACTTCCTCGGCGGTACGCCATCCCGTGGGCCTGAAGTCTATGCCGACTGGCAAGGACTGGCGCTGGAAAGTGAATTTCTGCCTGACAGCCCAAATCATCCGGAATGGCCGCAGCCAGACTGCTTCCTGCGACCGGGTGAAGAGTATTCCAGCCTGACCGAATACCGGTTTATTCCTGCCTGACAGTTAACCGTGACGAGCCAATACCCGGCTCGTCATTTATTCCCATGCGGAATCCGCTCAAAACCACACCACTCAAAGACAAAATCGCAACCTTGAGTTCACAAGAACCTTACACTGCGCCGCTATTTTCGCTATGGTTATGCGTAAGCATTGCCGCTGGCGCATTACGGCAATATAATGATAATTATTATCATTCAATATGATTTATAGGAGTGAGTGTATGGCTGTAACTAAGCTGGTTCTGGTACGTCACGGTGAAAGTCAGTGGAACAACGAAAACCGTTTTACCGGTTGGTATGATGTTGACCTGTCTGAAAAAGGCGTGGGCGAAGCGAAAGCGGCAGGTAAACTGCTGAAAGAGGAAGGCTACAGCTTCGATTTTGCTTATACCTCTGTGCTGAAACGTGCCATCCACACCCTGTGGAATGTCCTGGACGAACTGGATCAGGCCTGGCTGCCGGTTGAGAAATCCTGGAAACTGAACGAACGTCATTACGGCGCGCTGCAGGGGCTGAACAAAGCCGAAACGGCTGAGAAATACGGTGACGAGCAGGTTAAGCAATGGCGTCGCGGCTTTGCGGTCACCCCGCCGGAACTGACTAAAGATGACGAGCGTTATCCGGGTCACGATCCACGTTATGCCAAACTGACAGACAAAGAACTGCCGGTTACCGAAAGCCTGGCGCTGACTATCGATCGCGTTATCCCTTACTGGAATGAAACCATTCTGCCGCGCATGAAAAGCGGTGAGCGTGTGATTATCGCCGCTCACGGTAACTCCCTGCGTGCGCTGGTGAAATACCTGGATAACATGGGCGAAGATGAAATTCTTGAACTGAACATCCCGACCGGCGTCCCGCTGGTGTATGAGTTCGACGAAAACTTCAAGCCGATCAAACATTACTATCTGGGTAACGCTGACGAGATCGCCGCAAAAGCGGCAGCGGTAGCCAACCAGGGTAAAGCGAAGTAATTTTCATCAGGCCTACAAGCTTGCTTGTAGGCCTGAGTACTCTATTTTTTTATTCCACTTTACCAGCTGTAACGGACGTCCAGGCTACCGTTGAGATCGCCATAATCATTATGCCCCTTTTGCCCAGCAACCTGACCGGTGATGCTCCACTGGCTATTCAGATTCGCCTGGATACCTACTTTCACCTCGGCGCGATCTGCCGGAAGATCCTGCTTCACCT
>NZ_SZXJ01000099.1:126602-126860 GCF_005281345.1 Citrobacter sp. wls619
CACCTGAGCCTGCGGCGTCAGGCTGACAGTATTCAGGTTCTCAAGTCCGATGTCGTATCGATAACCCGTTTCCACAGAGACCGCGCTGGCCGTTGAATCATAATCCGTTGACCCGACATCACCGTTATCGACGCTGTTATTGTACAGCCCATACTGGTACCAGCTATCCACATACAGTCCGCTATGGTCCTTCGCATCCGCAAACCAGGTGGCATAAGCCCCAAGATTGTAACCGGCTACGTTACCACTGGCAGAGAA
>NZ_SZXJ01000039.1 GCF_005281345.1 Citrobacter sp. wls619
TCAGATTCGCCGTACTGGACGCAGAATTCGCGTGCGGGATGATCCTCATAAAAACAGGGTGTCCAGGCGGCGATGCCGTTTTCACGCAGTAGGGTGTCAGAGATAGCCTGAATATCCTGCTGCTGGAAGATGCGGAAGTTCTGCCGCAGGGCGCAGCGCCAGAGAGGGGGCTGAATTCTGAAGCGGTACTGCATCTGCCA
>NZ_SZXJ01000070.1 GCF_005281345.1 Citrobacter sp. wls619
TCAGATTCGCCGTACTGGACGCAGAATTCCCGTGTGGGATGGTCCTCGTAAAAACAGGGTGCCCAGGCGGTGATGCCATTCTCACGCAGCAGGGTGTCAGAGATAGCCTGAATATCCTGTTGCTGGAAAATGCGAAAGTTCTGCCGCAGGGCGCAGCGCCAGAAAGGGGGTTGAATTCTGAAGCGGTACTGCATCTGCCA
>NZ_SZXJ01000071.1 GCF_005281345.1 Citrobacter sp. wls619
CCCCGGTCCACCTGCTCTGCCACCCAGTCTTCCCGCTGTTCGGGAGAGACAGAAGCGCGCAGAACGGCAACTTTCAACCCGGCCTGTGTCAGCAGAGTTTTCAGTCGAGAAGTGGTATCGCGGGTACCGCTGTAGGTCGAGTAGGCCAGCACCTTGCGGCCTGCCGCCTTTTCTTCCAGACAAAGGTTGATCAATGCCTGCTC
>NZ_SZXJ01000074.1 GCF_005281345.1 Citrobacter sp. wls619
CTATTAAGCGCGAAACATTAAATCTGCGCATCAAGCCCGCCGAGCGCGATCTTATCGATCGGGCGGCAAAAGCCAGAGGCAAAAACCGGACTGATTTTGTACTGGAAGCTGCACGCGCCGCCGCCGAGGAAGCGCTGATTGAACAGCGCATCATTATGGCCGATCCTGAGGCGTATCAGGCGTTTCTCACTCGTCTGGATCAGGCTCCTG
>NZ_SZXJ01000075.1 GCF_005281345.1 Citrobacter sp. wls619
CATCAGAGAGGCGTTTTATGTCACTGAAAGGACTTCGTTTCACGCTGGAAGTTGACGGGCAGAGTTCCACCACCTTCGCGGTGGTCAGTTTCCGTCTGGTCCAGAAATATTCACACTCCTTCATGCTGGAGGTGGATGTCGCCAGCGACTCCTTCCGTCAGCATGCTGAAGAACTGCTTGAAAAAAATGCCACCCTGACCCTCTGGCAGGG
>NZ_SZXJ01000072.1 GCF_005281345.1 Citrobacter sp. wls619
GACTCCATTTCAGCAGGTGTTGGAACGGTAAACTGCGGACGTTTTGCACCCGCTTTTTCTGGTGTTTTTACCGTCGGGACTAGCTTTGTTTTTTGAGAAACGGGTTGTTCTGTCTCAGGTTTAACCGGGATTTCTTCTTCCAGCGGATCGTTAACGGGCGGAAGCAACTTCCTTTCATCATCCGGCGTCAGTTCGTTATTGCTGGCAATATT
>NZ_SZXJ01000073.1 GCF_005281345.1 Citrobacter sp. wls619
CCTTTTGACGACCCGCGTCTGGCGCCGGGCGGTCCAGGTATAGATTATCAGTACTTTGATGACACCTATTATCTCTACAGACCAGGCAAGCATAAATCCAGTGGCAAGTATGTGAACGGCCATATAAGACCTGAATCTCCAGGTGATGCCTGGGGAACGGTGGTGTTTATGAAAGCATCTTTAGCTCATTTAACGGAAGGTTATAAGGCTAACTA
>NZ_SZXJ01000067.1 GCF_005281345.1 Citrobacter sp. wls619
GTACGGCCGCCTTCACGGATTGCGAAACGCAGACCGTCGTCCATCGCGATCGGGTGGATCAGGGTAACAACCATTTTGATGTTGTCGCCCGGCATTACCATCTCTACGCCTTCCGGCAGTTCGATGGTACCCGTCACGTCAGTAGTACGGAAGTAGAACTGCGGACGGTAGCCTTTGAAGAACGGAGTATGACGGCCGCCTTCGTCTTTGGACAG
>NZ_SZXJ01000068.1 GCF_005281345.1 Citrobacter sp. wls619
CCACTCTTTTTATTTCTTTTCCTTCAGGGCTGTCACGCATAACACCATCTGAGTTTCTCTCCAGCGCCGGGAAAGGGGCCATATATGTTGCTACCTGCCACGTTTGACCGTAATCTTTAGATATTTTATATGCCCCAGGTTCCCATCGCGGTATAAGAATATACTTATCTGATGGATGAATATATACTCCGGAAAAGATCTGATACGTTGAATAAAC
>NZ_SZXJ01000098.1 GCF_005281345.1 Citrobacter sp. wls619
GATGGCGCTACGCTTATCCGGCCTACAAACAACAGCACTTCCTCGTAGGCTGGATAAGGCGTCAGCCGCCATCCGGCAAGACATCCGGCTACGCTAAACCAATAAAGAAACCGGCTATTGTGGCGCTCATCAGGTTAGAAAGCGTTGCCGCAGCCAGTGCTCTCATCCCAAGCTGTGCGATTTCCGGTGCGCGCTGCGGCGCAATGGCTGAAAACGCCCCGACGACGACACCAATCGAACCAAAGTTTGCAAAACCGCACAGCGCAAAGGAAATAATCGCAATGGTCTTCACATCCAACGTCCCACCGGTTTGCAGGTACGGCGAGAAGTTGAGATAAGCGACAAACTCATTAATCGCCAGCTTCTGCCCGATCAGGCTCCCCGCCAGCGTTGCATCGCTCCAGTCCACCCCCATAATCCACGCCAGCGGAGCCAGGATATAGCCAAAAATCCCTTCCAGGGTCGCGTGACCGAAACCAAACCAACCGCCAACGCCGCCAATAATGCCGTTAATTAACGCAATAATGGCGACAAATGCCATTACCACCGTCGCAACGCCTGCGGCAATCTTCAGCCCGGTCATCGCCCCACTGGCCGCCGCTTCGATGATGCTTTTCGGTGGTGTCTCAGTAAACGACAGGTTCTCGAAGGTGACGCGAGACTCTTCTGTTGCCGGGCTCAACATACGCGCGAACAAAATTCCGCCAGGAATTGCCATCAACGATGCCGCCAACAAATAATCGATGGGTACACCCATTCCGGCATAACCAATCATCATTGAACCCGCAATAGACGCCATCCCGCTACAAATTGCAGTAAACAGCTCATTGCGATTCAGGCGATCAATAAAGGGTTTCACGATTGCCGGAATTTCGTTTTGCCCGAGAAAAATTGTCGTCACCGCGACAAACGATTCGATTTTGCTGATGTTCAGCGCTTTCTGGAAAATACCACCGAGAATACGGATCAACAGTCCCATTACGCCAATGTAGTAAAGCAGGCTTATCAGCGCGGTAACAAAAATGATCGCGGGGAGTACCCTGAAGGCAAAGATAAAACCGGCACCGTCAAACAGCACATCCATTTTAGGACCGACCAACGAGCCGAAAATAAATGCACTTCCCGCATCGCTATATGACATGACCTTGTGGACGCCGAGTGCCGCCTGTTCAACCAGCCATTTCCCCGGAGGGAAATACAACATGATACCGCCAATGGCGATTTGCAAAACCAACGCGGCGCCAACGGTACGCAGACTAATCCGTTTTTTATTTACTGACAGCAGAAACGCGATGGCCAGTAATACCACCATACCCACAACACTTCTCATTATATCCATAATGAAATCCCTTCATGCCAGGAAACCCGGCGCTAACGCCAGGTTTTGGTAGGTTTGATATTCACGGGCGACCGCTTTCTGCCCGGTAAATTCGGTCAGGCGAGGCGTTGGTATTCCTTCGCAATCTCGCAAGCCAGTACGGCGTTGTTGAACACCAACTGAATGTTAGATTTCAGACTGTCGCCTCCGGTCAGTTCCGCAACCCGTGCCAGCAGGAACGGCGTACTATCTTTGCCCACAACGCCCTGCTCTTCAGCTTCTTTCACTGCCCGATCGATTGCCGCATTAATTTTTTCTTCTGCCATTGCGAACTGTTCAGGGATGGGGTTTGCGACAACCAGGCCACCGTTCAGGCCGGTTTGCCATTTCACCGCCATCGCACGGGCAATGTCTTTTGCGCTGTCCAGACGAATACTGACGTCAAACGGACTGGTGCGGCAGAAAAATGCTGGCAGTGAGGTTGTCTGATAACCAATGAGCGGCACACCGAAGGTTTCTAAATATTCGGTTGTTAATCCAAGATCGAGAATAGATTTTGCCCCTGCGCAAATAACCGTGACATTGGTATGTGCCAGTTCTTGCAGATCCGCAGAAATATCAAATGTATGCTCAGCCCCGCGGTGAACACCGCCGATACCACCGGTTGCAAATACTTTAATTCCCGCCATAGCGGCAATAATCATGGTAGAGGCAACGGTAGTCGCGCCATTTTTCCCCGCGGCGACAACAAACGGTAAATCTCGACGGCTAACTTTAGCAACGTTATGCCCTTCACGTCCTAAAAGCTCAATTTCGTCTTTACTCAAGCCCACTTTCATTACCCCACCAATAATGGCAATGGTTGCAGGCACAGCACCATGTTTGCGAATAGTTTCTTCTACTTCAATTGCTGTCTGCGCATTCTGTGGAAATGGCATGCCATGGGAAATAATGGTTGATTCAAGTGCAACAATGGGTTTTTTACTGTTTAATGCGTCCTGAACTTCTGGAGATATTTGTAATAATTCAGAGGAAAGAGTTAATTCAGACATTCTGTGTTCTCCACTAATGAGCTAACATTCGCAACAGACAAATCAGGGTTATTGGTATATTCACAGGCCAGTGCCATCGATGAGCAACCCTGCGCAAATCGAACCGAATCAATAAAGGGCAAACCGTCTACCCAGCAGGACGCCAGTCCCGCCATCATGGCGTCACCCGCCCCCGTGACATTAATGACGTGAGTTTTAATGGGCAGCGACCAGCCGCTACTCCCCGAGATATCACTATAATAAACACCGTCTCCCCCCATGCTGAGCACCAGGCGGTTTAGGCCGCGTTCATGAAACCACGTGGCAACTTTGCCAACATCCTCTCGCCCGGAGAGGGCAATACCACTCAGGGTTTCAGCTTCAAGTCGATTAGGTTTTAAGGTATGGATTTTGCCGAGCTGCTCGCGAATTTTAACGCACTTCCATGCCGATACCGGGTCAACAAACACCGGTACCTCACCCGCATTTTCCAACACCCATGTCAGCGCGTCTTCACTGATATTACAATCAGCGACAATGACTTTTGCTGCACGAATAAAATCACGATGTTGCGATAAAAAATCCGCTGAAATGTGGTCGGTAATACTCATATCATTAATGGCAACCAGCATCTCACCGGTATTATCAAGCAGCGACAAATAGCTTGATGTATTTTCTCCAGCAACAATCAGGCATTTTTCGACATGAACACCAGATTGATTAGTTTGCGCCAGCAGTGATTGCCCATAGAAATCGTTACCAACGGCAGTCAGTAACCATGAATTTTTCCCCAGTAGCGCCAAATTATGAGCGATATTGCGTCCCACGCCGCCTGGCGTAAATTTTATTTTCCCCGGATTCGAGTCCGCATAATTAAGAGAAGCATGCGAATACCCGGCGACATCCATATTGGCCGAGCCAATGGTTACTATGTATTCCTTTTCACGCATAGCACGCCCCCTGGCAATATAATTACCACTAATGAGTTCGTCAGAAATAACCCTTACCACACCAAAGATTATTAGAGCACATGTTCACTATCAAACATGTGTTCATGTTAGCCAGGTTTTTTGTAAAGTAAATCCATCCGCAAGATCTAAAACAAATAGATATGAACAGAATCACAATTTTTTATAGATACAGTTTGCAAGGGTGCGAAAAAATGAGAGGTAGAACGCAAATTGAGCAAGTCAGAAAAAAAACCTCCGGATAACCGGAGGTTTTTCAGATGCGCCAGGCGGACTGCGTGTATTAACTGAGCGAAACCAGATCCTCCGGCATGTGGTTGTACAAAATCCGCCAGAAGTGCTCAGCCGTTTTATTCAGGCGGGTATCCATCCGGTAAATATAGGCCTGAATAGGCACCATCAGTTCCGGCGTCTGCAGACAAACCAGTCGCTTGTCACGCAGTTCGTTTACGATAGTCCACGCCGGTAGCCAGGCGATACCATGCCCATCTAATGCCATATTTTTCAATAACTCACTCATCGAAGACATAAACAGTGTACGAGCAGAAATGCCCCCTACTTCCGCCAGATGACGGTTTACCAATCTTCCCATGTAGGATGTGCTGGTATAGTTCAGGATCGGCACCTGAGGCTGATAGATATCAAACAACGCCTTCCCCTGCGCGTCAGCCGCACAGACGGGATACAGCTCAGACTCAAAAACCTTCAAACCACAGAAAGGTGACTGCATTAAGTCTTCATCCCGAAAGGAGATAATAAAATCACTTTTCCCTTCACGTAGGGTATTCACCGCTTGCACCACATCAATCGCCTCGACGTGATAAACAAACTCTTCCCCCCAGGCCGCCATTGAGTGCACTAATCGGGGCAACATAGTCAATGACAGAGAATGTGCCGCCGCTATTTTGATATTAGGTACCCCAAGCAGGTTGTGCCCACTTAGCTCATCCAGATTGCATTCCAGCTGTTGCAGCAGGCTACGGGTTTGTGAATGGAATAACTTACCCTCCTCCGTGAGTTGCAGTGGACTCGTCGTGCGATCAAAAAGCTGTACCCCCACGGCTGATTCGAGCGCCTTGATCCGCCGGCTAAATGCCGGTTGCGATATATTGCGTTCCTCAGCCGCCTGGGAAAAATGACGACACGCTTCCAGCGTCAGGAAATCATATAACCATTTTGTCTCAATATTTTTCATGCCCGTCACGCGGATGTTTAAATATGCCAATTGGCTTTAAGCATCATGCCTGAATATTTCCAGAGATGAAATT
Source organism: Citrobacter sp. wls619 (assembly GCF_005281345.1). Lineage (GTDB taxonomy): Bacteria > Pseudomonadota > Gammaproteobacteria > Enterobacterales > Enterobacteriaceae > Citrobacter. Next base: position 4,586 of record NZ_SZXJ01000098.1, read on the forward strand.
CATCATCGCCACCTGGTGATTCGTTTTTTGCATCAAGCCTTCGTTTTTAACATTACCATACCTCCCTCCCACTCGGCCACAACCGCTCGCCTGCCGCGTATTGTCGGACCTCAGGATGAATACCGGCCTGATGAGATGACAAACGAAGCCACATCCATGCGGTTTTTGCATTGAACAAAACATTATTGCATTTCTCCTCACGCCTCACTGCTGTTAAACATTACCAGCAGATACAACGTAGCTCTGAATATTAATCATCGGTGAATTGAGGTATATATCGTGAAAGGTTTAATTGGCGTACTTGGTGGTATGGGGCCAGCGGCAACAGTCGATCTCTTTAATAAATTCGTCACCTTTACCGCGGCACAACGTGACCAGGAACATATCCCATTAATTATTTCATCTATTCCTGACATTCCTGACCGAACTGACGCGTTAATGCATCATGGTAATTCCCCGCTCCCGGCAATGCGCGATTATATGCATAAACTCGAAGATGCTGGCGCTGAGTGTATTGTGATCCCCTGTAATACCGCCCACTTTTGGTTTAATGAATTAAAAGAGTGCTGTCACACAGAGCTGCTCAGTATCGTTGAAACGACCATCAACGAGGTCAAGAACTGCGGAAAATCACGTATTGGACTGCTCGCCACCAACGCCACGTTGTACATGGGTCTCTATCAAAAAGGCATTGAATCTCTTGGGCTAACCTGCATCAGTCCTGACTCGGCCAGTCAGGAAAAAGTGATGGAAAGCATCTATTGCTTAAAAGCCGGTGATGCTAAGCGGGCACAAATGCTGATGAATGAACAGGCTCAGGCACTCTTCTCTCGCGGCGCACAAGTTATCGTACTGGGATGTACTGAGGTTCCCGTCATCCTTGCTGAGGCTGTCAAAACGTCACCTGAAAAATATATTGACTCAACCGGTTCGTTGGTTCGCGCCGGTATTAAATGGTACGAGAAACGCGTGGGTAAAAATCACCTTTTGGTGCAATGAAAATCTATGCCTGGTTAATTATTGTATTACATAAACACCCATTTTAATAACGAATTATTCTCTGGCGGAGGCCATTATGATTTGGCTGGAAATTATCGTAGTATTGGGCGCAATATTTTTTGGCATCCGCCTCGGCGGAATTGGTATCGGTTTATGTGGCGGGCTGGGGCTGGCTATATTAACGCTGGGATTTGGGCTGAGAATTGGTTCGCCGCCCGTTGACGTTATTCTCATTATTATGACGGTTGTCGTGGCAGCATCGGCGCTACAGGCCGCCGGGGGTATGGATTATCTGGTTCGCGTTGCCGGTAATTTCATGCGGCGTAACCCTAAATATATCAATATTATTGCGCCGATCATCACCTGGTCGATGACCATTATGGCGGGGACCGGGTTTATTGTTTTTTCTACCCTACCGGTCATTGCCGAAGTCGCAAAAGAATCCGGTATCCGCCCCTCACGCACGCTCGCAGGCTCCGTCGTCGCCTCCCAGGTGGCCATATCCGGCTCGCCGATCAGTGCTGCGATGGCCGCAATGTTAACCATCATGGAAGGAAACGGCGTCAGCTTTATACAGGTCATGGCGGTATGCCTGCCCGCCTCGTTCGTTGCCGCCATGGTGGCCGCATTAATCGCTTCACGCCAGGGGTGCGAGCTACAGGATGATGAAGTGTATCTGCAACGCCTGCAAAAAGGCCTGGTCCGTAAATATGAAAGCCAGAGTAGTACGACGCCGGGTGCCGTGCTTTCCGTGGCCCTGTTTATGCTGGCAACCATCGTCATCGTCATCCTTGCCGCCTGCCCGCAGCTACGTCCGGGATTCGACATCGGTAGTCCGATGAATACGCGGGATATTATTATTATCTGCATGTTATCTGCCGCTTGCCTGATGGTCGTGCTGTGCAAAACATCTACAGATGCCATTGTACTGACATCCACTTTTCGAGCAGGGATGAGTTCGCTGGCCGTCATTCTCGGCATTGTTACGCTGGGAACCACATTCATTGACGCACACTTAGCGGAAATTAAAGACATCGCGGGTAATATTCTACAGGCCTATCCGATGCTGTTGGCTCTGGTGCTGTTTGGGACCTGCGCGCTGCTCTATTCGCAGGGAGCCACCACGCCGCTGATTATCCCGCTTGCCGTCGCGCTCGGCGTACCCACCTGGGCCATTCTGGCTTCCTATGTGGCAGTGACTGGTGTATTTGTTCTCCCCACATACCCCACTTCACTGGCGGCAATGGAGTTCGACACCACCGGGACAACACGCGTGGGCAAGTATGTCTTAAACCATCCGTTTATGTTGCCAGGACTTGGCGGGATCATCGCGGGCGTAGCCTTTGGTTTTATCATCGCGCCAATGATTGCCTGACCCGTTTTATTCAGGGGGCCGAAAGCGATATCGCCCCCTGAATACTTCGCGACTTACCTGACCTGGCTCACCATAGCAATACCGTCCTACCTTTATCTATTTGCTTCACATCGCTGCTTTTAATCACGCGGTGATAGCCATAGGTGTCAGCATATTTTGTCAGTCCTGTCCCGGAATCCTGCTCAGGCTTGCCTTGCGTCTCTATCGTTGCCCCTGATGTTGTTGTCATCACATAAGTGGTTGAGCACCCCGTAAGCAACAGCGTAGCGAGTGACAGAGAGGCAAAAATGTGCGTTTTTTTCATATTCGATTTCCGTGACGAGTTTGATTTAAGGGCACTTTATCGAATTTGGTTAAGGCCGGATGGATGATTGTGGCGGTGCCGCAACTGTCGGGCTCAAAAAATAAAAAAGGGCAGAGGAATCTCTGCCCTGGGAAGTAAAGTAGAGTTAGGCGACTTTCGCGACGGCGTCCACTTCCGGGCGCTTCAGCACCGCGTAGGAGAGACCGGCCACCAGCGTACCAGCAACAATCGCCAACAGGTAACCAAGTACAGGGGTAATGGCGCCTGGGATCAGCAGTACAAACAGTCCGCCGTGTGGCGCCATCAACTTCGCACCCACAGCCATTGAGATTGCTCCCGTCACCGCGCCACCGACGATACAGCATGGCAGAACACGCATCGGATCGCGTGCCGCGAACGGAATTGCCCCTTCAGTGATAAAGCACAACCCCAGAACCAGCGCCGCTTTGCCACCTTCTTGTTGTGCTTTGTCGAACTTACGACGCGCAACCAGCGTTGCCAGACCCAGAGCCAACGGGGGCACCATACCTGCCGCCATAATGGCTGCCATCGGTGCATAAGTTTGCGTACTCAGCAGCCCCACCCCAAAAGCGTAGGCCGCTTTGTTCACTGGACCGCCCATGTCGGTACACATCATGCCACCAAGAATAGCGCCAAGCAGAACCGCATTCGCCGTCCCCATGGTTTGCAGCCAGTGAGTCAGGCCTTCCAGAATGCCCGCAACGGGTTTACCAATCAGGTAAATCATTGCCAGACCAACGACCAGGCTCGAAAGCAGCGGAATAATCAGAATCGGTTTCAGCGCTTCCATACTCTGTGGGAGTTTCAACTTCGTGCTGATGAGCTTCGCCACATAACCGGCAAGGAAACCGGCGATAATCCCACCGATAAAGCCAGAACCGGTGCTTACCGCCAGCATACCGCCGATAAGACCCGGCGTCAGACCGGGACGGTCAGCGATAGAAAATGCAATGTAACCTGCCAGAACGGGCACCATCAGTGCGAAGGCTGAGCCCCCACCAATCTGCATCAGTGCTGCCGCCAGCGTACCCTGTTCTTTGAATGCTTCAATACCAAAGGCGAATGACAGCGCAATACACAGACCGCCCGCAACCACCATCGGCAGCATGTAAGACACACCGGTCAGCAGGTGACGATACGCGCCCGCGCCCTCTTTTTTTCCTTCGGTGGCCGCAGTCTGATTCTTCCCGGCAGGCTGGTACGGGGTCGCTTCATCCAGCGCTTTATCCAGTTCCTGCTTCGTTTTCTTCAGCGCCAGACCCGTAGACGTGCGATACATCGGTTTTCCAGCAAATTTCGCCAGATCAACCTCAATATCAGCCGCCACAATCACCAGATCAGCCTCGGCAACCTCTTCTGGCGTAATGGCATTACCTGCCCCTACAGAGCCACGGGTTTCTACTTTCACCCACCAGCCGCGTTTTTTCGCTTCGGTTTCAATGGCTTCAGCAGCCATAAACGTATGTGCGACGCCTGTCGGGCAGGCTGTCACTGCCACCACACGTTTTGGACCATTGCTTGCCACTGGCGTGGCCACAACCGGCGCGGTATATGGCTGCGCATGGCCTTTTGCTTCACTGAGAAAAAGCTCGGGATGTGCAACCGCACGACCGATGTCACCCAGCCAGACCTTTTTGCCGTTCAGGGAACTGTCGACAGGCAGCTTATCGCCCAGGACAATCGCCAGCTCTGCATCATTTGGATTGTCGATGATCTCCAGATGCGCTTTCTGTGCCGCCGCTCCAAGCAGGGTTTTCGCCATATAGGCGCGAGCCTGGCCGAGATTAGCGTCAATAATCAGCAGCGTTTTCATTATGCCTCTCCTGCTGTCAGTTAAACGGTTTTAAGTCGACACGCGCCATCATTGCGGCCAACTGAGGACGATCGGTAATACCCACATTACTTTGGCTTACCGCCAGGGCGGCTACAGCCGTCGCCAGACGCAGGGTATGTTCGCTGGATTCACGCATCAGCAAGCCATAAATCAGACCGCCAACCATCGAATCACCCGCACCTACAGTGCTGACCACCTCAACAGACGGTGGCTTAGCAATCCATTCACCCGAAGCGTTGACCCACAACGCGCCTTCCGCACCGAGTGAAATCACCACGTGCGCAATGCCTTGCTCACGCAGAGCATGTGCCGCATCGATAACATCTTTCATTTCTGGCAGCTTACGGCCAGCCCAGATTTCCAGTTCACGACGGTTTGGTTTCACCAGCCACGGAGCTGCCTTCAGGCCGGCAACCAGCGCTTCACGACTACTATCAAAGATAATGCATGGGCACTGACTGCGCAGGCGGGTCATCCAGTCAGTGAATGCTTCAGGGCTCACGCCGGTCGGCAAGCTGCCGCTGACGCACACCATATCGAATTGCCCCAGCCAGCTTAGTGAGTCATTCACAAAGCGTTCCCAGTCAGCCGGTGTGACTTCAAAGCCGGAAAAATTGAAGTCAGAAACTTCACCATCTTTTTCAGTCAGCTTGACGTTAATACGGGTACGCCCCTGCACCACCTGAAAACGGTTAGCGATGCCCAGTTCACTGAACAACTGCTGAAAACCCTCCTGGTTGTCCTTACCCAGAAAGCCGCCGACCGTCACGTCAATCCCCAGGTCCTTAAGCACTTTTGCGACGTTTATCCCTTTTCCTGCCGCATGCAGACCGGTCGTTTTAACCAGATTGACTTCACCGCGTTCAATTTCCGGGCAAAAACCGACCAGATCGTAAGCCGGGTTCAGGGTGATAGTTGCAACACGTCTGCTCATTATGCGCCCTCCCCAAGACCTGCCGCGATGGCATCGCCAATGGCTTTCAGCGCCTGTTCAGCATCTTCACCCTGTGCGGTAAAGCGCAGGTGGTGTCCTTTTTTCACGCCCAATGCCACCACTTTCATCAAACTGCGTCCATTTGCCGGTTTTCCGGTTCCATCAAGATTTGTCACGGTTATTTCACTATTAAATTGTTTAATCGTATTCACCAGCATGGTGCCCGGACGGGCGTGTAAACCATGCTCATTACGCACTACAAACTCGGCGCTCAGTACATCATCAGTTAATGCATCGTCGCTGGTCAGCAGCGCCAGTACCGTTGCTGCATCCGCCTTCAGCAAACGGTCAGCTTTATTGCTCAGCAACAGATCGCCAAGACGCTTCAGCACCGCAACGGGCTGGTCATCATTCATCGCGACAGTCACCAGCAGCGCAGCGGCTTCGCCCTGCACGTCAAATGCGCTTGCCGCACGACTGACCGCGACGGCGCTGCGCACATTGCCTTCAGCACAGTCATTCAGCCAGATGCCCTGACCAAGATTCATTGGCTGCTCGTTAATCGCTCTGGCCACAAAGGTGGCATCTACTGCACCGGCTTCTTTCAGACGTGCGGCGTTTAGCGCCTGCAGCGTCACCAGCGAATTGGCGACGACGTCCAACGACAGCGTTTCGTTATCAAGCTTCAGCTGCTCGCTCTGCTTTTCGCCCATCAGCAATGCACGTAATTCTTCTGCCGTGGTGGCGGATTTCAGCTGTTCCGCAACCGAGTCATCACTCAATACATGAGTCAGTTGACGCAGCAACCCAAGGTGCTCATCTGAGCTGGCTGCAATGCCGATTGCCACATACGCAACCTGACCTTCGCCCCACGTCACACCCTGCGGAAACTGAAACACCTGCACCCCGGTTTTCAGCACCTGATCGCGTGTATCTGTCGTACCGTGAGGAATGGCAATACCATTGCCGAGAAACGTCGATGTTTGTTGTTCGCGTGCCAGCATGCCATTGACATAGCCGTCCGCAACGTTGCCCGCTTGCACCAGGGCTGCGGCAACCTGGCGAATAGCCTCTTCTTTATTCCCGGCCTGTTCGCCCGGGTGAATATCCTGAACAGATAACTGGAACATGATTCTCCTCTCCTGCTGAATTGAAACGATTCAGCTAACATGAGAAAAAAGGCGTCACCCGACTCCATCAGTTAAGGCAAGATGACGCTGAAACGTTTCAAGGAGTCTGGAACTTTCTGCTTCAGCACGCAAGTAAAGTTAACAATTAACTTGCTGAATTTAGATGTACCGCACATTTTCTCGGCGTTTCTTTAAAACAAGCTGACGCAAAAACGCGTTCAGCTACCCAACTTCAGCATCGTCAGCATGTGGACTTCTCAGACTGAAATGACATTTTGATTTTCCATATCGATTTTGATTTAGTGCCCTGTTTATTTTCTGGCGAGCAGCGTAAACTCCGCCTCTCTTCACTCCACTGATAGCTAAACATGCATAACACCCCCGTAGCCGCCACACCCAAGGCGTTTGATTTAACGTCTTCGGCGTTCCTGCTTGTCGCTTTTCTCACGGGTATCGCCGGGGCATTACAGACGCCCACGCTCAGCCTTTTTCTGACCGATGAGGTCCATGCACGCCCGGGAATGGTGGGTTTCTTTTTTACCGGTAGCGCCGTCATCGGCATTTTGGTAAGCCAGTTTCTGGCCGGACGCTCTGACAAAAAAGGCGATCGTAAAAACCTGATCGTTTTTTGCTGTGCGCTGGGTATGCTGGCCTGCGTGTTGTTTGCCTGGAACCGTAACTATTTTATTTTGCTGTTTGTCGGCGTATTTCTCAGTAGCTTTGGCTCCACCGCCAACCCGCAAATGTTTGCGCTCGCTCGTGAACATGCCGATCGCACGGGCCGGGAAGCCGTCATGTTCAGCTCGATTTTACGTGCTCAGGTTTCACTGGCCTGGGTGATCGGCCCACCGTTGGCCTACGCGCTGGCCATGGGGTTCAGCTTTACGGTGATGTATCTCAGCGCCGCGGTGGCATTTATTGTCTGCGGCGTGATGGTCTGGTTTTTCTTACCGTCAATGAACAAAAGCGTACCTCTCGCGACAGGTGCGGTTGAGGCTCCACGTCGTAATCGTCGTGATACGCTGCTGCTTTTTGCTATCTGCACATTAATGTGGGGCACCAACAGCCTCTATATCATTAATATGCCGCTGTTTATCATCAACGAACTGCATCTGCCGGAAAAACTCGCCGGTATCATGATGGGCACCGCAGCAGGGCTGGAAATCCCAACCATGCTGATTGCCGGATATTTTGCGAAACGTCTGGGCAAACGTCTGTTGATGAGAATCGCCGCCATCGCCGGGTTCTTTTTTTATGCAGGCATGCTGTTGGCACATTCACCGGCGGTTTTGCTCGGCTTACAGTTACTGAACGCGATTTACATCGGCATCCTCGGCGGGATTGGCATGCTTTATTTTCAGGATTTGATGCCGGGACAGGCGGGATCAGCCACAACGTTGTACACCAATACCATCCGCGTCGGCTGGATTATTGCCGGATCGTTGGCGGGTATTGCCGCAGAAATCTGGAATTACCACGCCGTATTCTGGTTTGCGCTGGTGATGATCGTCGCGACGGTTGTGTGTCTGGTGCGCATCAAAGACGTTTAAGGCGCAGTCAACGCTTCCAGCTCAATAAGGTACAGCATGGCCTGGTGTGTCGTTTTACCGCACATTTCCGCACTGGGTTGCAAACCGGCACACACTTTGGGGCGCAACGGAGACGCAAAAATTTTACAGCGCAGGGATTCATCTAGCTGAACGCAGGGCGTATTGGCGGGCTTGCCATCAGGCATGCCCGGGATCGGGCTGGAGATAGAAGGCGCAGTGCAACATGCGCCACAATCCGGACGGCATTCCATACAGTATTCTCTTTAGCATAACCATCGGATTGTTCAGGTAGCGAACAGTATACACAAATTCATTCGGCGCGCCTCAAGACGGCATACACACAGCCAACAACGAGGTAACCAGAAGGGCGAAGTGTATACCACCTTTTTTGCACCAGCAAAAGTATGAATTCCGCTTGCCTGAATGCCCCGGCGCGAGTAGTTTGACGCGATATTTTAGACACTCCTCACTACAGGATTTTTTCGATGCCAAGAGCGAACGAAATTAAAAAAGGTATGGTACTGAACTACAACGGCAAACTGCTGATTGTAAAAGATATTGATATTCAATCACCGTCCGCACGCGGTGCAGCTACGCTGTACAAAATGCGTTTTTCTGATGTCCGTACCGGTCTGAAAGTTGAAGAGCGCTTCAAAGGCGACGATATCGTGGATACCGTCACCCTGAGCCGCCGCGGGGTTGATTTCTCCTACGTTGATGGCAACGAATATGTCTTTATGGATAAAGAAGACTATACCCCGTATACCTTCACTAAAGACCAGATTGAAGAAGAGCTGCTGTTCATCCCGGAAGGCGGGATGCCGGACATGCAGGTACTGACCTGGGACGGCCAGTTGCTGGCGCTTGAACTGCCGCAGACCGTAGACCTGGAAATCGTTGAAACCTCACCGGGTATTAAAGGTGCTTCAGCGAGTGCGCGTAACAAGCCAGCAACCCTAAGCACCGGTCTGGTTATCCAGGTTCCTGAGTATCTGAGTGCGGGTGAGAAAATCCGTATTCATATCGAAGAACGCCGTTATATGGGCCGCGCAGACTAATACCTCTGCCACACATTGACGATCAGGGACAGCACCGGCTGTCCCTTTATCATTTTCAACGTTGGCTACTGAGATAAAAATCATCCATCAACAGTGATTCCAGATACTGTTCATCTTCCCGTATAAAACCCACAATTACGCTAATTGCCCGCGCATAAAATCCCTTCTCATCACGCTGCTGGCAGCTATCACGGAACAAGGGTACCCAACACATAATGTGATGATGCAAAAAGTAATATTGTGCAGATAGCGTTTCCTCTTTGGCCACCATCCTCGCCATCAACGCCAGCTGTATAGCGATATGATCGGAGGGCTCATTTTCCTGCGCAGCCAGCCCATGTTCAACCAACAGTACATTCATTTGTCGACGTTCTTCGGCCGCTGTTGTGTGCGGATAATGTCCCGCATACGGGGAAACACCGCCAGGCGGCGGCAGCAGGAATAATGTTGCAAAATCTGCAGCCAGCTCCAGTTGTCGACTTTCACGACGTAGAACCTGCGTCAGGCTACGCTCCAGTTTTTTGACATCCAACGAAAGCCCGGGAATACCCGCCAGCGACGCCAGCCACTGTCGGGTATCCTCGCTTTCAAGACGAGCGAGTTGTTTCTGGTCCAGCTCACGAAACAGCAATTGTGAAAACCACTGATAGACCGCGGCGCGTTGCTGGAAAATAAGGCTATGCTGCATTGTCCCCCTCCTCTTTCACTATCTCCGGCCCACCAAATCCCGTGACCGGTGGAACATGTTGCTGATAGTATTCGACATCCACCAGCACGGTATGCGCTGAAGGCCCTTGCGCCAGTTGAGACGTACCAATATCCGCGCTCAGAACATTAGGATCGCCATAGGTACATAGCGTCCCGGCTTTCCCGCCTTCCTGTGGGGAATACCATGCCCCTTCATGAATGCGGATCACGCCTGGGGTAAAATCAGGGCTAATCACCACCCCCGCCAACACCTGACCGCGCGCGTTAAAGACCCGCGCAATATCCCCGGCTTTTAACCCCCGCGCGGCAGCATCTTGCTCACTGATGTAAAGCGGTTCTCTTCCCGCTACCGCATACGTGCTGCGAAACGCATCACTTGAGCACAACTGGGAGTGCAGGCGTTTATCCGGGTGACAGGATTGCAGGTGCAGTGGATATTTGTCTTTCCTACCCTGATGGCTACGTTCAAACGGCTCCATCCACACCGGATGCCCAGGGCAATCGTCATACTGAAAACCGGCAATCGTTTTGCTGTAAATTTCAATCAGACCTGATGGTGTGCCCAGGGGATTAAGATCGGGCTGATCGCGGAATTCGCCATGACGCACCCACGGTTGTCCCGCGGGATATTCAACATACCCTTCACCTTTCCAGAACGTGTCAAAGTCTGGCAACGTAACACCGAGCGAGGCACCCATTTTGACCCCTTCGTCATAGAGTGCTTGTACCCACTGCATTTCATCGCGGTTTTCCCGGTATACCGACTCCTTGTCAAAACGTTTACAGAGTCCGGCAAACACGTCGAAATCATGCCGCGCTTCATATTGCGGTTTGACGACCTGATGCAGCGCCATCAGTCCCTTATTCGAATGGGTACCAAACTGCTCAATGTCGTTGCGTTCAAAGCGTGTGGTAACAGGCAGGACGATATCGGCAAAACGACAGGATGCGGTCCATTGGTGATCTAACACCACCACGGTCTCCAGTTTCTTCCACGCCTCAATCATTCGGTTACGATCCTGCTGGGCGTGGAACGGGTTCGCCGCGCTGTAGATCGCCATTTTGATGTCAGGGTAGATTAACGTCTCACCGTTAAAGGCGATTTTTTTGCCCGGTTCCAGCAGGCAATCAACAATACGTGAGGTAGGAATATGCTCAGATACGCCGCGAAAATCCGGTTTATACTTCGCCTCTGGCGGATTGTTAATGCTCCCCAGACCAGAAAGTACCGGCCCGGCTGACGTCACCGTCCCTCCGCCATTGTAGTGCCAACCAAACCCCACACCGCCGCCCGGTAACCCAATTTGACCGACCATACTGGCCAGCACCACCAACATCCAGGGATACTGTTCGCCGTGGTGCATACGCTGTACGCACCAGCCGCCCATAAACTGCGTCCGGCCTTTCACCAGCAGCCGGGCAAAATCACGGATCTGATCCGCCGTCAGCCCACAGATTTCCGCAGCCCACTCGGCGTTTTTCGGTTGCTTGTCTGTTTCTCCCATCAGGTAGGGTAAAAACTGCTCGAAGCCAACGGTGTAGTCGTTAATGAATGCCGTGTCGTACAGTTTTTCTTCATACAGGGTGTGTGCGAGCGCCAGCAGTAACGCAACATCGGTTTGTGGTCGTAACGCCAGCTGTTCACACCCAAGAAAATTTTGCGATTTGCTGCGCACCGGATCAACGCTGATGACGCGCATTTTTCCCTCGGCGACGGCCTCTTTGATCTGCTGCCAGTAGCCAAACGCGTCGTGATCGGGAACCAAAAATTCAATCTGCAAATTCTTAATGGGATCACAGCCCCACAATACGATGGTATTGCTGTTCTCGATAACCAGCGGCAGCGAGGTTTGCTGTTCATAGACTTCAAGCGAACCAATGACATGCGGCAAAATCACCTGGGCTGCAGCCGCCGAGTAGTCGCCTACGGTCGTCACATAGCTACCATGCAAACCGAGCCCTCTGTCCATTGCACCGCCAGCCTTGTGGTATTTGCCCACCATTTGCCAATCTGCCAGCCCGGTAAAGACGCCAGATGAACCGTAGGTTTTTTGCACCCGCTCAAGCTCTTCATAAAACAGGTCCAGCGCCTGATCCCAGCTAACCCGCACAAAACGATTATCTCCCCGCTGGCTACGATCCGACTTCTCGCACTTGCGTAACCAGTCCAGTCGAACCATCGGATAGCGAACCCGTGAAGGGTTGTAGACGATTTCACGTACCGCATTGAGCATATCGCACGGGTATTTATCATGTTTGAACGGACGCGTTTCCGTCCACTCGCCGTTAACCACTTTGGCTTCAAAAGCACCATAATGTGAGCCGGACTGGATCCATTGTTCGGGGTTTTCCCCCGCCGCCCATACTTTTGAGATCAGCGGATTAGGCGCCAGCGCACTGGCCGCGCCAACCGCCAGCATTCCGGTCAGGAAACGACGGCGGGACGGATTAAAGTCATGAATATCCATATCTTATCCTTATTATTTGTTGGGTTCAGACACATCGCTGGCGTGGGTCTGGAGGTATTTCAGCAACGTACGTTCTTCCACCGGATTGAGTCGATAATACGTCGACATCGCTTTCAGTCCGGCAATCCAGCCATTGGCGGTGTATCGGGTAGCCGGTGGCGTGCTGTGACAGGCGCTACACGTCGATTGCAGCATCTGTTCTGAGTACTCCCACACCGGAGTAATGCTATCGATGAGTCCCTGCGCGGAGGTCCATGCGGTCACGCTCACCTGCTGCCATTCCTGATGTGAACCTGGGTCAGTCTGGGTTTGCAGGACTTTCACGTTTTCCATCAGTGAAGCATCAAGGACCGCGGAGAAGACGCGTTTGCCCATATACTGGGTGATCACCCGCCCACGCCCCTTGCTTTCACGCCAGCCCGTCACTTCCAACTGGACGTTGCTCCCCTCTTTTTGCAGCACCTTGACCTGGGTCGCCGGAAATAACAGCGCTTTCCCCGCTGGTGCCCCCGCCGTGGCTGTCAGTGCTTTTTCGCTTAACGAAAACAGCGTCGTCGCAGTTGATGGTTTTTCTCCCTGCTGTTGTAGCTGCTTGTAGCGATCGCGAAAGCCATTGCTCATGTCCGGTTTGTGGTGCGCGATCCCTTTGTGGCAGTCAATGCAGTTGCTGTCCTTCGCTGCAGCCGCCGTCATCTGCGCCGCGGCATTGGTGGATTGTTTTCCATGATCCATCGCTTCATAGCTGTGACACGATTTACAGGCTGCCGAATTGTTGGCGCTCATCCGTGCCCACTCTCGCTGGGCGAGCTCAGCCCGTTTAGCATTGAACTTTTCTGGGGTATCGATAGAAGGTGAGATAAAGGTGTGGTAGAGATCGTTTAGGGCTTCGGTTTTACGCACAAGCGTCGGGACGACTCCTGGGGGAATGTGGCAATCCTTACACTCCGCTCGCACGCCAGAGGCATTACGAAAATGCACGCTGGTTTTATACTCCTCTCCTGATGTGCGCATCGAGTGGCACGATAAACAAAACTCCGTAGTACTGGTGTAATGGACTCCTTGCCATGTTCCCCAAATAACAATGGCCATTACGACTGCGCCACCTAACGCACACCAAAGCGCGTTCTTTTTTATCCACGACATACCTGCCTCCATTTTTTTAATAGCATCACGCTAAGGGATATTAAAAAGCAAAAATAGAGACAGCGATTTCAGATTATAGGAACAGCCTTAACTCTATGAGGCGTGTCAAAATAGCAATATTCTGCAACGTGTAATATGCCGCTATTGTCTAAACAAGGAATTTTCTCATGCCGACACTGTCTCTCAATAGGGAAAGTCGCACCCCGCTACAATTGCAGATCTTTCAATTCTACTTTCAGGCAATTCAGCAAGGCGATTTGCTTTGCGGGGATAAACTGCCCTCTATCCGCGAGCAGGCGCAGACGTTAAACGTGGCCAAAATCACGGTGGTGATGGCATATGAAAAACTGATGGCGGCCGGTTTTATTAAAAGCAGGCAGGGTATCGGCTATGAAGTCACATTTACAGCACCTATGCGTAGCCCCCCGGTACACGTGCCATCTGCGGAGGGCTCACCGCCGATAAAACCTAAGCCCGCCGGTGTTTCTACCGATGTTTACGCTGAAATGGGGCGTGAGTGCTATTGCCGGATGGGCGTCCCTGACCCCAATGCATTTCCCTGGTCAAGCTGGCGTAAATGGAATAATGCCCCCAGCGTACTTAAAGAGCAGCTACTGACTCGATATCATTCACCAAACGGATTATTTTCATTACGTGAGCAAATTGTCAGATACCTTAATTTATCTCGCGGAATTAATACCAGCGCACAAAACATCATCATTACTGATGGAATTCAGGAAGGGTTATCGCTGCTCAGTCAAATATTCATTATCCATCATGCGCTAAGCCAGAATAAAAAATGTCACGTGGTCGCCGAATCACCTTGTTATTCTGGCGCATGGCATCTGTTTAATTATTATGGTGCCGATATTACGTCTATTGCCGTGGATAATCACGGGCTGTGCACCGATAATTTACCCGAGGTTGAAACCCAGCTTTGTTATGTGACACCCGCTCATCAGTATCCAATGGGCAGTGTTCTGTCGCTTGAGCGACGTAAGTCATTACTCACGTGGGCACAGCGAGTGGGCGCCTGGATTATTGAAGACGATTACGACGCCGTATTTACGTATGGTGAGAATCCCCTTCCGGCACTGAAAGCCATGGATTACCACAACCGGGTTATCTACATGGGGACCTTCTCAAAAACGCTGGGACCGGGGGCACGTCTCGGTTACCTCGTTTGCCCTGATGAACTGCTGCCCGCCGTTCAAAATATGAAAGCGCTGAACAACAATGGTAGCCAGTGGTTATTGCAGCAGTTCTTAGCCGAGTTAATGCAAAACCAGGTGTTTTATACCCATCTCGGCAAGCTAGCCTGCAACTACGCAGCACGCCTCGCATTACTGCGTGATGGCTTATCAGCCCTGTTCCCTGAAGGCAAGATCGATGGTGCCACGGCAGGGTTACATCTCTCATTGCGCATTAACTGGTCGCCTGACGTCATCGCACAACTACGCCAGCGCTGCCTGCGGGCAGGAGTACGCTTTGATACATTACAGGAAATTGAAAACGGCTCAGAAACAGCCTGGCGGCAAAAAAATTCCGATGCGGTGATGTTCTTTGGTTTTGGCGGGCTGCAGGTGCCGCACCTTAGAAAGGTATTAAACGTACTGGAGCAGGAGAGGTGTGCGTTATTACAGCAATAATAACGCACCTGAGTATTGCCGGGAGGCGGGACAAGCGCCATCCGGCAATGTATCGCCTGGTGTTGAGGCGAATTACAGCAGATCGCGGAACTGCGTTTTTTTCAGCGCCAGCTCCACGCCGCGAACTTCTGCCAGCCCTTTCAGACGACCAATTGCGGAGTAGCCCGGATTCGTTTTCTTGTGCAGATCGTCAAGCATCTGATGCCCATGATCCGGGCGCATGGGGATCGGACGCAAATCACCCGCTTTCTTACGGCGTTGCTCTTCACTCAAAATGGCTGCCACCACCGATACCATATCCACATCGCCCTGCAAGTGTGCGCCTTCGTGGAAGGTTTTCGGGTTTTCTTCACGGCAGGTTGAACGCAAGTGTGTGAAGTGAATACGATCGCCAAAGGTCTCAATCATTTTTACCAGATCGTTATCGGCGCGCACACCGTACGAGCCGGTACACATGGTGAAGCCATTATTGATGCTATCTACCGTTTCTTTCAGCCATTGCATATCTTCAATGGTCGACACGATACGTGGCAGACCGAGGATTGGCCGTGGCGGATCGTCAGGGTGCACTGCCAGACGTACGCCCACTTCCTCAGCAACAGGCACAATCGCCCGCAGGAAGACAGCCATGTTATTGCGCAGATCGTCTTTGCTGATCCCATCATATTCCGCCAGGCGCGCGCGGAACTGATCCAGCGTATAACCTTCTTCGGCACCGGGCAGGCCAGCAATAATGTTGCGGGTCAGCTTTTCAATGTTGGCAGCGGTCATTGCATTGAAATAATCCAGCGCCTGGCGCTGCTCTTCAGGGGTGTAATCGGCTTCGGCACCGGGACGTTGCAGAATGTGCAATTCAAAAGCCGCAAACGCAATCTGGTCAAAACGCAGCGCTTTGGACCCATCCGGTAGCTGATATTCAAGGTCGGTACGCGTCCAGTCCAGGATCGGCATGAAGTTGTAGCACACGGTATCAATACCGCAGGTCGCCAGGTTACGAATACTTTGCTGGTAGTTTGCAATCCACGTCAGATATTGGCCTGACTGTGTTTTGATGTCTTCGTGGACGGGGATACTTTCCACCACCGACCAGGTCAGCCCTTTTTCGGCCAGAATCGCCTGGCGCTTTTGAATTTCTTCTACGGGCCACACTTCACCGTTTGGAATATGGTGCAAGGCGGTCACAACACCCGTTGCGCCAGCCTGACGCACATCATCAAGCGATACTGGATCGTTTGGTCCGTACCAACGCCAGGTTTGTTCCATTGCTTCACCTCACAAGTTGTTATACCAAATTAAACGACTTTTATGACGACTACCATACAGGCATCCGGTATACGATCAACATATCACCCATCATTGATTGATCCAGCTCACACTACCCGGATAAATGAGGCACACCAATTCAATTTGTTGTCATATAACTTTATACTACCATTGTTAATTAATGGTTAATCAGGTGTATTTAATGAAGACTATTGCCTCAGCGTCTCTTGCGGAAAATGTCATGATGCCTCAGTACGATCGCCAACAGCTAAAAACGCGGATCGTACATTTTGGTTTCGGTGCATTTCATCGCGCCCATCAGGCGTTATTGACTGACCGGGTGCTAAATTCGCAGGGCGGAGACTGGGGGATTTGTGAGATCAGCCTGTTCAGCGGCGACCGGTTGATGAGCCAGCTACGTGAACAGGATCATTTATTTACCGTGCTGGAAAAAGGTGCGACCGGCAACCAGCCGATTATCGTCGGGGCCGTCAACGAGTGCCTGAATGCAAAGCTGGATTCACTGGCGGCTATTATCGAAAAATTCTGCGAGCCTCAGGTCGCGATTGTCTCGTTAACCATTACGGAAAAAGGCTACTGTATTGATCCTGCCACCGGGTCACTCGATATCGCTAACCCGCGTATTATTCACGATCTGCAAGTACCGGATGAGCCCCACTCTGCACCGGGTATTATTGTTGAGGCACTGCACCGCCGACGTCAACGTGGACTGCAACCGTTTACCGTCCTCTCCTGTGATAACATCCCGGACAATGGTCATGTGGTAAAAAACGCCGTACTGGGAATGGCGGAGAAACGCTCACCTGAACTGGCTAACTGGATTCGGGAGCACGTCAGTTTCCCGGGAACCATGGTAGACCGGATTGTCCCGGCAGCGACTGAAGAATCACTGGATGAAATTGCCCGAGAATTAGGCGTGGCAGACCCTTGCGCAATCAGCTGCGAGCCGTTTATTCAGTGGGTCATTGAAGATCATTTTGTCAGCGGCCGTCCGCAATGGGAAACGGCCGGTGTACAGATGGTTGATGACGTTTTGCCGTGGGAGCAAATGAAACTACGGATGCTGAACGGGAGTCATTCGTTTCTCGCTTACCTCGGTTATCTGGCGGGATTCCAACATATCAGCGACTGTATGCAGGACCGCGCATTTCGCGAAGCGGCTCACCGCCTGATGCTCAGCGAACAAGCCCCGACGCTGCGCATCACCAATGTTGATTTAGACCAGTATGCCGACAGCCTGCTGGAACGCTTTGCCAATCCGGCGCTGAAACACAAAACCTGGCAAATCGCGATGGATGGCAGCCAAAAATTACCCCAACGTATGCTGGACGGGATTCGCGTTCATTTAGCACGTCAAAGCGAGTGGCCGCTGCTGGCACTTGGCATTGCGGGCTGGATGCGCTACGTAAGCGGGATTGATGATTCAGGTGCAATTATTGATATTCGTGACCCGATGAGTGACAAAATCCGCACTATCGTCGAACAGAGTACGGAATCAGAACGCGTCAGCGCGCTGCTTTCACTGCACGAAATCTTCGCCACTGACCTCGCACAGAACCCACACTTCGTCGATACCGTGGAACGCGCCTGGCAACGTATCGCCCAATACGGTGCACATCAGGCGGTCATCGAGACGTTAAAAAGTTAACGATTTCTGCCATTAAACAGGACGAAGTTCGTCTTCGTCCTCTCTGCCCTTCTCTTTTCCCCCGTTTTTCGCCAGGATTGTTAACAGCCATTACGGTAATTTATGATTCTGGAGTAAACGTGACTAAAACCAATCTCATCACGGGTTTTCTCGGCAGTGGCAAAACCACCTCTATTCTTCATCTATTGGCCAACAAAGATCCCGCAGAGAAGTGGGCTGTGCTGGTCAATGAGTTTGGCGAAGTGGGTATCGACGGCGCACTGCTCGCCGACAGCGGCGCAATGCTCAAAGAGATCCCCGGCGGCTGTATGTGCTGCGTTAATGGTTTGCCCATGCAGGTTGGCCTCAATACGCTGTTACGTCAGGGAAAACCGGATCGGCTGCTGATTGAGCCCACCGGTCTCGGGCATCCCAAACAGATTCTGGATTTACTGACCGCGCCGGTTTACGAACCGTGGATCGACTTGCGCGCAACGCTTTGTATCCTGGATCCACGCCTGTTGCTGGATGAAAAAAGCGTAGCGAATGAGAATTTCCGCGATCAGCTGGCCTCTGCCGATATCATCGTTGCCAATAAATCCGATCGTGCCACGACAGAAAGCGAAATTGCGCTGCAAACCTGGTGGCAGCACTACGGCGGTAACCGCCAGTTAGTTCATGCCGATCATGGACAAATCGACGGACAACTCCTGGATTTGCCCCGGCTGAATCTGACGGCGCTTCCCTCCAGCGCGGCACATACTCACCAGCATGCTGATAAAAAAGGGCTGGCAGCACTAAGCCTGCCTGCGCAGCAACGCTGGCGTCGCAGTCTGAACAGCGGTCAGGGGCATCAGGCCTGCGGCTGGATTTTTGACGCTGACACGGTGTTCGATACCATCGGCCTGCTGGAATGGTCACGTCTCGCCCCTGTCGGCCGCGTAAAGGGAGTGATGCGTATTAAAGAGGGGCTGGTGCGTATCAATCGTCAGGGTGAAGACTGGCATATTGAGACGCAAAACGTCGCCCCTCCTGATAGCCGTATTGAACTCATCTCCGATACCGAGACCGACTGGAATGCATTACAGAGTGCATTGTTGAGGCTTCGTTTAGACGTTGGCGCGTAAGGTTGCCTGCGTTTTATAGCAACGGTAAACGACGATGAAAACCCGATACCCACTCATACTCCTGCTTAATATTGCTGGTCTGGCGCTATTTCTGTCCTGGTATCTTCCACACGGGCATGGGTTCTGGTTTTCTCTTGATTCGGGCATCTTCCACTTCTTCAATCATAAGCTAGTTGAGAGCCCACTCTTCCTGTGGATCGTCGCTATCACCAATAACCGGGCATTTGACGGCTGTTCATTATTGGCGATGGGTACATTAATGCTGAGTTTTTGGCTAAAAGAAACGCAGGAAGGCCGTCGCCGTATTGTGGCAATTGGGCTGGTGATGCTGCTAACAGCGGTGATATTAAACCAACTGGGCCAGGCGCTTATTCCGGTTAAGCGCGCCAGCCCCACTCTCACATTCGATAATATTAATCGCGTCAGCGAGCTGCTGCATATTTCAACAAAAGATGCGTCCAGAGACAGTTTTCCTGGCGATCACGGCATGATGCTGCTTATTTTTTCCGCATTTATGCTGCGTTATTTCGGAAAAGTCGCAGGAATCATCGGCCTTATTATCACTGTGGTTTTTGCCTTTCCACGCGTAATGATCGGCGCACATTGGCTCACAGATATCGTAGTAGGTTCAATGACCGTCGTATTGATTGGCTTGCCCTGGTGGTTAATGACGCCATTAAGCGATCGCCTGGTTATGCTGTTTACCCATTATCTTCCCGGCAAAAACAAACAATTTTTAAACAAATAACGCAGAGTAATTAACATCATCAGGGATACTTCTGATTTCCTGATGATATCTGCCGGAAAATTATCATTCTGACTGTCATTCTCCTGTCATATTATTCCTGTTTAAAATGAATGAATTGCGTGTTTTTTGCCCTATCTGTTCTTAATTTAGCCAATGCAGTTTATTCACTTTCTGTATCACTTTTTCTTATAAGAAATCACATAAAATCACTCGCAATGACCGGAGCGATCGGGTAACCTCAGACTCGTTTTGCCTCGCGGGATAATTATTCACTATAAGAATAAATTTGTGCGTTCTGCCACAGATTTGACCTTAAAGAATTGTCTCATCATGCGTTGGTAATTAGTCTCGTCACGTTTGGCATTTTTTATAACGATATTTATCGTTAAGGACTTCAAGGGAAAACAAACAAAATGGTCAAATCTCAACCGATTTTGAGATATATCTTGCGGGGGATTCCCGCGATAGCAGTTGCGGTTCTGCTTTCTGCATGTAGCACAACGAACACCGCGAAGAATATGCATTCTGAGACGCATGCTGTGGGTAATGGAGATAACTCTTCACTGCAAGCCTCTCAGGATGAATTTGAAAGTATGGTACGTAATATCGATGTTAAATCACGTATTATGGATCAATACGCTGACTGGAAAGGCGTGCGTTACCGCCTTGGCGGCAGCACTAAAAAAGGTATTGATTGTTCAAGCTTCGTACAGCGTACGTTCCGCGAGCAATTTGGTTTAGAGCTTCCGCGCTCAACCTACGAGCAACAGGAAACGGGCAAATCCGTTTCGCGCACTAATCTGCGTACAGGCGATCTGGTTCTGTTCCGTGCGGGCTCCACAGGCCGTCACGTCGGTATCTATATCGGCAATAACCAGTTTGTACATGCCTCGACCAGCAGTGGCGTTATCATTTCCAGCATGAACGAGCCTTACTGGAAAAAACGTTACAACGAAGCTCGCCGGGTCCTGAGCCGCAGTTAATTTCGTTTGGCAGCTATCCCTTGGCTATCCTGATGAGACTTATCAAAAGCACTGCTTCGGCAGTGCTTTTTGCGCTGCGCTATGTTTAAGAAAAATCTCACTATACGGATCAATCCAGGTTATAGTTTTACAGATCAAGCCGTTTAATAATAAGCAGATACCCCAGGTAAACATAAGGAACTATGTTCAGACGTCCTTCATCTTCCAGTCGAAATGTCCTTTTTACCTGTATTTTTACGGGGGTAGTCGTCGCGGTACTTGTCAGCACCCTGCAGTTTTTTGCCACCTGGCACAAACGAGATGTTAAGTACGAAACACTTCTTTCCGATATCGAGTATTACATCAGCAGTTATCTCTCAGACCTCAAAAGCACAACAGATGCCCTGCAGCCGCTAGTCTCATACAATTGCCAACAAGTTGCCGCCAGGCTGACCGCCAGCGCAGCGTTTAACCTCAATGTACGCGCTTTTTTATTGGTAAAAGATGGTATTGCTTTCTGCTCCTCCGCAACTGGCGCGATGGACTCGCCTATTCTGTCGCTGGTTCCGAAGCTGGATCTCAAGCAAGATGTCGATGTGGAATTACTGTCCGGTACCCCGATGATGCCGGACAATCCGGCGATCATGATTTGGCAGCGGAATCCTTCATTTAAGAATAGCGGCGTGTTTTCCTCACTGAATATCAATCTGGCGCCTTACCTGCTCTATACCGCCCGAGAAGATGATTTTGACGGTATTGCAATTATTGTTGGTGATACCGCTATCACGACATTTTCATCCCGACTGATGGACGTCTCCGCGCTGCCGGATACCACCTGGCGCCAGACGACGCTGAAAGGGATCCCGATGAAGATCCGGCTATACGCGCAAGAGTGGACGTACACTGACGTCTGGTATGCCGTCATGTTGGGATGTATGGCCGGGATCATGACCGGGTTGCTTTTGTGGTACTACAACTACGCCGTTCGTTTACGCCCGGGAAAGGATATTCTCAACGCTATCAAGCACGAACAGTTTTATGTGGTCTACCAACCGGTCGTTGAAATGCAGACGCTGGAAGTAAAAGGCGTTGAAGTATTGTTACGCTGGCGTCACCCGACAACAGGTGAGATCCCGCCAGATGCGTTTATTCACTACGCTGAATCACAGCAAATGATCGTGCCGCTGACGCAGCATTTGTTCAAACTGGTGGCCCGTGATGCCCCCGCATTAAAAAACGTGTTACCGCAAGGCGCAAAGCTCGGGCTCAACATCGCCCCAACGCACCTGCATGGTGAGAGCTTTAAAGACGATATTCAGCGCCTGAACGCCTCCCTGCCGCCACACCATTTCCAGGTTGTACTCGAAATCACCGAACGCGATATGCTCAATCAGCATGAAGCATCAAAGCTTTTTGAATGGCTACACGCTGCCGGATTCGAAATTGCAATTGATGATTTCGGCACCGGCCATAGCGCACTCATTTACCTGGAACGCTTTACCGTTGACTATCTGAAAATCGACCGAGGATTTATCAACGCCATTGGGACAGAAACCCTAACGTCTCCGGTACTGGATGCGGTGTTGACACTGTCTAAGCGTCTTAATATGCTGACGGTTGCCGAAGGGGTAGAAACGCCTGAGCAAGCCCGATGGCTGCGCGATCGCGGGGTTCATTTCTTCCAGGGATACTGGATCAGCCGCCCATTAATGCTTGATGATTTTGTGCGTTGGATGGCGCAATACGATAAGCCAACGTGGTGATCACACCAGGCGATTATATATTTTCACTCGCCACCCCAACCGCTATTTCTCGGGCAAGAAGCCTGTCGGGTTGTGGCAGGACAAGGAAACCTCTGTGATATGATGCCTCGCGTACTGCTTCTGTTTATCGCCCTTATCGGGTTTAACGTTGATGCCCAATCCATCAAAGAAAGCTACGCCTTTGCCGTGTTGGGTGAACCCAAGTACGCGTTTAATTTTAATCACTTTGATTATGTAAACCCCGCAGCCCCTAAAGGCGGGCAGCTCACCCTCTCCGCCCTGGGTACCTTCGACAACTTCAACCGCTACTCGATGCGCGGCAACCCTGGCGCACGCACCGAAACGCTCTACGATACGCTGTTTACCACCTCGGATGACGAACCCGGCAGCTACTACCCGCTCATCGCTGACAGAGCGCGTTACGCCGATGATTATTCGTGGGTAGAAATCGCGATTAATCCGCGGGCCCGTTTTCACGATGGTTCCCCTATTACCGCACGCGATGTCGAATTCACCTTCCATAAATTTATGACCGAAGGCGTACCGCAGTTTCGTTTGGTCTACAAAGGGACAACGGTAAAGGCAATTGCCCCGTTAACAGTGCGAATTGAACTCGCCAAACCGGGCAAAGAGGATATGCTCAGCCTGTTTTCCTTACCCGTTATGCCCGAAAAGTACTGGAAAAATCACAAGCTCAGCGACCCCTTGTCGTCGCCACCGCTCGCCAGCGGCCCTTATCGCATCAGTCAATGGAAAATGGGACAGTACATTGTTTATTCGCGCGTTAAAGATTATTGGGCGGCAAACCTGCCCGTCAATCGCGGACGCTGGAACTTTGATACCATCCGCTACGATTACTATTTAGATGATAACGTCGCTTTTGAAGCATTTAAGGCTGGAGCATTCGACCTGCGACTTGAAAACGATGCTAAAAATTGGGCAACCCGTTACACCGGTAAGAATTTCGCGAATCATTACATTGTCAAAGACGAACAAAAGAATGAGTCCGCGCAGGATACACGATGGTTAGCCTTTAATATTCAACGCCCAATGTTTAGTGACCGACGTGTACGGGAAGCCATCACACTGGCCTTTGATTTTGAATGGATGAATAAAGCTCTGTTCTATAACGCCTGGAGCCGGACCAACAGCTATTTTCAGAATACCGAATATGCCGCGACAAAATACCCAGATGCGGATGAACTGGTGATACTCGCGCCTTTGAAAAAAGATATCCCCCCTGAGGTCTTTAGCCAAATATACCAGCCGCCAAAATCAAAAGGCGATGGCTACGATCGTGAAAACCTGTTGAAAGCCGATACGTTACTCCAACAGGCGGGATGGATACTGAAAGGGCAACAACGGATAAATAGCACCAGCGGTAAACCGCTGACCTTCGAGTTATTACTCCCGGCAGGCAGCAACAGCCAGTGGGTATTGCCATTCCAGCACAACCTGCAGCGGTTAGGTATCACGATGAATATCCGCCAGGTCGATAACTCGCAAATCACTAACCGCTTGCGCAGCCGTGACTATGACATGATGCCCAGGCTCTATCGCGCAATGCCGTGGCCAAGCTCAGACCTGCAAATTCTCTGGGCCTCTGAATATATAGACTCCAGCTATAACGCGCCCGGTGTGCAAAGCCCGGTCATTGATAAACTGATTAGCCAGATCATTGCCGCACAAGGGAATAAAGCTAAACTGATCCCGTTGGGGCGGGCACTGGACCGGGTATTAACCTGGAACTACTACATGTTGCCGATGTGGTACATGGCAGAAGATCGTATCGCCTGGTGGGATAAGTTCTCGCATCCGGCTATCCGCCCGATTTATACCATTGGCATCGACAACTGGTGGTATGACGTCAACAAAGCGGCGAAACTTCCCGCAGCCAGACGACAGGGAGAGTAAATGGGCGCTTATCTGATTCGACGTCTGCTGCTGGTGATCCCCACGCTCTGGGCCATCATTACTATCAACTTTTTTATCGTACAGATTGCACCTGGCGGTCCTGTTGAACAGGCCGTCGCCGCCATTGAGTTCGGACAAAGCGGTGCGTTGCCCGGTGCGAGCAGCGAAGGTGTTCGCGCCAGCCACGCGCAAACCGGCGTTGGGAATATCAGCGACAGTAACTACCGTGGCGGCCGGGGCCTTGACCCGGAGGTGATTGCGGAAATTACCCGTCGCTACGGATTCGATAAGCCCATTCATGAACGCTATTTCAAGATGCTCTGGGACTATATCCGCTTTGATTTTGGCGACAGTCTGTTTCGCAGCGCCTCTGTTCTTACGCTAATCAAAGACAGCCTGCCGGTGTCCATTACTCTGGGGCTCTGGAGTACACTCATCATCTATCTGGTGTCGATTCCACTTGGTATCCGCAAAGCAGTCCACAACGGCAGTCGTTTTGACGTCTGGAGCAGTGCTTTCATTATTATCGGCTACGCCATCCCCGCATTCCTGTTCGCGATTTTGCTGATCGTCTTTTTTGCCGGGGGCAGCTATTACGACCTGTTCCCGCTACGCGGACTGGTGTCCGCTAATTTTGACGCCCTGCCCTGGTATCAAAAAATTACCGACTATCTGTGGCACATTACCCTGCCTGTGCTGGCAACCGTGGTGGGTGGGTTCGCCGCGCTGACCATGCTGACTAAAAACTCATTTCTGGATGAGGTACGTAAGCAGTATGTCGTTACTGCGCGTGCCAAAGGCGTTAGTGAGAAAAATATTCTGTGGAAACATGTGTTCCGCAATGCCATGTTGCTGGTAATCGCAGGATTTCCCGCCACATTTATCAGCATGTTTTTCACCGGTTCACTGCTGATTGAAGTGATGTTTTCGCTTAATGGTCTGGGATTATTGGGGTATGAATCTACCGTATCGCGCGACTACCCGGTGATGTTCGGCACACTCTACATCTTCACCCTGATCGGCCTGTTGCTCAATATCCTTAGTGATATCAGCTATACGTTGGTCGATCCTCGTATTGATTTCGAGGGACGCTAATGTCGCGATTAAGCCCCGTCAATCAGGCCCGCTGGGCGCGTTTTCGTCATAACCGCCGCGGCTACTGGTCATTATGGATTTTTTTGGTGTTGTTTGGCCTGAGCATGTGTTCCGAGCTGATCGCGAATGATAAGCCGCTGTTGGTTCGCTATGACGGCAGCTGGTATGTCCCTCTGGTTAAAAACTACAGTGAGAGCGATTTCGGCGGCCCGTTAGCAACAAAGGCTGATTACCAGGATCCATGGCTGCAACACCGTCTGGAGAGCCAGGGTTGGATACTATGGGCCCCCATCCGGTTCGGCGCTACCAGCATCAACTTTGCCACCGATAAGCCCTTCCCTTCTCCGCCCTCTGCGCAAAACTGGCTGGGCACTGACGCAAATGGTGGTGACGTGCTGGCGCGTATCCTTTACGGCACCCGCATTTCAATTCTGTTTGGCTTGATGCTGACCCTGTGTTCCAGCGTCATGGGGGTGATGGCCGGCGCACTACAGGGCTATTATGGCGGTAAGGTTGACCTGTGGGGGCAACGGTTCATCGAAGTGTGGTCTGGTATGCCAACGCTGTTTCTGATTATTTTGCTATCCAGTGTCGTTCAGCCTAACTTCTGGTGGCTCTTAGCGATCACCGTGCTGTTTGGCTGGATGAGCCTGGTTGGCGTGGTACGCGCGGAATTTCTGCGCACCCGCAACTTTGATTACATTCGCGCAGCGCAAGCGCTCGGGGTTAGCGATCGCAGTATTATTTTGCGTCATATGTTGCCGAATGCGATGGTTGCCGCCCTGACCTTTTTACCGTTTATTTTATGCGCCTCAATCACCACGCTCACCTCATTGGATTTTCTCGGGTTCGGATTACCGCTCGGCTCTCCATCACTGGGAGAATTGCTGTTGCAGGGTAAAAATAACCTTCAGGCCCCGTGGCTTGGGATCACCGCGTTTGTCTCCGTTGCCCTCTTATTATCGCTACTGATTTTTATTGGTGAAGCGGTACGCGACGCATTTGATCCCAATAAGGCGATTTAAGATGACACAACCTCTGTTAGCCATTGAGAATTTATCGGTTGGTTTTCGTCAACAAGAGACCGTGCGCACCGTGGTCAATACCCTCTCACTACGGGTTGATGCCGGACAAACGCTGGCGCTGGTGGGTGAATCTGGTTCAGGTAAGAGCGTCACCGCGCTTTCGGTGTTGCGTCTGTTGCCCACGCCGCCTGCGGTGTACCTCTCCGGTGATATCCGCTTTCACGGTGAATCATTACTTCACGCTAACGAGCAGACGCTGCGCGGTGTACGGGGAAATAAAATTGCCATGATTTTCCAGGAACCCATGGTGTCGTTGAACCCATTGCATAACCTTGAAAAACAGCTCTATGAAGTCCTGTCTTTGCATAGGGGAATGCGTCGGGAAGCCGCACGGGCAGAAATTCTGACCTGTCTGGATCGGGTAGGCATTCGCCATGCAGCGAAACGCCTTACAGATTATCCGCACCAGCTTTCCGGCGGCGAGCGCCAGCGCGTAATGATTGCTATGGCGTTGTTAACCCGCCCGGAGCTGCTCATTGCTGACGAACCCACAACCGCGCTGGATGTCTCTGTGCAGGCGCAAATTCTGCAACTGCTGCGAGAATTGCAGCGTGAGCTGAACATGGGATTGCTGTTCATCACCCATAACCTCAGCATCGTGAGAAAGCTGGCCGATTCCATTGCCGTCATGCAGAACGGTCAATGCGTTGAACAAAATCGTGCCGAGCCACTGCTTGCCGCGCCAACCCATTCCTACACACAGAAACTGTTAAATAGCGAACCCTCCGGCGATCCCGTCCCTTTACCCGCCGGACAACCGCCATTACTGGAAGTGAATGGGCTGAGCGTCGCCTTTCCTGTACGTAAGGGTATCCTCAAGCGCGTGGTGGATCATAACGTGGTGGTTAACAACGTCAGCTTTGCCCTCAGGCCCGGTGAAACATTGGGGCTGGTGGGCGAATCAGGGTCCGGGAAAAGTACCACCGGTCTGGCGCTGCTGCGATTAATCACATCGCAGGGCAGTATCGTGTTCGATGGTCTGGCGCTGCATACCTTAAACCGTCGCCAACTGTTGCCAGTACGTCACCGCATTCAGGTTGTCTTTCAGGACCCCAACTCTTCACTGAATCCGCGTTTGAGCGTATTACAAATTATTGAAGAGGGATTGCGCGTTCACCAGCCAACGCTTTCCGCTGACCAGCGTGAAGCGCAGGTAAAAGCAGTGATGGCTGAAGTCGGACTCGATAGCGAGACCCGCCATCGTTATCCTGCAGAGTTTTCCGGTGGTCAACGCCAGCGCATAGCCATTGCCAGGGCATTGATTCTCAAACCCTCGCTGATCATTCTGGATGAGCCGACATCCTCGCTCGACAGAACCGTACAGGCGCAAATCCTCACGCTGTTAAAGTCCTTACAGGAAAAGCATCGTCTGGCCTATATCTTTATCAGCCATGATTTGCATGTCGTACGTGCGTTATGCCATCAGGTTATTGTGTTGCGGCAGGGAGAAGTCGTGGAACAGGGGCAATGCGAGCACGTATTTAACGCGCCACAACAGGCCTATACGCGTCAGCTGCTCGCGCTAAGCTGACGCTCAAAATGGATTGTTATTTGAAAAAGGTTCTGCGATGGCCACGCCGAAATTTTTCAGCCTGCAGGTCGCGGCAAACTCATCCTGGCGATTTACAAACAGGCACGGTTCCCCTTCACATTCCAGTACGGAACAAGGAACTTCGATATCACTAAGCGCCTGACTGAGTTTATGCATGACCGACCACGCACTGTCGCCATCGGGACTGAGTAATTTTAGCGCTACCAGGCTATTTTCTGTACTTTGGCCGTTTTGCGGAATCGGTTCAACTTTTGAGCCTGCGAAACCCACCGACCAACGATAGCACTGCGGCAGACGATGAACGATTGAGAGTTGTAATGTCATCACTTTCTTTCCCTGGAAGTACAGTTACTTCACAATTATTTTACATCAATATTAACACATCATTGACAATACGTCTTTAGACAGTTGGTAAACGTTTACACCCTGTCTTTAAGCCGCTTTCCGAACCCCGTATTTAAATTTATTCAATGGGTACGGCATGTTTCCGCGCTATATGTACGCGTTTCTGCGATCTAACTCAACCTTTTTAACTACAATGATGTGACTTTTTACATAAATTGATTTTACATAAAATAAACATTACTGGGGGGAATGATGGATTTGCGGTTGATATGCATCAACTCCGGAGGCGTTATAGCCCCCAGGTTGTGTATTAGATCACCGTTTTTTGCTGCGACTGGCGTAGAGATAGAAGAGAATTGAGCTGGTGGCGCAAAACGCAATCGACCAAATCATTGGCCAGGCTGAGTTAAAGGTCGCCAGTGACAAGAGCGCGCCAACAATCGCGCCGATACCAAAACGAAACGTCCCCGCCAACGATGAGGCCGTCCCGGCCATGTGCGGAAACTCATCCAGAATGACCGCCATCGCATTTGATGACACCATCGACACGCAACCTACAAACGCCGCAACACCGACAACCAGAGCCCAGAATCCAACGCCGAACAGCGCGCTGAATACCATCCAGCCCGCCATCACAAACTGGATCCACAGCCCGGTACGGAACATATTTAGTGCGCCAACCCGACGAACAAAGCGACTGTTAATGATTGTCATCACAAACAGGAAAACGATGTTCAGTGCAAAGTAATAACCGAAGTGCTGCGGTGAAACATGGTTGATTTCAATGTAGACAAAGGGACCTGCGCTCAGGAAAGAAAACATCCCTGCAAAGCTAAACCCACTGGCCAGCATGTAACTCAGGACGCGCTTGTGGCGAAACAGGGAGGCAAAGTTGCCCAGAGTAGTACGCAAGCGAAACGGCTGACGACGCTCAACGGGCAAGGTCTCTTTGATCAGCGTAAAGATCATCACCGAGGCCAGAATCGCCGCCACAGCGAGGATCCAGAAGATATAGTGCCAGCTCAGCCATACCAGCACCCAACCGCCCACAATAGGTGCCATCAGTGGTGCAATCGTCGTCACCAGCATGACAAATGACATCATGCGCGAGAACTCTTCCTTCGGATAGATGTCGCGCATCAGGGCATTGATGACCACGCTTGCCGCCGCGGCCGCCAGACCGTGGAAGAAACGCATAGTGATCAACTGATCGATAGTTTGCGCCAGCGCACAAGCGACCGCTGCCGCCGCAAACACCAGGGTCCCTCCCAGTATCACCGGTTTACGCCCGATGCTGTCGGCCATCGGACCATAGATCAACTGCCCCACCGCGAACCCCAGAATATAGGTACTGAGGGTCATTTGCGCGCTGCCTGCCGGCACGCCAAATTGAGCAGAGATCACCGGCAGTGCCGGAAGATACATATCGATCGACAACGGCATCAACATGGCCAACAAGCCAAGGATAAAAACAATGGCAATTGAAGAGTTCTGCCGGGTGGTCACATTTAGCTCCTGATATTAACGCGGGGTTAAGTTAACGCTGGCGATTTCTTCTTCAGTCAATGGACGGTATTCACCGGGCTCCAGATCCTCATCAAGTTTGATGGCACCGATGCGTTCACGATGCAGTTCCACAACGTGATTCCCGACAGCGGCAAACATGCGTTTAACCTGATGATAGCGCCCTTCACTGATGGTCAAACGTACCTGAGTCGGCGTAATCACTTCCAGCACTGCCGGCTTCGTCAGATCTTTCTCGTTATGCAATTGCACACCGCGGGCAAACTGCTCAGCGGTATCGTCTGCCACCGGTGATTCCAGCGTCACCCGATAAGTCTTCTCACAATGGTGACGCGGAGAGGTAATGCGATGCGACCACTGACCGTCGTCGGTCATTAACACCAGCCCGGTGGTGTCGATATCCAGACGTCCTGCCGCATGCAGTTTGTGCGCGACAGGTTCATCGAGAAAATAGAGAACGGTCGGGTGATCCGGGTCATCCGTGGAGCAAACATAGCCCTGAGGCTTATTCAGCATAAAATAGCGTGGACCCGTCTGTTGAACCAGAGAATTGCCGTCATATTCAACGTCATGTTCTGGCAGCAGCTTAAAGGCGCTATTTCTGACGATTTCGCCGTCGACGGTAACACGGTTACCACGGATCTCACGCCCGGCAATAGCGCGGCTGACGCCGAGTTGCTGAGCGATAAATTTATCAAGTCGCATGAGTGTGATTTTGCCTGTAACAATACGGAAATCGGGCGTTATGCCCGAAAAGTGGAGCCGTTTTCCGCTCAGTATAACGAGCTAACAACTTCCCTCAAGGGAAAAAGATTCGTGGCATACTATACGCGAGACTGTTACATATTGTGAGCCCATGATTTTTACTCTTCGTCCCTACCAAAAAGAAGCCGTGGATGCCACGCTCAACCATTTTCGCCATCACCGCACGCCGGCAGTTATCGTCCTCCCCACAGGCGCGGGCAAAAGCCTGGTGATTGCTGAACTGGCGCGGGTTGCACGTGGGCGCGTATTGGTGCTGGCACATGTCAAAGAGCTGGTTGCGCAGAATCATGCCAAGTACTGCGCTCTGGGGTTGGAAGCCGATATCTTTGCCGCCGGGTTAAAGCGCAAAGAGAGCCACGGGAAAGTGGTTTTTGGCAGCGTTCAGTCGGTGGCACGTAATCTGGACGCCTTCCAGGGCGAATTCTCCCTGCTCATCGTCGATGAATGCCATCGCATTGGTGATGATGAAGAGAGCCAGTATCAACAGATCCTGACGCACCTGACCAACGTAAACCCTCATCTACGCCTGCTCGGGCTCACCGCCACGCCTTTTCGCCTGGGCAAAGGCTGGATTTATCATTTTCATTATCATGGTATGGTGCGCGGCGATGAAAAAGCGCTGTTTCGCGACTGCATTTATGAATTACCGCTGCGCTACATGATTAAACACGGCTACCTGACGCCGCCAGAACGCCTCGATATGCCGGTCGTGCAGTATGACTTTAGCCGCCTGCAGGCGCAGAGTAATGGCCTGTTTAGCGAAGCGGATCTGAATCAGGAGCTAAAAAAGCAGCAGCGAATAACACCGCATATCATCAGTCAGATTGTCGAGTTTGCTCAGACGCGCAAAGGCGTCATGATATTTGCCGCCACCGTTGAGCACGCCAAAGAGATTGTCGGCCTGCTCCCTGCTGATGATGCGGCGCTTATCACCGGAGAGACACCGGGATCGGAACGTGATGTATTAATCGAAGACTTCAAATCACAGCGCTTTCGCTATTTGGTTAACGTTGCGGTCTTAACCACCGGATTTGACGCCCCACATGTCGATCTGATAGCCATCCTGCGCCCAACCGAGTCGGTCAGCTTGTACCAACAAATCGTTGGACGCGGGTTGCGCCTGGCACCGGGGAAAACGGACTGTCTGATCCTTGATTACGCCGGGAATCCGCACGATCTGTACGCACCGGAAGTGGGTGCACCGAAAGGGAAAAGCGACAACGTTCCGGTACAGGTATTCTGCCCTGCCTGCGGATTTGCTAACACGTTCTGGGGGAAAACAACCGCTGATGGCACGCTGATCGAACACTTTGGCCGTCGCTGCCAGGGATGGTTTGAAGATGATGACGGTCATCGCGAGCAGTGCGATTTCCGCTTTCGTTTTAAAAACTGTCCGCAGTGTAATGCGGAAAATGATATTGCCGCTCGCCGCTGTCGCGAGTGCGATACGATACTGGTCGATCCGGATGATATGCTGAAAGCCGCGCTCAGGCTCAAAGATGCGCTGGTTCTGCGCTGTAGCGGCATGGTGTTACAGAACGGCGAGGATGAAAAAGGCGAATGGTTGAAAATCACCTATTACGATGAAGATGGTGCCGACGTCAGCGAGCGTTTTCGTTTACACACGCCCGCGCAGCGAACGGCCTTTGAGCAGCTGTTTATTCGCCCACATACCCGTACCCCCGGCGTGCCCTTACGCTGGATAACCGCCGCCGATATCCTCGCCCAACAGGCCCTGCTGCGGTATCCTGATTTTGTGGTGGCGCGCATGAAAGGCCAGTACTGGCAGGTACGTGAAAAAGTCTTCGACTATGAAGGTCGTTTCCGGCGGGCACATGAATTACGCGGTTAATCGTACTTTTGATTGATGTGCCAGCCGTTTGAGTATAGAATCTCGCCCGCTTTTGCATACGCAAAGCAGATCACTTACCTGTTGCTGGGTCGCCTGTAGCAGGAATTATTAAAGAGAGATTTAAATGTTTACTATCAACGCTGAAGTACGTAAAGAGCAGGGTAAGGGTGCGAGCCGCCGCCTGCGTGCCGCTAACAAGTTCCCGGCAATCATCTACGGTGGCGCAGAAGCCCCGGTTGCTATCGAACTGGATCACGATGCAGTTATGAACATGCAAGCTAAAGCTGAATTTTACAGCGAAGTTCTGACCCTCGTTGTTGACGGTAAAGAAGTTAAAGTTAAAGCTCAGGCTGTACAGCGTCATCCGTTCAAGCCGAAGCTGTCTCACATCGACTTCGTTCGCGCGTAATCGCCAACAAGTTGAAGAAAAACCCCGCCTCGGCGGGGTTTTTTTATGGGCGTTGTTTATCGATGGCGACAAAACCAAAGGCCGGATAAGGCGATTAAACCGCCATCCGGCATCAACGAGATTACTTTCCGCCTGATGTGCGACGCTGGAGCTGATCGCGCAGATTCGGCGGCGTACCTTTGATGGTCAAGGTGTCTGTCGCCGGGTCCCAGAAAATACGCTCGCCCAATAGCATGGCATCGAAGTTAATCGTCAATCCGCCGCCGCTTCCGGCAAATTTCGTTAACTGACGCAGCGTACTGCGATCTGCCGGGAAGCTCTCCTCCAGCTCATACCCTTTATCAGCGGTAAACTCACTAAAGCTGACTTCACTGACGCCGGAAAGCTCTTTGGACAGCGACTCCAGTTCGATCTCTTCGCCTGCCTGCAGCTGCTCGTTACAGTAGCTGTAGACCTGCTGGCGCACGTTCTGACGCTCAGCTTTATCGAGCTGCGCCTCAGCGGTAAAGTCGTCCACGGCCTGCAGCAGGCCACGGTTTTGCGCTTTGGCATTCAGACCTTCGCTGGCGCCGAGGAAATCCATAAAGAAATCGGCAACTTTACGCCCGACCCGCCCTTTCAGGAACGTCAGGTATCGCGTGGACTCCGGGTTGGTTTCCCACTCGGTTAAATCAATACGCGCGACGATGTCCGCATGATTGATATCCAGATAGTGTGTCGGATTGATATCCAGATTTTCATTGACGCGCATGCTGCTTAAATTATTCAGCACCGCGACCAGAAGATACTCTACCGCCAGATAGCGATAATGGCAGAACAGTACGATACCACCGTCGGCAAAAGGATATTTCGCCAGTTCGTCGCGCAGACGTCCCGTCGCAGCACGACTAAAAGCCAGAAAATCCTCTTCACCCTGGCGCTGTAAGCGCAGCGTTTGCGCCAGCTCGCTCTCTTCGCTAAAGAGGCCATAGGCTTTATTCTTGGCGCTATACACCCGGTGCAACTCAGCCATCATCTCGACAACCGTCGCTGTCGGTTCCAGTAATGAATCGCGCAAGACCAGCTCAAGATTCTGCTCGTCACGTTTGATAAGCTGGTGCAGGGCAATCTGGTTGATATCCAGACTCATGATAAACTCTCCTTTTAGACCGGGCGGTATTCAACCACCTGCCGGGCAGTGACGCAATAGAAGATAAAAAAGCAGAAAAAAAACTGTCTCTACGGTAATATGTTGCCCTTTCATGAACAGACTGATTTCGATTTATGCCACAAATTTCCCGCTATAGTGACGAACACGTTGAACAATTACTGAATGAGATGCTCAACGTACTGGAAAAACATAAGGCACCAACCGATCTTTCCCTGATGGTTTTGGGAAATATGGTGACTAACCTTATCAATACAAGCATCGCACCGGCCCAGCGCCAGGCGATTGCGAACTCTTTTGCCCGCGCATTGCAGTCTTCGGTAAACGACGACCAAGCGCACTAAGAGCCTGCTCCGGGGAAACGAACAACAGTTTATGGTAACTCATCATCAGCGCTACCGTGAGAAAGTCTCCCAGATGGTTAGCTGGGGGCACTGGTTTGCCCTGTTCAACATGTTGTTGGCCATGGTACTCGGTAGCCGTTACCTGTTTGTCGCCGACTGGCCGACAACGCTTGCAGGGCGTGTTTATTCTTACCTGAGCGTTGTCGGGCATTTTAGCTTCCTGGTGTTTGCCACCTATCTGCTAATCCTGTTTCCTCTGACGTTTATCGTCATGTCCCAGAGGCTGATGCGCTTCTTATCAGCCATTCTGGCGACAGCAGGTATGACGCTGTTGTTGATCGACAGCGAAGTGTTCACCCGCTTCCACCTGCATCTCAACCCCATCGTCTGGGAGCTGGTCATTAACCCTGACCAGAATGAAGCGGCTCGCGACTGGCAGCTGATGTTTATCAGCGTGCCAATCATTCTGCTAATCGAAATGCTGTTTGCGACCTGGAGCTGGCAGAAACTGCGCAGCCTGACGCGTCGCCGCCATTTTGCCAAACCGTTAGCAGCATTCTTTTTCGTTTCATTTATCGCCTCACATGTGGTGTACATCTGGGCTGATGCCAACTTCTATCGCCCGATTACCATGCAGCGTGCAAACCTGCCACTTTCCTATCCTATGACCGCACGTAAGTTTCTGGAAAAACATGGTCTATTGGATGCACAAGAGTATCAGCGCCGCCTGATTGAACAGGGTAATCCGGAAGCAGTCTCCGTCCAGTATCCGCTCAGTGAGCTGCGTTACCGCGATATGGGTACGGGTCAGAATGTCCTGCTGATCACCGTTGACGGTCTGAATTACTCGCGCTTTGAACAGCAAATGCCTGCTCTGGCTGAATTTGCCGGACAGAATATCTCCTTTACGCGTCACATGAGTTCGGGAAATACTGCCGACAACGGGATATTTGGCCTGTTTTATGGCGTTTCGCCAAGCTACATGGACGGCATTTTGTCGACCCGAACGCCTGCCGCGCTAATCTCTGCGCTGAATCAACAAGGTTATCAGTTGGGATTGTTCTCCTCTGATGGTTTCACTAGCCCACTGTATCGCCAGGCATTGCTGTCAGACTTCTCGATGCCAAACGTGCAAACGCAATCTGATCAACAAACTGCAAGCCAGTGGATTAACTGGCTGGGCCGCTATGCGCAAGATGATAACCGCTGGTTCTCATGGGTTTCCTTTAACGGAACGAACCTTGATGACAGCAACCAGAAGAATTTTGCCAAACGTTACGCCAGCGCGGCGCAAGATGTGGATGCCAACATCAACCGTATACTCAGCGCACTGCGTGATTCCGGGAAACTGAACAATACGGTAGTCATTATTACCGCAGGCCGCGGCGTGCCGCTGACGCAGGAAGAGAATAACTTCGCCTGGTCGCGTGGCCATCTACAGGTGCCTCTGGTTATTCACTGGCCGGGAACGCCTGCGCAGCGTATTAATAGCCTGACCGATCATACTGACCTGATGACAACACTGATGCAGCGTCTGCTCCACGTCAGTACCCCAGCAAGCGAGTACTCACAGGGTCAGGATTTGTTTAATGCAACACGCCGCCATTACTGGGTCACAGCAGCTGACAGCAGCACAATGGCCATTACCACACCAGAGATGACGCTGGTGCTGAATAACAACGGTAATTACCAGACCTATGATTTACGCGGCGAGAAAATTAAAGATCAGAAACCGCAGCTGAGTTTGCTGCTGCAAGTGCTGACGGATGAGAAACGATTTATCGCTAACTGATTAATTATAAATCAGTTAGCAGTCCATCCTCTTGCATTCGTGGTGGAAAGCAGTAGTATTAGCAGCCATAAGTGTCGGCACGTAGCGCAGCCTGGTAGCGCACTGTCATGGGGTGTCAGGGGTCGGAGGTTCAAATCCTCTCGTGCCGACCAAAAATTCCCAAAAAAACCAACCCTTGTGGTTGGTTTTTTTATGCCTGTTTTCTGTACGGGGAAGCAATGGGGAATTATCGGGGAAAAACCCCGGCGCATCTGTGAAGGATCTTTGGTGAATTTAGGGACCAGTGCATCGCTACGTTTATCGGCATTCTCCAGCTTGATAAGTCATTAGCAGTTGCTAATGACTTATCACCGTTCTTAATTTTCTCAACGGCCTTATCAAGTTTGTCTGAAGATGTTGCACAAAGGAAATTATTCTCAACAACAACTACTTACGATTATATTTTAGTACTTGTAAATAGAGCAGTAGCCAAACTCCTGCCCCTCCCCACACACCAACAATTGCACCAATTTTTCCAGCTAAGATATATTCCGAAAAGGGAACCTCTCCTTTACTGATCAGCCAGGTACTAGCAACCATTCCAATAGAGAACGTAACTGCCAGTATAAACACCAACTTAATAAGTTCTAATAGAGGATGTTTCATTTACTCTCTCCATTAGCTTCTTTTTGCGTCACATTGCCAGTCCATTCTGAGATTACAGAACCACCAAAACCACCCAGTATACCAGGGTATGGGCTCATTTGACTGCCCTGATATATACCGTATCCGATAGACTTTTCCGAATATTTCAGTGAATACTTACTGGCATCCATTCCTGGCTGATTTTTTATATACTGTCGATCTATATCCTCCTTTGTCTGATCAAAAACGCTATATAGTCCTGATAAAAAGGTTGATATACGCAGTAAAGCTGTCTGCATTGCCAACTCATCGTAATTTTTTTGCATTAAAAAACAATTCGATGTCAAGTTAAGGTTTATTATATCTCTTTGAATAATCTCAACTATTGAATAACCTTCTGCCAAATAAAGATCATCTGTATCAAGGACTTTTCCTGCCTTCTATTTTAACAGCTCCAGATAAGAATCTTTGAATTTATATAGCATACTAATATCAATCATTTTGGTAACTTCAGCTCTGGCGACCTTAGTTTTTGCATCATTAAAAGACCCATCAATATTCAGGACAGCTTTAACTTTTCCTTTGTTATCAAAAACCTCAATATGATATTTGTGTAACCCATCGAGGTAATACTTATCACCTTTCGCAATATAATCTCCAACAGGTCCCTGCGCTTGATAGACGCTTTGCCTCTGAAAGAGCTGGCTTGTGTTCTGAGCACTTTCTTTCATTTGGCTACCAAAACCAGACTGTTTAAAAAATTCCCCCATATTCCCAACCGCACCGGCATTAGGCG
Organism: Citrobacter sp. wls619; assembly: GCF_005281345.1. GTDB lineage: Bacteria > Pseudomonadota > Gammaproteobacteria > Enterobacterales > Enterobacteriaceae > Citrobacter. Next base: position 42,514 of record NZ_SZXJ01000098.1, read on the forward strand.
TATGTGGAACTTTCTTACCCGGCAACATAATACTTGCCAGCATCCCGCCTGTAGCTTCCAGCGCGGCCTGATTTCCGTCAGCCGCCTGTTTGACCGTATCCGCTACCGCTGACCAGGTTTCACTCTGCATCAGGGCTGTAACGGTATCCGCCACCGCCTGATTTTTCCCGGCCAGGTCGCTCATGGCTTTGCTGCAGTAGCTGTCACCTGCAGCACAGGAAGCCAGTGCCATGGCCGCATCCGCAGCGTAGTCCGCCGAGCCTAATGCCGCATCGCCGGCATCAGCAAGACCAGTGATAATGGCGTTCGCGATAGCAGAAGTGGTACCGTCACCGAGCTTTTCCCGGACCTGCTTTTTCAGAGATTCGGCAGCCTGTTTCGCCGCTTCACGAGCCTGGTCACCACTGAGCGAGTTATTCTCAACAACAATCCCAACTGCAAATACAGGGATTGTTGTTAACCTCACTTAGGATCTGAAGGTGGTTTTTTACGGGCGTTAATTTTGTCTATCAGATTAAAGACGATTGTGGCCAAAGTGATCGCAGATCCTGCTATACAACCGAAAACAATAGCCCTTTTTAATTGCCCTAGTGGAAAATTAAACTCATTACCTTTTAAAAAGTAAAAAATAGCAATCCCTCCACCTAAAAGCAACAGCATCAATATGGAAGACAAGCAACTATAAATAAATAACATTACATAACCGTATAGTTGCTTCATTGTTTTTTCTCCTTAGTAGACTCTTTTGGTTTACTAAGATCTTTAATTAGTCCAGATGAGAATTCTGAGGCGACACCGCCCCAATAATCATAAACAAAACCAGGAATTTCTTTGCCGGTAACTGAGTTTACAATTCCAGGTGCATATTCCCCGAACAGTCCACCGGCCCATGCTCCAGCCGCAGCCCCTCCAATAGACCCTGCATCCGGTCCATCGGTGAAAAATGCGCTGCCAGCCGCTATACCGACGTTTTGTCCAATAGTCCTTCCCGGTGCAAGCATACCTGTAATGCCAGCACTGGCACTACTTTTCCAGTCCCAGCTTTTGTTTTCATTACCCGGCTGGCTCAGATCAAACCACTGGTAGCTTCCGTTGGCTATTTCAGCAATAACTCCGCCACCAATCACCTTACCAACTGATGCGGCAGGCCCCAGATACCATGCCCCGGCAATCATCACACCATCCTGATAACTATCCACAATCACTTTCGTGATATTGGTGCTGTCCGGCATATCACCTTTCACGATCTTATCCAGCCCGGCCTGTGTTTGTTCCGGAGTCAGATTATTGTCCACCGCGTACTTGTTCCATGATGTAGCCGCCGCAGCATTGCTTTCAAAACCATCACCGAAGCTGAGTGCATTATTCTCCTCCGCATTTTTCCCGGCCTGCGCCCCGGCAGCCGCCGACGCCGTACTGTCACCCGACAGACCACCGGCCATCCCTGCTGATATCGTTGCCAGCGTGCTGATGGTCTGCTTCTGATCCTCACTCAGTTGCGACAGGTCAGTCACATCAGGATACAGCATACCTGCAATCGCCCGGGCCGCAAGTTCACCCGTTGCCGCACCCGCTGCGCCCGCTGCCGCGCTGTTTCCCTGCATCGCCGCCACTGCGCCGCCCAGTATCGCGTGGGCAATAACATTTACCGCACTATTGCCCTCTGTCGATTTAAGCAGATGCGCTAGCTCCGGTGCTGACGCCCCCGCCAGCGCGGCCCCCATATCACCGCCAGCCAGCCCCTGAAGCGCCGCCGTTGCCGCCTGAATTCCCCGCTGAATATCGCTGCCCGTGCCATACTTCGCCAGTTCTTCCTTATACTTCGGCGTATCTTTCAGCTTATCCGCAGGCAGATTCGGATTGTCCCTGCGCGCCTCTTTCAGCGCATTTATCTCTCCCTGTGTTCTGGCAATATCCGCTGCCTGACCGCCAATATCACTGATGAGACTTACCGTCTGCAGCCGCTTCTGCTCTTTCTCTTTGTCAAAAATCGGACTGATGCTGTCGTTCGCATGTTCCGTATCACGGCTCAGACCGGATATATCCTGCTGCTGGTTCGCTGTATCACGAACCGTAATTGATCCTTTCGCTACCGCCGCCTGCGTAGTTCCTTCCGCATGCCCGCTGTTGCCACCCGCTGAAATCATTCCACCCGGCATATTGCCTTTGAACGTGCCGCCGCCAAAAGAACCGCCCCCGCTCAGGCTGACACCTGAATGACTGACCTTAAAGTCCGCTTCGTTATGAATGTCCCTGAACCCCAGCGTTCCGGTATCCAGGCTGTTTTTGTCCCCCGTTGCCGTCGAAGCGATTACCGCCCCGTCCAGTTGCGTGTGACGTCCCACCGCCACATCAAATCCGCCATCGCCTGCAAAAAGCCCTGTCTGCTCCTGAACCGAGTCATAAGTGCTTTTCATCTTGTCCTGGCTGGCGCTGATATAGCCCGAACCGGTCATGCTACCGAAGGTAAAACTGCCGCCTGCCGCTACGCTGTTCTGCTTCGATTTGTAGTCGTTGCTGTCCTGCTGGCTGCTCATCCACAGGTCTCGACCAATATCCGCGACCACTTTATCGCCGCTGACCTGCGCGCCATTCAGAAGGGCATCGCGACCACTGGTCATCGATACTTTGCCACCGCTGTCCAGCGTGGTCTCCGTCCACGCCGTGCCGTTACCCTTCTCATGTCCTTTTGCCGCATTCACGTTGGCGAAGACGCTGATACCATAGCCATTGGTTCCTCCGCCAATGCTGACCCCTACACCGCCGCCACTGCTGCTATTTTTCCCGGTTGTCTGTTGAGTGTTTGCCGCACCGCTCAGTACGATATCATTCGCTGCTGCAAGCGCGGTGTCCCCACCCGCCTTTATCTGGCTGCCGCCGATCAGAATATCGCCGCTGTTCCCGCTCTGACCTTTTCCCGTCGCCGTAATAGCCAGATTGTTGCCTGCATTCAGGGTGCTGCCTGCCACAGTATCACTCCGGGCATGCTGCTCAGACTTTGATTTCTGGGAAGTCAGAGAAATGCTGACGCCTATACCGTTATTCGGATCGCCGCCAGCCTGAGCAACTACAACCCCCTGCGCAGCCTGCACGCCGGAAAGCGCCGCTTTCGTTGCCTTCAGAGCCGCAAGACGATCGTCACTCTCATCTTTCGCATCCTGCGCTGCTGAAACCGCGCTGTTCACCGCACTGCCCACAGCCCCTGACAACGCCACCGTCAGTCCGCTGGTTTTCTGCTCAAACTTCTCATCACGGGTGCGTTTGTCGTGTCCCGGTTCAATAAGTACACTATCGCCGCGAACAGCAATATCTTTCTGGGCGATAATATCCGCGCCGCCGATATGTGCCTGCTGGCCTGCGGTGATACTGACGTTGCCCCCCGTAGAACCGACCGTACTGAAGCTCTCGCTTTGGGTGGTGCCTTTTTCGCGCAGATCGTGCGTCGTTTTACTGCTACCGATGGTGAAGCCGATCCCGCCCGACCCCATCAGCCCGCTCTTTTTCGTCTCTTTAAAGCGCCATGAGGTATCCGTATTGGTGGCGGCAACGATATCCACATTGTTGCCAGCCCCCAGCGCTACATTGCCGTCACCGGCAACGGCTGAGCCCTGTACCAGAATGTTATTCCCGGCGGCGACAGTCACATTGTCCCCGCTCAGCAACGCGCCTTTTTCCCGCGTAGCGCTGTCTTCTTCAATCGTATGGGTAGTCTTTTTACTGAGGAATCCTTTTTTGGTTTTCGTGGTTTCCTGGTAGTGATAATCGCTCTCTGTGGCGGTCGTGAGATTCACATCCCGGCCTGCCGTGACGCCGATATCGCCCTGCGCCGTAACATCCGCTGCCTGCGCACTCACATCGCGCCCGGCGATAATGACGGTGTCGCCGCCGCTGGCAATTTCCGTCCCCTGCTGGCGTACGGCGTCATTGACCACGGTTTTCTTCTTCGCACGATAGCTGTCGCCGTCGGTTGTTGCTTCAGCCAGCAGGTTGACATCACGCCCGGCCAGCAGACCCACATCATTTTCCGCTGCCAGCCCGGCCGCGTGAGAATTAATATCCTGACCCGCTTTCAACACCAGGTTGTCACCCGCTGAGACGGTAGTACGGGAAAGCCCGGTGCTGTGCGATTCACTGCCGCCGTTACGGCTATTCTGCTGAGTGGTGGCCGCATTCAGATTGAGATCGTTACCCGCTGTAAGCTGAGCATTCCCCCCCGCGTTAACATTGCTGGCGGTGACGTTGAGGTTATTCCCGGCATTGATACCGAGGTTACCGCCCGCGCTGATGGTGCTCCCCTGCCAGTCCACCGACGAACGACCGGTCTCAGTGACCCTGCGTCCGGAATGGCTCCGGGCATCGTTTATCTGGTTGGCATTTACCGCAATATCCCCCCACGCATCCATCAGCAATGAGCCACCCGCAGAGAGATTCGCGCCAGTAACGGTGATATCCTTGCCTGCCGAGAGCGACAATCCGTCCTGCGCGGTAATGGACGCCACAGAACCCAGCAACGTATCTTTAAAGCTCACATTGCGGTATTTGTCCCTGGCACTCACATCAATCTGCTCCGCCAGCGTCAGGTTATTGATGTTGCCGCCGAGGCTTTCCAGCGTCACCGTTTTTCCGCTGATGGCGGAGCTGACGTTGTTGATATCACCAATCGCATTCAGCGCAAGGTGGCCCCCGGCCTGCATCAGACTATTGTTAAGGTTGCTGATGCTGTTCTGACTGTCGAGAGTGAGATCGTTTCTCGCCAGCAGCGTACTGCCAGCGTTGGTGATATTCCCGCTGGTAAGCTGAACATTATTCCCGGCAATGACGCTACCGTTGTTCACCGCGATATCTTTCGGCGAGAGATACAGCTTCGGTATCATGACCGTCTCACCGTTGACGGTCGCGGCTTCCCACCACAGCATGCTGTGCTCAAGGGACGCTATCTGATCGGCCGTCAGGGCCACCCCAAATTTCAGCCCCAGCGACTGCTGGGTACTGGCAGCGCTGTCCATCAGATAACGCATCTGGTCAAGATCAGAACCTATACCGTTGATGTAACGACTTCCCGTCTTATTCAGCATAGCGTTACTGACATAGCGGGTATCGAACGCCGCATCACCGAGGAAACGGTAGTCATATTCCGGGTTCAGTTTGAGACGATCGAGCATATAGGCCGATCCCAGAAACTGGTTTTGATCGGTATACGCAACGTTAGTTTCACGCGGCGCTTCGCCCGGTTTGATACCCAGCATGGCATTCAAATCACCAAACAGGCTGGGATCGAGTTGACCAAGGCCATTCAGTTTCGGGTTGACGTTGATCAGGTACGGGCTTTTCGGATCGTCGGAGACGACGAAATAACCGTTCTTTCCGGAAGGCAACGGATACGCGCTGGTATCCACCGTTTTGCCCTGATTTTGCCCGGCGGTATTCACGCCCTTCTCGCCTGGGTTAATCAGGCCATTCAGTTGGCCGAGGCTGGCATCACCTTTCTGCGTGGTAGAAACAGAGCTGAGCGTAGCGTCTGATACGCCACCGCTTTCCAGCGTGCCGCCGCCGTTAATCTGCTGCAATGCGTCATGCAGTCGATCGTTCCACTGTGGGGAACTGACGCTCACCGTGTCATTGCTTGCCAGCGCCTGCTTTTGCACCCCATTACTGAGGGTTTGGTTGCTGAGAGTGTTGAGGGTTGGCACAGAAATAGTGGTACCAACTCCACTGTTCGCTGTTGTATTGGTGTTACTGATGTTATGAGTGAATGTCGCGCTGATATTGCCAGCGGCGCTTATCACTGCACGATAAGCATCACCATCAGCGACAAACTCAGTTTTTCTTTCACCCAGGATATAAGAGACCGATGTCCTGCCACGTTCTTTGTCCCGCCACCAGTACCATTTATCCCCCTCACCAGAAAGTGGACGCCAATCCTCACTGCCGCACTCATTGCTGAACCATTCACAACGGTACTCTGCCTGAATATAAGTTACTCGCCGCCCGCTCTCAGCGGAGAGATTATTCAGTGTTTCTCCGCTAAGCCCTGCATTGCGTCCAGCCAGTATCTGGCTGGCGCGATTATCCAGGTTACCAGCATCAACAATAATATCACGGGCGGCCACAATACGGGCTGCCCCCCCCGTTACAGAGACCGTGACAACCGACTCACTCTGTACAAACTGACGGATATCATTACCTGTAAGAAGGTAAGAAACACCTGTCCGGCAGTTGTCATTCTTACCACCGGTACACTGCTCCCACTCCTTCCAGACGACATTATCACCCCGGTCAATCCACTCGTTCAGACTGACAGCAAAATCCGCATATTGACCCAGAGAGCTGGAGTAAGCAGGATACTTATCCCGAGCAGGAACAGCATCCGGATAGTTTTTATCGGACTGGTTAATCGTCAACCCATCCCGCTGGTTCAGCAGATGCCCGGTTTTGATGGTGATATCACCATTCTGGGTTTCGATATTGCCGGAGGTGTTGCCCACTTCGCTGTTGGCATTTCCCGCCGCATCTCGCTGCATCCACAGATTGTTGCCTGCGAGGATATCGCCGCGCTGGTTGGTAATGGTGTTGGCATAAAGCGCCAGATTATTTGCCGCGTACAACAGCGCCGTATTAACGATAGCGCCAGGCGCATTGAGCGTCAGAGAACCACGCGTGCCGGTGAAACCATCGACTGAAATATTACCGCGACTGGTCAGCGTAATATCGCCACCGCCCTGTAACGTTCCGGCGGCGTTGAGCGCCACGTTGCTGCCGCTGAGGTGGCTCGCACCGTTGCCCGTTGTGATTTGTCCGTTATTGCTGAGCTGCCCGCCCGCCGTCAGGTTGAGCGACTGCCCCTGAAGCACGCTACGGTTGTCGATAGCACCTTCGCTGGTCATGGTCAGCGTTTTACCGGCGGCAAACGCGCTTTGCGCAGTAAAGCCATTCACCAGTTTCAGCGTCAGATTACCCAGCGCAACCACCTGCCCCAACGCATCCAGCCCGTGGCTTTCAACGGTCAGATCGCCACCGCTGAACAGTTTGCCTGCCGCATTCTGATTAACCTGACTGGCATTAACACTCAGTTGCGAGTTGCCCAACAGCGTACCGTTATTCGTCACCTGCGTGTATTTCACTGCCAGTTGACCGGCCTGTGTCGTTCCCTGGTTGGTAAAATTGTTACCGGTAAGCGTGGCGCTGTCGGCCAGCCAGTTCCCGCCATTGGTGGCCGTTGCCGCATTCAGAATGAGGTTTGTCGCTTGTAACCAGCCTGCGCCGGAATACTGCGGCGTGATCAGCGTCATTCCCGCGCCGGAAAGCAGTTTGCCGTCATTGAGCGCACGAGTTGTGGCGTTAAGATGGGTCTCTCCACCGCCCTGCATTAAACCGTAGTTGGACAGCACTGGCGTAGAAAGCGTCAGCCCCTGACGGCTGACAATCTCCCCGGAAGCCTGGTTTATCAAATCGCCGCTCAGCGACAGCGTTGCGCCATTATCCCCTTGTAGGCGTCCGCTGTTGGTCAATGTGCCGGACGTCATGCCCAGCGTCGCACCCTGAATTTTGCCCTCGTTGGTGACTGACGCCGCAGTCAGATCCAACGCGCCACCGCTCAGCATACTGCCCGCTTTCTGCTGCCTGACCGCGCCGTTCATGGCAAGCGTGAGCGCATTTACGCCGCTAATTGCCGCACTGTTATCGAGGGTTGTCCCCTTCAGCGTAAGATTTTTCGCCGTCCATTGCCCGGAGTTAGTCAGAGAAAGCGCCTGTAGCGTCGCGTTACCCAGCGCGGTAATTTTGCTGCCCGCTGTGGAAGTCAGGTTATTCGCGAGCGTAAGCTGCAGGGCGTCGGCGCTGTGTATTGCCCCATTGTTTGTCAGCGTTTGTGCATTGAGCAGAATCGACTGCCCCTGCCATGTGCCATTATTCGTCACATCGCCAGAAGTGAGTTTCAGCGTACCCTGCGTCAGTAGTGAACCACCTGCTGCGTTAATCAATTCCTGTTGCGGTGAAGCCATCGCCATGCGCGCCATCAGACGCTGACGTGCTTCCAGCGTCAGGCTTTGCAGGCCGGTCAGCGTGCCCTGGTTGTGGATCCGGTTTTGCTGCAGGGTCAGGGTCTTTCCCTGTACCGTGCCGCTGTTATCAAGCTGTGCGCCGTCGAGCGTTACGTCGCTTTCGCTGAGCAGTTTTCCACTGTTATCAAGCTGCTGCGCGGTCAGTGACATTCCGCCATGACTCATCATGTCGCCTGACGTGGTAAGGCCGTTGTTTACAGTCGCCGTCAGATTACCCAGGCTTATCAGCGAGCCTTTGTGCAGCCAGTCATCAGCGGTCAGCGTAAGTTGCTGCCCCTGCAGCGTTCCTTGCGTCGTTATACTGCTGGCATCAAAGGTCAACGCGCCGCCGCTCAGCGTACGGGACGTTATGCCCGTCGTGAGTACATCACCAGACAGGGCCAGTCCGTTTGTCCCCTGCCACAGACCTGTATTGTTTAACGTCGAGGCTGCAAGTGTCAGCCTGTCACCGGCAATACGCCCGGCGCTGTTGATATCATCAGCCGTCAGCGTCAGTGCGCCGCTACTTTGAATGTGTCCGGGGTTGATAAGTTGCCCGGATAGCTTGCCTTCCAGGCCATGTAAACCGTTAAGCACGCCGCTGTTATTCAGCGAGTCGGCAGTGAATGTCAGGACATCGCCCTGCAGTACGCCGGCGTTTTCCATCGCACCGGTATGCACCAACAGCGCATTACCGGCCAGCCATTTACCTGTGGCATCCGTGGTGAAAGTATTCGCAGAAACCGAGGTACTGTCATTACCCTGAACCAGACCGCTGTTACGGATGGATTTTCCATCCAGAGTGACACTTTTCGCCGCCAGCGTACCGCGGTTATCCAGAGAGGCGGTGTTTATCGACGCCCCCTGCTTCGCCACCAGGTTCCCCTGGTTTTCAACTGAGTTTGCCAGCGTCAGGTCCAGGGAATCGGCCTGAATATCACCGGGGTTAATTAATGTGTTGCCGCGCAGCGTGAAGTCGGTATTCGTCAGCAGCAGACCGTGGTTTTCCAGCGTATCGAGACCTAAATCCAGCCCCGCGCCGCTAACCAGTTGTCCCTGCTGACCATTAAACAGATTGCGGATGGCGAGCTGTAGCACCGAATTACCCTGCACAGTGCCGCTATTCATAAGCTCCGGCGCGGAAATGCTAAGGGATTTTGCTGCAATCGTTTTGTCGTTAAACAACTGCGCTGCAGCCAGTTCGAACAGATTCAGACTGCGCAGCGATCCCTGGTTATCCAGTCGCCCGTTAGCCTTAATTTTCAGGCTATCCAGTGCCTGAATGCTGCCGCCGTTCCGCAGGTTGTCCAGCGTAATCGCCGCCGTACGGGCCTCCAGTTGGCCATCGTTGTCGATACGCTTTCCGCTAAGATGCAACGCTTCGCCGCTGGTTACCTGCCCACCCGCAAGGTTAGTGAAGCGATTGCCATCCCAGGCAAGCGTCTGATTCCCCTGCAGGATCCCGCTATTGCTGAGATCGCTGTGTAATGCCAGCACCTTCGCCGCCAGCATTCCGCTGTTATTCGCACTGGCGGCATGCACGGTCATACCTTGTTGACTGAGTACCTTGCCCTGGTTAGTGAACGCGTCGTGTACTGTCGCCGTTACCCCCGCTTCACCTAACGCATTACCGCTGTTTTGCCACGTATTTGCTTCCAGATTCAGCGTGCCGCCCTGCAGCAAGCCGGTGTTGTGCAGGGTCTGATTCTTCAGGCTCAATTCCCCCACCGACAGCACATTGCCGTCGTTATTCACGTCCTGACTGTTCAGCACGAGCGTATCGGCGGCCATGAGTCCGAGGTTATCTGTCTGCTGTCCGTTCACAGATAATGACGTGTCCGCCAGCAGGCGCCCCGCGGTTTCGTTTTTTACCGTCGCATATTCACTTTGCAGATTAACGCCGTTAATTTCTCCGCCGTTAACTAACTGACGACCATTGAGGTGCAATGAACCGTCGGTGGTAATCAGCCCATGGTTGGTCAGATACGGTATATCCAGCGCCAGAGAACGCCGGGCATAGAGCGAGCCGCCGCTAAGGTTATCTAACGTATCAATCTGCAGATCCAATGCCGCGTTGCCCTGCATCAGGCCGCTGTTCACAACATGCTGACTGTGGAGAGTTAACGTGTCGGCTACCAGAGAGCCGCTGCTGGTAAGAAGTTCAGGTGCAATAATCGAGATGCGTTCAGCGCTGGCGCTACCGCTATGAGTCAGCGTCGCCGCGCTGAGCGTCAGAGTATCGGCCAGCAGTTCACCCTGGTTATCAACTGACTGCTGCGCGCTGAAACCAACGCGTGTGCCGGTGGATTTTCCGCGATGACTGAGCCTGTCCGCCGTTACGTCCAGCGAACCTTTTGCCGCCTGTACACCGTCCAGTGTGATGCGGTTGCCGGTAATCGTAAGGTCCAGACCGCTCTGCAGATGACCGTCCTTGCCGGTAGTCAGCTGCTTTGCGCCTACGTTAAGCGCACCAGCGGCATTAACCTGACCGTTCAGGTGCAGGTTTTGCGCAGCGTTTAACTGTATGCCCTGTTGTCCGGCGATCAGCGAATCTTTCGCGGCGGTAAGGTTTTCAGCATTGACTGTCACCCCCCGGTTGCCAGAGAGGACGCCATATTGTTCAACTGACGCGGCCTGCACCGTTAGAGTGCCATCAGAGAGCAACTTTCCACTATTACGCAGCGTGGCATCCGCCCGGATATCCGCATCGTTTTTCGCGCTGAGGGTGCCCTGTTGATTCAGCGTTGTTGTCTGTACTGAAAGCTGGCTCCCGCTCGCCAGCGTGCCCTTATTATCCAGCGACCCGCTATGGACCGATACGCTGTTACCCTGCATCAGACCTGTGTTGCTAAGACTGCTGACAGAAGCATCAAGACTGCCGTTTGCCGCCAGTTGACCACCATTCACGAGGTGGTCACCGGAAAGAGACAATGCGCCTCCCGCATTGACCTGTCCCTGGTTGTTCATTTCGCTACCGGCCAGGCTTAATGCTCCTTTCGCATCGGCCCGACTGGCGTTATCCAGTGCTATGTGCTGCGCCTTCAGCGTGAGTCCGTTACCTGCAGAGAGCAATCCCCCTTTAGCCGACAGGTTGCCGTGACTGTTAAGGCTAACATCAGCATCACTCCCCAGCGTGGAATGGGTCAGCGTCAGCCCATTAGTACTCGCGACATCCAGTTTTTCTTTACTGGTCAGGCTACCGTCGGTGATTGTCAGCGAACCGTCACTACGCAATGAAGTGTTTTTTTGGCTAACCAGAGTGGTTGCGGCAATGGCGACATCCTGTTTAGCCGTAATCTGCAACTCGCCAGCTGCAGCAACCCCGCCCCCCTCGATCGTCATCTTGCCATCGCTACCCAACTGCACGCCTGCGCCACTGGAGAGATTTGCACCTTGTAGCGCTAACGCCCCGGTGCTGTTGATGGCCATCCCGCTTGCGGTCTTATGGTTGCCGGTCAACGTGACGCCTTCGCCACTGGCGGAAAGACCACCGTTTGCCAGAGTGTTGCCAATCGTTAATTTCCCGTTAGCATTGAGGGTGATATCACCCTGGCGGGCATTCAGATTCCCGAGATTGACTCCCAGCCCTTTCTCGCTGGAGACCAGATGAATACGGTTAGCGTACATCCCACCTAATGCGCCGGTGTCTACCGCAATTTTCGGTGCTTCCCCTTCGCCATTCAGCGGGCTCGTCTGGCCATTCGCCGCGACGCGATTCGCCCCAGCGATAACCGTCAAATCTTTGGCGTGTAGCGCAGCGTTAATTTCCGTGGCGCGGGCAATAATTGACACCGCATCGCTCTGACTACCATCCAGCCCTTTGCCTTCAATGGTAATGCTGCCTTTGCTCACATCCAGTGACTGCAGGTTACCGTTAGCATCCAGCACCGGTTTACCGGTAGTCAGGGTGGCGTTAGGCGTGTTGATAAATCCGCACCCGTTACAGGTAATGCCGTAGGGGTTGGCGACCATGACGTTGGCGGCTTTCCCCGCGACTTCGGTATAGCCCTGTAGCTGCGAACGGTTAGCGCCGGTAACTTCGTTGATGATCCCTGACGCTTCCTTTCCGGGACGCAGGTTCGGGTTATTCTGGACGATGCCGCCGAGCTGGGTTTGGGTAAATTGCCCGGTCGCGTTGTTGAGGATCAGCCCCTCTTTTCCCACGTTGTAGTCGTTATATTTGTTGTGTGAAATCCCGGACTGGTTCGGCGTGGCAATATTCACCACCGGAACACCATTGGCGGCTTTATCCATCTGCGTATTGCCTTCAGGCGTGATGGCAGCAGCCATCGCCGGGAGCAGCGGTTGGGTAGCCAGCAGGAAACTCAACATGCCACTTAGCAAACGCTGGGAGAAACGCACCTGATCCTTTTTCATCATCCTTGTTCCTTAAAATGCCACCGCAACGCGGTAATACACATTGAGATGATCCGGTACCAGCCAGTCCGGATAATTCACTGGCGTTCCTACGGTAAACTGACTGGAGAACCAGCGCCCTGAGCTGGTTAATCCCAGCGCGGCCCCCCACAACGTGCCGGAGGCATACCTGTCAACGCTATCTTGTTTCAGCCAGCCGCCGTCGAATGCCGCTATCGCGCCAATCTGTCCCAACACCGGCAGCGTAAACAGAGAGTAATTCACTTCGTTGCGCCAGTAGCCGCCGTTATCTCCTGAAATGTATTGTTCTTTATAGCCACGTACCGATGTTTCACCGCCCAGCGTCAGGCGTTCGCTGCCGTAAAGGCGGTCCGGTGACCATTGAAAATAGAGGCTGCTCAGCCACCACAGTCTTTCTGTCAGCGGGCGCTGAAAACTGCCGCTGACGCTCCACTTGCGAAATTCTGCCTTTGGCACATCACCCTGTTTATCATTGTCATCCTCTGCGCCAAACCACGGCACGCCCTGGGTGAATGAGGGGTTAAACGTCGCAACGCCGGAAGCAATTTTTTGCGTATGGTTGATACCCAGCGAAACGCTGGAAAGCTTGCGGCTACTGGTTTCCAGCAGGACATCATTCAATCTGTTACGATTGATTCGATGCGTGAGACCCAGCGATGCTGCGGTTTTGATCTCACCGTTGCGAAACAAAACCCAGGAGCCGGTCAGACGATGGGTTTCGCTGTCGCCGGTGGAGCGCCAGGCATAGCCATTGTTATCAATGGTGCTGAGGTAGTTACTCCAGCTGTAGCTGTAATCCAGCAATCCGTAGCCGTAAGGAACACTCACGCCAGCAGCAACGTTCTGCGCATCTTTACTGCTGGAAAAATCGCTGCTACGCCCGCCGCTGATAAACCATTTATCCGCCAGCCCAAGCATATTATTGAAAAATAATGCCCCGCTCAGTTGTCCGGTGCCGGTACTCTTTTGTCCGCTGTTATCAAAACTGACGGAGCCGTTAACGGGGAATTCAGGCGTGGCGCTCAAATTAACTATTGATAACCCCTGCTGGCTGCCCGGCAAAATTTCAATTTCCACCGGCGTCTGGCGAATCCGGTTCAACTGCTCCATACCCTGTTCAATGTCACGCAGATTGAGAATCTTTCCTTCCAGCCCCGGAAAGATCATTTTCAGCGTGCGCGATGGGACACCTTCCAGACGTATTTGCTGCAATTTTCCCTCAAGCACCGCAATGTGCAGCACCCCAGAGGAGAGATCCTGTTCGGTTAAAAAGGCACGACTGGTGATGTAACCTCGGCTGATATACCAGTCGGAAATTGCATTTGTCAGTTCCGTCAGGCGAGGAATATCCAGGCATTGATTCACCCACGGCGCGGTAAGCTTTGCCGAGGCAGCGGCGGACAACGTCGTTGCGCCGTCAATATCAATGCGCGAAATCATAAAACACGGCCCTTCAGTCGGGGCTGGCGTTTTCGACGTGACGGTTTCGGGCAGCGTAACGCTACGCTCCAGCTCTTCACGCTGGCGCTGGTTTTCATTAAGTAGCTGCTGTTGTTGCTGCTGAATGGTATTACGATCCGCAGGAGAGAGTGGTGCGGCAGAAACCGTTGTGAACGGCAAAACTAACATCCCAATCAGTAATGCCAGCTTTCTTTCATCCCTGAACTTCACCCTATCCCCCAAAGTACGAAACCGAACTTAGCTGTGCGCCTCTTGCCAAAAAAGCACAAAATGCAAACAAAAGTAAAGGCAATAAATGCGTTTTCACTTTATTCCTATTGCATTTTAGGGTTTTTTATATTCTTAAGTTAAATTACGCTTACTCTATTGGCTCAACCCCATCGCTAGTCACCCATTTGCATGAAGAGCGCTGGGATGAGTATGTCGCGCACGTCGTGCCGCCTGGGTGACGTCTGCGGAGTTCTCTTCCAACTGCTTGCACCTTCAATATCAACATTGCTTATTATTGCCACTTGTTAATGTTGATATTTAATTAATGTTGTCAAACAGCAAATCGAGAATTCTTTCGTCTCGCAAACCGCCAGCACCTTGATTCAAATCATAAAGAGTTTTCTTTGTAAAAATTCCAATGAGAGCTTTTTGAGTCAGGATATACTATTTGCACCTGTAAAAAGTAAGGTCACGTTGCCTTATCATCTACGTGATAAATCAGGATTATCCCATGCCCCGGAATATAACGAAATTAAGAGTGCTCAGGAGAAGAAGATGCCTGAATTAACACCTTTTAAGGTGATGATCGTTGATGACCACCCACTCATGCGGCGAGGAATCAGTCAATTACTGCAGCTGGATAGCGCATTTGACGTAGTTGCCGAAGCTGGCGACGGTGCGAGCGCTATCGATCTGGCAAACCGTCTGGATCTAGATGTGATCCTGCTGGATCTCAATATGAAAGGCATGAGCGGACTGGATACCCTGAATGCGCTGCGCCGGGACGGCGTCACCGCGCAAATTATCATTCTTACCGTATCGGATGCCGCCAGCGATGTGTACGCCCTGATTGATGCCGGCGCAGATGGCTACTTGCTTAAAGACAGCGATCCTGAAGTTCTGCTGGAAGCCATTCGCGCTGGTGCAAAAGGAGGTAAAGCCTTTAGCCAACGCGTCAGCGATTATCTGCGGGAACGGGAACTGTTTGGCGCCGAGGAAGATCCGTTCAGCGTACTCACCGAACGCGAGCTGGATGTGTTACATGAGCTGGCTCAGGGATTATCGAATAAACAGATTGCATCTGTACTGAATATTTCCGAACAAACGGTGAAAGTGCATATCCGCAACCTGCTGCGCAAACTTAACGTCCGCTCTCGCGTTGCCGCCACCATCCTGTTTTTGCAAACACGCGGAATACAGTAATCAATAAGATGCCGGATGCGACGCCGCAGCGTCTTATCCGGCCTACAAGACCCACACAGGCCCGAAAGCTGCGCGCCATCGGGCAATCTGAACGCTTATTTCTCCTGCGGTGCCAGCTGTTCCATCGCCTGTTTGATGCTGCGCTCAATTACCGCCCGACGGGTATCATTGGCGGGCAATAATTTCAGCATCATCTCCCACGCCGCAACCGCCTCACCGAAGCGCTGCTGTTCGAAAGCGTTAAACGCGTACATGCTCAGTACGCGCACATTCGCATGTTCGCCCCTGACCAATTGACGTAACAACTCCCCACCGCGACGGTTATCATCTGGATCGGAAGAACGGGTCAACGCTTCAGCATAACCCAACGCGGCATCGCTA
Organism: Citrobacter sp. wls619; assembly: GCF_005281345.1. GTDB lineage: Bacteria > Pseudomonadota > Gammaproteobacteria > Enterobacterales > Enterobacteriaceae > Citrobacter. Next base: position 58,206 of record NZ_SZXJ01000098.1, read on the forward strand.
TTTTTAGGATCCAGTCGGTAGGCATTGGCATACGCCTCAGTCGCCGTACTGGCATTACCGAGAACCATGCCTACGCGCCCAAGCATAATCCAGCCTTCAACGTTCCCGGCATCGGTTTGCAGCCGGGTACGTAATCCCAACGCCAGACGCGCCATATCCTCTTCATTCAGCGGTTCAGCCTTTGGATCTAACGCCCGCTCCAGCAACGCCGGAGCCTGTGCAGTCGCCTGCTGCCAGACCTTAACCTGCTTATAGCTGCCGGTTTGGTAATAGCTCACCGCGCCCACCACCAGCGCCACGATAACGCCGGGTATAAAGAGTCCTAATCCACCGCGTTTGCCGTCGGGGGTAATCTCATCAGGAAATTCTTCCTGCTTCACTCGTACACGACGGCGTGAACGGGCAAAAATAATCCAGCCCCCCAGACCAATTGCCACAACGGGCATCACCCACAGCAGCACGGTCAGCGGCGTCAACGGCGGATCGTAAGTCACGAAGTTGCCGTAACGCGCCACCATGTAATCGACAATTTCTTTCTGGCTTTTCCCTTCCTGCATCAGTTCGTAAACCTTCTGACGCAGATCGGTGGCAATCATTGAGTTAGAATCAGCAATGCTGTTGTTCTGACACTTGGGACAGCGTAACTGTTCAGTGAGCTGACGGAACTGCTGTTCCTGCGCCTCATCTTTGAACTGCATCACGTCAATAGTGGCCAGCGCCGATCCCGAGATAACCAGCATCAGCAGGCCCAGAAAGAACCTCATTGCGCAGCCTCCTTACTGTATTTATCCCACAATGGTTTGATCTCGCTCTCCCACACCCTGGCGTTTAAGTCGCCGGCATGGCGATAGCGAATAATACCTTTACCGTCGATCAGGAACGTTTCCGGCGCACCGTACACCCCCAGATCCAGACCCAGCATCCCGTCGCCATCAAACAGACTTAAGGCATACGGATTGCCCAGTTCTTTCAGCCAGACGATGGCTTTTTGACGATCGTCTTTATAGTTCAACCCAACGACCCGCACGCCTTGCGCCGACAGCTGGTTCAGATACTGGTGCTCAGCGCGACAGGTCGGACACCAGGTCGCCCAGACGTTTAGCAGCACCGGTTTCCCCTGCGTCAATACATCAGCCTGGTAATGCTGGCCCGGATTTTCCAGCGACTCCAGACGGAACGTCGGCACCGGCTTACCGATTAACGCCGATTCCAGATTCGTCGGGTCGTCTCCCTGTGCGTTACGTGCCAGTTGCCACAGCAGCGCCGCGGCAATAATGAGAAAAATAATAAATGGGATTAACAATGCATTGCGCTTCATACAGCCTCCGGCGCGTTTTTTTGCGCAGCAGCACGAGGACGCGTGCGCTGGCGATAGCGTGGATCAAACAGGCAGAACAACCCACCCAGCGCCATCAGCAACCCTCCGGCCCAAATCCAGCGAATAAACGGTTTATAGTACAGACGCACTGCCCACGCGCCGTTGTCCAGCTCTTCGCCTAATGCCGCATACAGGTCACGCGTCAGTCCGCCATCGATCGCCGCTTCGGTCATCATTGAACTGGTGCTGTTGTAAAAGCGTTTTTCCGCATGCAGCGTCGCTTCCGGCTTGCCGTCACGGGTCACACCAATCACGGCCACGCCCCCCCGGTAGTTAGGTCCGGTAATATCTTTTACTTCGCGGAAAGTGAACTGATAATCATGGATACTGACGCTATCGCCCGCCTTCATGCGCACATCACGTTCAACGCTGTAGTTCTGGCTAAAGGCAATACCGACAATAGTTATCGCCAGCCCAACGTGGCCCGACACCATGCCCCAGTAGCTCGGCGTCAGCTTCGTGCCACGCGAAATACGCAGGAACGCCTCGGACATCGCCAGCACAAATATCCAGCATGCCATTGCCATACCCACGACCGTCATCGCGGCAATGCGATCTTCAAACAGCCACGGCAGCAGCACGGACAGTACCAGCGTGGTAACAAACGCGACAATCAGTAGCGTTTTCAGCTTACGCGGTCGGTCACGTCCCCAGCGCACCAGTGGCCCAATCCCCAGCAACAGCGCAAACGGCGCCATCAGCCAGGTAAACATAGTATTGAAGAACGGCTCGCCAATCGAAATACTGCCCAGCCCCAGCTGTTTGTGCACCAACGGTAACAGCGTGCCCAGCAGCACCACCAGCATCGCTGCAATCAACAGAACATTGTTCCCTAACAGCAGCGATTCACGCGACCATAGCGCGTTATTCACCCGCGAGCGAACCTTGTGACCGCGCACCGCAAACAGCAGCAGGGAACCGCCGATAACCAGTACCATAAAGGCAAGAATGAACATCCCGCGCGACGGGTCAGAGGCGAAAGCGTGCACCGACACCAATACCCCCGAACGCACCAGGAACGTCCCGAGCAAGCAAAGCGAGAAGGCGCATATTGACAGCAGCAACGTCCAGGCTTTAAAGCTGGCGCGTTGTTCGGTCACTGACAGCGAGTGCATCAGCGCCGTCCCCACCAGCCACGGCATAAACGAAGCGTTCTCTACCGGGTCCCAGAACCACCAACCGCCCCAGCCCAGTTCGTAGTATGCCCACGCAGAGCCGAGCACAATACCCAGCGTCAGGAACACCCATGCCGCCAGCGTCCACGGACGCGAAAAACGGGCAAAGGTGCTATCCAGACGCCCGCTCATCAGTGCGGCAATGGCAAAAGCAAAAGCCACAGAGAAACCGACATAGCCCATATACAGTAATGGCGGATGGAAGATCAGCCCCGGATCCTGCAACAACGGATTAAGGTCACGCCCTTCTATCGGGAAATCCGGCAGCGTGCGGGAAAACGGGTTGGAGGTAAACAGAATAAACAGCAGGAAGCCGACGCTGACCATGCCCATCACCGCCAGTACGCGTGCGACGATATCCAGCGGCATCCGCTGGCTGAACAGCGCCACAGCGAACGTCCAGCCGCTCATCAGCAACACCCACAGCAACAATGAGCCTTCATGCGCGCCCCATGTCGCGGCGACGCGATACCAGACCGGAAGTTGCGTATTGGAGTTGCTGGCGACATAGGTCACGGTAAAGTCATTGACCACAAATGCATTTACCAGCACCAGAAACGCACCCATCACACAGATAAACAACACCCAGGCAAAGGGTCGCGCAGAGGCCATCATCCGGACATCGCCACGCGCAACACCCCACAGCGGATAAACCGACAGCAACAGTGCAACGCCGAGTGCCAGACACAGTAGCCCATTGCCAATTTCAGGCATCATGACGTTTTATCCTTATATACACTTTCCGGGCGACGGTGGTTCTCCTGCATCGCTTTTTCGACTTCCGGCGGGGTGTAATTTTCATCATGTTTGGCAAGAACCTCTTTGGCCTGCACATGATTTCCCTGATCCAGTTCCCCCTGAACAACGACGCCCTGCCCTTCACGGAACAGATCCGGCAGGATACCTTCGTAGGTCACATCCACCACGCCTTCGGCGTCATAGATGCTGAAGTTAACTTTCAGCGACTGCGGGTCACGCTTCACACTACCCGGCATAACCATACCGCCAACGCGCAGGCGTTGACCGACTTCCGGCATCTGCTGAGTTTCGCGCTTGCCGTAGAGTATTTCTCCCGGCGTATAGAATAAATCGATATTGGAACGCAATGCGTAGAGCACCAGCGTGATGGTCAATGCCAGGCCCGCCAGTACCGCGCAGGCTATCCATAGCCGATTTTTACGTCGAATATTCACGCCGCCTCCCGTTGCACTTGCGCCGCACGCATGCGCGCTTCTCTCGCCCGCTGCTGCGCCACGCCGCGTAAAATTGCGCGATGCTGTAATGCAGAATGCAGCACCAGCACCACCAGCGGGATAACGCTCATGGCCACAGCCAGCCAGACATACAAGGCGTAACCGCCCATCGCGAAAAAATCACTCCATGATGCAAATGCAGGGGTCATTGGCGGCCTCTTTTTAAGATCAGTTCGCTCACCCATGGGCGGCGTTTTTCCATCATCAAAATCAGGTTACGCATGCGCATCAGCGCCAGCGTGACAAACAGTAACAGATAACCGACGATCGCCAGGCGCAGCGGCGTACGCATCGCCGGATCAATACTCTGCTGCATGCGGGTCGACCCCTGGTGCAACGTATTCCACCACTCGACCGAATAGTGGATAATCGGTAAGTTCACGACGCCAATCAGTACCAGAATACCGGCAGCACGTCCCGCCATGCGGCGATCATCAAAGGCATGCCACAGCGCAATGGCACCAACATAGAGAAACAACAGCACCAGCTCAGAAGTGAGTCGGGCATCCCAGACCCACCAGGTTCCCCACATTGGTTTTCCCCATGCAGAGCCCGTCACCAGTGCAATAAAGGTAAACACTGCGCCAATCGGCGCCATCGCTGCCAGCGCCAGATTGGCCATTTTCATCTGCCAGACCAGGCCGATAAATGCGGCAACCGCCATCGACGCATAAATACCCATCGACCAGATTGCCGCCGGGACGTGCAGATAGATGATGCGATAGCTCTGCCCCTGCTGATAATCCGCTGGCGCGAAGCCAAATCCCCAAACCCATCCTGTTACCAGTACCACTGCGCTGGCAATCGCCAGCCATGGGATAAACCAGCCACAGATCTGATAGAGACGTGGGGGCATCGCCAGTTGATGAAGTGTTTTCCACATAGTTCAGTCACCAGACTCAATAAATTAGTAAATTTCCGTTTTACCGGAGGGCGGCTTCGCCATGTCCGGCCCACAAGTCATATCTGCGCTATTGCACGCTGATACGTAACGCCGCCGCCGTCGCAAAGGGACTTAATGTGGCGCTTCCTACCAGTAGAGCGCCAAGAATCGCCATATACCCTTCAACGGGTAAGTGCATCGAGGCGGCGTCCATCGCAGCGGTCGCAAAAATCAGTAAGGGAATGGTTAACGGGAGTACCAGCACGCTCAGCAGCACGCCACCGCGTTTTAACCCCACCGTCAGTCCCACGCCCGGCGCGCCGAGAAAACCCAGCGTCGGCGTTCCAAGCAGCAACGTCAGCGCCATAATTTGCCAACCATACATATCCATGCCCAGCAGCAGCGCCACCAGCGGCGAGAGGATCAGCAGCGGCAAACCTGTTACAAACCAGTGCGCCATCACCTTCGCCAGCACCACGGCCGGTAGCGGCAATGGCAGCAGCATCAATTGTTCGAGGCTGCCATCCTGTAGGTCATCCCGAAATAAACGTTCCAGCGCCAGTAATGATGCCAGCAATGCGGCAACCCAGATAATGCCCGGTGCAATACGCGCCAGCAGCTGTGGCTCCGGCCCAATACTGAGCGGGAACAGCGTTATGACGATCAGGAAGAACCATAACGGATTGGCGATCTCTGCACTATGACGGAACGCAACCCGCAGTTCTAAACGGAAGATTTGCCACATCATTGCGCGACCCTCTCGCTGGTCAGCGCAATACGTCGCACTTTATCGGTCTCAACACCCAGAGGCTGGTGCGTGGTAAGGATCACAATACCACCCTGCTCTGTATGCTGTGCCATGCGCTGAGTCAGTCGCTCAACGCCGTGCACATCAATTGCCGTAAAGGGTTCATCGAGGATCCACAGTCGCGCGCGGGTCAGCCAGAGGCGAGCCAGTGCTACGCGCCGCTGTTGTCCGGCGGAGAGTTGATTAACAGGAATATCTTCATATCCGGCGAGACCTGCCTGCGCCAGCGCCGCCAGACAATCACCATCGTGATGAAAAAACCGCAGATTCTCCAACGCCGAAAGCCGGGTTTTTATCCCCGGCTGATGTCCGATCCACAGTAGTTCCTGATGGTAGCTGTCCCGCACCTGGTGCAGCGCTTTCCCTTGCCAGCAAACCTCTCCGGCGTCAGGACGAGCCAGCCCGGTAAGCAACCGCAGCAGGGTGGTTTTCCCTGCGCCATTACTCCCGGTAATTTGTACCCATTCCCCTGCATTGACGCGAAATGACAGATCGCTAAACAGTATTCTGTCATCTCGCTCGCAGAGCAGTTCTCTGGCCTCAAGCATCCTGATTATTTACATCCTGTTAAAAGCCCGGTTTGACTTCGCGCATATCAGGCAGTTTGTGGGCTATCCCTTTATGACAGTCAATACAGGTTTGCCCTTCTTTCACGGCCTGGTCATGCATTTTAGCCGCTACGCCTTTCTGGGCGGTTAAATCCATAAACTCGAAGTTGTGACAGTTCCGACACTCTTGCGAATTATTGTCTTTCATACGCCGCCATTCATTTTGCGCCATCGATAAACGGTGGTCTTCAAATTTTTGCGGTGTATCTATCAACCCCAGTGCTTTCGCGTACAGCTCCTTGCTGGCCTTGATTTTGCGGATCATTTTCGGACCCCACTCATGAGGGACGTGGCAATCAGGGCAAGTCGCGCGCACACCGCTGCGGTTGTTGTAGTGTACGGTTTCCATATATTCCTGGTATACCGTGTTGCGCATTTCGTGACAGCTAATGCAGAACTCTTCAGTATTGGCCTTTTCCATACCGGTATTAAAGCCGCCCCAGAAAATAATGCCGCCCACAAAGCCGATTAACAACAGCGTGCCGAGCGCCAGACGGCTGGGGCGACGCCACCATTGCCAGACGCGCTTAATCCAGCCTGGTTTACGGTTAGAATTTTCCATAATGACCTCCCGAGCCTATTCCAGTAGGCGTAAATTGTTGCAGCCAGTTTGGACACGGACAGCGCGGAACAACCGGAGCGTACATACAGTACGTGAGGACTGTGAGCACTGCCCTGGTCCGAAATGGCAAATAAAATAGCCTAATGGGACAGGCTCTCATTTCCCGTAACCTTTCGAGGGGGTAAAGGTATTTTCAACAATCGGTGCCGCATCAGCCTGCGGGACATGACACTGCAGGCAGAAGTAACGACGCGGAGCGACTTCAGCCAGTACCTTGCCGTTGCTGTCCATAAAGTGCGTCGGGCTGATACGCGGTGCACCGGTGGTGCGGTAGCTTTCAACACCGTGACACTGCAGGCAACGGTTGGTATTGGTCGTCACCTGGTAGCCGTCAACACTGTGCGGAACCATCGGTGGCTGATTCACATAATTCAGCGGCATACGCTCCTGCTCTTTCGGCATGCGAATCGCCCCTTCCTGTGTCCCTGAGACTTCCGGTGACTGGCTCAGATCCACTCCGTTTGCAGCCCAAACGGCCCCACTGACTACCAGGGCCAGCGCGGCTGTCCATTGACTCAGCGCTTTAATCAGGTCATGGCTTTTCATTGTTTAGCTCCCGAACTCCATCGCATTTACACTTCATCCTTTAAGCTGCCTCTTTGTTGGCTGCGCTCCGAAACCCCAGTCACATAGTTACTATGCTCCCGGGGATTTCCTCACTTGCCGCCGCGATGCATCTCAAATGATTTTGTGTATCGTTATTGTAAAAACATCCTCAGAACAGACATCCACACAGCGACCGCAGGCCATGCAATCGCGACTGGTCACCTGCACCGGGCTTTGCTCATCCAGCACCGGCGCACGTAGCACATGCGGTTCCGGGCAAACATGAAAACAATCCATACAGCGGTTACATCTCTGACGTTCTTTTGCCGATACGGTTAATGCACCTTTACTACCCAATACGCCATACAGCGCACCCAGGGGGCAGAGATGTCCGCACCAGCCATGCTCAACAACCAGTAAATCAAATAAAAACAGCGCGAGAATAAGCAGCGCCCCGCTGCCAAAGCCCATTACCAGGCTACGTCCCAGCAAAGAGACCGGATTTATCCATTCCCATAGCAGCGTGCCTGTCAGGGCAGAGCCGACCAGGATAACCACCAGCAGGACGTACCGTATATGGCGCGGCAAAGTTGCAGACTGATTCAGGTCAAATCTTCTGCGCAGCCAGCTCGCCAAATCAGTAACCGGATTCATCGGGCAGACCCAACTACAAAACAGTCGCTTACCTGCAAGGGCATACAGAACCGTAATAATGGCGGCCCCTGTTAACGCAACTGTTGCGGGCAGGTGCCCGCTGGCCAGGCTTTGCAGGGTGATCAGCGGATCGGTTAACGGAATGGTATCCAGCAACAGGCTGCTGCTGTAATTACCATGCAGGATCCACACCCCCAGCCACGGACCGCTGAGAAACATTGCCAGAACCAGAAACTGGCTCAGACGACGCAACACCAGCCAGCGATGGCTCCGCCACCAACCTTTTTTCGCTTGTGCTTCACGCCCCGCATCACGTTTACGATTTGCCATTGTTCCCCTCCAGCCAACCGAAGCGGTAATGGTGTCCCAACTCCCCTTTCGCCAGCGACAGCGGCAACACTTTTATTGCCGGCTGTTCCAGTACGCAGACTTTTTCGCATTTACCGCAGCCAGTACAGGCATCGCTATGCACGGTTGGAATAAACCGCGCATGCTTACCGGTACGCATGTTGCGATCCAACTCCAGGGTGATGGCCTCATCGATTTTCGGGCACTCGCGATAGCAAACGTCGCAACGCAATCCCTGATAGTTAAGGCAGTTCTCGTGATCCAACAACACCGCCAGCCCCATGCGTGAATCGTCAATAGACTCGATCTCCCTGTCCAACGCGCCGCTGGGGCAAACTTTGGCGCACGGAATGTCTTCACACATCTCGCAGGGGATGTCGCGAGCGACAAAATAGGGTGTTCCGGCCGCCAGCCCGGAGGCCAGCGTTGCCAGTTTCAGCGTGTCGTACGGGCAAGCCTGGACGCACTGACCACAGCGCACGCAGGCGCTGGCAAATGCGTCCTCACTCAGCGCCCCAGGCGGGCGCAGCCGCACGCCTGTTGCGCGTGCGGTTTGCTGTTGCAACCCCAGCGCCACGCCAACGACAGCCAGCCCGCCCGCTGCGCGAACCATGTCGCGCAGAAAGCGGCGGCGGCCATTTTGGGGTTTTGCTGACCGGGACATAACGCGTTACACCTTCGCCAGTTTCACAGCGCACTTCTTGAAATCCGTCTCTTTAGAGAGCGGATCCGTCGCATCCAGCGTCAGGTTGTTCACCAGCTGCGCGGCGTCGAAGAACGGCATGTACACCAGCCCCTGCGGCGGACGGTTGCGGCCGCGTGTTTCAACAATCGAAATCACTTCACCACGACGGGAAACCACTTTGACCTTGTCGCCACGGCGCAGATCGCGCGCTTTCGCGTCCAGCGGATGGATAAACAGTACCGCCTCCGGGAACGCACGGTGCAGTTCCGGTACGCGGCGCGTCATGCTGCCGGTGTGCCAGTGTTCCAGCACGCGACCGGTGGAAAGCCACAGATCATATTCTTTATCCGGTGCTTCAGCCGCCGGTTCAAATGGCAGTGCGAAGATGACAGCTTTCCCATCCGGTTTGCCGTAGAACTTGTAGCTTTCACCCGCCTTCACGTACGGATCGTTGCCTTCGCTGTAGCGCCACTGAGTCTCCTTACCATCGACCACCGGCCAGCGTAACCCGCGCGCCTTGTGGTAATCATCGAACGGAGCAAGATCGTGTCCGTGTCCGCGACCAAACCAGGCATACTCTTCGAACAGACCTTTTTGCAGGTAGAAACCGAGTTCGCGAGATTCATCGTTCAGTTGATCTTCAGCCAGTTCGCTGACCGGGAATTTCGTTACCGCAGGGGTGGCGAACAGCACGTCATACAACGTCTTACCGCGCAGCTCGGGTTTCTTCGCCAGCAGTTCCTCCGGCCAGACGTCTTCCGTTTTGAATCGGCGGGCAAACTGCACCATCTGCCACAGGTCAGATTTCGCTTCGCCCGGTGCTTTAATTTGCTGGCGCCAGAACTGAGTACGGCGTTCGGCGTTACCGTAAGCCCCTTCTTTCTCTACCCACATCGCTGTTGGCAGGATCAGGTCGGCCGCCAGAGCACTGACCGTCGGGTACGGATCGGAAACGATGATAAAGTTGCGCGGATCGCGCCAGCCAGGCATACGCTCTTCGTTGATGTTCGGCCCAGCCTGCATGTTGTTGTTACACATCACCCAGTAGACATTGAGCTTGCCATCTTTCAGCGCACGATCCTGCGCCACAGCATGCAGACCGACTTTCGCCGGGATGGTCCCCGCCGGAATGTTCCAGTGTTTTTCACAGATATCGCGGTGTTTCTCGTTCGTCACCACCATGTCCGCAGGCAGACGGTGAGAGAAGGTCCCGACTTCACGCGCAGTACCACAAGCAGAAGGCTGACCCGTCAGCGAGAATGGGCCGCAGCCTGGCTGAGAAATTTTACCGGTCAGCAGGTGCAGGTTATAGACCAGGTTGTTCGCCCATACGCCACGGGTATGCTGGTTAAAGCCCATCGTCCAGTAGGAGATGACTTTCTTCTTCGGATCGGCATACAGCTGTGCCAGCTGTTCCAGCTGATCTTTTGGCACGCCGGTCATTTCTGCGGTTTTGTCCAGCGTATATTCCGCAACAAACGCTTTGTACTCTTCAAAGCTGATCGGTTCAGAGGCGTCAGAACCTGGGTTTTTCGCCGCTTTTTCCAGCGGATGGGTAGGACGTAAACCGTAGCCGATATCCGTCGCCCCTTTACGCAGGTTAACGTGCTTGCTAAAGAAGTCCTGATTTATCGCATTGTTTTGAATGATATAGTTTGCGATGTAGTTGAGGATCACCAGGTCGCTTTGCGGCGTAAAGACGATGCCGTTATCCGCCAGCTCAAAGCTACGATGCTGGAAGGTTGAGAGAACGGCGACGTTGACGTTAGGATCGGACAGACGACGGTTGGTAATGCGCGACCACAGGATCGGGTGCATTTCCGCCATATTCGCGCCCCACAGGACGAAAGCATCCGCATGCTCAATATCGTCATAGCAGCCCATCGGCTCATCCATACCAAAGGTACGCATAAAGCCCACAACGGCTGACGCCATGCAGTGACGCGCGTTCGGATCGATGTTGTTCGAACGGAAACCGGCTTTGAACAGTTTTGCGGCAGCGTAGCCTTCCCAGATGGTCCACTGACCGGAGCCAAACATACCAATAGCATCCGGCCCTTTCTCTTTCAGAGACGCTTTAAACTTCTCTTCCATCACGTCAAAGGCCTGGTCCCAGCTAATCGGGGTGAATTCGCCTTCTTTGTGGTATTTGCCGTCTTTCATGCGCAGCATCGGCTGCGTTAAACGGTCTTTTCCGTACATGATTTTCGGCAGGAAATAACCTTTAATGCAGTTAAGCCCACGGTTAACCGGCGCATCAGGATCGCCCTGACATGCCACAACACGTCCTTGCTGGGTTCCTACCAATACGCCACAACCCGTACCACAGAATCGGCACGGGGCTTTGTCCCATTTGATCGCTTCTTGCTGACCGACTACCGCACGGGCAACGCCCGGCACGCTTAACCCGGCAGCCGCCGCAGCGGCCGCAACGGCGTTAGCTTTCATAAAGCTACGACGACTGAGTTTCATGGTGTTTCCTCACCTTGCTCATCCTGCTGGTGATAAACCAGCGACACCGCCAGCACGCCCGCAACGTTGCGCACTGACTCAATTGTTTTCATTAGCGTTTCACTATGCTCAGCTTCGACCACCACAATCAGCTGACCGCTTTCCACATCGCTGAGTGCAACGTCGCAACCCGCAAACGAACGTAACTGCGTGGCGATATCGCTGATGTGCTGACTTTTGGCCTGAACGACCAGGCTGCAGACCTGCCAGTTAGTGTCCATGGTTGTACTCCGCATTAATGGCTGATACCGGACAGATAGCGACACACGCGCCGCATCCGTTACAGGCCTGATTGTCGAGCTGTGGCTGATAAATACCGGACAGCGTGGGACGAAATGTAATGGCCATGGGTTCACAGCTATCCTGACAGCGATGGCATTCAACGGACTGATACGCGAGACAGTTGTCACCGATCGAAAAATTCAGATCCCATGCCCTGGTGTGGCGCGGAAGAAAAAGTGATTCGGGACAGGCCTCTGCGCAGGCGTAACAAAAGCTGCATTCGCCGTGTTTGAAATTTACGTTTGGATAACCGCCCTGGCCTCGCTGCAGGATGTCGGTTTCACACGCCTGGATGCAGGCGTCACAACGGAGGCAATTGGCCAGAAAGTGAGAGTCTTCCTTGCTCCACGGCGGACGAATCCCCGCGTTGGCTTTACGCCAACTGCCTGTCAACATGCCTCGACGGGATAAATCAACCATGACATTGTCCTTCCATAATGACGCTCTCCCTCGGCGGGTTGAACGACAATAAAAAACGCACTATTTATGAGTAGTTATTTTTAACCGTAAGATATTTCAGGATGTGTTAGAGGTGCATACCCCAATTGGGGTAAATGCTGTTGCCGGATCAAAAGAGTGTTGAGTTGGCGGGGAAAAGTGCGCTTTTGCTCACATTTCAATGAGTTATATAATGAATTATATAACGAAAGCATGGAACAGAGAATAATCTCATAATTCAGATAATTCCTGGCATTTATCGCTGCACAAATTCTAAACCTTTAATTAATGCACTTAAAATATAAGTAAATTTAGATTAATAGACGATATGAATATGCTAACCTGCCCTGGATACGTTCATAAGACAGAAGAAAGGAAACACTGTGAACAATAAGATGAAGACAATTGTCCCTGCCGTACTCTTTGCCGCCTTCGCCAGCACCACTGCGTGGGCGACAACCACCGATGCCAGCGCTCAGCCGCTGGAAAAAGTCGCCCCTTATCCTAAAGCGGACAAGGGAATGAAGCGTCAGGTTATTCAGCTTACTCCTGAGAAAGATGAATCTACTCTGAAAGTAGAACTGCTGATCGGACAAACGCTGGAAGTTGATTGCAACAAACATCGCCTTGGCGGAGAACTGGACAGCAAAACGCTGGAAGGTTGGGGTTATGACTACTATGTATTCGACAAAGTCACTTCTCCGGTTTCAACCATGATGGCCTGCCCGGACGGCAAGAAAGAGAAGAAATTCATCACCGCGTATCTGGGTGAAGACGGTATGCTGCGTTACAACAGCAAATTACCGATTGTGGTCTACACCCCGGAAAACGTGGAGGTGAAATACCGCATCTGGAAAGCAGAAGATAAGATTCAGGACGCCGTCGTGCGATAAGTGAGAATGTGCCGGATGGCGGCGTACCGCCATCCGGCCTTTTTTTACAGCGCGATATCCGCCACGGCTTTCTGCTCAGGTTGCGGTTGCGCCTGAGGTTTTAGCTGTGGTTTCGGTGCTTCATCAGCAACCTGTGGTTTATCGTACTTCAGACCCAGTACTTCGCTGGTGTATTGCAGCTCTTGCTCCGTCGCATCAACGTTGCCGTTCAGCTTGGTGCCATAAGACGGAATAATCGTTTTCAGCTTCGCCTGCCATTGCGGACTGGCAACTTTATCTTTAAACACTTTTTCCATCAGATGCAGCATGATCGGTGCCGCGGTTGATGCCCCCGGCGATGCGCCCAGTAGCGCAGCAATGGTTCCCTCTTTATCGCTGACCACTTCGGTTCCCAGACGCAGAACGCCGCCCTTCTCAGCATCGCTTTTGATGATCTGCACGCGCTGGCCCGCTTGCCACAAACGCCAGTCTTCTTTTTTCGCCTGCGGATAGTACTCCTGCAGAGCAGCAAAACGATCGTCGTCGCTGAGCATCACCTGGCTCACCAGATATTTGACCAGATCGAAGTTATCCAGACCCACGTTAACCATCGGCATAAAGTTCGAAGTGGTGGTCGAGCTGAGCAGATCCCACAAGGAGCCATTTTTCAGGAATTTAGTGGAGAAAGTTGCGAACGGCCCAAACAGCACCACGCGTTTACCATCCAGAATACGGGTGTCAATGTGCGGCACGGACATCGGTGGCGCGCCAACGGAGGCCTGACCATACACTTTCGCCAGGTGACGATTGACCACGTCCGGATTATCCGCCACCAGGAACTGACCACCCACCGGGAATCCGGCATAGCCTTTCGCTTCCGGGATATCGGTTTCCTGCAGCAGTTTCAGTGCTGCGCCACCGGCACCAATGAAGACAAACTTCGCCTTAATAGCGTGTTCCGCTTCGTTGTTTTTCAGATCGGCAACCGTGACGGTCCAGCTATTATCCGCGTTACGCTTAAAGCCGCGAACTTCGGTGCTCAGTTGCAGCGCAAAATTAGGCTTTTTCTGCAACGATGCAATCAGCTGGCGCGTAATTTCACCGTAGTTCACGTCAGTACCGATCTCGGTACGCGTTGCCGCAACTTTCTGCTGAGGATCGCGACCTTCCATAACCAGCGGCGCCCATTCTTTAATCTGCGCGTGATCTTCAGAGTAGCGCATACCGCGGAACAGGGTGCTTTGCTGGAGTGCCGTGTAACGGGCACGCAGGAAATTCACGTTCTCGTCGCCCCAGACAAAGCTCATGTGCGGAACGGTGGTGATAAACGAGCGGGGGTCATGCATCACGCCGTTGTTGACCTGATACGCCCAGAACTGGCGGGAAATCTGGAAGGCTTCGTTAATTTCGACTGCCTTTTCAATACTGATGCTACCGTCAGCCTTTTTAGGCGTGTAGTTCAGTTCCATAAGTGCGGAGTGGCCTGTTCCGGCGTTGTTCCAGCCGTTTGAACTCTCCTGAGCAACGCCATCCAGTCGCTCTACCATGGTCATTGACCATTGCGGCTCCAGCTCCTGTAAATAGGTTCCCAGTGTGGCGCTCATGATGCCGCCGCCAATCAACAGTACATCCGTTTCCTGCTCTTCCGCCGCTTTCGCTTTTGCTGCCATCGAGACAACATTCAGCCCTACGGCCATGGTGAAGAGCATGGCAGTCACTTTTTTCATAATGTTAATGCCTTACTTTTAGTATCGCTTTTTGCTTTTAGTGCAGGTGAAAATCGAGCGGTAACAACGGTAACACTTAAGTAAAAATAATTAAATATTGTTTATAAATTATATTTAAATTTTAAAAATGTTATTAATACGTTGATTCTTTATACGGTTATTGACAATCATTTCTGGAAACCTCCCCGTCAGACGGGTACTATGCTGCGCTTTGCTATTCACCGCACGGATGCCTGTCGGTCTGCTGTCATCAGGCCTTTTCTGACCTGAGAGTAACTATGTCTGCAACACACTCTTCCCCTGCCGCGGTGGCAGAACACACCACCCGCACCGTGTTACGCCAACCCCGCCTGCTGGTTCGTGAAACACTGGCTGGTGTGGTAACCGCCCTGGCGCTGATCCCGGAAGTGATTTCGTTTTCAGTTATCGCCGGCGTGGACCCTAAAGTCAGCCTGATAGCCTCGGTCGTACTGTGCCTGGCGATGTCCTTTTTAGGCGGGCGTCCGGCAATGGTTACCGCCGCTGCAGGATCGGTGGCATTAGTCATTGGCCCGATGGTGCATCAACACGGCGTGCAATACATCCTGCCTGCGGTAGTGCTGGCCGGGATGATTCAGATCCTGTTTGGTGTGTTAGGCATGGCACGTTTGATGCGGTTCATCCCCACGGCAGTGATGACCGGTTTTGTCAACGCGCTGGGTATTTTGATTTTCTTTGCACAGGTTCCGCACTTCTGGGGGAAAAGCCCGTTAATCTGGGGGCTGTTCGTCCTGACGCTGCTGATTGTGCTGTGGGTTCCGCGGTTTATTAAAGCAATCCCCGCGCCGCTTATCGCCATCGTGCTGCTGACCGTGTTCACTGTCACCAGCGGGCAACTGTTACCGACCGTCGGTGACGAAGGTTCCATGAGCGGCGGTCTGCCGGGCTTGACGCAGTTACTCGTACCACTCAACCTGCAAACGTTAGCCATTATCTGGCCCTGCGCGCTGAGCATCGCTTTTGTTGGGTTGATGGAGTCATTGTTAACCGCCCGTCTGGTTGACGACCTGACGGTCACCCCGTCGAATAAAAACCGTGAAAGCACGGGACTGGGCGTAGCCAATATTCTGGCCGGATTTTATGGTGGTATTGCCGGATGCGCGATGATCGGTCAAACGATTGTCAACGTTGAGATGGGTAAAGGACGCAGCCGCGTCTCGACGTTTGCCGCCGGGCTGGTGCTGTTGCTGCTGGTCACCGCACTCAGCGAGGTGATGGCAAAGATACCGATGTCAGTACTGGCGGGAATTATGGTGATTGTGGCGGTAAAAACGTTTAGCTGGCACAGTATCCGACCCACGACGCTGGCCAACATGCCGGTCGCCGAAACGCTGGCAATGTTGGTTACCGTCGCCGCGACAGTCTCTACCGGCAACCTGGCGATTGGCGTGGTTGCCGGCGTGGTTACGATGTTGATACTGCCGCGCATCGTCAGAGGGAAACGGGCGTCTACATCAAAAACAGCGTCGCCAGACCCAGAAAAATAAAGAATCCGCCAGTGTCGGTGATAGCGGTGATCATGACGCTGGAGCCGACCGCCGGATCGCGTCCGAGCTTGACCATCGTCATCGGAATGATAACGCCCATCAGCGCCGCCATCAGCAGATTGAGCATCATCGCCAGGGTCATCACGCCGCCCAGCGCCATATCATCGTACAGCCACCAGGTGATGCCGCCCATGATCCCGCCCCAGACAAGGCCGTTGATCAGCGCTACCCCCATCTCACGCAGGATCAGAAACGTCAGGTTGCCGGGCTGAATATTCTGCAACGCCAGCGCCCGGACGATCATGGTGATGGTCTGATTACCCGTATTACCGCCAATCCCTGCCACAATGGGCATCAGCGAGGCCAGCGCCACCAGCTGTGAAATGGTGTGCTCGAAACCGTCGATTACCCGCGAGGCGATAAAGGCGGTACAGAGATTAATTGCCAGCCACGCCCAACGGGTTTTTACCGCTTTAGTGACCGGAGCGAATACGTCCTCTTCGGCACTTAAGCCCCCCATTCGACGCAGATCGGTATCGGTTTCTTCGTAAACCACATCGACGATCTCATCGATGGTTAAGCGTCCCATCAGTTTGCCAGAGGGATCAACCACCGCAGCACTGACCAGGTTGTCACGTTCAAACGTACGCGCAGCGTTCTCGGCGATATCTTCCGGAGAAAATGTCAGCGGATCATCCTCCATCACTTCGCTGACTTTACGCTGCACGTCATTGAGCAAAATACAGGTTAGCGTCAGTTCGCCGACCAGCACTTTATTGCGATCGGTTACGAAGAGTTTATCGGTGTTCTCCGGCATTTTTCCCAGTCGCCGCAAGTACCGCTGCACCACTTCCAGCGTCACGTCCGGACGGACGGTGATGACTTCGAACTCCATGATCGCACCGACGCGATTCTTCTCGTAGTGCAGCACCTGACGTACGCGCGCCCGCTCTTCAGCAGGCAATGATGCCAGCAGTCGACCGGTAAGGTTACGGGGTAAATGCTGTACCAGATAAATCTGTTCGTCGATGTCGAGATATTGCAGCGCATCCAGTAGCTCGCGGTCGCTCATCTCGTCGATCAGGTCATCCCACACATTTTCAGAGGCTTCAAGCAGGACGTTGCCGCGTTTTTCACTTTCGACCAGTCGCCACAGGGCGTGACGCTCTTCGGAGGGCAGTGCTTCGAGGGTATCGGCCAGATCGGGTGGCGGCAGATGCGCCACCAGTGCCCCTACCTCAGCAATATCGTCGGCTAACGTACCGACGTCATATTGCTCAGCCAGGGTAAGCTTACCCAATAATGTTGAAATGATAGCTTTATCAGTGGTCAGTAGCCAGATAAGACGAGCACGTTCCTCGTCACGTAGCCTGGCGCTGTTTTTGTTTATTACGGACATCAATCATAAATCCATGATATGAAATATCATCAATCATGATGCCGAATTATGTAAATAACAATAAACGAGGCCGCCGGCTGGATAAAAAACCGGCGGCATGTGGGATCATGCTGTGCGAGCCACCGCATCACGTGAGGCTGCATCACGCTCATCGCCCAACAGTTCACTCAATTGCCCATTACGCATTTCCAGCAAACGGTCTGCATGAATAAAGTAATGATCGTCATGACTAATGGCAAAAATGGTTTTGCCCATCTCCTGCATCAGCGGCAACAATACCTGGTAGAATTCACGCCGGAAATGCGGGTCCTGATCGGCGGCCCATTCATCCAGCAGAATAATGTCGCGCTCCTCCGCTAATGCCAGCAACAGCGCCACACGCTTTTTCTGCCCTTTCGACAGCTTCAGGTTGAGAATGCGCCCGTCGTTCAGCTCCAGCTTGTGCGCCATTTGCAGATGTTCCAGCCACTTCGCGACCAGCGCCGGAGAAGCGTCTCTGCCTTCGGGCCCCAGCAATTTGTCAAACAGCCAGACGTCGGTAAACACTGCAGAGAACAGCTTACGGTAGTCCTCCGGTTTTTCGACAGCAACCGCCTTGCCATCCAGTAAAATCTCACCAGACTGCGGCTG
Organism: Citrobacter sp. wls619; assembly: GCF_005281345.1. Classification (GTDB taxonomy): domain Bacteria; phylum Pseudomonadota; class Gammaproteobacteria; order Enterobacterales; family Enterobacteriaceae; genus Citrobacter. Next base: position 76,551 of record NZ_SZXJ01000098.1, read on the forward strand.
GTACAACCCGGTCAGCAACATCGCCAGCGTGGATTTACCGCTGCCGTTACCGCCAATCAGGAAGATCAATTCACCACGACGAATGGTCAGATTCACTGGCCCAACGGAGAACGCATTATCCTGATAGTGGAAAACTACGTCACGCAACTCCAGCGTTTGCCAGTCCGGAAATGCGGTTGGCCGCGGGAATTCTGCCTTGAAAGGGGCCAGGGAGAACTTATTCAGCTTGTTGAACGCCACCTGTGCCGTCAGCAGCGTCGGCAGCGCGCCGACGGCAGAGAGCAACGGCGTGCGCAGGAATAGCAACGTCAGCGAATAGGTTGCCGCCACGGCGGTATCCGCCCAGCCCAGACTGTTGGCCATCCAGAATACCAGGCCAATGGCGCCCAACATCATAATATTCGACCAGTTGACCGCGCTCAGGTGGAAGGTATCAGCACGAATAATATGGTGGCGGTATTCTTTGGCATCCGGGACGTACAGCTGGTTAAAGATATGCTCGGCGCGCTCGCGGTTGAGCGTCAGCTCTTTGCGCCCTTCCAGCACCGTCTGGTAGTCGTTGTACAGCTTGTCTTCGGTTTCACGCAGGGTAGCCATGTGTTTATACACCCGCGCCACCAGCACAAACCCGCCCCAGATGGTGATTGCCATCCAGATTGCCGTCACCAGCAGCATTTTCGTCGACAACATGGCCAGATACGCCGCCGACCCCACGGTCAAAATAATCCCTTGTACCAGCTCAGGCAGGCGCACAAAGGCAATGGTAATGTTACGGATATCGCTGGTTAAACCGGCCAGTAACGAGGCGCTACCGATTTGCTCGATACGCTCGACGTGGGTGTCCAGAATACGTTTGATAAATTCGCTACGCAGACGGTAGACAAAGTGGTGTCCCAGCGTGGTGAGCGCCAGCTGTGAACCGAGGGTGACGACCATCAGTAACAGCAGCAGGCCAAGAAACTCCGGTAGCACCATCAGGGTGGTGTCGACCGTTTCAATCAAGCGCTGATTAATAAACGCAATCAGTCCAATCCCCAGCGCGGCACTGGCAAGGCTGAGCGCCATGACGCTGATAAATGGCCAGCGATACTGCCGCCAGACAAGAAGTAAAAGTTCCATGCAAACAACCCGGACAAGTAATAACAGCCCGCAGTTTAAACATCTCTTCGCTCACAGCAATAATAATTCTTATTTTTATTCTTTTTTACCCGCCTGACGAAACGTCAGGTTGTAGCGACAATCTCCGGTCAACGGATGATACCCTGTCTTAAGCGGCTGGACGCCGTGATAAAACAGCCGCGAGCTTCCCCCCCATACCACCACATCACCATGTTCCAGCAAAACTCGCTTTAAGGGATCGTTGCGCCGTAAGCCACCAAACTGAAAAATTGCCGGCAGGCCCAGCGATACAGAGACGATAGGCGCTCGCAGGTCAGGCTCATCTTTATCCTGATGTAAAGACAGTTTTGCCCCCGGCGTATAGCGATTAATAAGGCAAGCATCCGGTTGAAAATCAGGATAGCCTGCGGCCGTTGCCGCCCGTTGGCACAGCTCAGCAAAGACCTCGGGTAATGGCGGCCAGTGAGCGCCAGTTAATGGGTCGACCGGTGAATAGAGGTAGCCATGTTGATCCGTTGTCCAGCCCAGATGGCCGCAATTCGTCATGGCTACCGACATCGTATAACCGCCAGGGGTGACCATCTGGCGAAACGGCGACTGTCTGGCTGTCGCCGCGATTGCCTGCAGTAAAGCGGGGGCGGATTCAAATGCAAAACGCCGCAAAATCACCGCACCTGACGCCAGCGGCTCATGCCAGGGTTTCTCATCGGCAAAGAGATCGAGCATTAGGTTTCCTCGCGGGTGGCTTCACGTTGCAACAGCTGCGTCTTGCGCATTATTCCCCAACGATAGCCAGAAAGCGCGCCGTCGCCGCGGATTACGCGGTGACACGGGATCACAATGGCCAGTTTGTTCGCCGCGCAGGCGCTGGCGACGGCACGCACCGCCTTCGGCTTGCCGATAGTGCTGGCCAGTTGCTGATAACTCACCGTCTCACCACAAGGGATTGCCCGCAGCGCTTGCCATACCTGTTGCTGAAAGGCAGTTCCCTGAATATCCAGCGGCAGTGACAGTGCAGTATTGCGCGTGTTAATCACGGCGATCACCTCACGCACATGTTGTTGAAACTCCGCATCGGCGGGCTCGTCACGTGCCGTCGGAAACAGTTCATGTAATTCTGCGATCAGCGCAGCATCGTCGTCGCCCAGCAAGATTGCGCAGATACCCCGTTCACTTTCCGCGACCAGGCAGCGACCCAGAGCGCAATCTGCGAGGGTATAGCGCACAGAAACATTACCGCCGCCTTGACGAAATTGCCTGGCGGTCATGCCTAATGCCTGATCCGCTTTGCGGTAATAGCTGCTGCTGTCGGGGAATCCGGCGTCAAGAATCGCCTGTGTGACCGGCACGCCTTTTGCCAGCGCGTCACGCAGGCGGCGGGCACGCCATGACTGTTGCCAGGCTTTAGGGGTCATCCCGGTGATTGCTTTGAACAGGCGATGCAGGTGAAACGGGCTCATCGCCACATGCTGCGCAAGCGCCTCAAGTGTGAGGGGGGACTCCTGCTCCAGCAACTGACAGGCGTGGGCTATTTTGTCCAGCCGCTGCTGTTGTGCGCTGTCTTTGTCCGGCTGGCAGCGTTTGCAGGGACGAAACCCTGCCGCCTGTGCCTGCTCAGCATCCGCGAAGAAACTGACATTTTTGCGCAGCGCGTGTTTTGCCCGACAGGACGGCCGACAGAAAATGCCGGTCGTCTGAACAGCAAAAACAAACTGACCGTCAGCCCTGGCGTCACGGTCCAGCACAGACTGCCAGCGTTCATCATCAGTTATGTGTAAGAGATTTGTCATGATGGACTCCTTTGTTAAGCATAGCGCTTAGCCTCAGTGTGTCCGCATTGCGGGTTATAAAAACCCGCAATCTTGCTTTTTAATTTTTTTCGCTGACCAGGAAGCTTTTAAATTGCGGCGACATCCAGGTTTTAAACCCGTCGCCTTCTTTAACAATCATATACACCGCCAACCCTTCGCGACGCACGACTTCTTTGGCCTTTTGCGGGCCAAGGACCATCAATCCTGTATCCCAGCCATCGGCTTCCAGCGCCGTGGGTGCAATCACCGTCACAGAGACCAGATTGTGTTCGATCGGACGACCGGTTTGCGGATCGATGACATGGGACAGACGTTTACCGTCCAGTTCGTAATAGTTGCGATAGCTACCGGAGGTGCTGATGCCATGTCCGTTGATATCGACAATCGCCTGCACCGCGTTTTCACGATCGGTCGGTTTCTGTATTGCCACACGCCACGGTTGCCCCTCGGCATTCATTCCACGGCTGTTCAGAGCACCACCAACAGAAACCAGATAGCGGGCGATCCCTTCCTGTTCCATCAAGCGCGCCAGATGGTCAGCCGCATACCCTTCCCCCACGGTGGAGAGATCAACATACAGCGCCGGCAGATCTTTCTGCAGATAATTCTGGTGCGCCTCATTAACCACCTTCAGATGTGCGAGCCCGGTTTGCGCTTTGGCTGCGTCAATTTGCGCCTGAGTGGGAATATGCACCGGTTGCTTATCCGGACCAAAGCCCCACAAATTGACCAACGGTCCCACGGTAATATCCATGGCCCCATCGGTTTTTGCGCCAATGCGCAGCGCCGAAGTCACGATATCTGCCATGGCATCATTCACCGGCCACGGCGACAGACTTTTCGACAGGTTAAAACGCATCAGCGCAGAATCATTCTTATAGGTAGAAAGCAGTTGATCATCAGCATCGAGCTGCGTCTGGATCTTCGCCTGCAACTCCCCGGCGCGTTTGGCATCCACGCCAACCACACTGACCCGCCAGAAAGTGCCCATGGTTTTGCCTTCCAGGACTGTCGCGGTTGAGGACGGGGTCTGGGTTGATTTCGGGGCCTCATCGCACCCGACAAAAAAGAGTGTTACAGCCAGGAGCGCTGCACGACAAAAAATCATATCCATACGTGATTACCCTTATGAAAACGGGCGCAAGAGTACACCAAAAAAGAGTGTTTGTACGTCAGAAAAACGGCATTAAAAAAGGCCCCGTAGGGCCTTTGATAGAAATAAATGCAGATTAGAACTGGTAAACCAGACCCAGTGCTACGATATCATCGGTAGAGATACCGGCATTACGGGTGAACTGGTTGTCATCCAGCAGGTTGATTTTGTAATCAACATAGGTGGACATGTTTTTGTTGAAGTAGTAGGTCGCGCCAACATCAACATATTTCAGGATATCCTGGTCGCCGTAGCCGCTGTCCAGATCTTTACCTTTGGACTGCAGGTAAGCCACAGACGGACGCAGACCGAAGTCGAACTGGTACTGTGCAACAGCTTCGAAGTTCTGTGCTTTGTTAGCCCAGCCCAGTTTGCCCGCACGCGTTGCGTTGTAGGTCTGGGTGTACTGTGCTGCCAGGTAGACGTTGTTCGCGTCGTATTTCAGACCGCCAGTGTAGGTTTCAGCACGATCGCCGGTACCGAAGCCCAGCTTGTTCTGCTCATCAGTACGTTTGGAGCTGGTGACCGCGGTACCCAGGGAGAAGCCTGCGCCGATATCATAAGTGATAGATCCGCCAACGCCGTCACCGTTCTGATTCAGTGCGTCACGACCGTTGCCAGTCACGCCGGTCATGCCTTCACCTTCCGGACTACCGTTTTTACCCTGGTACTGCAGGGCAAAGTTCAGACCATCAACCAGACCGAAGAAATCAGTGTTACGGTAGGTTGCAAAGCCGTTACCACGCTGCTGCATGAAGTTGTCAGAACCGTAGGTATCGCCGCCGAATTCCGGCAGGACGTCGGTCCAGGACGTGACGTCATAAACCACGCCGTAGTTACGACCGTAGTCGAAAGAACCTGCATCAGCGAATTTCAGACCGGCAAACGCGACACGCGTCCAGGCGTTGTTTTCGTTTTCAGAGGAGTTACCCATGATCTGGTATTCCCACTGGCCGTAACCGGTCAGTTGGTCGTTAACCTGGGTTTCACCTTTGAAGCCGATACGCATGTAGGTCTGATCGCCATCTTTAGTAGAGTCATCAGAGAAATAGTGCAGACCGTCGACTTTACCGTACAGATCTAATTTGTTGCCGTCTTTGTTGTAAATTTCAGCCGCATTTGCTGCGCCTGCTACCAGCAGAGCCGGTACCAGGAGGGACAGTACTTTAACTTTCATGTTATTAACCCTCTGTTATATGCCTTTATTGCTTTTTTATGCCACTGCTCACTGGCTAACCCTCATTAACCAGTCGGCAACTTCATTCTCCGCAAAAACACAGAATAATCCAACACGAATATGATACTAATACTTTAAAGATGTTTCATTTATCGATGGAGATGTTTCAAAATATTAACAAAAGGGAACTTTTTTTAATTAAGAAAATGGAGAGAATAAGCACGAATAGTCAAGAATCATTACAAAAAACCTATAAATCAATCAGTTACACAAAACACAGCCATAGCACTGAATGATAAAACAAAATCTTCACTCGCAACTAAAATAGACTCGCTATCATCATTAACTTTATTTATTACCGTCATTCATTCATGAATGTCTGTTTACCCCTATTTCAGCCGAATGCTCTGCGTTCGGTTTTTTTTTACCCTTCTTTACACAAACGTCACGGTTCTGTGCTACCGATGAATAACTATAACGACTATTAACTATCTCACCTGTTCACCATCACATATAAATCAGACAAATAATTTCTTGTTATTTAATGCTAAATCTGTCGTTTTCATACCTCTATTTGTACCGATAGTGACCGGCTGTACATGTTTGCATTGCCTGCCTGGCAACGATACACAGCAATAAAAAATGCAGCTCAGCGGATGTTGCGTAAGTATGGCAATTCATACATTACCCTTTATACTGCCCCTTCATCTTTAGCGTCGTTTTAACAGGTCATAAACACGAATGAGTCAGTCTGACACAACGGCTTCTACCCGATTCTCCCTGCTTCCGGGAAGTATTACCCGTTTCTTCTTATTACTGATCGTGGTGCTGTTGGTGATGATGGGCGTGATGGTCCAGAGCGCGGTCAACACCTGGCTAAAAGATAAGAGCTATCAGATTGTCGATATCACCCACGCAATTCATAAAAGGGTGGATACCTGGCGATACGTGACCTGGCAAATCTATGACAATATTGCAGCGACAACCAACTCATCAACTGCCGACGGGTTACAGGAAACCCGGCTCAAGCAAGATGTCTACTATCTTGAAAAACCCCGGAGAAAGACGGAAGCGCTGATTTTTGGCTCGCATGACAGTTCTACGCTGGAAATGACCCAGCGTATCTCAACCTATCTGGATACGCTGTGGGGCGCGGAGAATGTCCCATGGTCAATGTATTATCTGAATGGTCAGGACAATAGCCTGATTCTTATCTCGACGCTGCCGCTGAAAGATCTCACCTCCGGCTTTAAAGAATCGACAATTGGCAACATTGTCGATTCGCGCCGCGCTGAAATGTTACAACAGGCCAATGCGCTTGATGAGCGTGAAAGCTTCTCGTCCCTTCGCCGGTTAGTCTGGCAAAACGGCCATTACTTCACGTTACGCACAACCTTTAATCAGCCAGGGCATCTGGCAACCGTGGTCGCGTTTGACCTGCCGATTAATGATTTGATCCCGCCGGGCATGCAGTTGGACAGCTTTCACCTGGAGCCGGATGCCACGTCTACGGCTGAGCATCTCAGTGAAAAAGAGTCGCCTGACAGCGTCAGCATCAACTTTAACAATAGCAAGATTGAGATCTCCTCAGCGCTAAATTCAACGGATATGCGACTGGTCTGGCAGGTTCCCTTTGGTTCATTGCTGCTTGATACGCTGCAAAGCATTTTACTGCCGTTGTTACTGAATATCGCTCTGCTGGCGCTGGCGCTGTTTGGCTATACCACTTTCCGCCACCTTCCTGCCCGCTCAAATGAAGTGGCGCCAAACCTTGTCGCAAATAATGAACTCCGGGTGCTGCGTGCAATCAATGAAGAAATTGTTTCGCTGCTGCCGTTGGGGTTATTGGTGCACGACCAGGAATCCAACCGCACGGTTATCAGCAATAAAATTGCCGACCATCTGCTGCCACATTTAAATCTGCAAAATATCACCAGTATGGCGGAACAGCATCAGGGGGTCATCCAGGCCACAATCAATAATGAATTGTATGAGATCAGGCTGTTCCGCAGCCAGATCTCAGCCCGCACGCAGATCTTTATCATTCGCGACCAGGATCGCGAAGTACTGGTCAATAAAAAGCTGAAACAAGCGCAGCGACTGTATGAGAAAAACCAACAGGCTCGCGCCGCCTTTATGCAAAACATTGGTAGCGCACTGAAAGATCCTGCCAAAACGCTGGCCACAAATGCTGCTGCACTCAATACGCCCGACAGCCACAAACTGGCAAACCAGGCAGACGTTCTGGTACGTATGGTCGATGAGATTCAGTTGGCCAATCTTCTGGAAAGCGATGACTGGAAAAGTGAATCAACGCTGTTTTCCGTGCAGGCGTTAATTGACGACGTCGTGCCTGAAGTACTGCCAGCCATCAAGCGTAAAGGGTTACAGCTGCTGATTAAAAATCACCTGAGCGCCAATGATGAGCGCCGCGGCGACCGCGATGCCCTGCGTCGTATTTTGCTGCTGCTCATCCAATATGCCGTGACCACAACGCAGATTGGCAAAATTACGCTGGACGTCGACCAGGATGAGTCGGAGGCAGAGCGTCTGACCTTCCGTATTCTGGATACCGGGGAAGGCGTCGCGCTGAATGAAATTGATAATCTGCACTTCCCGTTCAGCAATGACACCCAGAGCGATCGATATGGCAAAGCGAATCCACTCACGTTCTGGTTGTGCGATCAGCTCGCGCGCAAACTGGGTGGGCATCTGAATATTAAAGCGCGGGAAGAACTTGGAACGCGTTATATCGTCCATGTTAAGATGCCGCTGCATGACCAACATGCTGATAATGAAGAACGGCTGTTGGATGACGTCAGCGTGATGGTTGACGTCACCTCAAATGACGTACGCAGCATTGTATTGCGTCAGCTTGAAAACTGGGGAGCAACCTGCATCACGCCCGATGAGCGACTGAATAGTCAAGAATATGATCTCTTTATCACTGATAATCCGTCTAATCTTACTGCCTCGGGCTTGCTTTTAAGCGATGATGAGTCTGGCGTGCGAAAAATTGGCCCCGGTCAGCTGCGCGTCAACTTTAATATGAGCAATGCTATGCAGGAAGCTGTCCTGGAGCTAATAGAAGAACAACTGGCGCAAGAAGAAATCCAGGAACTCCCCCTCGGCGGTGATGAAAACGCCGAACTTCATGCCAGTGGTTACTATGCACTCTTTGTAGACACAGTACCGGATGATGTTAAGAGGTTGTATACTGAGGCAGCAACCAGCGATTTCGCTGCGTTAGCCCAAACGGCCCATCGCCTGAAAGGCGTGTTTGCCATGCTTAATCTGGTACCCGGCAAGCAGTTATGTGAAGCGCTGGAACATCTTATTCAAGAGAAAGATGCTCCAGGTATAGAAAAGTACATCAGCGACATTGACGTTTACGTCAAGAGCTTGCTGTAGCAAGGTAGCCCAATACATGAACACTATGAACGTAATTATTGCCGATGACCATCCGATTGTACTGTTCGGTATTCGTAAATCACTTGAACAAATCGAGTGGGTGAACGTTGTCGGCGAATTTGAAGACTCCACTGCACTGATCAACAATTTGCCTAAATTAGATGCTCATGTGTTGATTACCGATCTCTCAATGCCGGGAGATAAATATGGTGATGGGATCACGTTAATTAAATATATCAAACGCCATTTCCCGAGCCTGTCGATCATCGTTTTGACCATGAACAACAACCCGGCCATTCTGAGCGCGGTATTGGATCTCGACATTGAAGGGATCGTGCTGAAACAAGGTGCGCCAACTGACCTGCCTAAGGCGCTGGCGGCGCTGCAAAAAGGTAAGAAATTCACCCCGGAAAGCGTCTCTCGCCTGCTGGAAAAAATCAGCGCCAGCGGCTATGGCGACAAACGCCTGTCACCGAAAGAAAGTGAAGTTCTGCGCCTGTTTGCCGAAGGTTTCCTGGTGACTGAAATCGCTAAAAAGCTCAATCGCAGTATTAAAACCATCAGTAGCCAGAAAAAGTCTGCAATGATGAAGCTCGGCGTGGAAAACGATATCGCCCTGCTGAATTACCTGTCATCCGTGACGTTAAGCCCGTCAGATAAAGAGTAATTCGGTTTCATATCATCTGCCTGATGGCACCGTGTTTATCTGGCCTACGAACAATACAGCGTTGTGTATGTTCTGTAGGCCGGATAAGGCAAACACCGCTACCCTGCCCCTTTTATCCCCGCGTTTTTCTCACGCGTTCCGCATAGACCGTCAACGTCTGTTTTAGCACGTCTAACGTCACTGGCTTGGACAAACAGCTGTCCATTCCCGACTCCAGACAACGCTGCTTCTCTTCCGCTAGAGCATTGGCCGTCACACCAATCACCGGCAGCGTTAGCCCCAGTTGGCGAATACGCTGCGTCAAGCGATAACCATCCATATTCGGCATGTTGACGTCGCTCAGCACGATATCAATATGGTTTTTACTCAACACATTGAGCGCGTCCACACCGTCGTTGGCGGTTTTACACTGATACCCCAACGATCCTAGCTGATCGGCCAGTAAACGACGGTTAATCGGATGATCGTCAACCACCAGAATCATCATGTCATCGTTTGTGGCTCCCACTTTGTCCGGAGCTGGCAGCGCGGTGGAAAGCGCTTCACTGCCCAGTTCAACGCTGTAGATATGCGCCAGCAGCGCGGGCAACTCGTGCGGTGATGCCACGCTGTGCACCCACTCTCCAGGCGTTCTTTCCAGCGGAATACCAATGTGGCGACGACAGAAAATCACCGTGGCTCGTCCCTGCCACGTCTGATCCAGCACATCATCAGCAATCAATACATCATTTGCATCAGGTTGCTGCCCCTCATAACGCAGCACCGTCATCCCGGTACGCGTGAGGCTGGATTCGATAAAGTGATAGAGTGACGCGTTTCGCACCGCCAGCCAGCAGCGGGTACTGGCAAGACCCTCCACGCTTTTATTCTGTGGGTACTGGGCACCATACAGCGGTATCCGCAGCGTAAACTGGCTCCCCATCCCCGGTTCAGAATCGACGGAAATATCCCCGTCCATCATGCTGATCAGTTTCTCACAGATAGCCAGACCCAACCCGGTCCCCTGGAAATTACGCTGCACGCCCGTCCCCACCTGGAAGAAGGGATCGAACAGGCGAACGACTTCTTTAGCCGGGATCCCCACGCCAGTATCACGCACACGAATGCTGAGGTAGTCGCCGCTGCACTGAACATGCAGCACAATACAGCCGGTATCAGTGAATTTAATCGCATTACTCAACAGGTTAGAAATGACCTGCTGTAAGCGCATCGGATCGCCATTTAATGCCACAGGCACATCCGGTTCGATGAAACAGTACAATCCCAGTTGCTTGCGTACTACCAGCGGCAGATAGTTGGCCGTAATATGGCTCATCACTTCCCGCGGTGAAAATTCACGCGGTTCAATCTTCAACTGTTCAGATTCAATTTTCGAGAAATCAAGAATATCGCTGATAATCTTCAACAACAGGCTGGAGGAGTTATTCATCGCCGTCACCAGGCGATCCACTCCGCTGGGCAGTTCTTTCGTTTGCAGCAGGTCGAGGTTGCCGATAATGCCATACAGCGGCGTGCGTAATTCATGACTCACCGTCGCAAGGAACATTGATTTTGACTGGCTGGCCTGTTCCGCCGCCTGCGCCATCTCCTGTAACGACTCTTCCATTTTCACACGCGCACTCACATCGACCAGGACGCATATCGCTACGTTCTCATTGCGATAACGTGAATGCACAAAGCTGATTTGCAGATTGGTATTATTGCTGGTCAGCACATCGACGAAATTAACCTGCTGGCCGCAGATAATTTGCGTCAGCCGTTGCCTGTCTTCATGCGTCAGCATGTTGAGATAGGTATGTGCCAGCTCGTTGCTCAGAATGTTAATGCCATCAATTGTGCGCAGAATACAAATACCGACCGGCGCAGAAGCCACGATTTTACGGTTAAACTGCTCATGCTCTTCCAGGCGCTGGGCATCGCTTTCCGCTGGAATAAAAATACGCCGCTCATACATGCGCGTCAGCATAAACAACGCCGCACCTACCAGCACATTCAGCAGAACCGCATTCAGGATCATCATGCGTATCCGCTCCAGCACCAGATCGACCGGCACGGAGTACACAATACTGAGCGAGGACGGCGGCAGGTTTTTCTTCAACACCAGATTGCGAAAACCCGGCGTGTAGCCAAACCACGAGCGCTCCTGCATCCAGCGCGATTCAGACTGAATAGTGCCTTCAGGGCCGGTGAGTGAAATCAGCGCATGACCATTTTCATCAAGGATTGTCACCCCCATCGGCAAACTGCCCGGCGTGAAGAAGTTCTCCATACGAATCGGCTGTTCCACACCCAGCAACGCCTGCAGACGATTGGCAAGATAGACCGGCGTCAGCGCATAAAAATACCCCACCCCCGGACGCGGTCCCTGGCTTATCCAGAACAGGTTATTGCCGTTTTCTTCCTGCGGCGCATTGCGATACTTAATGATGCGTTCATGCAGCGCTTTCAGCGCCTCGTCACGTTCGACAGGCATATCCCGCAGACCAAAATTGGCCATACAGAGGTTATCGCTGCCGATCAGGAACACGCGGTTCAAATCATAAGCCGCTGAGAAATTGTCGCGCCAGTAGCGCATAAACCACGCCAATGACTCCAGCGAGCCACGCCAGGCATTACCCATCACCGCACAGTCGGAATCGGCAAACAGCGGTTCAAAATTCGGCACCACGGTTTTATCATCCCGTGCCCGCAATGACATCACGCCGTTTTCTGCCGTTAACCGGTTTTCAGCAATGTATTTCAGCTCTTTTATCACGTCAGAAGTACGCTGAATGTAGCGTTGGGCCTGATCGGAGCTGAGATTAAACTCCTGGCGGATCTCAGACTCTCGCTGGTGCAGCGCATTCACAATGTAGAACACCGACGCAAAAGCAATCAGACACCAGACCAGTAAGGCCAGCGCTCTGAACAGGTAGCGTGAGACTTTTAGGGTTGAATGAACGGAAGCAAGGTATTTCAAAGGGGCGAAGCTCCGCCTCAGGGTATCAATAGAGTGTGGTTAAGGTAGCGGTAAATGTCCGGCGTCGCAATGCCCTCTCTTTACGGGAATATGATACACCGCTCTGACACCGTTGTCTTAACCCCTGATAATCGTCGTTTGCCTAAAAAACACTGCACGGATGTGAGAATGCGCAAGCTGAGATGGCTGACGCGTCGTTTATACCCGCGACGTTTACGCAACCAAATGATCATGATGGCCATTCTGATGGTCATTGTGCCGACGATTTCTATTGGTTATATCGTAGAAACTGAAGGCCGGTCAGCAGTCTTATCTGAAAAAGAGAAAAAACTGTCATCGGTGCTCACTCTGCTTAACGGCGCGCTGGGCGATCGCTTTAGCCACTACGCGGAGTTACCGCGTGAAGCGCGCATTCGGGCGCTAAATCTTGAGTTGGGCCCCATCACCGAACGGATCACCCGGGCATTTCCTGGCATCGGCGCGGGATATTACAATAAAGCACTGGATGCAATCATCACCTACGCCCCCTCTGCGTTGTACCAAAGTAATGTCGGTATCACTATCACTGACGATCACCCCGGACGTGAAGTGATGCGCAACAACGCACCTGTGGTTTTTTCCGGACGACAGGTTCGTGGCGACATCCTCAACTCCATGATCCCCATCGAACGACAGGGTGACGTCATTGGCTATATCTGGGCGAATGAACTGACGGAAGATATCCGCCAGCAAGCCTGGAAAATGGACGTCAGGATCATTGCCGTACTGGCTGCCGGACTCATCAGTAGCCTGCTGTTGATTGTGCTTTTCTCTCGCCGTCTCAGTGCGAATATCGACATTATCACCGACGGACTCTCCACGCTGGCGCAAAAAACACCAGCACGCCTGCCTGAACTGCCCGGCGAACTGGGGCAAATCAGCCACAGCGTCAATGCGTTGGCACAAACGCTTCGGGACACCAAAACCCTTAATGACCTGATTATTGAGAACGCAGCAGACGGCGTCATTGCCATCGACAGACAGGGCGATGTCACCACCATGAACCCGGCGGCAGAGCAAATCACTGGCTATCAGTTGCATGAACTGGTTGGGCAACCCTATGCAACCCTCTTTGCCGATACTCAGTTTTCCAGCCCGGTACTGGATACGCTGGAGCACGGCACCGAACATGTCGCCCAGGAGGTAAGTTTTCCTGGTCGCGACCGCACCATTGAAATAAGCGTCACCACCAGCCGGATCCATAACGCGCATGGCGAGCTAATCGGAGCGCTGGTGATCTTCTCTGATTTAACGGCACGCAAAGAGACCCAGCGCCGGCTGGCACAAACGGAAAGGCTCGCGACGCTCGGCGAGTTGATGGCTGGAGTGGCGCATGAGGTACGTAACCCGCTGACGGCAATCCGTGGCTACGTCCAGATCATCCGCCAACAAACGTCTTTACCAGAACATCAGGAATATTTATCCGTTGTGCTGAACGAAATTGACTCAATCAATAAAGTCATCCAGCAACTGTTGGATTTCTCACGCCCGCGACAAAGCCAGTGGCAGCAGGTACGGCTCAACGCGTTGATTGAAGAAACGCTGATCCTCGTGCAAACCGCGGGCCTACAGGCTCGAATCGCGTTTACCACGGAATTTGATGCCGGCCTGCCAGCCATTGTCGCCGATCGCGAACTCCTCAAGCAGGTGATCCTCAATATATTGATCAATGCGGTCCAGGCGATAGCCGCACGGGGCGAAATTCGCATCCGCACCTGGCAATACTCAGCCTCACAGCAGGCGGTGATGATTGAAGATAATGGCAACGGTATCGATAGTGCCATTCAGAAGAAAATATTCGACCCCTTCTTTACGACCAAAGCGTCAGGTACGGGTCTTGGACTGGCGCTAAGCCAGCGCATTATCAACGCGCATCAGGGGGATATCCACGTGACAAGTATGCCGGGCTGCGGCGCGACCTTCACCCTGATTTTACCTCTTAACCCGCAGGGAAATCCGTCAGAATGAAAACGACCTACCGTATTCTCATCGTTGATGACGAAGAAAATGTTCGCCGTATGCTTACCACTGCATTTTCCCTGCAAGGGCATGAAACGCACTGCGCCAGCGATGGAAAAGCCGCGCTGACTCTGTTTGCTGATACGCATCCTGACGTGGTACTGATGGATATCCGTATGCCAGAGATGGACGGTATTGATGCACTGAAAGTCATGCGCGCCCAGCAGCCGCGGATCCCCGTTATTCTGATGACGGCCTACGCCGAAGTAGAAACCGCAGTGGAAGCTCTCCGTAGTGGCGCGTTTGACTATGTGATTAAACCCTTTGATTTGGATGAGCTCAATCTGGTCATTCAGCGCGCACTGCAGCTTCAGGCAATGAAGCAGGAGATCCGCAATCTGCATCAGGCGCTAAGCACCAGCTGGCAATGGGGGCATATCCTGACCAACAGCCCGGTGATGATGGATATTTGTAAAGACACGGCAAAAATCGCCCTCTCACAGGCGAACGTACTGATTAGCGGTGAAAGTGGCACAGGAAAAGAGCTGATTGCCCGCGCCATCCACTACAACAGCAGACGCGCCAACGGTCCCTTTATCAAAATCAACTGTGCGGCCTTACCGGAATCCTTACTGGAAAGCGAACTGTTTGGTCACGAAAAGGGGGCATTTACCGGCGCACAAACCCTACGCCAGGGACTGTTCGAACGTGCGCATCAGGGAACGCTTCTGCTCGACGAGATTGGTGAAATGCCGCTGGTGCTGCAGGCCAAACTGCTGCGTATTTTGCAGGAAAGAGAGTTCGAGCGCATCGGCGGACACCAAACTATCCGCGTCGATATCCGTATTGTTGCCGCCACCAACCGCTGCCTGCAAACAATGGTGAAGGAAGGAACGTTTCGCGAAGACCTGTTTTATCGGCTTAACGTTATTCACCTGACCCTTCCCCCGTTACGCGAACGCCGCGAAGACATCGCCCTGTTAGCGAATCATTTTTTACAAAAATTTAGTTCAGAAAATCAGCGGGATATCATTGAGATCGATCCAACGGCGATGTCCATGCTTACCGCCTGGCCATGGCCAGGGAACATTCGTGAACTGTCTAACGTCATCGAACGTGCAGTGGTCATGAATACCGGCGCGGTGATTTTTGCCGAAGACCTGCCTGCGCAGTTCCGATCGCCTGTCAGTACCGTAACAGAGGTAAAAGCAGTTCAGACCGGAGAACGCAATCTGAAGGAAGAAATTAAGCGTGAGGAAAAACGCATCATCCTTGAGGTGCTCGACAATCAGGATGGCAACCGCACCCGTACCGCGCTAATGCTGGGGATCAGTCGGCGCGCTCTGATGTACAAATTGCAAGAGTATGGTATTGACCCGTCAGGCTCCTGATACCTAAATTTGCTATGCAGAATTTTGCACACTGCGCAAAACTCTGCATAGCAACTCCCCCTTCCCCTCACCAGCCAGTAAAAAATAAATCATAAAATTCAAATAATTAAAAATTAATTTTGCCATTTGTCATTCTGGCACCCGGCTTGCAATTCCCTGAGCGTACCCAAAATGGAGTATGCAAAAGGGAAACATAATGAAAACAAAACTGATTACTCTACAAGACGCAGCGAGCTTCTTTCGTGACGGCATGACCATCATGGTCGGCGGTTTTATGGGGGTTGGCACGCCACCTCGCCTTGTCGAAGCCTTACTTGAATCTGGCGTCAGGGATTTGACGTTAATTGCCAACGATACCGCATTTGTCGATACCGGTATCGGCCCCTTAATCGTCAACGGCCGCGTGAGCAAAGTGATTGCCTCGCACATTGGCACCAACCCTGAAACCGGTCGCCGCATGATTGCCGGCGAAATGGACGTACAACTGGTGCCACAAGGCACTCTGATTGAGCAAATTCGCTGCGGTGGCGCAGGCCTTGGCGGTTTTCTCACACCAACCGGCGTCGGCACCGTAGTGGAAGATGGCAAGCAGACCATGACGCTCGATGGCAGAGTCTGGTTGCTCGAACGTCCATTGCGTGCCGATCTGGCGCTGATCCGCGCACACCGCGCTGACACGCTTGGCAACCTGACCTATCAACTTAGCGCCCGTAACTTTAACCCACTGATTGCCCTCGCCGCCGACATCACACTGGTTGAACCGGATGAAATGGTCGAGATCGGTGAACTCCAGCCAGACCAGATCGTCACCCCCGGTGCGGTTATCGACCATATCGTCATTCCACAGGAGAGCTAATCATGGATGCTAAACAACGTATTGCGCGCCGTGTGGCGCTTGAGCTTCACGACGGGGATGTCGTCAACCTGGGGATTGGTCTGCCGACGATGGTTGCCAACTACCTGCCCGCTGACATTCATATCACATTGCAGTCAGAAAACGGTTTTCTCGGTCTGGGGCCGGTCACGACCGCGCATCCCGACCTGGTAAACGCCGGTGGGCAACCGTGCGGGATTTTGCCAGGCGCAGCCATGTTTGATAGCGCCATGTCGTTTGCGTTAATTCGCGGCGGCCATGTCGATGCCTGCGTGCTCGGTGGGTTACAGGTCGATGAACAGGCCAACCTCGCCAACTGGGTCGTTCCCGGCAAAATGGTTCCCGGCATGGGAGGGGCGATGGATCTGGTGACCGGCGCACGCAAAGTGATTATCGCGATGGAGCATTGCGCAAAAGACGGCTCAGCGAAGATCCTCCGACATTGCACCATGCCGCTGACGGCACAACATGCGGTGCATATGCTGGTCACCGAACTCGCCGTTTTCCGCTTCATTGACGGAAAAATGTGGCTTACGGAAATCGCGGAAGGATGCGATATCGCCACGCTGCGTGAAAAAACCGAAGCGCAGTTTGATGTCGCCGCCGAGCTGACTATCCTGCGAGGTGATGCATGATCGGCCGCATTGCTCGTTTTATGACGCGCGTGGTCAGCCGCTGGCTGCCCGACCCGCTGATTTTCGCCATGCTGCTAACGCTGTTGACCTTCGGCATCGCGCTGTGGCTGACGCCACAAACGCCAGTCAGCATGGTGAGATTCTGGGGTGATGGTTTCTGGAACCTGCTGGCTTTCGGCATGCAGATGGCGCTGATCATCGTCACAGGCCATGCGTTAGCCAGTTCAGGACCGGTGAAAAGTCTGCTGCGTACGGCGGCCTCCGCCGCCAAAACCCCCGCTCAGGGTGTCATGCTGGTGACGTTTTTCGGTTCGGTCGCCTGCGTCATCAACTGGGGTTTTGGTCTGGTCGTGGGGGCGATGTTTGCCCGTGAAGTCGCACGCCGGGTACCCGGCTCCGACTATCCCCTGCTGATTGCCTGCGCCTACATCGGTTTTCTCACCTGGGGGGGTGGCTTCTCCGGTTCAATGCCATTGCTGGCGGCAACGCCAGGCAACCCGGTTGAGCACGTCGCAGGGTTAATTCCGGTCGCAGACACGCTGTTTACCGGTTTTAACATCTTCATCACCGTGGCGCTGATCGTCGTGATGCCGTTCATCACACGCATGATGACGCCAAAACCGTCTGATGTGGTAAGCATCGATCCGAAGCTGTTACTGGAAGAAGCTGATTTTCAGAAAAAACTGCCAGCCGACGCCCCGCCATCGGAAAAACTGGAAGAGAGCCGCATTCTGGCCCTGGTAATCGGGGCATTAGGGATTGCTTATCTGGCCCTCTATTTCACTGAGAAAGGCTTCAACATCACCATCAACACCGTCAACCTGATGTTTATGATTGCCGGTCTGCTGCTGCATAAAACGCCTATGGCCTATATGCGTGCCGTTAGCGCTGCCGCACGAAGCACTGCCGGCATCCTGGTGCAGTTCCCCTTCTACGCCGGTATTCAGTTGATGATGGAGCACTCTGGCCTCGGTGGATTGATTACCGAGTTCTTCATCAACGTCGCCAACAAAGACACCTTCCCGCTGATGACCTTCTTCAGTTCAGCACTGATTAACTTTGCCGTGCCATCTGGCGGCGGCCATTGGGTTATTCAGGGGCCGTTCGTCATGCCAGCTGCTCAGGCCCTTGGCGCCGATCTCGGTAAGTCAGTGATGGCTATCGCCTATGGCGAGCAGTGGATGAACATGGCGCAGCCGTTCTGGGCGCTACCTGCATTGGCCATCGCCGGATTGGGTGTGCGCGACATCATGGGGTACTGCATCACTGCCCTGCTCTTCTCAGGCGTCATTTTTGTCATTGGATTGACCTTGTTCTGACAGCCATTACTTACATAAAGGAACAGAAAAATGAAAAACTGTGTCATTGTCAGCGCGGCACGTACCGCAATCGGTAGCTTTAATGGCGCACTGGCGACCACCAGCGCTATCGAGCTGGGATCAACCGTGATAAAAGCGGCAATCGAGCGCGCTCATCTTGATCCGCAGCAGGTTGAAGAAGTGATTATGGGTAACGTGCTGCAGGCCGGGCTGGGACAGAATCCGGCGCGTCAGGCATTGCTAAGAAGCGGTCTTTCCGACACCGTTTGCGGCTTCACCGTCAACAAAGTGTGTGGCTCCGGTCTCAAAAGCGTGGCGCTTGCGGCTCAGGCGATCGCCGCCGGACAGGCCCAGGCACTGGTCGCTGGCGGAATGGAAAATATGAGTCAGGCCCCCTACCTGTTAGAGGCTAAAGCCCGCTGGGGATATCGTCTCGGTGACGGGCAATTGGCAGACGTCATTCTGCGCGATGGGCTGATCTGCGCCGAACATGGCTATCATATGGGGATTACCGCCGAGAACGTCGCTAAAGAGTACGGCATCAGCCGCGAAATGCAGGATGAACTGGCACTGTTATCACAACAGAAAGCCATTGCCGCAATAGAGTCCGGCGCGTTCCAGGCCGAAATCGTCCCTGTCAGCGTACAATCACGAAAGAAAACCCTTATTTTTGAACGCGATGAGTTTCCCAAGGCAGACTCCACGGCGGAAGGTCTTGCCGCATTGCGTCCGGCCTTCGACAAAGCAGGTACTGTTACCGCTGGCAATGCCTCGGGGATTAACGACGGTGCTGCCGCTCTGGTGGTAATGGAAGAGTCGGCAGCGCTGGCTGCTGGGCTACAGCCGCTGGCGCGAATCAAAGCCTGGGCCAGCGGCGGCGTGGCACCGGCGATGATGGGGATGGGGCCCGTTCCGGCCACGCAAAAAGCGTTACAACTGAGCGGACTTCAACTGTCGGATATCGATCTTATCGAAGCCAACGAAGCATTTGCCGCACAGTTTCTTGCCGTCGGCAAAACGCTGGGGTTTGATGCGCAAAAGGTCAACGTTAACGGTGGTGCGATTGCGCTGGGCCACCCTATCGGCGCCAGCGGCGCGCGAATTCTGGTCACATTGCTGCATGCGTTACAGGCACGGGATAAAACGCTCGGTCTGGCAACGCTGTGTATCGGCGGCGGCCAGGGTATCGCGATGATCGTGGAGCGGATGAACTAAAAAAAAGGGCCGGATTTCTCCGGCCCTTCTCATCACAACTTAATTACTCTTCTGCGTCATCTGCCGCATCATCGTCGCTCTCAGCTTCAGGAGCGATATCATCGTCCCCTTCCGCAGCACTACCGTCGATGGAGTCAAGTTCTTCATCATCAACCGGTTCAGCAACACGTTGCAGACCGACGACGTTTTCATCTTCCGCCGTGCGGATGAGGATCACGCCCTGGGTGTTACGCCCAACCACGCTGATTTCCGACACGCGAGTACGCACCAGCGTACCGGCATCGGTGATCATCATGATCTGGTCGGTATCTTCAACCTGTACCGCGCCGACAACAGAGCCGTTGCGCTCGGTAACCTTGATGGAGATAACGCCCTGCGTCGCACGAGACTTGGTCGGATACTCTTCTGCCGCGGTACGCTTACCGTAGCCGTTCTGCGTCACGGTCAGGATGGCACCTTCACCGCGCGGAACAATCAGAGAAACAACTTTATCCTCTCCTGCCAGCTTGATACCGCGTACGCCGGTCGCGGTACGACCCATCGCACGAACGGCATCTTCTTTGAAGCGCACCACTTTACCGGCAGCAGAGAACAGCATGACTTCGTCACTACCGGACGTCAGGTCAACGCCAATCAGCTCGTCGCCTTCGTTCAGGTTAACCGCAATGATACCGGCGGAACGCGGACGGCTGAACTCGGTCAGCGCGGTTTTCTTCACCGTACCGCTGGCGGTCGCCATGAAGACGTTCACGCCCTCTTCGTACTCGCGTACTGGCAGGATAGCAGTGATACGTTCATTGGCTTCCAGCGGCAGCAGGTTGACGATTGGACGTCCACGTGCGCCACGGCTGGCTTCCGGTAGCTGATAAACCTTCATCCAGTACAAACGACCGCGGCTGGAGAAGCAGAGGATCGTGTCGTGAGTGTTGGCCACCAGCAGACGGTCGATAAAGTCTTCTTCTTTAATGCGTGCTGCTGATTTACCTTTCCCGCCACGACGCTGTGCTTCGTAATCGGTTAACGGCTGATATTTCACGTAGCCCTGGTGAGACAAGGTTACAACAACATCTTCCTGGCTAATCAGATCTTCGATGTTGATGTCAGCGCTGTTCGCTGTGATTTCAGTACGACGCGCATCGCCGAACTGCTCACGAACCAGCTCCATCTCTTCACGGATAACTTCCATCAGACGATCGGCACTGCCCAGAATGTGCAGCAGTTCAGCGATCTGCTCCAGCAGCTCTTTGTATTCGTCGAGCAGTTTTTCATGCTCAAGGCCGGTCAGTTTCTGCAGACGCAGATCCAGAATTGCCTGGGCCTGCTGTTCAGTCAGGAAGTACTGACCGTCACGCACGCCAAACTCAGGTTCCAGCCACTCAGGACGCGCAGCGTCATCACCCGCACGTTCCAGCATGGCAGAGACGTTACCCAGTTCCCAGGAGCGCGCAACCAGCGCCGCTTTCGCTTCTGCCGGGGTCGGGGCACGACGGATCAGTTCGATGATCGGATCGATGTTGGCAAGAGCAATCGCCAGCGCTTCGAGGATGTGCGCACGGTCGCGGGCTTTACGCAGTTCAAAAATAGTACGGCGGGTAACCACTTCACGACGGTGACGAACAAACGCAGCGATAATCTCTTTCAGGTTCATGATCTTCGGCTGACCATGGTGCAGCGCAACCATGTTGATACCGAAAGAAACCTGCAGTTGGGTCTGGGAGTAGAGGTTATTCAGCACCACTTCCCCGACCGCATCGCGTTTCACTTCAATCACGATACGCATACCGTCTTTGTCAGACTCGTCACGCAGCGCGCTGATGCCTTCAACGCGTTTGTCTTTTACCAGCTCGGCAATTTTCTCGATCAGGCGTGCTTTGTTCACCTGATACGGAATTTCATGCACGATGATGGTTTCACGGCCAGTTTTCGCGTCAGCTTCGACTTCTGCACGTGCGCGAATGTATACCTTGCCGCGACCGGTACGGTAAGCTTCTTCGATACCACGACGACCATTGATGATCGCTGCGGTCGGGAAGTCCGGACCCGGAATATGTTCCATCAGCCCTTCAATGCTGATGTCTTCATCGTCAATATATGCCAGACAGCCGTTGATCACTTCCGTCAGGTTGTGCGGCGGAATGTTGGTTGCCATACCTACCGCGATACCGGACGAACCGTTCACCAGCAGGTTAGGAATTTTGGTCGGCATGACGTCTGGAATGCGTTCGGTGCCGTCGTAGTTATCGACGAAATCAACCGTTTCTTTTTCCAGGTCAGCCATCAGCTCGTGGGCGATTTTCGACATACGGATTTCCGTATAACGCATCGCAGCTGCGGAGTCGCCATCGACAGAACCAAAGTTACCCTGACCATCCACCAGCATGTAGCGCAAGGAGAATGGCTGCGCCATACGAACAATGGTGTCGTAAACGGCGGTATCACCATGAGGGTGGTATTTACCGATTACGTCACCAACGACACGGGCAGATTTTTTATAGGCTTTATTCCAGTCGTTGCCCAATACGTTCATGGCGTAAAGTACGCGACGGTGTACCGGTTTCAGGCCATCTCGGACGTCCGGCAGCGCACGGCCAACAATGACCGACATCGCATAATCCAGATAGGAGCTCTTCAGCTCTTCCTCAATGTTGACCGGTGTAATTTCTCTCGCAAGGTCGCTCATCTAACCGCTATCCCTCTACTGTATCCCGGATTCAAAGGTCGCAAATTATAACACACCCGTGCAGATTCAGGTAAATGGATTCCCCCAGACAGAGGCTTTATTCATCCCGTCAGGCTGATATACTCGTTTGCATTGCTAATTTAGGAGTAGAAGCCCCAATGAATGCCGAAAAACCGCCGGTAACTCACAACGTTGACCATGAAGAAATTGCCAAATTTGAAGCAGTCGCGTCGCGCTGGTGGGATCTTGAGGGTGAATTTAAGCCTCTGCACCGCATAAACCCGCTGCGTCTGGGCTATATCGCCGAACGGTCAGGTGGTCTGTTTGGTAAAAAGGTACTCGACGTCGGCTGCGGCGGCGGGATTCTGGCAGAAAGCATGGCGCGTGAAGGCGCAACGGTCACCGGCCTGGATATGGGGTTTGAACCCTTACAGGTGGCAAAACTGCATGCGCTGGAAAGCGGCATTCATGTTGAGTATGTGCAGGAGACTGTCGAAGAACACGCCGAGAAACATGCGCACCAGTATGACGTCGTCACCTGTATGGAAATGCTGGAACACGTACCGGACCCGCAGTCTGTAGTCAGAGCCTGCGCCAAACTGGTCAAACCCGGCGGCGAAGTATTTTTCTCCACGCTCAACCGTAACGGTAAGTCCTGGTTGATGGCCGTGGTCGGCGCGGAATATATTCTGCGCATGGTGCCGAAAGGTACACACGATGTGAAAAAATTTATTAAGCCGGCTGAATTGTTACAGTGGGTCGACCAGACGGTGTTGAAAGAGCGTCACATGACCGGTCTGCATTACAACCCCATTACCAACACCTTCAAACTGGGCCCCGGCGTGGATGTGAACTATATGGTGCATACCACCGCCAGGGTTGATTAACCGCTCCTGTAGGCCGGATAAGGCGCCCAACGCCGCCATCCGGCATGCTAACGGGAACAATGCCTGATGGCGCTTCGCTTATCAGGCGTACAAATCCTGTGCCAGATCATAAGAACTTTCTTTGCCTTAGATGAAGAAATCAGCACTCGATCAAATTTTCTATTTTTTTTCTCAATTATTGACATCCCCGCCAGGCCTTATAAGACGCGCACTTAGCGATTCTTACCCTTTTGCAACCTCAATTTAACCTCAAAATCAACTCTTGTGCTGAAAAGAATCCCTACTAGAATACTCACCATATAGCGTCTATTTTATCAAACAACCCCTACATATAGTATTTATCCACAGACTTAGTCACAACGTGGCACTGTGGATAATATGGGGGATATTTTTTCTTTCACGGACAGGTAAAAAACCACATGAATCAGAGTCTGCTGGTGACAAAGCGTGATGGTAGTACAGAGCGCATCAATCTCGACAAAATCCATCGAGTTCTGGATTGGGCGGCAGAAGGACTGAATAACGTATCGATTTCACAGGTCGAGTTGCGCTCCCACATTCAGTTTTATGACGGTATCAAGACTTCCGATATCCATGAAACAATCATCAAAGCAGCTGCAGACCTGATCTCCCGCGACGCGCCG
Organism: Citrobacter sp. wls619; assembly: GCF_005281345.1. GTDB lineage: Bacteria > Pseudomonadota > Gammaproteobacteria > Enterobacterales > Enterobacteriaceae > Citrobacter. The sequence continues at coordinate 100,491 of NZ_SZXJ01000098.1, forward strand.
GATTATCAGTACCTGGCGGCTCGCCTGGCCATTTTCCACCTGCGTAAAAAAGCCTACGGCGAGTTTGAACCGCCTGCACTTTACGACCATGTTGTGAAAATGGTTGAAATGGGCAAATACGACAATCATCTGCTGGAAGACTACACGGAAGAAGAGTTCAAGCAGATGGACTCGTTCATCGAGCACGACCGTGATATGACCTTCTCTTATGCTGCGGTGAAGCAGTTAGAGGGCAAATATCTGGTGCAAAACCGTGTGACCGGTGAGATTTATGAAAGCGCACAGTTCCTCTACATTCTGGTCGCTGCCTGCCTGTTTTCAAACTACCCGCGTGAAACCCGTCTGGAATACGTTAAACGTTTCTACGACGCCGTTTCTACGTTTAAAATTTCGCTGCCGACACCAATCATGTCCGGCGTGCGCACCCCTACCCGTCAGTTCAGTTCCTGTGTACTGATCGAGTGTGGCGACAGCCTGGATTCGATCAACGCCACGTCCAGCGCGATTGTAAAATACGTTTCTCAACGTGCTGGCATTGGTATCAACGCGGGTCGCATTCGTGCGCTGGGTAGCCCGATTCGCGGCGGTGAAGCGTTCCACACCGGCTGTATTCCATTCTACAAACACTTCCAGACCGCGGTGAAATCCTGCTCTCAGGGCGGCGTGCGCGGCGGTGCCGCTACGCTGTTCTACCCGATGTGGCATCTGGAAGTGGAAAGCCTGCTGGTGCTGAAAAACAACCGTGGCGTAGAAGGCAACCGCGTCCGTCATATGGACTACGGTGTGCAAATCAACAAGCTGATGTATACCCGCCTGCTGAAAGGCGGCGACATCACCCTGTTCAGCCCGTCCGATGTTCCGGGTCTGTACGACGCATTCTTCGCCGATCAGGACGAATTTGAACGCCTGTACACAAAATATGAAAACGACGACAGCATCCGCAAACAGCGCGTGAAAGCGGTTGAGCTGTTCTCGCTGATGATGCAGGAACGTGCTTCTACTGGTCGTATCTACATTCAGAACGTTGACCACTGCAACACCCACAGCCCGTTTGATCCGGCTGTCGCACCGGTACGCCAGTCCAACCTGTGTCTGGAAATCGCACTGCCGACCAAACCGTTGACCGATGTGAACGACGAGAACGGTGAAATCGCACTGTGTACGTTATCCGCATTCAACCTGGGCGCTATCGACAGCCTGGATGAGCTGGAAGAACTGGCCGTACTGGCTGTGCGTGCTCTCGATGCGCTGCTGGATTACCAGGATTATCCAATTCCGGCCGCTAAACGCGGCGCCATGGGCCGTCGTACGCTGGGTATTGGCGTAATCAACTACGCCTACTGGCTGGCGAAAAACGGTAAGCGTTACTCTGACGGCAGCGCGAATAACCTGACCCATAAAACCTTTGAAGCCATTCAGTATTACCTGCTGAAAGCCTCTAACGAACTGGCAAAAGAGCAAGGCGCATGCCCGTGGTTCAACGAAACCACCTATGCGCAGGGTATTTTGCCGATCGATACCTATAAGAAAGATCTGGATGCCATTGCCAACGAGCCGTTGCACCTGGACTGGGAGCAACTGCGTGAGTCCATTAAGACCCACGGCCTGCGTAACTCCACGCTTTCTGCGCTGATGCCGTCGGAGACCTCTTCGCAGATCTCCAACGCCACTAACGGCATTGAACCACCGCGCGGCTACGTGAGCATTAAAGCATCCAAAGATGGCATTCTGCGTCAGGTTGTGCCGGACTACGAACACCTGCACGACGCGTACGAACTGCTGTGGGAGATGCCGAACAATGATGGGTATCTGCAACTGGTAGGGATCATGCAGAAATTTATCGATCAGTCGATTTCTGCCAACACCAACTACGATCCGTCACGCTTCCCATCAGGAAAAGTGCCGATGCAGCAGTTGCTGAAAGACCTGCTCACCGCCTACAAATTTGGTGTCAAAACGCTGTATTATCAGAACACCCGTGACGGTGCGGAAGATTCTCAGGACGATCTGGTGCCGTCCATTCAGGACGACGGCTGCGAAAGCGGCGCTTGTAAGATCTGATGAATGATGCCGGGCGGCGCTACGCTTGTCCGGCCTATAAATTAATTCGCGGTAATGTAAGCCGGGTAAGCGAAGCGCGTCCGGCAATACATTCCAGACAGGATTCACATCAATGGCATACACCACTTTTTCACAGACGAAAAATGACCAGCTTCTGGAACCGATGTTTTTCGGCCAGCCGGTGAACGTCGCCCGCTACGACCAGCAAAAATATGACATCTTTGAAAAACTGATCGAAAAGCAGCTCTCTTTCTTCTGGCGTCCGGAAGAAGTCGACGTTTCACGTGACCGCATTGACTTCCAGGCACTGCCGGAACATGAAAAACATATTTTTATCAGCAACCTGAAATATCAAACGCTGCTGGACTCTATTCAGGGTCGTAGCCCGAACGTGGCGCTGTTGCCGCTAATTTCTATCCCTGAGCTGGAAACCTGGGTGGAAACGTGGGCATTTTCCGAAACTATTCACTCCCGCTCTTATACCCATATCATCCGTAATATCGTTAACGATCCCGCGGTAGTGTTCGACGATATCGTCACCAACGAACAGATCCAGAAACGCGCGGAAGGCATTTCCAGCTACTACGATGAGTTGATCGAGATGACCAGCTACTGGCATCTGCTGGGCGAAGGCACGCATACGGTCAATGGTAAAACGGTTGTCGTCAACCTGCGTGAACTGAAGAAAAAACTGTATCTGTGCCTGATGAGCGTGAACGCGCTGGAAGCTATTCGCTTCTACGTCAGCTTTGCCTGCTCTTTTGCTTTTGCTGAACGCGAACTGATGGAAGGCAATGCAAAAATCATTCGTCTGATTGCCCGTGATGAAGCCCTGCATCTGACCGGCACCCAGCATATGCTGAACCTGCTGCGCAGCGGTGTCGACGATCCAGAGATGGCCGAAATTGCCGAAGAGTGTAAACAAGAGTGCTATGACCTGTTTGTACAGGCCGCGCTGCAGGAAAAAGAGTGGGCAGATTATCTGTTCCGTGACGGCTCGATGATCGGTCTGAACAAAGATATCCTGTGCCAGTACGTTGAGTACATCACCAATATCCGTATGCAGGCTGTTGGTCTTGATCTGCCATTCCAGACACGCTCTAACCCGATCCCGTGGATCAATACCTGGCTGGTATCCGATAACGTCCAGGTTGCACCGCAGGAAGTGGAAGTCAGCTCTTATCTGGTCGGCCAAATCGACGCCGAAGTTGATACCGACGACCTGAGTAATTTCCAGCTCTGATGGGCCGCGTGACTCTGCGCATCTCTGGCACACAACTGCTGTGCCAGGATGAACATCCTTCCCTGCTCGCCGCGCTCGAATCGCACAACGTTGAAGTCGAGTATCAGTGCCGTGAAGGTTACTGCGGTTCCTGCCGCACCCGCCTGGTGGCGGGACAGGTTGACTGGATTGCAGAACCTCTGGCGTTTATTCAGCCGGGCGAGATATTGCCCTGCTGTTGCCGGGCAAACGGGGATATTGAGATTGAAATGTAGTGCTTAGTGGACTTCATGCGCGGAGACCAGTACCACGTCGCCGCGTTTTTTCATCTGCATGATATACAACGCCCCGGCCAGCACCACCAGCAAAGCCCCAACCAGGTAAATCGCCCGATACCCCACACCTTCAACCATCATGCCCATAATGAACGCACCAATCGCCATTCCCGCATCCATTGCACTGAAAAACAGCGAATTGGCAACACCGATTTTGTGCGGCTCCACCGAGCTAATAATTTGTGTCTGAAACACAGGCGTCACTGAGCCATAACCGATACCGATCAATCCGCCGGCCAGAATCATCATCATACTCCCGTTGGTGTAACCCAGCGCCACCAGCCCAGCGGTGAAGGCCAGCAAGCACGGGTAAACCACGTATTTCGGCCCTTTTTTATCACAGATATTGCCGGTAAAGGTTCGGCAGACCATCAGGCAAATAGCGTAGCAAAGCAGGAAATTACTGGCGGCCGCCATCAAATCCAATTCGCGGGCATACAATGCAAGGAAGGCTGAAACGCCCGCATAGGAAAAGGTCATAAAGAATGTCACCATCGCGAAAGGCAGCGCAGCGCGGTCAAACATGGCGGCAAAGCCCAGCTTCGGTTTAGAACCATCAGCGTGACGAATCACCGGCGGTACGGCGACAATCAGTGACAGCCCAATCCCCAGCGCCGCCACAGCCGTACACAGCCAGAATGCAGCGGTGTAGGCTTCCCAGCGCGCCATGTTCAGCCCGACCCATGGCCCAACAACCATTGCCAGTCCCATGGCTAACGAGAAAAAACTGATGCCCTCCCCACGTCGGGAGGCCGGTATCAACCGCGCGGAAATCGTTCCTTTTACCGTGGTTATAACGCCAAACGTTACACCATGAAGCACCCGAATCAGCAGGAGTGATTCAATTGAATGGCAAATCGGATACAGCGCAGTGACCACCAAAAAGGCCAGAGAAGAGAGCACCAGAATCGTTTTATTCGAATATTTCCCCACCCACTGCCCGGCAAAAGGACGGACAAGAATGGCAGCGCCCAAAAAGAACGTGACTAATAAACCGGCTTTATCAGGCGTCGCATGCAGGCGATCCGAAATATAGATCGGAAGCAGAGTCAGCAGGACATAAAAAACAAAAAAGATAATAAAGCTGATAATCGTTATTGCCCAAAAATCCTTCGTCCACAGTTTTTCTTTCATTTTTCGACAACCTGTTCAGACGGCGCACGCAGGCAACGCTCAGCTCAACTGAACCACGGACAGGTGCGTCAAAATGTGATTTATACCCGTCATACTTCACGTTGCTTACGTGTTGGCTACGCCAATTATTTTGGGTATTGAATGTAGAAAGTCAGTATAAACAGGCCTATGCTATTAGAGAAATTAATCATTTTAATTATATTGATTAGAGACAACTAATGACATTAACGCAGATCCACGCCCTGCTTGCCGTTCTTGAGTACGGAGGTTTTACCGAAGCCAGCAAACGGCTCTATACGACCCAATCGGCAGTGAGTCAGGCTATTTCAGCGCTTGAAGAAGAGCTGGGCATCGATATTTTGATCCGTGAGCGTCGAAAAGATATTCAGCTAACGCCAGCCGGTTCCCGACTTCTCCCACATCTGCGGGAGATTATCGTGCAAACGCACGCGGTCAAAGAGATTGCCGAGCAGGAGAAGCAAAACCCAATTCGTACCCTGCACATTGGCTGTTTTCCCAGCGCATGCGCCTGCATTTTGCCCGGCATCATCCGCTACTTTGAGCACCAGCACCCTACTATCAAAATCATACCCTACGAAGAAAACAGCAACGAGATAGTGGATTCACTTCGCAATGGCAGCATTGATGCAGGCTTTGTACACTTCCCGGTCAGTAATATGTATTGCGTCCCGGTCATTCGCGACAGATTCACCGTAGTGGTTCCCGAAAGCCACCCGCTGGCAGCCAACACCACCGTTTCGCTGGAAGAACTGATGGGAGAGCCGCTGATTATCAGTAAAGGCCGCTATGAATTAAGCATCATGACGTTGTTTAAAGAAAAAGGGATTGAGCCAGTTATTAAATACGAATTTAACCACCCGGATACCGCAATGAGCTTTATTCGCCAGGGGCTGGGGATTGCATTATTACCGGAACTCACGCTGAAGGCAGTAGGCGGGGAAATTCGCTCAGTGGCGCTGGAGCCAACGTTTTATCGACAAATATCATTATTGGCAAAAGAGCCGCCGGTAGACGGCAGCCCTTTATTTCTACTGCAGGCATATATGGAATCGTTGACTGCTGACGGCCTCATCTAGCAATCTGCTCACGCTTCACCAATAAGGCCTGCGAAAATACGTTCATCGCAGGCCTTCTGCCGTTACTCTTTATGCAGGAATTTCACCGCTTTGTCGGGGAAGTCGGTGAACAGCCCGTCAACGCCCGCCTTGTTGTACAACACGTCATACAACTGGTTTACATCAGTTGCATAATCCGGCAGCTGATCGGCACGAACAGTATAAGGATGCACCACCATCTTGTTCTGGTGCGCGTCCTGTACCATACCCGTTAATGAGATATTGCCCTTACTGGACTTCTCATCAACCAGCATATGGTAGTCCGGCCCAATGCCGTCCGCATACTCCGCCACCTGCTTCATGGCACCCGGTTTGAACATCCAGTCGTAGTTGTAATTCACCCAACTGCCGTCTGGCTTTTTCTCCTGAGTTTCATTCCAGTCAGTGTACGCAATCAACTGCACCAGATTGAGATCCATTCCCATCTTCGGTTCCAGTTCATTTTTGATGCGTTTTAACTCCGCAACATCAAAGCACTGCAGATAGACATTGTCTTGTTTACCGGTGTACCCGTACTTTTTCAGCACTTCCAGCGTTTTAGCGGCGATGTCCTTCCCTTCCTGGTGATGGAACCACGGCGCTTTCATTTCCGGGTAAATACCGATGTTTTTGCCGGTTGAATGATTTAATCCCTGAACAAACTCAATTTCTTCTTCGAAAGTGTGCACACGGAAATCAGATTTACCCATCGGGAAACGCCCTGGATATGTCTGTACCTTTTTGCCATTTTCGATATCAAAACCTTCGGTAAATTTCAGCGATTTGATCTCATCCAGCGTAAAGTCAATGGCATAGTAACGCCCATCTTTACGCGCACGATCCGGAAAGCGCTCAGCAACATCGGTTACGCGGTCAAGATAGTGGTCATGCAGGACAACCAGATGATCATCCTTGGTCATCACCAAATCCTGCTCCAGAAAATCCGCGCCCTGAGCATAAGCCATCGCCTTCGCAGGCAGCGTATGCTCCGGTAAATATCCGCTGGCGCCACGGTGCGCAATGACAATTTTATCTGCGGCAACCGCCGCACTGCTAACAACCATACCTGCCAGCATCAGCGCGACGCTGAGACTTTTCAATGTGGTTTTCATTCATTAGCCCCCGTTACGCTTCAGCATCATTTCTGCATGATGGCGTTTTTCACCAATCATGACGACCACCAGCAGAATCACCGCCAGTACGCTACCGCCAATCATTACCATGAAGCCGCCATCCCAGCCGAAGAAGTCAACGGTGTAACCGACAATGGCGCTCGCCGCGACAGAGCCGCCCAGGTAGCCGAACAGTCCGGTGAAGCCTGCCGCTGTCCCCGCCGCTTTTTTCGGTGCCAGTTCCAGCGCATGCAGACCGATCAACATGACCGGGCCGTAGATCAGGAAGCCGATGATAATCATACAAGCCATATCCACGTTCGGATTGCCTGCCGGGTTCATCCAGTAAACGACCGTCGCGATGGTGACCAGCGTCATAAAGAACACGCCGGTGGCACCACGGTTACCGCGGAAGACTTTATCCGACATCCAGCCGCACAGCAGCGTACCTGGGATACCGGCATACTCGTACAGGAAGTAAGCCCAGGACGATTTATCCAGTGCAAAATGCTTCACTTCTTTCAGATAGGTCGGTGACCAGTCCAGGATACCGTAACGCAGCAGATAGACGAACACGTTGGCGATAGCGATATACCACAACAGTTTGTTCGGCAGTACGTATTGCATGAAGATCTGCTTCGCAGTCAGCTCTTCTTCCGCTTTTTCGTTGTAATCATCCGGATAGTCGTTCTTGTACTCTTCGATAGGCGGCAGGCCACAGGACTGCGGCGTATCACGCATCATCGCAAAGGCGAACAGCGCAACGACTATCGCACCAAAGGCAGGCATGTACAGCGCCGCTTTCCAGTCGTTAAACCAGGCCATACCCAGCAGGAACAGCAGCGGAGGCAGACCGCCACCGACGTTATGCGCACAGTTCCAGACGGAAACGATGCCGCCACGCTCTTTCTGCGACCACCAGTGCACCATAGTACGGCCACACGGCGGCCACCCCATCCCCTGGAACCAACCGCAGAGGAACAGCAGCACAAACATGACGGCAATGCTGGATGTCGCCCACGGCACGAAGCCCATGAACAGCATCACCGCAGCAGCCAGAATCAGGCCCGCGGGCAGGAAAACGCGCGGATTCGAGCGATCCGAGACGGACCCCATGATGAATTTCGAAAATCCGTATGCAATGGAGATGCCGGACAACGCAAAGCCCAGATCGCCACGAGAGAACCCCTGTTCAACCAGATACGGCATGGCCAGAGCAAAGTTCTTACGTACCAGATAGTACGCGGCATAGCCGAAAAATATCCCCAGGAAAATCTGCCAGCGCAATCGACGATAAGTCGGATCGATCTCCGCTGCAGCTAAACGCGCTTTGTGTGGCGCAGGTTTAAAAATGCTCAACATATATAGTAGCCTCCGTGGCCGTCTTTCATTCGAAGGAAACACTGCAGATTGCCGTAACAACCCTACCGCTCCCAGTGTGGCCGCGATGTTAAGGAAACATTCCGGGCAATAATGTGAATTACAGCACAGATTGTTACACATTTATGACAAATGTTCATAAAAGCGCACGGAATCACGTTTCATTTTCGAATTATGAGCGATTATGCGCGAAATCAAACAATCCATGTTTTTTATGTGGCTAAATGATAAAAAACGAACTGTGAGGAAAAACAATGAAAACTCGCGACTCGCAAACAAGTGACGTGATTATCATTGGTGGAGGAGCAACAGGTGCAGGGATCGCACGCGACTGTGCCCTGCGCGGATTGCGCGTCATCTTAGTAGAACGCCACGATATCGCGACAGGCGCAACGGGCCGTAACCACGGCCTGCTGCACAGCGGAGCACGTTACGCCGTTACTGACGCTGAATCTGCCCGCGAATGCATTAGCGAAAACCAAATTCTGAAACGTATCGCCCGCCATTGTGTTGAGCCGACGGACGGTCTGTTTATTACGCTGCCGGAAGATGAACTCTCTTTCCAGGCCACCTTTATACGTGCCTGTGAAGACGCAGGCATCCGCGCAGAAGCGATTGATCCCCAACAGGCGCGTATTATCGAACCTTCGGTAAACCCACAACTGATTGGCGCAGTGAAAGTGCCAGACGGTACCGTTGATCCTTTCCGCTTAACCGCCGCCAACATGCTGGATGCACGAGAGCACGGTGCGATTATCTTAACGGCCCATGAAGTGACGGGGCTGATTCGTGAAGGTGCGACGGTGTGCGGGGTGAACGTACGCAACCATCTGACGGGTGAGATGCAGTCTCTGCATGCGCCGGTGGTCGTGAACGCCGCCGGGATCTGGGGGCAGCGCATTGCGGAATATGCCGACCTGAGCATCCGTATGTTCCCGGCGAAAGGTTCTCTGTTGATCATGGACCATCGTATAAATCAGCATGTTATCAACCGCTGCCGTAAGCCATCTGACGCCGATATTCTGGTGCCTGGCGATACCATTTCGTTGATCGGTACAACCTCGCAGCACATTGATTACGACGATATCGACAGCAACCGCGTCACCGCAGAAGAGGTGGATATTCTGCTGCGTGAAGGTGAGAAGCTGGCGCCAATTATGGCGAAAACTCGCATCCTGCGTGCTTACTCCGGTGTGCGTCCGCTGGTGGCCAGCGACGACGACCCGACCGGTCGTAACGTCAGCCGCGGAATTGTACTGTTCGATCATGCACAGCGCGACGGACTGGACGGATTTATCACCATTACCGGCGGTAAACTGATGACCTACCGCCTAATGGCGGAATGGGCCACCGATGCAGTGTGCCGCAAACTGGGCAATTCTCGCCCTTGTACGACCGCAGAGACAGCACTGCCGGGCTCACAGGAGTCGACCGAACACACGCTTAAACGCGTTATCTCTTTGCCAGCACCACTGCGCGGCTCGGCGGTCTACCGCCATGGCGACCGCACCCCGGCATGGCTTAGCGAAGGCCGTCAGCACCGCAGCCTGGTCTGTGAATGTGAAGCCGTCACCGCAGGTGAAGTGCAATATGCCGTTGAAAATTTAACCGTCAACAGTTTGCTCGATTTACGTCGTCGCACCCGCGTCGGGATGGGAACGTGTCAGGGCGAATTGTGTGCCTGCCGCGCCGCAGGTTTGCTACAACGTTTTAATGTCACCACCGCCGCACAATCTATCACCCAGCTTTCCGAATTCCTCAACGAACGCTGGAAAGGCGTGCAGCCTATCGCGTGGGGAGATGCACTGCGCGAAAGCGAGTTCACCCGCTGGGTTTATCAGGGGTTATGCGGTCTGGAAAAGGAGCACCAGGATGAAATTTGATACCGTCATTATCGGCGGCGGTCTCGCCGGGCTGGTGTGTGGCCTGCAACTGCAAAAAAGCGGGTTGCGCTGCACGATTGTTACCCGCGGCCAAAGCGCCCTGCACTTCTCCTCCGGCTCACTGGATTTGCTCAGCAACCTGCCGGATGGTCAACCGGTAACTGACATTGAAGCGGGGCTGAATGCGCTGCGTACTCAGGCACCGGGTCATCCTTATAGCACCATCGGAACCCACAACGTTCTGGAACTGGCCCAGCAGGCGCAGAATCTGTTGGAAGCGTGCGGAACACATTTGCACGGTAAGGTTCATCAGGCTCATCAACGTGTAACACCGTTGGGAACCCTGCGTTCAACCTGGCTTAGTTCAGCGGAAGTGCCGGTCTGGCCGTTATCAGCACAACGTGTCTGTGTGGTGGGAATCAGCGGCTTACTGGATTTCCAGGGGCACCTTGCCGCAGCCTCACTGCGCCAGCGTAACCTCAGCGTCGAAACGGCTGAAATCGATTTGCCAGAACTGGATGTCCTGCGTGATAACCCAACCGAATTTCGCGCCGTCAACATTGCACGTCTGTTAGATAACGAAGATAAATGGTCGCTGCTCTATGACGCCCTGCTGCCAATCGCAAAAACCTGCGACATGATAATTATGCCAGCCTGTTTCGGCCTGGCTGACGATCGGCTCTGGAAGTGGCTCAACGACCGTCTGCCCTGCTCACTGATGTTATTACCCACTTTACCGCCGTCAGTGCTGGGCATGCGCCTGCATAACAAATTGCAGCGCCAGTTTGTACGCCAGGGTGGGGTGTGGATGCCGGGCGATGAAGTGAAAAAAATCACCTGTCAGGATGGCGTTGTCAGCGAAATCTGGACCCGCAACCATGCCGATATTCCATTACGCCCACGCTTCGCCGTGCTCGCCAGCGGCAGCTTCTTTAGCAGCGGACTGGTTGCCACGCGGGAGGCCGTTCATGAGCCGATTCTCGGTCTGGATGTGCAACAAACCGCCACACGTGCGCAGTGGTATCAGCGTGACGTCTTTGATCCGCAGCCGTGGCAACAGTTTGGCGTAACCACCGATGCTGAACTGCGTCCATCGCTTGCAGGAAAAACAGTAGAGAATATGTTTGCCATCGGATCGGTACTTGGCGGTTTTGACCCTATCGCCCAGGGTTGCGGAGGCGGCGTGTGCGCTGTCAGCGCTTTACACGCCGCACATCATATTGCGAAACGTGCAGGAGGCCAGCAATGAGCGACACACGTTTTGAAAGTTGTATCAAATGCACAGTGTGCACCACAGCCTGCCCGGTAAGCCGTGTCAACCCAGGTTACCCTGGCCCTAAACAAGCCGGGCCTGACGGTGAACGCCTGCGTTTGAAAGATGGTGCGTTATATGACGATGCGCTGAAATATTGCATCAACTGCAAACGCTGTGAAGTGGCCTGCCCTTCGGATGTCAAAATTGGCGATATCATTCAACGCGCACGTGCCAAATACGACACGACGCGTCCGTCGATACGTAACTTTGTCTTAAGCCATACCGATTTGATGGGCAGTGTTTCTACGCCGTTCGCACCTATCGTGAACACCGCTACATCATTGAAACCGGTGCGTCAGCTTCTTGATTATGCGCTAAAAATCGATCATCGCCGTACGCTGCCGAAGTACTCCTTCGGGACCTTCCGTCGCTGGTATCGCAGCATAGCCGCGCAACAGGCGCAGTATCAGGATCAGGTTGCGTTTTTCCACGGTTGCTTTGTGAACTACAACCATCCGCAACTCGGTAAAGATCTGATAAAAGTGCTGAATGCGATGGGTACCGGCGTACAACTGCTGAGTAAAGAGAAATGCTGTGGTGTACCACTGATCGCCAACGGTTTCACCGATAAAGCACGTAAGCAGGCGGTAAGTAACGTGGCTTCACTGCGAGAAGCGATTGACGGAAAAGGCATCCCGGTTATTGCCACCTCTTCAACCTGTACCTTTGCGCTACGCGATGAATACCCTGAAGTACTGGATGTCGACAACTCAGGTCTGCGCGAACATATTGAACTGGCTACACGCTGGCTGTGGCGCAAGCTGGATGAAGGGAAAACGTTGCCGCTGAAAACGTTGCCGCTAAAAGTGGTCTATCACACACCCTGTCATATGGAGAAAATGGGCTGGACACTCTATACGCTGGAACTGCTGCGACAAATTCCTGGGCTTGAACTGACTGTGCTGGATTCACAGTGCTGTGGGATCGCCGGAACGTACGGATTCAAAAAGGAAAACTATCCGACATCACAGTCAATCGGCGCACCGTTATTCCGCCAGATTGAAGAAAGCGGCGCGGATATCGTCGTGACCGACTGCGAAACGTGTAAATGGCAGATTGAGATGTCTACCAGTAAGCGCTGCGAACATCCGATCACCCTGCTTGCCAAAGCGTTGGGTTAAACCTGTTGCCCGGTGTCATTTGCTACCGGGCATTTTTTTACGTAGCCCGTTCCGCTTAATTGAATACGTTGCAGTCGGGCGTATTTATCTCTGATTTACCCACGCAAAGACCCCATTTCCCGCATGCAGCGCATATTAAAAGTGGATACCGTCACGCCATCTTCTCTTTCTGGTGACGGACTACCATGGCTAAATCCACTACATCTACACCGCATGATGCCGTTTTTAAAAAGATAATGTCTTACCCTGAGATGGCTCGGGATTATCTGGATATACATCTTCCCACCGCATTACGTGAGATATGCGATTTACAAACGCTGAAGCTGGAGTCCACCAGTTTTATCGAACAAGATCTCCGCGCATACTACTCTGACGTAGTGTGGTCGTTAAAAACCCGCGAAGGCCAGGGCTATATCTATTGTGTTATTGAACATCAGAGTACGGCGGTACAGCACATGGCATTTCGCCTGATGCGTTATGCCACTGCTGCGATGCAGTATCATCTTGATGCCGGCAATAAAACGCTGCCGCTGGTAATCCCCATGTTGTTTTATCACGGTCAACAAAGTCCTTATCCCTGGTCACTCAACTGGCTGGATGAATTTGACAATCCACAGCTGGCACGACAGCTTTATTCAGAAGCCTTTCCGCTGGTCGACATTACCGTAATACCTGACGATGAAATCGCACAACATCGGCGTGTTGCACTGCTAGAGTTGATGCAAAAACATATACGCGATCGCGATTTGATGGGATTAGTGGACCGCCTGGTCTCGCTATTAGTTACAAGCACCGCTAATGACAGCCAGCTACAAACGCTATTTAATTACCTGCTACGGTACGGTGACGTTTCTCACGTCAGCGAATTTATCCATGAAGTTGCCGAACGTTCCCCCCACCATAAGGAGAAGTTGATGACAATCGCAGAGAGGCTAAAACAAGAAGGTCACCACAATGGGCTACAACAAGGGATACAGCAAGGGATACAACAAGGATTAGCGCAAGGAGTACAGAAAGGTACGCAAGAAGAAGCCTTACGTATCGCGCGCATGATGCTGGTAAATGGAATTGATCGTGATTTGGTTCGGTTAATTACTGGGCTATTGCCTGACGATGTCACAGAATGAGTCAGATTGGGAAGGTTTTTAGCCTTCCCTATCAATCATTAAATCGTGAGCGATTCAACCACGTCTATCCAGCCGTGTTCCCCGGCGATATCCTGACCATTTAGCCAACGCCGCAGCATATTAAGCGCCATCATTGCGCAAACTTCCTGACGAACAGCCAAACTGTAGCGATTTGCATTGAGTCGCACCCGCAAGGCATGCGTGCCGTCAGGTGTTGCCAGTGCGAAGTTAATATATTCGTTTTCGAAACCCGATACCGCCAGCGCCAGCTCGGCATAATGGTTGCCGCGTCGCTCGGTTATCCAGTGCGCCGTTTGTGCCAGCGTTTCTTCCTGAGATGGCACCACCTCGCTCGCTAACAGCGGGGCACTGGCGCGAGACAGCTGCAGGGCGATTAAGCCTCCGGTAAATTGCTCGCTCAGCGTCAGACTGTACTGGCGATCCTGGAGCTTACGGGCAATTTGCGCAGGTAGCCCTTCGGTACCTTCAAAAATCATATTCTGGCCAGCAACGCGTTTCACCTCTGGCCATAGCGCCAGCATCGCTTCACGTTGGGAATCGGGTCCGGTTAACTTCAGCTCGATAATCGGCATCGACGAGCGATACCCCATTGTCACTCCGGGCGGTAAAACCAGAGAGTCCAGGCTCTGCGCCAGATCGCTTTCAGAACGACCAAAGGTCGTTAAGCGCAGGCATAGCGGGGGCTGAGAGAGAGAAAAACGTTCACGCAGGCGCGGCAGGATCTCATGTTCAACCATGACTTTAAATTCTGACGGCACACCCGGCGTAAAGAACATCAGGCAGCGATTAAGCTTCACGGCGAACCCGCAGGCAGTTCCAACCGGATTATTGATAAACTCCGCGCTGGCCGGAAGCTCAGCCTGTTTGCGATTGCTCGGCGCCATCACACGTCCCCGCTCACGGAAAAAACGCGTCATTTCGGCCAGCCACGCTTCATGCAGAACCAGCCCTTCACCTTTTGCGGTTGCCGCCGCCAGTGCGCTCAAATCATCGCTGGTCGGCCCTAAGCCACCATTGACGATCAGCACATCAGCATGTTCGCTACGCTCACGCAGAATAGCGACCAAATCGTTCAGATTGTCGCCTACCGTATTGCGGCGTGTTAACGGTAATCCCTGATTAAAGAAAAAATCGGCCAGCCAGGCGGCATTGGTGTCGACGATTTGTCCGTGCAACACTTCATCCCCGGTGGATAGCATCTCCACGTTTAACATCGTGTTCTCCTGCTTTTATGATGAAAACACTATAACGCATGGAGGGGGGAAGGCGCGACTGAACGCCGCGCCTGGTCGATTAGAAACTGGCGTTAACCCCGATGTATGGGCCGTCAGCAATCGCGTTATCACGATTGCCATCTTTACCCGCCAGATTCAGGTAACGGTAACCTGCTTCAATGCTCAGCGGACGCATAATCGTCAGGCGCGCACCGGCATTTGCTTCTTCGTAGCTGTCGATCCCGCTGGAGAGTGAATCCGGGGAGTAGTAGTATTCGCCAAACAGACGGAAACTGTCGCCAATCGGCCACTGTAAACCACCACCGACAGCGGCCGCGTAGCCTTCATCACCGTCTTTCGGGTTGGTATAAATACCTTTCCCACCGACGGTTGCCAGCAACGGTCCCAGAGGGATATTCAGACCAAGGCCAAGCCCTGCAACATCACCGTCGTCATCGTTATGCATCCAGTTGCCGCTAACAGCCAGCCCGGTGGACTCAGTCCCCATACCGAAACCGAGGTTAGTGTAATCTTCGCCAGCCTGACCGCTAATGCTAATCGCATTCGCCGACGCAGAAACAAACAGCATTCCGGCAAAACCCAGTAATAAACTTTTTTTCATTTTCTATCCTTTCCAGCAAGAATCAAAACATAGCCCCAAAACCGCTGGATTGTACTGCCAGATGGCGAGGAATCAATGAGCTAAAAAAGCGATACAATGACATATTGTAACTAAATACTACCCGCAATGTTTCAGTAAGGTTAAGTTCTTGCCTGAAATAGAGGGTAAAAGGCACCTGATCGCCGTTTTCAACAGACAACGTTATTTTCCCCGGCAAAGCAGGCTTAAACAGCAATGAAGCGTTTTTTCTGTCGCCTGCAAAAGGTAAGATGTGTTAACGATGGACTCCTCCGCCCCTCCCCTACAAGGAACAGACTTATGCGTCAAAGAACGATTGTTTGCCCACTCATTCAAAATGAAGGCTGTTATTTATTGTGCAAAATGGCCGACGATCGCGGTGTTTTCCCTGGCCAGTGGGCGTTGTCTGGCGGCGGCGTTGAGCCAGGCGAACGTATCGAAGAAGCCTTACGTCGGGAAATCAGGGAAGAGCTGGGAGAACACCTCGAGTTATCGCAGATTGCCCCCTGGACCTTCAGTGACGATATTCGAACCAAAACCTATGCTGATGGTCGCCAGGAAGAGATTTACATGATTTATCTCATCTTCGATTGTATTTCCGCCAACCGTGAAGTGAAAATTAACGAAGAGTTCCAGGATTTCGCCTGGGTTAAACCGGAAGATCTCGCCCATTACGACCTAAACGTCGCCACACGTAAAACGTTAACATTGAAAGGGTTATTGTAAGTTCACAGGGTGATAGCAGCAGAATATTGCCCCTTCAGATCATGGCATTGCACTCATCATTCAGCAGCAGACCTGCGATGCCATAGCCACAACAAAACACGCGTAAAAATCATTTATTTTCAGACAAATAAAATAATCTCCTCCGCATTCCTCTTTATATCTCCAACCTTAAACTCTTAAGGATAAATTAACCTTCAGTCTTTAACCTTTGTGGCCTGATGAAATAATTAACGATGCCCCTGTTTATCACTAAAAATAAAACGGCGGTGGCGTTAAATGGCTGAAGGAATAATGATGTCTGACTTTTTGCCTTTCTCCCGTCCGGCAATGGGTGATGAAGAACTTGCCGCAGTTAAGGCGGTTCTGGATTCAGGGTGGATAACCACGGGTCCTAAAAATCAGCAGTTGGAAGACGCTTTCTGCCAGCTCACAGGTAACCAAAACGCCGTTGCCGTCTGTTCCGCGACGGCAGGTATGCACATTACGCTAATGGCGCTGGGTGTGGGTGAAGGCGATGAAGTGATCACCCCGTCGATGACGTGGGTATCTACACTCAACATGATTGTCCTGCTGGGCGCCACACCGGTTATGATCGATGTCGACCGCGATACGCTGATGGTGACTCCTGAACACATTGAAGCCGCTATCACCCCGCGTACCAAAGCCATTATTCCCGTGCATTATGCCGGGGCCCCCGCCGATCTTGATGCCATTTACGCCATCGGTGAACGCTACGGAATCCCTGTTATTGAAGATGCAGCGCACGCCGTCGGAACGTTATACAAGGGTCGTCATGTTGGTGCTCGTGGTACCGCAATCTTTTCCTTTCACGCGATCAAGAATGTGACCTGTGCCGAGGGTGGACTGATTGTTACTGACGACAGCCAGCTCGCTCAACGGCTTCGTAGCCTGAAATTCCACGGCCTGGGGGTAGATGCTTATGACCGTCAAACCTATGGTCGCGCACCGCAGGCTGAAGTTCTCGCGCCGGGATACAAGTACAACCTGACAGACATCAACGCCGCCATCGCCCTGGTGCAGTTGAACAAGCTGGATCGCCTCAACGCGCGCCGGGCGCAAATTGCGCAGCAGTATCAACAGGCGCTGGCCGATACGCCGTTTCAACCGCTCACCCTGCCACAGTGGTCGCATGTGCACGCATGGCATTTGTTCATCATTCGCGTGGATGAAGCCCGCTGTGGGCTGAGCAGAGATGCTCTGATGGAAGCACTAAAGGCCAGAAATATTGGCACAGGCCTGCATTTTCGCGCGGCCCACACGCAGAAATATTATCGCGAACGTTTCACCGATCTTTCTCTGCCTAATACCGAATGGAATAGCGCACGCATTTGTTCACTGCCGCTATTTCCCGACATGACCGACGATGACACACAACGCGTCATTACGGCACTTCGCCAGATTGCAGGACAATAAGCATGTTTGAAGCCTCACCGATTAGTAAAGTCTCGGTGGTCATTCCCGTTTTTAACGAACAGGAAAGCCTGCCAGAATTAATCAGGCGCACCAGCGCCGCCTGCGAAAAACTGGATACTGAATATGAAATCCTGCTCATTGATGACGGTAGCAGTGACAATTCAGCTCAACTGATGATGGACGCCTCCCAGGCACCGAACAGCCATATTGTCTCTATTCTGTTGAATCGAAACTATGGGCAACACTCGGCGATTATGGCCGGTTTCAGCCACGTCACTGGCGACCTGATCATCACGTTGGATGCCGATTTGCAAAACCCGCCAGAGGAGATCCCGCGGCTGGTTGCCACGGCAAAAGAAGGCTTCGATGTCGTCGGAACGGTGCGTCAGAACCGCCAGGACACCCGCTTTCGTAAGACCGCCTCACGGATGATCAATCATCTGATTCAGCGCACCACCGGTAAAGCCATGGGCGATTATGGCTGCATGCTGCGCGCCTATCGCCGTCACATCGTCGATGCCATGTTGCATTGCCAGGAGCGCAGCACCTTTATTCCGATCCTGGCTAACATCTTTGCCCGCCGAGCCACGGAAATCCCGGTGCACCATGCCGAGCGTGAATTTGGCGACTCTAAGTACAGTTTCATGCGTCTGATAAACCTGATGTATGACCTGGTAACCTGCCTGACCACCACGCCATTGCGTATGTTAAGCCTGCTGGGCAGCATCATTGCCGCCACAGGCTTTACCCTGTCGGTCCTGCTTGTTGTTCTTCGCCTGACGCTCGGCCCGCAGTGGGCGGCAGAAGGTGTGTTTATGCTGTTTGCCGTGCTGTTTACCTTTATCGGCGCGCAATTCATTGGCATGGGATTACTCGGCGAATATATCGGTCGCATCTATAACGATGTCCGCGCACGCCCTCGCTATTTTGTTCAACACGTTATCCGTCCGCAAACCACGCAGTCAACTGAGGAAAACCGCGCATGAAAGCCGTCGTATTTGCCTATCACGATATGGGATGTCAGGGGGTTCAGGCCCTGTTGGATGCGGGTTATGACATCGCTGCGATTTTTACGCATGCCGATAACCCAGGTGAAAAAGCGTTTTTTGGCTCAGTTTCCCGCCTCGCTGCCAGCGCAGGAATTCCGGTGTACGCTCCGGACGAGGTCAATCATCCGTTGTGGATCGAGCGGATCGGCCAGTTCGCCCCCGATGTGATCTTCTCATTCTACTATCGCAATTTACTCAGCGATGAGATCCTGCGTCTTGCGCCTGCGGGAGCCTTTAATCTGCACGGCTCATTGCTGCCCAAATATCGTGGCCGTGCACCGCTGAACTGGGTATTAGTCAATGGCGAAACCGAAACAGGTGTGACGCTGCACCGCATGGTCAAGCGCGCAGATGCCGGTGCCATCGTCGCCCAGCAACGCATTACCATTTCCCCCGATGACGTGGCGTTAACCCTGCACCATAAATTATGCCAGTCTGCCCGCGAGGTACTGGCGCAGGTGCTGCCAGCCATCAAAGCCGGTGATTTTCAGGAATACCCACAGCAGGAAGCCGACGCCACCTGTTTTGGTCGCCGCACCCCGGAAGACAGTTTCCTCGACTGGAACAAACCCTGCGCACAACTGCACAACATGGTTCGCGCCGTGTCCGATCCATGGCCTGGTGCATTTAGCTATGCCGGTACGCAAAAATTCACCATCTGGTCATCACGCCAGAGTGCAAATACATCTGCGGCGCTGCCGGGAACGGTTATCTCCGTATCACCATTGCTGATTGCCTGTGCCGATGGCGCACTCGAAATCATTACCGGGCAAGCGGCTGATGGCATTACCATGCAGGGCTCACAGCTGGCACAAGTTTTGGGTCTGGTTGCCGGTTCTCGCCTCAACAGCCAGCCCGTCTCCGCGAGCAAACGCCGCACCCGCGTGTTGATCCTTGGCGTTAACGGTTTCATTGGCAACCACCTGACCGAACGTCTGCTGCGCGAAGATAACTACGAAATCTACGGGCTTGATATTGGCAGCGATGCGATTGAGCGTTTTCTGCAACACCCACGATTCCATTTTGTGGAAGGTGATATCAGCATTCACTCCGAATGGATTGAATATCATGTGAAAAAATGCGACGTCGTGCTGCCACTGGTCGCCATTGCCACGCCGATTGAATATACCCGCAACCCGCTGCGCGTCTTCGAACTCGATTTTGAAGAAAACCTGAAAATTATTCGTTACTGTGTCAAGTACCGCAAACGCATCATTTTCCCGTCAACATCTGAAGTTTACGGTATGTGTACCGATAAAGACTTCGATGAAGACAGCTCCAACCTGATCGTCGGCCCGGTTAATAAACCGCGCTGGATCTACTCGGTCTCTAAACAACTGCTGGATCGCGTCATTTGGGCATATGGTGAAAAAGAAGGATTACGTTTCACCTTATTCCGTCCGTTTAACTGGATGGGACCGCGTCTGGACAGCCTGAACGCCGCACGTATCGGCAGCTCACGTGCCATTACCCAACTGATCCTGAATCTGGTGGAAGGCTCCCCCATCAAGCTGATTGAAGGTGGTAAGCAAAAGCGCTGCTTTACCGACATTCGTGACGGTATCGAAGCCTTGTTCCGTATCATTGAAAACGACGGTGAGCGCTGTGATGGCGAGATCATCAATATCGGTAACCCGGATAACGAAGCCAGTATTCAGGAACTGGCTGAAATGCTCCTCTCCTGCTTCGAAAAACATCCATTGCGCCAACACTTCCCGCCGTTTGCGGGTTTCCGCGACGTTGAGAGTAGCAGCTACTATGGCAAAGGCTACCAGGACGTTGAGCACCGCAAACCCAGTATTCGTAACGCCAAACGTTGCCTGAACTGGGAACCAACAATCGAGATGCAAGAAACGGTTGAAGAGACGCTGGACTTCTTCTTACGCAGTGTGGATATCACGGAACACACATCATGACCAAAGTGGGCTTGCGTATAGATGTCGATACATTCAGGGGGACACGCGAAGGCGTGCCCCGCCTGCTGGAGACATTGAACCGGCATAACGTTCGGGCAAGTTTCTTTTTTAGCGTCGGGCCTGACAACATGGGACGCCATCTCTGGCGTCTGGTGAAGCCGCAATTTTTGTGGAAGATGCTCCGCTCAAACGCAGCCTCACTCTACGGGTGGGATATTTTACTGGCCGGCACCGCCTGGCCTGGAAAAGAAATTGGCCTGGCCAATGCGGCCATCATTTCGCAAGCTGCCCGGTATCACGAAACAGGCTTACACGCCTGGGATCATCATGCCTGGCAATCACGAAGCGGCAACTGGAACGATAAACAGCTGATTGATGATATTTCGCGGGGCATTAATGCGCTCGAAACAATCATTGGCCAACCCGTTACCTGCTCTGCCGTCGCTGGCTGGCGTGCCGACTCGCGCGTCGTCGAGGCGAAAGAAACAATCCATCTGCGCTATAACAGCGATTGCAGGGGAACATCGTTATTCCGTCCTGTACTTGAAACAGGAGAAATGGGGACGCCACAAATTCCGGTCACGCTACCGACATGGGATGAGGTGGTTGGTCAGGAGGTACAAGCAGAGGACTTCAACGACTATATTCTCTCCCGCATTCAGCGGGACAAAGGCACCCCGGTCTACACGATTCACGCAGAGGTGGAAGGCATTGCTTTTCAACAGAAATTTGATGATCTGCTCATTCGTGCCGCCGACGCAGGGATTACGTTTTGTCCGCTGGGCGAACTGTTACCAGACGATATCAGTACACTGCCAACGGGCCAGATCGTTCGTGGTAAAATACCCGGCAGAGAGGGATGGCTCGGCTGCCAGCAACCCGCGAGTGTGACACCATGAAATCCGCACGTTACGCCCTGGCATTTGTCGCATTTATTGCACTGTATTTTATTTTACCCATCAATAGCCGCCTGCTCTGGCAGCCCGACGAAACGCGCTATGCTGAAATCAGCCGGGAAATGCTGACGTCTGGCGACTGGATCGTCCCACATTTTTTAGGGCTACGCTATTTTGAAAAGCCCATCGCGGGGTACTGGTTAAACAGCATCGGGCAATGGTTGTTTGGCGCAAACAACTTTGGCGTCAGGGCGGGGGCTATTTTTGCAACCCTACTGACTGCACTCCTGGTCGCCTGGCTGGCAATGCGGCTATGGCGTGATAAACGTACGGCCCTACTCTCTGCCGTTATCTTTCTAACGTTTTTTTCTGTTTACAGTATCGGAACCTATGCGGTACTTGATCCCATTATCGCGCTGTGGCTGATGGCTGGCATGTGCTGTTTTTGGGAGGGAATGCAGGCCACCACCAGAACAGGTAAAATTGTCGCCTTTTTGCTGTTAGGATTCACCTGCGGCATGGGCGTGATGACCAAAGGCTTTCTCGCGCTCGCTGTCCCCGTCCTCAGCGTGTTGCCATGGGTTTTCGTGCAAAAGCGCTGGAAAGAGATCTTTATTTACGGCCTGTTGTCGATTATCAGCTGTATTGCCATTGTCCTGCCGTGGGGGCTGGCGATTGCACAACGCGAGCCCGACTTCTGGCACTACTTTTTCTGGATTGAGCATATTCAGCGTTTTGCGCAGGATGATGCCCAGCATAAAGCACCCTTCTGGTACTACATACCGGTTTTCGTGGCGGGCGCCTTACCCTGGCTCGGGCTACTACCGGGGGCATTGCGTACCGGCTGGCGTGAACGGGATGTTCCACGTAGCGCCTTATACCTGCTGAGCTGGATTATTATGCCGATCCTGTTTTTCAGTATCGCCAAAGGGAAGCTGCCAACCTATATTCTTTCCTGCTTCGCACCGCTGGCGATCCTTACCGCACGGTTTGGCTTGCAGGCGGCTGAAAAAGGTTCTGCAGCGCTGCGCGTCAACGGTTGGATCAACATTCTGTTCGGTGTTATTGGTATTGTCGCCACATTTATCGTGTCCACGCTCGGGCCGTTGAAGACACCGGTCTGGTCGCATATCGAAACGTATAAAGTGTTTTGCTCATGGGGTATCTTTATCACCTGGGCGCTATTTGGCTGGTATACGCTTAACAACCGTGAAAAAAACTGGAAATTAGCAGCGCTCTGCCCGCTGGGGCTGGCGCTGTTGTTCGGCTTCTCAGTACCGGACCGGGTAATGGAATCCAAACAGCCACAGTTTTTTGTCGAGATGAGCAAAGAGTCGCTGGAGTCGAGCCGTTATATTTTCACCGACAGTGTTGGCGTTGCCGCAGGCCTGGCCTGGAGCCTGAAACGCGATGACATCAACATGTACGGGCAAACAGGTGAGTTAAAATACGGCCTTAATTATCCGGATGCCCAGGGACGCTTTGTTAGCCGGGATGACTTTGCCGGCTGGTTGGCGCAACATCGTCAGGAGGGGATCATTACGCTCGTGCTGTCAATTTCGAAGGATGAAGATATTAATCAGCTTGCCATTCCCCCCGCCGACTATATCGACAATCAGGGGCGTCTGGTCTTGATTCAGTACCGGCCTAAATGATCTGGCTAACCTTAGTCCTTGCCAGCCTGCTCAGCGTCTGTGGACAATTGTGCCAGAAGCAGGCCACCCGCCCGGTACCCGCCCACGCGCGAACACGCTATATCGCGCAGTGGATTGGTCTGGCGCTGGCCTGTCTGGGACTGGCCATGCTGCTCTGGCTGGCAGTATTGCAGAATATTCCCGTCGGCATCGCCTACCCGATGCTAAGCCTGAACTTTGTATGGGTCACGCTGGCGGCATGGAAAATCTGGCGCGAACCTGTCACAACGCGTCACTGGCTGGGGGTTGGGCTACTCATCACCGGCATCTTTATTCTTGGGAGTGCGGTGTAATGGGCATCTTTTGGGGGCTGTGCAGCGTGATTATTACGTCGGTTGCTCAGCTAAGTCTGGGTTACGCGATGGATAATCTGCCGCCCATGCTGCAACCGCTGGCGTTTATCTCCGCCGTTTTTTCAACCAGCAGCAGCGCATTCGCCTTGTATGGCGGGCTGGTAGGTTATTTACTGTCAGTGATGTGCTGGCATAAAGCCCTGCATCAGCTCGCGCTGAGCAAAGCCTATGCCTTGCTCAGCCTCAGCTATGTGCTGGTGTGGATCGCATCAATGATTTTACCTGGCTGGCAGGGAACCTTCTCAATAAAAGCCCTGGTGGGTGTGCTGTGTATTATGGCGGGATTAATGACCATATTCTTACCTGCCCGCCAACACACGCCCTGAGATCATTTATCGTCAGACAGTTGTCGCAGACGCTCCCATTCTTCACAGAGATACTGTCTGGCATCAATGATTTTAATCACTCGCGATGTGTCACGGTTAATACAATACTGGGCATCTTTTAGCGGTGACAGCAGATCGCCTACTTTTACACGCTCGCAGGCTTGCGCTTCAGCCAGCATTTTCAACGAACCACCGGTATCACAAAGTACAATATAGAGCCTCCCTGCTTTTCGGTTACAGCAAGACTTCTTCACATGCCATTCCATAGCGCACCTTTTGCTAATGATTTTCACAATAGGTTACACTTTAGCAGATAAACCAAAGGACAATGGCCCGGGAATGGCAATTATGCGGGATAAATTTAATGTTTTCTTAAGCTTTACCGCGGGTACGGACCCACTCCAGCAGCGCCCGGCGAGAAATCTTAATACCACCGCTTTTCAATTCTGCGGGTAAGGTTAGCCATCGAACGGGTTGCTGGAAACGTGCCAGCTTATCTTTCACCCATTCAGCCAGATCAATACTTCCGGCTTCGGCATCGTACTCCACAACCGCAACGGGGCGATGGCCAAACTCTTCATCTTCGATTGGCACAATAAAAGCTTGTAGAACATGGGGATGCGATACAATAACGCGCTCCACCTCTTCCGGTTGGATCCCTTCTCCGCCACTAAAAAACAGGTTGTCCATCCGCCCGACAATGGTTAACTTGCCATCATGCACGATGCCGCGATCGCGGGTGGCAAACCAGCCTTGCGCATTAACCAGCGGATAAAGCTGTCCGTTACGCCAGTACCCTTGCGCCATGCTGGCGGCACGCAGCCAGACTTCATCATCAACAATCCTGACTTCTCTGCCTGGTAGCGCAGTGCCGACATCCGCCTTACCATCGGCTTCTTTCGCACACACCGTGGAGGCAAATTCCGTCAACCCGTAACCGCACCAGCAGCGAATACCCTGCTCACGCGCTTGTTCCGTCAATTCAACAGGAATCGCGGCACCGCCCAGCAACACGGCCTTTAGCGATACCGGTGTGTTATTGACCAACAGCCGCCAAAGCTGCGTGGGAACCAGCGAAGCATGGGTACAACCCGCCAGCATCTGCTCTAACGGCTGCTTATCGCGCACGGTCATACGTGCCCCGGCAAACAACCAGCGCCACATAATCCCCTGACCGGAAACGTGAAATAACGGTAGCGAGAGCAGCCAGTCATCGTCTTCGCCAAATGGCATCAGTGACAGCACCCCCTGCGCACTCGCCAAATGCGCCTGACAGGTATGTACCGCTGCTTTAGGCAGTCCGGTTGAGCCGGAGGTTAACGTCATTGTGCTCAAGCGCTGAGGCAGCCAGACGGCAGCATGCTCGCCAGACTGTTCCAGCATTCGCAGCGGTGTCAGTCCCGGGAGCGGACTTTCGCCTTCCAGATCCAGCGCAAAACGCAGCGTCAGATCCGGGATTAACACATCCAGCAACGACTGTGGCAACTGCGGGTTCACAGGTAAAATTCGTGCCCCGCACTGCAACAATGCCAGCCAGGCCAGCAGCGGACGGGGATGATTCCAGGCGCGGAGCAATATGCCATCGCCCTCTTCCACCCCTTGAGCCGCAAAGCCACTTGCCAGACGATCGACTCGCGCGCAGAGATCGCCCCAGCTTAACACCTCATCGTTGAGGCGTAAGGCTGGCGCGTCCGCACGAGCCTGTCGCCAGTGACGCCACGGCCAGTCAGTAAAATCAGGCGTATCGGACAATCGCTCCAGGCCCGATGCGCTTGCGCCATCGGGCATTTCCCACTGGGTCATAGCAATCGTTCCAGCGCATCGACCTCATTGCACGGCAACGTACTGCCAGGCCAGGTGCGCACCTGCTGGCACTGCATCAGGCTGAGCGTATCCAGACCAGGGATAGTCTGTGGCGTCAACCAGGCAGCAATGCGCGCCAGCTGGGTTAAGCCCAGGCTCGATTCGATAGAGGAGCTGATCACGGCGGTGAGACCGAGCGCGTGTGCGGCTGCAACCTGCTCACGCACCTTGTCGAGGCTACCCGTCAGCGTAGGCTTGATGACGACAGCCTTCACGCCCTCTTCGGACATAAAGGTGAAATCGGCTTCACGCAGACTTTCATCCCAGGCGATGGCAATCCCTGTTTCACGCGAGAACGCACGGGAATCATCACGGGTTTTACACGGCTCTTCGAGGAAGGCAATGCGCCCGCGATACTCAGGATTGACATATTTCGCAAACTGCTGGGCTTTCAGCGGCGTCCACGCACGATTGGCATCGAGCCGCAGGTGCAGTTCCGGGATCGCCTCCAGCAACAGATTGACGACCATACCGTCGCGAACAGCTTCATACAGACCGACTTTTACCTTCGCAACTTTCTCGCCAGGCATGTCTGCCAGTTGCAGCACCAGATCGTCAGGATCACCGGTACACAACGGCGCAGCACGATAGTCCGCCGCCTCAGGCAACGTACCCTCAAGCTCGGCCAGCGCACAGCTAACACCAAATGCAACGGCAGGCAGTTGTGGTAAGGATGAATCCCCCTGCAGCCAACCGTTAACCCAGGCCAGCAGCGCAGTTTGCGCCTCTTCCCAGGTTTCCTGGCTGAAGCCCGGTAGTGGAGAGATCTCTCCCCACCCTTCGTGCTCGCCGTCACGAAGACAAACGTACAGCCCGTCACGCGTTTTTAACCGCCTGTCACGCAAAATCACCCCCGCGTCCATGGGGATCTGCCAACGGTATACCTGCGCGCTACGCATTACGGATTCCGTTTGAATTTGCTGAAGTCAGGCTGGCGTTTCTGGTTAAAGGCGTTACGGCCTTCCTGACCTTCTTCCGTCATGTAGAACAGCATGGTCGCGTTCCCGGCCAGCTCCTGCAGACCCGCCTGGCCATCGCAGTCGGCATTCAGTGCAGCTTTCAGGCAACGCAGCGCCATCGGGCTGTTTTGCAGCATTTCACGACACCAGCGCACCGTCTCTTTTTCCAGATCGACCAGCGGAACCACGGTATTGACCAGGCCCATATCCAGCGCCTGTTTTGCATCGTATTGACGGCACAGGAACCAGATTTCACGTGCTTTTTTCTGGCCGACGATACGCGCCATGTAGGATGCGCCCCACCCGCCGTCGAAGGAACCGACTTTCGGGCCAGTCTGACCAAAGATGGCGTTTTCAGCCGCAATGGTCAGGTCACACATCATGTGCAGCACATGGCCACCACCGATGGAATACCCTGCCACCATCGCGACAACCGGTTTCGGACAGGTACGAATCTGACGCTGGAAGTCCAGTACGTTCAGATGATGCACGCCGGAGTCATCCTGGTATCCGCCGTAATCGCCACGTACTTTCTGATCGCCGCCCGCGCAGAACGCTTTGTCGCCCGCACCGGTCAGAATAATCACGCCGATATTGTCGTCATAGCGCGCATCCGCCAGCGCCTGAATCATCTCTTTGACGGTGACAGGACGGAAAGCATTGCGTACCTGCGGACGATTAATGGTGATTTTTGCGATACCGTCGGTGGATTTCTCATAGCGAATGTCGGTGTAGCCTTCAGAGCAATCGAGCCATTCTACCGGTGCGTAAAGCATTGTTTCATCAGGATAGATCATAAAATGTCCTATAGTCAGCGACGCAGAATCTGAGCCAGACAGTCCACCACGCCAGCGGGATTGTCCCGATGCGCGTTGTGTCCGGCGTTACGAATCACATGGTTCGGTACGGATATTTCCGCCGCCAGAGCGCGGAATTTATCGTCACGTTCACCACATAAATAATAAAACGGAAATGTGCGCGTTTTCAGTTGCACACGTAAATCAGGTTGTACGGCCAGCGAGGTGGCTTCCAGCATTGCCGCCAACGTTTCACCCTTATTCTGGCAGCGTAAAGCGACCAACGCCTCTCTTTGTGTCGTATCCAGCGAAGCAAAAATCGGTTGCTGGTACCAGTCATTAAACACCTCACGCAACGGCTCACGGCGAAAACGTGCGGCCCAACGCCCATCTGCAAGGCGACGCTGAACGCGCTCATCTTCGTGTTGTAAACCAGGGTGCCCACCTTCAACCACCAGACCACACAGTCCAGGCATCTCCTGACAGGCTGCCATCATCGCGACTCTGCCGCCAAGGGAATATCCCACCAGCCAGTAGTTAAGTATGTTGTAACTAAGCAGCGTGTTACGCAACAAATCGCTGACGTCATCGAATCCGCTCACGCTGATGTCAGCGGAGCCGCCGTGGCCAGGCAGGTCGATATACAGCCGCGAATAATCCGGGAATGCTTCACCGACCGCCTGCCATTCCCGGCGATCGCCGGAAAATCCGTGCAGAAAAACCAGCCAGGGAAATCCTGGCTGGCCCGTGTTCGCCTGCGCGTGCAGGATCATAGATGACTGACCTGCGCCAGCAGCTGCTGCAGGGTTTGCGCCCCGTCAGTTTCATTCACGACCAGCTCAATCACCGTTGCCACCGGAGTACGCCAGGCGTTCGTCAGCGCGCTCTCCAGTTGCGCCCAGTTCTCCGGGCGGTGATATTTGAGGTCAAACATAGCCGCGGCATGCTCAAAATGGACGTTCTGCGGCATCAGGTAGAACCGTTCACGTTCGCCTGGCGGGGTTGGCAGCAGAGAGAAAATCTGTCCGCCGTTATTATTCACCACAATCAGGACAAACGGTGCGGAAACCTGGCGCAAAAGCGCCAGCGCATTCAGGTCATACAGCGCGGATAAATCGCCAACAATAGCCAGCGTCGATTTCGCACTGGCACGCTGTACGCCTGCCGCGGTTGATAGCAGACCGTCAATACCGCTCGCACCGCGATTGCTGTAAACCGGAAAACCCGCCGGAAGCTGAGACAGCGCGTCAATCAACCGTACAACCAGGCTGTTCCCTACGAACAACTGTCCCTGCTCTGGCAGATACTCGCGAATACGGTGCGCCAGCTGTGCTTCGCCAAACGTGTCGCGGCGGGCTTCTACCGCCTGCCATGCCTGTTGCGCCAGCCGCGGGATCTCCACACACCAGGGCTGGCGTTTCTCTGCCGGATGCAGCTCCAGCCAGTCGCCTACTTTTGCCACCAGCCGGCGTCCACGATGATGAGCCGGATCCAGACGTCCTTCGATATTGTCGACAATCCAGAATTCCTGTGGGTTGCAATTGGCCTGCCATTGCAGTAGTCGTTTACCGGTCAGACTACTGCCGAGCTGCACCACAATCTGCGCCTGCTCTAATTCAGCGACCGCTTTCGCGTTGCCCAGCCACAGATCGGCGCAGGGCAACGGCTGTCCGGTTTGCGACAGCACATCACCAATGAGTGGCCAGCCTAACGTCTGCGCCCAGAGCGCAACTTTCTTGCCCTCTTCGGCGCTCATGCGCCCGGCAAGGACCACACCACGTTTTTGCCGCCAGAAAAACCAGTCGCGCTGTTTATCACTTTCCAGTCGACGCGCTTCGCGCAACCAGGGTTTGTCATCCTGCCACCAGTCGCCCAGGCGCTGCTGCCACTCAATGCCCGTGTCGTCCATCTCGCCATACAGCGGCTCCGCAAACGGGCAGTTAATGTGTACCGCACCGCTGTGCAGTGAGGCCAGGGCGTTATCGAGGGTAGACACCAGCCAGCTCGCCGGAATGTCCTGCGTCGGACGCGGTAAAGAGAGCGTTTGCGACGGATGCGATGCAAACATGCCGGCCTGACGAATCGCCTGGTTAGCGCCACAGTCAATAAGCTCAGGCGGTCTGTCAGCGGTGAGTAAAATCAGTTTTTCACCGGTCAGTCCGGCTTCAATCAGCGCCGGATACAAATTCGCTACCGCCGTACCAGAGGTGACAATAACGGCAACAGGTTGCCTGCTGACTTTCGCCAGGCCTAAGGCGAGATGTCCCAGTCCGCGCTCGTCAAAATGGGTATGATGGATAAAAGCGGGATTTTCCGCTGCCGCTAAAGTCAACGGCGTCGAACGCGAGCCAGGGGCAATGCAAACATGCCTGACGCCGTGGCGAGTGAGTGCTTCCAGAATGACCGCCGCCCAGCGTCGGTTAAATGCGCTTACTGACATGAGATTGTCCGGTATCAATATTGCGACACAGTATAAAGAATCGAATAAATGGATTTTTGATATGAGTCGGGAATATACACGAAATCACTATCCTTCCATCTGTAATAAAGTACGTAACCCTGCCGCTTTATTATCTATTTCTTGCCATTCTTGCTCAGGATCTGAACCGCGCACGATCCCCGCCCCGGCATATAGCCGTACGACATTTGCGCTAATTTTCGCTGAACGTAATGACACGCAAAACTCGCTCTGACGCAGTGAAAGATAACCCGCAGAACCGGCGTACCACTCGCGTTCAAAGGGTTCATTATGTTGGATAAATTCACGCGCCAGCTCGCGCGGAATACCCGCTACGGCCGCAGTAGGCTGTAGCTGAACCAGACAGAGCGTATCATCCGCCTGATTGAGCGCAGTCCAGATACAGCGGCGCAGATGCTGTACTTTTCGCAGTCTGAGGACCTGCGGCGGCAGGACATCGAGGGTTTGCGTACAATTTTGCAGCCGTTGGCAAATATCTTCCACCACCAACATGTTCTCGCGCTGATTTTTATCGTCCTTCATCAGCCATTCACCAAGCTGCCAGGCGCGATGATCGTCAGGGTGATTGGCAACAGTTCCGGCCAGCGCCTCAGTGCGCAGTGCCGTGTCACGCCGTCTATACAGACGTTCAGGGGAAGAGCCAAGAAAAGCAGATTCGGCGGAAAACGCCATATAGAAGTGGTAACAGTTGAGATTTAAACGACGACTGGAGGCCATAACCGCCGCGGCATTAACCGGCTGAGAAAACTGTAAATCGGTCGCACGCGCCAGCACCACTTTGTCGAGTTCTTCCTCAGCGATGGTCTGCGTGGCAAGCTCAATCAGGCGAACCCAACCGTCTTTATCCGGCCAGTGCTGCTCTCCCGTCAAAATCAGACGCAATGGGGGAAGCGGTTTTACCTGCGCAAGCGTTGAAATAAACGCAGCGGCCTGCGCGGCATCTTCACGCAATGACACGTCGCTATACAGGTGGAGTCGTAAGGTCGCGACCCCGGCGCAGCGTCGCCATTCCAGTCGCGGCAGCAATAAATTACCGCGCTGCGGCTCAAACGCATTCAGACCCCAGATGCGCAGTTCGGGGTGATTATCATGTTGGCGTAAAAACCGTTGGGCAGATTCCAGTGAGGAGAATGTCGCCACTGCGCCCAGCACAGCCGCTTCTTCATCGCCGTTACGTTGCTGCCAGTAAAACTGAGGCCAGACGGGCTGGCTGGCCAGCCATCCTAACGCGTCAAAAGCATCGTTCAGTGGGAAAGGTATGTCGTAAATACGAATGCCAGGTGCTGCCGGTATCTCTTGCGACAAAATGCGCATCAGGCTTTCCAGCGCAGTAGTGATTGAATGCACGCGGACCTCTCCCTGTTAAAAACCTCTCATTATACGGGGTACTGAGCAGAAAAAGCAGTACCCCCGTATAGGGAGTGCGATGACAGCGCTATATTTATCGCCGTGCCAGCAATAATCCCATCACTAAACCGACTGTCGCCCCCACGCCGATCCCGCGCCAGGGTTTTTCGTGTACATAGTCATCTGCCCGGCAAACTGCCTGCTTTGCACGATAATAGTAACTGTCAGAGGCATGACTAACGCGATTTCTCACCTCTTCTAACGCCTGCTCAGCCCGCGCTTTTAACTCAAGGTACTTCTGGTCGGCAGGATCGCCGGAAGAACGTAGCACTTCTGCCAGCGTTTCGCTCAGCAATTCCAAATCGTCATCAATACGTGATTCGTAAGAATGAAAAGACATTATATTCTCCCTTTCTATTGACGTACCCGCTAACTATAGACGACAGGGGCTGTTTACGCTTGATGCCCCTCACGCGCCATGCCGATATGTGGAATACCATCTTCGTCATAGATCTCCGTGACTGGAACAAAACCAAATCTTGCATAAAACGATTGCAGATGCGCCTGAGCCCCCAGGTATAACGCCTTGTGCGGCCAATGCTGCGTACAGGATGCCAGCGTTTGCGTCATTAACTGCTGCCCTAATTTTTCGCCGCGTAGCGCTTCGCTGACAATCACCCGGCCAATCACTACCGGCTCCAGATCATCGTCACTTTTCAGAATCCTCGCATACGCCACCAGTTCATCATTATGCCATCCCAGAATGTGGCGGTTCTCGCCGACTAAGTCGTCGCCATCCACGTCCTGATACGGACATTGTTGCTCAACAACGAATACCGCACAGCGAAGCTGAAGAATGGCATACAGCTCCTGAACACTCAGCTTTGCATGATGGAGATCTTGCCAGTGGATCATTGTCTGCCCCTTTGTTGTGATAACCTGAACACCCTGCCTCATTGATGGCGAAAAGTGTAACGTAAAGATGGAATTACTATTCTTAGGTACGTCTGCGGGAGTTCCCACACGTTCTCGCAATGTAACGGCAATATTACTGAATCTGCAACACCCTACTCAGGCAGGTTTGTGGCTTTTTGATTGCGGCGAAGGGACGCAGCATCAAATGCTTAGCACCCCGTTCAACCCGGGCAAACTTGATCGTATTTTTATCAGTCATCTGCATGGCGATCACCTTTTTGGTTTGCCTGGGCTACTGTGCAGCCGTTCAATGGCCGGAAACGTCCAGCCGCTGACGCTTTATGGTCCGAAAGGATTACGGGAGTTTACCGAAACAGCCCTGCGACTGAGCGGCTCATGGACCGATTACCCGCTGGATATTGTAGAAATCACCGCCGGTGAGATTGTGGATGACGGCCTGCGCAAAGTGACCGCATTTCGACTGGAACATCCGTTGGAGTGCTACGGTTTTCGTGTTGAAGAACACGACAAACCCGGTGCGCTTGATGCCAACGCGCTCAGAGCGGCGGGCGTTAAACCAGGCCCTTGTTTTCAGGATCTCAAAGCGGGCAAAACCATTGTGCTGGAAGACGGGCGCACCATTAACGGGGCCGATTATCTCGCCCCGGCGATTAAGGGAAAGTCCGTCGCCATTTTCGGTGATACCGGGCCCTGTGCGAGCGCTATCGAACTGGCAAAAGGGGTGGACGTGATGGTGCATGAAACCACGCTGGATTCGTCAATGGAGGAAAAAGCCAACAGCCGCGGGCACAGCTCCACCCGGCAGGCCGCACAGCTGGCACGGGACGCCGGTGTGGGCAGACTCATCATGACCCACGTCAGCTCACGCTACGATGCAAAAGGCTGCCAGCGGCTACTTGAAGAGTGCAGAGCGCTGTTCCCGGCAACGGAACTGGCTCACGATTTCGCCATTTTCACCGTTTAACGCTTTATTTTTCCGCCTCAATGCCGATAACAGTGGAAAGGCTGGTTTTCACACTGAGGACAGGATGAACAATTTCCAGAAAGATATTGATGACAGGACCAATCTAACCTTGTCGAACCGCTTTGAGCTGCTGCTATTTCGCCTCGGCAAGTCGGTTGAAGAGCAGAAATCAGAGCTGTTTGGCATCAACGTTTTCAAACTCCGTGAAATCGTTCCGATGCCAACATTTACTCGCCCTGCCGGCATGAAGGCTCCGCTGTTAGGCATGGTGAATATCCGGGACCAGGTGATCCCGGTGATCGACCTGCCTGCTGTCGCCGGGTGTAAACCCGAAACCGGGCTTAATATCCTGTTGATCACAGAGTACGCCCGCAGCGTCCAGGCGTTTGCGGTGGAGTCAGTAGAGAACATTATGCGCCTCGACTGGCAGCAGGTGCACACTGCGGAGAAAGCCGTCAATGGTCGCTACATCACCAGTATTGCTTGTCTGGACGACGACAAAGAAACCAACAATTTGGCGCTGGTGCTTGATGTCGAACAGATCCTGTATGACATTGTGCCGTCCAACCACGATTTACGCGCAACCGACCTGAAAACCAGCAAATTCAATATCACGCCAGGTGCGGTAGCCATTGTTGCGGAAGACTCCAAAGTTGCCCGGGCGATGCTGGAGAAAGGACTGAACGCGATGGAAATTCCGCATCTGATGCATGTCACGGGCAAAGATGCCTGGGACAAAATTCAGCAACTCTCCGCAGAGGCTCAGGCGGAGGGTAAGCCTGTCAGCGAGAAAATCGCCCTGGTGCTTACCGATCTGGAAATGCCGGAGATGGACGGTTTCACACTGACCCGTAAGATTAAAACCGACGAACGTCTGAAGAAGATCCCGGTTGTCATCCACTCTTCACTGTCCGGTAGCGCCAACGAAGATCACGTCCGCCGGGTGAAGGCCGATGGCTACGTGGCAAAATTCGAGGTCAACGAATTATCATCTGTGATTCAGGAAGTGATGGAACGCGCAGCAAAAGATATTAGTGGTCCATTGGTGAGCCATCAGCTTTCCGCCTGATAGCCTTGCCCGCATAAAAAAACCCGCCGAGGCGGGTTTTTTCGTTTCAGCGTGTCGCTTACATCAGCGGCGTCGCCAGCTGCACGATACTGATCAGCGGTTGTGGGTAGATACCCAGCACCAGCACCAGCAGTGCGGAGATCAGCACCACGATACCGCCCGCGCTGTACTGCCAGTTAGACGGTGCATCGCGGTTCAGTTGCTGAGGTGCGCTCAGGTACAGGCTCACAGCAACGCGCAGGTAGTAGTACAAACCAATCGCGGAACCGACCACCACAGCAGCAACCAGCCACCACAAGTTGGCCTGCACACCGACAGCCAGTACGTAGAATTTACCGATAAAGCCCAGCGTCATCGGGATACCCGCCAGAGACAGCATCATCACCGTCATCACTGCCGCGAGGATCGGACGATGCCAGAACAGGCCGCGATAGGAGAACAGAGAGTCTGCATCCGGACCACGGTACGGGCTGGACATCAGGCTGACCACACCGAACGCGCCAAGGCTGCTGAACAGATAACCGGCCAGATACACGCCTACCGCTTCCATTGACATCTCGCCGCTCTGCAGGGCAATCAGCGCCACCAGCAGGTAACCGAGGTGAGAGATGGAAGAGTAACCGAGCAGACGTTTGATATTGGTCTGGCTCAGCGCCATCAGGTTACCGAAGATGATGGACGCAAAGGCAATTATACCCAGCACGATACGTACCGCTTCGCTGTCGCCAACCGGCGCGTACAGGAACAGACGCATCACCACGCCGAAGATAGCGATTTTGCTCGCCGTCGCCAGGAAGGTGGAAACCGGGGCTGGAGCACCCTGGTATACGTCTGGCGTCCACAGATGGAACGGAACCAGCGAAAGTTTGAAGCCGAGGCCCACGATCATCAGACCGAAGCCCGCCAGCAGCAGCGGCTCATGCAGCATGCCGTCGCCGAGGCTCTTACCAAGTGCAACGAACGACAGGTTGCCGGACTGTGCGTACACCAGCGCCATACCAAACAGCAGGAAGGAAGACGCTGCGGCAGACAGAATGGTGTATTTGATACTGGCTTCCAGCGAACGTTTTTGACGGAACGCATAGCCAACCAGACCAAACAGCGGCAGAGAGATCAGCTCAATACCAAGGAACAGCGCCGCCAGATGGTTAGCATTGGCGAGCAGAATTCCACCCAGCGCGGCAATCAGCACCAGCAGGTAGAATTCTTCCCGGTTGTCGTCGTAGCCTTCCAGCCACGGGTAAGCAAAGGTACAGGTGGCAAGGCTCGCCAGCAGCACCAGCCCGGTGTAGAGCATAGCGAAACCGTCAACCCGCATCAGCGGGGTGACGTCCATGGCGCCCGCCTGGCCAACAAACCAGAGCGAAACCAGCGCGGCGTTAAGCCCAATGACCGACAGCGTGGCATTGAGGAAGTGATTGCGTCGCCACGCAATGGAGAGCATCACAACCACCACCGTCAAGCCGACGATCAGCAGCGGTAGCAGCGCAATCAGGTGTTGTGGAGTTATTGTCATGGCGATTTACGGCCTTGTAGTAGTAACGGAATTAACAAACCACTGCTGGATGTTGCTCATCGCAGAATGCGAGGTATCCAGAATCGGCTGCGGATAGAAGCCAAGCAGTACCAGAAGCACAACCAGCAACAGGATGATAAACAGCTCACGCAGCGACATCCCTGGCAGTTCAACACTGGCAATCTGGCTTTTCGCCTTACCAAAGTAAGCGCGATGCAGCATCGCCAGCGAGTATACAGAAGCAAACACCAGACCAAAGGTTGAGATCACCGTAATGACCGGAACCACCTGGTAGCTGCCGAACAGAATCATAAATTCGCCAACGAAGTTACCTGTACCCGGCATACCCAGCGTACACACTGCGAAGAACATCGACAGCGCTGGCAACCATTTCATTTTGCCCCACAGGCCGCCCATCATACGCATATCACGCGTGTGCAGACGTTCGTACAGCTGACCACACAGAATGAACAGACCGGCTGCGGACAGACCGTGAGCGATCATCTGGATAACCGCACCCTGGTACGCCAGCTGGCTGCCAGTGTAGATAGCAATCAGTACGAAGCCCATGTGCGATACGGAGGTGTAGGCAATCAGACGTTTGATGTCGTACTGATTAAAGGCCATCCACGCGCCGTAGAAGATACCGATTACGCCAAGCCACATCGCGATAGGCGCAAACTCCGCCGACGCGTTAGGGAACAGCGGCAGAGAGAAACGCAGCAGACCGTAGGCCGCGGTTTTCAGCAAGATCCCCGCCAGGTCAACGGAACCTGCGGTCGGTGCCTGGGAGTGCGCATCTGGCAACCAGCCATGCAGCGGAACCACCGGCATTTTCACCGCAAACGCAATGAAGAAGCCCAGCATCAGCAGATATTCCACGCCGTGGGACATCGGGGTATTCAGCAGCTCTTCATAGTTGAAGGTCCACACACCGGTCGCTTTATAGTGCACAAACACCAGTGCCAGGATGGCAATCAACATCACCAGGCCACTCGCCTGGGTATAAATGAAGAACTTGGTCGCCGCCGTGATACGCGTTTTACCGTCAGAGGCTTTATGCCCCCACAACGCGATCAGGAAGTACATCGGCACCAGCATCATTTCCCAGAAGAAGAAGAACAGGAACATGTCGATGGCAAGGAACACGCCGATAACGCCGCCTAAGATCCACATCAGGTTCAGGTGGAAGAAGCCCTGGTATTTTTCGATTTCATTCCAGGAGCAAAGGACCGCCAGAACACCGAGCAGACCGGTCAGCACGACCATCAGCAGCGATAAACCGTCGATGGCTAAGTGAATAGAGATGCCGAAACGCGGGATCCACGGCAGGATAAACTCAGACTGCCACTGCGGAATGCCAGCGGATTGCGTCAGTGAATAGCCGCCCTGCAACCACAGTTGCAGGCCAAGCGCCAGCGTCAGTCCCATGGTAATCAGCGCTATCCAACGCGGCACCTTCACGCCAAAGCGTTCGGTCTGCCAGCACAGGAAGCCACCGATGAAAGGGATTAATATCAACCAAGGTAATAACATGGTGATCTTTGTTCCTTGTTTAAGTCCCGTTCAGGCTATCTCACTCGTCATAGCGAACCCCGGCTGTGCTCGCAACCCTAACGTACTTCAGTACGCTCCTGTTGCTGTGCGCAGGCGGTGTCCACTCTGACTTCGCCGATAACGCCTGTCCTTTTGGACCTGATTTTCAACGAATTTTAATAATTCTCTTTGGGTTTGTCGGCCGGATAAGCGAAGCGCCATCCGCAATCGTTCATCCAGCCAACAAACTCAACGCAGTACCATCAACAGTGCCAGCACAACGACAGCGCCAATGCTCATTGATGCCACATACCAGCGCAGATAGCCGTTCTCGCTTAACAGCAGGCCTTTACCTGCAAAGCGGGAAAGGATAGCCGGGATGTTCATCATGGCGTTCAGCGGATCGCGTTTCAGCAGCCAGGCAATGCCGAGGAACGGCTTAACGAACACTTTGTCGTACAGCCAGTCAAAGCCCCAGGCGTTATACCACCAGGTCCCCAGCAGACGGCCTGGCGCACTGTTGGCAATCGACGTCACCAGCGTACGTTTACCCAGCCACAGCCATGCTGCGATCAGGATGCCTGCAATCGCAACGATACCGGAGGTAATTTCCAGCGTCATAACGCGACCATGTTCAAGCTCGGTCGTTGCCGGCAGCACGCCATGCAGCGGCGGCACAATCAGCGCGCCAACGAAGGTGGACAGGATCATCAGCACAATCAGCGGCAGATGATGGGTAATCCCCTTCCCTGCGTGAGCGTGAATTTGTTCTTTACCGTGGAACACGATGAAAATCATACGGAAGGTGTACAGAGAGGTCATGAACGCACCGACCAGACCTGCGACCATCAGATTGATATGACCGTTCGCCATCGCACCGGCCAGAATCTCATCCTTACTGAAGAAGCCTGCGGTAATCAGCGGCAGAGCTGACAGCGCCGCGCCACCAATCAGGAAGCAAAGATACACCAGCGGAATAGACTTACGCAGGCCGCCCATCTTGAAGATGTTCTGTTCGTGATGGCAGGCCAGGATAACCGAGCCGGATGCCAGGAACAGCAGCGCTTTAAAGAAGGCATGCGTCATCAGGTGGAAAATCGCCGCATCCCATGCCTGTACGCCCAGCGCCAGGAACATGTAGCCAATCTGGCTCATGGTGGAGTAAGCGAGAACACGTTTGATGTCGGTTTGGACCAGCGCGGCAAAACCCGCCAGCACCAGCGTGATAGCACCAATAATCCCTACCAGATGCAGAATTTCCGGGGTCATCAGGAACAGACCGTGGGTACGTGCAATCAGGTAGACACCAGCGGTAACCATCGTCGCGGCGTGGATAAGCGCAGAGACAGGCGTCGGGCCAGCCATCGCGTCTGCAAGCCAGGTCTGCAACGGCAGCTGCGCGGATTTACCGACCGCACCACCCAGCAGCATCAGGGTTGCCCACATCAGCATGTTGTTACCGTCTGCAAAGTGCGCAGGCGCCAGTTCCACCATTTCGCGGAAATTCAGCGTACCCAGCTCGTTGTAGAGGATGAACAGCGCGAAGGCGAGGAATACGTCACCGACACGGGTTACCACAAAGGCTTTCATTGCCGCTGCGCCATTCTTCGGATCGGTATAGTAGAAACCGATCAGCAGATAAGAGCACAGGCCCACGCCTTCCCAGCCGAGATACATCAGCAGCAGGTTATCCGCCAGTACCAGAACCACCATGCTGGCGATAAACAGGTTGGTGTAGGCGAAGAAACGAGAGTATCCCTCTTCACCGCGCATATACCAGGAGGCGAACATGTGGATCAGGAAACCAACACCGGTTACCACCGAGAGCATAGTCAGCGACAGGCCGTCCAGCACCAGGTTAAAACCGATGTTGAAGTCGCCGACCGACATCCACGTCCATAGCGGCTGGCTGTAGGCCTGTTGGCCATTGGCAAAGAAGTCAACACCCACAAACGCGGTCACCAGCGCCGCCAGGCCAATCGACCCGACGCCCACGGTTGCGGACAGATTTTCTGACCAACGACCGCGAGAGAACGCCAGTAATACAAAGCCAATAAATGGCAGAATAATGGTTAAGGCAAGCATGTTCATCCACGCATCTCACTTACTGAATCGATGTTCAGGTTCTGGCGACGGCGATGAAGTTGCAGCAGCAGCGCAAGTCCAATGCTCGCTTCAGCAGCCGCGAGGCTGATGGCAAGAATGTACATCACCTGACCATCGGTCTGGCCCCAGTAGCTTCCGGCGACCACGAAGGCCAGCGCGGAGGCGTTAATCATGATTTCCAGCCCGATCAGCATAAACAGCAGATTGCGGCGGATAACCAGACCAGTTAAACCCAGTACGAATAAGACAGCCGCGAGGATCAGTCCATGTTGTAAGGGGATCATGCGTGCTCCTCCGTTTTTCTTTTCGCGCGGTCATCAGTGCGATTACTCAGCACTTCACCGGAACGTTCTTCGCGACCGACGTGGAAGGCCACAACCAGACCCGCCAACAGCAGCATCGAAGCCAGTTCAACCGCCAGAACATAAGGTCCAAACAGGGAAATGCCGACTGCTTTCGCGCTGATTGGCGTACCGTCAATGCCCTGATCGTTAACACCCAGGATGGCATACACAATCACCACCAGCATGATGGCCGACAGAATCGCCGGACCAATCCACACCTGCGGTCTCAGCCACTGACGTTCCTGTTCGATTTCAGCACCGCCCAGGTTGAGCATCATCACCACGAACACGAACAGCACCATGATGGCGCCCGCGTAGACGATAATTTCCAGCGCACCGGCGAAGTAAGCGCCCAGCGAGAAGAACACCCCAGAAATCGCCAGCAGCGAAATAATCAGGTACAGCAATGCGTGGACCGGATTGGTGTGGGTGATCACCCGCAAGGTTGCGAGAATGGCTATCAGGCCACAGATATAAAAAGCGAACTCCATTGCCCCTCTCCTTACGGTAACAGGCTCTTGACGTCGATAGGCTTAGCTTCGTTCTCTGCTTCGCCTTTATCTTTGCCGTCGATTGCCATACCTGCCATCCGGTAGAAGTTATATTCCGGGTATTTGCCCGGACCGGAGATCAGCAGATCCTCTTTCTCGTAAACCAGGTCCTGGCGCTTGTACTCACCCAGCTCGAAATCTGGAGTCAGCTGAATAGCCGTTGTCGGACAGGCTTCTTCGCACAGACCACAGAAAATGCAGCGTGAGAAGTTAATGCGGAAAAACTCCGGATACCAGCGGCCGTCTTTGGTCTCTGCTTTTTGCAAAGAGATACAGCCAACCGGACAGGCTACCGCACACAGGTTACAGGCAACGCAGCGCTCTTCACCGTCTGGATCGCGGGTCAGTACGATACGACCACGAAAACGGGGCGGTAGATAGACCGGCTCTTCCGGGTACATCTGCGTTTCGCGTTTCGCGAACGCATGCAGGCCGATCATCCAGATACTACGAAGCTGGGTGCCTGCGCCTACAAGTAATTCTTTTAAGGTCATGGTCTTTGTGTCCCTTATTGCGCCTGCCAGAGAATGACAGCCGCCGTTACCAGCAAGTTGACGAGCGTCAGCGGCAGACAGACTTTCCAGCCGAAGGACATTACCTGGTCATAACGAGGACGCGGTAACGACGCACGAATCAAAATGAACATCATCATGAAGAACGCGGTTTTCAGCGCGAACCAGACGAATGGCGGTAAGAACGGGCCATGCCAGCCACCGAAGAACAAGGTAACCATCAGCGCAGAAATGGTGACGATACCGATGTACTCGCCCACAAAGAACAGACCGAATTTCATGCCGGAATATTCAATGTGGTAACCATCGGCCAGTTCCTGCTCGGCTTCGGGCTGGTCAAACGGGTGACGGTGACATACCGCTACGCCCGCGATGGCAAAGGTGACAAAACCAAAGAACTGCGGAATAACGTTCCAGATATCAGCCTGGTTATTGACGATGTCGGTCATGTTAAATGAACCGGCCTGCGCCACCACGCCCATCAGGGACAATCCGAGGAACACTTCGTAACTCAGCGTCTGCGCAGACGCACGCATCGCACCGAGCAGCGAGTATTTGTTGTTGCTCGACCAACCGGCGAACAGCACCGCGTAGACCGCGAGGCCTGCCATCATCAGGAAGAACAGGATCCCGATGTTCAGGTCAGCAACCACCCAGTTCGGACTCACCGGCACGATGGCGAAAGCCAGCAGCAGCGAGGTGAAGGCGATCATTGGTGCCAGGGTAAAGATGACGCGATCCGAGAATTTCGGGATCCAGTCTTCTTTAAAGAACATCTTGATCATGTCCGCAACCAGCTGGAGCGAACCGCCCCAGCCAACACGGTTCGGTCCGTAACGGTTCTGGAACAGACCCAGCAGACGACGTTCACCAAAGCTCATGAATGCCCCGCAGGTGACCACCACCAGCAGGATCACCACCGCTTTGAGAATGCTCAGCAGGATCTCAATCAGATCGGGTGTAATCCAACTCATTGTTGTGCCTCCTGCAGATCCTCAAGACGCGCACCTGCCAGAACCGGCGCGATGCCAGGCATGCCCATCGGCAAACCAACCTGCCCTGCCGTTAAGCCTTCAGCGATTTCAACCGGCAGCGTGACCGTGTTGCCATCGTAGCTGAAAGAAACGCGCGTGCCGGCATTGACGCCCAACTTCGCGGCATCTGCCGGGTTGAGTTTGATGTATGGCTGCGGCATGCGGGTCTGGAAGACCGGCGCACGCTGGGACATTTCATCACTACCAAACAGATGGTAGTACGGTGCGATACGCCACTGACCATCCTGAGCCTGGAAGCTCGCCGGAACGGTAGTGAAGTAATCCAGGCCACCTTCAGATGCTTCAATCAGACGCACGCCCGGATCGCCATGACGCAGTTTACCGCCCACTTCATCCTGGAACTTGTTCCACGCTTGTGGGGAGTTCCAGCCTGGTGCCCAGGCAAACGGAATTTGTGAACGCGGTGCAGACGGCTGGTTGTTCCCTTCCATCGAGAAGGCGAACATGGTGTCTTTATCCTGCGGCTGGCGCGGCTCGTGCACACTGATGTTAGCGCGCATGGCCGTACGGCCACTGTAGCGGTGCGGTTCACGTGCCAGTTTCTGACCACGGATACGGAAGCTGGCATCCGGCGCGGCATCTTTAATACCCGCCAGCTGCGGCAGCTTCTCAACGACCGCATCGATAACGTGGTCGAGCTGCGTCCAGTCCACTTCACGGCTCTGTACGGTGCTGTGCAGCGAATGCAGCCAGCGCCAGCTTTCCAGCATGATGGTGTTGCTGTCGTAATAGGACGGGTCATAGACCTGGAAGAAACGCTGGGCGCGGCCTTCGTTGTTAATCACCGTGCCATCGCTTTCGGCGAAGCTTGCGGCGGAAAGCACCAGATGGGCATTTTCCATAATAGCCGTACGCTGATGGTCAATGACCAGTACCAGCGGCGCTTTCGCCAGCGCGGCGTTCACACGCGTGGCTGAAGCATGACGATGCAAATCGTTTTCCAGCACCACAACGGCGTCAGCACGACCTGTTTCCAGTTCAGTCAACGCATCGTCAAGGGAACCACCGCCAATCATGCCCAGGCCCATGCTGTTAACAGAGCGGGCAATCATGGTGATGCCGACATCTGCGCCACGGCCTTTCAGCGCCTTCGCCACGTTGGCAGCAGCCTGAATCACCTCGGCGCTACCGGCGTTGGTGCCGGAAATAATCAGTGGTTTCTTCGCCCCGGCCAGTGCCTGAACGATAACGTCAATTTTGTTCTGCAGGTCACGGTCGATGCCGTCAACCGCCGGTGCGTTGTTATCCAGCGCATGGGCGATAGCGAAACCTAAACGCGCCTGATCTTCAACCGGTGCACGGTAGGTCCATGCCGCGATATCATCCAGACGGGTGTTATCGACGTTGGTCACGAACAGCGGATGTTTGGCACGCTGGCCAATGTTAAGGATTGCGGCGATCTGCCAGTCGGCCACTTTCTGTGCCGCTGCCATTTCACGCGCTTTCCCCTTCACCGCCTGACGCACAGCCAGCGCAACACGCGCCCCGGTCTGGGTGACATCTTCGCCCAGCACCAGGACCGCGTCGTAAGATTCGATTTCGCGCAGCGCCGGGGTATAGATACCGCCGTCACGCAGCACGCTCAGCGCCAGTTGCAGACGTTCCTGCTCACCCTGGGCGATGCCGGTATAGAAGTTATCCGCACCCACCAGTTCACGCAGCGCGAAGTTGCTTTCAACGCTGGCACGTGGGGAGCCGATACCGATCACTTTCTTCGACTGACGCAGAATATCTGCCGCACCCTGCATCGCCTGCTCAGCGTTCAGGGTGATCAGATCATCGCCACGGCGCTGGACCGGCTGACGCGGACGGTCTTTCAGGTTCACGTAGCCATAGCCAAAACGACCACGGTCGCAGAGGAAGTAGTGGTTAACGGTACCGTTGTAACGGTTTTCGATACGAC
Source organism: Citrobacter sp. wls619 (assembly GCF_005281345.1). GTDB lineage: Bacteria > Pseudomonadota > Gammaproteobacteria > Enterobacterales > Enterobacteriaceae > Citrobacter. The sequence goes on from NZ_SZXJ01000098.1 coordinate 144,502, forward strand.
GCAGTTCGCCGTAACGCTCACCCGGGCTGATGTTACAGCCGATGGAACACTGCTGGCAGATGCTCGGCGCAAACTGCATATCCCATTTACGGTTATAACGCTCGGAGTGCGTTTTATCAGTGAACACACCGGTCGGGCAGATTTCTACCAGGTTACCGGAGAATTCGCTCTCGAGCGTACCGTCTTCCGGACGACCGAAATAGACGTTGTCATGTGCGCCATAGACGCCCAGATCCGCGCCGTCCGCATAATCTTTGTAGTAACGCACGCAGCGGTAGCAGGCGATGCAGCGGTTCATTTCGTGAGAAATGAATGGCCCCAGATCCTGATTGCGGTGAGTACGCTTAGTAAAGCGGTAGCGACGGAAGCTATGACCGGTCATAACGGTCATATCCTGAAGGTGGCAGTTACCCCCCTCTTCACAGACCGGACAGTCGTGTGGGTGGTTAGTCATCAACCATTCCACCACGCTTTCACGGAATTGCTTCGCTTCTTCGTCGTCGATAGAAATAAAGGTGCCTTCGGTAGCCGGTGTCATACATGACATCACCAGGCGACCACGCGTATCTTCCGCGTTTTGATATTGCTTCACCGCACACTGGCGGCAAGCACCGACGCTCCCAAGCGCCGGGTGCCAGCAAAAGTATGGAATATCAAGGCCGAGAGACAGACAAGCTTCCAGCAGGTTGTCCGCTCCGTTGACCTCATATTCTTTGCCGTCTACATGAATCGTAGCCATAGTCAGCATGCTTCCAGTTGGCTTAGTCAGTGACCAAGCGTTAATCGAATTTCTTTTCCGCTTTATCCTTCAAGCTGCCTCGGCGTTGGCTTCCCTCGTTCATCCCAGTCACTTACTTTAGTAAGCTCAGGGATTCTCTCGGTTGCCGCCTTGACGCATCTTGAATGCTTTCGCGTAAAACGTTTACCAGCGCTCTTTCAGCAGGTTCGGCTGAATACCACTAATTACGTGGGTATTGCTGAAAGTCTGCTTAATGCCAGCTTCGAATTCTTCGCGGAAATATTTAATGGCGCTCTGCAGCGGTTCAACCGCGCCCGGTGCGTGTGCACAGAAGGTTTTACCCGGGCCGAGGAAACGACACAGTTGCTCAAGTGTCTCGATATCCCCAGGCTGGCCTTCACCACGCTCCAGCGCACGCAGAATTTTCACACTCCACGGCAGACCGTCACGGCACGGCGTACACCAGCCGCAGGATTCGCGGGCGAAGAACTCTTCGAGGTTGCGCACTAGCGGTACCATGCCAATCTCGTGGTCAACCGCCATCGCCAGCGCGGTACCCAGACGGCTGCCTGCTTTACCGATGCTTTCGAATTCCATCGGCAAGTCGAGATGTGCCTCAGTGAGGAAGTCGGTTCCCGCTCCGCCCGGCTGCCAGGCTTTGAACTTCAGGCCATCGCGCATGCCGCCCGCGTAATCTTCGAGGATCTCACGCGCGGTAGTACCGAAAGGCAGCTCCCACAGTCCCGGATTCTTCACGCGACCAGAGAAGCCCATCAGTTTGGTGCCCGCGTCTTTGCTCTGCGAAATGTTCTGGTACCACTCCACGCCGTTGGCGAGGATAGCCGGTACGTTACACAGGGTTTCGACGTTGTTAACGCAGGTCGGTTTACCCCATGCACCAGAGCTTGCCGGGAACGGCGGCTTGGAGCGCGGGTTCGCACGGCGACCTTCGAGGGAGTTAATCAGCGCGGTTTCTTCACCACAGATGTAACGCCCTGCCCCGGTGTGGACAAACAGTTCGAAATCGAAACCGGTGCCCATGATGTTTTTACCAAGCAGACCGGCTTCGGTCGCTTCGGCAATTGCGCGGCGCAGATGCACAGCCGCTTCGATATACTCACCACGCAGGAAGATGTAACCACGGTACGCTTTCAGCGCGAACGCGGAGATCAACATACCTTCCACCAGCAGGTGCGGCAGCTGTTCCATCAGCAGGCGGTCTTTATAGGTGCCCGGCTCCATTTCATCGGCGTTACACAGCAGGTAACGGATGTTCATGGATTCGTCTTTCGGCATCAGGCTCCACTTCAGGCCGGTGGAAAAGCCCGCGCCGCCACGCCCTTTCAGGCCAGCGTCTTTTACCTGGTTGACGATTTCATCCGGTGACAGCCCGGTCAGGGCCTTACGCGCACCTTCATAGCCGTTCTTGCTACGGTATTCGTCCAACCAGACCGGCTGTTTATCATCGCGCAGACGCCAGGTCAGCGGATGTGTTTCGGGAGTACGGATAATGTCTTTCATTTATACCGCTCCAACAGTTCGGGAATGCCTTCCGGGGTCAAGTGAGCATGAGTATCTTCATCGATCATCATGTTCGGCCCCTTGTCGCAGTTCCCCAGGCAACAGGTCGGCAACAGCGTAAAGCGACCATCAAAGGTCGTCTGCCCCGGCTTGATGTTGAGTTTTTTCTCAAGCGCAGCCTGGATCCCCTGGTAGCCATTGATATGGCACACGACGCTGTCGCAATAGCGGATCACGTGGCGACCGACCGGCTGGCGGAAGATCTGGCTATAGAATGTCGCAACACCTTCGACGTCGCTTGCTGGGATACCCAGCACGTCAGCGATCGCGTAGATCGCCCCATCCGGCACCCAGCCACGCTGTTTCTGAACGATTTTCAGCGCTTCAATGGACGCCGCACGCGGGTCTTCGTAGTGGTGCTTCTCGTGCTCAATCGCTTCACGCTCAGCCGCACTCAGCTCAAAAGCCTCGGTTTGTGGTTGTTGATTCTCGTGCATAATTAGCGGTCCACATCTGACATAACAAAATCGATACTACCCAGGTGGACGATAAGATCGGACACCAGGCTGCCACGTACTGCTACCGGGATCTGCTGCAAGTGCGCATAACTCGGGGTACGGATACGCGTACGGTAACTCATGGTGCTGCCATCGCTGGTCAGGTAGTAACTGTTGATACCCTTGGTCGCTTCCACCATCTGGAAGGACTCGTTCGCCGGCATAACCGGGCCCCACGAAACCTGCAGGAAGTGGGTGATCAGGGTTTCGATATGTTGCAGCGTGCGCTCTTTCGGCGGCGGCGTGGTCAGCGGGTGATCCGCTTTGAACGGGCCTTCCGGCATGTTATTGAGGCACTGCTCAAGGATGCGCAGACTCTGGCGCAGCTCTTCAACTTTCAGCATCACGCGGGTATAGCAGTCGGATACACCGCCGCCAACCGGAACTTCAAAGTCAAAGTTCTCATAGCCAGAGTACGGACGTGATTTACGCACGTCAAAATCAATACCCGTCGCACGCAGCGCAGCACCGGTACAGCCCCAGTCCAGCGCTTCTTTTTTGCCGTAAGCGGCAACACCCTGCGAACGGCCTTTCAGGATGGTGTTACGCAGTGCGGCTTTCTCATAGGAATCCAGACGTTTTGGCATCCAGTCGAGGAAGTCACGCAGCAGTTTGTCCCACCCGCGCGGCAGATCGTGTGCGACACCACCGATACGGAACCAGGCCGGGTGCATACGGAAACCGGTGATCGCTTCGACAACGTCATAAATTTTCTGACGGTCGGTAAAGGCGAAGAATACCGGGGTCATTGCGCCGACGTCCTGAATGAACGTGGAGATGTACAGCAGGTGGCTGTTGATGCGGAACAGTTCAGAGAGCATGACGCGAATCACGTTCACGCGATCCGGTACGGTAATGCCCGCCAGCTTTTCGACTGCCAGCACGTACGGCATTTCGTTCACGCAGCCGCCGAGGTACTCGATACGGTCAGTGTACGGAATATAGCTGTGCCAGGACTGACGCTCACCCATCTTTTCAGCGCCACGGTGGTGGTAGCCGATGTCAGGCACGCAGTCGACGATTTCTTCGCCATCAAGCTGCAGGACAATACGGAACGCACCGTGAGAAGACGGGTGGTTAGGACCGAGGTTGAGGAACATGAAGTCCTCATTTTCGGTGCTACGCTTCATGCCCCAATCTTCTGGCTTGAAGGTCAATGATTCCATTTCCAGATCCTGTTTGGCTTTGGTCAGCTCAAACGGATCGAATTCAGTCGCGCGCGCTGGATAGTCTTTACGCAGCGGATGGCCTTCCCAGGTATGCGGCATCAGCAGACGCGTCAGGTGCGGGTGGCCTTCGATATCGATGCCAAACATTTCCCAGGTTTCACGCTCATACCAGTTGGCGTTCGGGAACAGTTTGGTGAAAGTCGGTACGCGCAGGTCGTTTTCAGACAATGCCACCTTGAGCATGATATCGCGATTGCGTTCAATGGAGATCAGGTGATAGAAAACGGAAAAATCCGCGGCGGGTAACCCTTCGCGGTGCGTACGCAGACGTTCGTCCATGCCGTGTAAGTCAAACAGCATGACGTAAGGTTTCGGCAGTCTCTTTAAGAAATCGCCAACTTCGAGTAACTGTTCACGCTTGACCCAGACAACGGGTACACCGGTGCGAGTCGCCTGAACGGTAAAGGCATCCGGCCCAAAACGGTTGCGCAGTTCGCCAATGACCGGGTCATCAAGGTGATCCCGTGTCTGCCATGCAGCGTCTTGCGCGGTTAAGTCGGTCATATTGTTCACCATTGCAAATGGTTCGTGGTAGTCGGCAGTGCTTCGCGCTGTTTATCCACTTCATCCTTCAAGCTGTCTCGGTGTTGGCTGCCTTCCCTCACCCCAGTCACTTACTGATGTAAGCGCCAGGGGATTCGCTCAGTTGCCGCCTTGATACACCTTGAATGATTTTGTGTATGTCTAATAGTTCACGAAGCGCAATGTTGCTGCCGACAGGCGCAAATTAAATCTCGTCTGGTGTACGAAGATTCGTTACAGCAATACGTTCGCCGCGTTTACGCTCGCGTTCTGACTGCATATTGGCGCGATAAACGCCCTGATCGCCAACCACCCAGGAGAGCGGACGGCGTTCTTTGCCAATGGAGTCTTGCAGCAGCATCAGTGCCTGCATGTACGCTTCTGGACGCGGCGGGCATCCCGGGATGTACACATCTACCGGAATAAATTTATCAACGCCCTGCACTACCGAGTAGATATCGTACATACCGCCGGAGTTGGCGCATGCGCCCATGGAAATGACCCATTTCGGTTCCAGCATCTGATCGTAGAGGCGCTGAATAACCGGGGCCATTTTGGTAAAGCAGGTTCCGGCTACGACCATCAGGTCAGCCTGACGCGGTGATGCACGCAGAACTTCCGCACCAAAACGGGCCACGTCATGCACGGCGGTAAACGAGGTCACCATCTCTACGTAGCAGCAGGACAGGCCAAAGTTGTATGGCCAAATTGAGTTTTTACGGCCCCAGTTAACCATGTCATGCAGTTTGCCCATGAACACGTTTTTGTTAACTTCTTGCTCCAGGGGGTCGGTTACGATCTCCTGTTTTTGCAGGGGGTAACGGTCGTTCTCACCGTTAGGATCTATGCGGGTGAGCGTATAATCCATCTTAATGCCTCGCGGTTAGCGTTGACGATTAGCGATACTGTTCGTTTCCGGGTTCATACGCTCGCGGCGTGAACGCGCGGGCGTCCAGTCCAGCGCGCCAATACGCACCAGATAAACCAGACCTGCCAGTAACACAAAAATAAAAATTGCAGCTTCCACAAAGCCAATCCAACCGCTTTCACGGATAGAAGTTGACCATGCGAACAGATACAGCGCTTCAACGTCGAAGATAACGAAGAACATGGCTACCAGATAAAACTTGGCAGACAGGCGCAAGCGGGCGGTGCCGACCGAGTCGATACCTGATTCAAACGGCACGTTTTTAGATCTCGCGCGTGCGCGACCACCTAAAAACCAACCGCCGACGAGCATCAGGCAGCACAGGCCAATGGCGACAATAAGAAAGATAGCGAATGCCCAGTGATGAGCGATGACTTCAGTGGATGTTGACATACTCATTGCTTACTCATCAAAAGTAGCGCCAAATTCTCTGCTCTTTTCGGCAGATGAACGCCACATCGATTCATGGGGAGGAATAAAAAAAACCTTACAATCACTGTAGAAAATCATTTATACAGCCAATTGATGGGGTTTTTTACTCCTTTCTATAACCTTTTGTCAACTTTAACAAAAGTTTCCTCACATTATTTTACACTGTTCCAACTTCATTAACATAAAGTGCTCTTTAGACTAATTCCGATCGCATCATCAGTCATTTTTAATGTTGTTGAATCGTGTCCGTTGTGAAGTAAAAAAGATAATACACGTCTATTTTGACAGGAATTCGCACAGATGCCTCCCCCTAAATGGGAGTATTTTCTTGATCTGTGACACGCTTTTGTTAATTCACCATAAAAAACAGCAACAATTTCTCTAGTTTTTTAACATGGAAATGAATAGCGCCTCGAGTGATTATTTTTTGCACTATCTGTGGGTGGCTTTTTTACCTACTGATTTTGTTAAGTTTTGGTATACAAAATGGCATCTCCGACCATTATTTGCATAAAAAAAGAGCCACTGGATGTTTTTTCATCACCAGCGACTCTTTTTTGCACTTACATTTTATAACGATTATTTATGGTACATCACTCGAAGTCGCCCTCAACAATCAGCGAATCATCTCCCCCTTCAGGGGTAAACTGGTTGTATTGCCACGGATTTTGATAGGTCTGCATCGACTTAAAGATCACCTGAGCCAGCTCATTTTGTGAGGCAGGGTCGCAGCACAGCAAGTACTCTGTTTCCGGCAACGGTGGCAATCCGTCCGCCGCGCCCAGTACGCGTAAATCCGGGCTCATCATTTCTACTGGACGGGCAGTCACGCCCAACCCCGCCTTCACCGCCGCACGCACAGCCGCTAATGTTGAAGCAACATAGGCCAGACGCCACGGGATCTGCGCAGCGTTCAGCGTTGCCAGCACCATATCGCGAAACGGACTCGGATCGTCCAGCAGCACCAGCGGCACCGGTTCACCTTTTTGTAAAATATACTCGGCCGCACAATACCAGTGCGTCGGTGAGGTACGCAGATTCAGACACTCAAAATCGCCTGGCCGGTTGGTTGTCACCACCAGATCAACGTCTTGTGACTTCAGCATATCCACCATGTAGGCGTTACGTTTCACTCTGACATCCAGCGCAAGCTTCGGATAAACCGAACTTATCCGGTTCAGCAGAAAAGGAAGGATGGTATCCGCTGACTCATCAGAAGCGCCAATAGTTAACACTCCCTGAAGATTGTTAAACATCAATGATGAGCATGCCTCATCATTAAAACGCAATATTTTTCTGGCGTAACCCAACAGCTGAATCCCATGCTCGGTCAGTAGTTTGTTACGTCCATGGCGCGCGAACAACTCTTTCCCCACTAGTTGTTCGAGGCGTTGCATTTGCTGACTCACCGCAGACTGAGTGCGACATACCGCAGCTGCCGCAGCCGCGAAGGTATTCAGATCGGCAACAGCAACGAAGGTTCTCAGCAGATCGAGGTCGAGGTTAATTATCGGACGATTTGCATTTATCATAATTTTTCACTTACTCGCGGGTCATACCGGGTTAATGCTGTGCATTCAGAAACAAACAACTCCATTTGTAATGGACCTCCCTCGCCGTTTCACCAAGTGTAACCGGGTGAAAATAAGGATGTATTTGCTTTAACAAACGAAACAATTCCTCTTCAGCGCTATTTAATACCCGTGGTACTCATCGGAATATAGCAACGAGAAAGAGTCACTTTTTAGCTATTGGATGATTCTGACTAATGGAAAACATGTAAACTTTGTAAATTTAAAAAATAGTTAACGAACACTAATTTACACATTAAAAACTAACTTTTCAGTATGTTAGAAACTCTCAACTAACATTAGAATTATCGCAAAACACAAGTTGCGTACCATTTCATGGGACTTATCTTAACCTAAAACCACTATATTTATAAGTGTTATCGCGAATTAATCGAAGCAAAAAGGTGTTAACTCAGACTAGTGGTTTTCGTATTATTAACGCGTTCAATAAATCCTGTTTAAATATTAAATAATAATTAATTAAGAATGCCACCATTCATTAATTATACTTAACAATAGATTCACACCGCGCCGTTGTCAGATCAGGCCGATAACAGTTTGTCAGGCTCAAACCTCAGTATTTTCGAATCGCGCAATACCGCAGAGACTGCCGACCGCGCACCGCTTTGCACACCCCACTATTTTCAGCCAAACAAATCACCACATCCAAGTCGCCATCGCGAAATATATAACCATAAAATACAAAATATCAAGATTATAATTCTATATTAAATTCATTATTTAGTTATTACCAGTTAATTATAACCTCGCAACTTTCGAAATCTTCTACTAAAGACCCTTCAAAACTCACCGTCGGGGGAGTACATTGTTCTGTGCTGACTTCCACGGCAGGGAGTGGCATTCACAGCTAAAAAGGTCAAGATTCATGTCCCCCATTGAAAAATCCAGCAAATTAGAAAATGTCTGTTATGACATTCGTGGCCCGGTTCTGAAGGAAGCAAAGCGCCTGGAAGAAGAAGGCAATAAAGTTCTGAAACTCAATATCGGCAACCCTGCGCCATTCGGGTTTGAAGCACCAGATGAAATTCTGGTCGATGTGATACGCAACTTGCCTACCGCACAAGGGTATTGCGATTCAAAAGGTCTTTATTCAGCCCGCAAAGCGATCATGCAGCATTACCAGGCCCGCGGGATGCGCGATGTTACCGTGGAGGACATTTATATCGGTAACGGCGTTTCTGAATTAATCGTTCAGGCGATGCAGGCGTTGCTGAACAGTGGGGACGAAATGCTGGTTCCTGCACCTGATTACCCGCTGTGGACAGCGGCAGTATCGCTCTCTGGCGGTAATGCCGTGCACTACCTGTGTGATGAATCGTCAGACTGGTTCCCGGACCTTGATGATATTCGGGCAAAAATCACCCCGCGCACGCGAGGGATCGTCATCATCAACCCAAACAACCCTACCGGTGCTGTCTACTCCAAAGAGCTGCTGATGGAGATTGTTGAGATTGCTCGCCAGAACAACCTCATTATCTTTGCTGACGAGATTTATGACAAAATTCTCTATGATGATGCCGAGCATCACTCAATTGCGGCAATGGCCCCGGATCTGCTGACGATTACCTTCAACGGCCTGTCAAAAACTTACCGTGTCGCGGGATTCCGCCAGGGCTGGATGGTACTGAACGGACCGAAGAAACATGCCAAAGGGTATATTGAAGGTCTTGAAATGCTGGCCTCCATGCGCCTGTGTGCCAACGTCCCGGCGCAACACGCCATTCAAACCGCGCTGGGTGGATACCAAAGCATCAGCGAATTTATCATGCCAGGCGGACGTTTGTATGAACAGCGCAACCGGGCCTGGGAATTACTGAATGATATTCCGGGCGTTTCCTGTGTGAAACCGCGCGGCGCGCTGTATATGTTCCCGAAAATTGATGCCAAACGCTTCAATATTCATGATGACCAGAAAATGGTACTCGATTTCCTGCTACAGGAAAAAGTCCTGCTGGTCCAGGGCACCGCATTCAACTGGCCGTGGCCGGATCACTTCCGTATCGTCACGCTACCGCGTATTGATGATATTGAAATGTCGCTGAGCAAGTTTGAGCGTTTCCTGTCCGGTTATCACCAGCTGTAATCATGCAAAGTGCTACCGGGTTTGCATCCGGTAGTACTCTCTGCGCAAAATACCGTTACTGAAGTCACAGAGTAAGGGTCGTTATGAAGCAGAGCCACTTTTTTGCCCACTTATCCCGTCTGAAGCTCATCAACCGCTGGCCGCTGATGCGTAACGTACGCACCGAAAACGTCTCCGAACATAGCCTGCAGGTCGCCATGGTCGCCCATGCGCTGGCCGCGATTAAGAACCGGAAATTTGGTGGTCAGGTTAACGCAGAGCGCATCGCGCTACTGGCGATGTACCACGACGCTTCCGAAGTACTGACCGGCGACCTCCCTACCCCGGTAAAATACTTCAACTCACAAATTGCTCAGGAATATAAAGCCATTGAGAAAATTGCCCAGCAGAAGCTGGTCGATATGGTTCCGGATGAATTACGCGATATCTTTGCGCCATTAATTGATGAGCACGCCAGCAGCGATGAAGAGAGATCGATTGTGAAGCAGGCCGATGCCCTGTGCGCCTATCTGAAATGTCTGGAAGAGCTTTCGGCCGGTAACAACGAGTTTCTGCTGGCGAAAACACGGCTGGAAAAAACGCTGGAGTCACGGCGTAGTGAAGAGATGGACTATTTTTTAGCGGTCTTTGTCCCAAGCTTCCATCTGTCGCTGGATGAAATCAGTCAGGATTCACCGCTGTAAGTTTGTGGCGACGTTATGTAGGCCGGATAAGGCGGCAGCCGCCATCCGGCGCATAATAAAAATCAAAACGGGAACAGCATCGGGATCATCACCACACACACCGCCATCACGATCACCGTAAATGGCACACCAATTTTCACGAAGTCACTAAAGCTATAGTTACCCGGCCCCAATACCAGCGTGTTGACGGGTGATGAGACTGGCGTCATAAAGGCTGCAGATGCCGCCATCGCAATGACCATCGCAAAAGGATACGGCGAAACGCCCATCGACTTCGCCGCCGCCAGCGCAATCGGCGCCATCAGCACCGCTGTTGCGGTATTCGAGATAAATAAGCCAATGGTCGCACACAGGACAAACAGACAACCCAGCATCATATACGGGCCATAGCCCCCACCGACGTCCATGAGTCCTTTTACCACCAGATCGACACCGCCGGTTTTTTGTAAAGCCAGCGCGAAGGGCATCATCCCGACGATCAAGATAATGCTTGGCCAGTGGATCGCCTTATAGGCGCTCTCTGCATCAATACATCGGAATTTCCCCATCAGCAGACAGGCGATAATCGCAGCAACCGTATTAGGGATTTCATCGGTGAGCATTAACGCGACCATCAGCACCAGACAGAAAATCGCGTGCGGTGCCTGGCTGTGTGCCGGAGACGCTTCACTGACTTCGACCGGCATGTTTAACACCACAAAGTCGCGGCCCTTTTTCCCAAGCGCGGTGATAAGTTTCCAGTTACCCACGACCAGAATAATATCCCCCATCAGCAACGGTTCATCCACTACCGCACCGTCCATCGCTGTACCATCACGCTTCACCCCGACGACGTTCAGGCCGTAACGCGTACGAAACGCGATTTCCCGTACCGTTTTACCGATTAATTCTGATTCCGGGATCAACGAAATCTCAGCCATCCCCACATCGAGCGCCTGTTCGGAAAAATACTCGCCGCGCAACACCATCGGCTCCAGCAATTGTTCGCTGCAGAATTCGCGCAGATCGACATCAGCGGCGGACATATCAATGAGCAAAACGTCGCGGGCACGGAACTCAGAAACCCCATTAACGTCCACAATCACGCGCCGAAAGCGACGCCAGCGCTCAACACCAATCACGTTCGCCCCGTAGCGCTCACGCAGCTTCAGGTCGTCAAGACGCTGGCCAATCATCGGCGAGCCGGGACGAATAGCCAGGCGGCGGGCGCGCCCCGTCAGACGATACTCTTTGATAAGATCGCGAAAGGTGCGGCGTTTCCAGCCATCCCCCTGCTGCCCGGAGTCCTCACCCTTGAGCATAAAACGCATCAGCAGCATGTAAATAATGCCGAGCACCAGAACAACCAGCCCCAACGGAGTCACGCTGAAAAAACTGAAGCCGTTAAGTCCTTCTCGCAGTAACTCACTGTTGACGACCAGGTTCGGTGGTGTCGCCACCAGCGTCATCATGCCGCTGATAAGCCCCGCGAAGCTAAGCGGCATCATCAGGCGTGAGGGAGAGGTTTGCATGCGCATAGATACGCTTAAAACAACAGGAATAAAAATCGCGACTACGCCGGTGGAACTCATAAAGGCACCGAGCCCGGCGACGGTGATCATCAGCAAAACCAGCATTTTGACTTCACTACTGCCGGCCACCTTCACCAGCCAGGCCCCCATCACGGTAGCCACCCCGGTACGCACCAGGCCGTCACCAATGATAAATAAGGCCGCAATCAAAATAACGTTCGGATCGCTGAAACCCGAAAAAGCCTCTGAGATGCTCAGTGTTCCACTCAGAACAAAGGCAATGATGACCAACAGAGCAACGGCATCCATACGCACTCTGCCAGTAGCAAACAAAACGACGGCAATCGCCAACAATGAGAGAACCCATATCAATTCACCGTTCACAACATATCCTTGTTAAATGAGAGGGATGGATTGAGTTTGCCATAAAAAAGCCCCAACAGTCTGGGGCTAAATCACGATCAGGTATTTCTTACCACGACCACATTTCCGTTGGGTTGCTTGGTCACGGAAATCTGTTCCAGACTGGTCAACGAAAAGTCGACCTCATCCAGACGCGGCGTGTCTGACGGCGCGTTGACCGCGATCACATGACATCCGGCAGCCAGGCCAGAGAGAACCCCAGCGGGCGCATCTTCAACCACGGTACACTCCTGCGGTGCCAGACCTAGCAGTTGAGCGCCTAACAGATATGCATCGGGCTCGGGTTTGCCCCTTTTTACCCGCTCAGCAGTGACAAACACTTCAGGCGCGGGAAGACCAGCAACACGATGGCGTGCCCGCGCAACGGGCATGGACCCCGAGGTCACAATCGCCCAAGGAATACCCGCTTTATTCAAGTGATGGAGTAACTCAATCGCCCCTGGTAGCGCGGTGATTCCATCCGTTTCAGTCGCTTCAATATGCTCCAGACGGGTGAATTCCGCCGCGATCTCCGCGTCAGACTTGCCAGGCATAAAGTGCCGCAAGGAGGTAATTGCCTGCTTGCCGTGAATAAAACCGAGCACCTCGTCATGATTGAGACCAAAACGATCGGCCCAGTTACACCACGCACGTTCTACTGCGGGTAAGGAATCGACCAGCGTCCCATCCAGATCAAACAAAAAGCCTTTGCACTGCACGCTCGCCCCCTCAGGCATTAATGATTTGGTTAATTTCATTCGCGCTCAGGTGATACTGACGCGGGCAGGAGTGCCAGACATTCAGCATGCGCTGATATTTTTCCCACATTGGGGTCTGAGCGTTGAAGCCATGTGTACCGGCATCAAAATGGGTATAACGGCCTTCCACGTTCACCATAAAACGAACGTACCCGAGGAAACGGGCTTCCGTTGCGGCATCAAAACCGAGGAAGGTCACGCGACGCTCATCAATAGCCTGTGCATCCTTAAGATTAGTCCAGGACACATGTAATGCGTGATACATCTCCATAATATCGATAATCGTACGACAGGTTTCTTCCGTCAGTTCACCAAACTCACGATCCAGCTCGCGCATCTGCAAGCCGTAACCGCGTTCAATAATCGTCTGCAAACGACGATAACGCTCGGCGTTGGTCGGATCGAGCATGGTCATCATTTTGTACTGGTTCGACAAAATAAGACGTTGAGCGTTGGTCATTTCCATTTGGGACTCCTGTATCACTACTACTGCGATGAAAAAAAAGAAGGCAACTTGTGCCTTCTTTTATATGCGTAATCAGGGGTCAATTACAAATCATCGAGGAAAGTTTTATCCAGTTGTTTGAAGGCGCGCTTAAGCGTGTCAGCCAGCGCCTGGTAATCCGGCTTCCCTTCAACCGGCGATAACGCCTGTCCGGCTTCTTGTAATTTTCCCCGAACTTCGTAGAACCAGTTGAGAATCGAAGGCGGCAGTGGCGTAACGGAACGTTTACCCAACCACCACATGCCCTGCATTGGCAGGCTTAGCGCAAACAGCGCCGTTGCCACAGCCGGTCCCAACTGACCACCTAACGCAATTTGCCAACATAACGTGAAGACGGCGATAGGTGGCATAAAGCGAATCGCATAGCGCGTCATGCGGATCACGCGATTCTCAACAAACACAGGCGCCAGGCGCTTTTCCATTGGCCACGTCTTTGCGTAGTGCTGTCCCCGGCGAAACAAGCTAAAAAAATTGACGGAGCGATTATCCGGTGTCGACATGGCGGTTACCTCAACTTCACATATAAAAATTAAAAAATTTGTGCAAAACAACAACTACAAAGGACATCGTTCAAAACATTTTGTCTTTGATACCCACATTCAGGTATCCTGTGCCGGCCTGTAAGGCCTTTAGTCCAAAATCATTGAGTCGTCAAATTAGCATACAGTATGCCATTGGCTGAAAAATACGCAAAATGGCATAGACTCAAAGGTATTTATTCCATCGTGCCCAAAAAGACCCTGGCGCATGATGTTAATCATAAACGTCGGTGTCATCATGCGCTACGCTCTATGACTCCCTGACGTTTTTTTAGCCACGTATCATAAATAGGTACTTCCATGTCGAGTAAGTTAGTACTGGTTCTGAACTGCGGTAGCTCCTCACTGAAATTTGCCATCATCGATGCAGTAAACGGTGAAGAATACCTCTCTGGTTTAGCCGAATGTTTCCATCTCCCAGAAGCACGTATCAAGTGGAAAATGGACGGCGGTAAACAAGAAGCGGCTTTAGGTGCAGGCGCCGCTCACAGTGAAGCGCTGAACTTTATCGTTAACACTATTCTGGCACAAAAACCAGAATTGTCCGCGCAATTGACTGCAATTGGTCACCGTATCGTACACGGCGGCGAGAAGTATACCAGCTCCGTGGTTATTGACGATTCCGTTATCCAGGGCATCAAAGATTCCGCCTCTTTCGCACCGCTGCACAACCCGGCTCACCTGATCGGTATCGCAGAAGCGCTGAAATCCTTCCCAAGCCTGAAAGACAAAAACGTGGCTGTGTTCGACACCGCGTTCCATCAGACTATGCCGGAAGAATCTTACCTCTACGCTCTGCCGTACAGCCTGTACAAAGAGCATGGCGTTCGTCGTTACGGCGCGCACGGTACCAGCCACTTCTTCGTGACTCAGGAAGCGGCAAAAATGCTGAACAAACCGGTTGATGAACTGAACATCATCACTTGCCACCTGGGCAACGGCGGTTCTGTTTCTGCAATCCGTAATGGTAAATGTGTTGATACCTCCATGGGTCTGACCCCGCTGGAAGGTCTGGTGATGGGTACGCGTTCCGGTGACATCGACCCGGCGATTATCTTCCACCTGCATGACACCCTGGGCATGAGCGTTGACCAGATCAACAAAATGCTGACCAAAGAGTCTGGCCTGCTGGGTCTAACCGAAGTCACCAGCGATTGCCGTTATGTTGAAGACAACTACACCACCAAAGAAGACGCTAAACGTGCAATGGACGTTTACTGCCACCGTCTGGCGAAATACATCGGTTCCTACACCGCGCTGATGGATGGCCGTCTGGATGCAGTTGTCTTCACCGGTGGCATTGGTGAAAACGCAGCGATGGTTCGTGAACTGTCTCTGGGCAAACTGGGCGTTCTGGGCTTCGAAGTTGACCACGAACGTAACCTGGCCGCACGTTTCGGCAAATCTGGTTTCATCAACAAAGAAGGTACCCGTCCTGCGGTGGTTATCCCAACCAACGAAGAACTGGTTATCGCGCAAGACGCGAGCCGTCTGACTGCCTGATTTAACACCGCCAGCTACACCCTAAATAATTCGAGTTGCAGGAAGGCGGCGACGCAGCAAATCCCCAGGAGCGTACATTAGTACGTGACTGGGGTGAGCGAGGAAGCCAACGCACATGCAACTTGAAGTATGACGGGAAGCTGGTGGTGCCGTTTTGTAACCCGCCTAAATTGGCGGTAACGAAAGAGGATAAACCGTGTCCCGTATTATTATGCTGATCCCTACCGGAACCAGCGTCGGCCTGACCAGCGTCAGCCTTGGCGTGATCCGTGCTATGGAACGCAAAGGCGTTCGTCTGAGCGTCTTTAAGCCAATCGCTCAACCTCGTGCCGGTGGCGATGCGCCAGACCAGACCACCAGCATCGTGCGTGCTAACTCTTCTCTGCCAGCCGCTGAGCCGCTGAAGATGAGCCACGTTGAATCTCTGCTGTCCAGCAATCAAAAAGATGTGCTGATGGAAGAGATTATCGCGAACTATCACGCGAACACCAAAGATGCTGAAGTTGTGCTGGTTGAAGGCCTGGTCCCAACCCGTAAACATCAGTTCGCCCAGTCTCTGAACTACGAAATCGCGAAAACGCTGAACGCGGAAATCGTCTTCGTCATGTCTCAGGGCACCGATACTCCGGAACAGCTGAACGAGCGTATTGAACTGACTCGCAGCAGCTTCGGCGGCGCGAAAAATACCAATATCACCGGCGTTATCGTTAACAAACTGAACGCACCGGTTGATGAGCAGGGCCGTACCCGCCCGGATCTGTCCGAGATTTTCGACGACTCTTCCAAAGCGAAAGTGATCAAAGTTGATCCGGCTAAACTGCAAGAATCCAGCCCGCTGCCAGTACTGGGCGCAGTGCCGTGGAGCTTCGATCTGATCGCTACTCGTGCTATCGATATGGCGCGTCACCTGAACGCTACTATCGTTAACGAAGGCGATATCAATACCCGCCGCGTGAAGTCTGTAACGTTCTGCGCACGCAGCATCCCGCACATGCTGGAACACTTCCGCGCAGGTTCCCTGCTGGTAACTTCCGCCGATCGTCCTGACGTGCTGGTTGCAGCATGCCTGGCGGCAATGAACGGCGTAGAAATCGGCGCCCTGCTGCTGACCGGCGGCTACGAAATGGACGCGCGCATCAACAAACTGTGCGAACGTGCATTCGAAACTGGCCTGCCGGTATTCATGGTGAACACCAACACCTGGCAGACCTCTCTGAGCCTGCAGAGCTTCAACCTGGAAGTGCCGGTTGACGATCACGAGCGCATCGAGAAAGTTCAGGAATACGTTGCAAACTACATCAACGCTGACTGGATTGAATCTCTGACCGCGACCTCTGAGCGCAGCCGTCGTCTGTCTCCGCCAGCGTTCCGCTATCAGCTGACTGAACTGGCGCGTAAAGCCGGTAAACGTGTTGTTCTGCCAGAAGGTGACGAACCGCGTACCGTTAAAGCAGCGGCTATCTGTGCTGAACGCGGTATCGCAACCTGCGTACTGCTGGGTAACCCGGATGAGATCACCCGTGTTGCCGCGTCTCAGGGCGTTGAGCTGGGTGCTGGCGTAGAAATCGTTGACCCGGATGTGGTTCGCGAAAGCTATGTTGCTCGCCTGGTCGAACTGCGTAAAAACAAAGGTATGACCGAAACCGTTGCCCGCGAACAGCTGGAAGACAACGTGGTTCTCGGTACTCTGATGCTGGAACAAGACGATGTTGACGGTCTGGTTTCCGGTGCAGTTCACACCACGGCAAACACCATTCGCCCACCGCTGCAGCTGATTAAAACTGCGCCGGGTAGCTCTCTGGTGTCTTCTGTGTTCTTCATGCTGCTGCCGGATCAGGTTTATGTTTACGGCGACTGCGCGATCAACCCAGATCCGACCGCAGAACAGCTGGCAGAAATCGCGATTCAGTCCGCTGATTCCGCGATTGCCTTCGGCATCGAACCACGCGTTGCAATGCTCTCCTACTCCACCGGTACCTCTGGTGCAGGTAGCGACGTAGAGAAAGTACGTGAAGCTACGCGTCTGGCGCAGGAAAAACGTCCTGACCTGATGATCGACGGTCCGCTGCAGTACGATGCGGCTGTTATGGCTGATGTAGCAAAATCCAAAGCGCCGAACTCTCCGGTTGCAGGTCGCGCTACCGTGTTCATCTTCCCGGATCTGAACACCGGTAACACCACCTACAAAGCGGTACAACGTTCTGCTGACCTGATCTCCATCGGGCCGATGCTGCAGGGTATGCGTAAGCCGGTGAACGACCTGTCTCGTGGCGCGCTGGTAGACGATATCGTCTACACCATCGCTCTGACCGCGATCCAGTCTTCCCAGCAGCAGTAATCTGCTGTGTACGCCGGATGGTGACCTAAACGCGTCCGTTGCGTTCTACATAGCGTGATTCTTGAAACCGGAAATAGCTGATATTTCCGGTTTTTTTATGCCTGTCCCGTTCATTAACAAATTCTGAAACATTTGCTTAGATGCGCTGCATCAATGAATAACTATTCTCCTGTTTGCATACTTAGCCTCTTTGCTTTGCAACAGGGATAGTCCTTCATGTCTGCAGTAACAGAATCACAACCCGCGAAAAAATGGGCCATGCCCGACACGCTGGTGATTATTTTTTTCGTCGCCATTTTAACCAGTCTGGCAACCTGGGTCGTTCCCGTCGGAATGTTCGACAGCCAGGAAGTGCAGTACCAGGTTGATGGACAAACCAAAACGCGTAAAGTGGTCGATCCCCACTCTTTTCGTATTCTGACCAACGATGCGGGGGAAGAGCAGTATCATCGGGTTAAGTTCTTCACCACCGGCGATGAAAGCCCTGGTCTGATGAATTTTCCGTTTGAAGGGTTAACCTCCGGTTCAAAATTTGGCACCGCCGTTGGCATCATTATGTTTATGCTGGTGATTGGTGGTGCATTCGGTATCGTAATGCGCACAGGAACCATCGATAACGGCATCCTGGCGCTGATCCGTCATACCCGGGGTAATGAGGTCCTGTTTATCCCAGTACTGTTTATTCTCTTCTCGTTAGGCGGTGCCGTCTTTGGGATGGGGGAAGAAGCGGTCGCTTTCGCCATTATCATTGCACCGCTTATGGTGCGGTTAGGTTACGACAGTATCACCACCGTTCTGGTGACCTATATCGCCACCCAAATTGGCTTTGCCAGCTCATGGATGAACCCATTCTGTGTGGTTGTCGCACAGGGTATTGCGGGTGTCCCTGTACTCTCGGGTTCGGGTCTGCGGATCGTAGTATGGGTTGTGGCGACGATGATCGGCCTGACGTTCACGCTGGCCTACGCGGCACGCATTAAGAAGAACCCTCTGCTGTCCCGGGTGCATGAATCGGACCGTTTCTTCCGTGAGCAGCAGGACGAGGTCGTCGAGCGACGTTTCACGCTGGGTGACTGGCTGGTCCTTTTCGTACTTACTGCGGTAATGATTTGGGTGGTCTGGGGCGTTATCGTCAACGCGTGGTTCATTCCTGAAATTGCCAGTCAGTTTTTCACCATGGGGCTGGTGATTGGCATTATCGGGGTTGTTTTTCGACTCAACGGTATGACGGTCAATATCATGGCCTCCTCGTTTACTGAGGGTGCGCGAATGATGATCGCGCCTGCCCTGTTGGTCGGCTTTGCCAAGGGAATATTGCTGCTGGTTGGTAATGGCGAAGCGGGTGATGCCAGTGTGTTAAATACCCTGCTGCACAGTATCGCCAACGGTATCAGTGGCCTGGACAACGCGATTGCGGCCTGGTTTATGCTGCTTTTCCAGGCTGTGTTTAACTTCTTTGTCACGTCTGGATCGGGTCAGGCAGCACTGACTATGCCGCTACTGGCACCACTGGGCGATCTGGTGGGGGTCAACCGTCAGGTCACCGTACTGGCCTTCCAGTTTGGCGACGGATTCAGTCATATTATCTATCCAACGTCGGCATCCCTGATGGCAACGCTAGGTGTTTGTCGGGTGGATTTTCGTAACTGGCTGAAGGTCGGCGCCACGCTGTTGGGACTGCTGTTTATTATGTCCAGCGTGGTGGTGATTGGCGCGCAGATAATGGGTTACCACTAAAAATGATTGCCCGGCCTACAGGATTTCTCAACGCTGTAGGCCGGATGAGCAGTTTTTACTCAGCTTCTTCCTGCTTTTCGGCTTTCGCACTTTCATTCTTGGCATTGCGTGTCATCCACAGCGCCAGTGCTTTCAGTGAGTCCGGTGTAAATTCATCACAGCGCGCGGTAATTTCTTCCGGCGTCAGCCAGCACACTTCACTAATCTCTTCTTCCTGCAGCGCAAACGGTCCGTGAGACACGCAGCTAAACAGTCCGCCCCAGACGCGACAGTTCTGGTCTTCAAAATAAAACTGACCGTGCTCGGCAAATGGGACGCCGGCAATGCCCAATTCTTCTTCCGCTTCACGACGCGCGGAGTCCAGAAGCTGTTCATCAGCCTGCACAACCCCCCCCGCGGTAGCATCCAGCATACCGGGCATAAAGTCCTTTGTCTCAGTGCGACGTTGAACCAGAATTTTACCCATACCATCATGTACAACAATATACGTTGCACGGTGGCGCAAGCATTGTGCCCGCATTTGTTCCCGGCTGGATTGTGCGATGACTTCATTGTCTTCATTCACAATATCCACCCATTCAGTACTTGCCAAACGACGCTGTTCCACCATCAGGAAACCTTCTTTTTTCTAGCGCTCTTACGGCGCGTTTACGTTTGTGGGGTAACTTACGGATTAATCTCGACCTGCGCAATAATACTTTGATCATTGAGTGCCATCACGCTGAGAACATTATCAGCCAGAATCCCATAGCTTGCCGTAAATCCCCCTTTCGGGATGCTTACCGAACCTGGGTTAAATTGGTAGATATCCCCACGTCGCTCTGCCACCGGCAAATGTGTATGCCCATAAACCAGCACATCGCCGGCGTTGAGCGGTGGTAAGTTATCCGGACCAAAAAGATGTCCGTGCGTCAGAAAGAGTCGCTGGCTGTCAGTCAGAATTTGCTGCCACGGCGCGGTTATTGGAAAATGCAGGAGCATCTGATCCACTTCGCTGTCGCAATTCCCACGCACCGCAATTATCCGCGACGCCTGCTCATTCAAACGCTCGGCGACCTGCGCTGGCGCGTAGCCCTGTGGCAGCGCATTACGCGGCCCATGGTTCAATACATCGCCCAGTATCACCAGCCATTGCGCACCGCTTTGGGCAAATCGTTCAAGTACGCATTCCGTAGCCGGCAACGAACCATGAATGTCCGATGCGAACATCAGTTTCATCACTCACCCCTCGTTGAAAAATACCTTTCAATGATACTGGATTACGCCCCTACTTTCAGCAGGAACGCTTCGCTGAAAGCGCGATAAAACGTTGTACCGAAGCGCGCTGCCACTGGAAGGTGGCATACTCCGCGAGCTGTTCTGGTACATCATCGCCATTCAGAACCAGTCGATTAAGCATTAGCGCTAAATCGCTGTCTGCAATACACCATTCACCAAACAAATTCTGCTTACCGTGCGCCAGTAAACTGCCCGCCGTAGCAAACAATTTTTCCGCACTGGCCCTGCCTGCTTCTGTCAACGGACCTTTCTTCACGCCACCAAAAACCACATCCGTCGAACGCTCTTCCCGGACAGGCATCAGATCGCTGCGGAGCCAGGCCTGAACCTGGCGGGCACGAGCCCGTTTTTGTAGATCGTGCGGATAAATGCGCTCCCATTGCGGCGGCGCGAAACGCTCTTCCAGGAATTCGGCAATCGCCGAGGATTCACTCAGTTCAAAACCGTCAATGTCCAGAACCGGTACGCGCCGCGTCAGCGCATACCCTTGCCATGAAGGTTGTAAGTGTTCACCACTATTGAGGTCGACAGTTTTCAGCGTAAAAGGCAGCCCTTTCTCTTGCAGAGCGACATAAACAGACAGCACATAAGGGGAGAAAAAGTTGGCATCTGACCACAGCGTAATTGCAGGTTTGCTCATAATGTCCTCTGACGTGTATTGGCTTGCTTTCAAAATATAGAGTCTTTCTCTCGCTGTCACTTGATGAAAACTCACGCACGTCGGCAGCTTCTATACTTGTAGTGACCCGGTTCATGACAAAACGGACGCTGACAATGATCGACCTCTACTACACGCCATCGCCAAACGGGCACAAAATCACACTGTTTCTCGAAGAGGCACAGTTAAAATACCGTCTGATTCATGTAGATATCAGCAGAGGCAGCCAGTTCCGCCCTGACTTTTTGCTGATTTCACCAAATAATAAAATTCCGGCCATCATCGACTGCGCCCCGGAGGATGGTGGAAAACCCATTAGCCTGTTTGAGTCTGGCGAGATTTTACTCTACCTGGCGGAAAAGAGCGGTAAGCTACTCAGCGGCGAATTACGCGAGCGCCATACCACGCTGCAGTGGCTGTTCTGGCAGGTCAGCGGGCTGGGCCCCATGCTGGGACAAAATCATCACTTCAGCCACTTCGCACCGCAGACAATCCCCTATGCCATTGAACGGTATCAGGTAGAAACCCAGCGACTGTACAACGTCATGAATAAACGTCTGGAAATATCCCCCTGGCTGGGTGGCGATCATTACAGCATTGCCGACATTGCCTGCTGGCCGTGGATTAATCTCCACCAGCGCCAGCGTATCGACCTCGACAACTATCCGGCGGTCAATAACTGGTACGAACGTATCCGCACTCGTCCCGCAACAGAACGGGCGATGCAGCAAGCGCAGAGCGAGAAAAGTTAACGCGATTCGGTTCTCGTGTATCATGAAAAGGTTCATACATGGAGGAAACCTGCAATGTCACAACCTGACGCAATTATTCGTATAAAAAACCTTCGTCTGCGCACTTTTATCGGCATTAAAGAAGAAGAGATCCTGAACCGACAGGATATCGTCATCAATATTGCCATCCACTATCCCGCAGACAAAGCCCGGACCAGTGAAGATATCAACGACGCGCTGAATTATCGCACCATCACCAAGAGCATCATTTCGCACGTTGAGAGTAACCGCTTCTCATTGTTGGAAAAATTAACGCAAGATGTGCTCGATATCGCACGCGAACATCACTGGGTCACTTATGCTGAAGTGGAGATCGATAAACTTCACGCATTGCGTTACGCCGACTCCGTTTCCATGACATTGAGCTGGCAGCGCTAAACGTAACCCGGGAGGCGACATGCAGATTCTGATTACCGGCGGTACTGGCCTGATTGGACGTCATTTGATCCCCCGCCTGCTGGAACTGGGGCATCAGATTACCGTAGTGACACGTACTCCTGATAAGGCTCGTCAGATTCTGGACTCTCGGGTCACACTATGGAAAGGGCTGGAAGAGCAGCAAAACCTCGATGGTATTGATGCTGTCATCAATCTTGCCGGAGAGCCTATCGCTGACAAACGCTGGAGCGCGGAGCAAAAAGAGCGTTTGTGCCAGAGCCGCTGGGGGATTACGCAGAAACTGGTCGATTTAATCAAGGTCAGCGACACGCCGCCCTCAGTGTTAATCTCCGGTTCCGCTACCGGTTACTACGGCGATTTGGGCGAAGTTGTGGTTACGGAAGAAGAGCCACCGCATAACGAATTCACCCATAAGTTGTGCGCCCGGTGGGAACAGATCGCCAGCGCTGCGCAAAGCGACAGAACGCGCGTATGTTTGCTGCGTACTGGCGTTGTATTGGCCTCTACGGGCGGGATCCTCGCTAAGATGGTCCCACCGTTTCGTCTGGGGCTTGGCGGTCCTATCGGCAATGGGCGTCAATACCTGGCCTGGATCCATGTTGACGATATGGTCAACGGGATTATCTGGCTGCTGGATAACGATCTGCGCGGTCCCTTCAACATGGTTTCGCCATACCCGGTTCGCAATGAGCAGTTTGCCCATGCGCTGGGTCATGCCCTGAACCGCCCGGCGATCCTGCGCGTTCCAGCGGCCGCTATGCGGCTGCTGATGGGCGAATCCTCGGTGCTGGTCCTCGGGGGTCAGCGCGCGTTGCCCAAACGCCTGGAAGCGGCCGGTTTTGCGTTTCGTTGGTACGATTTGGAAGAAGCGCTGGCCGATGTCATCCGATAATGTCTGATATCCCTTCACTGTTGCCATTGTGGTGGTATGGTTAAAAAACCGAATACCACGATGGCGACGTTATGGCGATAATATCAACACCCCGACTTACCCTCTCGTTGTACCAACTCGCTGACTGGCCTTTTTTCCAGCGGCTACGAGAAAATCCTGACGTCATGCGTTTCATGGGGGATATCGCCCCAACCAAAGATACTCGCCTGCTCTTCGCCAGACGCCTTTCCGCTCGACATACCTTTGTTATCCGGGAGCACAACAACACGACGCAACTGGGCGATATTGGCTTACAGATAAGCCATCTTTATCCTCAGGAAGCTGATATTGGCTACGCCATCACGCCGCGGGCGCAGGGAAAAGGTATTGCCAGCGAAGCCGTACGTGCCGTGTGCGATTATGCCTTTCAACAGGCTGGCGTAACGGCGATAAATGCCTATGTATTAGCCGGGAATACCGGATCGATACGCATTCTGGAAAAAACAGGATTCAAACGCACTCAGGTGCTTGAAAAAGCCTATGAAGTGAACGGCATAGCGCATGACGACTGGGTTTATCGTCTGGAGTACAGCGCGTTAAAACGGTAGGCCCGGCAAGCATAGCGCCTCCGGGCAACTCAATTACTTCAGCGATCCTTTAAGGAACTGCTGTAAACGCGGGCTTTGTGGGTTCCCAAACACCTGCTCCGGATTGCCCTCTTCTTCAATTTTTCCCTGATGCAGGAAAATAACGTGTGAGGAAACGTGGCGGGCAAACCCCATTTCATGCGTCACGACCACCATGGTTTTCCCCTCCTCAGCCAGCTGTTGCATGATGCGCAGCACTTCGCCGACCAGCTCTGGGTCTAGCGCCGAGGTGGGTTCATCAAACAGCAGAACTTCCGGCTCCATCGCCAGCGCACGGGCAATTGACACACGCTGCTGCTGACCGCCGGACAGATGCACCGGGTATTTCCCCTGCGCGCGCTCATCAATACCG
Source organism: Citrobacter sp. wls619 (assembly GCF_005281345.1). Taxonomy (GTDB): domain Bacteria; phylum Pseudomonadota; class Gammaproteobacteria; order Enterobacterales; family Enterobacteriaceae; genus Citrobacter. The sequence goes on from NZ_SZXJ01000098.1 coordinate 169,077, forward strand.
ACTTTGGCCAGATACTTCACCGCACGCTCGCGGGCTTCCTGCTTGCTCAGCCCCAGCACCTGAATCGGCGCTTCCATGACGTTTTCCAGCACCGTCATGTGGCTCCACAGGTTGAAGTGCTGAAAGACCATCGTCAGTCGCGTACGCAGCAGGCGCAGCTGATTTTTATCGGCAACCTTAAGCTGGCCGTCTTTGTCGCGCACCAGACCAATGTTCTGGCCACTGACGACAATCGAACCGGCGCTCGGTTTCTCGAGAAAGTTAATGCAGCGCAGGAAGGTACTTTTACCTGAACCTGACGAGCCAATAATACTGATAACATCACCTGCGTTGGCCTGCAGCGATACCCCTTTCAGCACTTCATGTTCGCCGTAGTGCTTATGTAAATCGATAACGTTTAATTTATTCTCAGGCATCGTGTTACTCGAACTATTTAGAGGATACATGCTGCAACCAGCGTTTTTCCGCTTTACGGAACAGACTGATCAGGACATACGAAATCATCAAATACAGTACAGCGGCAATACCGAATGCGGTAAATGGCTGGTAGGTTGCCGAGTTGATATCACGGGCGATTTTCAACAGATCAGGCACCGTTGCGGTAAACGCCAGCGCCGTGGAGTGCAGCATTAAAATCACTTCATTGCTGTAAGCCGGCAGCGCAATACGCAGCGCGGAAGGCAAGATAATGCAGCGGTACAGTTTGAAGGAAGAGAAACCGTAGGCGCGTGCGGCTTCAATCTCGCCATGGGGCACGGAACGGATAGCCCCGGCGAAGATCTCCGTCGTGTATGCACAGGTATTCAGCGTCAGCGCCAGTACGGTACAGTTAAGCCCGCTGCGGAAAAACGCGTTGAGGAAATCCGTGCCTTTAACTATCTCCAGCGTATACATCCCGGAATAAAACACCAACAGCTGAACATACAACGGCGTTCCACGAAAAATATAGGTGAACAGCCAGATGGGAAACTGGATAAACTTATTACTGGAAACACGACCAATTGCCAAAAACAGCGCCAGTATCCCGCCCATCACCACTGACGAAATCAGAAGCCACAGGGTGATAGCAACGCCGGTGTAGCGATATCCGTCGGTCCACAGCAGGGACTTCCAGTATTCCTGAATAATCTCAATCACAGGTCAGCCCTCTTCACACCCACGGAATAGCGGCGCTCAAGGTACAGCAGCACACCATTAGACACGGTGGTAAACACCAGATAGATGACCCCGCACACTACGGCAAAATAGAACGGCTCCCAGGTACTCTTCCCGGCAAGCTGAGTGGCTTTCACTACGTCTTCAAGTCCAAGCAACGACACCAGCGCCGTGGCCTTCAGAATGACCTGCCAGTTGTTGCCAATTCCCGGTAAGGCATAGCGCATCATCGCCGGGAACATAATGCGGCGAAATATTTGTGAGCTGGTAAAACCGAATGCCGTCGCCGCTTCAATATGACCTTTCGGTACCGCCATAAACGCGCCACGGAAGGTTTCAGTAAAATAGGCTCCGTAGATAAACCCGAGCGTAATAATCCCTGCGACCATCGGATCGATATCAATCTGACTGATACCCACTGCATCGGTAATGGTATTCAGCGCGATTTGTAATCCGTAGAAAATGAGCAGCATTAAGACGAGATCGGGAACCCCGCGGATAAGCGTGGTGTACCCTTCGAATATAAGCGCCAGCGCCCGGCTTTGCGAAAGCTTCGCTGCCGCGCCAACAAGGCCTATCATGACCGCCAGCACTACCGAGCTGAGAGCCAGCTCCAGCGTAACAATCGCACCCTGTAAAATAACACCTGAAAAGCCATACAACATGCTGCCTGTCCTGTCGTGTGTGGTGGAGTAATAAGCCTCTTTTGATTTCAGACTAACCGTTAAATGCCGGATGGCGGCTTTGCCTTATCCGGCCTACAAAATCACCGTAGGCCTGATTAGCGCAGCGCCATCAGACATCAATTCAACGCGTCAAAAATCTACGGGCTTTATCAGCACCTGCGGTGATTAACCGCCGTAAACATCAAAATCGAAGTACTTTTTCGCCAGCTTCTCGTAAGTACCGTCAGCTCGCATTTCGGCAAAGGCTTTGTTCAGCGCTTCGCGCAGCTCGTTGTCGTCTTTGCGCAGTCCCATACCGGTACCCACACCGAACAACTTCTCATCTTTCACAGACGGGCCGCTGAATTTGTAATCTTTACCAACTGGCTGCTTCAGGAAGCCTTCGCTGGCTGCGACTTCATCCTGGAATGCGGCATCAATACGCCCGGCAGTCAGGTCAGAATAGATATTGTCTTGCCCCTGATAGGAGACAATTTCGATGCCTTTTGGCGCCCAGTGTTCGTTACCGAACGTTTCCTGAGTGGTGCCCTGCAGCACGCCGACACGTTTACCTTTCAGAGACTCAATGGTCGGCTGAATAGCGGAATCTTTAGCAACCACCAGACGAGAGTCTGCTGCATAAAGCTTGTCGGTAAAGGCAATCTCTTGCTGACGTTTTTCAGTAATGGAAAGCGACGACATGATGGCATCGATCTTCTTCGCTTTTAACGAAGGGATCAGCGCATCCAGCGGGTTTTCCACGAAGGTACATTGTGTATTGATGCGTTTGCAGAGCTCTTTAGCCAGATCGATATCAAAACCGACCAATTCACCCTGTGCATTTTTCGATTCGAACGGTGCATAAGTAGGATCGGTACCGATACGAATTTTTTGCGGGATGGCTGCAAATGCTGCGGTAGCACTGGAGAAAGCCAGAACCAGAGAAAGAGACAACACCAGTTTTTTCATAACTATCCTCAACAGACTGTCTTTTATAGGGGATCTTTACAGGACCAGGTGCAGTTATCGTGCCATTAATCAGGCCGACAAGGCAAAGCATTCTACCTTGTCAGCGGTATTTATTTGCATGAAAAGCGCTTAAGTATGCACTCATGCTTATTAAGTCAGCGACAAAAGCACCAAAACAGTGCACTGAATTTATTATGCACCGTAATGGTTACCCGCAATGGTGCAGTCAATTCCCCTCTTCGGCGTATTAATCGCCGTAGACATTGAAGTTAAAATACTTGCTCGCCATTTTGTCGTAGGTGCCGTCTTTGCGCAGTTCGCCCAGCGCTTTATCAAACGCCGCTTTCAGCTCGACATCGTCTTTGCGTAAGCCAATCCCGGTCCCGTCGCCAAAATATTTTTTATCTTTAACTGACGGACCGGCAAACGCGTAATTTTTACCTGCAGGTTGTTTCAGGAAACCTTCACTGGCTGCGACTTCGTCCTGCAACGCCGCGTCCAGACGGCCTGCCGTCAGGTCAGAATAGATAAGGTCCTGGTTCGCATAAGCCACCACGTCCACGCCTTTGCTGCGCCAGTTGTCATTGGCATAGGCTTCCTGTGTCGAACCTTGCAGGACGCCAACATGTTTACCCTTGAGGGAGTCCAGAGTCGGCTGAATTGGGGAGCCTTTCGCGGCGATCAGACGTGAATCTGCTGCGTAAAGTTTGTCTGAGAACGCAATTTCTTGCTGGCGTTTCTCGGTGATGGAAAGCGAAGAGATGATGGCATCAATTTTTTTCGCTTTCAGCGACGGGATCAGCGCATCAAAATCACTGGCAACCCAGGTACATTTGATCTGTATACGTTTACACATCTCATTTCCCAGATCGATATCAAAACCGACAAAATCGCCTTTGGCATCTTTAGAGGAAAAAGGAGCGTACGTTGTATCTGTACCAATACGAACTGTCTGCGGAAGTGCTGCGTAGCTGGCCGCGGTGGCGGAGAGTCCTACCAGCAAAGACAAAGCAAGAACCGTCTTCTTCATACATAACCCTCAAGTGGCGTAATTTTATTATGTTTTACGTTGTGTTGTGTGTTTGCAGACTTTTTCATGCAGGTCTTATGCCATTTTCGCATCGATGAGGATATTCGACGTTAAATATGTTAATAAAACGTTGCAATAATGTCCTGATTTTGAAGATAGCAGGTCTGACGGTTGAACCGCAGCGTTTCGTTGCGTTTTAACGAATTAAATGTTGAGGATATGATCGCGGTTACAAAATTGCCCTGAAACAGGGCAACGGATGTTTCTTTGCACGCTGATGGAACGGCTTACGCCCCTTGCCAGCGGGTGAACAGGTCCTGCGGAAGAGCGATATCAAACTGATCAAGCACACGATTAACCGTTTGATTAATCACATCATCAAGCGTCTGTGGCCGATGATAGAAGGCGGGAACGGGTGGCATAATCACCGCGCCAATTTCTGCCGCCTGAGTCATAAGACGCAAGTGCCCGAGATGCAGCGGAGTCTCACGTACACACAGCACCAGGGGACGGCGTTCTTTCAGCACCACATCTGCCGCACGGGTAAGCAGTCCATCGGTGTAGCTGTGAACAATGCCAGAAAGCGTTTTGATTGAACATGGCAGAATAACCATTCCGGCGGTCTGAAAAGAACCGGAGGAGATACTGGCGGCGATATCGCGCGTATCGTGCGTCACATTCGCCAGGGCCTGCACGTCGCGTACAGAGAGGTCCGTTTCCAGCGCCAGCGTCTGCCGCGCCGCCTGGCTCATCACCAAATGGGTTTCCACATCGGTAACGTCACGCAAAACCTGTAGCAGGCGCACACCGTAAATTGCCCCGCTTGCGCCAGAAATACCAATGATGAGTCGTTTCATGTTTAATCGCCCTTGCTTGTTCAGGGCCGACTTTGCAGGAATTTACGGTGAGTTGCAAGCAAGGGTGCAGGTTGCCCCTTGCTTGCGATCAAACGTTAACCTTCGTTGTGCATCTCAAGATTTTCCGCTTCGTTCTGGCGCAATACCGCTTTGGCATCGTCATTACGCAAAGAGTCGAGGAAATCGAGATACTGCTGGTCAACATCTTTAGTGACATAGACGCCATTAAACACAGAGCATTCAAACTGCTGAATGTCCGGGTTCTCAGCACGTACAGCGTCGATCAGATCGTTCAGATCCTGGAAGATGAGTCCATCCGCGCCAATGATTTGACGGATCTCGTCCACTTCACGACCATGAGCAATCAGCTCCGTCGCTGTTGGCATGTCAATACCATAAACGTTCGGGAAGCGAATCTCCGGTGCGGCAGAGGCCAGATAAACCTTCTTCGCGCCAGCTTCACGCGCCATTTCGATAATCTGTTCTGAAGTCGTTCCACGCACGATGGAATCATCAACCAACAGTACGTTTTTATCACGGAACTCAGCACGGTTGGCATTCAGCTTACGGCGCACGGATTTACGGCGCAGCTGCTGGCCCGGCATGATAAAGGTACGCCCCACGTAGCGGTTTTTCACAAACCCCTGACGATATGGCTTACCGAGGATACGGGCAATTTCCAGCGCGATATCACAAGAGGTTTCCGGAATGGGGATCACCACGTCGATATCCAGGTCTTCCCACTCACGGGCAATTTTTTCGCCAAGCTTTGTTCCCATATTCACACGGGCGCTGTAGACGGAAATCTTGTCGATGAAGGAGTCAGGACGCGCGAAGTAAACATATTCAAACAGGCATGGGTTGCTGACCGGATTATCGGCACACTGGCGGGTAAACAGCTGGCCTTTTTCGGTGATATACACCGCTTCACCAGGAGCTACGTCGCGCAGGAATTCAAAGCCCAGCGTATCCAGCGCCACGCTCTCAGACGCCACCATATATTCGGTACGACCATCGCCGATATCGCGTTTGCCCAGCACCAGCGGGCGGATACCATTAGGATCGCGAAACGCCACCATACCGTGACCGATAATCATCGCCACGCAGGCATAGGCACCACGGATCTGACGGTTGGTCGCTGCAATCGCAGCAAAAATATTGTCGGCTTCCAGCGGATAATGGCGGAAGTTATCCAGCTCGCTGGCGAAAATATTCAGCAGAATTTCTGAATCTGAAGTGGTATTGATGTGACGGCGCTTTTCTTCGAACAGCTTTTTACGCAGCTCATGCGCGTTGGTCAGGTTGCCGTTGTGGGCAAGCGTGATGCCATACGGTGAGTTGACGTAAAAAGGTTGAGCTTCAGAGGCGCTGGAGCTGCCAGCCGTTGGGTAACGCACATGACCGATGCCCATATTGCCCTGCAAACGCTGCATATGGCGCGCTTCAAAAATATCGCTCACCATTCCGTTTGCTTTACGCAAACGGAAGCAGTTATTGGCATCAATGGTGATGATGCCTGCGGCATCCTGACCACGGTGCTGGAGCACCGTTAACGCGTCATAAATCGACTGGTTTACCGGCATAACACCGGCGATACCGACAATACCGCACATACGTCTTTTCCTCGTTCAGCAACGACCCAAAGTTTATACTTTGGGCAAGAAACTTGACGAGCTTTGCAGATAGTCAAAGAACCATCTGATGATGAAACTGAACTGCGGGATCAGCTGCGACTTACTCCAGTCTTCACTTTTCGACAGACCGGTAAACGTATCGAGAAAGAACAGTATGGCGGCGACGATCAGCGCCCCTCTCAGAGCACCGAAGCAGATCCCCAACACCCTGTCAGTACCCGACAGGCCTGTTTTCTCTACCAGTTGGCCTATCACAAAGTTAACGATAGCGCCGACGATAAGTGTCGCGATAAACAGTATCGCGATAGCAATCCCATTTCGAACCAGTTCGTCTTCAAAGCCCGTAAACCAGACAGACAGGTAAGTGTAGTAATGGCTGGCGACAAAGAAAGCACAACCCCAAGTCACCAACGATAATGCTTCACGTACAAAGCCACGGATCAGGCTAACCAGACAGGAAAAACCAATCACCGCGATAATGGCGTAATCAATCCAGACCATAAGTGTCCCACGATTTTACGCCCTGTCGTCCTGTTCGGGGCGCATTCTAACAGAAAAAGAAAACGTTTGCGTAGGGATTTCCTTTCCACGCGTAAATAAAAATGGCGCTGAAAAAATCTTCAACGCCATACGGTTTTATGCCTCTTCGGGCACTGCCGGATAGCGGTGTTAACACCGTACCCGGCCGACATGAGACTGCCCCTTAATTAGGGGTATACCCCATCACAACCCCACTCAGGCCGGAGATTTTCTGCAGTTCTCCCAGCGAGTTTTTCAGCTTATCTCTGGACGCATCAGGCCCAACGAGAATTCGGGTTATTTTACCCTGTACCGGCGTTGACGGGGAAGTATATACCCGGAAGCCCGCACCACGTAACTTACCGACGATCTCATTGACCTTATCCGCATTTTTCAACGCACCGAGCTGCACAACGTAGGCTTTCCCGGTTGGTGCCGGCGCGTCTTCGACAACCGGTTTCGGTGCTGGTGCAGGAACGGGCGTCGGCGCCGGAGCAGCGGCAACAGGTTGCGGCTTCGGTTTTGGTTTTGGCGGCTCCACAGGCGCAGGGACAGGATCGAACTCTGCGTTGTTTGCTGCCGTCAGACGCGACGGATCCAACGACGGCGCGGCCGCATCACCGGCACGTACCTCTTCTGCGGCACCTTCCGGCGGTTGCGTCGGCAGCGCCTGCGTCGCCGCAGGCATCATGTCCGGTTCATCGCGATCGCCAGGTTTTGGTACCAGCGGGATCGCCGCAAACTCATCCTGATAATGTTTTTTCTGCCCGTCTAGCAGCCCGGGAAGAACAATCACCCCAAGCGCGACCAGCACAATAGTGCCAACTAATCGATTCTGAAACTTACTCGCCACCGCTTCTCCCCACGTCTAGTACTTCCATGACATGTGCGACAGTGTGAAACGATCCACACACCAACACGGTATCTTCTGGTTTTGCCGCGGCCAGGGCCGCAAGCCATGCCTGAGCCACGCTGTCATAGGCTTCGCCATTACCCAGGTGCTCCAGCAGTTGTTCTGCCGTTGCACCACGCGGGCCTTCCAGAGGCGCACAATACCAGTCGTCAACCACGCTTTTCAACCAGGCTAACGTACCGGCAATGTCTTTATCATGTAGCATACCGATAACGGCAAGTACACGCCCGCTTTTCACTAACTTTTTCAGACGTTCAGTCAGATATTCCGCCGCATGCGGATTATGAGCAACATCAAAAATCACCCGCGGTGACTCGCTCACAATCTGAAAACGCCCCGGTAAAATAGCCTGCTCGATACCTTCGCGAATCGCCTGCTCGCTGACGTTAAGTCCGCTGGCTCTCAGTGCTGCCAGTGCGGTCGCGGCGTTAGGTTGCGGGACCTGCGGTAACGGCAGTTGTGTCAGCGTACCGTGGCTATCGCTGAATGACCAGTCGTTATCCGTAACCGAATAGCGCCAGTCCACGCCACGGCGCTGCAGTATAGCCCCTGTCTCTTGCGCCACATCCGCGATGGTATAAGGCATTTCCGGTTCACCGACGATAGCCGGTTTCTCTGCACGGAAGATCCCCGCCTTCTCACGGCCAATGCTTTCGCGATCGGGTCCCAGCCAGTCAGTATGGTCAAGCGCAATGCTGGTGACCACCGCGACATCGGCATCGACGATATTGGTTGCGTCAAGACGGCCGCCTAAACCCACTTCCAGAATCACCACATCAAGCTGCGCCTGTTTAAACAGCCACAATGCTGACAGCGTGCCGTATTCAAAGTAGGTCAGGGAAACATCACCGCGCGCCGCTTCAATCTCAGCAAATGAGGCGGTATGCGCAGACTCCGGCAACTCGCCCCCCTGCACGCGGACACGTTCCGTGTAGCGCACCAGGTGAGGAGAACTGTATACACCAACTTTATATCCGGCCGCGGTGAGTACGGACTCCAGCGTTCGGCAAGTCGTGCCTTTGCCGTTGGTTCCCGCGACGGTAAAAACAAACGACGCAGGTTTTAATACGCCCAGTTTCTGCGCCACCAGACTCACGCGTTCAAGACCTAAATCGATGGTTTTACTGTGCAGGTTTTCCAGATAAGAAAGCCACGAGGCCAGGGGCGACGCGGCTTGAGGAATACGTTTATTGTCCATGATGCCTGTAGATTCTTTACGTTGAGAAAAGCAAAAGGGCAGCGCCTGTGGCCCTGCCCTTTTCAGTTATCAGGCCTCTGATTCCTGATCGGGTACCGGAGGTACCACCTCGCCTTCACGCGGTTCATCCGGATTCGGCGCGGGCAGATTCATCAGCTTCGCCAGAACACTTGCCAGTTTCAGACGCATTTCCGGGCGGCGTACGATCATATCGATAGCGCCTTTTTCAATCAGGAATTCACTACGCTGGAATCCCGGCGGCAGTTTCTCACGTACGGTCTGCTCAATAACACGCGGACCTGCAAAGCCGATCAGTGCTTTCGGCTCAGCAATGTTGAGATCGCCCAGCATCGCGAAACTTGCAGAAACACCACCCATGGTAGGGTCAGTCAGTACGGAAATGTACGGTAAACCACGTTCCTGCATTTTTGCCAGCGCCGCAGAGGTTTTTGCCATCTGCATCAGTGACATCAGCGCTTCCTGCATACGCGCCCCGCCAGACGCGGAGAAACAGATCAGCGGGCAGTTGTCTTCCAGCGCCTGTTCGACCGCACGGACGAAACGCGCGCCGACGACAGAGCCCATGGAGCCGCCCATGAAAGCGAACTCGAATGCAGCTGCAACGACCGGCATGCCGTGAAGCGTACCTTTCATTACCACCAGCGCGTCTTTCTCACCGGTTTCTTTTTGCGCAGAAGCCAGTCTGTCTTTGTATTTTTTGGAATCACGAAACTTCAGCACATCTTTCGGCTCAAGCTCGCTACCCAGTTCCACAAGAGAACCTTCATCTAACAGGCTATGCAGGCGATTACGCGCCGACATGCGCATGTGATGGTCACACTTCGGACAGACCTCAAGATTACGTTCCAGCTCAGCACGGTATAAAACCTGACCGCAGCTATCGCACTTGGTCCACACCCCTTCAGGAATGCTTGCCTTGCGGGTGGGAGTAATGTTGCTTTTAATTCGTTCAATCCAGCTCATTGGTGACCTTTCTGCCTGAACCCTAGTCAGCTTTGTTATAAGGGGCGCATAATGCCATTTTTGCCCCTAACAGACCATGAATGTTGCACATTAAAACATAACAGCCCGAAACTTTGGATAAAAAAGTGGTCGAACCGCTGAGTTACTTTCTATTTTGCAGCCCGTGACGCAGCACGTTTATGGCGAATCACTTCAATTACCCCCGGCAATACGGAGAGGACGATAATTGCCACAATCAGTAATTTCAGGTTTTCCTGAACGATCGGCAGATCGCCAAACAAGTAGCCTGCATAAGTGAACAGCAATACCCACAGCAACGCGCCTACAACGTTATACATCGCAAAATGACGGTAAGACATGTGTCCCATACCCGCAACAAACGGTGCAAATGTACGCACGATAGGAACGAAACGCGCCAAAATAATCGTTTTGCCGCCATGACGCTCATAGAACGCATGGGTTTTATCCAGATAGCTGCGGCGGAAAATTTTGGAATTTGGGTTACTGAAAAGTTTTTCACCGAACAACCGGCCAATCGTGTAGTTCACCGCATCGCCCACAATCGCCGCCACAATCATCAACGCCACCATCAGATGAACATTGAGATCGTTCGTAGGCAGCGCAGAAAGCGCACCAGCGACAAACAGCAGCGAATCTCCTGGCAGGAACGGCGTCACCACCAGTCCCGTTTCGCAGAACAGAATCAAAAACAGAATAGCGTATACCCAGATACCGTATTCCGCGACCAGCTCCGCCAGGTGCACATCAATGTGCAGGATAAAATCGATGAGGAAGTAAATCAGATCCATAGTTATGCCTTTATACAATTCAAATTAGTCCGCCAGAAATAGCGGGCCCATTGGCGGTTTTGGCAGGTCAAATCGGTCAGGGTAATCTACCGCCACCAGATACAGACCTTCCGCCTTCGCCGTTGCTGCTGCTAACGTTCTGTCCTTCGCCGCTAACAGTTCTGCAATCCAGCTCTCCGGCTGGTTGTGGGCGCCTACTTCCATCAGGCTGCCGACAATATTCCTGACCATATGATGTACAAAGGCATTCGCTTTAATATCCACCACCACATAAGTGCCGAAACGCGCGACGTTTATATGCATCACGTTACGCCATGGCGTGCGTGACTGACACTGCACTGCCCGAAACGAGGTGAAATCATTTTCGCCAATCAGGCACTGAGCCGCACGATGCATACGCTCAGCATCCAGCGGCTCATAATAATGTGTCACGCCTTTACCCAAAACCGCAGGGCGCAACCGATGATTGTAGATGATGTAGCGATAACGGCGAGCCGTGGCGCTAAATCGGGCATGAAAATCATCCGGTACCGCTTTCACCCAGCGTACGGCGATGTCACCAGGTAAATTCGCATTTACCCCCAGCGTCCACGCCGCATCTTTACGTTGCGCGGTGGTTTCAAAGTGCACCACCTGTCCCGTACCATGAACACCCGCATCCGTGCGGCCCGCACAAAAGACAGTGATGCGTTCATTCGCAACCTGAGAGAGCGCTTTTTCCAGTTTTTCCTGAACGCTACGCACTTCGTTCTGGCGCTGCCAGCCATAATACTTGCTGCCGTCATATTCAATGCCCAGCGCAATTTTATGCGTTGACGGCTGTTGCAGGTCAGACATTAGTACAGGTACTCCTGCACCAGTTTTTCCGCAACTTTTACTGCCATCAATGCGCCGCCAAAGCGCACATTATCCGCCACGGACCAGAACTGAACCTGTTCCGGCATACCGTAGTCGTTATGTACGCAACCAATTGACAGGTGCGGCGTACCAGACGCATCGCCAACCTGGGTCGGGAAATCAGTCTCTTCTGACAGCACAATATCTTCACCACGAGAAAAGGCATCACGCGCCTCTTCTGCGGCCAGCGGGCGCAGCGCTTCAAAATTCACCATCTGCGCATGACCGTAGAACACCGGTGACTGCACGATGCTGGCTGAAATTAACAGGCCGTCATCTTGCATAATTTTACGGACTTCATCGACGATACGACGTTCTTCACGCACGCTACCTTCGCGATCGGGCAACAGCGGTAGCATATTGAACGCCAGTTGGCGGCCAAAGAAGTCATCCTCGTCAATCGGGATACCGTTGAGCAATTTCGCACTCTGGCCAGCCAACGCGTCTACCGCTTTTTTACCGTGGGCGGAAGCCGAGATAATGTTGGTTACCGTAATACGTGAGAGGCCACCGTCATCGATCAGCGGCTTCAGCGCGGAAAGCAGTTGACTGGTCAGGCTGTTTGGCACCGCGATAACGTTGCGATTGCGGTAATCTGCCAGTACAAATGGGTTAACGTCCGGGACGACCAGCGGAACGTCAGGCTCGAGCGCAAACAGACCGCTGCTGTCAATCACCAGACAGCCGGCATTGGTTGCTTCCTCCACCCATGCCGCAGTGGCTTCAACTCCCGCGACAAAAAATGCCAACTGAGCCTGGGTCCAGTCAAAGTCAGCGACATCCTGGACAATGACCGATTTACCGTTAAAACGCAGGTGTTCACCGGCACTTTCATTACGAGCCAGCGCATAGATTTCACCGACCGGGAACTGGCGTTCAGCCAGCGTATCGAGCAGGGCTTCGCCTACGGCGCCCGTTGCGCCCAGAATGGCAATATTCCAGCCTTCAGACATGGTGATTTACTCCAGAAATACATAAGCGTCCCTGTCGTATTATTCGACAGGGAGCATTAAGAAGACATTAATGTGCCGGATGATGAACGGCGTTAAAACCCAGCTTACACAGCAGGGCTGCGGCGGCAGCATCGTCACACATTACGTATAAAGACGACCATTCGCGACGTTCAAGATAATTCTTGCGCAGTTTATCAAATTCACCCGGAATTCCAGCAACTTTGCGCAGTGGCGCATCGTCGCGGCGCACATCATACACTAAATGAACCAGCCTTTTCAGTGTTGGCTGATCTAACGGACCATGCAAGGTAATACGGCCAAATTCCGGCGCGGGCAACAGCGTGTTTAACGCAACGTGCTGTTCACGACCAATAAATTTGCTATAGGCCTCAAAGACCTGCGTTGTCCCACGTGCTTTCCCTTCCAGGGTATAGCCCGCAATGTGCGCCGTACCGATGTCTGCTTTCTCCAGCAGCGCCACATTCAGGTCCGGCTCCCCCTCCCAGACATCCAGCACGACGCTCAGCGGCTGCCCGGCGTTGAGTCGGTTCAGTAAGGCGGAATTATCCACGACCGGTCCGCGGCAGGCATTAATCAGGATGGTGCCCGTTTTCAGGCGGCTAATCAGCGCTTCATCGGCCAGGTGCAACGTTTTGTACGGACCGTCTTTAAACAACGGCGTGTGGAAGGTCAACACGTCTGCTTGCTCAACCAATTCTTCCAGCGTGCAGAAATCGCCCTCGTCGCCCCGATCGGCACGCGGTGGATCGCACAGCAAAGTCCGGATCCCTAATGCTTCCAGTCGCGCCTGTAAACGCCCCCCCACATTACCTACACCAACAATACCGACCGTACGGTCACGTAACGCAAAACCGTCGCGCTCAGCCAGCATCAGCAGCGCAGAGAAAACATATTCCACTACTGCAATCGCATTGCAGCCGGGAGCAGCAGAAAAACCAATGCCTGACTGCGCAAGCCAGGCATCATCCACATGATCCGTGCCTGCCGTTGCCGTACCGACAAACTTTACCGGTTTTCCACTGAGTAGCGATGCGTTTACTTTCGTCACCGAACGCACCATTAACGCATCCGCATCATCCAGTTCGGTGACGGGAATCGGGCGACCGGGAACCGCTTTGACCTCCCCCAAACGACTGAACAGTTCGCGGGCATAGGGCATATTTTCATCAACGAGGATTTTCACGTCTTTCTCACCTGTTTGAGAACGAGAGTTAACCGGGCAAGTGTGCCATAATCTCGCCGCCAGGCATACTGCGAGACCTGGTTAGCACAGATTTAAGGAACAGAGATGATGCAGCCCATTTCAGGTATGCCCGCACGCCCTCCCGGCGAAGGCCAAAACCCTCCTTCCGTTGCCGGTGAACAGCCACTGTCCACGCAGCAGCGTACCGTGCTGGAACGATTGATTACCCGTTTGATTTCGCTTACCCAACAGCAAAGCGCTGAGGTGTGGGCTGGAATGAAGCACGATCTGGGCGTTAAAAACGATACACCGCTGCAGTCACGTCACTTCCCTGCCGCTGAGCAAAACCTGAATCAGCGTCTGGGGGTTGCTCAGCAGAATCATGCTAACCGTCAGGTTCTGTCGCAGCTCACTGAATTACTGAGTCAGGGAAATAATCGCCAGGCGGTGAGTGATTTTATCCGTCAGCAGTATGGGCAAACGGCGCTCAGCCAGCTCACGCCTGAGCAGTTAAAGAACGTGCTCACTCTGCTGCAGCAGGGGCAGCTTTCGATACCGCAGCCGCAGCAGCGCCCGGCAACCGACCGCCCTTTATTACCCGCCGAGCACAATACGCTAAATCAGTTGGTCACTAAGCTGGCGGCCGCCACGGGAGAGTCGGGGAAAATGATCTGGCAGTCCATGCTGGAACTGTCTGGTGTAAAAAGCGGCGAGCTGATCCCGGCAAAACAGTTCACCCATCTGGTGACATGGCTGCAGGCGCGCCAGACCCTCAGTCTGCAAAATGCGCCGACGCTGCAAACGCTGCAGGCGGCGCTAAAACAGCCGCTGGAGCCAAATGAGCTAACGGCCATCAAAGAGTATGCGCAGCAAACGTACCAGATCCAGCCGCAAACGATCCTGACGGCGGTACAAGTGCAGGACTTGCTGAATCAAATCTTCCTGCGCCGCGTGGAACGTGACCGGGAGCAGGAATTAAACGATCCGCGTCATCTTCAACCCATTTTCAGCCCGTTCGCACCGGTGATTGAAACAATAAAAACACTGTCGGCACGACCGGGGCTGATATTTGTCGCCTTGCTGGTAGCATTAGCCCTGTTCTGGTTGCTTGCTTAACCTTTTCGCAGAGTCAGCAGCGTCACGAAAATGCCCACCACCGCGGAAATCGCCCCGGCAAGGAATACCGAGGAGTAACCGTATGCAGTGGCCAGAACCCCGGCGACAGGACCGCTTATGCCGTAGGAAATATCCTGAAAAGCGGCGTAACCGCCGAGCGCCGTACCACGAACCTGGGCAGGCACTCGCTTCACGACCTCCACCCCCAGCGCCGGGAAGATCAGCGAACATCCGGCACCGGTTAATGCCGCTCCCAGCAGCGCAATCCAGGCAGATGGAGCCTGCCACAGTAGAATCAGACCCGCGGTTTCAACCAGTAAAGAGACAACTGCGACGTTAACCCCGCCAAACCTGTCTGGCATCCAGCCAAACAGAATACGCATCAGCACAAACGCCCCGCCAAATGCAGTCAGAGTGAAACCCGCCATCGTCCAGCCGTTGCTGACAAAATAGAGCGAAATAAAGGTACCGATTACCGCAAAACCAACGCCCTGCAGCGCCAGGCCCAGACCAGGTTTCCAGATAAGTCCCACCACGCTCCACAACGAAGGGCGTTCTCCTGCATGCGCAGGCACTTTACGCACGGTACCGTTGAACGCCCATGCCAGCAGCGGTAATACCATCGTGGTTCCCGCCAGCGCCGCGAAGCCAAAGTGGCTGTGGATCAGTAGCCCCAGCGGTGCACCGGCCGCCAGCGCGCCGTAAATCGCCATTCCGTTCCACGACATCACCTTACCGGAGCGCGTTGGCCCGACCAGCCCAAGCCCCCAGGTCAGCGTTCCGGTCAGTAGCTGGCTTTCACCAAAACCGAGGATCAAACGCCCAACGATCAACAACGCAAACTTCACCGGAACGGAGACGGGCAATAGCGCGGCTAACAACCACGCCGCGCCCGCCAGCGCACAGGCAAACATCCCCTGTAGCGCCGAACGTTTAGCGCCATATTGATCGGCTAAGCGCCCGGCGTAGCCGCGCGTTAATACCGTTGCCAGAAACTGGACGCCTACGGCGATACCGACCATGGTGTTGCCATAGCCCAGTTCCTGATGCACAAACAGAGGAATGACGGGCAAAGGTAAACCGACCGTCATATAGGTCAGGAAAACCGCAAAAGCGATACGAAACAGCGAAAAATTCGCCGAAGGTGTTTTTTCTTGTTGGGTTACAGCTGTCATGCGTTACTCCAAAATGCAGAGTAAGGCGAGGAATGTCCACGCCCCCTCTACCTGACTATCAGGATTAAGGTGCGTTGGATAACGTTAAACGCTTACGCATTATCAAGAGGATAATGTTGAAGCTGGAGTCTGCCTGCGAGTGGCCCTGGCTGTCAACTGTGAAAGCATCGCAGTGCGTTTCAACGCTGTGATTTCCCTACGAACAAAAAGGGAAATACCGCATCAATGCCTTTCGCTCTGAACCGCTCGGTTACCTGTTCACGCTGCTGCGGCGTCAGGAGCAGGAACATCATATCCCAAATCTCTTTGGGTCCTGCTTCCTGCACGATGTTGCGATCTGGTGCTTCGGTTTTCTCATTTTCATTCAGATACGAGCGTAGATACAGTGGGAACACAGAAATATGAAATTCCTCGGCCTTAGATTTCGCACGCTTGCGCTTAACGCCCTCTTTCCCTTCACTGTAGGTATTTAAGCGCAGGCGTACAGCGGGTGCGCTTCCAGGAAACCCCGGTAATTCAAGACACTCCTTTACCGTGAACCACTCTTTTACCATCAGTTTCTTTCCTTTCTGCTGATGAAATAAAAATATTTTTTCTTTTTCGCGAAATTTCAAATTAATTCTGGCACTATTCCTACGATAAAAAGAAAGTAACGTTCTTTTGTCTTTCTAATTTATAACCTGAAAAATATCGGTGCCGATAACACATCTTCTTAGGATTACAGAATGGAACACAAAAGCCAAGACTGGCATCGTGCAGATATTAAAAGTGCACTGGAAAAAAGAGGTATTACACTCAGAGAATTGTCACGTTCGGCGGGTTTATCTCCTGACTCGCTGCGTAATGTATTTACCCGCAGTTGGCCCCGTGCAGAACAGATCATCGCACAGGCGCTGGAAACCACGCCGGACGTAATTTGGCCGTCACGCTATCTTGCAAAATCAGCAAAAAAAACCGTTACAAAGAATAACCATCAATTATAAATATATTAACCAAAATTTACCCGGCGGATTTATTAATATCTCAATAAAATACATTTGCGATATTAATAGCACTATCGGCCCTTCCCATCAGATTAAATCCTGTTAAAGCAATACGCGAACTTATTACCTATTCCATTAACAGGAGTCATGATGAGCTGGAATAAAACAACCGCAGTTAATCACGCTAAATCACACGCGAGTTCACATTCTCAAGGACGCTGCGCGGAATTTACCCGCAAAGCCATTCAGGCAGGAGGTATCACTCTTGGGCATACTTATCATGCTAAAGATTATGGCCCCATGCTAAAAAGTGCCGGTTTCAGCGCCATTGGCCACTTTGAACAACCCCGGGAAGGAGATGTCATCATCATTCAGCCGTATGAGGGAGGAAACCCAAGCGGTCATATGGCGATATTTGACGGTCAGGAGTGGTACTCCGATTTTAGACAGCGTGATATGTGGGCGGGGCCTGGCTATCGGGCGGCAAAACCGTCATACACCATTTACAGGAAACAGTAATGAAAGCGTTCTCGTTGATTGCTCTGGTTTTGTTACTTTGTGGCTGTTCTTCATCCCACCGGGACAGCACTCAGGGTGTTAAACAATTCTATCTCGCGTGGATGTCCGCATACACACAAAATCGGGACACGTCCGCACTCATGCAACGCTATGTAGCGAAAGACGTTATCAATCGTCTGGCGCTGATTGATAGTCTTTACGAGCAGGAAATACGGGATTCTGACTACTTTATGTACGTGCAGGATTACGACCCAGAATGGATCCCGCTGTTACGGGTTGGAGCGGCTCAACCCTTTCTCGGTGGCGAAAAGGTGGAAGTACAATTAGGTGGGCCGACAGGTGAAGCCCCCATGCAGCTGGAAGTGTATACGCGTTGGGAAGACAGGCGCTGGAAAATTTATCGCGTTCGTGATATTCGCGATCGTTATGAACAGCCCATCTACAGTACCGGGGATATTACCCGTGCGAAAGCATGGTCTGCGGAGATCGCACCGGAGTACGAAAAGATGAATAAGTAAAAAAGGGAGCCATCAGGCTCCCTTTTGCATCTCATTTTTGCAGACTTACGCTTTCAGCTTACGCATAACCAGCGTGGCGTTGGTGCCGCCAAAACCGAAGCTGTTAGACATAACAGTCGTCAACGCTTGCTCGGTCGGTTTAGTCACGATGTTCAGACCTGCAGCCTGCTCGTCCAGCTCTTCAATGTTGATGCTCGGCGCGATAAAACCGTGTTCCAGCATCAGCAGAGAGTAGATAGCTTCCTGAACGCCAGCCGCACCCAGTGAGTGACCGGTCATGGCTTTGGTTGCAGAAATGGCCGGGCTGTTATCGCCAAAGACTTCGCGGATTGCGCCCAGTTCCTTCACGTCGCCTACCGGAGTGGAAGTACCGTGGGAGTTCAGGTAGTCAATCGGGGTATCAACACCGTGCATCGCCATCTGCATGCAGCGAACTGCACCTTCACCTGACGGAGCAACCATGTCAGCACCATCGGACGTTGCGCCGTAACCGACGATTTCAGCGTAGATGTGCGCGCCACGAGCCAGTGCGTGTTCCAGTTCTTCGACAACAACCATACCGCCGCCGCCTGCGATAACAAAACCGTCACGGTGTGCATCATAAGTACGGGAAGCTTGAGACGGGTTGTCGTTATATTTGGTAGACAGTGCGCCCATTGCGTCGAACTCGCACGCCATTTCCCAGCACAGCTCTTCGCCGCCGCCAGCAAAAACGATGTCTTGTTTGCCCAACTGAATTTGTTCAACAGCGTTGCCGATACAGTGTGCAGAAGTCGCACAGGCAGAGCTGATGGAGTAGTTGACGCCGTGGATTTTGAACGGTGTCGCGAGGCAGGCAGAAACGCCGGATGCCATCGCTTTGGTGACCACATACGGGCCAACCGCTTTCAGACCACGCGGGCTACGCATTGCGTCAGCGCCGAATACCTGAAAACGCGGGGAGCCGCCGCCGGAACCTGCAATCAGGCCAACGCGCGGGTTGTTCTGGTAATCTTCTGCAGCAAGGCCGGCATCAGCCACTGCCTGCTCCATAGAAAGGAAAGCATAGATGGATGCGTCGCTCATAAAGCGCACTACTTTGCGGTCAATGAGGCCAGTGGTATCCAGTTTTACGTTGCCCCAGACGTGGCTACGCATGCCGGAGTCCTTCAGCTCCTGAGAGAAAGTGATCCCTGAACGTCCTTCACGCAGAGATGCCAGGACTTCCTGCTGGTTATTACCGATGCTGGAAACGATGCCCAAGCCAGTAATCACTGCACGTTTCATTCAATACCTCTGTAAGTCGCACTATTTTAAAGTTTCGAGTGGCACAATAGCGTACACTTGTACGCCGAACAAGTCCGATCAGCCATTTAATGTGGAAATTTGCGCAGCCAGGCACTCCTCGTTAAGATCGGGGCACAGCCTGTCAGACGAGTAACTTACGTGAAACAATACGCTATACAACCTGCCAACCTTGAATTCAACGCTGAGGGTACACCTGTTTCCCGAGATTTTGACGATGTCTATTTTTCCAATGATAACGGGCTGGAAGAGACACGTTACGTCTTCCTTGGTGGCAACCACCTCACCGCACGTTTTCCTGTGCACCCACGCCCGGTGTTCGTGGTGGCAGAAAGTGGCTTTGGTACCGGTCTAAACTTCCTCACGCTCTGGCAGGCATTCGCCACCTTTCGCAACGCACACCCTGACGCTACCCTGGAAAGATTACATTTCATCAGTTTTGAAAAATTTCCGCTGACGCGTGAGGATCTAACATTAGCGCATCAGCACTGGCCGGAACTGGCGTCGTGGGCAGAGCAACTCCAGGCACAGTGGCCACTGCCGCTGGCAGGTTGTCATCGTCTACTGCTTGATGAGGGGCGGGTTACTCTGGATCTGTGGTTCGGCGACATCAACGAACTCACCGGTAAGCTGGACGAGTCCCTGAACCAACAGGTGGATGCCTGGTTCCTGGACGGCTTCGCCCCGGCAAAAAATCCGGATATGTGGACGCCAACACTCTTTAACGCCATGGCCCGACTGGCCCGACCGGGTGGTACGCTGGCGACCTTCACTTCGGCTGGTTTTGTACGCCGGGGATTGCAGGAAGCCGGATTTACAATGCAGAAATGCAAAGGTTTTGGTCGTAAACGTGAAATGCTGTGTGGCGTGATGGAACAGACGATGACGCACTCTTCATCAGCGCCGTGGTTTTTGCGTACAGGAACGGAGAAGCGTGCAGCGGCCATTATTGGCGGGGGGATTGCCAGTGCATTACTGTCTCTGGCGCTACTGCGTAGAGGCTGGCAGGTCACGCTCTACTGCGCTGACGATAAACCCGCGCAGGGTGCTTCCGGCAATCGTCAGGGCGCACTCTATCCGTTGCTCAGTAAACATGATGCGGCGATTACGCTTTTCTTCCCCACCGCATTTACCTTTGCTCGTCGCCTGTACGATGCCCTACCCGTTAATTTTGCCCATGACTGGTGTGGCGTCACGCAGCTCGCCTGGGATGAGAAAAGCCAGCAGAAAATCAGCCAAATGCTGTCCCTTGAACTGCCCAAGGCGCTCGCCGTCGGGGTGGACGCAGACCAAATTTTGCAAACAACAGGCGTTGTGACCGAATGTGATGGCATCCAGTACCCAGCCGGCGGATGGCTGTGTCCGGCACAACTTACCACCGCCGTTCTCGACTATGCGACAACGCTTGGGTTACGTACCCACTACCAACACACACTGACCTCACTTACTCATCACACCGATAGCTGGCAGCTGCAGTTCGCCAGCGGAGAAGCGGCAACACATGAGGTCGTGGTTCTGGCGAATGGGCACTCTATTCACCGTTTTGAACAGACTCAGTCACTGCCGGTGTATTCCGTTGGCGGCCAGGTAAGTCACATTCCCACGACGCCTTCACTTTCCGCACTGCGTCAGGTTCTGTGCTATGACGGCTACCTTACCCCGCAAAACCCGGAAAATCAGCAGCACTGTATTGGCGCCAGCTATCATCGGGGGAGTGAGGAGACGTCATTCCGTCATGATGACCAGCAGCAAAACCGTCAGCGTTTGATCGACTGCTTGCCGGATGCGGCATGGGTGAAAGAAGTGAATGTCAGTGACAATGCTGCCCGTTGCGGCGTCCGTTGTGCCACGCGCGATCACTTACCGATGGTCGGTAATGTGCCGGACTATAATACCACACTCGATCAGTATGCCCGGCTTGCAGAAGACAAAGAGCATGCTTTACGCGCACCGGTATACCCGGATTTGTTCATGTTGGGCGCACTGGGGTCACGCGGGCTATGTTCTGCCCCGCTATGTGCAGAAATTCTGGCCGCGCAAATGAGTGATGAACCGATCCCAATGGATGCCAGCACGCTGGCGGCGCTAAATCCGAATCGCCTGTGGGTACGGAAGTTATTGAAGGGCAAAGCGGTGAAGTAAGATACCGCCTCATCATTGCCTGATGCGCGGCGCTTATCAGGCCTACAAAACCAATCTGAATCGTCTGTGGGTAAAAAATCGTAGGCCGGGTAAGCGTAGCACCACCCGGCCTACGGGCAATTAGTGTTTCGTCGCCTTCTGGAACAGCGTGTCCCACATCTCTTTTACTAACGCCTGGTCGCGTGGCGAGAGTTCGCCCGCACTGATGGCTTTCTCCAGGCTGCTGGTCACATTGGCGTACAATGCTTCAGCGGAATGGTCCTCACCACCGTCCAGTTCAGCAACGGCCAGCGTCAGGTGCCCACGCAAGTAACCACTGGCAAACAACTCATCATCGCTGGCGTGCTCTACCATATCGTCGATTAATGCCAGAATGCGTGATTCAAACTCCGCGATCATCTTCTTTCCTCATTGTAAACGTGGCATCGGCATCAGTTGAGCGCTTCGGGCCACGGGAATTGTTCCGCCTTAAGTTCAGGCGTGTGATAATAATTTTGTAGTGCGTTAATGAAACGCGCCGGGCGTTCGGGGATCCCCTTTTCCAGATACTCCATCACCTGGGCATGAACGCGGCGCTGGAATACCACGCGATCTGGTTCAAAGTCCCCTTCCAGGTTGTCGCAACTGACGTTAAACGGGTAGCCCGCCGCCATGCAAAACAGCCAGTCAAACGCCTGCGGCTTCACTTCCACATCTTCAAACTGACATTGCGTCTTCGCGTCGCGGCCATCGGGGCAGTACCAGTAACCGAAATCGACCAGCTCACGGCGCGCCTTACCAGCGATGCACCAGTGTGAGATTTCGTGTAACGCGCTGGCGTAATAACCATGCGCAAAAACGATACGGTGATACGGTAATTCCGCATCAGCAGGAAGATAGATCGGTTCGTCGTCGCCTTTAATCAGACGGGTATTAAATTCATCGGCAAAGCAGCCGTTAAATATCTCAATTAACTGTTCGTAGTGATGGGTATTATTCATTAGTTCATCCCCAGCCAGTGGAGAATCTCCTGTCCATGATTATCATAAAGTAGCTTGGCGCTCATCACGGCGGAGACGATGACAATCATTGGCCGAATGAGTTTTTGTCCTTTGCTGAGCACCAGCCGCGAGCCCATCCGTGCGCCAATAAACTGGCCAATGAGCATCACAAATCCGGTCGCCCAAATCACTTTGCCGCCGAGAGCAAACAGCAATAGCCCACCGATATTCGATGTGGCATTTAATACTTTGGCGTGGGCCGTCGATTTCGCCAGGTTATAGCCGCATAACATGACAAAGGCCAGCGCGTAGAACGACCCCGCCGCCGGACCAAAAAAGCCATCGTAAAAGCCAACACAGCCACCGGCTACCAGCGCGAAAGGCAACCCGTGCAATCGACGCTGCCGATCTTCTTCGCCCACTTTCGGCATTAACAGAAAGTAAAGGCCAATACAGATAACCAGAACCGGCAGGATCTGACGCAGAATATCTGACTGCACGTGCTGAACCAATAGCGCGCCGCTCATTGACCCGATAAAGGTCATGAATATATTGAGCTTCTGATCCGCCAGGTTAACCACCCCACGACGAATAAAATAGAGGGAGGAAGAGATCGATCCGCCACAGGCCTGCAGCTTATTGGTCGCCAGCGCTTGTGCAGGTGGCATCCCGGCCGCCATCAATGCCGGAATGGTGAGTAAACCACCGCCTCCGGCCAGAGAATCAATAAAACCTGCCAGCATCGCCACAAAAAAAAGCACACCCAGCAGCAGCGGAGACACCATAAACAAATTGGCAAAATGATCCATTAGAGTACATGCTCGTCCAGTAGCGCCTGGCAGGAAGGCGGCAACGGCGGCGGTGTCTTCTTCTCAGGCTTGGTGGTTCCAGGTTTTGGAGGTTCGAACCAGCTTTGCAGCTCCGCGCCGCAGCCGTCACCCGGTGGCGGTAACGGTTGATCTTCGCACTCAAGACTGTCGGCAGGACAACGTAACCGGACATGCATATGCGCACGATGCTGGAACCACGGCCGCACTTTACGCAACCAGTCCCTGTCGGTCCCTGCATCCAGACAAAGTTGCTGCTTAATCGCCGGATTCACGAAAATACGCGTGACTTCATTATCTTTTGCCGCCAGCCTGATCAGGCTGAAAATCTCCGGCTTCCACAGTGACGGCACGACACGTTTGCCGTCCTGTGAGACCAGATCTAACGCCTGCGGCCGCAGCAGTTGCGACGGGGTCCAGCGCGTTTTTGGCAGCTGCAGGAAAATATCGACATCCAGCCCGGTCTGGTGACTGGCATGACCGCCATTGAAACGCCCACCGGCCGGCATACCCATATCGCCGATTAACACCGTGCCCAGCCCCAGATTATTAGCCTGATTACTCAGGCGCTGGATAAACATCACCAGGTCCGGATGACCAAAGTAACGACGCTGATCGGTGCGCATCACCTGATAGTGTTCTGACTGTACCGGCAGCGTATCCGCTCCCACGATACAGCCATTGGAGAATGCGCCGATAGACTGTGCGCTACCCGCAACCGGATGGGTAATTTTCTGCCAGGGCGTCGCCGCCAGACAGGCGGTGCTGGCAAGCAGAGCCAGCGCCGCGAGTGCCGTTTTTTTCATTTCTTACCAGCGTGGAATGTCAGTCTTCACGTCCGCATTTTGCGCCCGCTGACGCAGCAGGTGATCCATCAATACGATCGCCAGCATCGCCTCGGCGATCGGTACGGCGCGGATCCCAACGCACGGATCGTGACGTCCTTTGGTTACCATTTCGACTTCTTCACCAAAGCGGTTAATAGTGCGCCCTGGAACGGTAATACTGGACGTCGGTTTCAGCGCCATATGAGCAATGATTTGTTGCCCGCTGCTGATCCCACCCAGAATGCCGCCCGCATGGTTACTCTGGAAACCGTCTTTGGTGATCTCATCACGGTTCTGACTACCGCGCAGCGCCACAACGTCAAATCCGTCGCCAATCTCAACGCCCTTAACGGCGTTAATGCTCATCAACGCATGCGCGATGTCGGCATCCAGGCGGTCGAAGACAGGTTCGCCAAGACCTGCCGGCACACCATCAGCAACAACGGTGACTTTTGCCCCAATGGAGTCACCCTCTTTCTTCAGCCCACGCATTAGTTCGTCCAGCGCGTCGATTTTATCCGGGTCCGGGCAAAAGAAGGGATTCAATTCGACCTGGGACCAGTCTTTAATCTCCAGCGGAACATCGCCCATTTGCGTCAGGCAGCCACGAATTTTAACGCCGAATTTTTCCGCCAGATATTTCTTGGCGATTGCTCCCGCCGCTACGCGCATTGCCGTTTCACGCGCGGATGAACGTCCACCGCCACGATAATCACGCAGGCCGTATTTCTGCTCGTAGGTATAGTCGGCGTGTCCAGGACGGAAAACATCCTTGATAGCGCCATAATCCTGAGAACGCTGATCGGTATTTTCGATCAGCAGACCAATACTCGTACCCGTGGTGACGCCTTCGAATACGCCGGAGAGGATCTTTACCTGATCCGGTTCCCGGCGCTGGGTAGTGTAGCGCGACGTGCCCGGACGACGCCTGTCGAGATCGTGCTGCAGGTCGGCTTCAGTCAGAGGAATGCCCGGCGGAACACCATCAACGATACAACCGAGCGCCAGCCCGTGTGATTCGCCGAAGGTCGTTACGCGAAAGAGTTGCCCAATTGTATTTCCTGCCATCACGGCTCCGTTATGCGTGTTGTGTATCTGCGCGTGTAGTTAGTCTTTGTAAATGCTGAAGTGCTCACGAGCGGCTACTAACTGCTCTTTGGTCAGCATGAATACACCGTCTCCACCGTTGTCGAATTCCAGCCAGGTAAACGGCACATCAGGGTATTGCTCTATCAGATGTACCATGCTGTTTCCGACTTCACAAATCAGAATACCGTTATCAGACAGGTAGTCTGGGGCGTTCCCCAGAATGCGACGGGTAAGTTTCAGCCCATCGCTGCCGGACGCCAGACCCAGTTCAGGTTCGTGACGATATTCGTTTGGCAGATCAGACATATCTTCCGCATCGACATACGGCGGGTTAGTGACAATCAGGTCATACTGGATTTTCACCAGATCGCGGAACAGGTCGGAACGGATCGGCGTTACGTGATGGATCAGACCGTGCTCTTCAATATTGTGTTCAGTCACCGCCAGCGCATCCGTCGAAATATCAACCGCATCCACTTCAGCTTCCGGGAAGGCGTAGGCGCAGGCGATAGCAATACAACCGCTACCGGTACACATATCGAGGATATGCTGCGGCTGCTCGTTGATAAGACCCGCAAAGCGGTTATTGATCAGCTCGCCAATCGGCGAACGCGGAACCAGCACGCGTTCATCAACATAAAACTCATGCCCGCAGAACCAGGCTTTGTTGGTCAGGTAAGCCACCGGAATACGCTCGTTGACGCGGCGAATCACGCGTTCAACAATACGATGGCGCTCGCTGGATGTCAGACGCGCGGTACGCATATCTTCTGGAATATCCAGCGGCAGATAAAGAGACGGCAGCACCAGCTGTACGGCCTCATCCCACGGGTTATCCGTACCATGGCCATACCAGATGTTCGCCGCGCTAAAACGGCTGACCGCCCAACGCAACATGTCCTGAATGGTATGCAGTTCACTCACTGCTTCATCGACGAAAATTTTATCCACGTATTCCTCCAGGGCATGCTCGTATTAATTTCGGCGGCTAGTTTGCCACGAAGACGGCGATAAATCAGCATTCACACGGGGCCTGAACGCGAAAATTGCGTTTTAAGCGATCGGATGCCCGTCGAGTCGGGTTAAACTAACGGAAAATAAAAGTTGAGACTCTCGAATGAAAAAGAAAACATCGCTCAGCGAGGAGGATCAGACGCTGTTTCGCCAGCTGATGACCGGCACGCGTAAAATTAAACAGGACACCATTGTTCACCGACCTCCACGTAAAAAAATTGCCGAGGTTCCGGTTAAAAGACTGCTACAGGAGCAGGCTGATGCCAGCCACTATTTCTCGGATGAGTTTCAGCCGCTGCTGAATACGGACGGCCCGGTAAGATACCTGCGCGCCGACGTCAGCCATTTCGAGCTGAAGAAAATGCGCCGTGGCGATTACTCTCCGGAGCTGTTTCTCGATCTGCATGGGCTGACCCAGCAACAGGCCAAACAAGAGTTAGGCGCGCTGATTGCCGCCTGTCGTCGTGAGCATGTGTTTTGCGCCTGCGTGATGCATGGCCACGGAAAACATATTCTGAAACAGCAAACGCCGCTGTGGCTGGCACAACATCCGCATGTGATGGCCTTCCATCAGGCCCCGAAAGAGTACGGTGGCGATGCCGCGCTGCTGGTACTGATTGAGGTGGAAGAGTGGCTACCACCCGAACTTCCGTGATGCAGAAAAACAGAAAGAGCCGCATTTGCGGCTCTTTTATTTTTCGGATGGCGGCTTTGCCTTATCCGGAGGATGAAACATGGCACGGGTTCGATTAAATCGCTTTTGCCATTTTCAAATTACACGGGCTCATCTGCCAGTTAAAAATGCCCTTTCCGCTCTCATCAAGCGTTACGCTGGCTATTGCAGATGTGGTAAACATCGGCGGCGTTTCACCCGGGCAAAGCTCAGACACCAGATATCCCACTAACGGTAAGTGAGAAATCACCAGCGCCGTCGCGATACCTTCATTGGCCAGAGCCTGTAAATAGGCGCTGACCAGACCGACATCGCCGCAGGGAGTCAGCTCCGGCAAAACATCCACACCGGCTGGCAGGTTCATACACTCTCCCACCACATCCAGCGTCTGTTCGGCTCGTAGGAACGGGCTCACCAGAACACGTTCGATATCCACTTTTTGACCTTTCAGCCAGTTCGCCATCAGGCGAGATTCGTCACAACCACAAGAGGTTAAGGGACGAACCGAATCACTGGCGGCATCGAGGGCCGCGTCGCCGTGACGCATGATAAAAACTTGCATATTGCACCGCTTTTGTTAACCAGAATCACCAACACGTTTACACAAAGCCCCTATTGGCTGTGGTAACTATGTGGTGGCCGGCATTGTGCCTTATCCATTCACCGAATGAAACGCTGTTTTTTACCTCAACGGCGTAAGTATAGTCAATCTCTGTTTACATTTTGAGCGCGACACATACATTCGGTGCGGATTCATCCTACCTTTGACCTCATGAATTCAGGTCAGTTTCCCCGATATTCCAGAATCTTTCACCACGTTCCGCCATCTGCAATAACTGTTCACACGGAGTAAACCGTGAACCATATTGCGTGGACAGTCGTTGCAGAACCGCAACCACTTCACCCGCACCGAGAGAATCCATATACCGGAACGGGCCGCCGAGAAATGGCGGAAAACCAATACCAAATACAGCGCCGATATCACCATCACGTGCGCTGCGGACGACCTGCTCACCAAAACAGCGTGCTGCTTCGTTAAGCATTAACATGACACACCGCTCGGCAATTTGCGGGGCTGCGAGTTGGCCCTGACCCTGGACGCCAATAAGCGTATAAATTGCAGGGTCGACCTGTTTTTTGCTTTTACGCCCTTTCGCGCCATAAAGATAGAAACCCCGACCATTTTTTCTACCTTTGCGATCGTCATTCAAAATTGAAGCAACAACATTTGCAGGCGCGCTAAAACGTTCTCCATATGCGGCCTCAAGCACTGGTATAATTTTAGTGCCCGTATCAATTCCGACCTCATCCAAAAGTTGGATTGGCCCTACCGGAAAACCAAACTTAACCAGCGCGGCATCAATCGCGTCGACACGTTCGCCTTCGGTCAGCATGCGAATCGCTTCGTTGATGTAAGGCGCTAAAATACGGTTAACGTAAAAGCCAGCCTTATCCTGGACAACAATCGGCGTTTTTCCCTGTTTTTTCGCTAACTTAACGGTTGTGGCAATCGTCTGCTCAGAGGTTGTTGCATGCGGGATCACTTCCACCAGTGGCATTTTTTCTACCGGGCTAAAGAAGTGCAGACCAATGACCTGCTCAGGTCTGGCAGCATTAGCCGCAATATCGCCAATCGGTAAAGATGAGGTGTTCGATGCAAAAATAGTATGAAGGGCACAATTCTGCTCAATTTCTGCCACCATCTGTTGTTTTAATGACAGATCTTCGAATACTGCTTCAATAATCAGATCGCGATGAGCAAAACCGCGATAATCGGTGGTTCCCGAAATCAGCACCAGCTGTTTGTCACGTTCACCCGCTTTGATATGACGGCGACGAACCTTCGTTTCAAGTTGATCCCAACTGTACTTCAGCGCGTGGTTGATTCCTTTAGCATTAATATCTTTGATGCGCACCGGCAAGCCACCTTTACAGGCAGTGACGTAAGCAATACCGCCGCCCATCAGGCCACCGCCCAAAATACCGACGCTATTCAGCGGGCCGGGCTTCGCTTCACTACCGGGATCCTTTTTCACATCGGTATTGGCAAAAAAGATGTTCCGTAGCGCCTTAGACTGCGAAGTCATCGCCAGCTCGCCAAACGCGCGAGCTTCCGCCTCATAGCCGCTGCTGCTGCCCTGCGCGAGACCGGTTTCGATCACCTCAAGAATGCGGTCCGTTGCGGGGTAGTTGCCCAGCGTTTTTTGCGCCGTCTTTTTGCTGACCATACGAAACAGCAGCGCACGTCCCAGCGGCCCCGCCAACACGCGTTCACGTACGGGCAGAACCCGGTGCGCCGAACTGTCTTTTTTAGCCAGTTCAACCGCAGCTTCCAGCAAAATGGTCTGTGGTACAACTTCATCCACCAACCCCACTTTTAGCGCCTGTTTTGCCCGGAGCTGTTTTCCTGTCAGGATCATATCCAGCGCTGTACTGACACCAATAAGACGGGGCAATCGCTGGGTGCCCCCGGAACCGGGAAGCAGGCCTAACTGCACTTCCGGTAAACCCAGCACGGTTTTAACGTCATCGGTACAGATACGGTTATGGCAGGCCAGCGCCATCTCCAGCCCACCGCCCAGACAGGCACCATGAATCGCGGCGACAACCGGGATCGGCAATGCATTAATTTCCGCCATGATCTGCTGCCCCTGACGGGCCAGCGTTTCAGCTTCCTGTGCGCTGCGGCAATCACCTATCATGTTGATATCGGCACCGGCGATAAAATTATCGGGTTTCGCCGAAATGAACACGACGCCACGCAACGCTTTATTGTCGCGAATTTGTTTCAGAATGGCCCGAACCTGAGAAGCAAACTCCGCTTTCAGGGTATTCATTTTCTCTCCGGGCACATCAATGGAGACAACAGCGACGTTATCCAGACGCACGTTGAGCGTAAAAGCCGATGTCATTTCCATTATTCTGCCTCCAGAACCATTGCCGCACCCAGACCACCTGCCGCACATGCGGTGACTAAACCAAACCCACCGCCACGACGGCGTAGTTCATGGAGGGTTTGGGTGATCATTCGTGCACCGGTTGCGGCGAATGGGTGCCCATAGGCAATTGAGCCACCCAGCACGTTAAATTTACTGTCATCAACTTCGCCAGTGGCGTGGGAGCGTCCCAGCACTTCGCGGGCAAAACGCTCGCTGCCCAGCAACTGGAGGTTCGCCAGCGTTTGTGCGGCAAAGGCTTCATGCATATCAATAAGCGTTAAATCCGCCATGGTTAACCCTGCACGCTCCAGGGCAAGTGGTGTCGACCATGCAGGCCCCAACAGCATGTCCTGCCAGACATCAATAGCGGTAAAGGCAAAACTACGCAGATATCCCAGCGGTACCAGCCCTAACTCTTTCGCACGCGATTCCGTCATCAAAATCACGGCGGCAGCACCATCTGTTAACGGCGTGCTGTTGGCCGCCGTAACGGTACCGTGTTTTCTGTCAAATGCCGGACGCAACCTGGCGTAATCCGCCATCGTCGAGTTGCCGCGAATATTGTTATCTTCCGAAAAAGGATCTTTAAACGGCGGCGCATAGGTCGTCATCACCTCATCCGCTAGTTTTCCTTCAGACCATGCCTGTGCTGCGCGCTGATGAGAACGGTGCGCCAGGGCATCCTGTTGCTCTCGGGTAATACCATAGGTTTTGGCCATTTGCTCAGCCGTATCCCCCATACGCAAACCGGTGGAATACTCGGCGACGGCAGGCGGCACAGGCATCAGGTCACGCAAGCGTAGCCGGGAAAAGAGCTTCAGACGCTGACCGGTTGTGCGGGCTTTATTGACATCCACCAGTACTCGCGCCAGCTTTTTGCTGACGCCAATAGGCAGAACGGAAGAGGAGTCTGCGCCGCCGGCAATCCCAGCACGAATAGTACCGGCCATCAGGCTTTCAGCGACATTCGCCACGGCCTGAAAGCTGGTTGCACAAGCCCGACTTACGCTGTAAGCATCGGTATGCACATTCATCCCGGTTCCCAGAACGATTTCCCGAGCAATGTTGGGGGCTTCTGGCATTTGAACCACCTGGCCAAAAACCAGCTGTTCAATCACATCAGCAGGTATTTCGCTGCGGGCCAGCAATTCACCAACAACCATTTTTCCCAAATCAACGGCGGGAATGCCATGAAACGCGGTAGCCTGACGGGCAAATGGCGTACGCAATCCGCTCACGATGGCGATACGGTCGCCCTGGCGGGTAACCAGCGGTAAAGCCTGACTCATAACACTCCCCTGTAAAAAATAAAAATAAGTGGTCTGACCTGATCACAGTCTTAACCAATTTTTTACATTTAGCCAAGCGGGGAGAAAAGAAAGTGAGAGCTATGACACAGTGAATAGTCACTGACTGTTACGAAAATGCCCTTGCCACCAGGTGGCAAGGGCATGAGCAGAAGGGATTAACGCAGGCCCAGCTGGAAAATCAGCGTTTCAGCTTCACAGGCAAAAACAAAATCGATATCCAGACGCACACCCTCTGACTCTTCAGTGAAAGTCGAGGTGATTTTGCAAGGTTCAGATTCCACGCTACGTGCCTTCTCAGTCAAAGCGGCCAGCGTTTCTTCTGCCTCTGCGCGATTCGCGAACACGCGGCTGTAGGAAGCGGTGCAATCGGAGTTGTCCATGATGGTGCCAACATCCATACAGCAGCAAACCGGGGTTTCATCAGCACTGCATTTACTCATTGTAGATTTCCTCTGTATTCGCACCCGAGGTGCCAGATAAACGATAGGGACATTTTACGCTCCCATTATTCGCCTCTCCAGTCGTTAATTGTGCGAAATGAGATAAGTGACAGAAATCACACTTAAAAATGATCTAAAACAAAAATCGCCCAAACAGGTGAGTGCGCGTACCCGCAATTTTGCCAGCTGGATCGCGTTTCTTAGATCAGAATTGAAAATATTTATAAACATACTTGCAACATTCTGGCTGGTCCGACCTATACTCTCGCCACTGGTCTGATTTCTATGTGGTACCTCAGACCCTACACTTCGCGCTCCTGTTACGGCATGTAACATAGTTTGTATAAAAATAAATCTATGAGGTTATGGTCATGAGCCAGAAAACCCTGTTTACAAAGTCTGCTCTCGCAGTCGCAGTGGCAATTATCTCCACACAGGCCTGGTCTGCAGGCTTTCAGTTAAACGAATTTTCTTCCTCTGGCCTTGGCCGGGCATATTCGGGTGAAGGCGCTATTGCAGATGATGCGGGTAACGCCAGTCGTAACCCCGCGCTGATCATGATGTTTGATCGCCCTACTTTCTCTGCGGGTGCCATTTTCGTTGACCCGGATGTCGATATTTCCGGACGCTCACGTATTGGTAACGACGCCAGCCAGGACAATATCGCCCCAACCGCCTGGATACCGAACGTGCATTTTGTTGCCCCGATTAACGATCAATTTGGTTGGGGGGCGTCAGTTACCTCTAACTATGGTCTGGCAACGGAGTTTAACAATAATTACGCAGCCGGCTCGATGGGCGGAAAAACCGATCTGGAAACGCTCAACTTAAACCTGAGCGGCGCCTACCGTCTGAATAATCATTTTAGCTTCGGCCTCGGTTTTAACGCCGTCTATGCCAAAGCGAAGCTTGAGCGTTATGCAGGCGATCTGCCGCAGCAAATCGTTGCAGGCTCTGGTGGCCGGGTTCCTCCCGCACTGGCCGCACAATACCCGGCAGATACCCAGATTGCGCGCCTGAAGGGTGACGAATGGGGCTTCGGCTGGAACGCCGGTATTCTTTATGAAGTGGATAAAGACAACCGTTACGGTTTCACCTACCGTTCGGAAGTAAAAGTTGACTTCGACGGTGATTACCGCAGCAGTCTGCCATCAATGGACCGTATTCCAGCGCAGTTGCGCCCGGTGTTCGCTAGCCTGCCTGCTGGCACTAACGGCAACACAATCGACGGTTCGCTTGATCTGAATCTGCCAGAAATGTGGGAGTTCTCAGGTTATAACCGCGTTGCGCCACAGTGGGCGGTTCACTACAGCATGGCATATACCAGCTGGAGTCAGTTCCAGGAGCTTAAAGCAAAAGGCAGCAATGGCCAGACTCTGTTCTATAAAGAAGAAGGTTTCAAAGATTCTTACCGTATCGCGCTGGGGACGACCTACTACTACGATGATACCTGGACATTCCGTACCGGTATCGCCTTCGATGATAGCCCAGTTCCAGCTAACCGCCGTTCCATCTCTATTCCGGATCAGGACCGCTTCTGGCTGAGTGCGGGTACCACCTACGCGTTTAATAAAGATGCTTCATTGGATGTCGGCATTTCTTATATGCACGGTCAGAAAGTGAAATTCGAAGAAGGCCCGTACTCCTTCGAATCAGAAGGGAAAGCCTGGCTGTACGGTATGAACCTGAACTACGCATTCTGATTTTCATCAGACGTAAAAAAGGTGAGCTTTTTAGCTCACCTTTTTATTTGCCTCAATGCCTTACTCAGAATCGATCTCTTTTAACTCATCCTGAATATCTTTTGCGTTCGGGTTTTCTTCTGGTTTGAGTTTACCGCCATTCGCAATAAAGTCATGACGCTGGAAGTAAGCTTCACGCACCATGATGTAAGGATCTGAAGATTGACGCAGCAGACCGTCAGAATCGAGCAGTTGCGCACGCGTTTCAATGCCTTCAACCGTCCATTTACCTATCGACAACGGCCAGGTTAGCCAGGACAGAACCGGATACAGCGTATCCACCATATCGCCGCCATCATCACGCAGCGTGAAACTGCCGTAGAACGGAAGCTGCATATATGGACCGTAACCGACATCATAATGGCCTAATGTGCTGCCGAAGCGGTGTGGTTCAACACGCTGCAACTTCGGATTCGCCATCCCCGCCACATCAATAAACCCGCCCATACCTAACAAGGTGTTGAGGAAGAAACGGGTAAAATGCACCATCCCCTGATAGGGGTCGCCTTGCAGGAAATAGTTAACCATGACAGCCGGTTCTTCAAGGTTGCCAGTAAAGTTGCTCAAACCATTACGGGCCGGCTGCGGAACATAATCACGCCAGGCGACAGCCACCGGGCGAACAACGTATGGATCCAACACATTAAAGTTGAAGTTGTACATGGTGCGGTTGAACCCTTCAAATGGGTCCGAACGCCCCTGCTGTTCATTACCGGAGCTCGCACACCCCACCAAAAGTGTGGTTCCCAGCGCAAGCGCCGACAGGCGAAGCTTCATAAGTGTCTCCCTGTGTATTATGGCTATCGCTGATTGCCATCCATGACGGAACGATGATGTATCCGCCTGATTAGATGTGAGCGATTGTAACAGCACGTCAATCGATGTCTATATGCCCTAACTTACTGATTTGATCATAGCCTGGTAATACAGACACAGTGATGGTTCATTTTAACGAAGCCAATAAAAACATGCGTTACCATTTTTGCGATTTCAGACTTTATCCACCTGCCCTCAAATAAAAACCGCTACGCTTTAGCAATACGTGCTTATTCAGGATCCTGGTATGAATGACATCGAAAAAGAGAAGATTGATCGCCACAGCGACGAGCTCCAGGTGGAAAGCGAAGAAAAGCGGAGCGGAAAAAAGATAGAGCTCAATGAGGACAGGCTCCCCTCACGTGCAATGGCTATCCACGAACATATCCGCCAGGACGGAGAAAAAGAGATGGAACGCGACGCGATGGCGCTATTGTGGTCAGCCATCGCAGCCGGACTGTCAATGGGAGCCTCACTACTGGCAAAGGGAATTTTTCACGTACAACTGGAGGGTGTTCCCGGCGGATTTTTGCTGGAGAATCTCGGTTATACCTTCGGCTTTATTATTGTGATTATGGCCCGCCAACAGCTCTTTACGGAAAATACCGTTACCGCCGTCTTACCCGTTATGCAAAACCCGACCCTCGGCAATTTTGGTCTGTTGATGCGTCTGTGGAGCATCGTACTACTGGGTAATATTCTGGGCACCGGGGTTGCGGCATGGGCGTTTGAATACATGCCGATTTTTGATGAGGCGACCCGCGACGCCTTCGTCAAAATAGGCATGGATGTAATGAAAAATAGCCCGACGGAGATGTTTGCCAATGCCATTGTCTCCGGCTGGTTGATTGCCACGATGGTCTGGATGTTTCCCGCCGCCGGAGCCGCAAAGATTGTCGTCATTGTCCTGATGACCTGGCTGATTGCCTTAGGCGATACCACACATATCGTCGTGGGTTCAGTTGAAATTCTCTATCTGGTCTTTAATGGAACATTGCACTGGGGCGACTTTTTCTGGCCTTTTGCCTTACCGACACTGGCCGGGAATATCTGCGGCGGGACATTTATCTTTGCGCTGATGAGCCACGCGCAGATCCGCAACGATATGAGCAATAAACGCAAGGAAAAAGCCAGGTTGCAAGCAAAGCGGGAAGCACAACCACAGAAAAACCAGAAAAAACAGACCTGAATGGCGACTGTTTGAGCAGTCAGGCAGCCTGAGACTTACCGTTGAGAGTAAAAAACGCTATACTCGTGCCGCTTCGTCCCCTTAGTTAAATGGATATAACGAGCCCCTCCTAAGGGCTAGTTGCAGGTTCGATTCCTGCAGGGGACACCATTTCATAGTTCGCCACTCTCCGCAGTAGTTCGCAAAATCCCTTACGCAGCAAGCTCTCAATAAAATACCAGTTCGCCATAGTTCGCAATAGAACGTTGACAGCCGCATACTCCGGCGGGTAAAAAACGAGTAAATAATTTTACCCACCGGAATTTTACCCATGCTCACTATCAAGCAGATCGACGCGGCAAAGCCGAAAGATAAACCGTACCGGCTGCTCGACAGCAACGGGCTGTACCTTTATGTTCCGGTTACAGGAAAGAAAGTCTGGCAGCTGCGTTACAAGCTCGATGGTAAAGAGAAGGTGCTGACGGTAGGCAAATACCCGCTCATGTCATTGCAGGAAGCCAGAGACAAAGCATGGCTTGCCAAAAAGGATGTGTCTGTCGGTGTCGATCCGGTAAAGGCTAAAAAGCTCTCAGTTAAAGACAACTCTTTCAGCTCTATATACCAGGAATGGTACGATCACAAAAAACAGGTATGGTCAGAGGTATACAGCACCGAACTGTCACGCATGTTCCAAGATGACATTCTGCCGTTGATTGGGGGGATGGAGATTCACGAGATAGAACCAATGCAGATACTGGAAGTGATCCGCAGGTTCGAAGACCGTGGGGCAATGGAGCGGGCTAATAAGGCGAGGCGGAGGTGCGGTGAGGTATTCAGGTACGCGATTGTTACCGGTCGTGCAAAGTATAACCCTGCTCCTGACCTTGCGGATGCAATGAAGGGATACCGCAAGAAGAACTATCCCTTCCTTCCTGCAGACCAGATACCAGCATTCAACAAAGCCCTCTCTGGCTTCTCGGGAAGTATCGTATCAAAGATTGCGACACAGGTTTTGCAATACACGGTACTGAGGACTAAAGAACTCCGGTCCATGCAATGGTCGAACGTCGACTTTGAAACCAGGACGATTACGATCGACGAAGCGGTGATGAAGGGACGTCGGGTTCACCTTGTGCCGATGTCAGATCAGGTTGTCTCTCTGCTTGAAGTGCTGATGCCGGTAACGCAGCCGATATCAAACTTCGTGTTCGCCGGACGCAATGATAAAACAAAGCCGATCAGTGAGAATGCCGTATTACTGGTTATTCGACAGATAGGATATGAAGGCCTGGCAAGCGGCCACGGTTTCCGTCACCAGTTCAGCACCATAATGAATGAGCATGAGTGGCCCGCAGATGCCATTGAGAAGCAACTGGCGCACGCTAACAGCGGGTCGATCAGGGGTATATACAATCACGCTCAGTACATGGATAAGCGACGTGAGATGATGCAGTGGTGGGCAGACTGGGTTGATGAGAATGTATCATAGGAAATCAGAGCAAAGCCTTGCAAACCGATGCAAAGCTTTGTGCATCAATCTCTTGCCTAAATCAAAAACTTCCAAATCTGTATTTATTGGCTCTAATAAATTTCATTTACCCATGATCACATCACCTATTGGCTCTAATCAAGGAATACTCCTATATCAAAAAGTGTATAATCGCCACCCTCTATAACAAAATCATATCCTCCAACCGCTGGGTATTAGCAAGAAAAAGGACGCACGATGCGCAGGTCTACAATCATAGGAGCAATAGCCATTGTTGCTCTATGGATGGTAACGGCAATAACTTTATATAATTACAACTACGGATCACCATCAGACAAGAGCCACTGGAACCTGCGGTGGGAGAACAATGAAGCAGCGAGTCATTTTTTCAACACGTTGAAGCGATATGATACGTTGCCTTTTAGTAAACATTACTTTGCAGTTGGTCGCCCATGCACTGTTCTTAGCACCCCTTGCGTTGAAACAAAAGGCCCATCAGTACACGAGTCAGCCATTATCCCATCACCTAGAATAAATAATGACGCCGTATACTCATCATTTCCACCTGGAGCTATGATTATAGCTTATGGAGTAATAAAACCTGCATCATTATTGTCTGGCATACCTATTTCATGGGAGATGCTGCAATGGGTTAACATGCTGTTCTGGATTATCTCAGTAATCCTGACGTATTTTGCCATTTCTATTTTTACACAAAAATCAAAATACAGTGCTGTAATTTCTTTTCTTTCAGTCATTCCGATGATATACGCTGTAGAGCCAATGCACTCACACCAGATATCAATGTGGGCCCATCAAACATTCCAGATATTTGCATCGGCGGCATTGCTTTTATTGGCTATCGGGATAAACAGAAAAACTGTTATAGCGCTAGGGGTGTTGTCTGCAGTAGCTTGCTGGGTTGAGTGGACAGCATACCTGATGTGCGTAGCGGTATTTTTTGTGGTGCTTATTAGCGATATAAAAAATAAATCTGGCTATAAAAACACCATTATCTATTCTGGTATAGCCATTCTTGGCGGTCTGACTCTGTTGTGGTACTACTCGTTCATGGTAGGACTTGGTCCTTACTTCAAAGAGCTTTCTAACAGAGCAGCATCCAGGGGATTAGAGGTTGCGTATGTTGGATGGAATGACTGGTGGCTGTCAGTTTATCAGTCATATGGTCCATGGTTGATATCATCAATCCTCATGGTTGTTGCATCACTTTTTGTCAAAAAAAGCGATTCTTTCAGTAAAGATAACTATATAACTGCATACATTCTTATTGCTGTTGTTGGCATTCTACTGATAGAGAACGTAGCCATGTTTGAGCACGCGATAATTTACACATTCGACAGGCTTAAGATAGGGTTTTTGATAGCACTTCTTTTCGCGTTGTCGGCAATGAGAATGGAAAAAGCAGGCAGGTCTGCATTGATTCTTATTGCTGTCATCTGCGTTCTGGCATCAATGTTCAGTCTTAACCAATACCTTGAATATTACCCAAGATACTGGAAGTGATTGAAAGCGGCCATCAGGCCGCTTCTCATATTACTCATCGAATGGCTTTCCATCTCCACGCCGGAGCAGTTCCCGTATATCTAATGGCAATTTGCTCTCCAACATCGATGGTGAACTCACCACTTTTAAACCCCGTGTCCTCTCCATTGATGAAGATACTGGTAGTTCCAACCGCAAGGTAAACAAGAACCCTCTGCAATTGACCTGTTTTGTTTTGATAGGCTATATCAGTAGCAGGCACGGCTGGATTTGGTTGGTCTGGATAAAAACCAGTAACTATTGATTTTTCATGACTATGTGTTGGTCCAAAAAATTTACCAGTATAAAGATTTGAATAAACACGACCTAGCCTGATGTCATCAATTAAAACAGCCTTTCTGTCTCCCTGTTCAATATTTATTACATAGTTGTCTGACGGTTCATCATCAGCATCTGGATCTCGAATATCGACAAATGGAGAAATAAATCTAATCTTTTCGAGGTGAATATCTCTGCTATAGATACCATAATGAATATTCTCCATGTCCAGAGATGTAAACACTATGCTGTGGTTATTTGCTGACAACGCTCCAAAGTACAACCCATACTTAGCATTTGATATGCTACCTCCATTCCATGTTGTAAACTGAACTTTAACCATTTCTACGGCTTTGCCGTAATTAGGATATCCAGTAACAACAACGTTATTATATGTGCAATCAAAAAGCCAGTTAAGTTTCAGAGCGACTCTGTTATCTGTATCAGTGCCAATCCTAGTATCAGATGCAAAGTGAACCTGGTCGAAGCTCCAGTTACCAAAGTTGTCTGAGAGATCCTCAAGGCCAAATATAATTGCCGCTCCAGAAAGAGGGGATGCTGAGAACCCTATTCTGCTAATTTTACCCTGGAAACAGTCTGGCCCTTCAGCACCTTTAGAATTGTAAAAATGAATTGCATTGGCATCAGTTGCACTGGAGAACAGTATGCTTTCATATGCTCCATCGCCGTACAGTTCACCAAAGTTTCTGGTGGGGGATATATTCAGATCAAATAATATGCGCTCAACAGACCGGTAATTGCCTCTCGGAACATAGCCGTTCATGTTCTCAGACAGCATTTTGTTTACGAATTTTTTAATAGGCTTCGTATTGTCATCGGCATTAACTCGTGTAGCGCCATACCATAGGATATTGACCTTCCTTCCTGAAGCGCAACGAACCCAAGCACCCTTCCCGGTAGGTGATGTCTCGCCAACTTTATCCAGCCAGTTATCACGACCAGCCAGAGATCCATCCCAAGGTACTGTGGAGCTTACTATGAATGCCCCATCATGCTTGCTCTTTTCCATGTCAGGATCGAAAACGAAATGCC
Source organism: Citrobacter sp. wls619 (assembly GCF_005281345.1). Taxonomy (GTDB): domain Bacteria; phylum Pseudomonadota; class Gammaproteobacteria; order Enterobacterales; family Enterobacteriaceae; genus Citrobacter. The sequence goes on from NZ_SZXJ01000098.1 coordinate 208,789, forward strand.
CACCTCCATATGGCCGGTAATTTCCAGTAGCATCAACTGACCATCCATCAAACATTGATATCACGTTTACAGTTATTTTCCTGTCTGGTGTGAAACCATAGAGATTGTGCACTGCCTGAATCGTAGAATTGTTGAGCCTTTCTGCTACCGTGCTATTACCTATACCAATTAAATCTGCACCGCCGGGACCAGCCAAATCCTGTCTTAACTGATCCGGGTCGTATTTCAGTATGTTTGGGAAGTAGTGCTGCTGAACACCCGAGGCGTCATATACAGACATTGCATATCCTTCAACGGTAACAAACTTTGAAATCTGCCCGTTGTAAACAGGATATCCGCCTGCATTGATGATAATTGGCTGAGAAACTGGGACGTGTGACCCATCCTCATTCTCCAGATAAACCTGCACATAGTTATCAGGATCAGTCATCTCACCAGGAGGTGTATCTATTTTTGAAATGTATATTTTGCCATTAAAGTTAGCTTTAAATGAGCGTGCCAAGGTAAACAATTGAGCTGGCATGCTTACAACAATATTGGCTGTAATGTCTGACATTTACTATGCTCCGGGCGCAGCAAAACTGCACAAGCTAAAACTTGCGCAACGTTGCGGTGAATTTGGATTATAATGATTTGAAATTCAGGAGGATTTATGGAACGTGATTTGCTGAACTTTGCTTTGTTACTCTGCGGTGTTGTTGTAGGAAAGTTGCTATTCGCTTAACGTTTCTGACTTAGCGCCCTGAGCAGCAGAGTTAACAACTCGCTCAACATCTGCTAACGCCTTCTCAAATGCCGTAGATCCACGAGGCGTGTTGGCAAGACGAAGCATTGCGTTACGTGCCGGTTCACTCTCATACATTCTCGCCAGCAATCCATAACCACCACCAACCCCAACGAGTGCCGGGTTAGTTGCAGATCCGATACCTAAAATGAACGGGATTGTCTGCTGACCTGTTGGCGTTGTTACCCCAGCCTGACCTGCTCGCTTGGTTGACTCAAGGTAGTTCTTGAGTCCTTTCAGGTATGCAGCATCACGGCCTTTAAAAGTGATTCCAGTCTGGTTTGACATCAGATTAACCTGGCGCAGGAATTGGTCTGGAGAACCCCCTGATTTCTCCATAGCCTTTCCGATGATGCCATTACGCATTTGAGCGCGGCCCACCTGTCCGACAGACCGATACAGATTCTGAACCTCTGATTTGTTCTTACTGAAAAGCATGTTGTTGACCACTTCAGGAGTTAAGTCTCCTTTCATGATCACATTCTTGAGGCGAGTATTCCGTAGTTTGTTGGCTTCGTCAGCGTAGATGGAGTTAGCTTGCTTATAACGACGCAAGGTGTCATTACCAAGATTCTGTCCGATAGCGCTGTCGATATCACCCGTCATTGCATTGTAAATACGCTGAATGGCTGCATCAGATCGGTTTGGTAAGACTGTCCTCTCGCCTTTAACGTCCTGCCTAAACTGGCTTCTCAATCCGCTTAACTGTTGCAAATCCATTGCCATTGGACCACTTGCTCCGGCATTGCGGGTAAGCTCATCGCGATATGCCTGAAGCTTCGAAATCGTATCGTTATCAGCAACCTTACCAAGCTTTTGCAAACTTGCTATTTCAGTATCAATCTGCTGAACAGCCTTTGACGGCTGGATGTTTACGCCTGTCATTGCGTTTTGAACTTGCTCCAGGCGATTACCAGCTGCGCGTTTAATTCCTGCTGTTTTAGCTTTCAGGCTACCAACCACAATCGACGGATCATAATCCCCAAATCGTGATGCAAACTCATCTACCAACTGGCTGCGAGCTTCCTGCTGTCCAGCTCGCATTGAGCTTGTGCCGGCGAACGGGATGTTTTCAGCGGTGGTTTGCGCCATGCGACCGACACGGGAATTTGGCTGCAAAACGTCAGTCGTATGCAGAGGAACGTCAGCAGCATTAGCGAACTGAATAGCCTGTTGCGCTTCTGGCGCTATCGTCCCGCGGATTCCACGATAGACAGCCCCGGCAGCATGGCCTAACTGGTTAATAGCCCCACCAAGTGCAACACCAGTACCGAGATCTACTGCCAGAGCTTCAGGATTATCACGTTCACTATTTGCAGCCAGAGAACCAACAGCATTCTCTGCAAGCAAACGTGACGCTCCCTGAGCTACACGTCCTGCAATAGATGGAGCCTGTGCTGCAATTCGTTCTGCTCCTACGGGTGTCAGGTATGGAAGCGCCTCTGAGAAGATTTTACCTTCTGTTGTCTGAGGAGTAAGCGCCCCCTGCTGCAAACCGAAGTCCTGTTCAATTCCTTGGGTCGTGACGCGTGGAGCTGGTTGATAAGTTCCATCTCCCATACCAAGCTTCTGACCAGCCCATGCCCCAGCACTGGCTACTGCATCAGCCATTGATGCCGGAATATTCGCCAGATTAACGCCAGCCTGAAGCAATCCGCGCCCAGTCTCTGCAGCAGCATTGCCAAGGTCTGACATGAAGTCGCCTTGTTGCTGTGGCTGCGCAGATTCCTGTGGTTGTTGTGCAGGTTGTTGGGTCGTTGGAGATGGATAAGCAGCATAGAAAGCCTGCTTGGCCTGCTCTGCATCGTTTCCGGCTTGCGGAGCTACTACTTCATTGAAGTATTGCTCCTGAGCCTGTGCTTTCTGCTCTGGTGATAATGCCTGGTACTGTTGAGAGGAAATAACGTCTTTCCATGCCTTAGCCATTAATCACCCCATAAAGACTGGTAACCCGATGTTTTAGGTTGCGTTGGTTGTTGTGCTGCCGGCTGTGATGTTTGCTGTTGCCGCTGTCCACCATTACCAACATCAACCTGATACTGCTGGTTGTAGTTGTTGGTGTATTGCTGAATTTCTCGAATAGACTGCTGCATAGCTTCCGGACTTGAATAGTCAACCTGCGGCATGCCCTGAAAGTACATCTTCGCCTCTGCGACGGTGTTGATGCCTGATGCGCCCATATCACGAGCAGCGGCAATGCCCTGATTTTGCATCTTGCCTTGAATTCGTTTTGTAGCGTTGAACAGTTGGCGCTGGTCACCACCACTCCACCGGCTTCGAGCTTCTGCATCCCATGATGGAGTCCCACTACCTCCAGTAATCCCCGTCATAAACCCCAATTGATCTGGTGATGCATTTGATATTGCATCAAGGTCTTTCTTCATCCCGTAATTTTGCGCACTGGCGGCCGATGTAGGAGGTGCAGCGATGGCATTGGCAGGAACTCTGACCATATTCCCATAGTCATCAACGCCCTCATAGAATGCATTAGCACCAGCTCCGTGGAGCTTTCCTCCAATATTTACAGTGCGTCCGTCAGCTAACTGAACTACCCGGCTTCCTGGACCAGAGCTCAAACTCGCTCTCTGATATGCCATGTCCTGACCGCGGCGAGTGGTGGATGCAGAGATATCCTGGCCTCTCGCGGTGATGTCTTGCCCCCTGGCTGTAAGTGATTCACTGGCCCGGTTACTGCGGGCGGCCTCATCAATCTGCTGCTGTTTCTGACCTACATCGACCTGCTTATCGAACGGAAGGGTAGCCAACTGAGCGCCCTTCAATATTCCATCGAAGCTTTGAGGATCGGATTGCAGTAACTGAATAGCCTGATCTGGTGTCATGTTGATAGATGCTAATGCTGGAGCGCTTTTCTGTATCGCGTCCTGCAACATCTGAGGGTTTCCGCTGGATCGAGCAATGGCAATGTTATTGAGTGATTTGTTAACGAAATTGGCATGCTCAGCATCTTGTATACCAATTTCCTGCTGAATGTTCTGCGCAAACTCCGGGAACTGTCGACGCAGTGCCGGCAACTGATCTGGTGTGGCGCTCTCAATTGCAGTATAGAAATCCTGGCGTCGCTGGTTATCTCTCTGCGCTTGCTGGTTTTGCATTTGAGAAGCGATGACTTGCTGCTGTCCAACTCTATTCTGCGTTTCCTGAAGAGCCTCTCTACGAAAGTCGGGGATCATGGTGTCGTAATAGTTGATGGGAGCGCCAAGCCCCTGCAATCCACCAAATTGAGCCATCAGAACATCCCTCCACCCATCATGCCACCAAACATTCCAGTAAACTGGTTAACATCAGACGCTGCGCCGTTATTGATGCTGCTGTTAGCGCTGGCTGCCACTTGCCACGGAAGAGCAGCCTTTCCTGCCATGATCTGACCTTTCTGCTGATACATTCCGGCCATGTTGTTACCCTGTCCAATGGCATAGTTACCAAGTGCGTTGGCTGCCTCAGCACCAAACCCTGACAACCCCATCAACTGTGCATACATGTTCTGCTGCTGATTTGTCATGTCAGCGAGATAGTTTTGCCCGAGGGTTGGGGCAATAGATGCCAGCATATTACCGGTAGCTGTGGATCCAAGGCCGCCAGTTGCTTCCGCTGCATTCAGTCCGCTATAACGAGCCTGGTCATTAAGCATCTGGTATTCTTGAGAATTGAAATAATCAGAAAGAAGTTTGTTTCTGTCTATCGGCTGGCCGGCGATAGCCTGCGACCCAGCAAGGCCAGTGCGTCCGGCTTCTTCATATGGTGATAGCCAATTTACGGCATTCTGATAGCCTTCTCGTGAAGCTCCCATAGCCCGGTCCTGATACTTCTGCTGCTGCTTGGCTGCTTTATTGGCTCCGATGCCACCAATCACACCAGATACCGCACCGCCGATACCACTAACTGCACCGCCCATGATATTCTCCCGGCTCGCGCCACATAATAAAAAAGGCGCTTTCGCACCCGTCAGTAGTTGTTAACCTTTCTGTCGTTCGCTCACCGAACCCCATTCGCTTGGCGTAGTTGCACACCTTTGGTCGATCAGTGAGAATGACGGCTCGCAACCGGTTCATTCCAAACATTTTCAGGATGTCTTCGCCAGCCTCACGACACTCACGCCATCGCCTCTTATCCATCGCGATATGAATATCGAAATACCCATGCTGTTGAACTAATGCGAACACGCAGCATCCATTCCAAAGGAAATAATCGGCCCCCGGATCAACCCACGATTCCACCCCCCATAGGCGCATTAATCCCTGCCCGGTGAGAGCATCAATTTTTGTGAGCATGATTATTGTTCCGCTATTATCTTGATGGTTGTAGCAGTGAATGCCGCACCATTGGCCTGGATTGTTATGGTGCTACCATTGGTGGCAAGGAATCCTCCCTGATCGACACTGAAGAATGTCGCAAGAAGAATGTTGTCTGTTGCCGTGGCCGCGTTACGACTGGCTACCAACGTGTCTGGAACTGCTCCGGAGAAAGTAAGCTGCATCGACCGGTTTGTCGTGCCTCCCGGGTAAGTGCCAATCATCGACAACTTGAAATTCAGCGTCTTGTTCTCGTTGTAAACAGTCAGCTTATCCGTAGTTGTGTTGAAGAACGGGAGCAGTGTTCCTGATGATGGGGTCAGTGCCTTGAGCATCGTGATCAGATTTGTTGCCGTGGTCGGGATTACCTGCGATATGCCAGTGTAGACCACCTCTGACTTTTTGCGAGTCGTGGCGTATTCCAGAGCATCAATTCGCGTTTCGTGGTCAGAAACCCGTGTTTCAAGGATTCCTACTCTAGTATTAAGCGATGATATATCACTCTCATTCTGAGTAATCCTTACCTCATGATCGGCTATCGAAACTTCAGCAGCACTAATGCGCACTTCATGGTCAGCAAGTGTTACTTCTGCTGCTGAAATACGCTGCTCGTGATCGGCAAGAATCACATCCTGCTCATCATTCTTAACCTGCGCATCATAAGCGCCTTGACCAGCCTCGTTTGCCTTGCCTGCTACGTTGGTGAAGTCGATAGCCTGAGACAAAATATATTGCGTATACGCCGGGCTATAACCAGCAGGAATTGACGTGGCATTTAGGCTAACGGCGCGGACGATGACCGGTTGATTTAGAGACGGATCGGCCATCACTCAATCCTTATTTGTGCGCCTGATAACGTGACAGGTGACTTGGTAATGATGCGTATTTTGAACCCGATGTTCTTTCTAACTCTCCCAATCCTCCGCCATATCTGCCTTTTGTCATACTGGAAAGGTGCATTCCAAGGAACCATTTGCTCTCTTCCATAATTTATTCCGTCGGTGGTTGCAGAATAAAACAGTCGTTCGGCAAACTGAGAAACACCGGGCGAAGACTCCAGTTCCAGATCGAAAATTCTCCCGTTGTCCGCCTTGAAAAGTGGCGTGAATAACAGGTGTTCTTGCTGCTTTTCGTACTGGCTGGAGATGTCGAACTGAAGGGCTCCCTTCACTGGTTCCAGTTTATCTCCGCAGGTGATCGTGTTTCCTTCATACATGAAGTCGATAGCGCGGTACACATCGTCGTAAAAACCGGTTTTCAGGATTGACCACTGAGCCCCGTTTTGTGATGCGGCTCCGTCGTAGACCAGAACATGGCGCGGAAGGTGGATCATCAGCAGCTCGTGTGAGTCGAAACGTAATGATTCCATTACCGTTGTGGCAAGCTCAGTTGCTGTGTAGCTACGGATTATCTTCTCAACACTGGCGGTGGCGATTTGAGTTGCTCGACCAGAGTCGATGATATATACCGACGGAGCACCGGTTGCAGGATTGCTGACTATGGCATAAGCATCCATGAATACGCATTTGCAGAACGTACCAGCTATACCTTTTGGCACCATATAAGCCGGGTTAGCAACATACAGCGCTGAACCAGCAGTGCTTGAACCTGTCAGAGAGAAGAACTCTGTGGTTGTTGCTCCGAAGCACACAACGAAGTCACGCCATGTTCCTATTCCGATTATGCCGTCAGGCTGGGACTCTGCCCTGTACTCTGCTGAGTTACGATCGGGATGTGATTCATCCTGAAGGTCGGAGATGAACCATGAATCAGTACCATCCTTTGCCCATGCGTATCTACCACGCAGCCTGGTTACATCCCTTGCTGACCCAAGCTCATATTGTGCAAATCCACTGGTTGGCGGCCAGTTATCAATAATCTTTTCAGTCCCATCGTATCGATATTCAATAATTTTACCGTCAACGCATACTGCCTGTGATGTTCTACCATGTGACATGGGGACTCTATGAATTCCAGGAACATCACCAACCTCAACAACACCTTGATATAACTTTCCTCCCATAACGCGATATACGGCATTCTGAGAGGTGTTGTACTCAGCACCACGAGAAGTGCCAGCAACATCCGATTGCTTAGCTACGCCTGGGAAGGAGCGCAGATAACCGTTGCTGTTGAGCACTTCTTTAGGTGTCGCCAGCATGTTGACAGGAAGATAGTCGATATAGTCGGCATTCTTGAAATTTTTGCCGAGCCCTTTCATTAGTGGAAGCTGCTGAACAGGCATTAGTCGCTCCCGTTATCACATGGGCCTTTGCGGTGGAAATAATTCCAGCCATTGTATGTGGCCAGTCGGTTTCCGCTGCCTATCGGCATGCGGTTTGGATATCCGGACTTACATTTGGCATCACGAGCACGAGACATTGCTGACAACTTGACGAGTTGCTCTTTACCGTAACGCGCTGTCGTAATGAGTTTGCCGGTTGCTTCCATCCCGTAATCTGGAGCAATTCTGCATGCGAGATTGGTAATCACAGCATTGAGCGCGTTGTTTGCCAGCCCATGGTCATCTCCAGTATCTGGTGACGTGTCTTGGGAAGCGAAGATATACCCAACGCTGATGCCCGGTGAATCATCACCGCCAAGCCACTCAGCCATCATCATCTCGAGGTCGTTAACTCCATCCTCCATCGACTGAGGTTCGACATCGGTTAGCGTGGCGTTTGAGGCGACACCGATCTTGCGCAGCGCGGCGAGAACGAGATCGCCTTTTGTCGTGAGGTTCATCTGCTACCCCTTAGGTTTTGGCCCCGGCTTCTTGCGCTCTTTTACTTCTTGCTCTGGCTCTGGCTCTGCAGAATCATTCAGCAGGTCATCTGGATGTGCAAACCAGCCGGCATTCAGATACTCCTGCAGGTCATCTTCGCTAATGATTTCGAAATCGTAGCCAACGCCCTTCCACTTCTTTGTGTCGCCGTGGCGAAATACCATCTGCGTCATGTTCAACTCCAGAAAAAATAAAGGGGCCGAAGCCCCTTATGGTTACGACTGATTCGGCAAGCCAACGACGATAGCTTCCGGACGTACTGCGCACGCCGAATACCATACGGCGATACGGCACAAGCCGGTGAGTGTGTTGATGTCACCCTGGGTGGCGAAGATGCCGTTAATGCCAACACCTGGAATGCTGAAAGTCTGTGTTTTCATGCCAGCAAACAGCTCGTGCGTTACCGGGATCGGCTGAGACAGCAGGCGGATAGAGTCATCGGCCCAGCCGATGTTTGCCGTGGTAGAGGCCACGTTCAGCAGGGTGATCGGCGCAGACGCTGCCAGCGAAGTGTTGACGTTAGCGTACGCCTTTTCTTCTGCTGTCAGAGTCGCGTCGTCCAGCGCCACCGGTTTAGGGGTGATCTCGATGTGAGTCCCATCGATAACGCGAGTGATGGAGAAAGTCGCATCATCGGTCAGCACGTTCTTAGCCATCTGAGACAGGTACTTCACGCCGGTGAAGCTGATTTTGTCACCGCGTTTCAGGCCAGCAGTAGCCGAAACCACCACGGTAGCCACACGGTTATCAACGTTCTCGTTGTTGCCATCGGTGTCAGTGGTAAACGCCTGCGGCTTGAACTTCTGCGCACCAGTAACGGTCACGCCAGTAACAGTAGAACCGACGACTGTTGGAAGTTTAGGAGAGCGCAGGACTTCATCGAACCCTGCGACCTGTTTCTGAATCGTACCGTTATGGTATGCATCTTCAGGAACGCGGCCGAAGATGTCACCAGCGGTAAGCTCACGACCAGCTTTGCGGTAATCTGAAGGGTTCAGGAAGTAGCTGATACCCATATCGCGGTTGAGTTCGCGAGCAAACATCAATTCTTCAGCAGAGGACAGGAAGTCCCAACCAGTAAGACCGGTTGCCGGGCCGATTGAACGAGCGTCATGAACAACCAGAGAGCCCATCTCGGTTGCCTGTTTGGCAATGGCGGTCTCGATGTTGTTCGCCAGCTTCTTCGCCGATGCCTGAATGCGACGGCGGTATGAGCGTTCATCACGCAGATCGTCAGCTCGCAGCTGGAAGAAGTCGTTATCCGGATCGCCCATGTTGCATTTTACGGACAACTCCAGCACGTTGGTCTGTTTGTTGGTCAGGTCCCAGCCGGTTTGCGTCGGCGCCTCCTGCTCAACAGGCATCCAAACGGTGTTACCAGAACGCTGCATGGATGATGCTGGCGGCGTGTACTTCGAGGTTTTAGACGCCATCGGCGTCAGGTTTTGCACTGTCTCGATGATTTCATCGATAGCGTAGGTGACCAGTTGGCCTTCTTTTAAGCTCATTTACGAGATCCTTTATTCAGTTGAGCCTTGAGCTTGCGATACGTCTCCGGGTCACCTCTTTCGGCTGCAGCGTTCATCTGCTTTTCAAGTGCAGACATGTGAGCCGCGACGGCTTGACCCTGCAATGGTTCATCAGGGTTAGGCGCTTCAGAGAGTTGCTTGCTTCGAGGCTTGAGAGTTAAACGTTCGGAAAGCAGCGTCATTTCGATTAACTGGCGCTGCGGATCCATTGAGAGGATTTGTCGGGCTTTCTCTGGGTTTGCGCCCAGGTGGTACATGATTGCCGCAGATTTCTCAGGGAACAGGCGCATGATGTCCACGTCATAGCCGGGTGCGACCTGACGGAATACATCTTCTTTGGCCTGATAGTCTGGAAGGTTTAACTTTTCTGCAGCGTCGTAGTGTTTACGTGCGGCCTCGACAACTTGTGCTGATTGCTGAGTAAACTGCTGAGTCTTACGCCCCTGCTCGGCTGCCGCATTACCTCGGGCATCCTGAGCCTTAACCAACCATTCGTTGTTCGCCTGCGTGAATGCAGCGTTAGCACGCACCTGGTCGTATCCGTACTTCTCCAGTGCTTCATCAGAGAAGAAGTCATTAACATCAGGCTGGGGTGGCAAATCAGGGTTTACTCGCAATGCCTCCGGCAACTCACCGCGCTGTACTGCCTCCGCCTGCTGCTCAAGCTCGCGCTGACGCTTGCGCTCAAGGCGACGCTGTGCAAATTGCGCGTTAGTTGCCGGGTCTTGTTTTGGCTTGTTCTCATCGTCTTTCAGGACGACATCGAAGCCCTCTTCCTGACCAGTTTCGCTATTGGCATTTAGCGAAGGATCGACTGCGGATGCCGCCGCGTTATCGACGGGCAGGAGTTGGTCTTCAGTTGCCTGAATTTCGGTGGTTTGGTCCATGTTTAGCTCTCTCTTATTGAGGATTCTCGGCTACGCTGCCGGAAGGATTGTTTTGTCTCTGCGATTGCAGGATGTTGGCGAAGTCCATGCGCTGTGAGTGGCGCTGACTGTCACCTTTGAGAAGTAACTCTGCGTTGGCCCGTGCATCAACTGCGCTTTCGTTCTGCGCCTTCTGCATGAGGTCGAGGAAGTCCCGGAAAGCGGCCTGCTTGTCGAGACTCATGTTGTTGAAGATTTCTGCAATCTTCGCTTGGTTAAGCTGATTGGCGCTTTCAACCTTGGCTGCATCCACCTGCAACTGTTGCTGCTTAACCTGCGCATTAAGCAGATCTGCCTGACCAGTTAGCAATACACCTTGTGCCTGCATCTCTTCTGCTGATGGCTGTTTAGGCTGTTGTTGTGCTTCCTGTACCATCTGCATTTCTTCAGGCGTTTCAGGTTTCTTGAGGCCCATCATGACGAGCTGCTTATTGGCGTACTCGCGCATCATCTCGACACCTTTACCGTCAAGTAGCGTGAAGTACTGCAACAGCAACATCTGCCATTCTGGCGTACCCTGAGGAACCTTCGTTAGCAACTCCTGAATCTCTGCGCGGTTCTGCTCCTTCATGCTCTGGAATGATGGTCCGGTGTCGGTGTAACACTCGTAACGACCACGAATATCATTGAGCGTTACGACGTCACCAGACTGCAGATCAACCATCTGCGTCATCACCTGCACATCTTTCTCGGTACCATCCTCAAGCGTCACGGTGACATTGCGAGGCACGTCGTAGATGTCGTTGACCATCGACTGGTAAATCTCACCATCACGCCGGAAAGCAGTGGCGAGGTTGTCCTGAAACACGTATGTCTCGAGGTCGGCCCGCATGTTTAGTTGGTTGACGGTATCGAAAGCCACCTGACCGTTTGCTGCTTCAGCATCAACACCAAGGCTAGCTACTTCCTTAACTGCGGCTGTGGCGGCCTCAAGCATGTAGGCGTTGGCCTGGGGAACCTCCGGGTTTTCCATGTAGGCGATTGGCCCCATAGGAAGGTCGTTATTGTTCTCGTCAGTACGGTTTTGCAGGTAGTACGGATAGTCATCATCACCACCGTACATATGCTCGTAGCCAAGGATTTGCTCAGGAGTGAAGAAAGGTTTCTTACGAGGGTTGCGAGCAACGATGTCGGCATTGAACGACATAATCATGTTGCGCAGGCGCTGCCCGTCTTTGGTCAGTCGCACAACACCTTCGTACACTTCCTTATCGCCAGCAAATCCCCACTCGCCATACGCTGGCACAATCGGTATGTGTTCACCGGCGATAAGCTCACGCTCTTTCAGAATCTCGGTGCAGGTAATGAGCGACTTATAGACCCGGCGACGTTTAACCTTCTTCTCCGCGACCTTAACGAAACCTTTGTCTGCCAGTTCATCGATAACATCTTTGATGTCACGCTGGTAGTAACTAACCGGCTCACCAGTAAGCGGATCGAGGTAGATGAATACCTTCTCGTTCTTCTCTTCGACCTCGTAGTATTCGCCAATGTAGACGACATCCTTCGAAATCCACGGGAACAGCCATTCCATGTCAGGGCTCTGGAATGAAGGGATGATATCAGGGTCAATATCGTTCTCTTCCGCAAAGACCTTCCACCCTTCCGTGCTGAAAGGCTGAATAACAGTGCAGTGCTTAGCGTCGCTCTTGTCCTGCTCCTTGCTGTTGCAATCCCAGACTACATGGTTGCATGACTCGTGAAGTGGGCGGCGGCGGATGACCTGATTGCGGCTGGTTAGGTTGTTGTCCTCGTACTCGGTAACGAGTCGCCAGTGACCAACGCCGCATTCAATCTGCTCACGAACTGCGACGTTAACAGCAGAGCGTGCAGCATTGTGACGCATGTCGGTGCGGTACATACCCATCAGCGTGTCGGCTGAGTCAGGCTTAGCCCCATCCTTAGGCCGGTACAGAACATCAATCGGGTTGCGTCGCATCTCTGCAACGAGCTTGCGCACTACCGGGCGAACCACATCGAATTGACCGCGGTACTGCAAAGTTGTGTATTCGCTCAGCCAGTCATCCCATTGGCTCACCCGACTAAAGTAAAGGTCGTTTGTCGCCTCGGTTCTGGCCTCATCGCCAGATGACCAATCTATGTCAAACTGGCACAGAATGGCGTTTAGGCGTTCGTTGTCTGCCATTATCTTCTCCGTGCGACAGGTTTAATCGGGGCTGGTGTTTTTTTCTCTTTGATTACTCCGATGTCGCCATATCGCTTGGCGAACCGGCGCATCATGTAGGCGTATCGGGTGGCATCTAACAGGTCGTCTCGAGTTTTTACGATGCGCCCACGTTCATCTCGATGGTAGAAATTGAACTCTTCGAACCAATCGCGTAGGCCAGAAAAAACTTTGAATCGGCCCGTGTTCATCAAATCGTGCAACTCGAATAAGCCTGGCTCTACAGATCGAGACCCATCAGGCCATTGAGCCGGGTCAGGGAGCATCTGGAACCCTGCGTCTTTGTAATACTCACGCTGTTGCAGGCCACTGCCCTTCTCCGTCTGTAATCCATCCTGAGGCCATGCCGTAGGCACCTTGTTAGCCCAAGCCTTGGTTGCGCCCCACGCTTCTGAGGGAGAAGTCTTGCTGGCCTTCCATGCCTTAGTTACGTAGAAGGTTTCAGTCTCCATATCGATTGCCAGCTGAATGCGGCTCTGCGGGTGATCCCAACCAAAGTCCATACCATCGATAACCATGTAATGCTTCGGTATCGGGAATGGCTCGCAAGTGATCGTCTCTTCGCTGAAATCGAATATGCGACCGTGACCAAGCATTGGAATACCTTTTGTGCGCATGTCGCGCTGATGCGGAGGATATGATTCGAGAAGTGATTTCTTCGTTTCTTCAGTCAGATGAGGAGCATCATCCCAGCCAACATTCATACAGAACTGAGAGTCAGCTGGAGTATCTAGCAACTGAATAACTAACTCGGTGCGGCCGTTCTCTGGTGTGAATGTCAGGATGCCTCGACCACCACGCCCCTGATCGCCTGTTGCGGTACGGGTCAGAACCTGAGGGTAAATCGTCTGGTCTTCCGGCTCCTCATCAATGTGGAACCAATCAATATCATCACCCATCAGAGCGTGCTGGCCCTGCGTGTAAGACCAGAATTGAACCTTGCTCAGGTCACCACTGGAATGCCTGATATAAGCTGAACGAACGGCATTCGGCGTTCCGGTCATTGGCTCTGTCGTGACAATTCGATCTGGAGGTATTAGGCCGCCAGTGAACTCACCATTCACCTTCTTACCGATAATGGCAGCTTGCAGCAAGTCGCGGCACTTCTCGCCGGAGTAACCCAGGCACCACATAAGGGGAGCATGATTAAAACGGTGCCCCTCCCACCCATCCGGGTACTCACCCAGAAGGTGGATAGCATCGATATAGGTTGCGGTATCTGTCTTGCCAACACGGTTTGCAGCAATTAGCGCGCACTGACGATATTCAGCAGTTGCAGCGATAAACTTACGTTGCCATGCATAACGAGTGTCGTAGTACTTGCGATATCGATAAACGCTTTCTCTTCGCTTCTTCTCCTCAAGAATATTCAGGAGCTCAAGCTTCTCCTCCCGGCTCAGACTGTGCATTGGTCAACTCCATAAGACGCTTGTCCAGTTCCTCGTCGGTGAGGTCGGTGATGGTAATTTTCTGATCGTGCTGAACTCTGTCGCCATAACGCTTTGGCGCAAGCTTGGATGCGTACCACTTGCGGGCGTCAACACGAAGGCGGGAACGGGCTACGCGCTCATGATTGGTCTGCTCTCGACCTTCGTCATCGACAATGACATCACCTGAACTGTCGTCGGCGATCTCGATGATTTCTTCGGCTAGAAGTTCGGCCTGAATTTCACGCGCGCGTGCGTACTGTTGCATAAAGTCTTCATGTCTCTGCAACCAATACATAACAGTTCTGATTGCTGGCATTCCCGGCCTTTTGCAAATAGAGCGCAGACTTTCACCCAACATGAGGAGATTGCAGATATCCTCTGCTACCTCTGGCATGTAATCCGTTGGGCGACCTATTTTCGCTTCAGTCGCCATATTCAGTCCTTAGCTAATCGTGCAAGGCGATGACTCAACGATTGCACCGTTAGCGTCTTTTACCGTAATGACGTAATCGCCAGCGGCTTTACCTGTCGTGTTGAACGAATATGTTTTAGCTTGCTGATTCACTGCGTCGTAAAGAGTGCCGGTGCTTTCGTCAACCGTCTTAACCTCATACGGCATTACTCCGCTTGTCCATGTCAGGGTTAACGTGTCGCCGATAGAGCCGGTTGATGGAAGGTTGGTGCCGATTTTCAGCTTCACACCATCTTTGTACGGGATGATGAATCCAGCCTTGTTAGTGGCTGAGCCCATATCAACCTTATCCAGCACATCAGGAAAAGGAATCACCGTACCGGTCGGATCGGTGTCGAGATAGATTGCGTTGTCGATGGCCTCATCTGCACGATACAGAAACACGCGCTGATTCTTAGGGTCATCAACAACAGTGAAGAAGCTACCCATTACTTAGCTCCTTTCTTCGGCTTCTTGAGCACCTTGTTAGCCTTGGTGTCGATCTTCGCTTTGGCTGATGGAGACAGCTTTCCTTCATTCTCCATCTGGGTAGCGCGAGCCTTCGCGTTAGCTGCGTGAGCTTTATCAGGCATCGGATAGCTACGTGTGCCAGGCATGCCGAATTCAGACTTTGGCATCTTCTTGCGCTTTGCTGTTGTGAGCTTTGCCATTTTGTTGCTCCTGAATAGATGGCAGGAAGTGACTGAACATGCGGTCGAGCATGTAGCAGTAAGTTTCGTTTGCGTCGCCTGGATAGGTTGTTACGCCCACATCGCGGCAGACATAGAATGCAACGTGAGCACATTCATGAACCAGCGTGGCAATGTCACCATTGAATACCCCCATCAAGTAAAGATTCTCACCCGTTTCGGTATTGCAATAGGACTGCGTTGCTCCAGCGAGCATCTCATTGCCACCACTATCAACGCCAAGGTGGATGCAGGCTTGCTCCCACTCTTCCTTTGACCGGCATAGATAGACGTTGCCGCAATGGAACAATGGCACGAAGAACCGTGGGAGTTTAGGCCACTTCGTTTTTGCCATTCGTTATGCTCCGGTAGAGAACAGAGTTAATGCTTCCTGCGCTTCACGAACAGCTTTATCAACCCGTGATACTGGAGTTGGTTGTGCCGCCGCAAGAACGAGCTGGTCTTTGAACAATTCAAACTTGAGCTTGTTACCAGCTACGAAGGTGATCGCCTTTTCTGCTGCTGCGGTATCACTCTGAACCAGGCGAAGGATATCGAGGTTCATCTGCTGTAATTCTGTCAATGCGGTAATCTCTGCCATTGTTGGCTCCGGTTGTTGTGTTGCATCGACTTACAGAAATGCCGATGACCAGATGAAGAATGCGAATCCTGACGCCGCGATAACAAGCGCAGATGCGATGTAGAAAAAGTGATGAATGAAGGTGATGATTCTGTCAGCCAGCGTTGGCTTTATCTCAGGATGATTGAGAACGTCATCGCGTATGAGTGATATTCCGTAGAGCAATGTTACTTCTCGCTCTCGCTTTCTCATCGCTTACCTCAGGCACTGCGTGTTGATGTATTCCTGCAGCGCTCTCAGTGATGCTTGGTCACTGACGATTCCGGATCGGATACCGAGAACGTTTCGTCCAGCAACTGGAGAGAGTTCGATGGTGGCATCATTGCCCATGCCGGTGGAGCTGGAGGTTTCGGCTGAGGTAGGCACTGGGCACTTTCCTTTGACGAGCACCCGACCACCATTATCAAGCTTGCGCTGCAGAGCATCATTTTCAGTTTTAGCATCTGCCAACTCCTTCGTGTATTTGGCATCCAAAGCAGCAACATCGCGCTGCCGGGTTGTCATGTCGGTGATGGTGGCGTTAGCCAGATTCAGCGCCTGAGCTTTTTCATCGCGCTGCTTCTTGTATTCGGTGGCGTTGTCGCGGTAGTGGTTAACAGCCCAACCAAGTGACACAATGATGCAGACGACAACGGCAATGATGATTGCTGTTAACCGGCTCATGATTTTGGCTCGTTTACCGTTCCGCCAGCCTCTTTGAATTTGGCGATAAGGTTATCTGCTTTGTGCTCAAACTGACCGTAACCTGCTCCGGGGAGTGATGCCCAAATATTGCTGCAGCGATCGATGGCCTGACGGATGTCGCCAGCGTCGATTAACTCCAGTGCTCGGCGTTCTTTTATCTGCTGCAATGCGACAGCATCCTGACTGGCAGGAGAGAAATCTTTCAGGCCAAGCTGCTTGCGGTAGGCATCCCACCAACGAGACAGCAACTGATACCGGCCGGCTGCCGTAGATTTCAGTTTCGGATTCAGCGTTACCAGCTTGCGAGGGTGATCTGAATAATCAGTGAATAACGATCCACCGACAATCACATCGTACCCGCGGTTGTTTGTAGGCTGTCCTTTTTTGTCAGTGCCTTCTGACCACGCCAGCATGTCTAAGAATGCTTTTCGCTGCTTATTGGTTTCCACCATCGTCAACTCCGGCTTTTTTGGCTGCGAAGCGTTTGATTAGCGATCCAATCGAGTCAGTACCGAGATAGCCGATAAACACGCTTGCGATATAAGCGAGATTGCTACTCAGGCCAGAGAAGTCGAGGAGGTCACGAACGAACCAGGCGATAATGGCGCACATCATTGCGTCGATTACTGTCTTAGTAAACGCACCGCCATTATATCTTCCGCGAAGGTACGCCATTGCAAACGCAAGGATTGCCCCTATGCCTTGTTCCTTGGCCGCCATGATGGCGGATAACAGGTCATGTTTTTCGGGCATTTTCATGTCTTACCCCCATAAGGGGATCTGTTCAAATTAGGAATAGGGATGATGGTCGATTGAACAAATCCAGGATACGTTCTCAGTAACGTGGTTTGTTCGTGACTAAAGGCATGAGCAAATCAGGCAGGAGACTGTTAGCGCAGTCTCTTGCCGCCCATTTTCACGAAGCCCGCCATTGAGCGGGTTTTCTTTTTTGAAGCGCACTAATCACCGTAGCCACAGATATTCAGCAATGAGTTGGTTGGGTCTGGTTCTTGGTGGTAATGCGCTTTAAAAAAGCCAGCGGCGATGCTGGCAAGATGAGGGTAGTGCGTTGAGCTTTCGCTCTTATGGTCCTGGTAGGTATTTGGTGTGTGGTGGCCGGTGCTGATCTCCGGCATGGCTTGTTGGCTCTTCTCGCTTCACCTTGGGCCATCGTCCTGAATTGTTCAGCGCTACCATTTAACGGCGCTCACCAGCCTGCGCATTCACCACAACGATAATTGCACTGCGCCTGTTTCGGTTAGCGTAACGGGATTAACCGGTCACCCCAATGCAATTACCTGTTGTGCAGATACGAAAAAGCCCCAGCGATTAACCGGGGCTTTTTGTGTAATTCGGTCGACAACAAAAGCTATGGCGACGATATCAGATTTACATGAAATATATGCTTTTCAATCCAGTTTTGCAAGACTTACATCTAAATTTGTCGCCTTTTGTTGTGAACGTGATCGCGTTACTTGCAATAAAGCGCTGCTATCTAGACGCATGAATGTGCGTTTCATCTCCAGCCATCTATCGGTAAATGTCTCAGACCAGTTCTTTGGTGTGACGCCAACAAGCTCTGCCAGTTGCTGATATTCGTAAGTTTCTCGCCCTGCAAGTTCTGCTTTCACGTCCTGCGCCGCTAACCATATAAGCGCCTTCAATCTATCCAGTGTCTTCCCTGCTACCTTCTTTGTGCCAAGAGAAGATTTAAACTCTGCCCAGGCCCATTGAGTGATAGAAACCTGATTTTCCCATCGAACATTCTCGCTATAGTTCCAGAGAAGCCACGCCTTCTGGTGCTCATCGATCGACAGCACTGCACGACGCCATGATGCTGTTGAATACTCAACCGGTTGCACCAGTGCGATAGATGAACCTTTTGCGCGTGATTGCTGCCCAGGAATTGGTGTGCTGGTTGGATTCATTAGGCGACCGTTAGCAGGATTAACCACCTTCAGGCGAGATCGGCTACGCGGTGTCGGTTCAAACATCGCATTCTCGGCAAACGCTACCAGCTGCCCTTTCGTTGCGCCACTCAGGTCAGCAGTCGCTACAATGAGCTGCTCGCGTACAAACTGCAGGTATTGAGTGTTCATGCTGACGGCCCCTTGTTCATGTTTGCGCGGTTGATGATTTCACGGCGTAATTCGTTGTTCCGATCGATGCGTTTCTGAAGCTCTGCTGTCTCACTATCAATCCGGGCTATTTCACTTCTTGCGTAAGGAGTCAGCCTGGTAGCACGCTCTACTGACGAGCGCTGATAGTTGTCGATATCGGTGCGGGTCATGCGGCCTCCGCCATCAACTGGTCATGAGTCAGGTAAAGCCCCCAACAACTGAACAGCACATTTCCCCTCACCACTGCGATTTCTTCGTTATGCCAGCGGCAGAACCATCTGAGTGCCGATTCAACTTCATTCGCTATCTGATGAGGACCGTCGAGGTTAATTGGGTAAACCACATCATCAAAAACAGCCGCGGTGGTCATTGGGTATTGTATTTTGCTCATGCTGCATGCTCCTGTTGACGGGCGCGACGCTTCTCAAGTTGTCGGGCTTTACGGGTGAAAATGGATTTAATGCGCTGCAGGTATGGGATATCGAACCGGCGAGACTCGTTGTCAGACTCAAGACGCTCGACACGCACCAGACCAATGCGATCGACCAGGCGAATACGGTACTCAACGGCATTGCCGCTTAATTCTCTGTTGCATCGAGTGCAGGCTGAGTGGACGTTAAACACGTTGAATTTGAGGTGTGATGCAGCACCGCGGGAACGGTAGTGACTGGCATCGATAGCACTACCGGTCAGATAGTTGCTTTTACCAATGAGGGGATTCCCGCAGCTGACGCATTCCTTCCCTTCGTCACGGATCCGGATATACCGGTTAAAGGCAGACTGAGCCTCTTTATCCCACTGTGACTTAGTCTTGAACGCAGCTTTTCTCACCTTCATCTCGCGGCGTTCCTGCTGCGCTTCCTGCTTACGTTTGCGCTCGGCTGCCAGTTTCTTCTTGGCTAACAGCAACTGACTGTACTCGAAGCCATGCTCAGGACAGCACCACCAGACGTTGTCGTAGGTGGCGGTGAATTTGGTTTTGCAGATTTTGCATCTGCGGCGGGTTGGTTTACGCATTGCGATCACCCCACTGCTTAGCCCATTCAATTTCAATGCGGGACTTGTCGCTGAATTTGACGTTCTGCTGAGTGCCGAACCAGTAAATGGCCTCGATGACTTCTACCATCTGGCGTACAGTCATCTTGCTGGTACGTTGACCGAACATCACAATGCCGCCATCCAGACCGGGAGCCATTCGTTGCTCCTGCTTTTTGGATTTGGCGACCATTGCGGTGATCAGATCTTTCCAGTCGTCTGAGTCGTATTTGTTGCCGAACCAGAGAACCTGATCGGAGAGGTCTTTCAAAAGCGGCCATAATTTGCTGTTTTGCTGAGCAGTACGCGTCATCTCTTTGATGTCGAGAATAAGAGGGCGCTTAGCGTCAACCGGCAACTCACGGATGTAGTTGATGGCGTTCTGCTTAACGGACTCGTTTACGAGGTGGAATTGTTGCTTCATACGCCACCTCCGAGAGGTAACGCAGAATGCAGAAAATCGCAGGTGCATTGCTGCATCTGTGACAGGCGGTTTGAAGTACTCTTTGTGTTTCGCATCTAATTTCCCAATCAGATGCAGAGGTCACAGCCGGGTGCTCAATCCGACTGCGACATAATTATAACATTAATTTTGAGAGTGGGTAATGTTGCTTGACGTTGCGTTTACTTCTTTCGCAGAGTTGCTGTCAACGTGCATTCACATTCAACAGTACCTAGCATTTGCGGACAGTGGTAAGTCCCATATCCTCCGCATTTTGGGCAATTGCTTGATGATTGCTTGATTTCGTCGCCAGAAGCGTTGCCATCACTGTCCTGATTGTTTGACGGTTGCTTGATGAGTTGTTCGGAATTACCGAACGACTGAAGCGCGATGCGAGCTATCTCACGCACTTCATCACTGACACACATCATTGGGTCATTGGCGAATTGAGCTATGCGATCTCTGGTTAATTCGCTATTCATCGTCTTTTATCCCCTTGCGCCACTGAAAATTATTACGGAACTCCTGCAGCTCTAACATGGCTGACAGCGTCACGCCGTGGATAATAGTCTGTACCTGATGACCTTCCTTTGAGTGATATTCAAACGTGCTACGGCGAAACTCGATGAGTTCCTGCAGTGTTTCATCGTCCAACTTCTCGTCGGCTATGGTTGGATGAACTGGAGGATTATCAGCCTGCCGACATTCCAGTACCTCATCAATCACCTTCACAGCATCAGCCATTGCGTAGCCGAGATTACCGCCGTCGCTTTGTGCTGATGCTTTGCTGAGTATTTCGCGTATCTGGTGCAGGCGCTCGAGTGATACAGGACCGTTCGCCGGGTGGTTAGTTGTCATAATTTACCCCATGATTTTGGTTTTTTATGCCCAGGAGCCAGCGCATGCATCTTGTTTCGGCTTAGTTTCCAGCCATAGCTACGTATTAGCGCGGCACATTCTGCGTAGGTCTCTCCGGCTGCGCTGGTCATTTCTTGACGACACCAACGCCCAACGGGGTCAATATTGGTTACGCATTGTTCGCAGTCGCAATAGGCATCAATTGAGTATCCTGATGTAATTGCCATCTCACTCCCCCTTCACGCCAATGCCAGCGGCGCTCTCAAGTAATTCGTCAGCGGCCTGAATTTCAGGATGTTCGTCATAATCAGGAAGATAGCGACGGGCTACAGCTGCAAGGCTGTTTAGCACCTTACGGTGTTCTGCTATGCGCTTCTCTGCTTCCCTGAATTTATCTGCCCAACGGTTACTGGCGGTGAAAGCCAGCTTCCTCTGGGATTCAAGTTCTTCAATTCGTGCCGACATTTCCGTGCACTCTTCAAAATTACTGATTGCCTTACATTCCCATTCGTCATGCTGTTCGCGGAGATAACCGTTTTGACGCTCTGCGGATTCCAGCTCATCCAGCAGCGCCAGAACGACATCAGGTGTTGCCTGGTCGTGAAAATTGTCATCGTCATACCCCCAGTCATCATTTGATTGGGCATGAATCGCCGATTCACGCAGCGCCTGTTTGTTGAGTGCTGTCATTGGGCTGCCTCCTGGGTATCTGCGAGAACTAAGCGCCCATCACAAAGAGCCTTGATGATTTCCTGATACTCCCAACCGAAATACATGCTTTCGACGTAAACTCGAAGCGGTGGGTAGTCGTGCTGTTTTCTTCTAATGAACGCCTCTGCTGCCTCTCTGGTAAGGTGCGCGTTTACGTGCTGCCATTCTTTTTTGAACCCGCTTACAGTATGATTTTCGAGATCTTCGAGAACAGACCACTGAGTATCTTCACTAAGATCTGTGAATGGCGTGTCGTATGTTTCCTCACATTCAGCATTGAGATCAGCCTGTTCATCATCGTCTAGGTCATACCAGTATTCTTGCGGGGAAAACCAGACGCTATCTTCGAACGCTACGAAACGACCATCGCAATAATCGGTGTCCATACCGTAAATTGTGGACTCCTTCTGAACCATGAAAATTGGGTCGGCGGTGATATGGCGGCTAACACCTTCTCCGCGATGGTGATATTTCAGACGCTCAATAAAATCAGCGAAGGTTTCTGGCGTAAGTTTTGCGCCATCTGCGATTGACTTGCTCATAGCGCGGCTCCTTTGCGAAGTTGGGCGGCGCGATTGCTGGCCTGCTGGAGAACCATCTTCCAACCAACAACCTCATGCATATCTTGTGAACACCGCTGATTGGAGAACTTGACCAACATTGTTTCAGCCACGCCAGCTAAGCTATCAAGTTCGCTGGCCCGCACTTCAGCCAGGAAAGCGTCTGTCGCAGGGGTTTCATCTGCAAACGTGTCGCAAATATTATGCAGGTATCCTTCATTGGTTGGCCTGATGCGATTCATCACTCCAGCAATGAAATATTCCCTGCATTCGCTGATGATTTTCTTTGCTTCTCCATTCTCCGCCGCCAGATCCCTGCACTTGCTCTCGGCGTTAGCGAGCTGTACTGCCATGTCTGTGAGCTTTTGTTGTGATGATAATTCAGCGGCTTTCCATGCCTCATGAGCCATTCGAACGCCAAGACGGTAATATTCGTCACCATCAGGGCAGCGCTCAAAAAGAGTTTCATGGTCATCTTCCGTGTGACCCCAATTTTCCAGATACCACGCTTCAAATTTTTCTCTGCTAGTCATAATCCTACCCTCATAAAAAAGGCCCGCATTGCGAGCCTGTTAATCGATTATTTGTGATTCGTACTTTCCGCAATGAGCGCATTGCATTCGTAAAATAAACTTAATTTTGTATGGCCCGGCGCTGGATGAGTATTTGTAATAGTGCTTCTCTTGCTTCTCTTTTAGCTGCCATTGGTGCATACCGAAGAAGCATTTCCAGTTTCGTGTATCGTTCACCATTTCCTCCGGGCATAAAAAAGGCCGACTATCACGGCCACGCTTGCAGATAGCTCTGCTATGTAAGGTTCAGTCATGTCAGCAATCCTTCACCTTGATTCCGGCGTTGGTGATCGCCCTCTTAGCACTTTCAATTCCAGCGTTGTAGAAATCGTAATTGGTGGCATCCTTTTTGGTTGCGATGAATGGTTCGCTAAGGATTTCAACATCAACTGATGCTCGTGATGCTGACCATGAAGCCCATAATTCTCTGGTTCTCCAGCTTTGATATGAATCACAACCAACCATTCTGGTAACTGAAATCAGCCGGTTTATACACCACGCTTCAAACTGCTCTCTGCTTGTCATGCTCGCTTCACTCCGAATGTCTTAACCAGTGCCGACTCCATGCGACCTACACAAGCGCGGATACGGGCTATCTCTGTCTCTGGAAACATGCTGGATGCCATCTGCTCAAGTGCGCCTTTAAGTGGCTTGCTCTCAACCTTTTCGATGCGTTCCAGAGCAAATGCCTTGAGTGACTGGATGCTGCGACCGTCTACGCGAGCACATGCGCGGCATAGTTCAGCGTGGAGGATGGTTTCAGGGAATTCCGGGTACTCAGCTTCGATAATTTCCCGGGTGTTACGTGCTTCTTTCATGTTTGTCACCTTACGTTGTTGCTTGCCCATACCTCGTCATATTCCGACTGCGGCATATTGGCGATGTAGCTAAATGGAGATGCGGTTTCGGTTGGTAAAAACTGGTGTGATGCAGGGTCGAGATACAGCGGAATTCCACCTTCCCATCCCTCGCCATTACGCTGCTTTTCAAGCATCAAAACTGAAGCAGGTGCAGCTAACGCTTTACGTTCCTTGTCATCCAGTTCTTCACCCTGCTGATCTTTCTGAATTGCCTTCTCACGAAGTTTGTTTCTCCAGATGATGAACAGGTTATCGGTTAGGTCGGTTATCGACCCTGACCCCTTAACGTCCATCTTCCCTGTAGGCTTCTCCTCGCTATCACCTTTGCGACTGTGAGTAACGAGTAGGACGTGGGTATTGGTTTTGTTTTTGAAGTCACACAGAGCGTCTACGAAGGCTTTCTGTCCGTTGTAGTCATCATCCCCTATTCCGCACTTCATCAGGCTGTCGATAATGAACAACTCAATGCCGTATCGCTTCCATGCGTAGGTGAAGATTTCGATCAGCCGATCAGCCTTTGCGGTTCCCGTCAGGCCGAATAGCCATAGCCGGTCGTCGTAAAATTTGAAGGCAGATTCAATTTCAAGTTGCGGGGGAAGTTTCAGGCAAGTTGATTGCCTGGTAAGGCGTTTAAGTAAAATGCCGGGCTTAATCTCCAGCGAGGCGATGCAGGTCTTAACCCCCTGACGCATGGCTTCCAGAGCTATATGACCAACTACTTCAGTCTTTCCATGCCCGTTAACGCCGTTAACCAGTGACAACTCAGCCTGGCGGAAGGCGAAATTGTGATTCAGGCATTCCCACGGGCTGTAAAACAGGCTTTGCTCTTTTCCGTAGAAGGCGTTGATAGTGTCCTGATAAAACTCTCTGGCACTGTAAAGTTCCTCCGGGTCAAAAAATGATGCCCGTTCAAGATATCCAACGATGTCGTCTGAAGAGATTCCAGCCATCAGACATTCATTGATATCTTTGTGAGGCAGTTTTACCAGCCGGCAGCGGTGTTCACCGAGACGAGTTGCAATCTCTCTGGCGGCAGCCTGGCCTACTTCGTCGCTGTCCATGCTGATCCAGATTTCGTCGAACCGGTCGAGGTTGTGATACTCGAACTCTATCCACTGCTGTTTTGCCCCCTTCCCCCCGCCGAACGGAACGGAAAGCGCAGGGAAGCCGTACTGGTAGTAACTCATGCAGTCGATTTCACCTTCACATAGGATGACGATCCGCATGTTCTTCGGTATAGCCTGCCAGCCATAAAGACACGGCTCACAATCACCCTCAGCCATGATGACCTTCTTCCCGTCAGGCCGTTCGGTGCTGATGCGCTTAACCTGCAACAACTCACCATCACGTTTGTAGGGAAATGCTAGTGCTTCCAGTTCACGCTCTCCATTCCAGACCTTAGCCGAAGCAACTTCGTACAGCTTCGCCGTCTCTGCGGAGATCCCTCGAGTGGCTAGATATTCGATGTGCTTTTCGGTTTTGGTGAGGTAACGGGCTACTTTCTTGCGGTCTGGTCGGGAAAATTTCTTTTGCTGCTTTGCTGAAAAGTGGTGATCGTCGTCCTTGATGCCCAAAAACTCTTTTGCTTCTGTCATCGCCTGGTGCAATCCACAATCCCTGACAGCTACCCACAAATCCAGCAGATCACCAGCGGTTCCTTCTGCAAAATCAGACCATACTTTCTTCCCTGCTAGGTTAACCTTGAGGCTCTTCCCTGACTCTCCGTTGATACTTCCTGCCACCCACTCGTGACTTTCTCGCTTGCCGTTTGGCAAAAGGTACTTCGCTACCCTTTCGACCTGATTCCATAACTGGTCGCTGAGTTCACTTGGCGTCATCATGATGCCCTCAAATCAAACTTGTTGAACCAGTACCGGACAAAACCATCACTCAGCAAGCCGTGGTTATAACCGGCGATCAGCAATGCCTTGAGTCGTGATTTCATCGTCACCTCAGTAGTAAACGTATCCGCTCTTACTGACGGTCACGGTCGGTTTCTGTCCGGAGGAATCAGGACCTGCTAATGGCTTCTCGTCCTCCCACCGCTTGCCGTTCAGGTAGGTGGTCGGGTGAAGCTTATCGAAGCCGAACTGTTTGCCAATTCGGGAAGAGATATCACCTGCAAGGAACATGGCGAATTGCTCAGGGGTGCCACCTTTAGCGCGACGCCACTCCTGGTACTGAGTTCTGAATGCAGACTTAGCGTTTTTCTTCCCTGTCTTGTGCATTCCTGCAAGCCAGAAAATCGACTCGAATGCTTCGTCAGTTGCCTGGTGTTTGTTTGTAGGCTGAAGTGATTTTTCTTCATCCGCTCGAACTTGTTCGGGCAGAGTGTTTTTACTTTCTTTCTTTTCTTTTGTAATAGTTTCTTTTGTGTGTCCCTGTTTTGGTGACATGGCTATCACCGTTTTGGTGACATTTTTTGTCACCAATGTAGTGACATTATCACCAGAGTAGTGACATCCTTCGATTTCCCATTCTGTGATGTTCTTGTTTGGCCCGATTTGACTACCTTCACGAATGATTACCTTCATTGCAATAAGCTCATTCTTGGCCTTGTTGACCTTCTGTCTTGGCAGCCTGGTAAGTTGAGCTAACTGGCTGTCAGATATGCGATCCAGCTTCTTACCAAAGCCGTATGTTTTACGGCAAATAGCATGAGCTACCTTGCTCTGATTCTTCGTTAAATCTGCGCCGATAAGCTCGTCATACAGGGCATTTGCAAGACGGGTGTATCCATCTTCAAGTTCTGCCACGCGACGCTCCACGACCGCTAGAGACGGTCTTATTGGTGTTACTGTTGCAGGGCTACTCATGACCGTTCTCCTTCCGCTTTAGTTCTTCGATGATGGCTCTCAGCTTTGTACCGACAGCCGGGTTACAGGATTTGATGAACCGGTCACGAGCAATATTTTTATGTACTGCCGCCTGGTAAAAACGAGTTTTCTTAGGCATAATTACTCCTGTGAATTGATCCAGTTATTCGACTTAGAATTGCATGGTGATTTGATCTGAATCCTCGGTTGCCGCCGGGGATTTTTTCTTTGTGAGCACCGCAGCAACTTCTCTTGCCAACCGCGCCATATCGTCATCAACGACACTCCATTCCAGAACTGCCAGCAGCATTGCCATCTTCGGCAGCCACGTTTCTTTCCAGCGGGTTATCTGTGCCTTATCGACGCCGATCTCTTTAGCTACGTTGTTGCCACCTTTCATGGCGATACGGTTAAGCAACCAGGACTCAATGCGACGGGCATTGACCTTGTTGCGGTTAATTGAGTTTTCCATTTGTTAAATTCCTTGGTGTTGAAATAGTTAAATGGCCAATGCGCAGACACGCATAGCCATGTTTGTTGTTTTTTTGAAGTTAGCTTTTCAGCTACGTAGGCCGGACGGCCATTGTAAAAAGAGCGGATGGTTCTTACTTCGTGTCTTGCTTATGCAGAGAGTTAAGAATCTCATATGCACTAATTCTTCCCTCTGTCGCGGTGACGATCGGGAGAATGTACTTGCCGGCAAAATCCGCACCGTGCAACCAGGCATGAACTGTTTTCTGGCTAACGCCTACACGCGCACCAAGTTCCTTCTGGCTGCCAGCTATTTTGATGGCTTTTTGAATGATTGGATTCACGGATGCTATTCCCTGAAGTTTAAACATATGGAGAGTATACTCATGGGTATAAATAATATCAATACCCAAAGTGATTTGACTGAAAATACCCTTCGGTATAGTTTTCACACCATGAAAACAATTGCAGAACGCCTTAAGTACGCCATGTCACAAGCAGATGACATATCGCAAACCGAACTTGCAGAGTCGGCTGGAGTGTCTCAACCCACGATATGGAAACTACTCAATGGAAAAACCAGGAAGTCGAAAGAGCTGCCATCAATAGCAGCCGCGCTTGGTGTTAATATGGAGTGGTTGGCTACTGGTAAGGGTGAGGTTATCGGTGGAGAGCAGATCGCATCTCCGAGGATTGATTTATCCAGGATGATTCCAGTTTGGTCTGATGACGGTGAAACTGATGATTTTGTTACGTCACCTGGCGATAAGCCCGCAAAGAGTTGGCGAGCATACAAAATGAAGCGTAACTCTGGTGTAGCTGAGGCACCAGCCGGATCAATCATTATTGTTGATACTTCAATCGAGCCAGGTACTGGAGATATCGTTCTGGCGATGATGTCCGGCAAAGTTTCAGCTTATCGTTACGTTACTGGCGCTGATGGGTCCGGGTTCTTATCCGTGGATGACAACCGCGTACCAATGGCTTCCGTTTCAAGTGATTCACTGATCGGCGTAGCCATATATTTGATCAGAGATTTACGAACGCAATAAACCTCTTCGTCGGGCGTATACTCTTTGTATACTCCTGGCGAGCACCTCTTCAAAACATTAATCATTTTTCAAACTCGCAGTAATAAAATTATATCTGCTTCATCTGTTTTACCCCTTCATTAACACCCACAAAAACCTACTTCATATCCTTCCATCCTCTTTGGAAGCACGATTCGTTAAAAAAACTACAGTATATCCATACAGTAATTCAAGCTCATTTTTCCAAACTTGCAAATTCCTCAATTACTTATCTTTATTTTTATACCTTTTAGAATAATTTTATCAAAACCACTTGCTATCGATTATACCCTTTAGTATATTTAACCCATCAGCAGGACGCACTACTCACCAGGACGGTGATGTTCTTTACACAACGTCGAACATTCGACTACGAGGCTGAAAAGCCTGACAAACAAGCAATGTGCTTTGGGGTGATGTGAATTGCAGCTGCAAGACAGCAATCACGGAGATAAGTATCGTGACACGTCACCACCAAAGCGCATTTCGAAAAGGAAAAATTATGAACGCCATGAAAGCCGCATTATTCATTGAAGCCAACTGCAAGACGGCACAAGAGAAACACATGATGTTGGACAGCCTCCTTGAGATGGGTCAGATAAAAGAATCTGTCTACCGAATCCTCAATAAAAACATCAAATGAACAAAGCGCCTCAATACGGGGGGCATTACTTCCAGATTTTTGAGGTTCCCATGACACGTAGAACATCATTCAACGGTTCAGCATCAGGACGTCGCAGAGAGCGTCGCGCAGCGTTACAGAACGAAGTGACGGCAAGCTCTGAAGCATTGCACCGCCCTACCGAGTCACGCGTTCAGTTGCAGTGCAAACGCAAGCCAGCGATGCGCTCAGAGGTGGTAACCATCACTACGATGGTGAATCAGTATTCAGGATCAACTTGCTTGCCAGATGTGGCGCTGTACGCCGCTGGCCATCGCAGCTGCAAATCGGTTACGGCGCGTTAATTAACTTATGAGGTGAGGCAATGGATATTAAAAACTTACTCCAAGAAATTGAAAACTTGGAATCAAACATAAGAAGCATAGATAACTTATTAGAAGCACATGGGCTGCATGGATTTAACTTGATTGTTGTTGCAGCTAACAATACGCAATACAGAGGCGCTGCAGATCAGGAGTTTCTAATTGAGGCACTCAAATCGAAAAGAAACGAGATGCACGAGAGGCTTGTGAAGTTGATTGATGCGGTTGGAGTTGTTGAAAAGGTAATTGATGGATTGGTCGCTTAGGCGGCCTATTTATTAGCTCACGATACAAACAGAGGGTAAGGCGATGGAAGTGCAAGTCAGCTTCAAAAAAGAGGTAAATGTTAAGCGCATAAAAACCTGCATCAAGGTGTGCGACAGGTTTACGGCAGATGTTCTCGATGAGACAGGGAATACTGTTCGAAGCATTGAGGATGAGTATGTTCCTGACTGCTTTCCCGGACAGCACTATGGCGATTACCTGGAACTTGATATCGATATCGAGACCGGGCAAATCCTTAACTGGAAAAAGCCTACGCCAGAGCAGCTAAGTCAACTGCTAGGCGAACAAGACGACTAACCCGCTACGGCGGGTTTTTTATTGCAGCATACCTCAGCGGCTTCTCAGAGGACGCTCAGTTATGAATGGCGGCTATCCACCGCCTGTTAGCGCAGAGGTCTTTTAACGTTCAGCGGCGCGGCTTAAGCGCGGAGATGATTATGACAATTGATATCGAATTTAAATGTAAAAGTGCAACGGTCAGCGGTAGCAAGTGGGGCGTGGTTAACGTCGAGATTGACTCAGTTGACGTACATGAACTTCTCGAAGCTATTGGTGATAAGAAGGTTTTCGAAAGCATTGAGCTTGATGACTACATCGACTGGGCTGAGTCAGCTGGGCATACGATTGACATTATAGAGCGACTTGACGCAGACGAAATTATTGGCTGGCTCAAGCACAATGGTCATCTGGATGCTGATTCATGACAGTCACCCACAACGGCAAGCAGTACCACGCATCAAAACTCAACGACAACGAGTGGCAACTCTCATCAGTCGATAAACCTCGCGAGAAAATCACCATGAACCGCTGGCAGATGCACATTGTCGGGTTATTGCAGCAGGTGGAGGGTAAATCATGATTAATCACAACATGCTTCGTGCAGCTCAGAACAAAGCGCTAATCGCAAGATTCATAGGTGATTCGGTGATGTGGATGTCGGCCTACAACGATATGAAGGCGGCAATTGGTTTTCCGTGGCACAGGAAATAATGATGAGCGAATTCAAAGGAACTCCGGGACCGTGGGAGTGGTGGACAAGCAATTCTTTCTTGCGGTTATCAAGCAAAGCAACCGGAAAGGATGGCGGGGTAATTGACTCCTACAAAATGAGCGATGGGCACACTTCTTTATCAGTGAAGTATGAAGACATGGCTCTTATCGCCGCGGCGCCTGAACTACTGGAAGCATGTATTAGGATGAGGAATCAACTTTATGCCGCCGGATACGAAAGCAAAGAAAAGTCGTTGAACCCTACTAAAGAGCTTCTTTGGCAGACAGAGCAAGCCATCGATAAAGCACTCGGCAAGTAATAACTACCTCATTCCGCCCTACTCGTCCGGCTTATCGCAGACGGGAAGCGCACAACCAAATTTTAGGAGCCGATTATGGCTGCATATCTCGTTCAAGACCGTATCGAGGCGCAGAACTGGACGCGCCATTATCAGCAAATAGCCAGAGAAGAGCGTGAATCTGAACTGGCTGATGACCTTGAGAAAGGATTGCCTCAGAGCAAGCTGGAATCGTTGTGCGTTGACGAGTTGCAGCGACGCGGTGCCAGCAAGAAGGCCATTTCAAAAGCGTTCGATGATGATGTCGAGTTCCAGGAAAAAACCGCAGAATTTATTCGCTACATGGCAGAGACAATTGCTCGCCACCAAACAGATATTGATGAGGGACAGTAACAATGAGCATCAGCATTGTTGAGTTCGTTAAACAACAGGAGCCGCTCTTTGTTGGCGCGGTTACTGACCAGTCAGTCACATGGGCTAAGGAAAGCCAGTTCGCTATTCAGTATTTCCAGCGCAACGACTATTTAGCCAAGACGGCGCTATCAAACCCTACCAGCGCACAGAACGCCATCATCAACGTAGCAGCGATAGGCATCACTCTTAACCCGGCTAGCAAGCTGGCTTATCTGGTTCCGCGCGACGGAATGGTGTGCCTTGATATCAGCTATATGGGCCTCCTTCATCTTGCTCAGTCCACCGGCTCCATTAAGTGGGGCCAGTGCAAACTGGTGTATTCAAACGACACGTACGAATCCAACGGACTTGATACCGCCCCTACCCACAAATACAACGCATTCGGCGATCGCGGTGATGTAGTCGGCGGTTACTGCACGGTTAAAACTGCTGACGACGATTACCTGACTGAAGAAATGAGCCTGGCAGAAATCAAGGCAACAGAAGCAACCAGTAAAGCCAAGAATGGCCCGTGGAAGAACTTCTGGGAAGAGATGGCGCGTAAGACCATCGTTAAGCGAGCCAGCAAGTATTGGCCCCGTGCTGAGCGTCTGGATAACGCGATCCACGTCATCAACGAAGATGAAGGTGTTTTTCAAGAACCGGTAATGCAGCACAAGTCAGAGGAAGACATCCGCGAGGATGAGCGCCGCAGACAACAGGAAGTCATCGATTACGTTCAAACTCTTTGCGACGAAATGGCGCAAGCGGAAAGCATGGACGACCTGAAACGCGTCTTTGCCGATGCCTACAAGCGTACTGCCGGCATGAAGCTGCAGCAGAACGTTCAGGCCATCTACGCAGAGTGCAAATCAAAGCTGGAGGTGACCAGTGAGTAAGCTCTACGAAATCGCCAATGACTACGCCAAGCTGATGGATTCAGACCTAGAAGCGGATGCGATCGCCGACACGCTTGAAGGGATGGAAGGAGAGCTTACAGATAAAATTGAGCAGTTGCTGGCTATCTGCAAGAACGAAACCGGATACGCAGAACGCCTCAAGGACGAGGCAAAATCACTCAACGAACGCGCAGTAGTCACGCTGAATAAAGTTGAAAACATTCAGGCTTACATAGCAACCGCATTAACCACAGCAGGAAAGAAGAAAATCAGAGCCGGTATTCACCAGGTAACAATTCGCTCTCCTTCTGAATCAGTGGAAATTGTCGACTCAAGCGCCCTTCCTCCAGAGTTTGTCGAATACGAAACCGTTATCAAGGCGGATAAATTAGCGATTAAGCACCAACTCAAAGCGGGCCAATCAATTCCCGGCGCTCAACTCAAGGTTGGCAAGCCATCATTAATCATCAAATAACAGGTGCTTTCCATGAGCGAACTTTGGCAACCGTGGGAAAATCTGTTCCTGCATGAAGTTGGCAGAACAATGCCGATTCAGGTTATCGCAGAAAAGCTTGAGCGTTCCGAATCGGCAATCACTCGCCAGGCATCACGTATAGGAGCACCACTCATCAGCAAGATGACCGGCAGACCATGGACGGCAGCCGAGCTTCATCTCTTTGGCCGGTTCTCAGAGGAAGAGATTGCCACTGCAACCGGTCGATCCATTTACTCAGTCAGAAGCAAGCGTGACGCACTGGCCCGCTCCGGAGGATTAACTATGCGTGAATGGTCAACGGAAGAGTTAGCGATCCTCATGCGCTACACCAACGCAGAAGTAGCAGAGATTACCGGTCGGAGTATCGAAGAGGTCGGAGATAAGCGGCTGCAGGTGAATATTGAGCGGAATGGATGGGATGCGAGAAATCCTGAACGGGAGGAAATGTGAATGAGTTGGCTCTTTTCGCAGGCGCTGGCGGAGGAATACTCGGTGGACACCTCCTTCGCTGGCGAACAGTTTGCGCAGTTGAACGTGATGCCTACGCCGCACAAGTTCTCGCGCAACGACAAAATGATGGAATTCTCCGACCTTTCCCGATTTGGTCTGACGTGTGCAGTTTTGACGGAAAACCGTGGCGTGGAATTGTTGATGTCGTTTCTGGCGGGTTTCCATGCCAGGACATATCGGGAGCAGGGAAAGGAGCAGGCATCGACGGAAGTCGATCTGGACTTTGGCGACAAATGGCAAGAATCATCGGTGAGGTACGACCTAGATTCGTGTTCGTGGAAAACTCACCTTTGCTTGTGGGAAGAGGACTTGCAATGGTCATTAGTGACCTTGCCAAAATGGGGTTTGATTCGGAATGGTGTTGTTTATCAGCATCAGACATTGGAGCGCCCCATCAACGTGACCGTATCTGGATTGCAGCCTACACCAAGGGCAAGCATGGGAAGTCATGGGATAGCATGGTGCAGAGCGAGAACCGGGGAGCACCGTCACAACCTGGAGGACTGGTTAGCATGGAAGCATTTGCAGGATGGCGGGGAGGAAACGCCTGGCCTGAACATCTGCCCAAACTACGCAGAGTGGCTGATGATGTGGCCTTTGGGGTGGACAGAATTAAAGCCCTTGGCAATGGACAAATTCCGCGAGTGGCAGCGGCAGCATTCTCCTTACTTAAACCGGATTGAGGACGCAGCATGACGCTAACCAAACGAATCACAAGGTCGCTAATGCGGCCTTTTTATTTTCTCGCGTTCACCTTCAACCGAATTAACCAACAGTTCATGGAGCACTGATTATGAGTGAAAAATTACGAATTGAACTTGGCGATAAGTACGTCGTCACCGGGTCTGCGCATGACCTTATTCTTAACGAGAAAAAGATTTCCAAGGAAGGTAAAAACGCCGGACAGGAAGTGCTTTCTCGCCTTGGTTACTACAGCAAGTTTGAGCATCTGGTGCGTGAATTAATGCACAAAGAGATTCTGGAATCCGAAGCGCAGACACTCACTGAATTACGCGACCATATCTATGAACTCAGCGAGAGGCTGGGTAAGGCTGTTGGACTATGACATCAGAAATCATCGATCAGGCCAGCGCTCTCGAAGAGATGATGCGCGACCATGCTATTCAGGCTCACAGACTCAACCACTCAGCAGTATCAGCAACGCACTGTGAGGAGTGCGATGAGGAGTTACCGGAGGCTCGCCGGAAAGCGTATCCGGGATGCACGATGTGCGTCGAATGCCAGAGCAATATGGAATTGCGTAAGAAGATTGGGAGGATGTGATGAAAGAGCGCGGAATGATTTTTAACGGCGAGATGGTGCGCGCCATTCTTGACGGGCGGAAGACGCAGACGCGCCGGATTATGAAAATTCAGCCGGAGCCATCGAAATCACGATCTGGGGATTTTTGGTTCCCCTCGAAAAAATTAGAGAGCATGGTGCACATATCTGACCTTGTCCCAGGAAATTCACCTATTGCAGACTGCCATCTTTTCTTTCAAGAGCACTGCTGCCCGTTCGGTGCTGCGGGCGATCGGATCTGGGTGCGGGAAACGTGGGCGGAAGCAGGTGCCGGGGCACCAGAACTGCAGTTATACCGGGCGAACTACCCTGCGCATGTTCCTTCACATTACGAGAACGTGCCGCCGGCAGAGGAAATACGCTGGACGCCATCAATCCACATGCCGCGCTGGGCCAGCCGTATTTTGCTGGAGATTACCGATGTGCGCGTGGAAAAGCTTGCCAGTGTCAGCGATGAAGATGCAGGAGAAGAGGGGTACCCAGCAGATCCGTCACCGTATGGAGGGCGTACGGATAAATGGCTGTGGTTCCGCCAGTTGTGGGATGGCATTTACCCAGAGCAAAGTTTCAAGCACAACCCCTGGGTCTGGGTAATCGAATTTAAGGTGGTGCCTAATGTTCAGGATAATCCAGCCTAATACGTATTACGTCGACATGAGCGGCACCCCTTGCAAGATAACCCGCACCACCTCCGACACAGTCCACTACCAGCGAAACGGTCATAACTGCATAGCCAGCATGATGCGGTTTCAATCGGACTTTGAATGGGTGGAGGCTGCGGAGCTAAAGCAGATATGGGATGACCTTGAGACGGCGGCACATTTGAAGAAGCTGCGAGCTATGCGGGCGGCATGAGGAGAGATTATGAACTTAACGATTAAAAATATTTACGAACTGGCTTGCTTTGCTGGTCTGCATTGCGCAAACCCTGCTGAATCTCATATTGATGAAGAAACAGAACTAAGTATCGATACAGGAGGAATCATTGGTAATGGTGATGAAGAGGACTACACGGGTCTGAGAGCTTGTTTTACCGAATATCCAGAAGAGGGTTATATCGCACTCGATTGATGATAACGCAACTGATAGCCAGTTATGAGCTGGCTATTGGGTGCGAAGCACTGCCACGTTATCCCCCATTTGCCCTCCAGTGTGAGGGCATTCTTTTACAGGTGAACCAATGAAGAAAGGATTGCTATTGCTGGGCGTTCTGGCGCTTTCGGCATGTGATGTCAATGATGCTGACGTAGCCAGTCGTAACGTTAGCAAGGCTGCAGATAACTTTGAATCTCAGCGCCGCTTTGTCTTCTATAACGGCATCACCGGCGAATTCATGCTGGAAATTACCGGCTTATGCTCGAAAGACAATACCAGCACCGATCGGACGCTGGGAGTAATTTGCAAAACTGGTCCGGGTGTATACAAAAAGCACATGCTTGGCCTGTCAGATAACGTCACATGGTTTATGGAGGATTTGAGCGGAACAAACGCCAGCGTCAATCACTACCGTGTGACATTCAAA
This sequence comes from Citrobacter sp. wls619, assembly GCF_005281345.1. Taxonomy (GTDB): domain Bacteria; phylum Pseudomonadota; class Gammaproteobacteria; order Enterobacterales; family Enterobacteriaceae; genus Citrobacter. The sequence goes on from NZ_SZXJ01000098.1 coordinate 244,397, forward strand.
CCATCAGTAATTATTCCTGATATCGAAGTCAGATAAACAACTCTGCACCCGGCCATAGTGTCGGGTTCTTTTTGCCTGGCTTCCAGGTTCGATTTCCAAACCGGAGATGAAACCCATGCAACACCAATTACAGCCCGATTCACTGGTTGATCTGAAATTCATCATGGCAGATACTGGTTTCGGAAAGACCTTCATCTATGACCGCATCAAAGACGGCATCCTGCCAAAAAGCAAACTCATCCACGGCCGCGCCAGATGGCTATATAGTGAACACTGCGAGTTCAAACAAAAGCTCTTAAGCCGCCTCGATGGGTAAAATTGCGGGTAAAATAAAATACACTTCTGAAATTTCCCTTTCTATACAATCCCCTGCTATGCAAATTCGATGTATGCAGGGGACACCATCACATCTATCACGCAACGCTGCGATTTATTTCACCATCACGGTACTTGCCATAGCTCCACACAGTTTCTCCCCCGGCGTTTTGCGCCATATAGCGCTTCATCAGCCGCCTGGATAAGGCGCTCATAATCGGGATGTCCATTAAACATCGCTGCACCGATTGAAAGAGAAAGTAAAATGGGTTCGCCTGTCGGAGAGTTCACCTTAATTCTCTCCACGCCTTTGCGGATCCGCTCCGCAATGCGCAGAGTGTCTGCCACGGTGATTTCGGTCAGGATGATGAGGAACTCATCGCCGCCATAGCGAAAAACATAGTCGCAGGTACGCACATTGTCATAAAACGCACCGGCAACTTTACGCAGGATCTCATCTCCGGTGTTATGTCCCCACGTATCGTTGATCTGCTTAAATTTGTCGACATCAATCAGCAGCGTCGAAAGAGGTATCCCACTCCGACTGGCGTGAATGATTTCGCGTTTAAAAATGGTTGGCAGAAAACGACGGTTCAGCAAGCGCGTCAACACGTCCATCCCCACCTCATGTCGCGAGACTTCATCAAACAGTTCGCGCAGTAAAGTGACGATTTGCGAGAGTATGTTCCGTGTTTGCTGCAAAAACTTAACCCGCCGCGGTTTACTGGCGAGGGCATCGTCAGAGATGCGAATATCTTTAAAGATGTCATCAAAATCCTGGATCAGTCGGGATATATGTCCTGCCTCAGCAATCCCACTGAAGTAGTGACGTCCCTTATGGCTAAACCACAATCCGAAATCGGATTGACCAAGCGGGCTGCTATTCCCGATGCTGGAGTCAAACATGACTTTATAAAGCAGCGTCATTTCCCACGTCAGTAACGCGTTAGTCTGCCGTTCCTTTTCCTCTTCTGCGTTCTCCATCAGTGAGAAGATGCGATAGTTTTCGTCCTCTTTAGCCGCATTATTCTCACTGAAGACATACGCTCGTGACATAACCTCCATCGCCAGATCGATACTGTTGATGGCGTAGTGGTAAATGTTGAGTTTGATTTCAGAGGTGTGCGGGCTGGTATTAATCAGCGGCAGCAGTAATTTTTTTAGTACTCTGAAGCCCATTTCAACCAGATCAACAGAGATCCCGATACGAGCGTGAACATCCGCGGCACGCTGCTGGGCGCGCATCTGTTCTTCAACCTGTTCGACCTGGCAGGAAAGCACATCGATAAGCCAACGACGTAATGCTTCTTGTAGCTGCCTTTCCACCTGCTCGGTGGTTAAAAACTCAGCGGCATTAGGGTCGGCCAATACAACGCGGTAAAACTCTGCGATCAGCACCGGCGCATGAACGTGTGCCAGTTGTGCTGCAAGCTGATGGACGTATGGGTCCGTCTCATTAATCAACTGTACCCACTCGTCCTTCACGGTTTGCAAATAGGTTTCCATAGGATAGCCCTCAGGGTAAGTTGTTACCGTTTTCAGTACGGCTGGCAAATTATAGTCTGTTATGATTATTGGGTATGAATGCCTTCCCTACCAATATCGCCTTCACATACACTGCTTTGCACAATCCAAACAGACTGACTGACACTGGACTCCTTTCTGGCGGCTAACATGAAACAAATAACCTTCAGCGATCTGCAACAACAAAGTGAAGCGGCAGCCCATTCTCCTCGCTTGCGCGCACATCGTAATTTTCATCCGCAACTAAGCGATCCCGTTCAGCGTCTGGCGATTGCGATGGAACCCGGAACCTATGTCCGTCCTCATCGCCACCCACATACCTTTGAGCTGTTATTACCTCTCAGCGGACGCTTTGTGGTATTGAATTTTGATGAGGCTGGCGTCGTCACGCGCCGTGTTGTGTTAGGAGAGGACTGTATGGCGCTGGAGATGGATGCCGGTACCTGGCACGCCGTCTTGTCCCTGGATAAGGGGGGCGTTATTTTTGAAGTTAAACACGGTGGTTATCAACCCGTGGCCAAACAAGACGTTGCGGCCTGGGCGCCTGCCGAGGGCGAACCCGGCACGACTGAGCTGATGGCCTGGTATCAGCATGTTCAGCCCGGAGATATGCCGTTTAGCGCCTGAGCATTTCGCGATGCCAGACAGGAGCCAGACCGATTTGGCAAACCCCGTATTCTGGCATCCCATTGGACGTTAAGGTTATAATCCTGACAACGATTTTATTGGATCAGACGCAAAAATGACAAAACTCACCCTACAAGAGCAGATGCTGAAAGCTGGCTTAGTCTCCAGCAAAAAAATGGCGAAAGTACAGAGAACGGCGAAAAAATCGCGCGTGCAGGCCCGTGAAGCCAGAGAAGCGGTTGAAGAGAATAAAAAAGCACAAATTGAACGGGATAAGCAGTTAAGCGATCAACATAAACAAGCGACGCTGTCGAAAGAATACAAAGCGCAGATTAAGCAGCTTATTGAAATGAACAAAATCACCCTTTCCAAAGGTGATATTGGGTATAACTTCACCGATAATAATCTGATTAAAAAAATCTACGTAGATAAGGTGACACAGGCGCAATTGATTAAAGGGCGTCTGGCTATTGCCCGGCTGACCGCCGAAAGCGACCGTGACAGCGAATATGCTATTATCCCGGCCGTCGTTGCCGATAAAATTGCACAACGTGACGACAGCTACATCGTCTTAAATTGTGAGCTGAGCCAGGAAGCGAAAGACGAAGACGATCCGTATGCTGACTTCGTCGTACCTGACGATTTAATGTGGTAAGCGAAAAATGCCGGATAATAAGTCCGGCATTTTTTCTAATAATGAGGTGACGACTCAGATGTTCATTCAATTACCCTTATCATAACCGCCCTCCTCTCTCTAGAACTTATAATGCTCTTTACTTAGCCCGTATTTTCTCATCCGCAAATACAGTTTTTTGCGCGGAATTTGCAGATATTCTGCCACTTCATTAATACGCCCTTGATGAATATTTAGCGCTTCGGTAATGATTTGCCGCTCATACTCTTCAACCCGACGATCCAACGGTGTTGGTTCCGGCATATGCAACTGCGGATTGGCGGTTTCCGCCAATGGCAGCAACCCAACGGCAAAAAGCTCTGCGGCGTTTGCCAGCTCTCGCACATTACTCAACCACACACGACGTCGCATCCCTTTCAGCAATTCTCCGTCGACCTGCGGAATGGGGTGGTTCAGACGCAGACAGGCTTTTTGCAGGTAATGGCGAAATAGCGGCTCAATATCGTCCGGGCGCAGGGATAGCGGCTGGCAGGCGATTTGCGTCATGGCGAAACAGTAATACAGTTCGGCCACGATCTGGTTTGTTGCCGCCAGCTCCACCAGCGATGTCGTGCCAATACCAATTAACCGAAAAGGACGTCGCTCCTGGCTTTGCAGGTGAACCAACTGGTGCTGTTGCTCGCGCGTCAAACACGCGATATGGCTTAATACCAGCGTCCCGCCTTGCGCCTGGGCGATCAGCTCACCGAGCTGATCGGTGTTCCCGGCGGTGAGCTCTGCGCGGATAAACGGCCCCGGGGCGCTACGTCCCAACTGATGCAGATAACGGGCTCCCGTCATGCGTCCCGTCCCCGGCTCCCCATAAAACCAGACGGCAAGATCCGTTTCTGCCAGTTGCTGCAGGCGTTGACGGTACTGATTTATCCAGTCGCTGTAGCCCACCAGCTCAACCTGCAGCTTTTGTTGGCAGTAATGACGACGGGCAATCACAGATTTTCGCTGTTGCAACGCCTCTGCAACCTGCAACAGCAGCTTGCCGGGATCGACCGGCTTTTGCAGAAAATCCCATGCCCCTTTTTTCACCGCATCCACCGCCATCGGCACATCACCATGTCCGGTAATCAGCAGGATCGGCAGCTGGTTGTCATCCTGATGAAAAAGAGCCATCAGTTCGATACCGTTGCAGCCGGGCATACACACGTCACTCAGAACGATACCGGGCCAGTCAGCCTGTAGCCAGTTTCGGGCATCATAGGGGTTATTGCACGCGCATACCCGATAGCCTGCCTGCTCGAGCAACAAGGTGTAAGCATCAAGGACATCGGCATCATCATCAATCAGCAGAACAGAATATTCATCACTCAACATCTTCTACATCCGTCAGGTTGAATTGCAGTACCACGCAGGCATTGCGCCCCAGCGTTGACGCCAGGCGTAGCTCGCCGTTCATCTGCGTCATTAACGAGACACAAATTGATAGCCCAATACCGAGACCAACATCTTTACTGGTGGTAAACGGTTTTAATAGCGACGGTAGCAGTGCAGCAGGCCAGCCGGGGCCATTATCGCTGACAAAGACACACACCGTGCTGCCCTCGACCTGCCAGTGAACGTCAATCTTCGCAGCAACCGGACAGGCATCCAGCGCATTTGCCAGTATGTTGACCAGGACTTGCTGAATTCTCACTTCATCGCCCGTAACCCACACGCGCTCAACCGGCAGCGAAAGCGTACCCTGCTGCGGTTTATGCCGCATAGACAATAGCTCCCAGGCCGCGCTGAAGGTTTGTCGTAAATCGACCGGATGCAGTGGTGCCCCCGGCTCGGCCCGGCGCGCAAACTGCCGTAATGAGCGAATAATGGCATCGATACGGGTAATGAGTCCTTCAGCTTTGGTTAACGTGCTTCTGGCCTGCGCCAACTGCTCCTGTTCAATTGCCCTGCCCGCAGTAAACAGATACATCGACAATGCATTCAGTGGTTGATTGATTTCGTGGGCCAGCGTGGTCATGGTCTGTCCAACCACCGCCAGTTTCGCCGTCTGAATCAATTCGCCCTGGGTCGCTCGCAGATCGGCTTCAATCTCCTTACGCTCTGCCACTTCCTGCTCGAGCTGACTTTTTTGCGTATTGAGCTGACCCAGCGTATGGCGCAGTAACCCCGCAATGCGCCCTAGCTCATCACGACCATAAACCGGGATCGAGGCATCGGTTCTGCCAAGACCAATTTGCACCACGGCCTGGTTGAGTGCGGTAAAACGCTTCACCAATCGTGAACGGATAAAGTAGTGGTTGAGTCCCCAGGCAAGAAGCAGCGCCAACAGCGTCGCCAGCAGAATAAGCCCGCCGCTGACGCGAACAATCTGCTCCAGCCGCTGGTTAAACATCTGCATTTGCTGATGACTACTTCCCAACTGAGCCTCAAGCAATGTTCGAAAACGACCAAGTGTAGCTTCTCTGGCATGACTGGCATCAACCAGCGCTTTTTGCGCCGCGACGTAATCGCGCATCGTATCGGGCATTTTGTTTTTCATCATCCCGATTTCCAGCAATTCGTCGATGGTTTGTCGCAACGTGATAGTGCTGGGCCAGTCGTCCAGGGTGCGGATATTTTCATCCGCCGTTTTCTTCAGATTTTCCAGATAGCGAATATGATTCTCCACCAGCATGCCGTCGTCGCTAGCTGACTTCAGTTCATTCAACCTGTCGCGTAAATCATCGACGATCTGGTTTTCAATTCTTGCCAGCGTGTACACCTGTTGCTGCTCATTTTGCACCTCCCTGGCGCGTTTCAGGTACAACGCCGCGTCGCCATTTTTCGCTTCAATTTGATCCAACAACGTTCCCTGCTGCCAGGTGAAATCCTGCACCAGAGAGTTCAGTTCTGTCGTGAAATCATCATGTAACCAGTCAATTCGCGCAGAAAGTTCGCTGACTTTTTCGCGTACCAGGAACATGTTGTAGAGCACCCTGTCCAGCTCGGTCATCAGCGCCCGGCTATCCTGCAAAATCACCGCCAGCTGTTGCTGTTCCGTGGGTTGCAATCCCCGGCTCAACAGTTCAATTTTGTCCAGATGCTCGATGATCTGATTGCGCAGTTGCAGCCGTACGGTCGTATTGGGGGCCAGCAGGAATTCATTAAGCTGATCGACAACCAGGTTAAGATTCCCTTCAATCAAAAAAGCGGAATGCACGCGCGGGAAATAGTCATCGAGCGAATAGCGAATTTGCGAACTTTGCTCATGCCAGGAATACAAACTGACACAGCTCACGCTCAGCGTCAGTAAAGCCCCCGTCAGAAAAGCCCCCCGCAAACTGCTGCTGATACTGAGCTGACGAAGACGTTGCCATAGCGAACCGCCTTTCATTGTAGTTCTTCCAGTTTTGATATCGCCAGGCGCTGGTTTTTAAGAAACCAGAGTTGCCACTCCATCATTTGCTGTTCAGCAAAACTTTTATTATCGAATTGAGCAAGCCAGGCTTCATCTTCGCTGCTCCTGGCGTCGATTGGGACCTGGGTTAACAGCGATCTGATTTCGGGCAACGGGTGCTTCAGACGAGCTTCCGCACTGTACAGCGCTCGCCAGGCATCCTTAAGCTGCGCGAGGCGGAAACTGATGGCCGTATCAAACATCCGCTGGACCAGTTGTTGACGCTTCAGGATCAGACGGTAATTAAGCGCTGGCTGTTTCATCAAAATGGCCTGTTGGGCTGCTCGTGGGTTATCTGCTGCCAGCGACGTTACCGGATATTTACCGGTATTCGCATCGGCAAGGATCCGCTGCCCTTCCGGGCTCAATAGATAGCGGATAAAACGTTGTGCTTCATTGGCACGCGGGCTGTTTTTCAGCACGGCTACGTAGGTCGGCGAGACCGCAGAGTGTGGGAAGTAAGTAAAGGTCAGATTGGGGTCATTGAGTAGCAGATTGGCATAGTTATCAATAACCGGTCCCGCAACGCCCAACCCGCTCTTAATTTTGTCCGCAACACCAAAGCTACGTGATGAGATGGTCACCAGGTTTCCGGCACTGGCCAGCAATGTCGCCCAACCTTCTTGCCACCCTTTTTGTTGCAGCAGTGATTCAACCATCAGGTGATTGGTATCAGAGCGCGATGGGCTACTCATCAGCAGGGCATTTTGATATTTAGGATGCGTTAAATCCCCCCAGTCTGTCGGTGGTGGCAGATGTCGCGCCGTCAGTGCTGAACGATTAATCAGCAGACCAAATCCCGAGAGAGCCACGGCTACAGACGTCGACCGTATTGACTCAGGCACCAGCCGCTGGCTTTCCGGCAGTGCATTATCAAAAGGAGCAAGTTTCTGATGCTCCTGAAGATGCTGCAGTAGCATCGGCGAAGAGGTTAAAATCAGGTCAACGTTTTCCGCATTCGCGGTATCGAGCAGTTGTTCGAGAGAAGAACTGGTCCGGTTTAGCGTGCGGATCATCACTGACCCCGGCTCCGTTTGCCAGCGCTGAATAATCCAGGCCGTTGCCCCCGGGGAAAACGTCGTCGCCATCACCAGCTCCTTCCCCTGTGCCAGGCAGGTCGCCGACAGCGACATAAAACACAGTGACAGCGCCAACAAACTACCCCGACAGAAAAGTCTGTTTGTGATCCTGTTCATAAATACCAACATCTTCGAAAAATAATATTGAGACAAAACTTACCCGTTTATCACAGCAGGTGGAAAAGATAAAACTGCTATCAAAATAACCAGACGGAATGCGATAACAGAGATAAAGAATACCTGAAAATGTCGTTTGAATTTGTTAATACCCGCACATGCTGATGATAAAAACGCATTAAGAATAATAGTTCTGACCTCACCATAATTCAAAAGGGTCAAAATTAGTCACATTTTCAGCAAATTGAGTCAATAGTGACACATTTCTTCAGTTTGAATTTCTTCACCACCTATTTCACTCTTCACTGCGAAAAATCCTGATATTCACATCAATATAAATTTAGGTGATGATATGTTATCAATATTTAAGACAGGGCAATCGGCAAATAAAGTCCCGGAAGAAAAAATCCAGGAGACTTATGGTCGATACCGCATTCAGGCGTTACTTAGCGTATTTCTTGGTTATCTTGCGTATTATATTGTACGCAATAACTTCACCCTCTCCACCCCGTACCTGAAAGAACACCTGGATCTCAGCGCAACACAGATTGGTTTACTCAGCAGTTGTATGCTCATTGCCTATGGGATCAGTAAAGGCATCATGAGCAGCCTGGCAGACAAAGCCAGCCCGAAAGTCTTTATGGCTTGCGGCCTGATCCTGTGCGCCATTGTCAACGTTGGCTTAGGGTTCAGCACCGGATTCTGGATTTTTGCCGCACTGGTGGTCTTCAACGGACTGTTTCAGGGAATGGGCGTCGGTCCCTCGTTTATTACCATCGCCAACTGGTTCCCACGCAAAGAGCGCGGACGCGTTGGCGCATTCTGGAATATCTCTCACAACGTCGGTGGCGGTATTGTCGCCCCCATTGTTGGCGCCGCCTTTGCTATTCTCGGCAGTGAACACTGGCAAAGCGCCAGCTATATCGTCCCAGCCTGTGTTGCGGTGCTGTTTGCTTTTATCGTTCTGATGTTGGGCAAAGGCTCACCGCGCGAAGAAGGCTTGCCTGCTCTGGAACAGATGATGCCGGAAGAAAAAGTCGTGTTAAATGCCCGGCACGTAACCCAGGCGCCGGAAAACATGAGCGCCTTTCAAATTTTTTGCACCTACGTGCTGCGTAACAAAAACGCCTGGTATGTTTCATTGGTAGATGTTTTTGTCTATATGGTGCGTTTTGGCATGATCAGTTGGTTACCGATTTATCTGTTAACTGAAAAACATTTCTCGAAAGAACAAATGAGTGTGGCGTTCCTGTTTTTCGAATGGGCCGCAATTCCTTCCACACTGCTGGCAGGCTGGCTGACCGATAAACTGTTTAAGGGTCGTCGCATGCCATTGGCCATGATTTGTATGGCGCTGATCTTCGTCTGCCTGATCGGTTACTGGAAAAGTGAATCCCTGCTGATGGTCACTATTTTTGCCGCCATCGTCGGGTGCCTGATCTATGTACCTCAGTTCCTGGCGTCGGTGCAGACCATGGAAATCGTCCCCAGCTTTGCTGTCGGTTCTGCGGTCGGATTACGCGGTTTTATGAGCTACATTTTTGGTGCATCGCTGGGAACCAGTCTGTTTGGCCTCATGGTCGATAAAATGGGATGGCATGGCGGTTTCTATCTGCTGATGGGCGGGATTGTCTGCTGCATTCTGTTCTGCTATCTGTCTCACCGCGGGGCGCTGGAACTCGAACAACAACGAAAAAATGCCCAACAACAGGACACGGAGCTGCAGCTTGCTGCTGCCAGATAATCGGCTTTAGAGAGAAAAAGGTGCCAGCGATGCTGGCACTTTAGTTTGCTCAGATGGAAGCCAGACAATCAGTCAATGGGGTACACAATTGCGTTTTCAGTTATGAACCTGCGATTTAATGCTTATCATCCCCCACCATAAAGCGAATGATCAATCCGCATGTCGGGGCAAGAAAAAGAAATAGTCCCGTTACCATTTCGTTTCCGTCAGTCAACCGCATGGTAAAGAAATAAATTAATGCCGTAAGGATAGCCATGCCGAAAAAAGAACTAATTGACGCGGCAGCGCCCATTACCTGCCAAATATAGCAACTAACGCACAGAATGCTCAATGCGAGGAAAGTCCAAAAATAGAACATAGCGTTACCTCCTGTCTGCCGTAAAAATCGACGTAAGTCCTTACACTTCCTTGATTTTATAGTCTAAGACAATTCCTATCCGTTCGCAATTCAAGCAACATTTTCGCTACAATAACTGTTCATTTTCTGAACCGAGCATTCTCCGTTGACTTTTATTTAATCGTCATAAAAACAACAAATTATCTATAAGCCTATTCTTGCTTTTTATCGACCAAAAAACATTTACGAAACTTGAGGAATTATTTCTGGATGACATTAATCTTCGGGTGTACATTGAGCGTCCGATCATTCATACCCCTCGTGGTTTGTCCTGACTCAGTTTTACACTCTTTACAGGAACCATTGTCGCTCATAGCGACCTAACTGTTCAGTGTCAGAGAGTAACGCTGTAGACAAAGAATCTTCGCGATACATTATTTTCGTACCAACAACAGGTGCTTATGTTCCCCCAATGTAAATTTTCACGCGCGTTTTTGCATCCGCGCTACTGGCTCACATGGTTCGGTGTCGGTGTGCTCTGGTTACTGGTGCAGCTCCCTTATCCTGTTTTATGTTTTCTGGGCACCCGTACAGGTACGCTGGCGCGCCCATTTTTAAAGCGCCGGGAATCCATTGCCCATAAAAATCTCGAACTCTGTTTCCCGAATCTGTCACAAGAAGAAAGGAACAAACTGGTCGACGAGAACTTCCGCTCACTCGGCATGGCATTGCTTGAAACCGGTATGGCCTGGTTCTGGCCAGATCGCCGGGTGCGTAAATGGTTTGATGTTGAAGGCCTGGACAACCTGCAACGCGCTCAGGCGCATAACCGTGGCGTAATGGTAGTCGGCGTGCATTTTATGTCGCTGGAACTGGGAGGCCGTGTGATGGGTCTTTGCCAGCCAATGATGGCAACCTACCGCCCGCACAACAACAAATTAATGGAGTGGATACAAACCCGCGGTCGTATGCGCTCGAACAAAGCCATGATCGGCAGAAATAATCTGCGCGGCATTGTCGGCGCCCTGAAAAAAGGGGAAGCCGTATGGTTTGCACCCGATCAGGATTATGGCCGTAAAGGCAGTTCATTTGCGCCATTCTTCGCCGTCAAAGATGTTGCGACAACCAACGGCACCTATGTGCTGTCACGCTTGTCGGGGGCGAAAATGCTGACCGTCACCATGGTGAGAAAATCTGATAACTCCGGTTACCGTCTGTTTATCACGCCAGAAATGGAAGGTTACCCGGAAGATGAAAACCAGGCCGCAGCCTATATGAACAAAATCATTGAGAAAGAGATTATGCGGGCACCCGAGCAGTATCTCTGGATCCATCGTCGTTTCAAAACCCGCCCGATGGGTGAAGCCTCGCTATATGTCTAAAAAGAAAGGCCGAATGGCCTTTCTTTATTTCTGCGCCTGAATTACTTAACACCCCACTTGTTCTGTAATTCAGTCATTCGTTCGCTATATTCTCTGGCAAGGCAGGCGGGCTTATCCTGCTCTTTCCAGCATTCATTACGTCCTTTGATCCAGCCTCGTTGCTCTGCTTTTAGCGTTGGATCATTTTTCGATTTAGCCAGCGCTTGCTTGTAGACCCCGTTCAATTTTAAATCCATTGCGGAAAGCGACGGGCTCTGACAGATAATCTCTTCCATACTTCCCTTTTCCACTGCAGAACAGGAGAACGATGGGCCAGCATGGGTCGATTTTTTCGCCGGAGAGAAATCAACATTATCTTCAGGCTGACAAATCCCATGCTTGCGGTTTGGGCCAGCCCAGGATACTTCCGGGTTTCCGTCATCTTTTCTGGAAATAGAGACGGTATTTTTACCGCTCTTCGCCTCCCAGTAATTTTCATTGAAGGTCTTAATGGTCGCTTTTGCGCCATTAATCCATACATTGCCGTTACCATCGCTATTCACACCACCAATACTTGCGCAGCTGAAATTGAACGCTTGTGGTGCAGCCGCCATCGACGTCAATGGCGCAAGAACAAGTGCTAACATCATTAATCTGGTCATTTTTAACCTTTTCATTATCAAATTCCGCGAGAAAATTAACCGCATTAACCTCAAGGTGATATGAGAATTCTCTGAGTAACAACTGCGTCGCTCAATAGCAATTTATTACCGTCGGAAATTAAACTGTCGCCGAATCACGACACTTGTAAGTTACTAAAATTAAATAAAAAAATGCCTCTTGTTTCACCTCATTTTTAGGCGTACATTAGCGCCGTCTGGAGCATTAAAGCTCAGAATTCTGAGGTGATGCAGCCAAGCAAACGCGGGGTATTCTCCCTTTCGTTTATGCTCGCATCAGCTCTCTGTCAGGTAAGCATATGTTCATTTAGGCGTACTCATCGTATGCGGAGAGATGAAAAGTGAAATATTTCTTTATGGGCATTTCTTTTATGGTCATCGTGTGGGCCGGTACTTTTGCCCTGATGATCTAAATTGAAAGATGCAGAAAAAAAACAGGAGCCATTTGGCTCCTGTTTGCGTTGTAAGGTGAAGGTTTTGCTAGTCGGTACTTTCAGTGGCTGATTTCGGGCTGGCCGGCAGTAAACCATCTGCGCGGAACATGGCTTTGATTCCGCGGATTGCCTGGCGGGTACGGTCACGGTTCTCAATCAACGCAAAACGCACGTGTGTATCACCATAGTCCCCAAAGCCAATCCCCGGCGAAACACAAACCTTCGCTTCATTCAGCAATTTTTTGGCAAATTCAAGCGACCCCATTGCGGCGTACTGCTCCGGAATTTTCGCCCACACGTACATCGACGCTTTTGGCATTTCAACCATCCAGCCCGCTTCATGCAGCCCTTTGACCAGCACATCGCGACGACGCTTATATTGCTCAGCGATATCCCGTACGCACTGCTGATCGCCTTCCAGCGCGGCAATAGCAGCTACCTGCAGCGGTGTAAACGTTCCGTAATCGTGATAGCTCTTAATGCGCGCCAGTGCGTTTACCAGCGTTTTATTGCCAACCATAAAGCCAATGCGCCACCCCGCCATGTTATAGCTTTTCGACAAGGTGAAAAATTCAACGGCAACATCACGGGCCCCCGGAACCTGCATAATCGATGGCGCTTTCCAGCCATCGTAGACAATATCGGCATAGGCCAGGTCGTGAACCACCAGCACATCGTAGCGTTTAGCCAGCGCGACGACCTTTTCGAAAAACTCCAGCTCGACACACTGCGCCGTCGGGTTGGACGGGAAGCCTAAGATCATCATCTTCGGTTTCGGATAGCTTTCGCGAATCGCACGCTCCAGTTCATTAAAGAAGTCGACCCCTTCCACCAGCGGCACGGAACGCACCTGGGCTCCGGCGATAACCGCACCATAAATATGGATGGGGTAACTGGGATTCGGCACCAGGACCGTGTCGCCGTGATCCAATGTCGCCAACATCAGGTGAGCCAGCCCCTCTTTGGAGCCAATCGTTACAATCGCTTCGGATTCAGGATCGATCTCGACGTCATAGCGTTCCTGATACCAACGAGAAATCGCCCGACGTAAACGAGGAATACCACGCGACGTTGAATAACCGTGGGTATCCGGGCGCTGCGCCACGGTACACAGTTTTTCGACAATGTGAGGAGGCGTGGCGCCATCCGGATTCCCCATGCTGAAATCGATAATATCTTCGCCGCGCCGACGCGCAGCCATCTTCAGTTCAGCGGTAATGTTAAAAACGTAAGGGGGAAGACGATCAATACGCGTAAAACGACGTTCAGGGCGGGAGTCAGCCATAATATCCTCAGATGTACGTTAGCGCCCGGACCGTCCGAGCGACGCTGCCACGATGGTGGCACGTTTAGAAAATAGCCTGATTAATTTCCTTCTGTCGAGAGGTACAGCAAAATATTTTTTATCGGCATAAAAGAGGAACAGCTTTTCTAAAATGGGAAATGCATGGATATCTAACTCTCATGAAATCACCATTTTTTAACATTTTGTTGTTAAATAAATTACGTTGAAGTTCGCCTTCTCTGGAGAGATATTGTAAATACAACAATCATGCAACAATCCCCTTTTAATATTATGGTTTTTCCTCATTAGCCTGTGCTGACAGGGATGCTGGTCATCCTGCCTCAGGTTACCTATCATAGAGGTTTACCCCCTTCGCAAGAGTCACCTGTGCACGAAATATTCAATATGCTGCTGGCGGTCTTTGATCGGGCAGCGCTGATGCTGTTCTGTCTGTTTTTCCTGATTCGTATCCGCCTGTTCCGCGAACTGTTGCACAAGTCAGCTCACTCGGTGAAAGAGCTGCTCGCCGTTACGGCCATTTTCTCCATGTTTGCCCTGTTCAGCACCTGGTCTGGTGTACCGGTAGAAGGCTCACTGGTGAACGTGCGTATTATTGCCGTGATGTCAGGAGGAATTCTGTTCGGTCCATGGGTCGGTATCATTACCGGACTCATCGCGGGTACACACCGTTATCTGATTGATATTGGAGGTGTTACCGCCCTTCCCTGTTTTATTACCAGTATCCTTGCTGGCTGTATTGCGGGTTGGATCAACCGAAAAATCCCCAAGGCACAACACTGGCGCGCCGGTATTTTAGGCGGGATGCTGTGCGAATCATTGACCATGATTCTGGTGGTCGTCTGGGCCCCCACCACCGAACTGGGGCTGGATATCGTCTCGAAAATCGGTATCCCAATGATCCTTGGCAGCGTCTGTATCGGCTTTATCGTCATGTTGGTACAAAGCGTGGAAGGAGAGAAAGAGGCCAGTGCGGCAAAACAGGCTAAACTGGCGCTGGATATCGCCAACAAAACCCTGCCGCTTTTTCGTCAGGTCAATAGCGAGTCGCTACGCCAGGTGTGCGAAATTATTCGCCATGATATTCATGCAGATGCCGTCGCGATCACCAATACCCAGCACGTTCTGGCCTATGTCGGCGTTGGCGAACTGAACTACCGTGATAACGATGATTTCGTTAGCCCTACCACCCAGCAGGCAATAAATTACGGAAAAATCATCATAAAGAACAATGATGAAGCACATCGCACACCGGAAATACACTCCATGCTGGTAATACCGTTGTGGGAAAAAGGTGTGGTCACCGGTACGCTGAAAATCTACTACTGCCATGCCCACCAGATCACCTCTTCATTACAGGAAATGGCTATCGGTCTGTCACAAATTATCTCGACTCAGCTTGAGGTTTCCCGCGCCGAACAGCTACGCGAAATGGCAAATAAGGCAGAGTTGCGGGCACTACAAAGTAAAATAAATCCCCATTTTCTGTTTAACGCGCTAAACGCGATCTCATCGTCAGTGCGGCTGAACCCGGACACGGCACGCCAGCTCATTTTTAATTTATCTCGCTATCTTCGCTATAATATTGAATTAAAAGATGATGAGCAGATCGACATCAAGAAAGAGCTGTATCAAATTAAGGATTACATTGCCATTGAGCAGGCCCGTTTTGGCGATAAATTGACGGTTATTTATGATATTGATGAAGAGGTCAGCTGTTTTATTCCCAGCCTGCTGATTCAACCATTAGTTGAGAATGCCATCGTCCATGGGATCCAACCCTGTAAAGGGAAAGGTGTAGTCACTATCAGCGTGGCGGAATGTGGTAATCGGGTACGCATTGCCGTCAGAGATACCGGCCATGGCATCGATCCGAAAGTCATTGAACGCGTTGAGTCCAATGAAATGCCGGGCAATAAAATTGGCCTGTTGAATGTGCATCACCGCGTTAAGCTCCTGTACGGCGAAGGGCTACATATCCGCCGTCTTGAGCCGGGCACAGAGATTGCCTTTTACGTGCCAAACCAGCACTCACCTGCAGCGGCCCCGGCCACATTATTGCTTTAACCAGGAGTTAAGTTGTGAAAGTCATCATTGTTGAAGATGAATTCCTGGCCCAACAGGAACTTAGCTGGCTGATAAAAGAGCACAGCCAGATGGAGATTGTCGGCACATTTGACGACGGTCTGGATGTCCTTAAATATCTGCAGCACAACCGCGTTGACGCTATTTTTCTGGATATCAATATTCCGTCACTGGATGGTGTGCTGCTGGCGCAAAACATCAGTCAGTTTGCGCATAAGCCCTTTATTGTGTTTATTACAGCCTGGAAAGAACACGCTGTTGAAGCCTTTGAACTGGAAGCATTTGACTACATTCTGAAACCGTACCAGGAATCACGGATTGTCGGCATGTTGCAAAAACTGGAGGCGGCCTGGCAGCAGCAGCAAACAGGAACCCCTCTTACCAGCCCGGTGACGCGTGAAAACGATACGATCAACCTGATCAAAGACGAGCGGATCATCGTTACGCCAATCAACGATATTTACTACGCTGAAGCCCATGAAAAGATGACCTTCGTCTACACGCGACGCGAATCGTATGTCATGCCGATGAACATCACCGAATTTTGCAGCAAACTGCCTGCCTCACATTTTTTCCGCTGCCACCGCTCATTCTGCGTAAACCTGAACAAAATCCGCGAGATCGAACCGTGGTTTAACAACACCTATATTTTGCGATTAAAAGATCTGGAATTTGAAATCCCGGTTAGCCGGAGCAAAGTAAAAGAATTCAGGCAATTAATGCATTTATAGAGCGATTAGTCATGACCGCGCGGATCGGTGTAAAATGGCGATCTCCTGCCGGTGCTATAAAATGTAATAAAGTGAATTTTCAATGAAATACAGACATGCGCTATCCCAGTTGTGTTTTCAGATGCTGGAAATGGGTGCGGATCGCCGTACGGTGAAAAAAGCCCTCACCTCCCGTCGAATGAAGGCTCGTCAGGCTGTCGTACTGCTGTGCAAGCAAGAGATGGTGCTACTGAGAGCCGGGAAACTGCCGATATAAAACGCAATAAGCACGACATCTCACTGACAATAACCGGTCGCGAGCTAATTAAACCCTTAACTCGCGGCCACTTAGTGTACAGGGCATGCTACAGGCTAAACCGAATTAACTAAGAGCAACCTTAATACCGAGAGCAATCAGCAGACCGCCCAGCATTTTATCGATCACTTTCTGCGCCTTTGCCAGGCCCGCGCGAACTGGCGCACTTTGGATAAGGATCACCAGTACCGGCCACCAAATCACTGACACCATCAGGATAACGCCGGCATACCAGGCTTTTTCCGGAAAACCAGACTGGACGCTCAGCACCTGAGTGAAGATCGACAGGAAAAACAGCGTCGCTTTTGGATTAAGCAGGTTGCACAAATAGCCCTGCAGAAATGCTTTACCTAACGTCACTTCCTGGCGCGCAACCTGAGTCATATCCATGCTGTTGTGCCCGCGTGACAGCAGAGCCTGCAGCCCCACCCAAATCAGATACGCAGCCCCCGCATATTTCAAAATATCAAACAGCCAGGGGGTAGTGGTAATAACAACCGCCAGCCCTGCCACACAGTAGGACATATGGGTCGCCACACCACCGACGATGCCAAGAGCTGTCATCATGGCCTGAAGACGCTGGTAGCGCGCCGCATTTTTAATCACCATGAAGAAGTCCGGGCCGGGAGAAAGAATGCCCAATGTGGCAATCGAAGCAACAAAGGCCGTCGCACTAACAGAAGGAATAAACATATTTAAAAATTCGCCAGGCTGAAATGTATTACCAATAAATCAGGAAGTTTATTCTAGCTCACCAGCCTCTTTAAGCTCCATCACTTTTACCGCTTACTAAATATACTAAAAAGAAATCCTCGCGATAAATCGATTCTTATTGCAGCAATCTGGCCTGGATAATACAACCTTATCCCGATGTACCACTGTAAATAAGATGTCCGTTCTCATAAAGGTAACAGTATTAAATTTACGCTAACTTAATGATATTTCGACACGTTATTCATCAGAGTGTTATTTATACTTTTTCTTATTATTGCGGTAACCTTTTGCGGTTGTGCCCGGATATTTAATGTCAACACAATGACATTTGTAATAATTGATAATACAAAAAATCGCCCACTTCCTCAGAGCGTCTCCGTTTTAACCGTCAACGGAATTATTTTCGTTGTTGGCCGGATAAGCGCAAAGCGCCATCCGGCACGGGCTTTACAGAATGTGTCCCAGCGTCTGGCGTAAATGCGCGCCGGAACCAAGCAGGCCTGGATTATCATGCACAATCAGATATACCGGGATATCCTGCACATAGGCTTTAAAACGCCCTTTATCCTCAAAACCGCCGCGAAAACCCGACGCTTTAAAGAATTCCAGGAAGCGCGGCACTATGCCGCCTGCAATGTACACCCCGCCAAACGTCCCCAGCGTTAATGCCAGATCGCCGCCAAACCGGCCCATAATGACGCAAAACAGCGACAGTGCGCGACGACAGTCAATACAGGAATCAGCCAGGGCGCGTTCCGTAATGTCTTTCGGTTGCAGATTTTCCGGCAGACGTCCGTCGGATTTCACAATCGCACGATACAGATTTACCAGCCCAGGACCGGACAGCACGCGCTCCGCCGAAACGTGACCAATCTCAGCCCGCAGCACTTCCAGGATAATCGCCTCTTCCTCACTGTTCGGCGCAAAATCCACATGCCCCCCCTCGCCTGGCAGGCTCACCCAGCGTTTATCCACATGTACCAGATGCGCCACGCCGAGACCGGTACCTGCGCCATAGACCGCAATGGGTTTGCCCTCGACAGGCTCAGCGCCGCCAAACTGGATCAAATGCTCTTTTTTCAGCATCGGGATTGCCATTGATACGGCAGTAAAATCATTGATGATTTCCAGATGGCTAAAGCCCAGATTCTTTTTCATCTCGGCAATAGAAAATGCCCAGGTATGGTTGGTCATAGCCACCCAGTCACCGGTTATTGGGCAGGCAATGGCGATACAGCCATCTTTGACGCTAACGCTATGCTCATCCAGGTACACGCGCACAACGGCTTCAAGGCTTGGGTAATCCAGCCCGGAATAGGTTTTCGCCTGCGAAATCTCGCCGCTGGCAATATCGCACAGAGCAAGACGCGCGTTGGTGCCGCCAACATCACCCACTAAAGCATATTTTGTCATTCTTTCACGGCTCCGCTAAAGTCAGAATAAATCTTTGTCACACTGTAAATTCATGGGGGCATAACAACAACGCCCTGAAGGCTGATGCCCGTGGAATATCGATCCAGGTCACAGAATTACTTTATCGTTTCAGCACCATTTGCAGCGATGCCGTTGGGCAGGCTGTGCAAACTACGTCTATGACTCTGCATTAAGGAATAGAAAATGCTCCATCCACGAGCCAGAACGATGCTCTTGCTATCAACACCTGCGCTGCTGATTGGTGTAGCGTCCAGTCTGGTGCTGATTGCGGTGATGAAAGTGGCTTCCGTTTTACAGCAGTTTTTGTGGGAACGTCTGCCCATAAGCATCGGTATTACCCAGGATTCTCCATTCTGGATTATTGCTATGCTCACGCTTGCCGGGGTCATGGTCGGGCTCATCATCCGCTACAGTCATGGTCATGCTGGCCCTGACCCAGCCTGCGAACCTTTAATCGGTATGCCCGTCTCGACGTCTGCGTTGCCGGGACTGCTGGCCGCCCTGATTATTGGCCTCGCAGGGGGTGTCAGTTTGGGTCCAGAGCACCCCATCATGACCGTTAACATTGCGCTGGCAGTGGCAATGGGTAGCCGCATGTTTCCACGAATTGCAAAGCTGGACTGGACCATCCTCGCCTCTGCTGGCACCATCGGGGCGCTATTTGGTACCCCGGTTGCCGCTGCGCTGGTCTTTTCGCAAACGCTGAACAGCTCCAACGATGTCCCCCTATGGGACCGTCTGTTCGCACCGTTAATGGCCGCCGCGGCAGGATCACTCACCACCAGCCTGTTCTTTCATCCCCACTTTTCATTGCCCATCGCGCACTATACGCAGATGCATCTGGTCGATATCTTCAGCGGCACGGTCGTTGCGGCCATTGCTATCGCGGCGGGGATGGTAGCCGTGTGGTGCCTGCCTCGTTTACACCATCTGATACATCGCCTGAAACACCCGGTGCTGATCCTCGGCGCTGGGGGCTTTATTCTCGGTATTTTGGGTGTTATCGGAGGTCCACTGACCCTGTTTAAGGGGCTGGATGAGATGCAGCAAATGGCATTTAGCCAGACGCTGGGAGCCTCGGACTATTTCATGCTGGCGGTGATAAAGCTGGCGGCGCTGGTCGTGGCTGCAGCGAGTGGTTTTCGCGGTGGGCGAATTTTCCCCGCAGTATTCGTTGGCGTCGCGCTGGGGCTGATGCTGCATGCCCATGTCGAAGCCGTTCCTGCCGCGATTACGGTCTCCTGCGCCATTCTGGGATTGGTACTGGTCGTCACTCGTGATGCATGGCTGAGCCTGTTTATGGCGGCAGTGGTGGTGCCGGACACCACCCTACTCCCACTGTTGTGCATCGTCATGCTTCCGGCCTGGCTGCTATTAGCCGGAAAACCAATGATGATTGCTGACCGTCCCGATAAGTAGTTATCCCCCGTTGCGGGATTCCAGCGCACGGGTCACCGTGCGCAAGAGTTCGGGAAGGTCAGCTTTCGGCAACACCACTTCTATCAACGAGAGGCGTTGCGGTTTTGCCAGACGAGCCAGAACCTCTTCCAGTTGGACAGCCTGCTTCACGCGCCAGCATTCCGCCTGGCATTCACGACTTAGCGCCTGTGGCACCAGCGTCCAGCTCCATCCGGCGATATCATTGTATCGTTGGTTCGCACCATGAATGGCACGTTCCACGGTATAACCGTCATTATTGAGCAGTAAAATAACAGGCGTTTGCCCGTCTCTAAGCATGGTTCCCAATTCCTGAATGGTGAGCTGTGCCGCGCCATCGCCAATAATCAGGATCACCCTACGGTGCGGGAAGGCTGTTTGCGCCCCAAATGCAGCAGGCAAAGCATAACCGATTGACCCCCACAGCGGCTGGACCAGTACTTCCGCCCCGGCAGGAAGTGACAGCGCAGCTGCGCCAAATGCTGCGGTCCCCTGATCGACAAGAATAATATCGTCAGGGGCCAGATACTGTTGCACCGTATGCCAGAAATTTCCCTGCGTCAGAGGGCCTTTCTCAACCTGCAGACGCCCGGCACAAGGACGTTCAGGCGGAAGCGAAAACGACATTTCCAGGCACAGTTCCCGTAGCGTAGTAACCGCCTGTTCCATCGGGATGTTAAACCAGCTTCCCCCAACCCGCGACGCATGGGGTTGAACCTCAATCGTTCGCTCGGGAGGTAAGTTTTGCGTAAACCCGGCGGTCAGGGTGTCAACAAACCGGGTGCCGACGCAAATAATCGTATCGGCATCTTCTATCGACTGGCGCACATAATCACTGCTGGCCCCCGCACTGTATGTGCCCACAAACGCCGGATGTCGCTCGTCAAACAATCCTTTGCCCATCAACAGCGTGGCATGAGCCATCGGCGTTTCCGTCATCCAGCGTTGTAATACGGGCTGCAAGCCAAAGCGTAGCGCGAGAAAATCGGCTAATAGCGACACCCGCGAACTGTCCAGCAACTGCTCACGCGCCTGATAGCGAAACGCAGCAGCTACACTACTTTCCGGCTCGCTCAAGGGAACAATGAGTACGTCACTCGGTGGTGTAGCAGGTTGTTTCGCAACATCCGCTGGTAGCATCAGGTAACCCGGTCGTCTTTCAGTCAACATCGCCTGCAACACGCGGTCAATTTCATAGCAGGCATTTTGTTCATCCAGCACTGCACTGGCGACCGTCACTGACTGTTGCATCCGGTAGAAATGCTGAAAGTCACCGTCGCCGAGGGTGTGATGCATTAACTCGCCACGACGCTGAGCGCGGCGACACGGCGCCCCGACAATGTGCAGGACAGGAACGTATTCCGCGTAACTTCCGGCAATACCATTAATTGCGCTTAACTCGCCCACGCCAAAAGTGGTAAGCAACGCTCCCGCTCCAACTACCCTGGCATAGCCATCCGCGGCATACGCCGCATTCAATTCATTCGCACACCCGACCCAACGCACGCTTGAGTGGTCAATGACGTGGTCAAGAAACTGCAAATTGTAATCGCCCGGCACACCAAACAGATGGTCAATGCCACAGCCTGCCAGCCTGTCCAGCAGATAATCAGCAACGGAATACGGGGTTTGCATGACAGCTATCCTTCTGACGGTAACCTCATGTTGAGTATCGAAGAACTGTGATGACTGTCCAGGAATGTCGCTGCGAAGGAGGTGGAAAGCAGGGTGTACAGTTTTGACGTTCAAAATGTCCTTGAAGAATCGATTGTGTAACCGTATACACTGAAAGACACCTATGTTCTGGAAGGAGGCAACATGGTTTATCAGGCTAACGAAAATCGCTATCACACAATGGAATACCGCCGCTGCGGTCAGAGCGGGCTCAAACTGCCGATTGTCTCCCTGGGTCTGTGGCACAATTTTGGTGATACCACTCAGGTCGAAAACAGCCGGGCCTTATTACAGCACGCCTTCGATCTGGGGATCAGCCATTTTGATCTGGCGAATAACTACGGCCCGCCGCCGGGTTCGGCTGAACGAAACTTCGGTCGCATCCTGCAGGAAGATTTTTTATCGTACCGGGATGAACTGATAATCTCGACCAAAGCGGGCTATACCATGTGGGAAGGTCCCTACGGTGATTGGGGATCGCGCAAGTACCTGATTGCCAGCCTCGATCAAAGTCTGAAACGTCTGGGGCTGGAGTATGTTGATATCTTCTATCATCACCGCCCCGATCCCCAAACACCGCTCAGAGAAACCATGACCGCGCTGGATCATATTGTGCGTCAGGGGAAAGCGTTGTACGTAGGACTCTCTAACTATCCTGCGGATCTCGCCAGGCAGGCGATCGAAATACTCGATGATTTAGGGACGCCATGTCTCATCCACCAGCCGAAATACTCCATGTTTGAGCGCGGAGTTGAGGGGGGACTGCTGTCACTCTTGCAGGAAAAAGGTGTGGGCAGCATCGCCTTTTCCCCGCTGGCTGGCGGGCAATTAACTGACCGCTATCTGAACGGTATTCCGGCGGATTCCCGGGCAGCGAGCGCCAGTCGTTTTCTCAACCCAGACCAGATCACCCCACAAAAACTGGAAAAAGTCCGTGCCCTTAATGCGCTGGCCGGGCGCCGGGGACAAAAACTGTCCCAGATGGCGTTAGCCTGGGTTCTCCGCGATGATAAGGTGACGTCAGTACTGATTGGCGCCAGCAAACCTGCGCAAATTGAAGATGCCGTTGGCATGCTGGCAAACCGTCATTTCTCTCCCGAAGAGTGTGCGGAGATCGACGCCATCCTGGGTTGATGGAAATAAAGACACATTTATTAACAAAAAGTGCGCTCTCTGACGATTTAAGAGTTAAGGCGATGAAACGGGGCTTTACTGCCCCGTAATATTGCGTTAACAGGCCGGCTACGGCTCGATCGTGAAGGAGAGAAACAATGTTCAGGTCACTGATTCTGGCGGCAGTCTTATTGGCTTTTACACCGCTGGCCGCAAACGCTGGCGAAATCACCCTGCTGCCGTCGATTAAATTACAAATTGGCGATCGCGATAACTACGGCAACTACTGGGACGGTGGGCGCTGGCGTGACCGGGATTACTGGCACCATAATTATGAATGGCGTAAAAATCGTTGGTGGCGTCATGACAACGGTTATCATCGCGGCTGGGATAAGCGCAAAGCTTATGAGCGCGGCTATCGTGAAGGCTGGAACGATCGCGATGACCATCGCGGGCGTGGACGTGGCCACGGGCACCGCCATTAATGTAACAAATCCCCATCATGCGGGGAGCACTGTTCACAAAAATCATCGAGTCACCGAGGGCCTGTGTCTATACCCAGGCCCTTTTTTGCATCACGCTTTGCCCATCGCCAGATGACGAGCGCTCACCTCCACTCGCCCCTGTTTTCCCGTAAATTTCCTGTTCATTTCACAAATTCGCAAAATCGGAAAAAAAAATTCCGATTTATCGTGTTTTTTTTGAACTTTGCGCGATAAATATTAACATTAATTTAATATTATAAAACCTGGGGTGAGCGCTAATGAAAAAACAAGAAAGACAAAAGGCCATTCGGGTTAAGTTAGTCACCGACAAAAAGGTTTATGTTAGCGAATTAGCAAAGGAATTATCTGTCACAACTCGTACGATCCGTAATGACTTAAATGAATTAAGTCAGAATAGCCTTTTCTCGTTATTTCATGGCGGAGCACAATTAAAAAGCGCATCTGATGAATCATTGTTTGAGCAGTCTTTCACCAACACCATATTGAATGGATTCAAAAGCCACAAAGAAATTGTATCGGTTTCTACTTATGCCAAACAAAATAGCTATATAGATGATAGCATTTACATACTTGGTTCATTTAATATAGATATTGTTTCTGAAACGACGACATTTCCTCAGATTGGCCAGACCATCCGAGCCTCTGCAACCCGTTTTTATGCCGGAGGAAAAGGCACAAACCAGGCGGTTGCCGCGGCTAAAATCAATAATAATGTTCATCTTACCGTTAAGTTAGGATCCGATGAGTTTTCCAAAAAAGCCAAAAGATATTTAACCAATACTGAAATTTCTTCTTTTTCTTTTTTTGAAAATGAAATGTCATCCACCGGCATTGCAATGGTATGGGTTTCAGGTGCCACGGGTGACAATATGATCAGTATCGATCTTGGGGCCAATGAAACATTTACCCAGGAAGATATTTTATTAGATATTGATATCATCCGTAATTGCAAAGTTTTTTTAACTCAGCTGGAGAATAATTTTCCGATCACGCGTTTCGCCATCATGCAGGCAAAACTCGGAAAATCGCTGGTTGTCCTGAACCCGGCGCCTTATGTTTCAGAGATCAAAGAAATATTGCATTTAATTGACATTATTACACCGAACAAAATTGAAGCTGAAGCGTTATCTGGTATCAACATTGTTGATATCTATTCGGCCAAAAATGCCGCCAGGAGCATTTATGTGCAAGGCGCAAAATGCGTCATTATCACGTTAGGTAGCGACGGTTGTCTGATCTTTGATGGCACAGTTTTCACGCATATTCCTGCCTATAAATCAGCCGTGGTCGATACCAGTGGAGCAGGCGATGCCTTTACCGGGGCACTGGCTGCATGCATTGCAAACGGTAAAGGACTCATCAATGCAGCGCAGTATGCTTCTGCGTTTGCCTCGTTGAAAGTTGAACGTAAAGGTGCATCAAACATGCCCAACAATTCACTCGTTTATCATCGTATGCAGTAGCTGTTTAGAGCATCATTCAGCCCCCTACACCTATAGGATAATTTCATGAAAAATAAAATGTTTTATCGTGTTATCGGTGCCACAGTCGGTTTAGCGCTTTCCGCCACTTTCACCGCCCCCGCTTTTGCCGCCGATACTCAGACGCATAAACCTAAAGTCGCGCTGGTGATGAAGTCACTGGCAAATGAGTTTTTCCTGACCATGGAAACCGGAGCAAAAGAGTATCAGAAAAAAAATGCCGACAAGTTTGATTTGATTTCTAACGGCATCAAAAACGAAACGGATACGGCAAATCAAATCCAGATCGTTGAACAAATGATTGTCTCGAAAGCCGATGCGATTATCATTGCGCCATCAGACTCGAAAGCCCTTGTACCGGTCATTAAGAAGGCAATTGATGCCGGTATTATTGTCATCAACATTGATAACAAATTTGATGACGGTGTACTTAAAGATAAGAACCTGAATATTCCTTTTGTTGGCCCGGATAACCAAAAAGGTGCAAAAGAAATTGGCGATTATCTAGCGAAGCATCTTAAGGCCGGCGATCAGGTTGGTATTATTGAAGGCATCCCTACCTCCAGCAACTCTCAGCAACGTACTCTGGGCTTCCAAAATGCAATGGCCCAGGGCGGTATGAAAGTCGTCTCTGTTCAATCTGGCCAGTGGGAAATTAACAACGCCAATGCGGTCGCGGCGGCAATGTTAAGTGAATATCCTGATATCAAAGCACTGTTAGCCGATAACGATAATATGGCATTAGGCGCCGTTTCCGCCATCCGCTCTGCCGGGAAAAAAGGACAGGTTCTGGTTGTCGGCTATGACAATATCGAAGCGATTAAGCCTATGTTAAATGACGGTCGTGTTTTAGCCACTGCGGACCAATTTGCCTCTCAACAAGCGGTATTTGGTATTGATGCCGCCCTTGATGCCTTAAAAAATGGCAAAAAACAGAGTGAGCTCTCCAGCAACGTAGAAACGCCAATAAAACTGATCGTCAAACAATAAGCGGATAACAGTGCGCCGCTGTGGTACTGCCATCAATTGAGTATCAGAGCGGCTTACCGGATAAGGCCAGAATATGAAAAGTGGGCAAGAAATCCTCACGATACAGGGAGTAGGTAAAACCTACAGTGAACCTGTTCTGGTGGATGTGACGCTAGCATTATATCCAAGAAAAGTACTGGCCCTGACGGGAGAAAACGGTGCCGGGAAAAGTACGTTATCAAAAATTATTGGCGGGTTAACCCACGCAACGACCGGGAAAATGGTTTATCAGGGGCAGCCTTACGCACCTGCGAGCCGAAAAGAGGCAGAAAAGCTGGGTGTTCGCATGGTTATGCAAGAACTCAATTTACTGCCTACGTTGTCGGTTGCAGAAAACTTATTTCTCGAACAACTTCCGCATCGATTCGGCTGGATCGATCGTAAAAAGCTAGCAGAAATGGCCCGCCCGGTAATGGCAATGGTTGGGCTGCAATCAGTCGATCCAAATACGCTGGTGGGCGAATTGGGTATTGGTCACCAACAGATGATCGAAATCGCCAGAAACCTGATTGGTGAAAGCCGGGTACTGATTCTGGATGAACCGACGGCCATGCTCAGTAGTCGTGAGGTCGAACTGCTGTTTAAACAAATCGCGCTCTTCAAAGCCCGGGGCGTTTCAATAATTTATATTTCTCACCGACTGGATGAGCTTGCGATGATTGCTGATGACATCGCGGTGCTACGTGATGGCCATTTGGTTTGCGTGGACGATATTAAACGCTATACCCGCGATCAACTTGTTTCGTTGATGGTCGGCCGTGACTTAGAAAGTTCATTTGATTTAAGTGGACGCCAGGCAGGTCAACCCATCCTGAAAGTGGAAAATTTTAAGCGTGGGAAAATCATTCGCGACACGTCGTTTACCTTGCACAGTGGCGAAGTGCTCGGCATCAGTGGCCTTGTCGGCTCTGGCAGGACAGAGCTGCTACGCGCTATTTTTGGCGCGGACAAAATAGACAGTGGCACATTACTGATTGGCACTCCACTAAAACCGGTGGTGATCCGTTCGCCTGCGCAAGCTATCCAACACGGTATCGCCTTAGTCACGGAGGATCGTAAAGGTGAAGGGCTTCTGCTACCACAGTCGGTTGCCGCAAATATCTCGTTGGGTAACAGCGACAAAATTAGCCATCTATCGGTCGTCAACACATTGAGTGAAACCACATTAGCGAATAAGCACATCAAAAGTTTAGGCGTTCGTACAACGAACACCTCACAGGCCGTGGAAAGCCTGTCAGGTGGTAATCAGCAGAAAGTTCTCATTAGCCGCTGGCTGGAACGAGACTGTGAAGTCGTCTTATTTGATGAGCCGACTCGCGGTATTGATGTGGGTGCCAAGCAAGATATTTATCAATTACTGAATACGTTAACGGCGAAGGGAAAAGGCGTTGTTGTCGTTTCCAGTGATCTACGCGAGTTGATGCTGGTTTGCGATCGTATTGCGGTCATTTCCGATGGCAAGTTAGTGAACACATTTACACGTGATAACTGGAGCCAGGATCGCATTTTAGCGGCTGCATTTTCGGCCTATCAGCATTCAGAAGAGACTGTCAGCGAGTAGCCGGGGATAAAAAATGAAAAACAATTTTGCGACAAAACAAGCGGCAGCAGAGAAAAGAAATACACCGACGTCATGGAAAGGCCTAAGTAGCTATATCGGGCTGCTCGGGGCGTTAGCCGCCATGATCGTCCTATTTTCATGCCTCAGTTCTCATTTCTGGAGCATGAACACTTTCAGCACTATTGCAAATCAGATCCCCGATTTAATCGTCATGTCGGTGGGGATGACATTTATCTTAATCATTGCCGGCATCGACCTTTCCGTTGGATCGTTGCTGGCGCTTGCTGCTGCAGTCGTCAGCGTCACCTATTTAAATTTTCATTGGACGCCCTGGCTGGCCGCGCTTTCAGGCGTAGCGCTCGCCACATTCGTTGGGGCCCTAACGGGACTGATTACCGTTGCCTGGCGTATTCCGGCGTTTATCGTCTCACTGGGCGTTCTGGAAATGGCCCGCGGAGCAGCGTATCAGTTAACTGACTCGCGGACCGCGTATCTCGGTTCTATTTATGATTATTTAGCCGACCCCATTCTCTTTGGCGTCTCCCCTTCTTTTATTATCGCAATCGTTGTCATTGTTGCCGGGCATCTGGTGCTGACGCGAACCGTATTTGGTCGCCATTTGATCGGTATTGGCACCAATGAAGAAGCCGTACGATTATCAGGTATAAATCCAGGTCCTTATAAGATCGCAGTCTTTGCCTTGATGGGGGGATTATCCGGTCTGGCGTCGCTGTTTCAGGTTGCCCGCCTTGAAGCCGCCGACCCCAATAGCGGCGTTGGCATGGAACTACAGGTGATTGCCGCCGTTGTGATTGGTGGCACGAGCCTGATGGGAGGACGTGGCTCGATTATCTGTACGTTTCTTGGCGCGTTGATTATTTCCGTTCTGGCTGCAGGGCTGGCGCAAGTTGGCGCAAGCGAGCCGACAAAACGTTTTATCACAGGAGCCGTGATAATCGTTGCAGTGGTACTTGATACATACCGTAGCCACTTAAATAAAAAATAATCATGAGGGTTACCCGGTTTGACCGGGTAACCACAGCAGATGAAAGCCCTGCTACAACCCAAGCGCGGTCCCGACCAGCAGCCAGATATTCAGTGCCACGACCAGCACCACAATCACCCAGCCTATCTGTTTCACCCAACGGCTATTAACTAAATCCCCCATCAGTTGGCTGTTGCTGGTAAAAATCAGTAGCGGTACCAGCGCCAGCGCGATACCAAAGCTGAGTAATACCTGACTCATCACCAGTATCCGGGTGGGATCAAGCCCCATTAAAATCACAATAAATGACGGCATCATGGTGACGCTACGGCGCACCCAGAGCGGGATATGAAAGCGGATAAACCCTTGCATAACCACCTGCCCCGCCAGCGTGCCAACCACGGTAGAGGAAAGCCCTGCCGCCACCAGGCTTAAACCAAACACGGTAGCCGCAGCATGACTCAGCAGCGGCTCAAGCGTCAGATAGGCCTGGTCCAGGTCTGCGATCCCGGTATGCCCGCTAAAGTGAAACGCGGCTGCTGCGGTCGCCATCATTGCCAGATTGACAAATCCGGCAATCGTCATGGCAATAGCCACATCCCATTTTGTCGCCGCGTAACGCTGCTGGCGCGTACCACCGTGCAAATGCTGGGTTAAGGAGGAGTGCAGATAAATGACGTGCGGCATGATGGTGGCACCAAGCACACCGGCCGCCAGGAACACCGCTTCGGAATTGGGCAGGCTTGGTATAACCATCCCTTTGCTAAGCTGCGCAAGGTTTGGTTGGGAAAAGATCAGCTCAACAATATATGCCGCTGCCACGAACAACAACAAACCGCCGATCACTTTTTCCAGGGGTTTTTGCCCGCGACGCTGCAGCATCAGAATTAAAAATGTCGCAATACCCGTGAGCACAGCCCCCTGCAGCAGCGAAACGCCAAGGATGAGTTTAAAACCAATCGCAGCGCCAATAAATTCTGCAAGATCGGTCGCCATCGCAATAATTTCGGCCTGTACCCAGTAAAACCAAACCACTGGACGAGGATAGTGATCGCGGATCTGTTCCGCCAGGTTTTTGCCGGTGGCAATGCCAAGCTTCGCCGACAGCACCTGAATCAGCATCGCCATCAGGTTTGCCCAGACCACAACCCACAGCAGTTTGTAGCCAAAGCTGGCCCCTGCCTGGATATTCGTAGCAAAGTTACCGGGATCGATATATCCGATAGCCGCGATGAACGCAGGTCCCATTAATGCGAGCTTCAACTTGCGCGCTGCCCGTCCACTGCTACTCTCAACGCGATCGTTAGTCATTTTAGTGCCTCAGAAACATAGCCTTTGCTATGTTTCAAGCTACGCCTATTGAGAATGATTATCAAATTCATTTTAATGGGTGAAGTTGATTTCTCTGATAGCGTTTGTCTATGGAACGGTAAGAAATTTGGAAATGCCGGTAAGATGTTTGATTATTGTTATGAGATTAGCACAGTGACATAACTTTTCACTTCCATACTAAACATAACGGAAGTGTATCACCGATCACTAATTTTGAATCTCGTCACAGGTCCTTATTATAGTGTGTGTTTGATCTCGTTTTCTTTACTGTTGTTACATAGAATGTGCACGAAAACTAAATCTGCCTCAAATTTGGAGCAAATATGGACCGCGTTCTTCACTTTGTCCTGGCCCTTGCCGTGGTTGCGGTACTCGCACTGCTGGTAAGCAGTGACCGTAAAAAAATCCGCATTCGTTATGTTATTCAATTGCTTGTTATCGAAGTGTTACTGGCATGGTTCTTCCTGAACTCTGATGTCGGGCTGGGCTTTGTAAGAGGCTTCTCCGAGATGTTTGAAAAACTGCTCGGATTCGCTAATGAAGGGACCAACTTTGTCTTCGGCAGTATGAACGATAAAGGCCTGGCATTCTTCTTCCTGAAAGTGCTTTGCCCAATCGTCTTCATTTCCGCCCTGATCGGTATTTTGCAGCATATCCGTGTTCTGCCGGTTATCATCCGCGCGATTGGTTTCCTGTTATCCAAAGTGAACGGTATGGGCAAACTGGAATCCTTCAACGCCGTTAGCTCCCTGATCCTGGGGCAATCCGAGAACTTTATCGCCTATAAAGATATCCTCGGTAAAATGTCTCGCAACCGCATGTACACCATGGCAGCAACGGCGATGTCTACCGTTTCCATGTCTATTGTCGGCGCGTACATGACGATGCTGGAACCAAAATACGTTGTTGCTGCGCTGGTTCTGAACATGTTTAGCACCTTTATCGTTCTGTCACTGATCAACCCTTATACCGTTGATGCCAGCGAAGAAAATATTCAGATGTCCAATCTGCACGAAGGTCAGAGCTTCTTCGAAATGTTGGGTGAATACATTCTTGCAGGTTTCAAAGTTGCGATTATCGTTGCAGCAATGCTGATTGGTTTCATCGCGCTGATCGCTGCCCTGAACGCCCTGTTCGCTACCGTTACCGGTTGGTTTGGCTACAGCATCTCCTTCCAGGGCATCCTGGGTTACATCTTCTACCCTATTGCTTGGGTGATGGGTGTACCGTCCAGCGAAGCGCTGCAGGTGGGCAGTATCATGGCAACCAAACTGGTTTCCAACGAATTCGTCGCAATGATGGACCTGCAGAAAATCGCCTCTACGCTCTCTCCGCGCGCTGAAGGCATTATCTCTGTGTTCCTGGTTTCTTTCGCGAACTTCTCTTCTATCGGTATCATTGCAGGCGCAATTAAAGGCCTGAACGAAGAGCAAGGTAACGTGGTTTCCCGCTTTGGTCTGAAACTGGTATACGGTTCTACGCTGGTCAGCGTACTGTCTGCTTCCATTGCAGCACTGGTGCTGTAAGACGACATTAATACAGCCGTTACCAAACCGGGGAGATTTGAACTGACCCCATAATGTTGGACAGTT
>NZ_SZXJ01000022.1 GCF_005281345.1 Citrobacter sp. wls619
TACGATCAGGATAAATGTATGAGCGACAATACCGTTAACAAGGCGCTGCGCGTGATGGGCTACGACACGCAAAACGAGGTTTGTGGTCACGGCTTCCGGGCGATGGCATGTAGTGCGCTGAGTGAGTCGGGATTGTGGAGTAAAGACGCTATTGAAAAGCAAATGAGCCATCAGGAAAGGAACAGCGTGCGTGCTGCCTATATTCATAAGGCTGAATATCTGGA
>NZ_SZXJ01000090.1 GCF_005281345.1 Citrobacter sp. wls619
CCCCCGTCAGGGTGAACTGCCGGGCAGGACGCTGGAGTACAACAGGATCGCCGTTATTCTCCAGCCAGACCCGCACTGTTCCTCCCGGTGCCAGTCCGATAATCATATTATCCCGGTAATACGTCTTTCCTGGCTTATAGGTATCTGCGTAGGCCGTTGTCATCTGCTGCCACGTCTCCCGGCTGAACCAGATCTCCGTCTCGTACGCTTTTTTATCGATAACCGAGTCCCA
>NZ_SZXJ01000023.1 GCF_005281345.1 Citrobacter sp. wls619
CGCGGGGCTTTCATTTCCGCAGCGAAGTAGCTGACCAGATCAAACAGCAACCAACTGAGGAATTTCTCCGTTTCAGAGGAAAATCCCTGTCCCGCCAGCGTCTGCGTCAGGGCAAGGCAGTAGCTACAAAGCTCGGTGCATTCTGGTCCAAACTGAGGGGGGCTTGCGGGGAGGGTATCGACGGTCAGGCTTTCAATAAGATGGGGTGGAACGGGTTCTAACAGCGTGGGCTGGAG
>NZ_SZXJ01000091.1 GCF_005281345.1 Citrobacter sp. wls619
GTTCCATGCCCGGTCGTATTCCTGGCGACGCCAGATGTCCATAGGCCAGTCTGTGGTGCCGGGTTCATGGTGCCCGGCCCACTGCTCCACGATATTGCCAACCGGGCTGTAGCTTTGCCCGTGCTGAAAACCGGCCCCGCTGTGGCGTGTTGTTTCCCGGCCCAGCGCATCGTGGCTGAACTGGAGGGGGCGGTGGTCGTTAATCTGCCAGTGGGTCATCCGGCCCATCACGCCGTGGGTGAACTGCAC
>NZ_SZXJ01000093.1 GCF_005281345.1 Citrobacter sp. wls619
GTTAATGGCTATCGGTAAAGGCGATGAAACCGCTGTATCGCTGCCTGAGATCTGGTCTGCGCCGTATACCGTTCCCGTCGTCCGGCAGGAACTGAAGCACTTTTTCCGCGTAACCATTGAACCGGTGCAGCTTGCTGAAGAAATTCAGCGCGTTCAGGGACTCTGGTCTTCATTCTCCACGCAGCTTTGCGTGCAACCTCAGCCTCCACGACCGCCTGTCAGGCAGCTTTCCCGCTGGCATCTGGCACT
>NZ_SZXJ01000092.1 GCF_005281345.1 Citrobacter sp. wls619
GAGCAGTGGGGAAAGACGCTGCCTTACGATAACTGGAATTTCAGTTTTATATACCCGAAAAATCTGCCGGCACTGGTAACGATGGTGTACCTGGAGGACGGGGATATCCGTGAGAATATCTTCCGCCGGTTAGATCCTATGGACACCAGTGATCTGAGTATCGGGCGCTGGCATAATTTGATGGGGGGATATGGCGGTTATTTTAACCGGGGGAAAGCACTGCCGGTACGAATGACGGTGTGCTGGGACTCGGTTATCGA
>NZ_SZXJ01000025.1 GCF_005281345.1 Citrobacter sp. wls619
CAAATGCAGACCCTTTATGACCGCGAAGGTAGCCAGTTACGTACCGATGACGGCAGTATGTGGATGCGCTTTAAAGCGGGTGATGCGTCGTCAACCGCCGCAAACGGTCATGTGGATATTGACAACAACTATTCTCAGCTCCAGATCGGTGGCGATATACTGAGCTGGGATGATAGCGTGCAGAGCCTGAAAGCAGGGCTGATGGTGAGTTATATCAACGCCGATACGGACAGCACCGGTAACCGAGGGACGGATGGGAGCCAGTTCTCTGCCAGTGGT
>NZ_SZXJ01000094.1 GCF_005281345.1 Citrobacter sp. wls619
ACGAAAGGCTGCGTAAAACCGTTGTATCCCTGCACAGGATAAGATTCAAAGCTGGAGTTATAGCTTTTATCCATACACTTTTCAGAGCGGTAAAGAACCTGCATCGGCATTAGAGTGATGCCCTCTGGCATCCGGAATGACACGCTGACACGTCGGGCATTATCAGGAGGGGAAAGCGTCTGATCTGTGTTATCTCCGCAACCGTAAAGTGGTGCGATAGTTAACATAGTAACGGTAGTTCTCTTAAAATAATTCAACGCTTTCCTCCGTTACAGCTGCGAA
>NZ_SZXJ01000088.1 GCF_005281345.1 Citrobacter sp. wls619
CCCCCAATCGGAAATCACCCGATTTTACGGCTCACTTATACCTGCTGAATTTCAGCGCCTTTTACCTGCGCCAGATCTCTGGTCAATGCTGCACCGTGTCAGAAGCGATCCCACCCGGCACCTGCTACCACATCAACGCCTTTTACTTTACGGGCTGCGGCCTGCATTGCCGCAAGGCTTTGCTGCCGCGTGACCGTAAAACTGCACCAGAATCTGCGATCTTTCGCGCACTGCATCCGACCAGTGCGTCACTTTCGTCGCGCAAAGCGACAAAGTGACGCAC
>NZ_SZXJ01000087.1 GCF_005281345.1 Citrobacter sp. wls619
GTCGCTGAAGACATGGCGGCAGGCGCTGGGTCGCGGGGAGTCCCGGTTAACCGTGGTGTACGGCACCAAGGGCGGACGTCCGCGAGAAACCGTTATTCTGGATGCTGTCGCAGTCAGGAAAGCGCTGGATAATGCCCTCTCTGTTGCAGAACATCGTCACGGCAGGCTGATCGATAAACCGGATCTGAAAAGCGCGATGAAATACTGGCACAGCCAGGCGTCACGTACTGGTTTAACGGGCGCATTTTCCCCGCACTCGTTACGCTATGCGTGGGCGCAGGATGC
>NZ_SZXJ01000101.1:0-43119 GCF_005281345.1 Citrobacter sp. wls619
CCTGTAAAAAAGATATCAAAAAGTGCTCCAGTTTTATTATTAAATAGGTGTTAGCACACCTTAATCATTTAATAAAACGACAGCAGAGAAAAACTCATTCAATATATAAATTAAACTCATCAATATAAATATCATTCATATGTACACCAGCGACGGCAAACGTGATTTTTAGTCTGATATTAAGCGTTAGCTTATCTTGCAGGATGGCGCTCATGCTTACCCGGAAGACATACTGACATTGTTATTTGTCAAACTTATGGTTTTTATTGCCCCTCATAGTTTTATTCTTGTCGCGCTTTCTCTATGATTTATTGAGCGTTACTTAATTTCATTCAGGAGCATGGGATGCATGTGTTGCGGTGGGGTTTACTGTTTTTACTGTCACTTCTTCTTTCCCTGTTCTTGCTGTTGATACATCTTCCGGGCGCATTGCTGCTCGGTTCGATGATCGTCGGTATCATTTTCAGTATGCGCGGGATCTCCCTGCACCCTCCTCGCTGCACATTTCTTGCCGCTCAGGCCATTCTCGGCTGCATGATTGCGCAAAACCTCACTGGCTCTATTTTAACCACGCTTGCAGCACACTGGACGATGGTGATTGTCATCCTGCTGGCGACGCTTATTAGCAGCGCGGTCATCGGCTGGCTGCTGGTTCGCTACAGCAATTTACCAGGGAACACCGGCGCGTGGGGTTCATCACCTGGCGGGGCAGCCGCGATGGTTGCGATGGCGCAGGATTATGGCGCTGACATCCGCCTGGTAGCCTTTATGCAGTATCTGCGGGTACTGTTGGTGGTCGGGGCGGCCGCGCTGGTAACCCGATTAGTCATGGGCGATCAGGCGCAAGCGGTCGGTCAGCACATCGTCTGGTTTCCGCCGCTGAGTATTAATCTGTTGAGCACCATACTGCTGGCCGCCGTTGCCGGTATAGCCGGGCGCTTACTGCGTATCCCCTCTGGCGTGATGTTGCTGCCCATGCTGGCAGGCGCATTGCTGAACGCAGGCGGTGTGATGGTCATTGAACTGCCGGAATGGCTGTTGGCAATGGCGTATATGGCGATTGGCTGGCAAATAGGCCTGGGCTTTGACAAGCAGATATTTTTGATGGCACTGCGTCCGTTGCCACAAATTTTATTGTCTATTTTTTCACTGATGGCGATTTGTGCCGCTATGGCCTGGGGTCTGGCGCATTACATGCAAATCGACTTTCTCACCGCCTATCTGGCGACCAGCCCTGGCGGGGTGGATTCCGTCGCGGTAATTGCCGCAGGCAGCCACGCCGATATGGCGCTCATCATGGCGATGCAAACCCTGCGGTTGTTCAGTATCTTATTGACCGGCCCGGCGGTGGCGCGTTTTATTTCAGCGCATGCGCCAAGACAGCCTGCCTAATGCTGGCAGCCCGGACACCAGTAAAAGGGGCGTGAGGAAAGTGTCGTTTTCTCGATGATTCCACCACAGCGCTCACAGGCTTCGCCGTCCCGGTGAAAAACCTTAAAGCGAAACAGTGCGCCGTGGTGCTTATTGTCATCGACCTGGCCACGCGTGTTATACGACAGACGAGGAATATCAAGCAGCGCTTGCGCCAGCGTATCCAACTGTTCATCGCTAAGCTGTGACGCTTTATGTTGCCCGGTCAACCCCACCTGCCAGAGAATTTCTACCCGTAGATAGTTACCTAACCCCGCCAGAAACGCCTGATCCAGCAACAGACCGGAAAACTGACGATTGCGAAAACGCGGAGACAGCAGACGCGTTTTTACCTCTGCGGGCGTTAAACGCAAATCAAGGACGTCCGGTCCAACCCGTTGCAGAAATGGATGGGTGGTGAGCTGCTCTGGCGTCAGCATTTCGATATCAGACGCGCTATACAGCAGGATAGTTTTATCCTCTGTTTGCAGCCTGACGCGCAGCACCCGCGTGGTTTGCGGAATGTTGCCGGTATCGACGACTCGCCACACGCCGTAAAGCTGATTGTGGCTGTACAGCGTCAGGCCATTGGAAAAATGGGTCAGCAAGGCTTTACCCCGCGTTTCAAGCTGGGTAACACGCTGCCCGATGAGTTGGGATTGATACGGTTTTAACTGCTCAAAGGCAAACCAGACATCCGTCAGGGGTTTGCCTTTGACTGCCGCCTCCAGGTTATCCGCCGCGCGGCGGATCTCCGGGCCTTCAGGCATAATACTGTCCTTTGTTAGTGTGTTGCACCGCCCGTCACGGCAATATCGCTGTCCACCTGCAATGCAGTGTCAATGGCAATTTCCAGCGCCCGGCGCACCGTTTCGCTCGCCATACTTGGCGCTCCGGGGTGCGCGGCGGCCTGTTGTGGCAGATAAGGAATATGGATAAAACCGCCCTTCACTGCCGGTGTGTCGCGTAACGTATGCAGCAGGCCATACATCACATGATTACAAACAAAGGTACCTGCTGTTTGGGAAACGGAGGCTGGGATACCTGCATTGCGCATGGCCATCACCATCGCTTTGATTGGCAGCGTGCTAAACCATGCTGCCGGACCCTCGGCGACAATCGGCACATCAACGGGCTGCTGACCGTGGTTATCCGCAATACGCGCATCGTCAACGTTGATCGCCACTCGCTCAACGGTAATATCGGTACGACCTCCTGCCTGCCCCACCGCCAGCACCAACGACGGTAACAGCGCGTCAATCGCGGCATTAAGTACGGCCAGAGACTCGCCAAACACACACGGTAGCTGACGCGCAACGACACGACATCCGGCGATGATAGCATTGTCGAGCCCGGAGACCACTTCCCAGGAAGGGTTAACTGACTCTCCGCCAAAGGGTTCAAATCCGGTGATTAAGACCGTTTTCATCCTTCCTCCTTACAGGAACATCAGGAAATACATCAGGAACACGTTAACCAGCAACAGCAGTATGCCGGTTGGCACCTGCGCTTTAATCACGGCGTTTTTATCCGGTAACTCCAGCAGGGCTGCAGGCACGATGTTAAAGTTCGCTGCCATCGGCGTCATTAAGGTTCCGCAATAACCGGAGAACATCCCAATTGCCGCCATCACCGCGGGATTACCACCATGCTGCAACACAAGAATTGGAATACCGATCCCGGCGGTCACAATCGGGAAAGCAGCAAATGCATTCCCCATGACCATCGTCAACAGCGCCATTCCGATGGTATACACCGCTACGGCGATAAAGCGGCTATCTACCGCGAGGTATTCCTGGGTCAGATACGATATACCACTGCCCACCCCTGCCGCCGTAAACAGCAACCCGAGCGTCGCCAGAATTTGCGGCAGGATGAACGCCCAGCCGATGGAGTCCAGCAGGCGACGGGCTTCCTGAATGGGCTGATGGACGCGCTCATGAGTCATTTTTATCGCCATTGCCAGGCCAATCAGCGAGCCTGCCGTCATAGAAAAGAGCGTGACCAGCGTGGCGTGATTCCCCGGCCCAAACAGCGCATCCTGCAAACCCGGAATGTGGTTAAACATCAGTACACCGATAACGGTCACCACCGGAATAGCCAGCGCCGGAAAAAACAGGCGATTACCCAGTCGACTGGCGCTTTCTTCACGCTGCTGCTGGGTGCGTTGATGGTAGCTTCCCAGTTTCACACCGCCAAACCCGGCAATCAGCGCCAGTACGACCACCGCAATACCGACCGCGATATGTACCGTACGTTTGTCGCCAAACAGTGAGTACGTCCAGTCGCCCAGCAGGAACAGCACACCATACAGCCCCCAAAACAAGCCTGTGGTTAAGCGACGCGGGTTCGCTTTGTCCTGCCAGGACATCACCGCCACAATCAACAGTACCGCACCCGCCAGCCAGTAGAGATAGCTTTGCTGAAAATTCATTGCGCTGCTCCTTTCGCTGCCGCATTGGCTTTCGCCACCTCACGCTGCAGATAGTTATCCAGACGCCACAAGCGCGTACCGTGGATCAAGAAGGCGCAAATTGCCGTTGGGATCCCCCACAAAGCGATATGCAGCGGTTCGGTCTGGATCCCACCGGACTCCAGCATAAAGTTGTGCATGAAAATGATCGCCCCAAAGGCAACGAAGATGTCTTCACCGAAAAACAGACCAACGTTGTCAGTCGCCGCAGACATTGCACGCAGGCGATAACGTACGGCCCCCGGCAATTCACCGTGGTTTTTCTCCGCAGCCCCTTCAGCCATCGGGGCTAATAACGGGCGTACCATCTGAGGATGCCCACCCAGGCTGGTCAAGCCCAGCGCGGCGGTCGCTTCACGAATAAACAGATAGACAATGAGCAGACGACCACTGGTGGCGCTGCGGATTTTCGCGATCCACGCCTGGGCGCGCTCTTTCAGTCCGTGACGTTCCAGCAGACCAATGACTGCCAGCGGAATCAGCAGGATAAACGGCAGGTTGCGGGTGTTGAGAAAGCCTTCACCCAGCTTTTCGAGAATAGTGGCGATTGGCATATGCGCTGCCAGCCCGGTGACGATCCCGGCAACGATAACCACCAATACCGGGTTAAAGCGTAAAAGAAATCCGACCACAATGACGGCGATCCCCGTCAATGGCCAGAGAGAAATAGCCTCTCCCATAATTAAATCCCTTATGTTGTTGTGTTGTATATTATTGTTTTGTATTAAAAAAACTTATGCGCTAATTTGAATATTGCAGGCACCGAACGCGCTGCGCAAACGGCGGGCAAAAGCGAGTGCGTGCTCACCATCCCCGTGAATGCATACCGTCTGCGCGGTTACGTTTGCCCATGTTCCACTCTGACTTTTTACTCTCCCGGACTGCACCATTTCTAACGTTTGCGCCAGCGCCTGCTCTTCGTCTTCGATCAGTGCACCTGGCTGACTACGCGGAACCAGACTACCATCAGCCCGATACCCCCGATCGGCAAAAACCTCCTGACGCGTCGCCAGGCCATAATGTTCACCGGCACGGATCAATTCGCTCCCCGCCAGCCCTACCAGTATCAATGACGGATCGCAGGCATAAACCGCTCTGGCTATCGCATCGGCCAGTACAGGATCTTTTGCGGCCTGGTTATAGAGCATGCCGTGCGGTTTCACGTGGCGCATCACGCCCCCTTCTGCACGGGTAATGACTGCCAGTGCACCAATTTGATACAGCGTTTGCGCATAAACCGTTTCGGCAGGCAGATTCATAGCACTACGACCAAAATTTTCCCGGTCTGGAAAGCCTGGGTGTGCCCCCACGGCCACGCCGTTTTTCAGCGCTTCCCGCACACTTGCCAGCATGGTTTGTGCGTCTCCGGCATGAAATCCACAGGCGATATTGGCCGATGACACCAGTTGAAGCAGCGCCGCATCGTTCGCACAGCCTTCGCCGAGGTCGGCATTCAAATCAATTTTCATCGTTAAGTCGCCATGTTAGCTGTTCCAGATAGCGCTGCTGATCGTGACGCGCCTTCAATGCCTCTTCCAGCGAGCACTGAACAAAGTGAATCGGTTGTCCAAGAGGGATCTGCGCAAGGTGATACATATCCGCCTCGATGATACAGGCGATACGCGGATATCCGCCCGTGGTCTGGGCATCGTTCATCAGTACAATTGGCTGCCCGTTATGCGGGACCTGTACCACGCCGGGGAGCAAACCGTGTGACAACATCTCGCGGTCTGTCGTGCGTGTCAGTGGCTGCCCCTGCAGACGATACCCCATACGGTTACTCTGTGGGCTCAGTCGCCACGGCGAGCGCCAGAACGATGCCTGCGATGCCTCGTCAAATTCCTGATATTCGGGTCCAGGTAACGCACGAATATGGTTGCCCCACATCAGCTGTTTTACCCCTTGTGGGCCATTAAATTGTCGTGTTGAAACGCCAATTGCCAACTTATCGCCATCGCGTAACAAACGTCCTTCAAACCCGCCAATACCGACTTTCAAATCGGTACTGCGCGATCCCATAACGTCGGGAACATCAATACCGCCCGCCACCGCCAGGTAACTGCGCATACCATGATGCGGGTGTTTTAATGACAGGCGTTGTCCGGCTTTAACTGGCAACCGCCAACCGCTCCATACCGGAGTACGATCCAAATGCGCTTCGCATCCCGCACCGGTCAAGGCAAACCAACCATCCGCGTCAAACTCCACCACCAGCTGACCCAACGTGACTTCCAGCGCGGCAGCATTCGCATCATTTCCTACCAGCAGATTAGCGACGTTCAATGCCGGTTTGTCCAACGCGCCGCAGTGGCTTATCCCTGACTGACGAAAGCCATGACGCCCCCCGTCCTGTACGGAGGTGTACAGGCCAGCACGAATGATGTTTAACATACGCCCTCCTTCTGCGGGACAAAACGTACAGTATCTCCAGCCCGTAACAGGATCGGCTCCTCACGCTGCGGATCAAAAAGCTTAACGGCGGTACGGCCTATTAGTTGCCACCCGCCGGGCGTTGCAATCGGGTAGATACCGGTTTGTGAACCTCCGATCCCCACCGAACCTGCCGGAACAAGTAAGCGCGGTTCGGCTCGCCTTGGCGTATGCAATGGTTCCGGCAAGCTCCCAAGATAGGGAAATCCTGGCTGAAACCCTAAAAACCAGACGACATAATCAACGGACGCATGCAATTCAACGACCTGCTTGTCGCTCAAACCACTGTGCCGGGCGACGTCGGCCAGATCGGGCCCATATTCGCCGCCATAGATAACGGGGATTTCGACAAAACGCGAATCCGGCTCCATCGCCTCGCTCTCTTCCCACCAACGTTGCAGGCGTTCAATTGCATCCAGCGCCAGCGTCTGCGGGGAATTCAGGATCACCGTGATATTGTTCATCCCCGGAATGGCCTCAAGTACATTCGGAGCATCAGCCAGACGCTGAGCCAGACGCCAGATGCGTTTCTGAGTTGCCAGCGTAATCGGCGGTTCCAGCTCCAGAACCACCGCAGTTTCACCTAACAGATAACAACGCGCTCGCTGCACTTTCGTCCCTCTTTATCAGGCTGGGTTAGGGATGTCGACGAACGTCACATCCAGATGGGTGTTTTCATTCAGCCATTCGCTCAAGGCACGAATACCACCGCGTTCGGTAGCATGGTGACCGGCAGCATAGAAATGCAGCCCCTGCTCGCGGGCAGAGTGAATGGTTTGTTCAGAAAC
Source organism: Citrobacter sp. wls619 (assembly GCF_005281345.1). GTDB lineage: Bacteria > Pseudomonadota > Gammaproteobacteria > Enterobacterales > Enterobacteriaceae > Citrobacter. The sequence goes on from NZ_SZXJ01000101.1 coordinate 7,102, forward strand.
TTCCCCGGTAATAAAGGCATCAACACCAAAGCGGGCCGCGCTATCAATGAAACTTTGACCGCCCCCCGTACACCAGGCAACACGCTGAACGTTTTCAGGCCCGGTATCGCCGCACCATAACGGTTTACGTCCCAGACGCGCTTCAATCCAGGATGCCAGTTCCAGCCCAGGAACCGGCATGGAGAGTTCCCCCCACGGTACCAGAGGCTCTATCTCCCCCATCACCGTGATACCCAACAGCGCGGCCAGTTGCGCGTTATTCCCCAGTTCGGGGTGGGCATCCAACGGCAGATGCCAGCCATACAGGTTGATGTCATTTTCCAGCAGCGTTTTCAAACGCCGGCGCTTCATGCCACGAATAACCGGAGATTCGCCCTTCCAGAAATAACCATGATGAACGATGACCGCATCGGCCCCGAGGCGAACAGCTTCATCCAGTAATGCCTGGCTTGCGGTTACGCCGGTCACGATTTTTTGCACCGTTTCTTTGCCCTCAACCTGCAAACCATTCGGTGCATAGTCGCTTATGGCTGCGCTGTTCAGCTTGTCGTTAATCAGTTGTTCCAGCTCGGTGTTTTTCATCATCGTCCTCGTTGTCATAAATTCTGCCTGCTCAATCAGCAACACAGCTTCAGTTAAAATAGCGTCCTCACCTCCGTTCGTCGATAGCCATTTCGCTGACACATCAAGAAACAATCACGCGGCCTGTAAACGTAAATTGCTTACCACCACGAGATCGTATTCATGTATATTTATGCAATCAGACAGCATATTGCAAAAATAATCAGATCTGTATCAAAGTTACAACTTTAAGGAAACACACTCACACGGCACGTTCCTTCCGTCGTGAGGCATTTACTTCGAGAAAATAATGAATAAACAAGCATCTCAGCCGCGCGCGATTTATTACGTCGTCGCGCTGCAAATTTGGGAATACTTCAGTTTTTATGGCATGCGTGCACTGCTGATCCTGTATCTCACTAACCAGCTTAAGTACAACGATAATCACGCGTATGAACTGTTCAGTGCTTACTGTTCGCTGGTGTATGTCACGCCGATTCTCGGGGGATACCTGGCGGATAAAGTGCTCGGTAACCGCATGGCGGTAATGATTGGCGCATTTCTGATGGCAGTGGGACATCTGGTCCTGGGCGCCAGTGAAATGGCTCCGGCGTTTCTCTACTTATCTCTGGCCATTATTGTCTGTGGCTACGGTTTGTTTAAATCCAACATCAGTTGCCTGCTGGGTGAATTGTATAAACCAGAAGATCCGCGCCGTGACGGCGGATTCTCTCTGCTCTATGCCGCCGGTAACATTGGTTCAATTATTGCCCCTATCGCCTGCGGCTACGTGCAGGAAGAGTACAGTTGGGCAATGGGCTTTGCGCTGGCCGCTATCGGTATGCTGGCCGGGCTGGTCATTTTCTTATGCGGGAATCGTCATTTTGCTCACACCACCGGCGTCAACAAAGCCGTGCTGTGTGCCAAATCGTTCATTCTGCCGAACTGGGCCTGGCTGCTGGTTCTGCTGGTCGCCGCACCACTTTTAATTACTGTCCTGTTCTGGAAAGAGTGGTCCGTGTACGCGCTGATTGTCGCCACCGTCATTGGTTTGGCCGTTCTGGCAAAAATCTACCGTCAGGCACAAACGCAGAAACAGCGTAAAGAGCTGGGGCTTATCGTCACGCTGACCTTCTTCAGCTTGTTGTTCTGGGCCTTTGCACAGCAGGGTGGTAGTTCCATCAGCTTGTATATCGACCGCTTTGTTAATCGCGACGTGATGGGATATTCAGTCCCTACTGCTATGTTCCAGTCGGTAAACGCCTTCGCCGTCATGTTGTGCGGCATCGTGCTGGCCTGGGTGGTCAAAGAAAGCGTGAGTGGCAATCGTACCGTTCGTATCTGGGGTAAGTTTGCTCTCGGTCTGGGGTTAATGAGTGCTGGTTTCTGTATTCTGACCTTAAGCGCCCGCTGGTCCGCCGCATACGGGCACTCCTCCATGCCGCTGATGGTTTTAGGGCTGGCCGTTATGGGATTCGCCGAGCTGTTTATCGACCCTGTCGCCATGTCACAAATTACACGCATTGAGATCCCAGGGGTAACCGGCGTATTAACCGGTATCTATATGCTGCTTTCCGGGGCCATTGCCAACTACCTGGCAGGCGTGATTGCTGACCAGACATCACAGGGCGCGTTTGATGCTTCCGGTGCCATCAACTATTCCATCAACGCCTATATTGATGTCTTTAGCGAAATTACCTGGGGCGCGCTGGCCTGTGTGGCGCTGGTGCTGTTGATTTGGTTATATCAATCACTCAAATTTAAAAACCGTCCTCTCGCGGTAGAGTCCTGAGTTTACGGGCCCGACGATGTAATATCACTCGGGCCCGTTATTTATCCGCAGGTTACGAATTCTTTGCCGCTAAATCCTCTTCAGACAGACCTGTAACCAGTAACACCATTTCGCGATCTATTCCCTGCGCCAGCATAGTTTGCGCTATACGCAATGCGGCTTCGTGTTTACCTTGTTGTAACCCCTGTTGTAATCCTTCCTGTAATCCTTCCTGTAATCCATCTAACCGTAACCGTTCTGCAATAGTCATCAGCCGCTCCTTGTGTTGGGGGATCCGTTGCGCCATCTCTTGCAAAAACTCATTGAAGCGAGATTCATCACCGGATTGCAGAATGTAATTAAACATCGCCTGGAGCTGTGTGTCATTAGCACATCCAGTAAGGATCAGTGAGGCCAGCTGTTCTACCAACCCTATCAAATCCCGCTGGCGGATATGCTTTTGCATCAGTTCCAACAACGCCATTCGCCTGTGCGCCATGATTTCGTCATCCGGCACCACCGTGATATCCACCAGCGGAAATGTGTTGGCATAAAGTTGCCGGGCCGCCACAGGTTCGGCGAACGCATCCAACCAGCATAGTGAATACGGGTACGGACTTCGACAGCCATGATAAAACAGCATCGGTATTACCAGCGGCAGTTCCTTGTGCCCGGCATCCAGATGGCGCTGCATGGCTGCTATCGCATAACGCAGCAGACGAAAAGCCATATGCGGGTCGGCTGAACTTTGGTGCTCGATTACGACATAGACATAGCCATCGCCGTCGCGTGTGCGCAGCGACCAGAGCACATCGGAGTAGCGGGAACGCAAATCTGCTTCAATAAAGCTCTCGGACTCTAACTTCAGCGTATCCAAATCGCAAAGTGTTCGCAAAGAAGCAGGAAGATGTATGTCGAGGAAATCCCGCGCAGTTTCGGGATGGTATAAAAACGTTTTAAATACCGCATCATGCGGTGTGGAAGTCGTCGGCGTTATCATCGTGTTCCGTCACCTGAAAAGAAGATAACGGAACTTTACTGCCCGGGGAGCACCCCGCACATCCAGCCATTAGCAGACTTGCGCGCCCTCTTCAGCGCTAAATGTGTACAACTGCAACATATTCATTCTGCTGGAAGGCATTACACAGAAATCTTCTACCCTCACGCCTTACGCGCTGCCTCATAGGCAGCCAGCGTGGCTAACCTTGCCTGCTTATGATCGACAATCGGACGAGGATAATGGAGTATCACCTGCATTTTTTCCGCCCACGTCCACGGTTCGTGAATGGCTTTTCCCGGTACATCGCGTAATTCCGGTACCCATTGGCGGATAAAATCACCGTCACGGTCGAATTTCTCCCCCTGGGTGGTGGGATTAAAAATACGGAAATACGGCGCCGCATCCGTGCCGGTAGAAGCTGCCCACTGCCAGCCACCATTATTCGCCGCCAGATCGCCGTCGATCAGTTGTGACATGAAATACTGCTCACCCTTTCGCCAGTCGATCAGCAGGTCTTTCACCAAAAAACTCGCCGCGATCATGCGTAAACGATTGTGCATCCACCCTGTGCCGTTAAGCTGGCGCATCGCCGCATCCACAATGGGATAGCCCGTATTCCCCGTTTTCCAGGCCTGCAAATGCACCGGATTATTTTGCCATTGCACACGATCGGTCCAGCGAATAAAGGGCTGATGCCGACACAGTGCGGGATAGTACGTCAGTAGATGGCGGTAAAATTCGCGCCAGATGAGCTCGTTTAACCAAACGCTCCCGGCGCCTCCCTCTGGCGCCTGCGGTTGCTCGACTAACAAACGGTGCAGACACTGGCGCGGTGATAACCCGCCGGTGGCAAGGCTTGCCGACAACCGACTGGTACCTTCATTTGCCGGGAAATCACGTTGTTGTTCGTATTCTGCCGCACCCTGCTGGCAAAACTGACGTAATTGCGCGATAACCGATTTTTCTTCTACCGGGAAAAGCGCCACATCAAAATCCTGCTGCGGATAGTTGAGCGTAATTGGCGTTGATGGGGAGGGAATTGCGCCGCTTTCGCGGGTTTTTGGTGCCGCAACACACTCCGGGATACTGTCTTTTAACCGCTTCAGCCAGGCATTTTTAAACGGCGTAAAGACTTTATACATCTCATGATTCCCGGTCATTACCGCGCCCGGCGCCAGGATTACGCTATCGTCAAAGCCCTCACACAGCACCTGCGGTAATGATTTTTCTACCTGAGCATCGCGCTGGCGTTCGTTGATTTCGTACTGATAGTTATAAAACAGTCGGCTAACGTCATGCTGCACGCAGACATTTTTGACGATCTCTACGCTGGCGGTGAAATCCCCGACGTCATAAACCAGCAGCGGGATGCCTTTTTCTGCCAGCGCCGTGTGCAGCGCATTCAACTGCTTGCCGACAAACGCCGCCTGACGCGGTGACATATCATGCGCTTTCCACTGTGCCGGCGTGGCAATATATAACGCCAATACCCGTGCCGAACGATCCCGACATGCCGCTGCCAGCGCAAGATTGTCATGCAGACGTAAATCGCGCCGAAACCAGACCAGATGAGTGGTCATAAAACTCCCGAATAAAAATTAAGCTTTGCCGTGTAAACGCAGAATCGCAGGCCAGAGTTCAAAGTAACGTTGCCCGGACAACCAGCTGTTCGGGTGTTCCGTCATATAGTGTTGGAGGAGCACCAATGGCACAAGCAGCGGCTGCATCTCACGTCGATAGTTATCGATTATTGAGGTCAGTTCCTGACGTTGCCGAAGATTGAGCTGGTTACGGAAATAGCCCTGCACATGCATCAGGACATTAGTATGGTTGCGTCGGGTCGCGTTATTAAACAGCAGATGAATCAACCGCAAACGGTACTCCGTATAAAAAGCATCGAGGCTTGCCCATTCGTGGATTGCGGCAACAAAAGGGCCGAGCTCACGATACTCCGGTTGGGAGTGTGCCAGTAACACCAGCTTGTAACGGGTGTGAAAATCAATCAATGCGCCACGTGATAATCCGCTCTGGCGTAGTCGGTACAATTCATGCAAGGCATAAATACGTACCAGCGTATTCTCGTCAAACAGAAATTTATCGTTCGCTTCTGTGGTCAGACAGGCGCGGACACCAACAGGAACTCTCTTGCTCATCGCCACTCCTTATCCGTTACACAGGTAAGTGTAGACTGCGGCGTATAAAAAAACCGCCACATTGCTGTTGGCGGTTTTTTGAGCCTGGACGGCAACTTAGTAGAAATCGCAGGTGGCTTTTTCAGCCTGCTCCATCCACACCGGCTTATCACTGGTTTTCGACCAGACGCGATGCAGGTAGCTGTAAAAACGGGCACGATCTTTCCAGAACAGCATGACCGGCAGCGCCAGAACACCAGCCACTACGGCAAAGGTACGGCGCAAGAAAACAATGTGTGCTGGATATTCTTTATAAAAGTCCATAATCCTCTCCCATATATCTGTTCGGTGAATCGCACCGGAAAAATAAACTTGGTTAACTGATGAAAATAATACCGCCTTGTGTGTAATTTTGCTACTCATCCGACCACTTATTTTTATCTATTGATGCTCCGTTTAACCTAAATTCGTAATTAAGTTACATAAAAGTTAAATTAATACTAATCATTAGTTAAATAATGGTCTTTGCCATTTTTATACTTTTTTTACACCCCGCCCGCAGATTTTTGCGAAATCTTTGCAACCAAAAACCTACGCTCTGGTTATCACATTTATGCCACTGGAGGTGCACTGTGAGTGCAGGCGTGATAACCGGCATTGTGCTGGTCTTTTTGTTACTGGGTTATCTGGTGTATGCCTTGATTAATGCGGAGGCGTTCTGATGGCAGCGCAAGGATTTTTACTCATCGCCAGTTTCCTGCTGGTGCTGTTTGTTATCGCCAGGCCGCTGGGCTTTGGGCTGGCACGTCTTATCAACAACACATCCTTACCCGGTCTTGCAGGCGTTGAGCGTGTGCTGTGGCGTGGGCTGGGTATTTCGCAGCAGGAAATGACCTGGCTGCACTATTTGCTGGCGATCCTCGCACTGAATATCCTCGGTCTGCTGATACTGTTTGCGATGTTGATGGCGCAAAACCTGTTGCCGCTGAATCCGCAACAGTTGCCAGGGCTATCGTGGGATCTCGCGCTCAATACCGCAGTTAGTTTTGTGACCAACACCAACTGGCAGTCCTATGCGGGTGAAACCACGTTAAGCTACTTCAGCCAAATGGCCGGCCTGACCGTGCAGAATTTCCTGTCTGCGGCGACAGGTATTGCGGTGATCTTTGCCCTGGCTCGCGCCTTTACGCGCCAGAGTATGAACACGCTGGGGAATGCCTGGGTAGATCTGGTCCGCATTACGCTGTGGATATTACTGCCGATTTCTCTGCTCATCGCGCTGTTTTTCATCCAGCAAGGTGCGCTGCAAAACCTGTTGCCTTATCAGGCGATCACCACGCTTGAAGGGGCAAAACAACTGTTGCCGATGGGACCTGTCGCCTCACAAGAGGCCATTAAGATGCTCGGTACCAACGGCGGCGGCTTTTTTAATGCCAACTCCTCACATCCGTTTGAAAACCCAACCGCGCTGACCAACATGGTACAGATGCTGGCTATCTTCTTAATTCCCGCGGCGCTGTGTTTCGCCTTCGGCGACGTCGTGGGCGATCGCCGACAGGGACGCACTCTGCTCTGGGCTATGTCGCTTATTTTTGTCGTTTGCGTGGCGGTTGTGATGTGGGCCGAAGTGCAGGGTAACCCGCATCTGATGGCGTTTGGCGCAGATAGCAATATCAACATGGAAGGTAAAGAGAGCCGCTTTGGCGTGCTGGTCAGTAGCCTGTTTGCGGTCGTCACGACGGCCGCATCCTGTGGCGCAGTCATTGCTATGCACGACTCCTTCACTGCGCTGGGCGGCATGGTACCGATGTGGTTGATGCAGATTGGCGAAGTGGTGTTCGGCGGTGTGGGATCAGGGTTGTACGGCATGCTGTTGTTCGTGTTGCTGGCGGTGTTTATTGCCGGGCTGATGATTGGCCGCACTCCGGAATATCTGGGTAAAAAAATCGATGTCCGCGAAATGAAAATGACCGCGCTGGCGATTCTGGTTACCCCTGCGCTGGTGCTGCTTGGGACCGCGGTAGCCATGATGAGCGATGCCGGGCGTAGCGCCATGCTCAATCCTGGGTCGCATGGTTTTAGCGAGGTACTGTACGCGGTCTCGTCTGCCGCCAATAACAACGGGAGCGCTTTTGCCGGATTAAGTGCCAACAGCCCATTCTGGAACAGCCTGCTGGCCGCGTGCATGTTCTTCGGCCGCTTCGGCGTCATTATCCCGGTGATGGCGATTGCCGGGTCGCTGGTCGGTAAAAAGAGTCAGCCAGCAAGTCCCGGCACGCTACCTACCCACGGTGCGCTGTTTGTTGGATTGTTGATCGGTACGGTGTTGCTGGTTGGCGCCCTCACCTTTGTTCCTGCGCTGGCGCTTGGCCCGGTAGCAGAATACCTCTCTTTACGTTGAGTGATGCGGAGCACATGACTATGAGTCGCAAGCAACTGGCGCTGTTCGAACCTTCTCTGGTCGCACAAGCGCTGATGGACGCCGTGAAAAAATTAAGTCCACATACTCAGTGGCGTAACCCGGTGATGTTTATCGTCTGGCTGGGCAGTCTGCTGACCACCCTGCTAACGGTAGCGATGGCGACAGGCCATATGTCAGGTAATCCCCTGTTTACCGGCGCGATAAGCCTCTGGCTGTGGGTGACCGTTCTGTTCGCTAACTTTGCGGAAGCGCTGGCTGAAGGGCGTAGTAAAGCGCAGGCCAACAGCCTGAAAGGGGTCAAAAAAACCGCCTTTGCCCGCAAACTTCGTGAACCAAAATATGGCGCGCCAATGGATCACGTGCCAGCCGAAGAGTTACGCAAAGGGGATATCGTGCTGGTGGAAGCTGGCGATATTATCCCTTGTGACGGCGAAGTTATCGAAGGCGGCGCCTCGGTGGATGAAAGCGCCATTACCGGCGAATCCGCGCCAGTGATCCGTGAATCCGGCGGTGATTTTGCCTCCGTCACTGGCGGGACCCGCATTCTCTCGGACTGGCTGGTGATCGCGTGTAGCGTCAACCCCGGAGAAACATTCCTCGACCGAATGATTGCCATGGTCGAAGGCGCACAGCGACGTAAAACGCCAAATGAAATCGCGCTGACGATCCTGCTGATTGCCCTGACTATCGTCTTTCTGCTGGCCACCGCCACACTGTGGCCATTCTCTGCCTGGGGCGGCAGTGCGGTCAGTATCACGGTACTGGTTGCCCTGCTGGTCTGTCTGATCCCCACCACGATCGGTGGGCTGCTCTCCGCGATTGGCGTCGCCGGGATGAGCCGCATGCTGGGTGCGAACGTTATCGCCACCAGCGGACGTGCGGTAGAAGCGGCTGGCGACGTCGATGTCCTGCTGTTGGATAAAACCGGTACCATCACGCTGGGTAACCGTCAGGCCTCTGATTTTCTGCCCGCCCACGGCGTGGACGAAAAAACACTGGCCGACGCTGCACAACTTTCATCACTGGCCGACGAAACGCCGGAAGGCCGCAGCATCGTTGTCCTGGCTAAACAGCGCTTTAACCTGCGTATTCGTGACGTACAGTCGCTCCATGCCACCTTTGTGCCGTTTACCGCGCAGAGTCGGATGAGCGGTATCAACATCGACAACCGGATGATCCGCAAAGGTTCCGTAGATGCTATTCGTCGTCACGTCGAAGCTAACGGCGGCCACTTCCCTGCCGATGTGGAGCAGAAAGTCGAAAATGTTGCTCGCCTTGGCGCGACGCCGCTGGTCGTTGCTGAAGGTCCACGGGTGCTGGGCGTAATAGCCCTGAAAGATATTGTCAAAGGTGGGATTAAAGAACGTTTTGCTCAGCTGCGCAAAATGGGCATCAAAACGGTGATGATCACCGGCGATAACCGCCTGACTGCTGCAGCAATCGCCGCAGAGGCGGGAGTGGATGACTTTTTAGCCGAAGCGACACCGGAAGCCAAGCTGGCACTGATCCGTCAGTATCAGGCGGAAGGTCGTTTGGTGGCGATGACTGGCGACGGAACCAACGACGCCCCGGCACTGGCGCAGGCCGATGTCGCGGTCGCGATGAACTCCGGGACCCAGGCCGCGAAGGAAGCGGGCAACATGGTGGATCTCGACTCTAACCCCACCAAGCTAATTGAAGTGGTGCACATTGGTAAACAGATGCTGATGACGCGCGGGTCGCTGACCACCTTTAGTATCGCCAACGACGTGGCGAAATATTTCGCCATCATCCCGGCTGCGTTCGCCGCAACTTACCCGCAGCTTAACGCACTGAACGTCATGCGACTGCATTCGCCGGATTCGGCAATCCTGAGCGCCGTCATCTTCAATGCGTTGGTGATTGTCTTCCTGATCCCACTGGCGCTGAAAGGGGTGAGTTATAAGCCGTTATCCGCTTCCGCCATGCTGCGCCGCAATCTGTGGATCTACGGTCTGGGCGGTCTGGTTGTGCCGTTTATCGGTATCAAAGTGATTGATTTACTGCTGACCCTGCTGGGTCTGGTGTGAGGTTTCAGATGAATGGATTACGTCCTGCATTATCAACATTGCTTTTCCTGATGCTTATCACCGGCGGTGTTTATCCGCTGCTGACCACCGCGCTGGGGCAGTGGTGGTTTCCCCACCAGGCTAACGGCTCGCTTCTGCGTGAAGGTCAGATAATTCGCGGCTCTGAACTGATCGGGCAAAATTTTACCGCCGCGGGTTATTTTCATGGACGCCCGTCGGCAACGGCAGAAGTACCCTATAATCCAATGGCTTCAGGCGGCAGCAACCTGGCAGCGAGCAACCCGGAGCTGGATAAGCAACTGCAAAGCCGGATTGCCGCACTGCGTGCTGCTAACCCACAGGCTAACCCTGTTGTGCCCGTGGAACTGGTCACAGCGTCCGCCAGCGGTCTGGACAATAACCTGACCCCCGATGCGGTCGCCTGGCAAATTCCCCGCGTGGCGCAAGCCCGCAACCTCAGCGTTGAAGAGGTTACGCAGTTGGTTGCACACTATACGCAAAAGCCGCTGGTCAGTTTCATCGGTCAGCCGGTAGTGAACCTGGTGGAACTTAATTTAGCGCTGGATAAGCACTGAGAAAAAGGACATGCATAGCGAACCCCTACGTCCCGACCCCGATCGCCTACTGGAGCAGACCACCGCGCCGCACCGGGGAAAACTGAAAATTTTCTTTGGCGCCTGTGCGGGCGTAGGGAAAACCTGGGCCATGCTGGCGGAGGCACAACGGCTACGGTCGCAGGGGTTGGATGTGCTGATTGGTGTGGTGGAAACCCACGGACGCAAGGAGACCGCCGCACTGCTGGACGGTCTCACCGTGCTACCGCTGAAACGCCAGGCACACCGTGGGCGGCATATCAGCGAGTTCGATCTTGATGCCGCCCTCGCCCGCCGCCCGGCGCTGATTTTGATGGACGAACTGGCGCATAGCAATGCGCCAGGCTCACGCCATCCACGCCGCTGGCAGGATATTGAAGAGCTGCTGGAAGCCGGGATTGATGTTTTTACCACCGTTAACGTTCAGCATCTGGAAAGCCTGAATGATGTGGTCAGCGGCGTTACCGGTATTCAGGTGCGCGAAACCGTTCCTGACCCGTTTTTCGATGCCGCTGACGATGTAGTCCTGGTCGATCTCCCACCCGACGATTTGCGCCAGCGCCTGAACGAAGGCAAGGTCTATATTGCCGGTCAGGCAGAGCGTGCTATCGAGCATTTCTTCCGCAAAGGTAATTTGATAGCGCTACGCGAACTGGCCCTGCGCCGCACCGCCGATCGGGTAGACGATCAGATGCGAGCCTGGCGGGGGCGTCCAGGAGAAGAAAAAGTCTGGCATACCCGCGATGCCATTTTACTGTGTATTGGACACAACACCGGCAGCGAGAAACTGGTGCGAGCCGCCGCGCGCCTGGCGGCGCGTCTCGGCAGCGTCTGGCATGCGGTATATGTTGAAACACCGGCGCTACACCGGCTACCCGAAAAACAGCGGCGGGCAATCTTAAGCGCGCTGCGACTGGCGCAGGAACTGGGGGCGGAAACCGCCACTCTCTCCGACCCTGCCGAAGATAAAGCCGTTGTCCGTTATGCCCGGGAACACAACCTGGGGAAAATTGTGCTCGGGCGTCCGACAACCCGTCGCTGGTGGCGCAGCGATTCCTTTGCCGACAAACTCGCCCATCGCGCACCGGATCTCGACCTGATGATTGTCGCACTGGACGATCCCCCTTCTCGTCAGACATTACAAACCACGGATAACCGCACCTTTAAGGATAAATGGCGGGTACAAATCCAGGGTTGCGTGGTCGCCGCTGCATTGTGTGCTGTTACGACGTTGATTGCCATGCAGTGGCTGGTTGCATTTGACGCCGCCAACCTGGTGATGCTCTATCTATTAGGTGTGGTGGTTATCGCCCTGTTCTACGGGCGCTGGCCGTCGGTGGTGGCCACGTTTATCAACGTCGCCAGCTTTGATCTCTTCTTTATTGCTCCACGCGGCACGCTTGCCGTGTCTGACGTCCAGTACCTGCTGACCTTTGCCGTGATGCTAACGGTTGGGTTGGTTATCGGTAATCTGACCGCGGGGGTGCGTTATCAGGCCAGGGTTGCACGCTATCGTGAGCAACGAACGCGGCACCTGTATGAGATGTCGAAAGCACTGGCTGTAGGGCGCAGCCAACAGGATATCGCGGCCACCAGCGAACAGTTTATTGCCTCAACGTTTCAGGCCCGTAGCCGGGTGTTATTGCCAGACGAAAACGGTAAGTTGGTTCCCCTGACGCATCAGCAGGGTATGACGCCGTGGGATGATGCCATTGCCCAGTGGAGTTTTGACAAGGGGCAGATGGCCGGTGCCGGCACCGACACATTACCCGGCGTTCCCTATCAAATTTTGCCGTTAAAAAGCGCCGATAAAACCTATGGGCTACTGGTGGTGGAGCCAGGAAACCTGCGTCAGCTGATGATCCCGGAACAGCAACGTCTGCTGGAAACCTTCACCCTGCTGGTGGCCAGTGCGCTGGAGCGTCTGACTCTGACGGCCAGTGAAGAGCAGGCGCGCTTTGCCAGTGAGCGAGAAAGTATTCGCAATGCACTGCTCGCCGCCCTGTCCCACGATTTACGCACGCCGCTGACGGTGCTGTTCGGTCAGGCGGAGATATTAACGTTGGATCTGGCAAGTGAAGGCTCACCACACGCTCGCCAGGCCAGCGAGATCCGCCAGCACGTGCTTAATACCACCAGACTGGTCAATAATCTGCTGGATATGGCGCGAATCCAGTCTGGCGGCTTTAATCTTAAGAAAGAGTGGCTAACGCTGGAAGAGGTAGTAGGCAGCGCCCTGCAAATGTTGGAGCCAGGGCTGGCAACACCCATTAACCTGTCACTTCCGGAGCCGTTGACGCTGATACACGTTGATGGACCACTCTTTGAGCGGGTGCTGATCAATCTACTGGAAAACGCCGTCAAATATGCCGGCCCGCAGGCACAAATCGGTATCGACGCCCAGGTCGACGGCGAGCATCTGCTGCTGGACGTTTGGGACAATGGGCCCGGTATTCCTGCCGGCCTGGAACAACGTATTTTCGACAAGTTTTCCCGTGGAAACAAAGAATCATCGGTACCGGGTGTTGGGCTGGGGCTGGCAATTTGTCAGGCGATTGTCGACGTGCACGGTGGCACGATTTCAGCGCATAATCGTCCGCAGGGAGGGGCGAGTTTCCGTGTTACACTGCCGCAGGAAGCGTCCCCTGAACTTGAAGATTTTCATGAGGATATGTGACAAACGTACTGATTGTTGAAGATGAGCAAGCCATTCGTCGCTTTCTGCGCACCGCGCTGGAAGCTGATGGCCTGCGTGTGTATGAAGCGGAAACGCTGCAACGTGGTCTGCTGGAAGCCGCCACACGAAAACCCGATCTCATCATTCTCGACCTCGGCCTTCCGGACGGTGACGGTATTGATTTTATCCGCGACCTGCGGCAGTGGAGCGCGATCCCGGTGATCGTGTTGTCAGCCCGCAGCGAAGAGAGCGATAAAATCGCCGCGCTGGATGCCGGAGCCGATGACTATCTCAGCAAGCCATTCGGCATTGGCGAGCTGCAGGCTCGTTTACGCGTTGCACTGCGCCGCCACGCTAGCGGCCCCTCCCCTGATCCCGTAGTGCAGTTTTCCGATGTAAAGGTGGATATTGCCGCGCGTCTGGTTCATCGCGGGGCTGAGGAGGTTCATCTGACGCCAATTGAGTTTCGCCTGCTGGCCATACTGCTCAATAATGCCGGAAAAGTGCTGACCCAACGCCAGTTATTGAATCAGGTGTGGGGACCGAATGCCGTTGAGCACAGCCATTACTTACGTATCTATATGGGTCATTTGCGCCAGAAACTGGAGCTGGATCCGGCTCGCCCACGCCATTTTTTGACCGAAACCGGGATTGGCTATCGGTTTATGCCGTGAATCTAAGCCGAATAAAAAAAGCCGGATCAGCACAAAGCTATCCGGCTTTTTAATTTATGCCGGATGACGACGCTAGCGTCTTATCCGGCCTACTGTTTACGCGTTTTTCAGCACTTCGCTGACGATTTCAACCGCTTCTTTTTCGATCTGCTTGCGGTGTTCTTCACCGAGGAAGCTCTCGCAGTAGATCTTGTAAGCGTCTTCGGTGCCTGACGGACGTGCGGCAAACCAACCGTTGTCAGTCATCACTTTCAGGCCGCCAATCGAGGCGCCGTTACCCGGTGCTGCCGTCAAACGCGCCGTGATCGGGTCGCCCGCCAGCGTGCTGGCGCTCACCATTTCCGGAGAGAGCTTAGACAACGCCGCTTTTTGCGCGGAGGTGGCTCCAGCCTGAATTCGGTTATAGCTCGGTGCGCCAAAGCGCGCCGCCAGTTCGTTGTAATGTTCTTGCGGGTTCTTGCCTGTCACTGCCGTAATTTCCGCTGCCAGCAGGCACATGATGATGCCATCTTTGTCAGTGGACCACGGTGTACCGTCGAAACGCAGGAAAGATGCCCCCGCACTTTCTTCGCCGCCGAAGCCAAAGCTACCGTCGAACAGACCGTCAACGAACCATTTGAAACCCACCGGCACTTCGACCAGCTTACGTCCCAGGTCGTTCACCACACGATCGATCATCGCGGAGGACACCAGTGTTTTACCCACGGCGACATCTTTGCCCCACTGTGGGCGATGCTGGAACAGGTAGTTGATCGCGACCGCCAGATAGTGGTTCGGATTCATCAGTCCAGCCGGCGTTACGATACCGTGACGGTCATAGTCAGGGTCATTGGCAAACGCCAAATCGAACTTGTCACGCAGCGCCAGCAGACCGGCCATCGCGCACTCGGAGGAGCAGTCCATACGAATGGCACCGTCTTTATCAAGATGCATAAAGCGGAAAGTCTGGTCGACCTGATCGTTAACGAGGGTCAGATTCAGGTTGTAGTGCTGAGCGATACGTTTCCAGTATTCGATACCGGAACCGCCCAGCGGATCGACACCCAGCGTCAGACCCGCTTTCTGAATTGCCGCCATATCGACGATATCTGCCAGCCCTTCCACGAAGGGTTGCACCAGGTCTTGTTCTTTAACATGACCGGAGGCCAGTGCGGCATCCAGCGGGATGCGCTTCACGCCTTTCAGACCATCAGCCAACAGTGCAT
The DNA here is from genome assembly GCF_005281345.1 of Citrobacter sp. wls619. GTDB lineage: Bacteria > Pseudomonadota > Gammaproteobacteria > Enterobacterales > Enterobacteriaceae > Citrobacter. The sequence continues at coordinate 22,185 of NZ_SZXJ01000101.1, forward strand.
TAGCCCTGTCTTCTACGACTTTAGTGACATTGGTATCTGCCGGGCCACCGTTTGGCGGGTTGTATTTAATTCCGCCGTCTTCTGGTGGGTTATGGGACGGCGTGATCACAATACCGTCAGCCAGCGGACCGCCTTTTTTATTGTGGACCAGGATAGCATTCGACACGGCAGGGGTTGGCGTAAAGCCGTTGTTTTCCTGCACGATGACGTCAACGCCGTTCGCCGCCAGCACTTCCAGTACAGAGATAAATGCCGGTTCAGACAACGCATGGGTATCCTTGCCCACATAGCACGGGCCAGTAATCCCGTTTTTCGCACGTTCTTCGGCAATCGCCTGAGCGATAGCCAGAATATGCGGCTCATTAAAACTATGACGACCCGCACTACCGCGATGCCCGGATGTACCGAACTTCACCGCGTGCTCCGCATTCCCTGCCGTCGGTTTTAGTACATAGTATTGCGCCGTTAACTGGGCGACGTTAATCAAATCACTCTGTTGTGCAGGTTGACCTGCACGGTTGTGGATTGCCATTGCCTGGTCCTTCTAATGCAAGGATTAAATTGTTCCGCAAACCTTTTCAATCAACTCCGCGGGGAATTGCATTGACTGCATGATGTGTTCAACCATGCTGCATTTACGGCCGGTATTGGTATTGGTGATCACCCAATATGGCGTGCCTGGCACGTGTTTCGGCTTGGTTTGATTACCATTTTTCAGCAACGTCTGTTCATCCGCTGCGAAATAGACGCGCGTGCGGCCATGCAACGATTCTGTTGCTTGTGCAAACGCATGTTGATCCAGTGAGTACAGTGTAGACAGCACCAGCATAAAGCGATTCACTGCTTTTTTCTGTTCCGCATATTCATCGGAAAGCAGCAGTTCACGCATGGCGCGCACTTTGTCTTTCGCGGGGTTGACCGGTTTGGCTTCCACGACAGGTTGCACGGCGCGGACTTCTTTTACTACCGGAGAGACAGGCTGTGATGCGGCGGAAAACTTCAACATACGCCGTAAAATGTCGGATGCGCTCTCGCCAATATGCTTGGTGTGGCTGGCAATATAGCTATAGAGTTCATCATCAACTTCAATCGTTTTCATCTTAATCCAGTGCAATGTTTGGCTGAATACAAGTTGTCAGGACTTTACACGCTGTAGTGTAAAGGCAAATCCTAACAGCGGATAGCGTCGAGCCTGGTGACCAGCAAAACTCGGAGTAACCGTAGTTGTTGCAGCCATGTGGCAGAATGGTCAACATGATACCCTAACCCGTGAGTGTGAAAAAAAGAACTTTGCCATGAAATTGAATATCCGAGCGCAATCTGCGCAAAACCCGCACAATAATTCTCCCATCGTCCTGGTTCACGGCCTGTTTGGCAGTCTGGATAATCTGGGCATACTGGCGCGCTCCCTGGTAGCCGATCACGATATCATCCAGGTCGATATGCGAAACCATGGCCTCTCTCCCCGCTCACCAGAGATGAATTATCCGGCCATGGCGCAGGATCTGCTGGATACGCTGGACGATCGGCAGATAGAAAAAGCGATCTTTATCGGTCACTCGATGGGGGGTAAAGCCGTCATGGCGTTGACCGCACTGGCCCCGGAGCGTGTCGAACGACTGGTGGCCATCGACATCGCCCCCGTTGACTATCATGTCCGCCGTCACGATGAGATTTTTGCGGCAATCAATGCTGTAACCGATGCGCAGGCTGCTTCGCGTCAGCAGGCGGCGAGCGTCATGCGTCAACATCTGCAAGAAGAAGGCGTAATCCAGTTTCTGCTGAAATCATTTGTCGACGGCGAGTGGCGTTTTAACGTTCCCGTGCTGTGGGATCAATATCCTCATATCGTCGGTTGGGAAACCATTCCTGCGTGGGAGCACCCGGCGCTGTTTATCCCTGGCGGCAACTCACCGTATGTTACCGAAGCGTATCGCGAACAACTGCTGGCGCAATTCCCGCTGGCTCGGGCGCACGTTATTGCCGGCGCGGGTCATTGGGTGCATGCAGAAAAACCAGAAGCGGTGCTGCGCGCTATCCGTCGTTATCTGAGTGAGAAGGTTAACTGATTAAAAACTCAGCGTCTGCGCGCGATTACGTGCGTGGGCGTTGGCGCGCCTCCCCTGCTGATGTATTATGGCGCGCTATCCATCCGGGCAGACGCCTGGCTGATTGTTTCCCCGAAGTCACCAAGATCATGGCCAAAGAACAAACGGACCGTACGACATTAGATCTGTTCGCGCAGGAGCGTCGCCCGGGACGACCCAAAACCAATCCGCTTTCGCGTGATGAACAGTTACGTATTAATAAACGTAATCAGCTTAAACGCGACAAAGTTCGTGGACTTAAGCGTGTCGAACTGAAATTGAACGCGGATGCCGTTGACGCTCTGAATGAGCTGGCGGAAGCGCGCAACATGAGTCGCAGTGAACTCATCGAAGAGATGCTGATGAACCAACTCACCGCATTGCGCGGTCAGGCTTAGTCTGAATTTCTGCTCTAACCCTAAATAATTCAAGTTGCAGGAAGGCGGCAACGCAGCGAATCTCCAGGAGCGTACATAAGTACGTGACTGGGATGAGCGAGGAAAGCCAACGCACATGCAGCTTGAAGTATGACGGGTAAAAATCATAAATCGTGTAGCACAGAGTGCAGTCCCGCGTGTTTGCTGTTTCCGCATGCCTGACTGTTCTGCTATGATTGCCCTTATCCGTGGGCATTGCGCCACCACCATTTCAATAAGTTTCAAGAGGTTATTTTACTCATGGCAATCACTGGCATCTTTTTCGGCAGCGACACCGGTAATACCGAAAATATCGCAAAAATGATTCAAAAACAGCTTGGTAAAGACGTTGCCGATGTACATGACATTGCAAAAAGCAGCAAAGAAGACCTGGAAGGGTATGACATTCTGCTGCTCGGCATCCCAACCTGGTACTACGGTGAAGCGCAGTGCGACTGGGACGACTTCTTCCCTACTCTCGAAGACATTGATTTTAACGGTAAACTGGTGGCATTGTTCGGCTGTGGCGACCAGGAAGATTACGCAGAATATTTCTGTGATGCGTTAGGCACCATCCGCGACATCATCGAGCCGCGCGGCGCCACCATCGTCGGCCACTGGCCAACGGCGGGTTACCATTTTGAAGCGTCCAAAGGTCTGGCAGATGACGACCACTTTGTCGGTCTGGCTATCGATGAAGATCGCCAGCCGGAACTGACCGCAGAACGCGTAGAAAAATGGGTTAAGCAGATCTCTGAAGAGCTGCACCTCGACGAAATCATCAATGCCTGATTTCGTGCGGCGCAGATATTCATCTGCGCCGCATCAATAGATAAAACCAATCAAAATAATTGCTACAAATTTGTAACTTTTTCGCCTGACCCTGTACAATGGCTGGATGCCAATCGGGTATTGCACAGTGTGTTTGTCGGTGATACCACGTTTTGATTAACAATATTTGCCAGAGACTTGCAGTTTTCATTTAGGCATGGCAGTTCTATAATGATCCGCATTATCTCAAGTGCAATTTCTGTCACTTCTGTTAATGAAGTGAACCGTTTAGCTACAGGACAGATTCCGCATGACTGACAACAATACCGCATTAAAGAAGGCTGGCCTGAAAGTAACGCTTCCTCGTTTAAAGATTCTGGAAGTTCTTCAGGAACCGGATAACCATCACGTCAGTGCGGAAGACTTATACAAACGCCTGATCGACATGGGTGAAGAAATTGGTCTGGCGACCGTGTATCGCGTGCTGAACCAATTTGATGATGCCGGTATCGTGACCCGCCATAATTTCGAAGGGGGTAAATCCGTCTTCGAACTGACCCAGCAACATCACCACGATCACCTGATTTGCCTTGACTGCGGCAAAGTGGTCGAGTTCAGCGATGACTCCATCGAAGCGCGTCAACGTGAGATTGCGGCTAAACATGGCATTCGTTTAACTAACCATAGCCTCTATCTGTACGGTCACTGCGCTGAAGGCGATTGCCGCGAAGATGAGCACGCCCACGACGGCAAATAATGTAATGCTTTCTGAAAAGCCAACCCTCCGGTTGGCTTTTTTTATGGGCGTTACCTGCCCCTTTCCCCTTCCCACCGCTCCTGTGTTGCTTTAATGTAAAAATCAATTGCCTTCATCGGAGAGTCGAAATGGAACTTCGCCAGTTACGCTATTTTGTGCGCATTGTTGAAACCGGCAGCATGGGCAGCGCGGCGCTCGATCTCAATATCGGTGTTTCGGCGCTCAGCCAGCAAATGACCCGCCTGGAAAACGAACTCGCCATACGTCTGCTGCAACGTACCTCTCGTGGCGTGACGCCCACCAGCGCTGGGCTGGCTTTTTACTCTCAGGCGCAACTGGCGCTCCGTCACGCAGACGATGCGATCCTCGCCGCACGGGAGGCCAGACTTTCCGGGCACGTCAGCGTCGGCATGGCACCCAGCACCGCTTCCGTGCTCGGGATGCCTTTCATCAACGCCATGCGGGAAAGCTATGCCAATGTCCGCCTGCATGTCGTGGAAAGTCTCTCTGGCAATCTGGAACGAATGATTAATACCCGTCAAATTGATTTGGCCGTGGTCTTTCAGAAGGAAAAAATCCTGCGCTGGAGCGCCAGAGCGATTCTTGAGGAACGGTTATTTTTGATTGGTACTCATACCTTGCTGGCAGATATTGCGGATGACACTATTGCGCCAGCCGAACTGGTTAATATTCCATTGATAATGCCAAGCCCAGGTCATGGTCTGCGCGGCAGACTGGATGCTATCAGCCGGGAGCATGCGCTGAACATTGAGATCGCCACAGAAATTGACGGCCTGACGCTACTGATGCACGCCGTTCGCAGCGGAATCGGCGCAACACTTCAGCCCGGCGCGGCAATATCCCATCTCGATAAAGAGACGCTAAGAGTGGTCGGCATCCATAATCCCATACTTAGCCGCCCCAACTTTTTGGTCAGCCTTTCTGACGATGAACTCACCCCAGCAGGTCTCGCTGCCCGTGTGGTACTCACCAAAGTGATGCATCAACTGGTGGAATCTGGACGCTGGCCAGGTGCGACTCTTTACAATAATTAAAGGGCTGTTTAGCATCACGTCATAGCGTCCCCACAACTTACTCGTATACATTTTAATTACAAACTTAACAATTAGTTAAGTAGTAATGGAGTATGCGATGGTTGATGTTCTGGTGATTGGCGGCGGCAATGCTGCATTATGTGCCGCTTTAACCGCCCGGGAGCAAGGCGCTTCGGTACTGCTGCTTGAGGCGGCCCCGCGTGAATGGCGCGGAGGAAACTCCCAGCACACGCGTAATTTACGCTGTATGCATGATGCGCCACAGGATGTACTGGTGGAGAGCTATCCAGAAGAGGAATTCTGGCAGGACCTCTGGCGTGTAACAGAAGGTAATACCAACGAAGCACTGGCACGCCTGGTGATCCGTACCTCTTCCCAATGCCGCGACTGGATGCGCCAGCACGGCGTTAACTTTCAACCTCCACTTTCTGGCGCTTTGCATGTCGCGCGAACGAATGCCTTCTTTATGGGCGGAGGAAAAGCCCTCGTGAACGCCTATTATCGCAGCGCAGAAAAACTGGGGGTGCAAATCCGCTATAACACACCGGTGCAGGCGCTTGAACTGCACAACGGCGAGTTCGTGGCGGCGCTGACAGGTGCAGAGCGTATTACCGCGAAATCCTGCGTGCTTGCTGCTGGCGGATTTGAGTCTAACCGCGAATGGCTGCGAGAAGCCTGGGGTGAGAACGCCCGCGGTGAATGGCCTGCGGATAACTTCCTCATTCGCGGCACGCGCTTTAATCAGGGCGTATTACTCAAATTTATGATCGATGCCGGGGCGGACATCATCGGCGAACCTTCCCAGTCACACTGCGTAGCCATTGACGCCAGAGCGCCATTATATGACGGCGGGATTTGCACCCGCGTGGACTGTGTCTCTTTGGGCATCGTAGTGAACCGCGATGCAGAACGATTTTATGATGAAGGCGAAGACTTCTGGCCCAAACGCTATGCCATCTGGGGACGTCTGGTTGCCCACCAGCCCGGACAAATTGGTTACTCCATTATCGACAGTAAAGCGATCGGTCACTTCATGCCTCCGGTTTTTCCTGGCGCACAGGCCAATACGCTAGCAGAACTGGCACGTCAGTTGGGACTGGATACTGAGCGCTTTACCCATACTGTCATGCAGTACAACAGCGCCTGCCGGCCTGGGCACTTTGACCACACCACTCTGGATAACTGTGCAACACAAAACCTGACACCGGCCAAAACACATTGGGCGCGACCGCTGGACCAGCCGCCTTACTACGGCTATGCCCTGCGGCCAGGCATCACCTTCACCTACCTGGGATTAAAGGTGAATGAACACGCCGCGGTGCATTTTGCCGGGCGTCCAAGTCGCAATCTGTTCGTCGCCGGGGAGATGATGGCGGGCAACGTGCTGGGAAAAGGCTACACCGCGGGTGTAGGCATGTCGATAGGGACCACCTTTGGCCGTATTGCCGGAAAAGAAGCCGCGCTGGCAGCACGTGAGGAGGCACATCATGCAACCGCTTGAGAAATTAATTATCGAAGCGAAAATGCTAACCGAGCCGGAAGCAGAAGTTGAACGAGTCATGCAAGTCTGCAATGCCTGCCGCTATTGTGAGGGTTTTTGCGCCGTTTTCCCGGCGATGACTCAGCGTCTGGAATTCGCTAAAGCGGATATCAACTATCTGGCGAACTTGTGCCATAACTGCGGTGCCTGCCTGCACGCGTGTCAATACGCGCCGCCCCATGAATTTGCTATCAATGTACCGAAAGCAATGGCAGAAGTAAGGCTGGAAACCTATCAACACTATACGCAACCCGCCGCCTTTGGCGCGCTTTACCGCCGGGCTGGCATGACCGTAACGCTGTCGCTGGTTTTTGGCCTGATCCTGTTTTTACTTCTTGCCATGGGGTTAAAAGGTTCCCTGTTCCATCCTCCGCTGGCCGGAGATTTTTATCAAATTTTCCCGCATAACCTGCTGGCATGGATGTTTGGTTCAGTCTTTATTCTGGCGATGGGTCTGCTGATGGCGGGCGTTATCCGCTTCTGGCGGGAGATTTCTCCGGGGATGCCGAGTTCTGCTGACATTGCTGAAGCCTCACACAATGCGCTGATGCTGAAATATCTCGATGGCGGGCACGGCAAAGGGTGTAACGAAGCGGATGATGCCTTCACCCTGATGCGCCGCCGTTTCCATCACTTCACCTTCTACGGTTTTCTGCTCTGCTTTGCCGCCACCGTGGTGGCAACGGGCTATCACTACTTTGCCGGCATAGAAGCTCCCTACCCGTTCTTCAGCGTTCCGGTCATGCTGGGCACGTTGGGCGGTATTGGTCTGGTTCTCGGCCCGGCTGGCTTGCTATGGCTGAATTTTAAACGCTCACCGCTACAGGGCGACGCGCGGCAAAAGCCGATGGACCGCGGTTTTATCCTGTTGCTGCTACTGACGAGTCTGACGGGCTTAGCGCTGCTGGCAGGCAGAGATACCTCATGGATGGCTATTTTGCTTGCTATTCATCTTGGTGTCGTGATGGCGCTATTTCTGACCATCCCATACGGAAAATTCGCCCACGGATTTTACCGTTGCGCGGCATTACTCAAGTGGGCAATTGAGAAACGACGCTAAAAAGCAAACGGGCGAAGAAATATCTCCGCCCGTTCTTGTGCATACCACGTTTTATTTCGCCGTATTATTACTGCGAATTTCCTGCCAGACCTTATCACAATCGGCCTTAACGGATTGATCGTTACCCGTACGCGTTGCCTGGATACACTGCTGGTAATCCAGTACGCGCACGCTTTCTTCATTCGCAAACTGCTGGTGCTGTTTTTCTTTCTTCAGCACATTCAACACGCTTTGACAGGCTTCGATTTTCTCCGGCGAGCCTTGCGCGGTATTGATACACGCGCTGTAGGCTTCCTTAAGACGGCTATCTTCTTTCGGCGCGGGTGATTGCGCACAGGCAACCAGCCCTGATGCCATGACGGCGATGAGTATCAGCTTTTTCATAACACACTCCTCAACAAAACGGCAGGCTTGCGGCCTGCCGCTGTCGGCATTAGAAGATGGTGAACGGAGCAATAACGATGAATTTCACGTCGCGCTCATCCTGGAAGATGTTACCGTAACCACCGCCCCAGCTCGGAATATCCGAATGGTTGTCGTACTGGGTGAAGTGCAGTTTAAACATTGTGCCCTTCGCACGGCCGTCCTGCAGGGTATAGACCGCATCCAGGCTGTAAGACGACTCTTCGATAGTACGATTTTTGTCGTAATATGCATCCGGGTTGAGCTGCCAGGTTGCCGGTTTAGCATCCCACGCGTAAACGTATGATGCACCCACAGCCCAGCCAGGCAGGTTCCAGTTCTTCAGGTCATACATCGCACCGAAGAACACGGCCTTTTCACCGTTGGCGTTGAAGTCAGAGCGGTTATCCCACCAAACGTCCAGACGACCGTTTGAAGACGCATAGGTCGGGGTCATACGCTGCAGGAAGTAGCCCTGCTGCCCGTCAGCTTTAACCCAGGTTCCTTCCAGTCGCAGATCAACGACTTCTGCCACTTTGTAGCCGAAGGTCAGTGCCTGCAGCCAGGCCGTGCCATCATAAATGTCGTTAACCGTACGGTCATCAACCTTATCGCGGGCACCGTAGAACTGGTAGCTGGTAGTAAATGGGTTACCGCCTAAATCAAATTTGTAGCTGGCTTTGGCGAAATACTGATCGACGTAGCCTTCAGACTGACCGAATGCGGCTTCCAGCAACAGGTTATTTTTGAAGTCATACTTGGCGCCGATTGAATGGAGGTAATCAACTTTGGTCTTTTTATCGGCCTGATAGAATTTATCGACTTCGGTGTGCCACGGCGCTTTATATTCGTTGGCCCACATATAGGAGAAGCTCAGCGCACCCGCATCGCCATAATCGAAGTTGGCACCGGCTTCAGCACCCTGATAGGTACCAGGCATAAAGCTCCAGTGTGGTGCCAGCAGAGTTTGTCCGGTTGGCTGAATATAACCCGCGCGCGCCCAGGTTGGGCCAAATTTAAATTTGGCGGCCGCTTTATACAGGCTAATCCCGCTCTTATCGCCGGAGTAATCTTCGTCATAGCCTTTATTTTTTGAAGAGAATGCGATTTCGTTTGGATGGCCACTTTCGCTACTTTCGTTCATTTCGATAGCGGTAAATGCTGCGACATCAATACCAAACATATCAGCCGCATAACCGGACTGGAAGTCGAGGTTAGCGTTCCAGGTGGAGTGAGAAAGGTTAGTTTTGTATTTGTCATGATCGGTCACATCTTTACGGTCACGCTCACGCTGCCAGTAATAAATGCCACCCGTTAAGGTAGAGTCATCAATAAAACCCTCGGCGTGAACCTGGGGAGCGACAACAAAACCCGACATTGCTGTGATACCGGCGATAGCCAGCGCCAGCGTACTACGTTTGCCACTAAACGTACGCATATGTTAATCCTCTTTGACGTATAACCCTTCGTCTTTCAAGCCGCATCTGCGTTGGCTTTCCTCGCTCATCCCCGTCACGTACTGATGTACGCTCCAGGGAATTCGCGGCGTCGCCGCCTTGATGCAACTCGAAATTCATTGGGTATAAAATGCTGCCGATAAAAGCGGTCAGCGAAAAAGCAAAAATTAAAAAAGTAGCGCTGAGAAAACCTCATTGACTACAATGAATAGACTATTTTTCGCGACGCGAATTATCAATCTCTTTTTGTAACCAGTATGTAAGAACATGAGCAACCGCACATATTTCATTGCTTTCTGTTACATTTTCATTGGAAGATAAAAAAGCGTTGAATAATTGAAAAAAGGCTTGTTTTCCATAAAGATGAAATCGGTTTCAGTCCAGAGTGACTGATAACACAAGGTTTTTGTTAGAAAAATATAAACAGCAAAAACCATTCCTGAATAACAATTATTTCGCTGCGCAAATAGAGTCTGCTAACCGTTTTCAGGCGAAAAAAAACGCCGCAGAGTGCGGCGTTCGAAAGGATGCGTAACGACGGTTTATTCGCCTACTTTAGCCCATGTATCGCGCAGACCCACGGTGCGGTTAAACACCAGTTTGTCAGCTGTTGCATAGCGGCTGTCGAGGCAGAAGTATCCTTCACGCTCGAACTGGAACGCTTTACCAGCAACAGCGGCCTGTAGCGAAGGCTCACCATAGCCCTGTTTAATCACCAGCGACTCTGGGTTAATCACGGACAGGAAATCTTCCGCAGCCCCCGGGTTAGGTACGCTGAACAGACGATCGTACAGACGGATTTCAATCGGCAGCGCATGAGCCGCACTTACCCAATGAATAACGCCTTTTACTTTACGCCCATCGGCCGGGTCTTTACTCAGCGTGTCAGCATCGTAAGTACAGAAAATGGTGGTGATATTCCCTTCTGCATCTTTCTCTACGCGCTCAGCTTTAATAACGTAAGCATTACGCAGACGGACTTCTTTACCCATCACCAGACGCTTGTACTGTTTGTTGGCTTCTTCGCGGAAATCGGCCCTGTCGATCCAGATTTCACCGCTGAAAGGCACTTCACGGCTGCCCATTTCCGGCTTGCTCGGGTGGTTAGGCATCGTGACCAGCTCGCTTTCGCCCTGCGGGTAGTTTTCGATAACCAGTTTCACCGGATCGATAACCGCCATTGCGCGCGGTGCGTTTTCGTTCAGATCTTCACGGATGCAGGATTCCAGAGAGGCAATCTCAATGGTGTTGTCCTGTTTGGTCACACCGATGCGTTTGCAGAACTCACGAATCGCAGCAGCGGTGTAACCACGACGGCGCAGGCCCGAAATAGTCGGCATGCGCGGATCGTCCCAGCCTTCAACGTGCTTATCAGTCACCAGCAGGTTCAGCTTACGCTTGGACATCACGGTGTATTCCAGATTCAGGCGCGAGAACTCGTACTGGCGCGGGTGAACCGGAATGGTGATGTTATCCAGCACCCAGTCGTACAGACGACGGTTATCCTGGAATTCCAGCGTACACAGTGAATGTGTGATGCCTTCCAGCGCATCGCTGATGCAGTGGGTGAAGTCGTACATCGGATAGATGCACCACTTGTTGCCCGTCTGATGGTGTTCAGCAAACTTAATGCGGTACAGCACCGGGTCACGCATCACGATAAACGGCGAAGCCATATCGATTTTCGCACGCAGGCAGGCTTTACCTTCTTCAAAACCACCGGTACGCATTTTTTCAAACAGCGCGAGGTTTTCTTCAACGCTGCGATCGCGGAACGGGCTGTTTTTACCCGGCTGTGTCAGCGTGCCACGGTATTCGCGAATTTCGTCAGCAGACAGTTCGTCGACATACGCCAGGCCTTTGTTAATAAGCTCTACCGCGTAAGCATGTAGCTGATCGAAGTAATCCGAAGAGTAGCGAATGTCGCCAGTCCAGTGGAAACCTAACCATTCAACGTCGTTTTTAATCGATTCAACGTACTCGATATCTTCTTTAACCGGGTTCGTATCATCAAAACGCAGGTTGCACTGGCCCTGGTAATCTTGCGCAATACCAAAGTTCAGACAAATGGATTTCGCGTGGCCAATGTGCAGATAGCCATTTGGCTCCGGCGGAAAACGGGTATGGATAGTGGTGTGCTTACCACTGGCCAGATCTTCATCGATGATCTGACGAATAAAGTTACTCGGGCGGGCTTCAGCCTCACTCATCGTGGATTCCTCAAAGCGTAAACAACGTATAACGGCATATGATCTTATAAGCCGGACGTAGTGACAACCCTTAGTTACGGAAAATACGTACCAGATGAAAATAATAAGGACATTTGCTGCAAAAAAAAGCGGCGGAGGAATATCCCCCGCCGCGTTTAATTCATCTCATCGTGCCGGATGGCGGCGCTTACGCCTTATCCAGCCTACGAGCAATTACTTACCTTTAATCTCATACAGTGGTGTTTGACCGGCAACGACATGACCTTCGGCTTTAACAACCAGACCACCGAAATCATCGCTATTGCTGCAAACAACCGGGCTAATCATGGAACGTGCGTTCGCGTTCAGGTATTCCAGATCCATTTCCAGAATCGGTTGACCTGCTGCAACAACCGCACCTTCTTCAACCAGACGTTTAAAGCCTTTACCTTCCAGCGCCACGGTATCGATACCCATATGGACCACGATTTCCGCGCCTTTTTCCGTTTCCAGACAGAACGCATGGTTGGTGTTGAAGATTTTCACAATAGTACCCGCTGCCGGAGAAACCACGATTTTATCCGTTGGTTTTACCGCCACACCGTCACCCACTGCTTTGCTGGCGAACGCTTCATCAGGCACCTGCTCCAGTGCAACCACATCACCGGTAATCGGGGAAACCAGCGCTTCAATGGTGGCTGCATTCGCTACCGCCTGCGGTTTTGCAACCGGGGCAGCCGCTGCCGGGGCTTTGTCAGCAGACGCTGCCGCAACCGGACCACGAGCCACAACTTTCTTCATTTCGTCGCCGATAGATTCAGCTTTCGCACCCACGATGACCTGAATAGTTTGTTTGTTCAGCTTAACCACACCCGATGCGCCTAAGCGTTTGCACATCGCATCATTTACGCGGGCAGAATCGCCAACGGTCAGACGCAGACGGGTGATACAGGCATCAATCGCTTTCAGGTTATCCGTACCGCCAACCGCTGCAATGTAGCTGGTTGCCAGTTGAGCTAAACCTTCTTCGGTATTGCTGTTCGCTTCGTCAGTAACAATCTCGTCTTCTTTATCTTCGCGGCCCGGCGTTTTCAGGTTAAACATACGAATAACCGCGCTGAACAGGACGAAGTAAATAACGAAGAACACCAGACCCATAACGACCAGCATCCAGACGTTCTTACTTGCAGCCGGCAGGTTGTACATCAACACGTAGTCGATAGCACCTGCGGAGAAGGAGAAGCCCGCATGGATACCCAACAGCGTCGCAACGAACAGGCTGATACCTGTCAGAACGGCGTGCAGGAGGTACAGCAACGGCGCCAGGAACATGAACAGGAATTCCAGCGGCTCGGTAACACCGGTCAGGAATGCAGTGATCGCAACGGACAGCAGCATACCGCCAACCATCGGACGACGTGCTTTCGGCGCCGCGAAGTACATCGCCAGTGCCGCACCCGGCAGACCAAACATCATGATCGGGAAGAAGCCAGACATGAACATACCCGCAGTGCCGTCACCCGCGTAGAAGCGGTTGATATCACCGTGGAATACGGTACCTGCTGCGTTAGTGAATTCGCCAATCTGGAACCAGGCGATGGTGTTCAGCACCTGATGCAGACCGGTTGGGATCAGCAGACGGTTGATGAAACCAAAAATACCAGAGCCCAGCGCGCCAGCGCCCACGATCCACTCACCGCCCGCATGGATGGCGTTCTGCACCGGCGGCCACACGTAGCCGAAGATAGCAGCCAGTATCAAACAGAAGAAACCAGTGGCGATGGGTACAAAACGTTTGCCGCCGAAGAAGCTCAGGAAATCAGGCAGTTTGATGCCAGACCAACGGTTATACACGGCACCGCCGACCAGACCGGTGATGATACCCGCCAGGACGCCCATGTTGATCGCCGGGTTAATGGTAACCATTGCTTTGGTCAATATGAAATAACCAACCGCACCTGCCAGCGCTGCCGCACCCGCGCTGTCTTTAGACCAGCTGGAAGCCACACCAATAGCAAAAATTAACGCGAGGTTATCAAAGATAGCCCCACCCGCTTGCGCGATGAAGGGTACGTTCAGTAAATCTGGTTGGCCGAATCGCAGCAACAGTGCCGCGACTGGCAGCACCGCGATGGGGAGCTGTAACGCCCTACCCAGCCGCTGGAAAAAACCTAAAATATTCATTTTATTCCCCCTACGAGACCCCGATTAGGCTCCTTTGAAGCCATATTTTTATTGTGCGACCATTCCTGACTGCAACAGCAAGAGATTTTGGAACAACAACATTAACCATTCATCTACATTCAGAGTGTGTGAAAAATTAATTCGTATCGCAAATTAAAAGCGTGTTTTTTGTGATTCCAATCACCAAATATCGTTATTAACCCCCCCTTACACTGGCTAACTACGAAAACTTATTTTATCATTCAAAAAATCGAAACGGATTGATCCTTACCGATGCAAAACCAGGTTACGCTTAATACTGCACAGAGACTCAATCCGCCAACTGCTTACATTTACTTTTGAGGTGAAGAATGAGACTGATCCCCCTGAATACCGCTGAACAAGTCGGCAAATGGGCTGCTCGCCATATCGTTAACCGTATTAACGCGTTCAAACCAACGGCAGATCGTCCGTTCGTTCTGGGCCTGCCGACTGGCGGCACTCCGCTGACTGCCTATAAAGCATTAGTCGAAATGCACAAAGCGGGCCAGGTGAGCTTCAAACATGTTGTCACTTTCAACATGGACGAATATGTTGGCCTGCCGAAAGAGCATCCGGAAAGCTATCACAGCTTTATGCACCGTAACTTCTTTGATCATGTTGATATTCCAGCAGAAAATATCAACCTCCTCAATGGTAACGCGCCGGATATTGATGCAGAATGCCGTCAGTATGAAGAGAAAATCCGTTCTTACGGTAAAATCCATCTGTTTATGGGCGGCGTAGGTAACGATGGGCACATTGCGTTCAACGAACCCGCTTCTTCTTTAGCTTCCCGTACTCGTATCAAAACGCTGACCCACGACACCCGTGTAGCAAACTCACGCTTCTTTGACGGCGACGTAAGCCAGGTGCCTAAATATGCACTGACCGTAGGCGTGGGCACCCTGTTGGATGCTGAAGAAGTAATGATCCTGGTGCTGGGTCACCAGAAAGCCCAGGCGCTGCAGGCGGCTGTTGAAGGTAACGTTAACCACATGTGGACTATCAGCTGTCTGCAACTGCATCCGAAAGCGGTTGTGGTCTGCGATGAGCCTTCCACTATGGAACTGAAAGTGAAGACGCTGAAATACTTTAACGAGTTAGAAGCGGAAAATATTAAAGGTCTGTAATGATGTCCCCGCCCTGTCGAAAACGTGCAGGGCGGCATTTTTTTGAAATCGGGGGTCGGAATGTATGCTTTAACCCAGGGCCGGATTTTTACCGGTCACGAAATTCTTGATGACCATGCGATTGTTGTCGCCAATGGCCTGATCGATAGCGTTTGCCCACTGTCTGAATTGCCGTCAGGGATTGAACAGCGCTCGCTGAATGGGGCCATTGTCTCCCCCGGTTTTATTGATGTGCAGTTAAACGGCTGCGGCGGTGTACAGTTTAACGATACGGCAGAGGCCGTTACCGTTGAAACGCTGGAAATCATGCAGAAAGCCAATGAAAAATCTGGCTGCACCAACTATCTGCCAACGCTAATCACCACCAGCGATGACCTGATGAAGCAGGGTGTTCGCGTTATGCGTGAATACCTCGCTAAGCATCCAAATCAGGCATTAGGGCTACACCTTGAAGGTCCGTGGCTGAATCTGGTGAAAAAAGGTACGCATAATCCGAGCTTTGTCCGCCAGCCAGACGCTGCGCTGGTCAATTTCCTGTGCGATAATGCGGATGTCATCACCAAAGTGACGCTGGCGCCTGAAATGGTTCCTGTCGACGTGATCGCCCAACTGGTGAATGCAGGTATCGTGGTATCTGCGGGCCACTCTAACGCGACGCTGAAAGAAGCAAAAATCGGTTTCCGTGCAGGCATTTCCTTTGCAACACATCTGTTCAATGCGATGCCTTATATTACCGGTCGCGAACCAGGTCTGGCAGGCGCGATTCTGGATGAGGCCGATATTTATTGCGGTATCATCGCCGATGGCATGCATGTTGACTATGCCAACATTCGCAATGCCAAACGCCTGAAAGGTGACAAACTGTGCCTGGTAACCGACGCAACTGCGCCGGCGGGTGCAAACATTGAGCAGTTCATTTTCGCTGGTAAAACAATATACTACCGCAATGGACTGTGCGTTGATGAGAACGGCACACTGAGCGGCTCATCATTAACCATGATCGAAGGTGTACGCAATCTGGTTGAACATTGCGGTATCGCACTGGACGAAGTCCTGCGTATGGCAACGCTCTACCCTGCTCGCGCCATTGGCGTCGACAAACAACTCGGCAGTATCGCGCCAGGCAAAGTAGCCAACCTGACCGCGTTCACGCACGACTTTAAAATTATCAAGACCATCGTTAATGGCAACGAGGTCGTTACTGAGTAAGAAAAAGAATGACACCAGGCGGACAAGCTCAAATAGGTAATGTTGATCTCGTAAAACAGCTTAACAGCGCGGCAGTTTATCGCCTGATTGACCAGCATGGGCCAATCTCGCGAATTCAGATTGCCGAGCAAAGCCAGCTTGCTCCCGCCAGCGTAACCAAAATTACGCGTCAACTGATTGAACGCGGGCTGATTAAAGAAGTCGATCAGCAGGCCTCCACCGGGGGCCGCCGCGCCATCTCTATCGTCACCGAAACCCGTAATTTCCACGCCATTGGCGTTCGCCTTGGCCGCCACGACACCACGCTGACGCTCTATGATATGAGCAGCAAAGTGGTTGCCGAAGAGCATTATCCGCTACCCGAGCGCACCCAGGAAACCCTGGAACACGCGCTGCTCAATACGATTGCCACCTTTATTGACAGCTGCCAGCGGAAAATCCGTGAGCTGATTGCAATCTCCGTTATCCTGCCAGGCCTCGTTGACCCCGAAAGTGGCGTCATTCGCTATATGCCCCATATTCAGGTTGAAAACTGGGGACTGGTCGACGCGCTGGAAAAACGTTTTCAGGTCACCTGTTTTGTCGGCCATGATATCCGCAGTCTGGCACTTGCCGAGCACTATTTTGGGGCAAGTCAGGACTGCGAAGACTCCATTCTGGTGCGTGTCCATCGCGGAACCGGCGCAGGAATTATCTCCAACGGGCGTATTTTCATCGGACGCAACGGCAACGTGGGCGAAATAGGCCATATCCAGGTTGAACCGCTGGGCGAACGCTGCCATTGCGGTAACTTTGGTTGTCTGGAAACGATCGCTGCCAATGCGTCCATTGAACATCGCGTACAAAATTTACTGAAACAAGGCTATCCGAGCCGTCTCACGCTGGACGATTGCAGCATCAAAGCTATCTGTAAGGCAGCCAACAAAGGTGACAATCTGGCAGCAGAAGTTATCGAGCACGTGGGTCGCCACCTGGGTAAAACCATCGCGATTGCGATTAACCTGTTTAATCCGCAAAAAGTCGTCATTGCCGGTGAGATTACCGAAGCAGATAAAGTCCTGCTTCCGGCAATAGAAAGCTGCATTAATAATCAGGCACTGAAGGCGTTTCGCCACAATTTACCGGTGGTACGTTCCACGCTGGATCACCGTTCAGCGATTGGTGCATTTGCGCTGGTGAAGCGCGCCATGCTCAATGGTTCATTGCTGCAACGTTTGCTGGAAAGCTAATGCTCTCATATAGTAGTGGGCTACTATATGACTCATAACGAATTCCCTGGGTAGTTCATGACCATTAAGAATGTAATTTGTGATATCGACGGCGTGCTGATGCACGACAATGTTGCCGTACCCGGTGCAGCAGAATTTCTGACCGGCATTCTGGAGAAAGGTTTACCGTTAGTCCTGCTGACGAACTACCCTTCGCAGACTGGGCAAGATCTGGCAAACCGCTTCGCCACCGCGGGTGTGAATGTCCCCGATAGCGTCTTTTATACTTCCGCCATGGCTACTGCTGATTTTCTCCGTCGCCAGGAAGGGAAAAAAGCCTACGTGGTGGGTGAAGGCGCGTTAATCCATGAGCTGTATAAAGCGGGCTTTACCATTACCGACGTTAACCCTGATTTTGTCATTGTCGGAGAGACCCGTTCGTACAACTGGGACATGATGCATAAAGCGGCTTACTTTGTGGCTAACGGCGCACGTTTTATCGCCACTAACCCGGATACCCACGGTCGCGGCTTTTACCCTGCCTGTGGTGCGCTCTGCGCCGGTATTGAGAAGATCTCCGGCCGTAAACCGTTTTATGTCGGCAAACCCAGCCCGTGGATTATTCGCGCAGCACTCAACAAAATGCAGGCGCACTCAGAAGAAACGGTCATTGTTGGCGACAACCTGCGCACCGATATTCTGGCAGGCTTTCAGGCGGGTCTGGAAACTATCCTGGTACTGTCTGGCGTATCCAAGCTTGACGATATTGACAACATGCCATTCAGACCAAGCTGGATCTATCCCTCCGTTGCAGAGATTGATGTGATTTGATCCCAGGCCGGATAAGACGCACGCGCGTCATCATCCGGCAATGTTGCGGCGCGAATACCGGATGATGGTGTAAGCGCCTTATTCGGCCCACAGAAATACCCCCATCTAATAAAATTGCCATTTTATTGATGATTCATCAATAAATGCGCTCATTACGTAATCTTTTTTCACCATTCAACAATCATCATTGAGTTTTTTATTTTCAGCCCACCAAACTCCTTGCGCCCCCAGCGGCTTTGCGGCATTTTATTTATCAAGCAAACATAAAAAGCATCACGCAACAGGTTAACGGAGAAGGTTATGTGTTCTATTTTTGGCGTATTCGATATTAAAACTGACGCAGTTGAACTGCGTAAAAAGGCTCTGGAATTGTCCCGTCTGATGCGCCATCGCGGCCCGGACTGGTCTGGCATTTACGCCAGCGATAACGCCATTCTGGCGCACGAACGTCTGTCTATTGTCGACGTCAACGCCGGCGCTCAGCCGCTGTATAACGTGAAGAAAACACATATCCTGGCCGTTAACGGTGAGATTTATAACCATCGGGCGCTGCGTGCCGAATACGGTGATCGCTATCAGTTCCAGACTGGTTCTGACTGCGAAGTGATCCTTGCGCTGTATCAGGAAAAAGGTCCAGAGTTTCTGGATGACCTGCAAGGCATGTTTGCCTTCGCACTGTACGACAGCGAGCAGGACGCTTACCTGATTGGCCGCGATCACATCGGCATCATCCCGCTGTATATGGGTTACGACGAGCACGGTAACTTCTATGTTGCGTCTGAAATGAAAGCGCTGGTTCCTGTATGCCGCACGATCAAAGAATTCCCGGCCGGTAGCTATTTGTGGAGTAAAGACGGTGAAATTCGTCAGTACTACCAGCGCGACTGGTTTGATTACGATGCAGTAAAAGACAACGTTACGGATAAAAACGAGCTGCGTCAGGCGCTGGAAGATGCGGTGAAAAGTCACCTGATGTCCGATGTTCCTTACGGCGTGCTGTTGTCCGGCGGTCTGGATTCATCCGTGATTTCCGCCATCACGAAAAAGTATGCGGCGCGTCGTGTAGAAGATCAGGAACGCAGTGAAGCGTGGTGGCCGCAACTGCACTCTTTCGCGGTTGGCCTCGAAGGCGCACCGGACCTGAAAGCCGCGCAGGAAGTGGCAAACCACCTTGGTACTGTCCACCACGAGATCCACTTCACCGTGCAGGAAGGTCTGGATGCGATCCGCGACGTGATTTATCACATCGAAACTTACGATGTCACGACGATTCGCGCCTCAACGCCGATGTACTTAATGTCGCGCAAGATTAAAGCAATGGGCATTAAAATGGTGTTATCGGGCGAAGGGTCAGATGAAGTGTTTGGCGGCTATCTCTACTTCCACAAAGCGCCAGACGCGAAAGAACTGCATGAAGAAACCGTGCGTAAACTGCAGGCGCTGCACATGTTCGACTGCGCCCGTGCCAACAAAGCCATGTCGGCCTGGGGCGTGGAAGCTCGCGTGCCTTTCCTGGACAAAAAATTCCTTGATGTGGCGATGCGCATCAACCCACAGGACAAAATGTGCGGCAACGGCAAAATGGAAAAACACGTTCTGCGTGAATGTTTTGAGTCCTACCTGCCGGCAAGCGTGGCGTGGCGTCAGAAAGAGCAGTTCTCTGACGGTGTCGGTTACAGCTGGATTGACACCCTGAAAGAGGTGGCTGCAGAACAAGTTTCTGACCAACAACTGGAAACCGCCAGCTTCCGCTTCCCGTATAACACGCCATCGTCTAAAGAAGCGTATTTGTATCGTGAGATTTTTGAGGAATTGTTCCCGGTTGCCAGCGCAGCTGAATGCGTGCCTGGCGGGCCGTCGGTTGCCTGTTCTTCAGCAAAAGCCATTGAATGGGATGAAGCGTTTAAAACCATGAACGATCCGTCTGGCCGTGCGGTTGGCGTGCATCAGTCCGCGTATAAATAAGTCAATCCTTAGAAAAGAGCCCTGCAGGGCTCTTTTTTTATGTCGATTTAACGCGCGAAAAAACAATTAATAACTAATAATTGCCGAATATTGCGTCATGCTGTTCGCAACCTAACCAAACAGTCACATTCCAGCTATTTTCAATGAAAAAGGGGTTGACGCTTCAAGGCTCAATACGCATAATGCGCCCCGCAACGCCGATAAGGTTACGCGAAAAAAAGATGGCTACGTAGCTCAGCTGGTTAGAGCACATCACTCATAATGATGGGGTCACAGGTTCGAATCCCGTCGTAGCCACCATCTTTTTTGCGGGAGTGGCGAAATTGGTAGACGCACCAGATTTAGGTTCTGGCGCCGCAAGGTGTGCGAGTTCAAGTCTCGCCTCCCGCACCATTCACCCGTAAGCGTTGCACGGATGGGGTATCGCCAAGCGGTAAGGCACCGGTTTTTGATACCGGCATTCCCTGGTTCGAATCCAGGTACCCCAGCCATTTTTTCTTCGATATAGCGGTTCACCGCGACGGTCATTGGGGTATCGCCAAGCGGTAAGGCACCGGTTTTTGATACCGGCATTCCCTGGTTCGAATCCAGGTACCCCAGCCATCGAAGAATATGATAGTATCAGGCTACGTAGCTCAGCTGGTTAGAGCACA
>NZ_SZXJ01000101.1:43370-364851 GCF_005281345.1 Citrobacter sp. wls619
TATTAAAAAAGCTCGCTTCAGCGAGCTTTTTGCTTTTCTAACGCCGGGTGACGCCAAACCTTACCCGGCCTACAGGTCATGTAGGCCTGATAAGCGTAGCGCCATCAGTATTAAGGACGTATCGACTCGTTCGGTAAATCCAAAAAATTGTTGGGGTATCGCCAAGCGGTAAGGCTCTGGTTTCTGATACCAGCATTCCGAGGTTCGAATCCTCGTACCCCAGCCAATTTCAAAAAGTCGTCCACTCTGTGGGTGCACCCGTTGGGGTATCGCCAAGCGGTAAGGCTCTGGTTTCTGATACCAGCATTCCGAGGTTCGAATCCTCGTACCCCAGCCATATTAAAAAAGCTCGCTTCGGCGAGCTTTTTGCTTTTCTGCGTTTATCGCCTGATGGCGCTCCGCTTATCAGGCCTACGTATTTCCCCCGTAGCGCTCGAGCTACAACCCTAACGCATACTTCAGTGCCTGACGTTTCAGTACACCTGCGCGCTCTGCGGCCATTAACCCAAGATTACGCATGATACGCAGCGGCTGTAGGTTGTTGCTAAATCCGGCGTAAAACAGATCCATGCCGCTTTGCATGATGAAATTGTCAGTCATGCGACGATTCTGATAGCGTTTCAGTACCGGCTGGCTGGCCCAGGACTCGCCATAGCTGCGCGCATTCACCAGCACATCAATCAGCGCATCCACATCACGGAACCCCAGATTAACGCCCTGCCCCGCCAATGGATGAATGGTATGCGCGGCATCACCGACCAGCGCCAGTCCCGGCTGGACATACTGCAACGCATGACGACGTGTCAGCGGAAATGCACCTGCAGCCACAGGCAACACGTTACCCAGTCGCGATGGGAAATGTTTGCCGATCTCTGTCTGGAGTTGCGACATGCTCAACCCCTGCAACTGGCGGATTCGCGCAGGTGAGTCATACCACACCAGCGAGGCCCAGTCGTCGAACAGCGGTAAAAACGCGCGCGGACCGTCTGGGGTAAATTGCTGCCAGGTGCTGTCTCCCGGCGAATTCTCGCATTGCACGGTAATCAACATACAGGACTGCGCGTATTGCCAGGCATGGATACCAATCCCTGCCATTTTCCGCACCTGAGAATTTGCCCCATCCGCACCGATGACCAGCTTCGCGTTGATTTTTTCACCATCTGCCAGCTCAAGCTCATGCCGGTCATTATGTCGATGTAAAGAAACCAGCGATGTGGGCACGCGCAACGTCACTTTAGGATGAGCGTCCAGCGCCTGCCAGAGCGCTTGTTGCAGGACGGTATTCTCCACCATGTAACCCAACAAAGGCAGCTTAAGCTCCGCAGCATCAAACACCACATGGGCATTTTCCCATTCCCATGTCTCCAGCCGACGATAAGGATGGCTGCGCATCCCCTGCACCGTATCCCAGACGCCCAGCCCTTTAAGCAGCGATACCGAGGCGGAACTGATGGCCGAAATTCGCACATCCGGCTGTCCGTCAGCCACAAACGGCGCGGGCACGGCATGCTCGATAACCGTTACCGTAAATCCGTGCTGCGCCAGTCCCAGCGCCAGCGCGCCGCCGACCATCCCCCCGCCGACAATGGCAATTTCCGTTGGTTGATTTGTCATGGTCAATCATCCTGTTATCTGTATTGTGTAAGTTTACAGGATTTTTTACCCCTTGAGGCTGACATCCGTCATACTGGTCACAACCGCGCCAAAGCAGTACACTATGCGCCCTGCATTTCAGCCACAATTTCGCAAGAGCAAGTCGATGACCAAAAAACTCCATATTAAAACCTGGGGCTGTCAGATGAACGAATACGATTCATCGAAGATGGCCGATCTGCTGGATGCCACTCACGGGTATCAACTGACCGACGTGGCGGAAGAAGCGGATGTGCTGCTGCTGAATACCTGTTCAATCCGCGAGAAAGCTCAGGAAAAAGTCTTCCATCAATTAGGTCGCTGGAAGCTCTTAAAAGAGAAAAATCCCGATCTCATCATTGGTGTTGGTGGCTGCGTGGCATCTCAGGAAGGCGACCATATTCGCCAACGCGCACACTACGTCGATATTATTTTCGGGCCGCAAACTCTGCATCGTCTGCCGGAAATGATCAACAAAGTGCGCGGTAGCAATACCCGTAGCCCGGTGGTAGATATCAGCTTCCCGGAGATCGAAAAATTCGATCGTCTGCCGGAACCGCGTGCCGAAGGTCCAAGCGCGTTTGTCTCCATCATGGAAGGCTGCAATAAATATTGTACTTACTGCGTGGTGCCCTACACCCGTGGTGAAGAGGTCAGCCGCCCGGCGGATGATATCCTGTTTGAAATCGCCCAGCTTGCGGCGCAGGGCGTACGCGAAGTGAACCTGCTGGGGCAAAACGTCAACGCCTGGCGCGGTGAAAACTACGATGGCACTATCGGTTCGTTCGCCGATCTACTCCGTCTGGTCGCGGCAATCGACGGCATTGACCGTATCCGCTTTACCACCAGCCATCCGATCGAGTTCACCGATGACATCGTTGAAGTCTACCGTGATACGCCAGAGCTGGTGAGCTTCCTGCACCTGCCGGTACAGAGCGGCTCAGATCGTGTACTGAACCTGATGGGCCGTACCCATACCGCGCTGGAATACAAAGCGATCATCCGTAAACTGCGCGCAGCGCGTCCGGATATCCAGATTAGCTCCGACTTCATCGTCGGCTTCCCGGGTGAAACCACCCAGGACTTCGAGCAGACCATGAAGCTGATCGCTGATGTCAATTTCGACATGAGTTACAGCTTTATCTTCTCTGCGCGCCCTGGCACTCCAGCAGCCGATATGGTTGACGATGTGCCGGAAGAAGAGAAAAAACAGCGTCTGTACATCCTGCAGGAGCGTATTAACCAGCAAGCCATGGCCTGGAGCCGTCGTATGCTTGGCACGACTCAGCGTATTCTGGTAGAAGGTACATCGCGTAAGAGCATCATGGAGCTGTCAGGTCGTACCGAAAATAACCGCGTGGTGAACTTTGAAGGCGCTCCGGAAATGGTCGGTAAGTTTGTGGATGTTGAAATTACCGATGTCTGGACGAACTCCCTGCGCGGTAAAGTGGTTCGCACCGAAGACGAAATGGGCCTGCGCATCGCAGAATCTCCTGAGTCGGTCATTGCGCGTACCCGCAAAGAAAACGATCTGGGCGTAGGTATTTACCAGCCTTAATCTTCTGGCCCGTCAGCTCTGGCGGGCCTTGTATTTCCTCCCGCAATCCCCATATTTGTTGCAATGCTTGCGCCTTTTCCCTGTGGCGTGAATAATTTCCTTAGATGCCGGTAAATGTTCAGCGTCCGGCGAGACATGCTAAAGAGGAACAGTTTGAACATCGACACTCGCGAAATCACCCTTGAACCCGCAGACAACGCCCGTCTGTTGAGCCTTTGCGGTCCATTTGATGACAACATCAAACAGCTGGAACGTCGCCTCGGCATCGAAATTAACCGTCGAGATAACCACTTTAAGCTGACCGGTCGCCCAATTTGCGTCACCGCTGCGGCTGATATTTTACGCAGCCTGTATGTCGATACCGCCCCAATGCGCGGTCAGACGCAGGACATCGAGCCTGAGCAAATTCATCTGGCGATTAAAGAAGCGCGTGTGCTTGAGCAAAGCGCTGACAGCGTGCCGGAATTTGGCAAAGCGGTGAATATCAAAACCAAGCGCGGGGTAATCAAGCCGCGTACGCCAAACCAGGCACAGTACATTGCCAACATCCTCGATCACGACATCACCTTCGGCGTTGGCCCTGCGGGTACGGGTAAAACGTATCTCGCGGTTGCCGCCGCGGTCGATGCGCTTGAGCGTCAGGAGATCCGTCGAATTCTGCTGACCCGTCCGGCAGTGGAAGCGGGCGAAAAACTGGGCTTCCTGCCAGGCGATCTGAGTCAGAAAGTCGATCCATATTTGCGTCCACTGTATGACGCGCTGTTCGAAATGCTCGGTTTTGAGAAGGTTGAAAAGCTGATCGAGCGTAACGTCATTGAGGTGGCGCCGTTAGCCTATATGCGCGGTCGTACTTTGAACGATGCGTTCATCATTCTTGATGAAAGCCAGAACACCACCATCGAACAGATGAAAATGTTCCTGACCCGTATCGGCTTTAACTCCAAAGCCGTCATTACCGGGGACATCACGCAGATTGACCTGCCGCGCAGCACCAAGTCTGGCCTGCGTCATGCCATTGAAGTGCTGGCCGAAGTCGATGAGATTAGCTTTAATTTCTTCCATAGCGAAGACGTGGTACGCCACCCGGTTGTTGCCCGTATCGTGACGGCATATGAAGCCTGGGAAGAAGCAGAACAAAAACGCAAAGCCGAGCTGGCGGCAGAACGCAAGCGCGAAGCTCAGGAGCAGGAACAAAAATGAGTCAGGTTATTCTCGATTTACAGCTGGCATGCGAAAACGAATCCGGCTTACCACCAGAAAGTCAGTTTCAGACATGGCTGGATGCCGTGATCCCGCAGTTTCAGGAAGAGTCAGAGGTCACGATTCGTTTGGTCGATGACGCTGAAAGCCACGAGCTGAACCTGACCTATCGCGGGAAAGATAAATCAACCAACGTGCTCTCTTTCCCGTTTGAAGCGCCTCCGGGCATTGAAATGCCGCTGCTGGGCGATCTGGTCATCTGCCGTCAGGTGGTTGAGAAAGAAGCTCAGGAGCAAGGCAAACCGCTTGAAGCCCACTGGGCGCATATGGTGGTACACGGTAGCCTGCATTTATTGGGCTACGACCATATTGAAGATGACGAAGCAGAAGAGATGGAATCCCTCGAAACAGAGATTATGCTTGCTCTGGGCTATGAGGATCCGTACATTGCCGAGAAGGAATAAGCCGTCGGGCATCTGCCCGGGCTTCCCATGAAGCCATGCGCTGAGTTTACGCGCATTGAGCGACCTATTAACTAACATGAGAACCCATACGACGCCATGAGCGACGACAATTCACACAGTAGTGACACGTTAACCAGCAAAAAGGGATTTTTTTCCCTGTTACTGAGCCAACTTTTCCACGGTGAACCGAAAAACCGTGACGAACTGTTGGAGCTGATCCGTGATTCCGGGCAGAACGACCTTATCGATGAAGATACGCGCGATATGCTCGAAGGGGTGATGGACATTGCGGACCAGCGCGTTCGCGACATCATGATCCCCCGCTCTCAGATGATTACCCTGAAACGCAACCAGACTCTGGACGAATGCCTTGATGTCATTATCGAGTCTGCCCACTCGCGTTTTCCGGTGATCAGCGAAGACAAAGATCACATTGAAGGGATTCTGATGGCTAAGGATCTGCTGCCCTTTATGCGCAGCGATGCCGAAGCGTTCAGCATGGAGAAAGTGTTACGCCAGGCGGTTGTTGTCCCTGAGAGCAAGCGTGTTGATCGCATGCTGAAAGAGTTCCGCTCCCAGCGTTACCATATGGCAATCGTCATCGACGAATTCGGCGGCGTGTCTGGTCTGGTGACCATCGAAGACATCCTTGAGCTGATCGTCGGTGAAATTGAAGATGAGTACGACGAAGAAGACGATATCGATTTCCGTCAGCTCAGCCGTCACACCTGGACCATTCGCGCGCTGGCGCCGATTGAAGACTTCAACGACGCCTTCGGTACCCACTTTAGCGACGAAGAAGTTGATACCATTGGCGGGCTGGTTATGCAGGCCTTTGGTCATTTACCCGCTCGCGGTGAGACTATCGACATTGATGGTTACCAGTTCAAAGTGGCGATGGCTGACAGCCGTCGTATTATTCAGGTTCATGTCAGAATTCCGGACGACTCACCCCAGCCCAAACTGGACGAATAAACCCGAAACTGGATCATAGACTACATGGCATTTGCCCCATTAATTGAACGCCAGCGCATGCGCCTGCTGCTGGCGTTATTATTCGGTGCCTGCGGGACGCTGGCGTTTTCTCCGTATGACATCTGGCCCGCCGCGATTATTTCGCTGATGGGTCTGCAGGCCCTCACCCTCAACCGCCGCCCTCTCCAGTCTGCTGCCATTGGCTATTTCTGGGGAATGGGGCTGTTTGGTTCAGGCATCAACTGGGTCTACGTCAGCATCGCGCAGTTTGGCGGCATGCCGGGGCCGGTAAACGTTTTTCTCGTGGTTCTGCTTGCCGCCTACCTGTCGCTCTATACCGGTCTGTTTGCTGGCATTCTGTCGCGTCTGTGGCCGAAAACCAGCTGGATTCGGGTAGCGATTGCCGCGCCGGTTATCTGGCAGATAACTGAATTCCTGCGCGGCTGGGTTCTGACCGGCTTCCCATGGTTGCAGTTTGGCTACAGCCAAATTGATGGCCCGCTAAAAGGGCTTGCACCGGTAATGGGCGTAGAAGCAATCAACTTCCTGTTGATGATAGTCAGCGGCCTGCTGGTACTGGCGATAGTCAGCCGTAACTGGCGTCCGCTGGTCGTGGCCGTGATACTTTTCGCACTGCCCTTCCCGCTACGTTATATCCAGTGGTATACGCTGGAACCTGAAAAAACCACGCAGGTATCGATGGTGCAAGGCGACATTCCACAGTCACTGAAGTGGGATGAGGGCCAGCTACTTAACACGCTGAAGATTTACCTTGATGCTACCGAGCAAGAGATGGGTAAATCGCAGCTGATTATCTGGCCGGAGTCTGCAATCCCGGATCTGGAAATTAATCAGCAGCGTTTCCTTGGCATGATGGATGACCTACTGAAATCCAAAAACAGCACGCTGATCACCGGTATTGTCGACGCTCGCCTCAACAAGCAGAACCGTTACGATACCTACAACACCATCATTACGCTGGGTAAAGACAGTCCGTACAGTTATGACTCGACCAATCGCTATAACAAAAATCACCTCGTCCCATTTGGCGAGTTTGTTCCGCTGGAATCGATTCTGCGCCCGTTAGCACCGTTCTTTGATCTGCCGATGTCATCATTCAGCCGTGGACCATATGTCCAGCCGCAGCTCAATGCGCATGGTTTCAAACTGACAGCGGCAATCTGCTACGAAATTATTCTTGGCGAACAGGTACGCGATAACTTCCGCCCGGATACGGACTATCTACTGACCATCTCTAACGATGCCTGGTTCGGTAAGTCGATCGGTCCGTGGCAGCATTTCCAGATGGCACGTATGCGTTCTCTGGAGCTGGCACGCCCGCTGCTGCGTAGCACCAATAACGGTATTACCGCGGTGATTGGCCCGCAGGGGGAGATTCAGGCGATGATCCCGCAGTTTACCCGTCAGGTACTGACCACCAGCGTTACGCCGACCACGGGCTTAACCCCTTATGCCCGTACCGGTAACTGGCCGCTGTGGCTGCTTACCGCTTTGTTTGGTTTCGGTGCGGTGGTAATGAGCCTGCGCCAGCGCCGCCGATAAACGCAGGCCGGATAAGGCGGTACGCCGCCGCCCGGCCATCATGCCTCCTCCGCCGGATGGCGCCATGCTTATCCGGCCGACTCCTCTCTCCTCTCCCATTCTGGCACGTCTATTGCTTTGTTATACAAGGCAAACGCTGTTTTGGCTGAATGTGCAACCTGGTCGCACCAAAGTTGAGCGAAGGTAGCACCTGAAAAGTGCAACAGGATATTTTTGCCCCCAAATGGTGCGGCGCACTTCGCAAAAATAAACAATAACACAGCAAATTCTTTACATTCATCCAAACTAAATGTTAACAAACATATACAAGACTGCACGTTTAAGTAGCAAACAATAACAACATCACAATGGGTATCAATGCGTCACCGGCGCAGACGATAAAGGAGTTGGATATGCAATTACGTAAGCTCGCCACAGCCATGCTGGTTATGGGAATGTCCGCTGGTCTGGCGCACGCAGAAGACGCAGCACCAGCGGCAGGCAGTACGCTGGATAAGATCGCTAAAAATGGCGTAATCGTCGTCGGACACCGTGAATCCTCGGTACCGTTTTCTTACTACGATAATCAGCAAAAAGTGGTCGGCTATTCACAGGATTACTCCAACGCAATTGTTGACGCTGTGAAGAAAAAGCTGAACAAG
This sequence comes from Citrobacter sp. wls619, assembly GCF_005281345.1. Lineage (GTDB taxonomy): Bacteria > Pseudomonadota > Gammaproteobacteria > Enterobacterales > Enterobacteriaceae > Citrobacter. The sequence continues at coordinate 51,404 of NZ_SZXJ01000101.1, forward strand.
CCTGACCTGCAGGTGAAACTGATCCCAATTACCTCTCAGAACCGTATTCCGCTGTTGCAAAATGGCACCTTCGACTTTGAGTGTGGTTCCACCACCAACAACATTGAGCGCCAGAAGCAAGCGGCTTTCTCTGACACTATTTTCGTTGTCGGCACCCGTCTGCTGGCGAAAAAAGGTGGCGATATCAAAGATTTCCCTGACCTGAAAGGGAAAGCGGTCGTCGTCACTTCCGGTACCACCTCAGAAGTGCTGCTGCACAAACTGAACGAAGAACAAAAAATGGATATGCGCATCATCAGCGCGAAAGACCACGGTGACTCTTTCCGTACTCTGGAAAGTGGTCGCGCCGTTGCCTTTATGATGGATGACGCACTGCTGGCCGGCGAGCGCGCGAAAGCGAAGAAACCGGACAACTGGGAGATCGTCGGCAAGCCGCAGTCTCAGGAAGCTTACGGCTGTATGCTGCGTAAAGACGATGCTGAATTCAAAAAGCTGATGGATGACACCATTGCCCAGGCTCAGACTTCAGGCGAGGCGGAAAAATGGTTTGATAAGTGGTTTAAAAACCCAATTCCGCCGAAGAACCTGAACATGAATTTCGAACTGTCAGACGAAATGAAGGCTCTGTTCAAGTCACCGAATGATAAAGCGCTTAACTAACTAAAATAAATGGGGCGAGTTCACCTTGCCCTCTCGATTGTTACTTGGCACGGACAGACTATAAGCCTGATGGTCGTTCCCCATCAGGCCTGAAAACCGCTAAACGCTGAATAACAATCTTCGAGGGTAGCGCTGCTACCCTTTTTTTTCTGGAGTAGATTTATGTCTATAGACTGGAACTGGGGTATTTTTTTACAACAGGCCCCGTTCGGCAACACCACCTATCTTGGCTGGCTCTGGAGCGGTTTCCAGGTCACTGTCGCATTATCCATCACCGCCTGGATTATCGCTTTCCTGGTGGGTTCGTTATTCGGCATCTTACGTACCGTTCCGAACCGTTTCCTTTCCGGAATTGGCACGCTGTATGTCGAGCTCTTTCGTAACGTACCGCTGATCGTTCAATTCTTTACCTGGTACCTGGTCGTGCCTGAACTGCTGCCGGAAAACATTGGCATGTGGTTTAAGTCAGAACTGGACCCTAACATCCAGTTCTTCCTTTCCTCCATGATCTGTCTGGGGCTGTTTACCGCCGCACGCGTTTGTGAGCAGGTTCGTGCCGCGATTCAATCACTGCCTCGCGGGCAGAAAAACGCCGCACTGGCGATGGGGCTAACGCTGCCACAGGCCTACCGCTATGTTTTGCTGCCTAACGCCTACCGCGTGATCGTACCGCCGATGACATCAGAAATGATGAACCTGGTGAAAAACTCAGCCATCGCCTCAACCATCGGTCTGGTCGATATGGCGGCACAGGCGGGGAAACTGCTGGACTACTCTGCCCACGCATGGGAATCGTTTACGGCCATTACCCTTGCCTACGTCTTGATTAACGCCTTTATTATGCTGGTGATGAATTTCGTCGAACGTAAAATCCGCCTGCCTGGCAATTTAGGAGGCAAATAATGTACGAATTTGACTGGAGTTCTATCGTCCCTTCCCTGCCATATTTGTTGGATGGGCTGCTCATCACGCTGAAAATCACCGTTACCGCGGTTATCATTGGTATCGTGTGGGGAACCCTCCTGGCAGTCATGCGACTGTCGAGCTTTGCGCCGATTTCCTGGTTTGCAAAGATCTACGTCAACGTATTCCGCTCCATCCCTCTGGTCATGGTGCTGCTGTGGTTCTACCTGATTGTGCCCGGTTTTCTGCAAAACGTGCTGGGGCTGTCACCGAAAACCGATATTCGCCTGATCTCAGCAATGGTCGCGTTTTCGATGTTCGAAGCGGCCTACTACTCGGAAATTATCCGTGCCGGGATCCAGAGTATCTCTCGCGGACAGTCCAGCGCTGCGCTGGCGCTAGGGATGACGCACTGGCAATCAATGAAGCTCATCATATTGCCGCAGGCATTCCGCGCCATGGTTCCGCTGCTACTGACTCAGGGCATCGTACTGTTCCAGGATACCTCGCTGGTCTACGTATTGAGTCTGGCAGATTTCTTCCGTACCGCCTCCACTATTGGCGAGCGTGATGGTACACAGGTTGAAATGATCCTGTTCGCTGGCGCCGTTTATTTTGTATTCAGTCTGAGCGCATCGTTGTTGGTCAGCTATTTGAAGAAAAGGACAGTTTAATGATTACCCTGAAAAATGTTTCTAAATGGTATGGTCACTTTCAGGTGCTGACCGACTGCTCCACGGAAGTGAAAAAAGGAGAAGTGGTGGTGGTCTGTGGCCCGTCGGGCTCCGGTAAATCCACACTTATCAAGACGGTAAACGGTCTGGAACCGGTCCAGCAGGGCATCATCACCGTTGATGGCACCGTCGTAAATGACAAGAAAACCGATCTGGCCAAACTGCGCTCCCGCGTCGGCATGGTGTTCCAGCACTTTGAACTGTTCCCCCATTTGTCGATCATCGAGAACCTGACGTTAGCCCAGGTCAAAGTGCTTAAACGCGATAAAGCGCCGGCGCGAGCAAAAGCACAAAAGCTGCTTGAACGCGTTGGTCTGGCGGCGCATGCCGAAAAGTTTCCGGCACAACTCTCTGGGGGTCAGCAACAACGTGTCGCTATCGCCCGGGCGCTGTGTATGGATCCTATCGCCATGCTGTTTGACGAGCCGACATCTGCACTGGACCCCGAAATGATCAATGAAGTACTGGACGTGATGGTTGAGCTGGCCAATGAAGGGATGACCATGATGGTGGTTACCCACGAAATGGGCTTTGCACGGAAAGTAGCGAACCGGGTTATCTTTATGGATGAAGGGAAAATTGTTGAAGACTCACCGAAAGAGGAGTTCTTCGCCAATCCAAAATCAGACCGCGCCAAAGACTTCCTCGCGAAAATATTGCACTGATCATACTGGCGCGTACCTTCAGGTGCGCGCCACCTCACGCTTTATACCTTCACTTCTCGAATCATGTACAGCCCAGCGTTAACCTTGTCACAAAGTCCCACTTACAAGGAGCAACAATGGCACTTCCCATTCTGTTTGATTGCGATCCAGGTCATGACGACGCTATCGCAATTGTTCTCGCTCTCGCCTCACCTGAACTGGACGTGAAAGCGATAACCTCTTCTGCCGGTAATCAGACACCCGATAAAACGCTACGTAACGTGTTGCGCATGTTGACGCTGCTTAACCGTACCGATATTCCAGTGGCCGGCGGAGCGCTAAAACCATTGATGCGCGATCTGATTATCGCCGACAACGTGCACGGTGAAAGCGGTCTGGATGGTCCTGCGCTACCGGAGCCCGCTTTTGCTCCACAGGCCTGTACTGCCGTTGAGTTGATGGCAAAAACCCTACGCGAGAGTCATGAGCCGGTAACGATTGTCTCCACCGGACCGCAAACGAACGTGGCGTTGTTGCTGAACAGTCATCCTGAACTGCACGCTAAGATCGCCCGTATCGTTATCATGGGTGGCGCAATGGGTCTCGGAAACTGGACGCCTGCGGCAGAATTCAATATTTATGTTGATCCTGAAGCGGCCGAGATTGTGTTCCAGTCGGGAATTCCGGTAGTGATGGCGGGACTTGACGTCACACATAAAGCGCAAATTCATCGTGAAGATACGGAACGGTTCCGTGCGATCGGGAACCCCATTTCTACCATTGTCGCTGAGTTGCTGGACTTTTTCTTCGAGTACCACAAAGACGAGAAATGGGGGTTTGTCGGCGCACCGCTGCACGATCCATGCACCATTGCCTGGCTGCTGAAACCTGAGCTGTTTACTACCGTTGAACGTTGGGTCGGCGTGGAAACGCAGGGTAAATATACCCAGGGAATGACCGTGGTAGACTACTACTTCCTGAGCGGCAATAAGCCAAACGCCACCGTGATGGTGGACGTAGATCGCCAGGGGTTTGTCGATCTGCTGGCAGAGCGTCTGAAGTTTTACGCCTAAAACACACCGGATGGCGCTAACGCTTATCCGGCCTACCAAATCGTGCAATTTGTAGGCCGGATAAGACGCTTTGCGTCGCCATCAGGCAATAAGCGATTACGGTTCAAACGGCCGGCGCTGGAACTGATCGTGTCCGCATTTCGGACACAACGGCAGCACATCCGGGGTGTAAACCGCTAAATGGAAATGGCACTTCTCGCAGACCAAATTTCCCAGTCCCACCACCTCGCCACTGTGATAAACCCCATGATGGCTAAGATCCTGAAAGACCTCGCGCCATTCAAGCTGCGTTTTGTCGGTGATATCGGCCAGTTCTTGCCAGATACTCTCCTTGATAACCCGCATAAAGACGCTGTCGCTCTCTTCATCAAGGCTCTCTTCATAGCTAAGAGCGAACTCCTCCAGGTCACGTCTCACGGCCCGGGTGAGCTCTTCCACCTCGGTTCGGGTTAACTCCCCGGTTTGCATCACACGCTGGCGCGCCTGCTCCACCAGCGCATCAATATCGCGTTCGCCATTACGCAGACGTTCGCTGAGTGACGTCACCAGTTCACGGTAATATTGAGCAACCTTGTTCATCGCTTCGCCTCCTGGGTCGTTAACTGTCTATAATAATAGACGTTATTTACGCTACGCTTTGCAAGACTGTCCACAGAGTGTGTAAATTCGTGCAAGAATTATCCTTGCGGGAATTCAACGCTGAATGCGTGAAAGGCTGTTTTGACGCGGGCGTTTGGGCTATGCTATGCGGATCTGAAACACCACATCTAGAGCTACGTTTGTAGCTGTATTGAAAACAGGACCACTGGCTGCCATGCAAGAGCAATACCGCCCGGAAGAGATAGAATCCAAAGTACAGCTTCACTGGGATGAGAAGCGCACATTTGAAGTTACCGAAGACGAGAGCAAAGAGAAGTATTACTGCCTGTCTATGCTTCCCTATCCTTCTGGTCGACTACACATGGGCCACGTACGTAACTACACCATCGGTGACGTGATCGCCCGCTACCAGCGCATGCTGGGCAAAAACGTACTGCAGCCCATTGGCTGGGATGCATTCGGTCTGCCTGCGGAAGGCGCTGCGGTTAAGAACAACACCGCGCCAGCACCGTGGACGTACGACAACATCGCTTACATGAAAAACCAGCTCAAAATGCTGGGCTTTGGTTACGACTGGAGCCGTGAGCTGGCGACCTGCACCCCGGAATACTACCGTTGGGAACAGAAGTTCTTCACCGAACTGTACAAAAAAGGTCTGGTATACAAGAAAACCTCTGCGGTGAACTGGTGCCCGAACGACCAGACCGTCCTGGCGAACGAACAGGTTATTGACGGCTGCTGCTGGCGCTGCGATACCAAAGTTGAGCGTAAAGAGATCCCACAGTGGTTCATCAAAATCACCGCTTACGCTGACGAACTGCTGCGTGACCTGGATAACCTGGATCACTGGCCTGACACCGTGAAAACGATGCAGCGCAACTGGATTGGCCGTTCTGAAGGCGTGGAAATCACCTTCGATGTGAACGGTTACGACAACACGCTGACCGTTTACACCACCCGTCCGGACACCTTTATGGGTGCGACCTATCTGGCCGTTGCCGCAGGTCACCCGCTGGCGCAGAAAGCCGCTGCAAATAACCCAGAACTGGCCGCCTTCATTGACGAATGCCGCAACACCAAGGTTGCTGAAGCCGAAATGGCAACCATGGAGAAGAAAGGCGTCGATACCGGCTTTAAAGCCGTTCACCCGCTGACGGGCGAGGAGATCCCGGTTTGGGCTGCAAACTTCGTCCTGATGGAATACGGTACAGGCGCAGTCATGGCTGTTCCGGGCCACGATCAGCGCGATTACGAGTTTGCGACTAAATATGGCCTGACTATCAAGCCGGTAATTCTGACCGCTGAAGGCGCAGAGCCGGATCTGTCCGAACAAGCGCTGACCGAAAAAGGCGTGCTGTTTAACTCCGGTGAGTTTGACGGCCTGGCTTTCGAAGACGCGTTCAACGCCATTGCCGACAAGCTGGTAGCTCTTGGTGTCGGTGAGCGTAAAGTTAACTACCGTCTGCGCGACTGGGGTGTTTCCCGTCAGCGTTACTGGGGTGCGCCAATCCCGATGGTCACGCTGGAAGACGGTACCGTACTGCCGACACCAGAAGACCAACTGCCGGTTATTCTGCCGGAAGATGTCGTCATGGACGGTATCACCAGCCCGATCAAAGCCGATCCGGAGTGGGCGAAAACCACCGTTAACGGTATGCCTGCGCTGCGCGAAACCGACACCTTCGATACCTTTATGGAGTCCTCCTGGTACTACGCGCGCTATACCTGCCCGCAGTACAACGAAGGCATGCTGGATCCGGAAGCGGCAAACTACTGGCTGCCGGTTGATATCTACATTGGTGGTATTGAACACGCCATCATGCACCTGCTCTACTTCCGCTTCTTCCACAAACTGATGCGCGACGCAGGCATGGTGAACTCCGACGAACCGGCTAAACAGCTGCTGTGCCAGGGTATGGTGCTGGCAGATGCGTTCTACTACGTTGGCGCAAACGGCGAGCGTAACTGGGTTTCTCCGGTTGATGCGATCGTTGAGCGTGACGAAAAAGGTCGTATCGTTAAGGCCCGGGACGCCCAAGGTCATGAGCTGGTGTATACCGGCATGAGCAAAATGTCCAAGTCGAAAAATAACGGTATCGACCCGCAGGTCATGGTTGAACGTTACGGTGCGGATACCGTGCGTCTGTTCATGATGTTCGCCTCTCCGGCTGACATGACCCTGGAATGGCAAGAATCCGGCGTAGAAGGGGCAAACCGCTTCCTGAAACGTGTCTGGAAACTGGTTTACGAACACACCACCCAGGGTGATGTGGCGGCACTGAACGTTGATGCGTTGAGCGAAGATCAAAAAGCGCTGCGTCGTGACGTACACAAAACCATCGCGAAAGTGACTGATGATATCGGTCGTCGTCAGACCTTTAACACCGCGATTGCGGCGATTATGGAACTGATGAACAAGCTGGCAAAAGCACCGCAGGAAGACGAACAGGACAGAGCCCTGATGCAGGAAGCGCTGTTGGCCGTTGTGCGTATGCTTAACCCGTTCACACCACACGTTTGCTTCACCTTGTGGCAAGCGCTGAAAGGCGAAGGCGATATCGACAATGCGCCGTGGCCTGTTGCTGACGAAAGCGCCATGGTCGAAGACTCCACGCTGATCGTGGTTCAGGTCAACGGCAAAGTCCGTGGTAAAATTACCGTTCCGGTAAACGCCACTGAAGAGCAGGTTCGTGAACGTGCTGGCCAGGAGCATCTGGTCGCAAAATATCTTGATGGCGTTACCGTACGTAAAGTGATTTATGTACCGGGTAAACTCCTCAATCTGGTCGTTGGCTAAGCGCGGGAGGAAGCGTGCGACATCTGACAACATTGTTGTTATCCCTGGTGGTGCTTGCCACCGCCGGGTGTGGCTGGCATCTGCGTAGTACTACGCAGGTTCCCCCCACGATGAAAACCATGATTCTGGTCACGGGTGATCCGAACGGCCCGTTAAGCCGTGCGGTGCGTAATCAGCTGCGTTTGAATGGCGTTACACTGCTGGAAGACAGCTCAACGCGCAAAGACGTTCCGTCCTTACGCCTTGGTGCAGTCAGCATTTCGCAGGATACCGCGTCCGTGTTCCAGAACGGTCAAACCGCTGAATACCAGATGGTGATGTCCGTTAGTGCTTCAGTCCTGATCCCGGGCCATGATATTTACCCGATCAGCGCTAAAGTCTATCGTTCATTCTTCGACAACCCGCAAGCGGCACTGGCGAAGGATAACGAGCAGGAGATGATCGTTAAAGAGATGTACGACAAGGCGGCCGAGCAGTTGATTCGTAAACTGCCAAGCGTACATATTGCTGATGTTCAGTCATCCAGTGATGACGTCGAGCCTGCAGTGAAAACTGCAGCGCCAGCGTCCTCCTCTCCGGCGCGTGTTTCCACCACGCTGGGTAACTGATGCTCAAGTTGTACCCTGAACAACTCCGCGCACAGCTCAATGAAGGGCTGCGCGCGGCGTATTTATTACTGGGCAATGATCCCCTGTTGTTGCAGGAGAGCCAGGACACCGTCCGTATGGCTGCCGCCGCGCAAGGGTTCGAAGAACACCATACTTTCACCCTCGATACCAGCACCGACTGGGGCGCAATCTTTTCCCTTTGCCAGGCAATGAGCCTGTTTGCCAGCCGTCAAACGTTACTCCTGCAGCTGCCAGAAAATGGCCCCAATGCCGCCATTAACGAACAACTTGCTTCGCTCGTCACGCTGCTACATGACGATCTGCTGCTTATTGTTCGTGGTCACAAGCTGACCAAAGCCCAGGAAAACGCCGCATGGTATACCAGGCTGGCGAATAACGCGGTGCTGGTTAGCTGCCAGACACCTGAACAGGCACAGCTTCCGCGTTGGGTAGCCGCTAGGGCGAAGCACCATAATCTGCAGCTGGATGACGCCGCCAACCAGCTCTTATGCTATTGCTACGAAGGCAATCTGTTAGCGTTAGCGCAAGCACTGGAGCGGTTGTCGCTACTTTGGCCTGACGGTAAATTAACGCTGCCTCGTGTAGAACAAGCCGTTAACGATGCCGCGCACTTTACCCCCTTCCACTGGGTGGATGCGCTGCTGATGGGCAAAAGCAAGCGCGCGCTGCATATTCTGCAACAGCTTCGTCTTGAAGGCAGTGAACCCGTTATTTTGTTACGTACTCTGCAGCGGGAATTATTACTGCTGGTGAACCTGAAACGGCAGTCGGCCCATACCCCATTACGGGCATTGTTTGACAAACATCGGGTATGGCAAAATCGCCGTGGCATGATGGGAGATGCGTTAAACCGACTGACCCCCACGCAGTTACGTCAGGCGGTCACGCTGTTAACACGTACGGAAATTACGCTTAAACAAGACTATGGTCAGTCAGTGTGGGCGGAGCTTGAGGGACTTTCCCTGTTGCTTTGCCATAAATCACTGGCAGATGTTTTTATTGATGGTTGATATGAAATCATTGCAGGCTCTGTTCGGTGGCACCTTTGATCCGGTGCATTATGGTCATCTGAAACCCGTTGAAATTCTGGCGAATCTGATTGGCCTGTCTCGGGTCATTGTCATGCCCAATAACGTACCACCACATCGTGCGCAACCGGAAGCCTCCAGCGCCCAGCGTAAACATATGCTTGAACTGGCCATTGCCGACAAGCCTTTGTTTTCACTGGATGAACGCGAGCTAAAACGCGATACCGCCTCGTACACCGCACAAACGCTGCAAGAGTGGCGCGTGGAACAAGGCCCGGATGCACCGCTGGCATTCATTATTGGTCAGGATTCACTGCTGACCTTTCCTTCCTGGCATGATTACGACACGATTCTGGATAATACCCATCTTATCGTGTGTCGACGACCGGGTTATCCCCTTGAGATGGCACAGGAACAGCACCAGCAGTGGCTGGAGCGTCATCTGACCCATACGGCAGATGATCTGCATAACCTGCCGGCAGGCAAGATTTACCTTGCCGAAACGCCCTGGTTCAATATCTCCGCCACGCTTATCCGCGAACGCCTGGAAAAAGGCGAGCCGTGCGACGACTTACTGCCACGCGCCGTGCTCGACTATATCAACCAGCAGGGTTTGTACCGCTAAGCGTGTTGGTTAATGCCGCCAGCAGGCGGTCATTTTCTTCCTGACTGCGAACAGCAACCCGGTAATAACGCGCATCCAACCCAGGGTAATTGGCACAACTGCGGATCAAAACATGTTGTTCCAGCAGTGATTTTTGCAAATCGATATCCGGTCGATCGCAGCGTAACAGCCGATAGTTAGCCCGACCGGGATAGGCTGTCAGGCCGGGCAGCGTTTGCAATTGTTGATCAAATCGCTGTCCTTCCTGTGCCAACCATTGCCACGTCGCCTGCTGGTAGGCGCTATCGCTAAGAATCATCTCTCCCGCCAGCGCGGCAAATGCGTTAATTGACCACGGCATTTGTCGGCTGCGCATCCGCGCCACGGCCTGTTCGTCGCTATTGACCAGATAACCCAGTCGCAACCCCGGTATCGCATAGAACTTGGTTAGCGAGCGAAGAACCCAAATGTGCGGATTCTCTTGTAGCCGCGGAATAAAACCCTCCTCCCCGGCAATAAAATCAATAAAGGCTTCATCCAGAATCAAGGTGATCCCCAATTCAGCGCAGCGCGTTGCTATCGCAGCAAGCAGACGATCATCGGGCAATAGCCCTGTCGGGTTGTTGGGCGTACAAAGAAAGAGGCAGTCCAGCTGCGGCGTCAACGCATCCAGGATCGTGGCGGTGAGCTGCCAGCCATCCTCCTCGCGCAGCGCAAATTCATGGATCGCACATTCTCCCCATTCCAGCGCCCGGCGGTATTCAGCAAATCCGGGGGCGACAATCAGCGCATGACGCGGCTTGAGCCCATTAACCAGGGTGAAGATAGATTCTGTTTCGCCATTCCCCGCGAGGATCCACGAAACAGGTACCTGATGATGCTGTGCCAGCGCCGCATGCAACTGGATGTAGTCAACGTCCGGGTAGCGTTCAGCCCTGTCCAGATTGTCGATAAGCGCGCATTTTAAGGTTGCGGGCATACCCAGCGGGTTAATATTCGCGCTAAAATCCAGCAATTGCTCAGGCGGGATGCCCAACAATGCGGCGGCTTCTCGGGTATTACCGCCGTGCGCGCTCTTCAATAAAGACATCGTGCCGCTCCAGTCAAAAAAGGGTATTTTATTGAAAAAATCTCTGCGCAATCAGGGCAAGCATCATATTTTGTGCGAATAGCCCCAAGAGGAAAAAATGAGACTCTGGTTAGTACGTCACGGAGAAACCGAAGCCAATGTCGCTGGATTATACAGCGGTCATGCCCCCACACCGCTAACGGAACGAGGGATTGCTCAGGCGCAATCACTGAGTGGGCGGCTACGCAATGTCCCTTTCGACAACGTCCTGTGCAGCGAACTCGAACGCGCCCGCCATACAACCCAACTGATTCTGGCGGAACGCGAGGTTCCTTTGCGTGTCATGCCTGAACTTAATGAGATGTTCTTTGGCGACTGGGAAATGCGCCATCATCGCGATCTTGCACGTGAAGACGCTGAAAATTATGCCGTGTGGTGTAATGACTGGCAGAACGCAACCCCAACCAATGGCGAAGGATTCCAGGCATTTTCACAGCGTGTTGAACGTTTCATTGCGCGGCTTGCTGATTACAAAGACAGTCAAAATCTGTTGGTGGTAAGTCATCAGGGTGTGCTGAGCGTGCTGGTGGCCCGGCTGCTGTCCATGCCCGCGGCCGCCATGTGGCACTTTCGCATCGAACAGGGTTGCTGGAGTGCAATTGATTTTTGTGACGACTTTGCAGTTCTGAAAGTTCTCAATAGTCGCGCCGTGTGGCACGAGGGTGAGTGAATGCACTGTTTTTTCTGCCGATGGGCCTCTCTCCCATTGACACCCTATGACAGGCTGCTATTCTCCGCAACCTGACTTTTCCCGCCTTTCAGAGCTTTGCAGAAATTGTTTTACAAAAATGGCGATGCATTCTGTTGCGTGGGGTGGGATGATAGCGCACCTCAAAAGCGCTTTCGGAGACATTTGTCCCGATATCGCCTCTGGTTCAGGTATACTAACAGACGTTTTTAACTCTTTTCACCCAGGGGGAACACTTGCAGGGTAAAGCACTCCAGGATTTTGTAATCGACAAAATTGATGACCTGAAAGGTCAAGACATCATCGCCTTAGATGTTCAGGGCAAATCCAGTATCACCGATTGCATGATTATCTGCACTGGCACGTCCAGTCGCCATGTCATGTCTATCGCCGATCACGTTGTTCAGGAATCTCGCACCGCCGGTCTGCTGCCGCTTGGCGTAGAAGGTGAGAACGTAGCTGACTGGATCGTCGTCGATCTTGGCGATGTGATTGTCCACGTTATGCAGGAAGAGAGCCGTCGCCTGTATGAACTGGAAAAACTCTGGAGTTAATGCGTGAAGCTGCAACTTGTCGCCGTGGGTACGAAGATGCCTGACTGGGTGCAAACCGGTTTTACGGAATACCTGCGCCGGTTTCCAAAAGACATGCCCTTTGAGCTGATTGAAATCCCGGCAGGAAAACGCGGCAAGAACGCGGACATTAAACGCATTCTCGACAAAGAGGGTGAACAGATGCTGGCCGCCGCAGGCAAAAACCGCATCGTCACCCTTGATATCCCAGGCAAACCCTGGGACACGCCACAGCTGGCGACCGAGCTGGAACGCTGGAAACTGGATGGTCGTGACGTCAGTCTGTTGATTGGCGGACCGGAAGGGCTGTCCCCCGCCTGCAAAGCGGCAGCGGAACAAAGCTGGTCACTCTCTGCATTAACCCTTCCCCACCCTCTTGTTCGGGTGCTGGTCGCAGAGAGTCTGTACAGGGCGTGGAGCATTACCACCAACCATCCTTATCACCGTGAGTGATCATTGATTCTTGAGTAGATTAAGCAGCGGATGAAACTACAGAATTCTTTTCGCGACTATACGGCTGAGTCCGCGCTGTTTGTGCGCCGGGCGCTGGTCGCTTTTTTGGGGATTTTGCTGCTCACTGGCGTGCTAATTGCCAATCTTTATAATCTGCAAATCGTTCGTTTTACTGACTATCAGACCCGTTCGAACGAGAACCGCATCAAACTGGTGCCTATCGCCCCCAGCCGCGGCATCATATACGACCGCAACGGAATTCCTCTCGCCCTTAACCGCACTATTTATCAAATAGAGATGATGCCGGAGAAGGTCGACAATATTCAGGATACCCTCGACGCGCTACGCAACGTCGTGGATCTGACCGATGACGACATCGCAGCCTTTAAAAAAGAGCGCGCCCGCTCGCACCGCTTCACCTCGATCCCGGTAAAAACCAATCTGACTGAAGTTCAGGTCGCACGCTTTGCCGTGAATCAGTATCGTTTCCCCGGCGTCGAGGTCAAAGGCTATAAACGCCGCTATTATCCGTACGGCTCTGCACTGACCCATGTGATTGGCTACGTATCGAAAATCAACGATAAAGACGTTGAACGTCTGGATAAAGACGGCAAGTTGGCCAACTACGCAGCCACGCATGACATCGGCAAGCTGGGTATCGAACGCTATTACGAAGACGTACTTCATGGTCAAACCGGTTATGAAGAGCTTGAAGTCAATAACCGTGGCCGCGTCATTCGACAGCTCAAAGAAGTCGCCCCGCAGGCCGGGCACGATATCTATCTGACGCTTGATCTAAAACTCCAGCAATACATTGAAACGCTGCTGGCGGGTAGCCGTGCCGCCGTCGTGGTCACAGACCCACGTACCGGCGGTGTCCTGGCACTGGTCTCTATGCCGAGCTACGATCCGAACCTGTTCGTGGACGGCATCTCCAGCAAAGATTATTCCGGGTTGCTCAATGACCCCAACACCCCACTGGTTAACCGCGCCACGCAGGGCGTTTACCCTCCGGCGTCCACGGTTAAACCTTATGTTGCGGTCTCTGCGTTAAGCGCAGGCGTGATTACCCGCAATACCGGGCTATTCGATCCGGGCTGGTGGCAATTACCCGGTTCAGAGAAACGTTACCGTGACTGGAAAAAATGGGGTCACGGTCATCTGAACATCACCCGTTCTCTGGAAGAGTCCGCGGATACGTTTTTCTATCAAATCGCCTATGATATGGGGATTGACCGTCTTTCTGAGTGGATGAGCAAGTTTGGTTACGGCCATTATACCGGCATCGATCTCGCTGAAGAGCGCGCGGGTAACATGCCAACCCGCGAGTGGAAGCAAAAACGGTTTAAAAAGCCCTGGTACCAGGGTGATACAATCCCTGTCGGTATCGGTCAGGGCTACTGGACAGCAACACCTATCCAGATGAGTAAAGCGCTGATGATCCTCATCAACGACGGCATGGTGAAAGTCCCGCATCTGCTGATGAGCACAGCGGAAAACGGCAAGCAAGTGCCGTGGGTACAGCCACATGAGCCTCCTGTCGGTGACATTCATTCTGGCTACTGGGAAATTGCCAAAGACGGTATGTACGGTGTAGCGAATCGCCCTAATGGGACTGCGCACAAGTATTTTGCTGGCGCACCCTACAAAATTGCGGCGAAATCCGGTACCGCGCAGGTATTTGGCCTGAAAGCCAATGAAACCTATAACGCACATAAGATCGCCGAACGTTTACGCGACCACAAACTGATGACTGCATTCGCGCCCTATGACAAACCCGAGGTCGCTGTCGCGATGATCCTCGAAAACGGTGGGGCCGGTCCGGCGGTAGGTACACTCATGCGCCAGATCCTTGACCACATTATGTTGGGCGACAACAACACCAATCTGCCTGCTGAAAACCCGGCGGTTGCAGCAGGTGAGGACCAATAATCGTGACGGATAATCCGAACAAAAAGACATTCTGGGACAAAATTCATATCGATCCCACAATGTTGCTTATCTTGCTGGCTCTGCTGGTATACAGCTCGCTGGTCATCTGGAGCGCCAGCGGCCAGGATATTGGCATGATGGAACGCAAGGTCGGCCAGATCGCTATGGGGCTGGTCATCATGGTCGTGATGGCGCAAATTCCCCCCAGAGTCTATGAAGGCTGGGCGCCGTACCTCTATATCTTCTGTATCATCCTGTTGGTTGCTGTCGATGCCTTCGGCGCTATTTCCAAAGGCGCACAACGTTGGCTGGATTTGGGTATCGTGCGTTTTCAGCCCTCGGAAATTGCCAAGATAGCCGTCCCGCTGATGGTGGCGCGCTTTATCAACCGCGATGTCTGCCCACCGTCGCTGAAGAATACGGCTATCGCGCTGGTGCTCATTTTTATGCCCACGCTGCTGGTTGCCGCGCAGCCTGACCTTGGAACCTCAATCCTGGTCGCTCTTTCCGGCCTGTTTGTCCTGTTCCTCTCCGGGTTGAGCTGGCGTTTAATCGGCGTTGCTGTGGTTCTGGTGGCCGCATTTATTCCAATACTGTGGTTTTTCCTGATGCATGATTACCAGCGGCAACGCGTGATGATGCTTCTCGACCCGGAAACCGATCCGCTGGGCGCGGGCTATCACATTATTCAGTCTAAAATTGCTATTGGTTCAGGTGGGCTACGCGGCAAAGGCTGGTTGCATGGTACGCAGTCGCAGTTGGAGTTTTTGCCCGAACGTCATACTGACTTTATCTTTGCAGTACTGGCGGAAGAGCTGGGTCTGGTCGGGATTTTAATCCTGCTTGCCCTGTACATTTTGCTGATTATGCGCGGATTGTGGATCGCCGCCCACGCACAAACAACCTTTGGTCGCGTCATGGCCGGTGGTTTAATGTTGATATTATTCGTTTATGTCTTCGTAAATATTGGTATGGTGAGCGGTATTCTGCCTGTAGTTGGGGTTCCACTCCCACTGGTCAGTTACGGAGGCTCTGCACTGATCGTGCTGATGGCCGGGTTCGGGATTGTCATGTCGATCCACACCCATAGAAAAATGTTGTCGAAAAGCGTGTAAGGGGTACGCAATGCGTAAGCAGTGGATTGGAATCTGCATCGCAGCAGGAATGCTCGCGGCGTGTTCAAGTGATGATGGTCAGCAACAGGCTGCCGTCGCGCCGCAGCCTGCGGTGTGTAATGGTCCGATTGTTGAAATCAGCGGAGCCGATCCGCGCTTTGAACCCCTGAACCCGACGGCGAATCAGGACTATCAGCGTGACGGTAAGAGCTACAAGATAGTCCAGGATCCCTCCCGCTTTAGTCAGGCTGGACTGGCCGCCATTTACGATGCGGAGCCGGGAAGTAATTTGACCGCCTCTGGTGAAGCGTTCGACCCGATGCAGCTGACCGCTGCGCACCCAACGCTGCCCATCCCAAGCTATGCCAGAATTACTAACCTGGCAAACGGTCGAATGATCGTCGTACGCATTAACGATCGTGGCCCCTATGGCAACGATCGTGTCGTTTCGCTGTCGCGAGCAGCAGCCGATCGTCTGAATACCTCTAACAACACGAAAGTGCGTATTGATCCTATCATTGTCGCACAGGATGGCTCTCTGTCCGGCCCAGGTATGGCCTGTACAACAGTGGCCAAACAAACCTATGCCCTGCCCTCACGCCCTGACTTAAGCGGCGGCGGCAGCATGCCTGCTACACCGGATGCGGGTCAGCCGCAGGGTGATATCCGCCCGATCAGCAATTCCACGCTGAAAAGCGATGACCCTACCGGAGCACCAGTAAACAGCGGTGGTTTCCTCGGCGCACCGACCACGCTCGCTTCCGGCGTGCTTGAAGGTAGCGAACCGACGCCAGCGCCACAACCGGCCGCCCCTGTGGCTGTGCCAGCCACCACACCGACTGTCGCAGCAGCACCCGCCGCCGTTGCTACTCCGGCAACCGCAGCCAACGGTCGTTATGTCGTTCAGGTTGGTGCGGTAAGCGAGCAGGCGCGCGCGCAGCAGTATCAAAAGCGTTTAAGTCAGCAGTTTGGCGTTCCGGGCCGGGTCGTGCAAAACGGTGCCGTTTGGCGTATTCAGATGGGGCCATTCGCCAGCAAGGCTGAAGCCTCCACACTGCAACAGCGTCTTCAATCCGAGGCGCAATTACAGTCCTTCATCACCGGCGTGTAATAACGTAAATCAGGCATCTGAGTTGTCAATTTCTGTAAACGACATTAACAAAGTCACGCGGAAAGTCAGATGCCTGTGAGTTATGCATTTGCTATAGTAGGGCACTTTTTTTAATTTCACCACGGACGTCGTAGTTCAGACCATGAAGACCACTTTTTCCGCTCGTTTCGTGCAGCGCATGGCGCTCACCGCGGCTCTCTGCGCAGCCTCTCTTTCTGCTGCCCATGCAGATGACCTGAATATTAAAACCATGATCCCGGGTGTTCCGCAGATCGATGCGGAGTCGTATATCCTGATTGACTACAATTCAGGCAAAGTTCTGGCAGAACAGAATGCGGACTCTCGCCGCGATCCCGCCAGCCTGACCAAAATGATGACCAGCTACGTCATCGGACAGGCAATGAAAGCCGGGAAATTCAAAGAAACCGATTTGGTCACCGTCGGCAACGACGCCTGGGCTACGGGCAACCCTGTCTTTAAAGGTTCATCCCTGATGTTCCTCAAGCCGGGCATGCAGGTGCCAGTATCGCAGCTAATCCGTGGTATCAACCTGCAATCCGGTAACGATGCTTGCGTGGCAATGGCAGACTTTTCTGCCGGAAGTCAGGACGCTTTCGTCGGCCTGATGAACAGCTATGTTAATGCGCTGGGGCTGAAAAACACCCACTTCCAGACCGTACATGGCCTGGATGCAGAAGGCCAGTACAGCTCAGCTCGCGATATGGCGCTGATTGGTCAGGCGCTGATCCGCGATGTACCCAACGAGTACTCTATCTATAAAGAAAAAGAGTTCACCTTTAACGGTATCCGCCAGCTCAACCGTAACGGTCTGCTGTGGGATAACAGCCTGAATGTTGACGGTATCAAAACCGGCCATACTGACAAAGCGGGTTATAACCTTGTGGCCTCCGCGACCGAAGGTCAGATGCGTCTGATCTCCGCCGTGATGGGCGGTCGCACCTATAAAGGTCGTGAAACCGAAAGTAAAAAGCTGCTGACCTGGGGCTTCCGTTTCTTTGAAACCGTGAATCCGCTGAAAGTCGGCAAAGAGTTTGCCTCAGAGCCCGCCTGGTTTGGTAATACCGATCGTGCGTCATTAGGTGTCGATAAAGATGTCTACCTGACGATTCCACGCGGCCGCATGAAAGATCTGAAAGCCAGCTATGTTCTGAACACGACGGAACTGCATGCTCCGCTGCAGAAAAACCAGGTTGTCGGCACCATCAACTTCCAGCTTGATGGCAAAACCATTGAGCAGCGTCCGCTGGTGGTTCTGCAGGAAATCCCGGAAGGCAACTTCTTTGGTAAAATCATTGATTACATTAAATTAATGTTCCATCACTGGTTTGGCTAAAAATCGAACACTTGAAAGTGTGATTTACGTCCCCATATACTAAGTATCCAGATAACTCCCACGCTCTGTGGGAGTTATTATTTTTTGATGTAACGCCGGAGCTGACATGAAAACCAAACTTAACGAACTGCTTGAATTCCCTACTCCATTTACTTACAAAGTAATGGGGCAGGCGTTGCCTGAGCTGGTTGATCAGGTGGTTGAAGTGGTACAGCGCCATGCGCCAGGTGATTACTCCCCAACGGTAAAACCGAGCAGCAAAGGCAACTACCACTCGGTCTCAATCACTATTAATGCGACACACATTGAGCAGGTTGAAACGCTGTACGAAGAATTAGGTAATATCGACATCGTACGTATGGTGCTGTAAAAACCTGTCGGTTACCCGCTGCATCCCCGCTCGGGTAACCCCACCCTCCTGTGATATACTTTTCCCCTCTTTAACATTCTCTACTCTGTGTGAGTATCTACGGAGATGCCGTTTTGTATCAGGATAAAATTCTGGTCCGCCAGCTCGGTCTTCTGCCCTACGAGCCAGTCTCTCAGGCCATGCACGAATTCACCGATACCCGTGATGAAAACAGTCATGATGAAATCTGGCTGGTAGAGCATTATCCTGTCTTTACCCAGGGTCAGGCCGGTAAAGCAGAGCACGTACTGATGCCCGGTGATATTCCCGTTATCCAGAGCGATCGGGGCGGTCAGGTGACATACCACGGACCCGGTCAGCAGGTTATGTATGTTCTGTTGAACCTCAAACGCCGCAAACTGGGCGTGCGTGAACTGGTCACACTGCTGGAACAAACCGTGGTGAATACGCTTGCGGAGATAGGTATTGACGCCCATCCGCGTGCTGATGCGCCGGGGGTCTATGTCGGCGAAAAGAAAATCTGCTCGTTAGGGTTACGTATCCGGAGAGGCTGCTCGTTTCACGGCTTAGCGCTCAACGTAGATATGGACCTGTCACCTTTCCTGCGCATCAACCCCTGTGGCTATGCCGGAATGGAAATGGCAAAAGTCTCGCAGTGGGACAGTACGGCAACAACCGAGAGCGTGCGTCCTCGTCTACTGGCTAACATTTTAGCGCTGTTGGGCAACCCCCCCCACGAGTACATCGCAGACTGAGAAAACAGGTTATCGTTTGCCGCAGCATATGTTGTGGCAAATGGCACAAAACAACAACTATTTTACATTTTGCCAGCCTGTCAGGCTGCTTTCTGGCCCGTTTCAATGATATACTGCGTATCACTAATTCAAAAATAGTTGATAAATGCAACATTCCCTTGAATTGAAACGCTTTCCTTCGTAATTCGCAACTGGAACACGCAAGCTATGAGTAAACCCATTGTGATGGAACGCGGTGTTAAATACCGCGATGCCGATAAGATGGCTCTTATCCCGGTAAAAAATGTAGCAACAGAGCGCGAAGCCCTGCTGCGTAAACCGGAATGGATGAAAATAAAACTGCCAGCGGACTCCACTCGCATCCAGGGTATCAAAGCAGCGATGCGCAAAAATGGCCTGCACTCTGTCTGCGAAGAAGCGTCCTGCCCTAACCTGGCTGAATGTTTCAATCACGGCACTGCAACCTTTATGATCCTCGGCGCAATCTGTACCCGCCGTTGCCCATTCTGCGACGTTGCCCATGGCCGTCCGGTTGCTCCTGATGCTAACGAGCCGTTAAAACTGGCTCAGACGATTGCAGACATGGCGCTGCGCTATGTGGTCATTACCTCCGTTGACCGCGACGATCTGCGCGATGGCGGCGCCCAGCACTTTGCTGACTGCATCACCGCTATTCGTGAGAAAAGCCCGTCGATTAAAATCGAAACGCTGGTACCTGACTTCCGTGGTCGTATGGATCGTGCGCTGGATATCCTCACGGCCACCCCGCCAGACGTGTTTAACCATAACCTCGAGAACGTTCCGCGTATATATCGCAACGTACGCCCTGGGGCTGATTACAACTGGTCACTGAAGCTTCTGGAACGTTTCAAGGAAGCGCACCCTGAGATCCCAACCAAATCCGGTCTGATGGTGGGTCTGGGTGAAACCAATGCTGAAATCATTGAGGTTATGCGCGATCTGCGCAGCCATGGCGTGACCATGCTGACGCTGGGTCAGTATCTACAGCCAAGCCGCCATCACCTGCCGGTTCAGCGCTATGTAAGCCCGGACGAGTTTGATGAGATGAAGGCTGAAGCCATGGCAATGGGCTTTACCCATGCAGCCTGCGGCCCATTTGTTCGTTCTTCTTACCATGCGGACATGCAGGCGAAAGGGCTGGAAGTGAAGTGATCGTGTAATACTCACTTACATTTCAGCAATAAAAAAACCGGCAATTGCCGGTTTTTTTTCATGCAGAGTATGCAGTATGAGCATCGTGCTCCTGACATTACTCTTTATGGGAAAGCTTCTCCGTCTGAACGCTACCGTCAGCATCTTTCTTAGCATCGGCATTATCATCGTTCATCGCTTTCTTGAAGCCTTTAATTGCCGTTCCCAGGTCTCCACCCAGCGTACGTAACTTCTTGGTACCAAACAGCAGAACGACCAGTGCGGCAACCACCAGCAGTTTGGTAATACTAATCTCACCCATAGATACCTTCTTAACTTAAACCAGGCTGCATAAAGCGCCATATTAACCTGAGAATATTAACGGCCTTTCGACGCGCGCACACAATAGCAATCTGTAACAAGGTGAATCAAGCCTTGTTTAAAAAAACGTCATAATAATTGCGGTGGCGCAAAGCGGCGGTTACGTAACACAGGAAGTTGCGCCCTGACCTGCCTCACCCGCTCAGCAGAAACCTCCGTCATTATCAGCGCGGGCGTTTCCGCCGCAGCGGCAATCGTCACGCCAAACGGATCGATAACCCGGCTCTGACCGATATTCTTGTTACCACACTCCCCCGCAGCAATCACATAACAGGTTGCATCCAGGGCTCTTGCCGCCAGCAGCGTTGTCCAATGATGCTCTTTTAGCGAACCACGAACCCAGGCAGCCGGTAAGACCAGGATTTCAGCCCCCTGTAACGCGAGCGCCAATGCCAGCTCAGGAAAGCGCAGATCATAGCAGGTCATTAACCCTACCTTTAATCCGTCTACGTCCAGCAATGGCGCTATGGCGTCCCCTGCATCGACATTCCGCGACTCCTGAATCGAAAAGGCATCATAGAGATGTAATTTTGCGTAGTGGGCAACAACCCGGCCTCCCCGTAGCGCAATCAGCATGTTCAACGCCCGGCCAGGTACAGAGGGAACATGAATCGTCAGGATCGTCGTCATCTCGTTTTGCGCGCTCTCTCGCTGTAGCCGGGTCAGAAAACCGCCCTCCAGTAGCTGAGCTGACTTCACCGATAGATCGGGGTCGAGATCGTCACGGGCCAACAGCGCTTCCGGCAATACCAACAGCGATGCTCCCTCTCCTGCGGCCTGAGACATCAACTGGACACACGTTTCCGCATTTTTTTCCCACGAGGGACCCACGGCAAATTGCCCTGCTGCAACAAACATATTCCCTCCAGAAAAATCGGTTAAGCTCGCCAACAACAATTATTCAGCGTTACACTCACGCTATATACAATCAAATAGCAGGATTACACAGTGTTACAACTCCTTTTAGCAGTTTTTATCGGTGGCGGTACAGGAAGCGTAGCAAGATGGATGTTAAGCATGCGGTTCAATCCGCTGCATCAGGCCATCCCATTCGGTACGCTGGCAGCAAATCTGATTGGCGCGTTTATTATTGGCATGGGGCTGGCGTGGTTTAACCGCATGACAAACATTGATCCAATGTGGAAAGTGCTCATTACCACCGGTTTCTGCGGGGGGCTGACGACGTTTTCAACCTTCTCGGCAGAAGTGGTGTTTTTGCTACAAGAAGGACGCTTTGGTTGGGCAATGGTGAATGTGCTGGTTAACCTGTTAGGGTCATTTGCGATGACGGCTCTGGCATTCTGGCTGGTTTCAGCCTCTCCTGCACACTAGGCGAAAAAAAACCCGCAATTAAGCGGGTTTTGAATTCTTGCTGTCGTATGCTTACAGAGCGATTACGTTTGCAGCAGAAGGGCCTTTGGCACCGTTAGTGATTTCGAACTCTACGCGCTGACCTTCAGCCAGAGTTTTAAAACCATTGGTCTGGATTGCAGAGAAGTGTACGAACACGTCTTTGCTGCCATCTTCCGGAGTAATGAAACCGAATCCTTTGGACTCATTAAACCACTTAACGTTACCTTTAATCTTAGACATCAAAATTACCTTTACATGAAAAATAGACACAAATGCTGTGTCGGGTATCAGTACAACAATTGTGGTGCACTTTGTCCAGTCGAACTTTGTCAAAAAGTGATAAATGTCGCGTTATTTTTCAGTCAAACAACATATCCACCTGTTTTTAAACAAGTTTATAATAATCCACCTGACAATACAGGTAGTCTGTCAAAACTGGAAACGCATCCAGGCAAAGTAGACATTTCCGTTGTTATACGTACCCGGAATGTAGGTCATCTGGAATGTCGCCGGGCCATAGCCTATCGAGGCCAACGGCAGGATCAATGGCACGGGAATATAGTTCCAGTTATCGCGCGCGGTGAAACCGGCGGTAAAACCGAGACCTGTATGGAAGTTTTCATCGGCCAGCGGCCGCCAGGTTTTTTCCCAGCCATAGCCGCCGATCGGTTCCCATTTATTGTAGGAATCCTTAAAGGCCATTATATAGAGCCCGTGCCAGTTACCTTTATCATCCCAACGGGATTGGCCAAATCCAGCCCCCCAGGGGCGTTCATTGTAGCGATCCGTTTTGTCTTTATCGTAGGCAAAACGCGCATGCCAGGTAATGGCCGGCACATACAGATCATAATGTTCGGGCTGCTGCCAGGTTTCACTGACATTATCTTTAAAGGTATCAAACCACCCTTTATCCTCAGTAAAACCCTGGGGAATAAAGGCTAACTGAATAAAAAGAAATGAAAAAATGAGAAAATAACGTTTAGCGACAATCACGACTTAATTACCATCCTGGGAGTTAGTATTAATTGTAGCAAACAAAACCTTAATGTTAGCTTAACAAAGAGGCGCTAATAAAAAATCAGAATATTCTCCACTTATAAATTCCAGATTATTATCATTATATTTATTATGGTTTTTATATATAACACGCGCTCTTATTTCTATTATCCAGCTTCCTTTACGCACAAACACCAAAATAAATCACAATTAATTAACATCAATGCATCATCTCGAGGCAAAACAACACATAAAACCAGAGTGGTTCACAGTTTTTGATTGCGGTACGCCCTTCTCATCCGCTATGTTGAAAAAACGCCTGCGCCATCGGTTGAATCCGTATTTTTATTGATTTTAATCAGCAAGGAGCCGGTGTTTATTAGGCACATTCTCACACCGCTTTATGCTTTTTTTAGTTTTTTTACTTTCTGGGCGTCAATATGACAGGGGAAACAATGTTGACATTTATAGAACTCCTTATTGGAGTCGTTGTTATTGTGGGTGTAGCTCGCTACATCATTAAAGGTTATTCCGCGACCGGCGTATTGTTTGTCGGGGGGCTGGTTTTATTGATTATCAGCGCCCTGATGGGACATAAAGTTCTGCCCGGCAGTGCCGAAAGTACCGGTTACACCGCGACAGATATTGTTGAATATATTAAAATTTTGCTGATGAGCCGCGGCGGCGACCTTGGCATGATGATTATGATGTTGTGTGGTTTTGCCGCCTACATGACGCATATCGGCGCGAACGATATGGTCGTTAAGCTGGCCTCCAAACCCCTGCAATATATCAACTCGCCTTACATGCTCATGATTGCCGCCTATTTTGTTGCCTGCCTGATGTCACTGGCCGTCTCTTCGGCAACCGGGCTGGGCGTGCTGTTGATGGCGACACTCTTTCCGGTCATGGTTAACGTTGGGATCAGTCGTGGTGCTGCGGCGGCCATTTGCGCCTCCCCTGCCGCCATCATTCTTTCTCCAACTTCCGGGGATGTCGTGCTGGCTGCAAAAGCAGCGGAAATGCCACTGATCGACTTCGCGTTTAAAACCACGCTGCCGATTTCCATTGCTGCCATTATTGGTATGGCGATTGCCCATTACTTCTGGCAGCGCTATCTGGATAAAAAAGAGAACATCTCTCACGAAATGTTAGATGTGGCAGAAATCACCACCACAGCCCCTTCGTTTTATGCCATCCTGCCGTTTACCCCGATCGTCGGCGTACTGATTTTTGATGGTAAATGGGGCCCGCAACTGCACATCATCACGATTCTGGTGCTGTGCATGCTTATTGCCGCAGTGCTGGAGTTCATCCGCGGGTTCAATACCCAGAAGGTTTTCTCAGGTCTGGAAGTGGCCTACCGCGGCATGGCAGATGCCTTTGCTAACGTCGTCATGCTGTTAGTTGCAGCCGGTGTATTTGCTCAGGGTCTGAGCACCATTGGCTTTATTCAGAGTCTGATCTCTATCGCCACCTCATTTGGTTCTGCAAGTATTATTCTGATGCTGGTCCTGGTGATTCTGACCATGCTGGCCGCAATGACCACGGGCTCCGGTAACGCACCTTTCTACGCCTTCGTTGAGATGATCCCAAAACTGGCGCACTCTTCCGGGATCAACCCTGCCTACCTTTCGATCCCAATGCTGCAGGCGTCAAACCTCGGACGCACAATCTCCCCAGTATCCGGTGTGGTTGTGGCTGTCGCAGGGATGGCGAAGATTTCACCGTTTGAAGTCGTAAAACGGACGTCTGTTCCGGTGATGGTCGGACTGCTGATTGTGATTATCGCCACGGAAGTGATGGTACCGGCAACGTCTGCCCTGATTGGCGGTTAACGATACCTGTCAATACCTGACCTTAATACACAAAATCATTTATGCTGCATCGCGGCGGCAAGTGAAGACATCCCCAGGAGCATAGATAACTATGTGACTGGGGTTTCTGCACGCAGCCAACAAAGAGGCAGCTTAAAGGATGACGTGTATTAGCCGCCGTGGTAAATACGCTGCGGTCTACCTACCTTCCCGTGAATAATCTCCGCAATGATCAAATGGCGGCTGGCACAGTACTCCAGGTAGCGTCTGGATGTTGTACGGCTGATGGTAAGCGCCTGGGCGATCGTTTCCGCAGTATGATGCACCGTCGGGTCAGCAAACAACTTCAGTACCGCATTCAGCGTTAGCGCGTCGATCCCCGTCGGCAAATCCCCTTTCGGCTCACCGCGCGCATAGGCATTAAACATTTCATCGATCTGTTTTTGGCTGGCACTGTCATTACCGGCCAACATTCTTCTGCGTTGCTGATACCGGGTAAGCGTCTGCCCCAGTCGCTCGTAGGCTATGGGTTTAACCAGATAATCAAAAGCCCCGCTGCGTACGGCTTCTGAGACCGTATCCATATCACTGGCTGCCGTGGTAAACACCACGCCGCCAGGGTAGCGTGCCTGAGTCAGCTCGTGTAACAGCGTTATGCCCTTGCCATCCGGCAAGTAGTTATCAAGAAGAATCAAACCGGGCTTAAAACGCTCAATCATCATTCTTGCCTGCGCAAGATTACCCGCCAGCCATATCTGGCTGAAACCGGGTATATGGCGGATATATTCAGCATGCATTTCCGCCAGTAGCGTTTCATCCTCAACGATCAACAGCGTTAATGGTTCCGTCATTGTTTTTTTTCACTTTCGGAAGAAATAAAGAAAATAAGGTACCGCAGGGGGAGTTATCTTCGAGCGTAATAACCCCATTACAGCGCCTCACATAACTTGCAATCAGATACAAACCGATGCCATGTTCGCCTGGTTCATCAGTACGAGTGCTCACACCCTGTTCAAATATTTTTTCGCGCAATGCTTCCGGTACGCCACAACCTTGATCGGCGACTTCGATGATCACCTCATCGCCCTCATCGCTCAGATAGAGTTCAACGACCTTGTTACCCTGCTGGGTACGCAAACTGGCTTCAAACGCATTATCAAGCAGATTGCCAACAATTGCTGCAAACTCTGTGCTATCCAACCCCTCAGGAAGTTTATGCAGTTGACTGCCAGGCACAATGGTCATTGTGAGACCCAGTTCCCGCGCACGCTGTACCTTGCCAAACAGCAGGCCTGCAACCTGACGATCGGCGAAAGCGCCACGCAGACTATCAATGAGTTGCTGCTGCGCCTGCGACTCTCCCTGAACCATGGCCAGCACCCGGTCATACTCTTTCATTTGTAGCAGACCATTGATGGTGGACATCCAGTTCAGGTGTTCATGACGTAGTGTTCTCAGGCTTTCTACATACTGTTTGATTTGTGTTAGCTGGGCATTCAGAGTCGCAATTTCATCTTTGCTACGAAAGCTGATGATAGCCCCGAGCAGTTCATCGCCTGAGCGGATAGCCTCGCGGTTGGCAATCACACTCAACCCATTGAAGTTAACCATCGCATCCTGGCGCTTTTCCGCAATCTGCTGGGTAAAAAAATCTGCTGGCTGAACGACATCCGCAATCGGCTTACCTAACCACTTACGTCCAGGCGACGAGAGCCCCAGCATTTTTCTCGCACTGCGGTTTATCGCCGTAATGCACCCGTCAGGATCAACAGCAATTAAGCCTTCGTACACTGAGCTAAACAGCGCTTCCTGCTGACGTACCACCCGTGCGATTTGTTTGGGCTCCATACCCAACATCTGGCGTCGGATATGGGCGGCAAAAAACCAGGAAAGTAACATAAGCACCAGTAACAACAGAATGAACACCCCTGCCATCGGAAGTAAGAAATCCGAGCGCCAGCTGTCGATTTTACTGATCAGGTAGCCAATTGAGACAACACCGATGATTTTACCATCATCATCAAAGATAGGGGTTTTGGCGCGCATCGCCATTCCGATAGACCCTTTACCGGTAATGAAATAGCTTTCCCCTTTCTCCAGTGCGCCGGGCTTGGTGAACTGCATGGGGTAGCCAATTTTATCCGGATTAGGGTGGTAAAGACGGATCGAGTGGGTATCACCGATAACCACATAGTCAAAGTCAGTCCCGCTCTGCAACTTATCCGCTATCGTTGCCAGACGCTCGTAATCACGGTGCTTTACGGCAGCAATAATGCTGTCGTTCGAGGCGATAATTTTCGCCTGATTCATTGCCATATCGCGAACATGCGTTGCCAGATAATCTTCAAAGCTGGCGGTAAAGTATTGTGCTAACGCCGCGATGATAAAAACAGAAACGACCAGAATGAGGAGAAAGATACGCAACGGAAACGCCAGGCTGCGAAAAAAAGGAAACCGTGTTTTATTTTTCTTTTCCGACATGTTTTTTCCTCACCGACGTTAACCGAAACTTATTTTTCGTTGTATTTGTAATAAAAATGTTTTATTTACAAGCCACGGCCTAAAATAGGATCGTTACAGATTCCCCACCTTAAATCAATTAAACAAATAAAAACCACACGCTATTTCCGGGTTAAATTAATTAAAAAACTTAAAACCATAAAACACATTAAAACCATCTAACTTATTGTGAAATAAATCAAAATTTACCGCCAAAATACTCCTTACGATGTATGCAGCAGGGAAAAAAAGAAATACTCCGTAATAAAAAAACATTCCCTTCAATTGCAAACAAAACGTTATCAGGTTGCTAAACAGAGCAACAAAAACAGAAACCCAGTAACAAATATACCATCGGGGCTCTATTTACTATGTTCGGTAATAATATATTCACGCAAGTTAAACGCTCAGAAAATAAAAAGATGGCGGTTATCGCTCAATTTCTGAAAGAGAACGATTTGAGCGTTGATACCACCGTCGAAGTATTTATCACCGTCACCCGTAACGACCGCCTGATCGCCTGTGGCGGTATCGCCGGCAATATCATTAAATGCGTCGCGATCTGTGAATCCGTGCGCGGTGAAGGCTTAGCGCTGACGCTGGCGACTGAGTTAATCAACCTCGCCTACGAGCGGCATTGCACCCATCTCTTCATCTATACCAAAACCGAGTATGAGTCACTGTTTAAGCAGTGCGGTTTTTCGACGCTGACCAGCGTGCCCGGCATTATGGTGTTGATGGAAAACAGCACCACTCGCCTGAAACGCTACGCGGAATCACTGGCGAAACAGCGCCGTGAAGGGAAAAAAATTGGCTGTATCGTGATGAACGCCAACCCCTTCACCAACGGGCACCGTTTTCTGATCCAACAAGCCGCCGCACAGTGCGACTGGCTGCATCTGTTTTTGGTGAAAGAAGATACCTCGCGTTTCCCGTATGAAGACCGACTGGACCTGGTACTCAAAGGGACAAAAGATATTCCACGTTTAACCGTACACCGCGGTTCGGAATACATCATTTCTCGCGCCACGTTCCCGTGCTACTTCATTAAAGAGCAGAGCGTTATTAACCACTGCTACACCGAAATAGACCTGAAAATTTTCCGTCAGTACCTGGCCCCGGCACTCGGCGTTACGCACCGTTTCGTCGGTACTGAGCCGTATTGCACCGTCACCTCCCAGTACAACAACGATATGCGCTACTGGCTGGAGACCCCAACACTTCCCGCCCCGCCGATTGAACTGGTGGAAATTGAGCGGCTGTGTTTCCAGGAGATGCCGATTTCCGCCTCCTGGGTACGCAAGCTGCTGGTTAAAAAAGATCTCACGGCTATCGCATCCCTGGTACCCGAAGCCACGCTGCACTACTTGCAAAGCATGGTTGAGCGAACCTCATCGGCTGCGACAGTCCGCCAAAATACCCCCGCATTAGCAACAGGTGAAAAATGAAAATAAACCAGGCAGCCGTCGCAGGCACTCTCGAGTCCGGTGATGTGATGATCCGCATCGCCCCGCTCGATACGCAGGATATTGACCTGCAGGTTAACAGTAGCGTCGAAAAGCAGTTCGGTGATGCCATCAGGGCCACCATTCTGGACGTTCTGTCCCGCTATAACGTCCGCGGCGTGCAATTAAATGTTGATGATAAAGGCGCACTGGACTGCATTTTACGTGCGCGACTGGAAGCATTACTGGCCCGCGCCAGCGGCATTCCGGCACTGCCATGGGAGGATTGCCAATGATTTCCGATTCTTTACAACAACGTAAATCCCGCACACGCCGCAGCATGTTGTTCGTACCAGGCGCTAACGCCGCGATGGTCAGCAACTCA
The DNA here is from genome assembly GCF_005281345.1 of Citrobacter sp. wls619. Lineage (GTDB taxonomy): Bacteria > Pseudomonadota > Gammaproteobacteria > Enterobacterales > Enterobacteriaceae > Citrobacter. The sequence continues at coordinate 80,583 of NZ_SZXJ01000101.1, forward strand.
TTCATCTACCCGGCAGATGCGCTGATGTTCGACTTGGAAGACTCCGTCGCACTGCGTGAGAAAGACACTGCGCGCCGCATGGTGTATCACGCGCTGCAGCATCCGCTGTATCACGACGTTGAAACTATCGTGCGCGTTAACGCCCTCGACTCCGAATGGGGCATCAATGACCTCGAAGCCGTCGTACGCGGTGGCGCTGACATCGTGCGTTTACCCAAAACGGATACCGCCCAGGATGTCACCGATATCGAAAGCGAAATCCTGCGTATTGAAAACGCCTGTGGTCGTGAACCCGGCAGCACCGGTTTGTTGGCCGCTATCGAATCACCATTAGGTATTACCCGCGCAGTAGAAATTGCCCACGCTTCCGAGCGTCTAATCGGTATTGCGCTCGGCGCAGAAGACTACGTACGTAACCTGCGTACCGAACGCTCCCCGGAAGGCACCGAACTGCTGTTTGCACGGTGCTCAATTCTGCAGGCTGCGCGTTCTGCCGGCATTCAGGCGTTCGATACCGTCTATTCCGATGCCAATAACGAAGCGGGTTTCCTGCACGAAGCCGCACACATCAAGCAACTGGGTTTTGATGGTAAGTCGCTCATCAACCCGCGTCAGATTGAACTCCTGCACAACCTGTATGCCCCGACGCGCAAAGAGCTGGCTCACGCACGTCTGGTGGTAGAAGCCGCTGAAGCCGCCGCCCGTGAAGGCCGTGGCGTAGTTTCCCTGAACGGCAAGATGGTCGACAGCCCGGTTATCGAGCGCGCCCTTCTGGTTATCTCCCGTGCAGAACTTTCCGGCATTCGCGAAGAATAAGGCAAAAAAATGACGCAGAAAATCGAACAGTCTCAACGACAGGATCGCGTGGCGACCTGGAGCCGTCATGCAGAAAGCGAGCTTTCCGCTTATCAGAGCACCGCAAAAGTTGAATTACAGGCGCAAAAACCGCGCAACAAAAAGCTGTGCGCTAACCTGGAAGAGGCCATTCGCCGTTCAGGCTTACAGGATGGCATGACCATCTCTTTCCACCACGCTTTCCGCGGTGGCGATCTGACGATCAACCTGGTGATGGATACCATCGCTGCAATGGGCTTTAAAAACCTGACGCTGGCTTCCAGCTCCCTGAGCGACTGCCATGCGCCGCTGGTTGAACACATTCGTCAGGGTGTCGTCAGCCGTATTTATACTTCTGGTCTGCGTGGCCCGCTGGCAGAAGAGATCTCTCGCGGTCTGCTGGCTGAACCTGTTCAGGTCCACTCTCACGGTGGTCGTGTACATCTGGTACAAAGCGGCGAACTCAACATTGATGTCGCCTTCCTCGGCGTACCGTCCTGTGACCCGTTTGGTAACGCCAACGGTTACACAGGTAAAGCCTGCTGTGGCTCCCTGGGCTACGCTCGTGTCGATGCTGAAAACGCCAAACAGGTTGTCCTGCTGACCGAACAGCTGCTGACCTACCCGCATAATCCAGCCAGCATTACCCAGGATCAGGTGGATCTGATTGTACAAATCGACCAGGTCGGTGATGCTGACAAAATTGGTGCTGATGCCACTCGCATGACCACCAACCCGCGCGAATTGCTGATCGCCCGCAGCGCAGCAGACGTTATTGCTAACTCCGGCTACTTCAAAGAAGGTTTTTCATTGCAGACAGGAACCGGCGGCGCGTCTCTGGCCGTTACCCGTTTCCTGGAAGACAAAATGCGCAGCCGCGACATCCGTGCTGACTTTGCGCTGGGCGGCATCACTGCCACCATCGTTGACCTGCATGAGAAAGGCTTAATCCGCAAACTGCTGGATGTACAGAGCTTCGACCGTAATGCGGCAGAATCTCTGGCACGCAATCCAAATCACATTGAAATCAGTGCTAACCAGTATGCCAACTGGGGCTCAAAAGGCGCCTCTGTTGATCGTCTGGATGTCGTGGTACTGAGCGCGCTGGAAGTAGATACCAACTTCAACGTTAACGTACTGACCGGTTCTGACGGCGTACTGCGCGGCGCATCCGGTGGCCACTGTGATACTGCGGTTGCCGCAGCGCTTTCCATCATCGTCGCCCCGCTGGTTCGCGGACGCATCCCGACGCTGGTTGATAACGTCCTGACCTGCGTAACCCCGGGTTCCAGCGTTGATATCCTGGTCACTGACCACGGTATCGCCGTCAACCCTGCACGCCCTGAGCTGGCAGAACGTCTGCAAGAAGCGGGCATGAAAGTCGTGTCCATTGAATGGTTGCGCGAACGTGCACAGCAGCTTACCGGTCAGCCACGCGCTATCGAATTTACTGACCGCGTGATTGCCGTTGTGCGTTATCGCGATGGCTCAGTGATTGACGTTGTGCATCAGGTGAAGGAATAAGCCATGCACCTGCTCCCTGAACACGCCACCTGCCACGCGGTTTCCATTCCCGAGCTGCTCGCCAGCCGCGATGAGAGACAAGCGAGGCAACATGCCTGGCTCACGCGTCATCACGCGCCATTGGTCTCTTTTACCGTGGTAGCGCCAGGTCCGATTAAAGACAGCGAATTAACCCGTCGTATCTTTAATCACGGCGTCATCGCCCTGCTTGCGCTGGCGAAACAATCATCCTGGATTGTCAGGGAGCAAACTGCGCTGGTCTCCGCCAGCGGCCCGGAAGGTCTGTTGTCCATCGAGGCGCCAGCCCACGACCTCAAGCTCGCCACTATCGAGCTTGAGCATTCACATCCGCTGGGACGGTTATGGGACATCGATGTCCTGACCCCGGAAGGAGAAATCCTGTCCCGCCGTCATTTCGCGCTTCCTGCCCGTCGCTGTCTGTTGTGCGAGCAAAGCGCTGCCGACTGTGCGCGGGGTAAAACCCACGCGCTTTCCGACTTACTCATTCAAATGGAGGCACTGCTGCATGATGCCGATTCCCGCAACATCGACGAATAACGCAGTTCTTCCACTGGATCTGCCCGACGCCTACGCCACGCTTGCCTGGCGCGCCATGCTGACTGAAGTCAACTTATCGCCCAAACCGGGTCTGGTGGATCGCATTAATAACGGCGCACATAAAGATATGGCGCTGGAAGATTTTCATCGCAGCGCAGAGGCTATCCAGGCCTGGCTGCCACGTTTTATCGAATACGGCGCATTCAGCGCGCAGTTGTCACCTGAAGAGGTACTGAAAGGACTGCGTCCACTGGGTATGGCCTGCGAAGCCGATATGTTTCGCGCCACCGCTGGGGTGAACACCCATAAAGGCAGCATCTTTTCTCTGGGACTGCTGTGTGCCGCCATTGGCCGCCTGCACCAGCTCCAACTGACTGTTACCGCTGAAACCATTTGCTCTACGGCAGCAACATTTTGCCGTGGCCTGACCGAGCGCGAACTGCGCCAGAACAATCAACAACTCACGGCTGGCCAACGTCTTTATCAGCAACTGGGATTAACCGGCGCACGGGGCGAAGCCGAAGCGGGATATCCGCTCGTCATCCAGCATGCTCTGCCGCACTACCGCGCACTGCTGACTCAGGGCCGCGACCCTGAACTGGCGTTACTCGACACATTATTGCTGCTGATGTCTATCAATGGCGACACCAACGTGGCTTCACGTGGCGGCGCGGAGGGTCTGCGGTGGATACAACGGCAGGCCACCACATTATTGCAGCAAGGGGGAATTCGTACCCCCGCCGATCTCCATTACCTACACCAGTTCGACCAACAGTGCATCGAACGCAACCTCAGTCCAGGAGGCTGTGCCGATCTGCTGATCGTTACCTGGTTCTTAGCTCAGATTTCGCAAGTTCATCATTATCACAATTAAAGATCCTTTCCGGAGAATCACACACATGTCTTTAGCAAAAGATAAAATATGGAAGTTATTGGCCCCATTGGTCGTAATGGGCGTCATGTTTCTTATCCCCGTTCCTGATGGAATGCCTCCACAGGCCTGGCACTACTTTGCCGTGTTTGTGGCGATGATCGTCGGTATGATCCTTGAGCCAATTCCGGCAACAGCGATCAGCTTTATCGCCGTCACGATCTGCGTTATCGGCAGCAACTACCTGCTGTTTGATGCTTCCGAACTGGCCGATCCGGCGTTTAAAGCGGGTAAGCAAGCGCTGAAGTGGGGTCTGGCTGGCTTCTCCAGCACCACCGTGTGGTTGGTGTTCGGTGCGTTTATCTTCGCACTGGGTTATGAAGTCACCGGTCTGGGTCGTCGTATCGCACTGTTCCTGGTGAAATTCATGGGTAAACGTACCCTGACGCTGGGCTATGCGATTGTTATCATCGACATTCTGCTGGCGCCGTTTACACCGTCCAACACCGCGCGTACCGGTGGCACCGTGTTCCCGGTTATCAAAAACCTGCCGCCGCTGTTCAAATCCTTCCCTAACGATCCTTCCGCACGCCGTATCGGCGGATATCTGATGTGGATGATGGTTATCAGTACCAGCCTGAGCTCCTCGATGTTCGTTACCGGCGCTGCGCCAAACGTACTGGGTCTGGAATTCGTTAACAAAATCGCCGGCATTCAAATCAGCTGGTTGCAGTGGTTCCTCAGCTTCCTGCCGGTCGGTATTATTTTGCTGATCGTTGCTCCGTGGCTGTCTTACGTGCTGTACAAACCGGAAGTTACCCACAGTGCTGAAGTTGCCGCATGGGCCGGCGATGAACTGAAAACTATGGGTAAACTGACCCGTAAAGAGATGACGCTGATCGGTCTGGTCCTGCTCAGCCTGGGCCTGTGGGTATTTGGCGGCAAGCTGATTGACGCTACCGCAGTGGGTCTGCTGGCGGTCTCCCTGATGCTGGCTCTGCATGTTGTACCGTGGAAAGACATTACTCGCTATAACAGCGCATGGAACACCCTGGTCAACCTGGCCACGCTGGTGGTAATGGCCAACGGTTTAACCCGTTCCGGTTTCATCGACTGGTTTGCCAACACCATGAGCACGCACCTGGAAGGTTTCTCGCCTAACGCGACCGTGATCGTTCTGGTGCTGGTGTTCTACTTTGCGCACTACCTGTTTGCCAGCCTTTCTGCGCACACCGCCACAATGCTGCCGGTTATTCTGGCGGTAGGTAAAGGCATCCCGGGCGTTCCGATGGAACATCTGTGTATCCTGCTGGTACTGTCCATCGGTATCATGGGCTGTCTGACTCCGTATGCCACTGGCCCTGGGGTTATCATCTATGGCTGTGGTTATGTGAAATCCAAAGACTATTGGCGTTTGGGTGCTATCTTCGGTGTCATCTACATCTCAATGCTTCTGCTGGTCGGCTGGCCGATTCTGGCAATGTGGAGCTAATCCGCACGCTTTACGCATAGTCAAAACACAGAGTTAAAATGATGCCAGTCAGCTAAACCTGACTGGCATTTTTTATGATTAAATAGATGATATTCAGAATTTATATAAGTGTCCGAATTTATCATGACATCAACATGGCGTTCTTTTTCTTTACTGGCAGCGCTTCTGCTGCCGGTTTCTGCGGCTCAGGCCGATGAACTTCAGGCCAAACAGTACGGCGATTTTGACCGCTACGTGCTGGCCCTCTCCTGGCAAACCGGTTTTTGTCAGAGTCAGCATGAGCGTAATCGTCAGGAGCCTGACGAATGTCGTCTGCAAAAAGAGACCGACAATAAAGTAGATTTTCTGACGGTTCATGGCCTGTGGCCCAGCCTGCCAAACTCAATTGCCGCCCGCGGTGTCGATAATCGTCGCTGGATGCGTTTTGGCTGTGCTACTCGCCCTATTCCCAACCTGCCAGAAGCCCGTGCCAGCCGGAAATGCGCGGCCCCAGAAACCGGTCTGTCACTGGAGAGTGCGGCGAAGTTAAGCGCCGTCATGCCCGGTGCTGGCGGAACATCCTGTCTGGAACGTTATGAATATGCCAAACATGGTGCCTGTTTTGGTTTTGATCCCGACGCGTACTTCGGCACCATGGTGCGGTTGAACAACGAGATTAAGAGTAGCGAGACGGGCAAGTTTCTGGCGGATAACTACGGCAAAACGGTTAGCCGTAGCGCATTTGACGCCGCATTCGCTAAAAACTGGGGCAAAGAGAATATCAAAGCAGTGAAGCTAAGTTGTCACGGCAACCCCGCTTATCTGACGGAGATCCAGTTTTCATTAAAAGCCGATGCCATCAACCAACCTTTATCCTCTCGTTCATTCCTGCCGCAACCGCATCCGGGTAACTGCGGTAAACAGTTTATTATCGACAAAACGGGATACTAAACAGGGAGACCGACGCGCACACCCGGCGTCGGTCTGACGGCTTAACGTTTTGGACGCGCATCCGGACGCACCAGGTCAAAGCGATGTGATTCATCAATTGAATAATACGCACTTGGCCCGCCCGCACGCAGTACCGGGTGCGCTTTCGCCGTCTGGTAGATGCCCTCTTCCAGCAACGTTTCATCAATGTGGATACCGACCACCTCACCCAATATCAGCCAGGTTTCAACAGGCGTGCCATCTGCGGCCGCCAGTTGTAGGCTCTGTGATAAGCGACACTCGAAATTGACGGGGCTTTGTGCCACGCGCGGCACATTAACTATCCGACTCTCTGCTTTGCAAAGCCCTGCGGCAAAGAACTCATCCTGGCCGTGCGGCAGACTGGCCGACGTTTCGTTCATCGCACTGGCCAACTCAAGGGTGGTCAGGTTCCAGACAAACTCACCTGTTTCGATAATATTCTGCACACTGTCTTTCCAGCCGCTGCTGGCAAAACCGATAATCGGCGGATGATAGTTAAAGCAGTTAAAGAAACTGTACGGTGCCAGATTATGCCGACCGTTGCTGTCACTCGACGCAATCCACCCGATAGGGCGCGGCCCAATAATGGCATTGAGCGGGTCATGTGGCAGGCCGTGTCCCTGTGACGGTTGATAGAAATACATAGCGTTCCCTGTTGAAGTTAACGTCAGCGCAGCACAAATTATGCTTCGCTCATCCCCCTGGAAAAAGAAGATCAGCGTAGAACAATCTGCTAACGATTACGACTGAATAAAGTTGAGCAGGTCACCGTTGATCTGTTGCTTATGGGTGGTGCAAATACCGTGAGATCCACCGGCATACACCTTCAACTGCGCATCTGGTAGGATTTCTGCCGCGACCTTACCGCAGGTTTCAAACGGGACAATCTGATCGTCGTCACCATGGATCACCAACGTCGGGATGGTCATTTTTTTGAGATCTTCACGCAAGTCTGTTTCCGAGAACGCATGGATACAGTCGTACAGTGCTTTGATTGATCCTTGTAAGCCCTGTTCGACAAAACTTTCACGGACCGCCTTCGACTCCTTTGCGCCCGGTCGATTGTAGCCATAGAATGCGGCCGTCAGCTCATAGAAAAAGGCAGCACGATCGTTCACAACGCCTTCACGAATGCCATCAAACACCTCCTTAGGTACACCATTCGGGTTAAAGTCGGTTTTGATCATGATGGGCGTTACCGCACCAATGAGTACCGCTTTTGCTACCCTCTGCGTCCCATGGCGGCCAATATAACGAGCAACTTCGCCACCGCCGGTAGAGTGCCCGACATGCACAGCATCTTTGAGATTGAGATACGCGGTAAGTTCGGCCAAATCGTCAGCATACTGATCCATATTGTGGCCATCCCAGGACTGGGCCGAACGCCCGTGCCCCCGTCTGTCATGGGCTATCACACGAAATCCTTTCGACCCGAGAAACAGCATCTGATCTTCAAACGCATCTGCGGTCAGCGGCCAACCATGGCTGAACACAATGGGCTGGCCGCTTCCCCAGTCTTTGAAATGCAAATAACTGCCATCTTTTAAGGTAAGTTTGTCGTACTGGCTCATGAGATCTCCTGTCGAGGAACACTGAGTTGTCGTGGCGCGCCCGCAGCGAGCGCTTAAAAAGCATAATGCAAATTTGAGAACGATCACGTTTTTTGCCACCCCCTTCATCTGCAGCAATATTGATGATTTGCCTGAATGTGAACTAAATCACTTCAAACCAGGGGTAAGTCTCAGTATCATCATAAAAGCTAAACCCTTGCCGCCTGACGGTGAGGGTTTTCTTTTGGGATTATTTACCTGCGCATCCGCAGTATCGACGACATGGAGTAATAAATGTCCAGACCAACTATTATCATTAACGACCTCGATGCGGAACGCATTGACCGCCTGTTGGAGCAACCTGCGTTTGCTGGTTTACCGATAGCGGACGCATTAAACGCTGAACTGGATCGCGCCCAAATGTGTTCCCCGGAAACCATGCCGCACGACGTGGTAACCATGAACAGCCGCGTGAAATTCCGCAATCTGAGCGATGGCGAAGTGCGTGTACGTACCCTGGTATATCCGGCCAATATGACTGACAGCAGTACACAGCTTTCGGTAATGGCGCCAGTCGGTGCAGCGCTTCTGGGTCTGCGCGTTGGCGATACGATCCATTGGGACTTACCGGGCGGTACATCGACCCACCTCGAAGTCATCGAGCTTGAGTACCAGCCTGAAGCTGCAGGCGACTACCTGCGCTAACTCTGTCTTATCAAAGCGACTCGCTTTATCTTACAGGGGATGCATCCGCATCCTCTTTCCGCTTCACCCCCTGCTGTCTTTCATTTACTACACGTCCTTTTCTCCTGTTCGCAAAACATAAATCTGTGTCGTGACTGACAGAATCATTTTTAATACTATGCTGTTATGTGTTCATGTAATGACAAGGAGAATGTTTATGTACAACACAATCATAATGCCTGTTGATGTATTCGAAATGGAACTGAGCGACAAGGCTGTTCGCCATGCAGAATTTCTGGCACAAGATAAAGGGGTGATCCATCTGCTGCATGTGCTCCCGGGTTCCGCCAGTCTGAGTCTGCACCGTTTTGCCGCTGACGTTCGTCGTTTTGAAGAGCATCTGCAACACGAAGCGGAAACCCGTCTGCAAACGATGGTCGGTCACTTCAGTATCGATCCTTCCCGCATTAAGCAGCACGTTCGCTTTGGTAGCGTGCGTGATGTGGTAAACGAATTGGGTGAAGAGTTGAATGCAGATGTGGTGGTCATCGGATCACGCAACCCATCAATCAGCACTCATCTGCTCGGATCTAACGCCTCCAGCGTTGTCCGCCACGCTACCTTACCGGTGCTGGTCGTTCGCTAATAAAAAAAGAGGCTACCTTCCGGTAGCCTCTTTCTCCTACAAACCAATGATATCCCATTTGTAGGCCCGATATGCTTGTGCTATCGGGCATTTCGCTTCTTTTGCAGGTGAGTCTTACTTTCTTATACGGTTGTGGTGCGAATCAGATAATCAAAAGAGCTCAGAGACGCTTTCGCGCCCTCGCCAGTGGCGATGATGATCTGCTTGTACGGTACGGTTGTACAATCCCCCGCAGCAAAGACCCCCTTCACGCTGGTCTCGCACTTGGCATCAATGATTATTTCACCCATGCGGTTACGCTCAACGGCACCTTCCAGCCAGTTCGTATTCGGCAACAGGCCAATCTGCACAAAGATACCCGCCAGTTCTACATTGTGGATATCACCGCTGACGCGGTCACGATACTCCAGACCGGTGACTTTACTGCCGTCGCCTTTCACTTCCGTGGTTTGTGCATTCAGAATAATGTCGACGTTTTTCAGACTGCGGACTTTATTCTGCAAAACCTGATCGGCCTTCATTTCCGGGGCAAATTCCAGCAACGTCACGTGCTCGACGATACCCGCCAGGTCGATAGCCGCTTCAACACCCGAGTTACCGCCACCAATCACCGCGACGCGCTTGCCTTTAAACAGCGGGCCATCACAGTGCGGGCAGTAGGTTACGCCCTTGGTACGATACTGATCTTCACCCGGAACATTCATGTTGCGCCATTTTGCGCCGGTAGCAATGATGATGCTACGTGCTTTCAACACCGCGCCGGAAGCCGTTTCAATCTGATGCAAACCACCTTCCTGAGCTGCCGGAACCAGTTTGCTCGCACTCTGGCTATCAATGACATCAACATCGTAATCATCAACGTGGGCTTTCAGTGCGCCAGCCAGTTTCTGGCCTTCGGTTTTCGGTACAGAGATGTAGTTTTCGATATCAACGGTATCAAGAACCTGACCGCCAAAGCGTTCGCCCATCAGACCGGTGCGAATACCTTTACGTGCAGAGTACACCGCAGCCGCTGCCCCGGCAGGACCCGAACCGACGATCAGCACATCGTAAGCATCACGCTGATTCAACTCTTCCGCTGCGCGTTTTTCTGCGCCCGTATCCACTTTCGCGACGATTTCGGTCAGCGTCATGCGGCCCTGGCCAAACTCTTTACCGTTCATATAGACCGCCGGAACGCCCATGACGTTACGGTCAGTAATTTCGTTCTGGAATGTGCCGCCATCAATCGCCGTATGCTTGATACGCGGATTCAGCACGGACATCAGGTTCAGCGCTTGCACCACATCCGGGCAGTTATGGCAGGACAGTGAATAATAGGTTTCGAACTCAAAGTCCCCGTCGAGGTCGCGGATCTGCTCCAGCAGTGACTGGGCCTCTTTTGACGGATGACCGCCCGTCCACAACAGCGCCAGAACCAGAGAGGTAAACTCATGGCCCAATGGAGAGCCGGCAAAACGTGGCCCCTGGTGAGAGCCCGGGTTGGTTATCAGGAACGATGGCTTACGTACGGCCAGCGTATTGTCTTCTTTAAAGGTGACTTTTTCTGACAGTTCAGCAATTTCAGTCAGCAGTTCCTTGATTTCTGCCGATTTAGCGCTGTCATCCAGCGTAGCAATCAGCTCAACAGGTTTGGTCAGTTTCTCAAGATAAGCCTTGAGCTGGGTTTTCATATTTGTGTCGAGCATTATTCTTCCCTCTCTGAAAACATCATCATGCAAGCCGAATTCGTTCAGGCAGTCTGAATACGTTTGCATCATGGTGTTGGAATAAAACGGGCGCGACGCACCCGCTTAAGGATTAATTCGCAAGAATTTCGTGTTACAGGCAGGCGGTAAGCTTATGAATCCCCGGGAGCTTACATAAGTAAGTGACCGGGGTGATTAAGCGTAGCCAACGCACCTGTAGCGCGAAAGGCGTAGCGAATTTTAGATTTTACCAACCAGGTCCAGGGACGGAGCCAGAGTTGCTTCGCCTTCTTTCCACTTAGCCGGGCAAACTTCACCTGGGTGGGAAGCGACATACTGTGCAGCTTTAATTTTGCGCAGCAGGTCAGACGCATCACGGCCGATACCTTCAGCGGTAACTTCGATTGCCTGGATGATACCCTGCGGGTCAACAACAAATGTTGCACGGTCAGCCAGACCTTCATCTTCACGCATGTTGTCGAAGTTACGGGTCAGGGCGCCAGTCGGGTCGCCGATCATCGCATATTTGATTTTCGCGATGGTTTCAGAGCTGCTGTGCCATGCTTTGTGAGTAAAGTGAGTGTCGGTAGAAACAGAGTAAACGTCCACGCCCAGTTTCTGCAGTTCTTCGTAATGGTCAGCAACGTCGCCCAGCTCGGTCGGACATACGAACGTAAAATCAGCCGGGTAGAAGAAGAAGACACTCCAACGACCTTCGGTATCTTTCTCGGTTACTTCGATGAACTCACCGTTTTTGAACGCCTGGTTTTTGAAAGGTTTAATTTTGGTATTAATCAAAGACATCTGTACTTCCTCCGTGTTTTCGTTGAGGGATAAGTTAACGAAAATTATTGATAAGGGCTAATGCGTTTCCTTTATCAAATCAATAAGCGTTAACTAACAACCGACTCAACCGCATGTTGTAAACCCTATTCTAAAAGTAAAAAAGGCTCCCTTTGCAGGGAGCCTCATTACCCGAGTTACCCGCAAGTAACTTCAGTGCCAGCAGAACTGGCTATGTGTTGCGCTCTACATTACCTTAACCAAGGTTGTAACAGCGATTGGGATTACATCACCCAACTACCGAAAGGGCAATCGACAGACTGTCGATCTTACCTATGGCTGCGATAGGTTTTGCAACTTAACTCCCTTTCCTTCTAATTTTATAAGGAAAATCAATGTTTAAACGTACATTACTCTTAGCTCTGCTCCCTGCTGTCGTCCACGCTGAAGAGCTTCCTGCCCCCGTTAAAGCGATTGAGAAACAGGGCATTACGATTCTGAAGTCGTTCGACGCGCCGGGGGGCATGAAAGGTTATCTGGGCAAATATCAGGACATGGGGGTCACTATCTATGTCACGCCTGATGGAAAACAGGCGATCTCCGGCTATATGTATAACGAGAAAGGTGAAAACCTGAGTAATGCGCTGATAGAAAAAGAAATCTATGCACCTGCAGGGCGCGAGATGTGGCAACGAATGGAAAAAGCGTCGTGGATTCTGGACGGCAAAAAAGATGCGCCTGTTATTGTGTATGTGTTTGCCGATCCATTCTGCCCGTACTGTAAACAGTTCTGGCAACAGGCACGCCCGTGGGTTGAGTCCGGCAACGTTCAATTGCGCACGCTGTTGGTCGGCGTGATTAAACCCGAAAGTCCCGCAACCGCTGCGGCCATTCTGGCAAGCAAGGATCCCGCTAAAACCTGGCACGACTATGAAGCCTCCGGCGGTAAAATGACGCTGACACTGCCAGCAACCCCGCCTGCCGAGCAAATGAAGACGCTGAATATCAACCAAAAACTAATGGACGACTTAGGCGCCAATGTCACGCCTGCCATTTATTACATGAGCAAAGATAATACCCTGCAACAGGCAGTCGGTTTACCCGATAAAGAGAAACTGGATATTATCATGGGAGCCAAATAAATATACGCAACGAATGATTGATATTGTTTCCATATCAATCATTCTTCTTTTCCATATCAATTACCCCATTAGCACTTTTTACCGAAAAAATAACCCTACCTGTGCTATTTTAGCAGCAGTTAACTATTCATTAAGTTTTACATGCATATGTAGTGGTAATGTGTCGCAACTCATATATAACAAAATTAAATACTTCACAACCAAACTAAAACAGGAATTAGCGTATGGCTAACCTTTACGACCTCAAAAAATTCGATCTTAACCTACTGGTTATTTTCGAGTGTATCTATCAAAATCTGAGCATAAGCAAAGCCGCCGAAACGCTGTTTATTACCCCCTCAGCCGTTAGCCAGTCGCTACAAAGGCTTCGCACTCAGTTCAATGATCCTTTGTTTATTCGGGCAGGGAAAGGCATTACGCCTACCGTAACGGCGGTCAATCTACACCATCACCTTGGGAACAATCTCAACAGTCTGGAAGAAACAATTAATATCATGCACAGCTCCAGTCTGAAGAAAAAATTTGTCATTTACAGTCCGCAAATTATCAACAACGCCTACGTAAGTGAGTTAATTCAATTTATCAGGGAAGACAAATATGTTGAAATTGAACATCATGATATTCTGATAACATCGGAAACCGCTGAAGACTTACTAGCCTACCGTAAAGCGGATGTTGTCATCACGACATCACCAAGCGTTAACCGCTCGATTATATGCACCCCATTCAAGACTGTTGAGACCGTATTGGTCTGTTGCAAAAACCACCCCAGAATAAATGAAAACGCCACGTTAAATGAAATACTGGAAGAACAGTTTTCGCGGTTTCTCTCTGACGATGCTGGTGTAAAAGAGTACCAGTCGGAAACAAATTCTTTTCTCGCCAATCGTAAATCCGGGTTCACTAGCGATTCACTCATGTCAATTATCAACGTTATATCTCTTACAGACATCATTGGTTTTCTTCCCAAATCATCCTTTGAACTATATGCATCACTATTCAATTTAAAAGAAATCAAAACAGATGTTAAGCTTCCATCAATGGAGCTATTTTTAATGTATAATCGGGCATCACTTAACAACAAAAATTTCGAGAAATCCATAAATAAAATAAACAAAAAAAACCAAGAAAAGTGATATATTAAATAACCATTCACACCATAAATATAAAAAATTTCCATATAAATCATGTGAATACATTTAAAGGTTGCACGCTGTGTAAATTGGCATATCTTATTCAGAGTATACATTAGAGATGTTACTCTTTTATTCTTTCAGTATGGACTTGCTATGTCTGTTTACAAAATCCCTCTGAGTCAGAGCGTGCTGGAAGCCGCTCAGGAACGCATTACCTGGACTTTGGAAACACTGCCTCGCGTGTGCGTTTCACTGTCCGGAGGGAAAGACTCCGGGCTCATGATGCATCTCACCGCCCCCCTTGCGCGCCAGTTACATAAAAAAATCAGCGTATTGTTTATTGACTGGGAAGCCCAGTTCTCTTGCACTATCGACTATGTTGAAGCGCTACGTGAACGCTATTCTGACGTTATAGAACATTTTTATTGGGTAGCAATACCGCTTACCACACAAAATTCTCTCTCACAATTTCAACCTGAATGGCAGTGCTGGGACCCCAATACACCATGGGTGCGGCAACCACCAGCAGATGCGATTACCAATCCCCGTTTCTTTCCTTTCTACCAACCCGGCATGACCTTTGAGCAATTCGTTCGTGAGTTCGCTGACTGGTTTTCAGAAAAACGTCCTGCAGCAATGATGGTGGGCATCCGTGCCGACGAGTCATATAACCGTTTTGTCGCCATTGCCCATTCACGTAAGCAACGTTTTGCCGATGACAAACCGTGGACTACCGCGGCACCGGGGGGACACACCTGGTATATCTATCCGATATATGACTGGAAAACAGCCGATATCTGGACATGGTTTGCGAAAACAAAAATGCCATGCAACCCCCTGTATAACCTGATGTACCAGGCCGGCGTGCCAACACGATATATGCGCATTTGCGAACCCTTTGGCCCGGAACAACGCCAGGGACTGTGGCTGTATCATGTTATTGAGCCACAGCGATGGGCAGCCATGTGCGCCCGGGTTAGCGGCGTTAAAAGCGGCGGAATATACGCCGGTCATGACAACCATTTTTACGGCCACCGGAAAATATTAAAACCGGAGCATTTAAGCTGGCAAGCGTATGCCATGCTGCTATTAGACAGCATGCCGCAACAGACCGCAGAGCACTACCGCAACAAAATCGCCGTCTATTTACAGTGGTACAAGAAAAAGGGGATCGATGAGATTCCTCAAACCCAGGAAAGCGATATTGGTTCTAAAGATATCCCCTCATGGAGACGGATCTGCAAAGTACTGCTGAATAATGACTACTGGTGTCGGGCACTCTCATTCAGTCCCACAAAAACGAAAAACTATCAACGTTATAACGAACATATGAAAACCAAACGCCAGGAATGGGGGATCTTATGCAACGACGACTAACTCAGGAACTCACCGGTTTTCTTTCTGGCCTTTCAGAAGAAGAACGAATTGAAGCAATCAATGAATTCAGGATGGCAATCCATAGCGTCAGTCCTTTCCGTGAAGAACCGGTAGACTGCGTTCTGTGGATCAAAAATAACGCGATTTCGCCAAATGATTACAACCCAAATAACGTTGCGCCGCCGGAGAAAAAGCTGCTGCTGAAATCCATTGAAGCCGATGGTTTCACACAGCCGATCGTCGTGGTTCAATCAGCCCAGGAAGAATATGAAATCGTCGACGGATTCCATCGACATGAAATTGGCAAAAACAAATCATCGCTAAAATCACGCCTGAAAGGTTATCTGCCCGTTACCTGCCTACAACGCGGGCGTCATGAGCGCATGGCGGCGACAATCCGCCACAATCGTGCCCGTGGGCGGCATCAAATCCATGCCATGTCGGAAATCGTTCGTGAATTATCACAATTAGGCTGGAGCGAAGAGAAAATCGGTAACGAGCTGGGAATGGATAGCGACGAAGTCTTACGTCTGAAACAAATCAACGGTCTGCAAGAGTTATTTGCCGACCGTCGCTTCTCCAAAGCCTGGACGGTGAAATAGCTACAGCGCAACCAGGCGTTCTGCCGCTGCCAGCAGCGTCGATTCTTGCTTCGCAAAACACAGGCGAATCAGCTTATGAGGGAAAGGATCGGCGCAGAAAACGGACAGTGGGATCGCCGCCACGCCGACCTCTTTAGTCAGCCATTGGCAAAATGCCACATCGTTGAGATCAGAAACAGCACGGTAATCAATCAGCAAAAAGTACGTCCCTTCGCAGGGCAGTATTTCCAGCCGACTGTTACGCAGCGCATTCACCAGCACATCACGTTTTCTCTGATAAAACGCGGGCAGCTCACGGTAGTGCGTTGGATCTTCGCGCAGCATATCCGCCAGCGCCAGTTGTGCCGGCGTGTTGACCGAGAAGGTTAAATACTGATGGACCTTACGTAACTCTGCGCTAATAGCCGGTGGCGCAATACAGTACCCTACTTTCCAGCCCGTCATATGATAGGTTTTGCCAAATGATGAAACGGCAACTGCGCGCTCCCTTAGTTGCGGATGCGCCAGCACGCTGGCATGCCCATGCGTGGCAAAACAGATATGCTCGTAGACTTCGTCACTGACAACATAGATCTCATGCCCGTTGATGGCCTGCCATAACGCCTCAAAGTCCGCCTTCTGCCATACCGTAGCCGAGGGGTTATGCGGTGTATTTAGGATCACCAGCCGGGTGCGGTCACTGATTAGCGCGGTAAATTCCTGCCAGTCGACGCGAAAAGACGGCGGCTGCAGCGCGATGCGTTTAACCACGCCGCCGGATAATGCGATCGCGGGCGCATAGCTGTCGTAGCTCGGGTCAAAACATATCACCTCATCGCCAGGCCGTACCAGTGCCGTAATGGCGGCATACAGCGCTTCTGTCGCCCCTGCCGTGACCGTCACGTCACTGTTTGCATCCGGTTTGTAGCCATACAACTCGGCGGTTTTATCGGCAATGGCGTCGCGCAGCGGCTGCACGCCCGTCATCGGCGCATACTGGTTTGCGCCATGCGCGACATGATATGCCAGACGTTCCTGCAAGAAATGTGGACCATCAAAATCAGGAAATCCCTGCGAGAGGTTAATCGCCTGGTGCTGCTGCGCCAGCGCGCTCATTTGCGTGAAAATAGTGGTGCCCAGATTAGGCAGTTTGCTTTGCGGAATCAGCGGGTTATTACTCATTATTGTTATCCCAGCGTGTGATGTTGTGGTTGAAGCCACTATAGCACGATGTTAGTATTTAGCAATCAAGACGTTCAGACGTCTATATAACAATAACCTGCCTGGACAGGATAGCCAAAAGGACAACACAACATGAGTAATACCGAGATTCGCGTCGTCACCGGCCCGGCCAACTATTTTTCCCATCCCGGCAGCCTGTCGAGACTCAACGATTTTTTCACACCCGACCAACTTTCACGCGCCGTCTGGGTATATGGTGAGCGCGCTATCGCTGCAGCCCGGCCTTATCTGCCTGAGGCCTTTCAACTTGCCGAGGCTAAACGTCTGCTGTTTACGGGTCATTGCAGCGAAACCGATGTTGCTCAACTGGCAACAGAGTCAGGAGACGACCGTAGCGTGGTGATTGGCGTGGGCGGCGGGACATTGCTCGACACCGCCAAAGCACTGGCGCGCCGCCTTGGTTTGCCCTTTGTGGCAATCCCAACCATTGCCGCCACCTGTGCGGCCTGGACGCCGCTCTCCGTGTGGTACAACGATGCCGGTCAGGCACTGCATTTCGAAATTTTCGATGATGCCAATTTTTTGGTGTTGGTAGAGCCGGAGATCGTGCTTAATGCACCAGACGCGTATTTGCTGGCCGGTATCGGGGACACGTTGGCGAAATGGTACGAAGCGGTTGTGCTCGCCCCACAGCCTGAAACCTTGCCGCTGACCGTACGTCTGGGCATCAACGGCGCACTGGCGATCCGCGACGTACTCCTTCAGAGCAGCGAACAGGCGCTGGCAGATAAACAGCGTGGCGAACTGACCCGTGCATTTTGCGACGTGGTGGATGCGATCATTGCTGGCGGCGGTATGGTCGGCGGTCTGGGTGAGCGCTACACCCGCGTAGCAGCGGCACACTCGGTGCATAATGGCCTGACCGTCCTGCCGCAAACGGCGACGTTTCTCCATGGCACCAAAGTGGCGTACGGCATACTGGTACAGTGTGCACTGTTGGGACAAGATGATGTGCTAACGCAGTTAATTACTGCTTATCAGCGCTTCAATTTGCCAACCCGGCTGGCTCAACTGGACGTGGACATCCAAAACCGCGCCGAAATCGATAAGGTGATCGCGCACACTCTGCGCCCGGTGGAGTCCATTCACGCGCTGCCGGTGAAGCTAACACCGGAAACACTGCGTGCGGCATTTGAGAAGGTAGAGACGTTTACGGTGTGACTATGGTGCAGGTTGCCTGATGGCGGCTTCGCCTTATCAGGCCTACGGCCAATGCAATGTTGTAGGCCGGATAAGCGTTAGCGCCATCCGGCAAAAATTCAACAGCACTTCGCGCCGCCTTTCCCCCCATAGCGTGCATCCTGGCGCTCGCGGAAAAATTCTTCATAAGTCATTGGCGCCTGGTCCGGGTGCGTAACACGCATATGCTCGACATAGTTGTCATAATCCGGCACCCCAATCATCAATCGGGCAGTTTGCCCTAAATACTTCCCGGCTTTAGCGAGTGTTTCAAACATAGTGAGTCCCTGTCGTACAAACGCCCTCCCCATTATGGAGAGGGCTTTTCGTTAAGAGAATATTAGTGCGCACCTTTCGCCTGCGCCACGATCTCTTCAACATTCTCAGGCATCGGTTCGTACGGTGTTTCTTTCGACGTTGGTTTGTCCTCTTTCAACGCGGCCAGCGCAGTTTTAATGGAGAACAGACCCAGTACCACCACGACCACCATGAAGAAAATGGTCAAGCCAGCATCCAGACGGTTGTTAAATACCAGTTGCGTCAGCTGCGACTGAGTGTACTGCGCCGGAATATTACCGCTGTCGATCATCGCCTGAAACTTGTTAGCGATCGCCAGGAAGCCGATTTTCGCATCCGGGCTAAACGCTTTCTGCCAGCCCGCGGTCAGCGTACAAATCAGCAGCCAGGCGGTTGGCACCAGCGCTACCCATGCATAGCGCTGACGTTTCATCTTGAACAGGACGACCGCACACAGCATCAACGCCATACCGGCCAGCATCTGGTTGGCGATACCGAACAGCGGCCACAGGGTGTTAATACCGCCTAACGGATCGACCACGCCCTGGTGCAGGAAGTAACCCCAGGCCAGTACGCACAGCGCGGTTGCCAGCAGGTTCGCCGGAAGCGAGTCGGTCCGTTTCAGGCTCGGAGACACAACGCCCAGCAGATCCTGCAACATAAAGCGTGCGGCACGGGTACCCGCATCAACCGCCGTCAGGATGAACAGGGCTTCAAACAGAATGGCGAAGTGATACCAGAACGCCACATCCATCATGCCGCCCAGCGCACCGTGCAGAATGTAAGCCATCCCCACGGCCAGCGTCGGCGCACCGCCTGCGCGGGAAATAATGGATTGCTCACCCACTTCATTGGCAATTTGATGCAAGGTGTCCGGGGTAATCGCAAAGCCCCAACTGCTAACGACCTGCGCCGCAGAAGCGACCACATCCACCGTACCTGCAGGGGCCAGCACCGCCATCGGGCTGTTCATCGCAAAATACACGCCCGGATCGATGATACATGCGGAGACCAGCGCCATAATGGCGACAAAGGACTCCATCAGCATCCCGCCGTAGCCGATAAAGCAGGCCTGGCCTTCATTCGCCAGCATCTTCGGCGTGGTACCGGAGGCAATCAGCGCGTGGAAACCAGAGACTGCACCACAGGCAATGGTAATAAACAGGAATGGGAACAGGTTACCCGTCCAAACCGGACCGGTACCGTCAACGAATTTGGTCAACGCAGGCATCGTCAGCGTGGGACGCATGATCAGAATACCCACCGCCAGACCGACAATGGTACCAATCTTCAGGAAGGTCGAGAGGTAGTCTCGCGGTGCCAGCAGCAGCCAAACCGGCAACACGGCAGCCACGAAACCGTAGCCCACCAGCATCCACGTCAGCTGTACACCGGTAAAGTCAAAATACGGTGCCCAGGTCGGGCTTGCCGCAACCCAGCCGCCGGAAATAATGGCAAATACCAGAAACACCAGACCGATGACTGACACTTCGCCAATACGCCCCGGACGCAGATAGCGCAGGTAAATCCCCATAAAAATCGCCAGCGGGATGGTGAATGCGACGGTATAGGTTCCCCACGGACTGTGCGTCAGCGCTTTCACGACGATCATTGCCAATACGGCAAGGATAATCACCATGATCATAAAACAGGCCACCAGCGCAATCACACCGGCTGTAGGGCCCATCTCTTCTTTCACCAGTTCGCCAAGGGAACGACCATCGCGACGGGTAGAAACAAACAGCACCATAAAGTCCTGCACCGCACCAGCCAGCACTACCCCGGCGAGCAGCCAGATCATCCCGGGCAGATAGCCCATTTGCGCCGCCAGCACCGGCCCAACTAACGGACCCGCTCCGGCAATTGCCGCAAAATGGTGGCCAAACAGTACTTTTTTATCGGTAGGAACGTAATCGAGCCCGTCGTTATGGCGCACGGCTGGCGTCATACGCGTCGGGTCCAGCGCCAGCACATTTTTCGCGATGTACAGGCCATAGAAACGGTAAGCGATAAGGTAGACACAGACCGACGCGACGACTATCCACAACGCGTTGATCTGCTCACCACGGTTTAACGCAATATAGCCGAGGGCAAATGCTCCTATCACGGAGAGCAATGTCCAGACGAGGTACTTCCCTGATTTGTTCATAGTTGTTATCCGTTGTCTGATCCAGAGAGATGTTACATTTTGTTTCTATAACACCTTTTCTGGATTTAACAACCTGACAACCATGCAAACCCGAAGTATCACTGAGTATTTACATTGCATTGTTAACTAGATCACTTCATTTACCTGTTAACCCTGCAATTTCATTTTACTTTGCCGGGTGACTTCACCCCATCACCGCCGTGCCTAAACGGCAGGTGCAGCAGCGCCGCCCCTGCTCATCAAAGATGACGATTTCCCAGCTTTGATTCTGTCGCCCGAGATGCAACGGCTGGCACACGCCGCGCACTTTCCCCTGCGATACCGCGCGGTGATGCGTGGCGTTCAACTCGGTTCCCACCACGCACTGCCCGTCACGGGTCATCAGATAACCCGCCATTGACCCCAACGTTTCGGCCAGCGCCGCAGACGCCCCACCGTGCAGCAGACCAAACGGCTGATGCGTGCGGCTATCCACCGGCATTTCGGCTTCCAGCACATCGTCTCCCAGTCGGGTATAGACAATGTCTAAATGCGCCACCAGCGTGTTCTGGCTGGTGGCATTCAGTTCATCAAGCGTTAAATGTCGTTTCCAGATCACCGTCATGCTCCCAGTGTCGAACCGCCATCGACCACAATGTCCTGCAACGTAATATGGCTGGCCAGATCGGAGGCGAGGAATAAGACAGTGTTGGCGATTTCCTGGGGACGGGCGATTTTCCCCAGCGGTATACCGAGCTTATACTGCTCGCCAAACCCGCGAATACGCTGCTGTTCCGCGTCATCACTCACCCACAGCGTGCGCTGCATGTCAGTGTCGGTCGAGCCTGGCGAAACCACATTACAGCGTACTCCGCTACCCGCCAGCTCCAGCCCGACCGTCAGTGCAAGACTTTTCAGTGCGGCTTTTGATGCCCCATATGCACTCATACCGATTCGCGGCGTGTGCGCAGCATCGGATGCGACAGTGACAATCGCCCCCCCCTGCTGACGACGAAACTGCGCCATCGTCTGCTGAAACAGGTTGAACGCACCGCCCACGTTAACGGCGAAGGTCTGCTGCCAGTCCTCAACGCTCAGCGCATCGGTTGGCCCCATACGCAAAATCCCGGCAGCATTGACCAGCACGTCCAGCCGCTCGGTGTTCGCCAGCAAGCGCTCGCACACCTGCGCCACCTGCGGTGCATCCGCCACGTTCATCACCTCAGTGGCAAACGGATATTCTTCACCGTCAAACGCCAGATCGAAGCCGGTCACCCACGCACCCGCGTCAACAAACGCCAGCGCCGTGGTGTAACCAATCCCTTTTCCCGCCCCGGTAACCCAGACCGTTTTACCGGTGAAATCAAAACCGGTCATGACGTCACCTCGCGGGAGAGCAGTTTCCACCAGGCGTCAATCGTTGGGTTTTTCGCCAGCATCACAAAGTCGATATCGCCATGCACTTTCCGCCAACGGGCCGCCAGCGCCATCATACGTACTGAGTCCAGACCGTAATCGATCAAGTTTTCGTCATCCATTGGCTCTTCAGACTCATCGAGCAGTGGCAGAATCACGCCGCGCAGCGCATCTTTGCTGTCCGGAACAGGTGTCGGCAGTAACTCCTGAGTCATCACCACGCGACCGGAACGCCCCGCCACGTATTTCAGCGACATCAGGTGTTCATCACGGCTAAAATCTGCCAACGCATCAGCGACCATAAACGGCTTAATATCACGCATGAAGGCATCAGTCGCGGTGGTCATGCAGCCAATATGCGCATACACGCCGGTGATGATCAGCTGGTTACGCCCGGTGCCTCTTAGCATCTGCTCCAGCGGTGAACGATGAAACGCACTGTAACGCCATTTAACCAGAATGGTATCCGCTTCATCCGGCGCCAGCGCATCGACGATTTTTTGCTGTTCAGGCGAGCGCGTCAGGCCCGGTCCCCACATGTCGTTCAACAACGCACGGTCTTCATCGCTTTGTTCTTTCGGCTGCGCAGTGTAATAGACCGGAATATTATGTGCTTTACAGTACTGACGTAGCGCGGCGATGTTGGCCACGACCTGTTCCATCATCGGGCAGTTCTCGCCCCAAAAGCCGATAAAATAGTCCTGCATGTCGTGGATTAGCAGCGCGGCGCGTTCTGGTTCAAATGCCCAGTCAACTTTATTTGCCGGAACATCAAGCGCCGTTGGCAGTGCGTAAGCCTGCAGTTTAGGAATTGCCATGTCTTCTTCTCCTTCAGGCCGGTGAACGTGATGCCAGCCACTGACGTAATTGTTTTTTATCCACTTTGCCGACCGGGGTCAGCGGCAATGACTCAACGCACTCGACACGGTCCGGCAATTTGAATTCCGCCACGCCCTGTTCGCGCAGAAAACGACGGACCTGTACTGCACGCAGCGGCTCTTTAACCACCAGGCAGGCGCAGCTTTTCTCGCCCATCAGCTCATCGTCCATACTGACCAATGCGGCATGGATCACCATTGGGTGCCGCAACAACAGGTTTTCAATCTCTTCTGCGGCGATCTTCTCTCCGCCACGGTTGATCTGATCTTTCTCTCGTCCCTGCACCGTGATGTAACCATCCCGATCGATGGCGATCAGATCGCCAGAGCAATAGAATCCGTTAGCATCAAACGCGCTGGCGTTATGCTCAGGGCTATTGAAGTAACCCCGGAAGGTGTACGGACCGCGCGTCATCAGGCGTCCCGTCGCACCCTGTGGTAAAGGATTCCCGTCAGCATCAGCCACCCAGACCTCATCGTCAGGGCACATCGGACGGCCCTGGGTATTAATAATGCGCTCCAGGTTGTCATCCAGACGGGTATAGTTCACCAACCCTTCCGCCATACCGAAGACCTGCTGCAACTGGCAGCCAATCTCTGCCGGAATGCGAGCGGCAAGCGAAGCCGAAAGCCGTGCACCTCCCACCTGCAACAGTTTCAGCGAAGCCAGTTGTGCGTTACTGCCCCACTCCTGAATTGCCTGCAGCCACAGACTCACCGCTGGCGGTACCAACGCCGTCACGTTTACCTGATGCTGTTCAATCAACGGAAAGCACAACGTCGCGCTCGGGTCTGCCGCCAGCACCACGGTTCCACCCGCGAGGAAAACGCCCAGCGCACCAGGCGAACTCATGGCGTAGTTGTGCGCGGCCGGGATCGCGCATAAATAGCGGGTCTCAGTGGTAAAATGGCAAATCTCGTTACTACGGCGCACGCTGTAGTAGTAATCATTGTGGGTGCGTGGAATCAGCTTTGGCGTCCCGGTCGTGCCGCCGGAAAGCTGGAAGTAAGCCACTTCATCAGCCGGTGATGGTGTCGCGGTAAACGCCGTTGCGGGTTGGCTTATTGCCGCTTGCAGATTGTGTTCGCCGTCATCATTGAGCAACTGAACCACGCGCACTGAATTGTGTTCGGCAACAAAGGTATTCAGAAAATCGTCGCCACTGAATAACGCATGCTGGCGATCGGCAATCAGTAACACCGGTTTGATTTGCGCTGCGTAGGCGTTAAGTTCGTTACGCTGATGGCTAAACAGTGCCAATACGGGGGCTACGCCCAGTTTGAGCAGCGCAAAGAAAGTGATATACAGCTCAGCCACGTTGCCTAACTGCACCAGTGCGCTCTCGCCGGGTTTGATCCCCTGGCGACGCAGGCTACAGGCCAGATTATCCGTCGCCTGGTTTAACTGGCGGTAGCTAAGATGGCGTTCCCCGTCAATCACCGCCGTATGGTCGCTATCGGCATGGCGGGTCAGAATGTCGGTCAGTGGCAAATCCTGCCAGTAGCCTTTTTCACGGTAGCGGCGGGCAAACTCTTCCGGCCAACGGGTGAAAGGAATACTCATTATTGCTCCTTAGAGCCTGTCGATAAGGCCTGAATAGCCTGGTAGACCAGGCGCTTAATGCAGTCCAAAAACATTCAACATGGTGGATAGCTTGGCACCCGTTTCACGCCACTCCGCAATCGGTGACGAGGCGGGCACAATGCCGGCTCCGGCGAAGAAACGTACCTGATTACGCAGCAGTTTCGCACAGCGGATCGTCACCACCCACTCGCCGTTGCCTTGCGAATCACACCAGCCAACAATGCCGCCGAAAAGTTCGCGATCGAACGGCTCCAGTTCGGCAATCAGTTTCTGAGCAACCTGATGCGGGAAGCCACTTAGCGCCGGTGTTGGATGCAGCAGACATGCCAGCGTCAGTGCGTTTTCCTGGGCATTGGCTTTACCTTCAAACGGGGTACCGAGGTGCCAGAGTGTGGGCGTGGTGACCAGTTGCGGAGACGAAGGAAGTTGCAGCTCACTGCTGCGATCGCGCAGAACCGCTTTCATCGCCTGGGTGACCAGCTCGTGTTCATGGCGATCCTTCTCGGAAGCTAACAGACGGATCCCCGCCTCCCGGTCCAGAACATCGTCCGGTTGGCGACGCGCAGATCCCGCCAGCGGCAGCGAACTGAAATGATCGCCTTCTTTGCGTAACAGCAATTCCGGGCTGGCGCCGATCAGTACACCGCCATCGTCGATGGGCACATGGAAGTTGTAGCTTGCCGGGTTTTGCGCGATCAGCCGCTCCAGCAGCGCACCACTGTCGATATTGGCGTCGGCGGTCACATCAATCAGGCGAGACAGCACCACTTTGTCGACTTCCGGGGTTGCCGTCAGCGCCGCTGCTCTGGCGACCATATCTTCGAAAAAATCCTGCTCAGGAATCGATTTACGCTCAACGACATTCAGCGACTGATGGGCAGTAAAGTAACGCGCTGATTGCTGCTTTGCCGTGCGTGAGAAGCTTTGCCATGATTGGGGAATAAACAGCGACGAGGGCTGGCGGGTGTCAAAGGGAATGGCCCCGACCATAATGGGGTTTGCGATGCCCTGCGATTTGGCCTGCGCAAACAGTGCGTGCATTTTCTGTTGGAAAGGGCTGTCTGGTGAATCACCATCAATTGCCGGTTCCGCATAGCGGGCGAAGCATCCTGACGTCGTAAAACTACGATACGGCGACATAAAGAAAAAACTGTCGGGAGCGAGAGTTGCCATAGTCTGCGTTTTTTCCTCGGCCAGTGACGTGTCCATATCATCCTCCATAAAATGATAAAGGCTCTAATAATGATTATCATTTATATTTTCGGTCGCTAACCTAAAAGCAAAGCGCCGGTATGTCAACTCTTGTGGTAACACAATGTGCGACTTAGACTTGCATCCCTGACGCGTAACAATGAAAATGAGAAGCATTAACCACATTGATAACAGGAAGCTTATTTGTGAGATTTTCCGCGTTTTACCGCACTGCGCTGTTACTGGTTGGACTCGCTATTTCAGGAATTTCTTTAAGCCATGCCGCTGACTGGCCGCGCCAGGTTACCGACAGCCGCGGCACGCACACGCTGGAACATAAGCCACTGCGCATTGTGTCCACCAGCGTCACGCTCACCGGTTCTCTGCTCGCTATTGATGCGCCCATCATTGCCAGCGGTGCCACGACACCGAATAACCGTATCGGTGACGCTCAGGGCTTTTTACGCCAGTGGAGCGACGTCGCCAAAGCACGCAAACTGAGCCGCCTGTATATTGGCGAGCCGAGCGCCGAAGCCGTTGCAGCACAAATGCCGGACCTGATTCTGGTCAGCGCCACCGGGGGAGATTCCGCGCTTGCACTGTACGATCAACTGTCCACCATAGCCCCTACGCTTATCATTAATTACGACGACAAAAGCTGGCAGTCACTGCTCACACAATTAGGCGAAATCACCGGGCAGGAGCAACAGGCAGCAGCGCGTATTGCTGAGTTTGATAAGCAACTGCTCGCGGTAAAGCAACGTATCACCCTGCCGCCACAGCCGGTCAGCGCGCTGGTGTATACCGCAGCCGCGCACAGCGCCAACCTGTGGACGCCGGAGTCCGCGCAAGGCAAGCTGATGGAACAGCTCGGTTTCACGCTGGCGCCGCTACCTGCCGGACTACATACCAGCCAGAGCCAGGGTAAACGTCACGACATTATCCAGCTTGGCGGTGAGAATCTGGCGGCCGGCCTGAACGGTGAAGCGCTGTTCCTGTTTGCAGGCGACAGCAAAGATGCCGAGGCGATTTACGCTAATCCACTGCTGGCACATCTGCCTGCTGTGCAAAACAAACGCGTTTATGCGCTGGGCACGGAAACCTTCCGTCTGGATTACTACAGCGCGACGCTACTGCTGCAACGCCTGTCAGCGCTCTTTTAATGGCTATCGCCGGATGCAGCTAACGCCTTATCCGGCTTACAAACCATAGCGCACAACGCTATCAGGCATTCACAGGTACCTGTCGGAAACGACGAAGCTCGCTTAACAACAGCAGCAGCAACAGACCGACAATCACCAACCCAAACCCACTGACGCTTGCCGAGGCCGCAGGCGTCATCATCGCCCCCAGCCCCCCTAACAGCGCCGCGCCAATCGCATCACCGGTTACGTTCTGCGCGGTCCACAAACCGTTAATTCGCCCGAGCATCGCTTCCGGCGTCTGCGTCTGTAACAAGGTGTACTGCAACAAAGAACTGACCGCACTCAGCCAGCCAAACAGCGCCAGACAAACAACGCCCAGTTCCCAGACTGGCATCAAGCCGAACAGGCCGATAGCCAGGAAAGAGGCCACGGTTGATGCCAGCATAATCAGGCCTGGGCGCACGCTGTGGGCCAGTTGCCCGCTGGTTAAAGCCCCGATGGCCGCGCCCAGGGGAATTGCCGCATACAGTAACCCAATCTGAGCGCTCGACATCTGCCAGTTAATCGCCAATGCCGGGTACAGCACGCGCACGGCGCTCGCCATAGTCAGCAGACCACCGAGCAGCGCAATGCCGCCAATCAGCGGGCTGGCGAACAGAAAACGGAACGCCGCCACCAGCGATGTCAACGGATGTTCACGCGGTTGTGGCGGAGGTGGTAACGCGGGAAGACTCAGCAATGGCAGCAAGGTAATGAATGTACCCGCCGCCGCCAGGCCGTAGTTCCAGACCACGCCCCCGGTCGCCAGCAGCACCCCACCAAGCATTGGCGAAATCACCGATCCCAGACGCACCGTCAGCATGGTAATCGCCCCGGCTTGCATCAGATTTTCACGCCCGACCAGCGCAGGTGTCGCCGCCAGCAGCGCAGTGACACCCAGCGAGGCAAAAAAGCCATCCCATAAACCCAGAACATAGATAGCCAGCAACGACGGTTCGGGCAGCAGCGCGTTCAGGCACAGGCCAATAAAACCGATACCACAGGTTCCGCGGGCCAGCAGGATCACCTTTTTGCGCTCATAGCGATCGGCCAGTACGCCACCCACCATCAGACCAATAAACATGGCGCTCCCGGTCAGCGTAACCGACAAACCCACCTGCCAGGTCGACTGGGTCATCATCTGGATCTGTACCGGGACCGCAACCCCCAATAGCCCCAGAGAGACAATGGAAATAAAACGGGCGAGGAAAACAGCGCGAAATGCAGGATGGGTCTTTAACAGGCTGAGATTAAGCAGCCAGGATTGTCGATTCATTACAGAGCCTTACCAGGTACTTTTCAATATCCATTCAATGGCTGCACATGCTAACATATCCAAATAAGATCGATAACGATAATTACTATCATTATCAGGGAAGTTGATATGTCATGCTCTGTTTCCGCGACACGCGCCTTCGCCGTGCCCGGACTGTTGTTACTCCTTGTTCTCACCACGGCTTTAAGTCTGGTTATTGGCGCCAAGTCGCTGCCCGCCTCCGTGGTATTTGATGCACTCACCGGCAGTTGTCAAAGCGCCGATTGCACCATCGTGCTGGACGCGCGACTCCCGCGTACGCTGGCTGGGCTCCTCGCAGGGGGTGCACTGGGCCTGGCGGGCGCGCTGATGCAAACGCTCACCCGTAACCCGCTGGCCGATCCGGGTATTCTTGGCGTCAATTCCGGAGCCAGCTTCGCGATTGTTTTAGGCGCGTCGCTGTTTGGCTTTTCCTCCCCGCAAGAACAACTGCTCATGGCTTTTTCCGGGGCTCTCGCAGCCTCACTGATTGTGGCTTTTACCGGGAGCCAGGGCGGCGGACAGCTCAGCCCGGTACGCCTGACATTGGCCGGTGTTGCGCTGGGTGCTGTTCTGGAAGGATTATCCACCGGCATCGCCCTGCTCAACCCGGATGTCTACGACCAGTTGCGTTTCTGGCAAGCCGGTTCACTGGATATCCGCAGCCTGCAGACGCTGAAAGTCGTGCTGATCCCGGTCCTGATTGCCGGCGCTGTCGCGCTGTTTCTGAGCCGTGGTCTGAATAGCCTCAGTCTGGGAAGCGATACCGCAACGGCGCTGGGCAGCAAAGTTGCGCGTACCCAGTTTATCGGCCTGTTGGTGATTACCGTACTGTGCGGAAGTGCGACCGCCATCGTCGGTCCTATCGCCTTTATCGGCCTGATGATGCCGCATATGGCACGCTGGCTGGTGGGCGCAGATCATCGCTGGTCGCTGCCCGTTACTCTGCTGGCCACCCCTTCTCTGCTGCTGATTGCCGATATCATCGGTCGTCTGATTGTGCCCGGCGAACTGCGCGTCTCGGTCGTCAGCGCGTTTATCGGCGCGCCAGTTCTCATCTTCCTGGTACGCCGCAAACAGCGCGGAGGTGGCGCATGATGCATCTCTCCCGTCGCCTGATTATCAGTTGTCTGCTGTTGGTCGTCGGTTGCCTGGCCGTTGGATTGTGGAGCCTGCGCAGCGGTGCCGTTATGCTCGAGACCCAGCAAATTATTGCCGCCCTGCTCGGTGATGCACCGCGTAGCATTACGCTGGTGGTGACCGAGTGGCGATTACCACGCGTGTTGATGGCGCTGCTGATTGGCGCGGCGCTGGGCGTTAGCGGCGCGATTTTCCAGTCATTGATGCGCAACCCGCTGGGTAGCCCGGACGTGATGGGTTTCAATACCGGTGCCTGGAGCGGCGTACTGGTCGCAATGGTGCTGTTTGGTCAGCATCTTACCGCTATCGCGCTGGCGGCCATGCTCGGCGGGATCCTGACTTCGCTGGTGGTCTGGGCGCTGGCCTGGCGCAACGGCATCGACACCTTCCGACTGATCATCATCGGGATCGGCATTCGCGCTATGCTGGTGGCCTTCAACACCTGGCTGCTGCTGAAGGCGTCCTTAGAAACCGCGCTGACCGCCGGGCTGTGGAACGCCGGATCGCTCAACGGTCTGACCTGGGCGAAGACTTGGCCTTCTGCGCCGCTGATTATCGTGATGCTGGGGTGCGCCGCGCTGTTGGTACGCCGCCTGCGTTTACTGGAAATGGGTGATGACAGCGCCTGTGCACTCGGTGTCAGCGTTGAACGCTCACGTCTGATGATGATGCTGGTCGCCGTGGTGTTGACCGCTGCGGCCACCGCGCTGGCTGGCCCTATCTCGTTTATTGCCCTGGTTGCCCCACACATCGCGCGTCGGCTTAGCGGCACGGCACGTTGGGGATTAACGCAGTCGGCGCTATGCGGCGCCCTGTTACTGCTGATGGCCGATTTATGCGCTCAGCAGCTCTTTATGCCTTATCAGCTTCCGGTTGGCGTTGTCACCGTAAGCCTCGGCGGTATTTACCTTATCGTCTTGTTAATTCAGGAGTCCCGCAAAAAATGACCGAATCAGTAGCCCGTTTGCGTGGCGACCAGTTAACGCTGGGTTATGGCAAATTTACCGTGGCGGAAAACCTTAATGTCTCGATCCCCGATGGTCACTTCACGGCCATTATTGGACCCAACGGTTGTGGAAAGTCCACGCTGCTGCGTACATTGAGTCGTCTGATGACGCCCGTGCACGGCAACGTCTGGCTCGATGGTGAACATATTCAACATTACCCCAGCAAAGAGGTCGCTCGCAGAATTGGCCTGCTGGCGCAAAATGCCACCACGCCGGGCGATATTACCGTGCAGGAGCTGGTTGCTCGTGGGCGTTACCCACATCAACCTTTATTTACCCGCTGGCGTAAAGAAGATGAAACCGCGGTAACCCACGCGATGCAGGCCACGGGGATCACGCATCTGGCGGCGCAAAGTGTGGATACCCTCTCCGGCGGTCAACGCCAACGCGCGTGGATAGCGATGGTGCTGGCACAAGAAACGTCGATTATGCTGCTCGACGAACCGACCACCTGGCTGGATATCAGCCATCAGATTGATCTGCTGGAGCTGCTGAGTGAGCTAAACCGGGAGAAAGGTTACACGCTGGCCGCCGTTCTGCACGATCTGAATCAGGCATGTCGCTATGCCACTCATCTGATTGCACTTCGTGATGGAAAGATCGTTGCCGAGGGTGCGCCGAAAGAGATTGTCACAGCAGAGCTCATTGAAAAAATCTATGGGCTGCGGTGTATGATTATCGACGATCCGGTTGCCGGAACGCCGTTAGTGGTCCCACTAGGACGTACAGCAAACAGGTAAATCGCGCCACCTCCGCAGAGGTGGCGAGTCCATTTATTGGATATCTTTGAGCACGTCACGCATGACTGGCCCAATCTTCTCGAAAGCCATCGGCGTAATGATATCGACGTGCGCGCAGTCCTGGCGATAAACATCCAGACTGGAAATCCACGGCGACCAGCTGCGTTCCGGGCTGACTCCCGGCGGTAACGTGCGTTCAGCAACAAACAGCGTCGCGTGTCCCGCAAACGGTACGCTATGTGCCGTACTCAGCAGTCGAACCGCATCGGCGTAGTTACCTTCGATGGCGCTAAATAAGGCGTCGGACGCATTACCCTGCTGAGCCATCAGAAACGCCTCTCGCTCACGATCAATTTCCGCCAACACTTCCGGGTCGAGTCCATTGGCCTCTTTTTCCGACCAATTTTGCGTTTCCGGCGGCCAGGTATCCAGCAGGCCGAGAAACGCGACCGTTTCTCCGCGCGCGTGTAATCGGGCAGCAATGCCCTGCGCCAGCGTACCGCCCAACGAGTACCCAATCAGATAATAAGGCCCATGAGGTTGCTGGTGAAGTAACGTTGCCAGGTGCTGTTCGCACACCGCATCCAGGTTTTCTGCTGTCTGCATCGGGCCATCCGGTCGCGGTGACTGGATACCCATAATTGACCACTGTGGAGGAAGATAGCGTGACAACACGCTAAACTGCCAGGCGAAACCCGATGCCGGATGGAAGCAGAACAGCACAGGGCCATCGCTTTCACGCAGCGGCAGCAGCGTTTCAAATCCCAGCCGTTGCGACTGCTCGTCATCGTTGCTATCCAGCAATGCGCTGAGCTGTTCGACGGTCGAGGCCACCATAATCTGCCCAGGCGTTACCTGGCGCGCAAAAATGCGGCTCAATTGTGCCGCCAGCTTCATCGCCAGCAGAGAATGCCCGCCAAGCGCAAAGAAATCCGCTTCAACATCATTGACCTCGCAGCCCAGTAAAGCCGTGAACGCCTGAGCTATCGTGGTTTCAGTCCCTGCTCGCGGCACCCGCCCTTCCTGACGTGACGCCAGTTGTGGCATTGGTAACGCTTTACGATCCAGCTTGCCGTTGGCGCTGAGCGGAAGCTCCGCCAGTTGCAGCAGCACTGTCGGTACCATATGTGCAGGCAGGGTTGCGCGCAGACTCTCGCGCAATGCCG
Source organism: Citrobacter sp. wls619 (assembly GCF_005281345.1). Taxonomy (GTDB): domain Bacteria; phylum Pseudomonadota; class Gammaproteobacteria; order Enterobacterales; family Enterobacteriaceae; genus Citrobacter. Next base: position 112,847 of record NZ_SZXJ01000101.1, read on the forward strand.
GAATATCCAGCGGCAAACCTGATTGTGACACCAGATAGCCCACTAACTGGCGCGCATCGCCGCCTGTCGCTACCGCCTGATTGAATACGCAGGCATGGGCAACAGCATGCTCAACATCTGGCAACTGCTGCATCACCCGATCAATCTCGCCCAGTTCAATACGCTGTCCACGGATTTTTAGCTGGTCATCACTGCGCCCAAGATATTCCACCGCACCATTTTCCAGCCAGCGCGCCACGTCTCCGGTACGGTACATACGTTCGCCAGGGTTAAAGGGATCGGCAATAAAACGGCTCGCCGTCAGATCTGGTCGGCCAAGATATCCCTGCGCCAGTTGGATCCCCGTCAGGTACAAATCACCAGCGACACCAATGGGCACTGGACGCATCATGGCATCGAGGATCCGCAAACCGGTATTCCAGACCGGATAGCCGATGGGTACGCTGTTGCCGGTCACGTCAGCGAGTTCCTCCCCCCAGGCTGGATACCAGCTGACATCTACCGCCGCCTCGGTTGGCCCATACAAATTGTGCAGCGGCGCGTGGGTCAGTTGCTCCCATTCGCGGCACAACGCTGCCGGCAGCGCTTCACCGCTACAAAACACCTGTTTCAACGTGGAGCAGCTTTCCCGCGCCGTTTCGGGCGTCAGTGAGGTCACAAACGCCGCCAGCATCGACGGTACAAAGTGCGTTGTCGTCACCCCAAACGTCGCGAAGAACTGTTGCATCGCCAGCGGGTCACGATGTGCCTCTGGTTCAGCCATCACCAGTTTTGCACCGGCAATGAAGGGCCAGAAAAATTCCCAGACCGATACATCAAAACTGCATGGCGTTTTTTGCGCCACCACATCGTCGGCCGTCAGCGGATAGTGATTCTGCATCCATAGCAGGCGGTTAACGATGGCGGTTTGCCCCACCATCACCCCTTTGGGTCTGCCCGTCGATCCTGAGGTGAAGATGATATAGGCCGTATGATTTGGTCGTGATAATGCTAATGGTGTGTCATCTTGATCTGGCAATGGCGCGGTGTAGCACAGGCTTTCCAGCCCCGGGATACCGCTAAAACGAACCCGTTGTTCATCAGTGGTGATAAGCAACGTAGGTTTAGCGTCTTCCAGCATCATCCGCAGGCGATCGTCCGGATATCCGGTATCTAGCGGTAACCAGGCGGCCCCCGCTTCGACGATACCGTGCAGCGCCAGCGTCAGGAACACGGAGCGCGGTAAGGCAACCGCCACGCTGTCCCCCGGGCGCACACCGCGTTCGCGCAGCAGTTTTGCCAGTGCCACCACCTGCTGACGCATTTCGTGATAGCTAAACTGATAGTGGGCATCGGCCAGCGCCGGCGCATCCGGTGTTTTACTGGCTTGCCCAGCCACCAGCGCACTCAATGTGGTGGAAGGGATCGTCACTGCCGTATTGTTAATTGTCGCCAGCTGTTCGTGCTCAGACGCCAGCAGCATCTCCGCATCCCCGCAGCGTAGCGCCGGATTTGCGGCAAATTGCGCGATAAGCGCCGTTAAACGCGAAGCATGCTGTGCCAACGTAGCGGCGTCATATCGCTGCTTATTCGCCAGAATTTCAATGCTGAGCCCACCGTTTTCATCCGGGAACAACGCCAGTTCCAGATCGTTAACCGGCCCCGTCGCCAGCGTATGGGTTTGTGCCTGCACGCCAGGAATATTCAACTGATAGTCAAAGATCTTCACGTTCAGCACCGGGCCAAACAGCGGTTCAGCCCCGGCCGCACGCCCGCTGTCGCGGACAATTTGTTCGGCATCATAGCGCTGGTGTCGGCGCATTTTCTTCATCTGCCCGGCCAGCCGTTGCGCAAGCGCAGGGAGACTTTCTGCTGCATCAAGTCTCACGCCAAAGGGCAGGACATTTAACACTGGTCCGGTAGCGGTAAGCGCCGCTGAGCCCATGCGGCGCATAAAGATAAACCCGGCGGCATAGTCCATTCGGCTACATAAACGACCGAGCCACAATGCAACCAGCGCCAGCGCCAGATCCGCACGCTGAACCTCTGGCATACGCGACGCAAGCTGGCGGAATGAACCTTCAGGCGCCGTTAACTTCATGCGAATAATATCCGCGCTGGCTGAGCGTCCCGGCAGCGGTTTGTTCGACAATGAAGCCGGCGGCGGCAGTTGTTGGCGTTGCTCAGCCCAGAATGCGCTATCACGTTGCCAGGCATCGCTTTGACGATACTGTTGATACTCTTCCACGACCTCGGCAAACGGCGTAAATGGCGAGGCAGGCGTGGATTCACCGCGCAGCCACGCTGTGTAAATTGCAGCAATCTGGCGGGTAATAGCCGGGAAACTAAAGCCATCAACCAATAAGTGATGATAGCGCTGATACCAGTACCAGCGTTTATCTCCCACCTGAATGAGCAGATGGAAGACCAGCGGCTTGCCGCCGTCAACGCGCAGATCCTGTTGCAGATCCGCCCGCATCAACGCACGTGCCGCCTCGTGTGGACTGGATTCATCGCGTAAATCGAGTATGTCAGGTTCAGCAAAGGTGAGCGTAGGATCAACCCATTGCCAGATTTCACCGTTATCCTCAGTGAACTGCATCCGCAGGGTATCCGCATGCTCCAGACCGGCCACGACCGCCTTTGCCAGCAGTGGTGCATTCAGTTCACCGGTTAATTCGACATAGTGTGCAACGCTCCATGCCGAGGGCAATGTGGAGAGTTTTTCCGCCATCCAGATCCCTGGCTGGGCCGCAACTAAGGGTAAGCGCTGAGTCATTGCGCCTCCTGTACATCGACATAGTTCGCTGGCGTCAGCGTGGTCCAGTTCGCATCCAGCCATTGCTGGCAGACTTCCTGCGACTGCGGTTCGCACGCAACCGTCCAGCCAGCAGGAAGTGAACACTGCTGAGGCCAGAGGCTGAATTGACGTTGTGGGTTTTGCAGAATGTAAAACTGTCCCTGCGGGTTATCGAAGGGGTTACTGAATTCCATACTCAACTCCTGTCGTGGAACATCGTCCGGTTAAAGCGTGTCGGTGAGCGGTTGCCAGAGCGTCATCAGCCCTTGCATTAAGCCGCCGCGCCAGCAAAGCGCATCATGTCCACCCTCAACCTGACGCCAGAAAATAGACTGTGGTGCAGAGGGAAATTGGGCGAATAGCGCCTGATTAGCACGAAAAATAATCGGCTCGCGGGTCCCGGCTTCCAGCACAATACGTAGACCCTGAACGCTTAGCGTTCCGGCCTTCAGTTGTTCAATAATCACACCATCCTGATGGCCACCGCGATGCGGCCACCAATAAGATCCGGACTGACTGAGTACGCAGCCAAACCGATCCGGCCAGTTCAGTCCGGCATACAGCGAAGCCAAACCGCCAAAACTTTGCCCGGCAACCACCGTACGCTGCGGGTCGTCGCTGAATGGCGTGGTGGTCTTCACCTGCGGCAATAATTCTTGCTGAATTGCCAGCCAAAAATCAGCGTTACACGGCAATTCATGGCTGCGATGCGGCGTGTCAATGGCATCAATCAGGAGATATACCGCGGGAGGAAGCTGGCCACGATGAGTGAGTGAGGTCAGTGCCGGCCAGACCGGCATACTGTGTGCCCAAAACTGTCCGTCCAGCAGAATAGCCAGGGGACGTTCTTCCGGGTTGGCTTCACCGGTGGTGAAAACCCATACCCGGCGCGTATTACCCAACCGGTCACTGTGCCATTGCAGGCATACGGCGGGCGAGTCGGGATTTTCAGGGCGATCCCATCCCGGCTGTACGGGAGCATCTGGCATCTCCAGTGCGGACACCGCATGCCCCCGGCCCCCTTTCCAGCTTTGAGTATTGAGAGGATCCGCGATCGCCTGTGGCAGCAGTTGTCGCCAGCCCTCGCGTAGCACAGTGCGATCGGGCGTATCACCCGGTGCCAGTGAGGCAAAAATATCGTTTCGATCGGAGGGGATAAAACAGTAACTGCCGCGCCAGTTAGCGCTCAGGGAAATGCTCCAGCACCAAACATTCGTACCATCAATGCGTCTCATCGACTGGGGTACGGCATTTTGATGATGATCGGTAACGCCCGTGATGTAGACCCACACCCGGCGAATGGCTGACTCTTTTTCGCTTCCCTGTGGGTCACGCCACCAGAACGTTACGCGGTAATCGCCGTTGTCTTCTCGCTCCCATTCCGGGCCATTTTTTGACTGCCACCACGCCTCGCTTCCCATCATTAACGCCGTCACCGTCATAACCCCATGTTTATTGTGAAATTTTATATCTGAGCGTGAAATATATTGATAATATTATTGATAACTATTTGCATTTGCAATAGCGTATTGACGCGCTGTGGGAAGCGCGCACAGTTTTTCACCACTTATAAACCGACCTGGCGCTGCGTACTTTTTCTGGAACGGAGGGTTTACGCAGATGCGGGCGACATCAGGCCTGGTGCCCAAAACGGCACACGGGTACTCGTGGCTAAAAGAAAGCAGGACATACAATGAACAACAAGATTCATTCACTGGCCTTATTGGTCAATTTAGGGATTTACGGGGTAGCACTGCCCGCGATGGCAGAAGATAAAACCGATAGCGCCGCCGTCTCTCATGAAGACACCATCGTCGTCACCGCCGCTCAGCAGAACCTGCAGGCTCCAGGCGTTTCAACCATCACCGCAGATGAGATCCGTAAGAACCCTCCGGCTCGCGACGTCTCGGAAATCATCCGTACCATGCCAGGTGTGAACCTGACCGGTAACTCAACCAGCGGCCAGCGCGGTAACAACCGTCAGATTGATATTCGCGGTATGGGCCCAGAAAACACCCTGATTCTGATCGACGGCAAGCCGGTAACCAGCCGCAACTCTGTACGCCAGGGGTGGCGTGGTGAGCGTGATACCCGCGGTGATACCGCCTGGGTACCACCAGAAATGATTGAACGCATTGAAGTCCTGCGCGGCCCAGCAGCGGCACGCTACGGCAACGGCGCGGCAGGTGGTGTGGTGAATATCATCACCAAAAAAGGCAGCAGTGAATGGCACGGTTCATGGGATACCTATTTCAACGCGCCGGAGCACAAAGACGAAGGTTCGACCAAACGCACCAACTTTAGCCTGAATGGCCCAATGGGCGGAGATTTCAGCTTCCGTCTGTACGGTAACCTCGATAAAACGCAGGCCGATGCCTGGGATATCAACCAGGGCCATCAGTCAGAACGTACAGGTACGTATTCCAATACCTTACCGGCCGGTCGCGAAGGGGTGATCAACAAAGACATCAACGGTATTGTGCGTTGGGATTTCGCCCCACTTCAGTCACTGGAACTGGAAGCGGGTTATAGCCGCCAGGGCAACCTGTACGCGGGTGACACGCAAAATACCAACACTAACCAGTTGGTGAAAGATAACTACGGTAAAGAAACTAACCGTCTGTACCGTCAGAACTACTCGCTGACCTGGAACGGCGGCTGGGATAATGGTGTCACCACCAGCAACTGGGTGCAGTACGAACACACGCGTAACTCTCGCACGCCGGAAGGTCTGGCCGGGGGAACCGAGGGGATCTTCGACCCGACTGCTGCACAAAAATATGTCGATGCCGACCTGAATGACGTCATGCTGCACAGTGAGATCAGCATTCCGTTGGATCTGCTGGTCAATCAAAACCTGACGCTGGGTACTGAATGGAACCAGCAGCGCATGAAAGACATGCTGTCTAACTCGCAGACCTTTATGGGCGGTAATATTCCAGGCTACAGCAGCACCGATCGCAGCCCATATTCGAAAGCCGAGATCTTCTCTCTGTTTGCCGAAAACAACATGGAGCTGACCGACAGCACCATGCTGACGCCGGGTCTGCGTTTCGATCACCACAGCATTGTAGGCGACAACTGGAGCCCGTCGCTGAACCTGTCTCAGGGTTTGGGCGACGACTTTACGCTGAAAATGGGCATCGCGCGCGCCTATAAAGCACCAAGCCTGTACCAACTCAACCCAAATTACATTCTGTACAGTAAGGGCCAGGGCTGCTATGCCACCGGTTCTGCCAGCGGCATTGGCTGCTACATGATGGGTAACGATGACCTGAAAGCTGAAACCAGCATCAACAAAGAGATTGGTCTGGAGTTCAAACGTGACGGCTGGCTGGCCGGCGTCACCTGGTTCCGCAACGATTACCGTAACAAGATTGAAGCGGGTACGGTACCGTTTGACAGAACCTCTATCAGCAAGAAAAACGCAACTACGGGCAAGACCACAACAACCTATACCGATATTTATCAGTGGGAAAATATTCCTAAAGCGGTGGTAGAAGGCCTGGAAGGAACGTTGAACGTGCCGGTTAGCGAAACCGTTACCTGGACCAACAACATTACCTACATGCTGCAAAGCAAGAATAAAGAGACTGGCGAACGTCTGTCGATTATTCCGGAGTACACACTGAACTCAACATTGAGCTGGCAGGCTCGTGAAGATCTGTCACTGCAATCCACCTTTACCTGGTACGGCAAACAACAGCCGAAGAAATACGATTATCAGGGTAAACCGGTGACCGGCAGCTCAGCACAAGAAGTGAGTCCGTACAGCATCGTCGGCCTGAGCGCGACCTGGGACGTGACCAAAAACGTCAGCCTGACCGGCGGCGTGGATAACGTCTTTGACAAACGTCTGTGGCGTGAAGGCAATGCCCAGACCACTGGCGATATCGTTACCGGTAATTATATGGCGGGCGCTGGCGCGTACACCTATAACGAACCGGGGCGTACGTGGTTCATGAGCGTGAATACACACTTCTGATAGCGTTGTTCCCTCTCCTCCCGGTGGGGAGAGGGAAACGATACAAAATCATGCGTACAACACACACATCATTCCCTTTCGCTGACCACACGCTGCATATTGTCGGGTTTGATCCCAACAGCTTTCACGAACACGATCTGCTCTGGCTCCCTCACCATGCCCAGCTAACCGCTGGCGCACGTAAACGTAAAGCAGAACATCTGGCAGGACGTATCGCCGCAATACATGCTTTGCGTGAATACGGTATCAAAACGGTGCCCGGCATCGGCGAGCAGCGACAACCGCTGTGGCCACATGGCCTCTTTGGCAGTATCAGCCATAGCGCAACAACGGCACTGGCTGTCGTCTCACACCACCCCGTCGGACTGGACATTGAGGCTATTTTTTCGCCGCAGGTCGCAGCCGAGCTTGCTGACAGCATAATAGACAACACTGAGCGACAGGTTTTGCTTCTCGCGTCACTCCCCTTTCCACTCGCCTTAACTCTGGCATTCAGCGCCAAAGAGAGTCTGTATAAGGCATTTTCAGCGCACTTGACTCATCTTCCGGGCTTCTCCAGCGCCAACGTTATCGCTCTCACCACGACGCAGATCACCTTGCAAATCACCCCGTCATTTTCGCAAAGCCTCGCCGGGCTGAGCGTTAACGTTAGCTGGTTTCGGCGTGAAGAAAACATCATTACCCTATGCCCGGCCCCGCCATCATACTCACCAGCCTTTTCTGTCTGAGTGGTCAGGGAAAACGCACTATGCCGGTTGAAACGCCGCCAGCGATCGGCGTTGTCGCCCGTTTTCATCAAAGTTGTCGACAGCCAGCCAACGCTGCAAAACAGCGTCACGCTGTGGCCACTCATCGTCAATCATTGATAGCCAATCGCTGTCGCGGTTGCGCCCCTTACGCACCATTTTCTGGCGAAAGCGCCCTTCATGGATAAACCCTAAACGCTCCGCTGCACGGCGGGATGCGACGTTCAGAGAATCGCATTTCCACTCCACGCGGCGATAGCCCAGCGCAAACGCCTGCCGTAGCAACAGCCAGACGGTTTCTGTACCCAGTACCGTATTCTTCATTCGTGGCGACCAGGTCACATGGCCTATCTCGACCGAGCCATTTACAAGGTCGATCGCCATAAATGAGACTAACCCCACGGCGCGCCCGGATTGTAAATCAATCACCGCATAGGGAACCAAAGAGGCATCCGTTGATTTGCCCGTGACCCAGCGCACGGCCTCCTCTACGCTCGCAGGACGCGTGCTGGCAAGCCAGGTCCAGTCACGTTCGTCAGGTGCATGCGCGTAGGCGTCAAACAGATCGGCGGCATGGCGGTCAGCGTCCAGGGGCTCCAGACGGCAATATTGACCAATAAGCACACCCCGTGGCAGCGCGGTTGCGCCATTCCAGTCCGGCAGGGCATCACCCACCGTCTGCCCATACAGATTTATCTCTGGCACTGTTCACCCCCTGTTATGCAAGCAAAAACCACGTTATAGCACCCGCCATTTCACCTTCAAAGCGCTGGTCAGGGATTTTTCACGCAGAACAGAAAATCGCCGCTCCTTCTATACTGATTAGAAATCAACGCTCAGGAGAACACGATGTCACTACCCGATTTTCATGTCTCTGACCCCTTTACGTTAGGCATTGAACTGGAAATGCAGGTAATCAATCCTCCGGGCTACGATCTGAGCCAGGACGCGTCCAGGTTGATTGACGCCGTGAAGTCAGAACTCACTGTCGGCGAGGTGAAGCACGATATCACCGAAAGTATGCTGGAAATGGCGACCGGGGTGTGTCGCGATGTTGACCAGGCGGCCGCGCAGTTTTCCACCATGCAGCACCTTGTTTTGCACGCAGCCCAAACGCTCCACCTCGAAATCTGCGGCGGTGGTACGCACCCGTTTCAAACATGGCAGCGTCAGGAAGTGTGTGATGACGAACGCTATCGGCGGAATCTGGAGAACTTCGGCTACCTTATTCAGCAGGCGACGGTTTTCGGTCAGCATGTCCATATCGGCTGCGCCAACGGTGACGATGCGATTTACCTGCTGCACGGCCTGTCGCGATTTGTCCCCCACTTTATTGCGCTCTCTGCGGCCTCGCCCTATATGCAGGCTGCCGATACACGTTTTGCCTGTGCACGGCTGAACATTTTCTCCGGATTTCCCGATAATGGCCCGATGCCATGGGTGAGCAACTGGCAGGAATTTACCGGGCTCTTTCGCCGACTGGCGTATACCAGCATGATTGACAGCATTAAAGATTTGCACTGGGATATTCGCCCCAGTCCGCATTTTGGCACGGTAGAGGTGCGGGTGATGGACACCCCGCTGACCCTTGAGCACGCACTCAACATGGCCGGGCTTATTCAGGCTACCGCCCACTGGTTACTCACCGAACGGCCATTCAGGCATCAGGAAAATGATTATCTGTTGTACAAGTTCAACCGTTTTCAGGCCTGTCGTTTTGGTATGGAAGGAATACTCACCGACGTGAATACCGGGGATCACCATCGCCTGGCGGATGACACGCTACGCTTGCTGGACACTGTCGCTGCATCGGCGGAAAAAGTGGGGGCTGTCAGTGCCATAAACACCTTACATCAGCAGGTGAAAAAGGGTCACAATGAGGTCCGGCACATGCGTGATTTTGTGGCAAACGGTGGCTCGCTGAGTGGACTGGTGAAAAAACATTGTGAGATCTGGGCGGGGCATTAAGCGCGACGTTTGCGTTAACCAACGATATCCCCGACAATGGCTTTTTAACTCAAGTTTAACAATGCCATGAAACACCCGCTTGAATCACTAATGACCGCCGCCGGGATACTGCTGCTGGCTCTGCTTTCCTGCCTGTTGCTGCCCGCCCCTTCGCTTGGCCTGGTGTTGGCGCAAAAGTTAGTCACAACCTTTCATTTAATGGATCTTAACCAGTTTTATACTTTGTTGTTTTGTCTGTGGTTCTTGCTTCTCGGGGTGATCGAGTATTTTGTACTGCGCTTCATCTGGCGGCGTTGGTTCTCGCTGGCAGAATAGACCCGCGAGAACCCGTATACCGTTAATGTGTGCGGCTGTGATTTTCTTTACGATATGCCCCAGGCGGCTGGCTAAACGTACGGGTAAAAATACGCGTGAAAGTCTGCTGCGAATCGAAGCCATACTTCAGGCAGATATCGTAAACTTTTTGGTCGGTATCGCGCAGATCGCGGGCCGCTAATAATAGCTTACGTTCACGGATATACCGCCCGAGGCTCTCGCCTTTGTACTGCAGAAAAAGGCGTTGCAGATGCCATTTTGAATACCCCGCATGGCGCGCAATATCATCAATGCGCAAAGGTTGATTCAAATTATCATCAATCCATTCAACAATCGTATCAATTACCTGAGCAGAAATCGTCATCATGCTCTCCCCTCTGTTCATTGCGTTGCCTGCTGCCACCAGGCCGTAAACTGTTGGTCCGGTTCGGACAGTGCTACCGGCTCACCCAGCCTCGGCGTCAGCAATCGGTAATGTTGGCGGCGACTGGCAAGTGCCAGTCTTTTGTAGGGATCATCCCAGGTGTGTTTTGCCAGAACGAAACGACCCGCATGTCCGGGTAATACCGCTTTCGCGTGGAGATCGGCTGCGGCCTGGGCGGTCTCTTCCGGCATCATATGAATGAACTTCCAGTCCTGGTCATACTGGCCATTTTCCATGATTGCCAAATCGACCTTGCCAAACTGCTCGCCAATCGCTTTAAAATGCGGCCCGTAGCCGGAGTCGCCGCTGTAGTAAACGTTCTGTTCCGGCGTTTCAAACATGAAACTGGCCCACAGCGTTTGGTTACGTTTAATCCCCCGGCCAGAAAAATGGCGGGCAGGCAAGACATGGACGATCAGTGAATCCGTCACTTTGACGGATTGATTCCAGTCGCGTTCCTCAATGATCTCGCTGTTCATTCCCCAGTAACGCAGGTGCGATCCCACGCCAAGTGGCGTAATTACGCGCTTAATCTTCGGCATCAGGGCCTTGATGGTGGCGAGATCCAGATGGTCGTAGTGATCATGCGAGATAATAAGAAGATCGATCTCCGGCATCGTCTGCGCGGTCCACGGATACTCGCCGGCAAAGGCTTTATTCAGGAATGAAAACGGTGCGGCATAATTGCTCAACACCGGATCAATAAGAATACGCTGGCCCGCCAACTGCAAATACCACGAGGAATGCCCCAGCCAGACAAGGGTATCCTGCTGTGGCGATAAACTGGCGAGATCGGTCGCAACCAGGGGTAACGGCTGCGCGGGTCGTGCATTTTCACGCTTTGCGACCAAAAACTCCCACCAGGCCGCCAGCATACCTTTGTTGCCGGTATAGCCCGGGGTCGGCACCTGATTATGAAACTGTCCATCACGATAGTGTGGCGACTGTTCAACCTGACTCAGTTGTGCTCCTTGCGGTGCCTGACCAAATCCGGCATTGAGTACAAACGGTAAACTTGCTGCTGCGGCAATGAGCATAATAACAACCACACAAACTGTGAGACGCTTCATATCCTGACCTTAAACGCGCTCCCTTTCCGCTGGGTTGCGCGACTGACTCTTGATTATGAGTGAGTAAGCACTCATTATAGAAATCGAAAGTTTGTCGTCAAGATGATTTTCAATCTTTGACATTCGCCGTTGCGGTGCTGCAAAGGCCGTGATTCAATCCTATTTTTTTACAGACTTAGGGGTAAAGTGTAGTGGCTCGTCCGAAGAGTGAAGACAAAAAACAGGCATTACTGGAAGCTGCAACCACAGCATTTGCACAATCTGGCATTGCGGCCTCTACCGCCGTTATTGCCCGAAATGCAGGTGTCGCAGAGGGAACATTGTTTCGCTATTTCGCAACAAAAGATGATCTGATCAACGAGCTTTACCTCCATTTAAAGCAAGACCTCTGCCAGTCAATGATGGCAAATCTGGATCGCTCAGTGACCGATGCCAAAACCATGACTCACTACATCTGGAACAGCTACATCAGTTGGGGTCTGGACCATACTTGTGGACATCGCACTATCCGCCAACTGGCCGTCAGCGAGAAAATTAGCAAAGAAACCGAACAGCAGGCTGACGATATGTTTCCGGAACTGCGCGATTTATGTCATCGTTCCGTTCGCCCTGAATTTATGTCTGATGAATATCGTGCCTTCGGTGATGGGCTTTTTCTTTCACTGGCAGAAACAACCATGGAATTTGCCGCCCGCGATCCTGCCCGCGCGAATGAATATATTTCGATGGGGTTTGAGGCCATGTGGCGCGCACTGACCCGCGAGGAAAAATAATGGACGGCCAAACGCTGCATGCGTGTGCTAAACGTATTGCGCTCGAACTGCCTTTTACTGAGCAATGCTGGCCGTTCGGCCCGGAATACGATGTCTTCAAAGTCGGCGGTAAGATTTTTATGATTGTCTCAGAGCAGCGCGGTCGTCCGTTGGTTAATTTGAAGTCAGACCCACAGAAATCACTGCTGAATCAGCAGATTTACCGCAGTATCGAACCGGGCTATCACATGAATAAAAAGCACTGGATATCCGTCTACCCCGGCGATGATATTAGCGAGTCATTACTGACTGACCTGGTGAACGACTCATGGCATCGGGTGGTGGACGGCCTGCCTAAGCGGGATCAAAAACGCCTGCGGCCTGGCTGATTTATCGTTAGCGTCGATAAGTGTTTTTGCATTTTTCGGTCTTATCATTTTCCCGCTAACCCTGTACCCTGCTGAAACAAAACGCACCCGCAGGGTACGAAAAACCACCAGGAGTAGTTATGGATATTGTTTCTGTCGCCTTAAAACGTTACTCCACTAAGGCATTTGATCCGAATAAAAAACTGACCGCTGAGCAAGCAGAAAAATTAAAAACACTGCTGCAGTTTAGTCCGTCCAGTACCAACTCTCAGCCGTGGCACTTTATCGTTGCCAGCACTGACGAAGGAAAAGCGCGGGTGGCTAAATCCGCAGCCGGCGGCTTTGTGTTCAACGAACGTAAAATGCTGGATGCTTCCCACGTCGTGGTATTCTGCGCCAAAACGGCGATGGACGATGCGTGGCTGGAACGCGTGGTGGATCAAGAAGAGCGCGATGGACGCTTTGCTACCCCGGAAGCCAAAGCGGCAAACCACAAAGGTCGTACATTCTTTGCCGACCTGCACCGCAAGGAACTGAAAGACGACAACCACTGGATGGCGAAACAGGTGTACCTGAACGTCGGTAACTTCCTGCTGGGTGTGGCAGCGATGGGTCTGGATGCTGTACCGATTGAAGGCTTTGATGCAGCCATCATGGATGCAGAATTTGGTCTGAAAGAAAAGGGTTACACCAGCGTTGTAGTGGTTCCGGTAGGTCATCACAGCGTAGAAGACTTCAACGCTGCCCTGCCCAAATCACGTCTGCCGCAAGAAACGACGCTGACAGAAGTCTGATCCCCACATTTGCATAAGCTCCACACAGCGGTCATCATAGACCGCTGTTTATTAAGGAGACATTATGCAGGAATTGATATCTCAGGTAGAAGAACTCGGCATTGAAATAAATCACACCACCTCACTGGTGATGATTTTTGGCATTATTTTTATCACTGCCATTATTGTTCACGTTATTTTGCACTGGGTGGTGTTACGCGCATTTGAAAAGCGCGCCAACGCCAGTTCCCGCCTGTGGCTACAAATCATCACGCAGAACAAATTATTTCACCGGCTGGCATTCACCCTGCAGGGTATCATTGTCAATATACAGGCCGCACTCTGGCTACAGAAAGGCAGTGAAGCCGCAGAAATATTAGTCACCTGCGCACAATTGTGGATCATGATGTACGCTCTGCTGTCTTTATTCTCCCTGCTGGACGTGATTCTCAATCTGTCGCAAAAACTCCCTGCCGCATCGCAACTGCCGTTGAAAGGAATATTTCAGGGCATCAAGTTAATTGGCGCAATTATCGTCGGAATATTGATGATTTCTCTGCTGATTGGCCAGTCCCCGGCAATACTGATCAGCGGTCTGGGTGCGATGGCCGCCGTCTTAATGTTGGTATTTAAAGATCCGATCCTCGGACTGGTCGCCGGTATTCAGCTGTCAGCCAACGATATGCTCAAGCTGGGCGACTGGCTGGAAATGCCGAAATACGGTGCCGATGGCGCGGTTATTGATATTGGATTAACCACGGTAAAAGTACGCAACTGGGATAACACCATCACCACTATCCCCACCTGGTCGCTGGTATCAGACTCGTTTAAAAACTGGAGCGGGATGTCGGCTTCCGGTGGTCGACGCATTAAACGTAGCATCAGCATCGATGCCACCAGCATTCATTTTCTCGATGAAGATGAACGCCAGCGATTGCATAAAGCGCATCTGCTGAAGCCCTATTTAACCACGCGTCACCAGGAAATCAGCGAGTGGAACCAGCAATTTGATGCGCCTGAGTCCGTATTGAATCATCGTCAGATGACCAATATCGGCACCTTCCGCGCTTATCTGAACGAATATTTGCGTCATCATCCGCGTATTCGCAAAGATATGACATTAATGGTGCGCCAGCTTGCACCCGATGACCACGGTTTACCGATTGAAATTTATGCGTTTACCAATACGGTGGTGTGGCTGGAATATGAAAGTATTCAGGCTGATATCTTCGACCATATTTTTGCCGTCGTCGAAGAGTTTGGCTTACGCATTCATCAATCCCCTACCGGAAATGATATTCGTGCACTGGCAGGCGTTTTTCAGCGTTAATCGGTAGCATGAAGAAAGGACCGATCTCATCACCAGGATGAGATCGGTTAGGTATTAGCGGGACTTGCGACGCAGCAGTTTGAATGCCACGAACAGGAACAGGATCCACACGGGCAGTAGGATAGCGGACAAGCGCATATCATCCATGGTGCACATCAGCACCAGAATCATGCCGAGGAAGGCGATACACACGTAGTTACCTGCCGGATACAGCAACGCTTTAAACTGAGTATCACGCCCCTTACGACGCATTGCCGCCCGGAAACGCAGGTGCGCCAGACAGATCATAATCCAGTTCAATAGCAGCGTCGCAACCACCAGCGCCATCAACAGGCTGAAGGCTTTTTGCGGCAACACATAGTTGATCAGCACCACCAGCGACGTAATCGCGCCGGACAGAATCAATGAGTTCACCGGTACGCCACGACGGCTGACACGGGTTAAAAACTTCGGTGCATTTCCCTGTACCGACAAGCCAAACAGCATACGGCTGTTTGAATAAACACCGCTGTTGTAGACCGACAGTGAAGCCACCAGAATGACAAAATTCAGCGCAGATGCCACCACGTTACTGTCGAGATTATGGAAAATCATCACGAACGGGCTGCTATTCGATTTTACTTCCACCCACGGATACAGTGCCAACAGCACCACCAGTGAACCGATGTAAAACAGCAAAATACGATACACCACCTGGTTTACCGCTTTCGGGATACTTTTTTGCGGGTCCTGCGCTTCGGCAGCGGTAATTCCGATCAGTTCCAGACCACCAAACGAGAACATAATCACCGCCAACGACAGGATCAGTCCGTTCCAGCCAGTCGCGAAAAATCCGTTATAACGCCACAGGTTATCGATGCTTGCATGTTCGCCACCGTTGCCGGAAAACAGCATCCAGATACCAAAGCCAATCATGCCGATAATCGCCAGGACTTTAATCAGCGCAAACCAAAATTCCGTTTCGCCATACAGACGTACGTTGACCAGGTTGACCGCATTGATAATCACGAAGAAAGCCGCGGCCCAAATCCAGGTTGGGACATCAGGCAGCCAGTACTGCATATAAATTCCGGCTGCGGTGAGTTCTGCCATGCCAACCAGCACAAACATCACCCAGTAGTTCCAGCCAGACAAGAAACCGGCGAACGGACCCCAGTATTTATAGGCAAAGTGGGCAAACGATCCTGAAACGGGTTCTTCAACCACCATTTCGCCCAGTTGGCGCATGATCAGAAACGCGATGATCCCGGCAACACCGTAACCGAGTAATACAGCAGGTCCCGCCATCTGAATAGCCGGGCCGATTCCCAGAAACAAGCCAGTACCAATTGCGCCGCCCAGCGCAATTAACTGAATATGGCGGTTTTGCAACCCCCGCTGAAGCGTCGGTTCATTCGTCGACGCGGCATCAGACACGCTGGTGTCAGATGCAGTTGACGCGTTTTTCACGCCCTACCCCTGTGTGGTTTTTATTGAAGGGGCTTCTTTTAACATTTCAACCTGGTTGTCGCAAGGCGCAATCGTTTGGATACGCCGGGCATCCTTGCCCAACGCACCGAGGCCCAGGAAAAAAATCAGAAGTCGTAACTGACGGAAACCTTCAGCGTGCGCGGCTCGCCCTGGAACAGATAAGTCCCGGTATCATCAATACCTGACCAGTAATTTTCGTTGGTGACGTTATCGACCCCTGCACGCAAAATCATCTGGTTCTGGTTTTGATTGAGTGACATACGGTAACGCACACCTAAATCCAGTGTGGTAAAACTGTCGAGTTTCTTGGTATTTGCCGCGTTGGCATACTGAGCGCCAGAATGGTTCAGCCGTGCCGTCGCGGTGAGCCCTTCAACCGGTTTAATATCATATTCAGCCCCCAGCACCGCATAGAAGTCCGGTACGCCGATTGCCGTGTTACCGTTGTTGACGCCGTTTTGATTTTTACTGAGCGTCGCATCCAGCCACGTTGCACTGGCGTTCAGCCGCAGTCCTAACACCGGCTCACCAAAAACATTCAGCTCCACGCCACGGTTACGCTGCTCACCGTTGATGGCGTAATACCGGGTCTGGCTATCCAGTTGCGCGACCGGCATTTTAATTTCAAACAACGCCAGTGAGCCGCCTACACGCCCAAAGTCTGTTTTGACCCCGACCTCATTCTGTTTTGCATGGATGATTCCGGTGCTTTGACCGTAGTTCACCGCATTGCTTGGCGCGGTGCTGCCTGGCTGTAGCGATTCGGTATGGTTCGCGTAAAAAGAGAGTTCCTGCCACGGCTTGTATACAACACCGTACGTCGGCATCCAGCGGCTGTCATCAAAACTGTTCTTAACGTTTTCAGCGCCAGTTTCTTTGTTGTAATCACGTACCACGACCTTTTGGTGGCGCGCGCCGACGGTAAACAGAAGCTGATCATCAAGCACGCCCAACGTATCGCTGAGTAACCACCCCTGACTACGCGTACGTCCACTGGTTAGCGGGTCACTATAGTTGCCTCCCGTCGCCGTCACCGCGGGTTTTGCGACAGCTTGCGTATCGTAGATATTGACGTCCGGACGTGCGGCACGTGACCCCATGCGCCAGGCGATTTTGTCTTCTTTAGTGACGGCGGAATAACCTATGTTAACCTTATGCGACACAAAACCCGTATCAAAATTCCCGCGCAGCCCTGCCATCCCGCTGAACGCATCAATAATACGATTGGTATCAAGGCGTCCGGCTTTCGCGTCACCGGCCTGGTTGTATATTTCCGGGGCACTGTACAAGCCAATCTCATGCGCGTGCTGCGCACCTAAACCGGCATAAGCGGTCCAGTTATCGGTCAGATCATATTCCGTACGCGCCATACCGAACTCATTCTCAATATCGCTATAACCCCATCTCTGGCTATAGTTGTGCGTATTTTTCGGTAGATCGGGGACAAATGGCACATAGTAAATATTGATCCCCATGTTGCCACCGTGAAACGTTTTTTTCTGATACCCAACGTCTAATGAACTGCGGAAACGGTCGCCACGGTAATCCAGTCCCAGCGATGCCAGCGTAGTACGACGTTTATCGTCGTCTACCGCCCCCTCCCCTTCACGATGCAACAGATTCACACGGGCACCGAACTGGTTATTGTCACCAAAACGGCGTCCGGCATCGAGCGACGTTCCCACCTGTGAGTCACTGGTGTAATCCAGACCAAGACGTGTGATCGGCGTATCGTCTGCATGCTTGGGTTCAAGATTAATCATCCCGCCAACGCCGCTACCAGCCGCGCCATTGAGCAATCCATTCGCACCTTTAAAGATTTCAACGCGATCGATCATCTGCGTATCCACCACCTGACGCGGCAGCACACCGGATAATCCACCAAAAGTCATATCATCGCCGTCAAGTTTCAGACCGCGAATACGGTATGTCTCCGCGTAGTTACCGTAGCCTTGTACCGCCTGCACGCTCGCGTCATTGGCGACAACATCGGCTACGGTCTTAGCTTGCTGATCTTCGACCAGTTTTGAGGTGTAGCTTATAACGTTAAATGGCACATCCATGGCATTTTGCTGACCAAGCATCCCCAGCCTGCCGCCATTGGCGACCTGACCGTCGAGAAAAGCAGGCAGTAGCGTATCGCCACCGGGTTTAAAATCACGTCCCTCTGCAGCTTGTACCACAATGGTCTCTTCCGCTTCTGTGGGAGTCTCAGCAGCATTCACCGTGCCGGAAAGCGCGCCAATAATAGCGGCCAGCACCGTTTTTCTCATTAAGCGTGCGTATGTTTTAGTGTTGTCCATAGCTATGCCATTAAAAGTCTGACGACGTTGCCGGAGAGCGCCCCGGCAACATGTTGTTATTATTTATTCAGATCGATACGCGCCACGTTATCTGGCGCGGAGGTGGAGTGGTCTTTATTGAATTTCTGTTTCACTGTGACAAACAAGGTTTGGCCATCAGCAGAGAGCAACAGGCTGTTTGGATTCGGGAGGAGATCCCAGCTTTTCTTCACGCTGTAATCCGTTGCATTCAGGCTAAGCAATTTTCCGGAATCACGCTGGGTAATATAGATTTCGTTGCGTTTTGCATTGAATTTCACCGCCAGCGAATCCCCGATATCCAGCTGTTTAAGCAGCTTGCCCGTATGAATATCCAACACCAATGTCGTTTTCGCTTTGGAATTGTCGGTGACAAACAGGCGACCGGTTTGTGGGTCTTCCGCCATATTCAACAGCAACGCGGGTTTATCGCCCAGCGGCTGCCAGCGTTTTTCAACGCGCTGGGTACGCGGGTTGATAACGAGGATTTCGCCACCGCCGTTTGCCGCATAAACACGCTGCGTCATTTCTGAGTAATGCAGCCCGGTCATCCATTTACCGGTATTTTTAATCCGGGTTTTCAGTTTCAGCGTTTCGGCATCAACCACCCAAATCACCGCCGGATCGGCAACGGCGCCAATATAGAGCAGACCGTTATGCAACAGTACCTGACGTGCGCCGTACGGGAATCCTTCTGGGTTACGTTCCGGGAATAGCACGCGATTTTTCACTTTGCCGTCAGCGGTATTCAGCGCGCTTAGACCACCATCCAGAGAGTTGGTGACATACACCGTTTTACCGTCTGGCGAGATAGCCATACCAAAATTTTTCAGATCGGTGTGGCTCAGACCGAGGGTCTTCAACGTTTGCGGATCCAGCTTGTAAACCACCCCACCCTGAACATCTTTGAACCCTTCCGCACTGGCGACGTACAGCGCATCACCCGCTGGACTCAGCGCCATTTCATACAAGCCATCAGCCAGTGCGCGCTGCTGAATATCCGTCGCTGCCGGTGCGATTGTTTTTTCCTGTGCCACCGGGTTACTGGCTGGCGTGGCGTTAGCTGTGCAGCCGCTTAATGCAACGGCAGCCAACAATGCCAGAGCGGATGTTGTTTTTTTCATTGTCGGGATCCTTACCAGAGTTCACGCAGATTGTTAATAACAAAAAGAGAATGAGAACTATACGCATTATCTTTATCAGATCAAGAATAATTAGCCGGTGAATAAAAAAGATGAAACGAGGGTTTAAAGACGCGAAGAAGTGCGCGGTAGTACCGCTTTTTCATAATTACAGTGAATTATTCTGGACGAAAAGGCATCGCAGGCCACAGAATGCACTTTACTGTTTTTCCAACATTTTCAAACGGGTGAACCTGCCGTGGTTCAGTCACTCGTTTTTGAACCACGCCAGGCAACGACTGTCATGAATAAGATCATTAAACGACTTGAGATCGTCAAAAGCGCCATCGAACTGGAAGATGAAGAGATTATTTTCCAGCAGCTGGCGCATCTGAAAAATGAACCTTTGCCAGTCATTCCCGGCGTCATCGTGACGGCGATTGAAGAACGGCGTTTCGGCGATGCCCTGCGTGAAATTACACACTGGCTACAATCCCAGCGCGCAGTATCAACGTGGCAGGACCCCGGCATTGCCGCCAGTAAGCTCGAACTGAAAGCGCTTGAAACCCAACTGCGCGATCTGATTGATAAGCGCAACACGCGCATTCAAATCCTCGATGATTTCAATGACCTGTACCATCTTCGTCTTGGACCGTTGATGAGCCGAATTCTCGAACTGCGTAAGCAGCTGGCCGCCAGCGCGCAACGTAAGCAGGAAGCAGAACGAAAACGTCGGGAAAAAGATTATCAGTCCTGCCTGCACTATATTTCACAGGCCGTTGATCAACTGGCGAAACTCAAGCAGCACTGGGTAAATCTGAGTTCGGACTCCCGCGAATCCGTGGAAACTCGCCAGCGCATTCAGCAACAGACTGAGCTTATCACCGCCCTGCTGGCGGAAATTCGTGAACTGGAAAACGACTTTTCTCGCCAGGACGACAGCGCGACCCGTCAGGCACAGGAGGAAGCCAGCCACGAATATGATGAATATCAGGAACAACAGCAGGATGCGCAGCACCGTTACACCCGCGACCAGCGGCTTTCAGCGGATGAACGTAATGAGTTAAAACGCCTGTGGCGTCAGGCCAGTCGCCTTTGCCACCCGGACGTGGTAGCGGATGACCTGAAAGAGAAAGCCCATCAGATGATGGTGCAGCTTAATCAGGCACGACAAAATGCCGATCTGGCTGCGGTTAGGGCATTACTGACCCAGTTACAAACCGGGCTCGAACCGATGATGGCAAGTGACCGATTAAACGATCTGCAGCATTTACGTAGCAAGATTCAGCAGCTCAGGGAGCAAATTAATGCGCTGCTCAAAGAGATTAGCGATCTGGAAGCGGAAAACGCCTGGCGTCTTGCCACTTCAGTAACAGACAAAGAAGCCTACTTCTCCGATCAGCAACGAGCACTGACTGAAATCCGCACTACGCTGGAAATGCAGGTACAACAAGTGGAGCAAGAGCTATTGGCTGGCTAAGAAAATTCGCGTACAAAAAGCAGACAAAAAAGCGGCTGCAAGACTGATTTTTAGATTCAGCACGAAAAGCTTACTTCAGGTTGATCACCTAAAAATGACAAAATAATAAGAATATAAATCTAAATTATTTTCATTTTCGGCCCATTAATTCAAATCAAGCACTATTTTCTTCTTCTGCATATTTATCTCCTTCCTGGTCCTGTCTTTGATTAAGAATTCTCCTGGTTGTTTCCTTCCCCGTTAAGAAAATCACATATCTATTTGAAATTAATAATAATTAACAATATTTCCCTTCAAAACCTATAGGAATCCCCTGTCATTATCGAATCGACGGACACAAAACCCCGCCGATCAATAAGCGAAATCTATCAATCATCTTCACAGAGGTGATTTAAACGATTTATCTTAAATTTTAACAAAGTGTAATATCTACTTTAAGAATAGTTAATGATTTAAATAAAGACAGAAAATATCTGTTGATATCCGAATAAATAAGGATGCGTTCAAAGCAAAGAGCGAAATATACCCGTCATATTTCAAGTTGCCTATACGTTGGCTGCGTTAGTTCACCTCAGCCACATCGTATCTGTGTGCCTGGGAATTCATTCCCCGGACTTCCTGCAACTGGAATTATTTAGGGCATACGAGAATTAATTAACATTTCATGCATCGCGAGAAACTCTTTTTTAACTAAAAAAAGAGGCGACTGCTTGCACCAAAATTTCAAGGAGATCGTTATGTCTAAAGCTATTTTTCTGGGTGACTCAATTTACCCCTGGCTAGGCATGCGAGAAATCCTACGTGGCTCATCATTATATATTGATATCGCGTACCATTCCTCCCAGACGCTTTCTGCCGTCCAAACGCTATCTCATGAAACGGATTGCATCATTATTAATCCTGACAAATCAGACTTTTTAAAATATGCCAGGATTCTCCGCAACATGGCTATACGACCATCCACAACGATCATCGTGTTAGCCGATGAAGCCACTTTTTCTATTTTTCAAACAGTGTGCGGAATGGCCCTGCAGTTCCTCGATCAGGACACCAGCCTTGATCAGCTATTGCAAACAATCACGCGTATCACAGAAAACAAAAACAAACGCAATATCAAAGAGCTACAAACAAAAATAACGGCCAATGAATTCAATGTGATGATGATGCTAGCCCGGGGATGGTCACTGACACAAATCGCCGGCGTATCGCAAAAAAGTGAAAAAACAATCGGGGCGTACAAAAGCAACATTGCCAGAAAGCTGGGTAAAAGTAATACCCGGCTCAAGTACACCATTTCTCACTATAGCCAGCCGTAACTGACTTATTTAAGGATAGTAATCACGGTTAATTATTAACAGATTTTCTTTCGGCTCATTTTTTAATTCCGCCTGGCCCGGAAGGGATCGCTATTTTCGAAAATAGACATACCGGGTAGCACATCCGCGTGCCAACCATAGCCAACAACTCAACGTATTAACACATACATAACAGGAATGTAGACGAGGGTTATATATGAATAAGGTTTACAGCATTATTTGGAACGCGGCACTCGGTATCTGGGTTGTCGTCTCTGAATTAACCAGAGGTAAGAAGAAAAGCAGTTCACGTAAAACTGTTGCGGTACTGGCAGCCAGCGCATTAAGTGGCGCTACGATGATGGCTTCAGCGGCGCAGATTACCGCTACGGGCGAGCGAAATATTTCTGACGACTTCCAGAACGGTATTTCTGCGGGCGTTTATCAGGCTCCCCACGATTACGGCTTCTTATATGAAAATAATACCGCCAGTCAGGAACTCAATATCAGCGGCGCAATCCCGACGATTAATCCCGGTCAAAGCGGCGTTGTAGAATCAACCACCATCAGTGAGTTACTGCGAACAGGCAAAATTACGCTGCAGGCCACCAGCCCAGGCCAGGGTGCAAAAACAATCACCACAGCGGAAGAGCTGGCGGAGTACCTGACGTATAACCAATCGGCTGAGCCTTCTCAAAGCGAAAACTTCACGGTGGTTGACCCCGCATTCCCGGACGGTTCAGAAACCATTAAGGTCTTTGATACCAATGTGTTAAGTGGCTTTCTTACTAAATCGCAAATCGGCGATTCCGTCTTAAATACTTATGATGCAACCAAGTCTGAAATCTATAAGCAGTTTGGTATCGCGCTGGCAACCCATGGCGCTACGGCCAACCTGAACATAGGTGATGACTCGCTCCATGTACGCGACAAAGCCAATACCATTGAGTTACTGGCCAAAGACTCCTCCTTACTGGAAGCGCAAGGCGCCAACAGCAAGGTAAACTGGCAGTCTGACAACTATATAAAATTTAACGCAGCACCCGTGATCCCCACACAAACGTTCACCGGATCAAAGCAAACCTCTGTCTTTGGCGAAGATGTGACGCTGATGACTTATGGCTATGACGCCGATGGCAAGGTTATCGAAACCGGGGAGCGCACATTTACCATTACCAGCACGCAGGAGTTGGCCGATTTTAACGACTTCCTGTTGGGCAGAAGTGACGACGCCGCAGAAAATGCCAATGGCGATAAGGTCAGCCAAATCCAATTATGGCTGGATGCTAAAGAGGTCACAACCGTCACCGCAGCACAAGCAAAGTATGCCGGGTATATCGATAGCTTAATTCATTCCAGTCAGCCGTCTGACGAGCTCACCTGGGACTACAAAGTCTGGACCGATGGCGACTCACATACCAACAACGCCACTGCCGCGCGCGGTGAGTTGCATGCCATTTATGCCAACGGCGCTGGCACTACCGGCACCCTGAACAAAGGGGCGATAATCGCCGTTGACGGCAGTATTAATGGCGTCATGAAAGCCATAGACGGCGGGGTTATCAACAACCTTGGCGAGCTGAACGCGCTACGCAGTTCTGGTGGGCAAAGCCTGGCGATTGGCATGTTGGCGCAAAACGCCGAGGCAACCAACCACGGGACTATCAACTCAGGTCTGTTCATTGATAAAGATGGTAATCAAAACGTTAACAGCTACGGCGCATTCGGTATGCAGGGACAAGGTACCAGCGTTGTCACCAACGAAGGCACCATCAACCAGGCGATCACCACGGATAACTTCGGCACCGCATCTGCCGCCGATCCCTGGAGCAAAGATGTCCCGGATGCTTCGCTGACGCTGGCCATTGGTATGCAGTTGTCCGGCGAGGCAAAAGGCGTCAATAACGGCAATATTAACGTCGTCGACGGACGTAAAAACGGTGCATCTTACGGTGACGGCACCGCCTTTGGCGTGGAAGTTGCGGGAAATGCGACCTTTACCAACAGTGCCGATGCCGCTATTTACCTGGGGCGTGACGCAAGTAACCTGACCCAGGATGTCATCATGCCAGGTGGTGCCAGCCTGAGCGCCGGGATTATGACCAAAAGTACCCAAGAGGTTATTAACAACGGTCTCATCACCTTGGGCACCGGTGTCCGTAACGCGGCAGGAATTTTGATCGGCAACGCAACCGGTAACGTACTGAATACGGGCAACATCGTCATCAATGGTAATGGGGATGCAGGGAACAGCAAGAACTACGGTATCTCCGTGCGTGACAGCGGCGCGGAAAATAATCAGCAAATCAGAAACGACGGCAAGATTAACGTCAACGGCACGAATAACGTGGGGATCCACGTCAGCGCCAACAAAAAGAACGCCGCAGTGACCACCAGCGATACAGGTTCCATTATCGTAGATGGTACGGGTGGCATCAACGATCGTAACTATGCGGTTTGGGCTGAAGGTGGCACCAACGGACAGGCGACAGTCAACGTCTATTCCAACATCATATTGGACAAGGTCGGGAATATCGGCGTGCACGTGCGTGATAACGCCATTGCTAACGTCGACAACCTGAGCAGCCCGGTGTTCAACAACACCGATCAGATTGGCTATTATCTGTATGGGGAAGGCGCTACCGCCAATATTGGTCAGGCGGTGATGAATGACAACGGTAAAGAACGTACCACCATTTTCCGTATTGCCAATGGTGCATTGTTGTCCGGCGACCCCAACAATCCGCTGAGCCCGACCCAATCCAACCTTGATCTCACCTTAAGCGGCAAAAACTCTGTTGGCGTTCTCGCTACCGGTGCAGGCAGTAAAGTCGATACTGGTGAAGCCACATTTACCGTGCAGGGTAGCGATTCCGCAGCGCTGGTCATCGAAGGCGGCGCCAGCGGTAATATCAGCGACAAAACCACCATTAATTTAACCGGTGAACGTACCGTTGCCGGGGTGGTTGATGGCCAGGCGCATCAGCTCAATGGTCGTAATCAGGACAATGCCACCAGCACGACGCTTACCTCAAACGCGAAGATCACCTCTGAAGCCAGTGGCAATGAAGTGATCGCCTATATAGCGAGAAATCTGGGTAACCTGATCCTCGATAGCGAATCGAGTATCAATCTTGCCAGCGTCGACAGTATCGGCGTGGACGTTCAACAAGGCGGGAGTCTGACCAATAAATCCTCCTCCGCTCTGCATGTCAGCAACGGTATCGGCGTTCGCGCGTCGGGTGCCAGTGCGCAAATTAATCAACTGGGCCAGGTTAAGGTTGATGATGGCACCGCTGGCGTATTACTGACGGAAGGGGCCAGCCTGCAGATTAACGGCATTAGTGGCGACAGCATTACCACCAACGGTACCGCTGATGGCATTCGCCTGGCAGATAAAGCCGGCGACCTGTCAGCGCAGCATGTGAAGATCCGTGCAGATGGCACGGGCGCAGGCATTCAAAACGATGCTAACAACACCAATATCACTCTGCAAAATGTGACCATCGATGCCAACGACGGCGCGGGGATCCGCACCAGCGTTGCCCTGAACATGAAAGATGGGCTTAACAACATCCTTAACGTCAATGGTAAAGGTACCGGCTTCGCTTTTGAGCAGCACGACGGGAGCGCGACAACGGGTAACCTGGCCATCGGTAAAGGCTATACCATTGAGGTACTGAATAGCGAAGGCAGCGGTATCCGCGCCAACACAAACGGTAAAGTCACTACCAGTGCCGATATCAATGTGCGGAACGCCGCCGGTGGCTCTGCCATCATCGCGAAAAACGTCAGCGCGTTGACCAACAGCGGAAAAATTGTCTCAGCCAGCACCACGGCGCCGGTGATTGACGCCAGCGGCGACAGTAATAAAACCATTACCAACACCGGTACACTTCAGGCCCTGACCGACACAGCGGTGGCTATCGAATCGGGCAAGGGCAATGACACGATTGATATCAGTAAAGGCACGACCAGTGGCGTGATCAACACGGGCGAAGGCACTGATACCTTTAACTGGCGTAGCGGCTCTTTTTCGGGCGAAGTGAATTTCGCGGGGACCCGCGGCAACAATAAAGCCAACATTGGCGACGTTGAACTGAATGAGACACGCCACATCACTACGAAAGCCGGTAGCGGCAACGCCCTCACCTTCACCGATACACACGGCCTCAGTGCAAAAATTGGCAGCCTGAGCGGCGATAACCTGACCACCGGCACCAACATCGGCACGGGGTGGGATTCACTGACAATTAGCGGTCAAAAGGCGGATATGCGTATTGTCGACCGTCTGGAACTGGCCAGCCAAACCATTGCCGTTACCGGCGGTGCAACGCTGCGTACAGGCGATCACGGTGAATCCACCAGCACCGCGGCAACGATTGCTGATTACGATGTGACGACTCAAGGCCCAGACAGCCGGGTCATCTTTGATACCCAGGGTGATAACACCGCAGCGCAAATCTATAACGGTACTATCAGCGGCGACGGGAAGTTTGAACGTGCGGCAGGCGGTACCACGGTATTTACCGCCAACAACAGCTACAAAGGCTCTACCACCATTGCGCAAACAGGTACGTTGCAGTTAGGTTCCGGCGGAAATACGGGTGAAGTCAGCACCGTTTCTGACATTATCGATAACGGCATACTGGTAATTAATCGCGCCAATGACGTCCTGCTGAACGGCGTTATTTCCGGTATCGGTGCACTGCAGCAAATAGGCGGCGGCATTACCCGCCTGGCCGGCAACAACATCTATACCGGCGACACAACGGTCACCCACGGCACGCTGTTGGTGAATGGCGATCAAAGCGCGGCACGTGGCGCAACCACCGTCAGCGGCACATCCACACTGGGTGGTAATGGCATTATCGGCGGCAACGTGTTGATGAACGATGCTACAACGATTAGCGCTGGTGACGGCGGTGCGGGTACGTTATCCATTAACGGTAATCTGCAGCTTGGCAGCAAAACGACGTCCGCCTTCGAACTGGGCCAGGCCTATACACCGGGCGGTAAGCTGAATGACCTGATCGACGTCAAAGGCGATCTGCAACTGGATGGGACTCTGGATGTCACCACATCATCGGGCGGGAATTTTGGCCCTGGTGTGTACCGTATTTATAACTACGGCGGTACGCTGAATAACCAGACGCTGGAATTGGGTGCTGTACCGGACAGTCAGGATAAGAGCAACATCTTTGTCCAGACCGCTATCGACAAACAGGTCAACCTGGTGAATGCCAACGGCGTTACCCTGCAATTCTGGGATGGCGCAACCACCAGCCAGAACCACGGTTTAACGGGCATTGAAGGCAACAGCAAGATTGACGGTGGCGATGGTAAATGGATGGCGATCGGTGCTCAGGGTGACAACAACTGGACGACAGCTACCGGCGAGGGCAACGCCCCGTGGGCGCAGAAATCCTTTGCCGTCTTCACCACCAAAGGCGGTACCGTTACCGTGGATAACGCTGCAGGTGACGTCAACTTCTCTGGCGCACAGTTTGATGCCGATGGTTACGTCGTAAAAGGCGATGCACTTAACGCCTGGGCCACCACTGAAAATGCCACCCATGCGGGGCAGACGCCGGGAACCGGTGAACTGTTGCTGCGCGTAGGCGCCGGTGGTGCGGGACAAAACTTTACGGCAACCATTGAGTCAATCCTTCGTGAAGCCAGCACCAACGACAAACTGACACTGGTGAAAACCGACCTCGGTCGTCTGATCCTAAGCGGGGATAACGCGTATCGCGGCGGCACGCGTATTGATGGCGGTACGTTGCAGATCTCCTCTGACAGCAACCTCGGCCAGAGCGGAACCGATTTGGCGATTAACAACGCCTCGACGCTGCAATTAGGTGCAGATTTAACCAGCAATCGCACCATCGAACTGGGCGCCAATGCTAATGCGGCCGTATTCGATCTCAATTCGCACCACTTCACGCCGACCGGCGAGATTACCGGTGATGGCAAACTGAAAGTCACCAGTAGCTCAAGCGATGCGGGCAGTACTCTGACGCTCGACCGTGCCAACAGCTACAAAGGCGATACAGAAATTGCCGGTACCGGTAATAGCAACAATGTGACGGTCAATGCCAGCAAAACCGGAGTGTTCGGCAGCAACGAGAGCAGCACCATCACGGTTAATAATGGGGCAACGCTCAACGTCAGCGGCGCAGACACCCGTCTGCAATCACTGACCATGAACATTGCCGACAGCCTGTTAACGCTGGCGGATACCGTCACCGCCGCCAGTGCCAAACTGAATCTGACAGGAAAAGCCAAAGCCGTACTCTCAAACAACGCAACAGCCGGTGACGCGACGGTCAGCGTGGCGAAAGACAGCACACTGGCGCTGGAAGACAATGCCAGCGGTGGGAATGCCATTGTGACCAACAGTGGGCTGATGACCATGGCCGATGAGGCGATGGCAGAAAATACCCGCGTGGAAAACCTTGCAGGCGGTCTGGTAGATATCAGCGCAGTAAACAGCGGGACGTCCATCGGTTCGTTGTCCGGCGCAGGTAACGTCGAGTTGGGTAGTAAGCAACTGTCGCTGGGAAATCTGCACCTTCCTGACACCATCAGCGGCATTATCAGCGGCAACGACGGTAGCCTGGTGAAAGTGGGTAACGGTACGTTGATCCTGACAGGCGACAACACCTACACCGGTATCACGGATGTCAATGAGGGTGTGTTGCTGGTCAACGGCAATCAGTCTGCTTCTACCGGTCAGGTCACAGTGAAATCGGGTGCCACCCTCGGCGGTAACGGTATTATCGGCGGGGCGGTCGATGTGCAGGATAACGGCCACATTACCGCCGGCGCCGCCATCAATAGCGTGGGTAAACTGACTACCGGTTCTCTGACGCTCAGCGATAACGCCCAACTGGATTATCAGTTTGGACAGGCTTATACCCCGGGCGGTGCTTTCAACGACTTGATTGACGTGAATGGCGATCTGACGCTCGACGGTAAGCTCAACATTGAAACCTCACCGGGCGGTAGCTTTGACGTTGGTGTCTATCGCGTCATCAACTACACCGGCACATTGACTAACAATGTGATGGATATTGCTAACGCGCCGGAAGCGGCTGACAGCCTGTACGTGCAGACGTCGGTAAAAAATCAGGTCAACCTGGTCAACCATGCCGGGCTGACGCTGCGCTTCTGGGACGGTACCGGCGGTGAAAATGGCGAGCTGAAGAATAACGGCGTCATCAACGGCGGTGATGGTATCTGGCAATCAAGCCAGGGGAACGACAACTGGACGACCGATGAGTCAACGCCAGAAGGCGCGCTGAACGCACCGTTTACCGATGCCGCATTTGCCGTCTTCCAGGGGGAAGCCGGAAATGTGACCGTCGATAACAGTAAAGGCGACGTGATCATCAGTGGCGCACAATTCGCCACCGACGGTTATCGTGTCGGCGGTGAAGCCATCACTACCGATACCGCCAATACCTTGATTCGCGTCGGCGATGGCACGGTCGATGGCGTCAACTACACCGCCACCATTGATAGCGTGATCCGCGGTACCGGTGGTCTGAATAAAGGCGACCTCGGTACCTTGATCCTGACGGGCAACAACACCTACAGCGGCGGCACGACTATCACTTCAGGGACGCTTCAGGTTGCAGGCGATACCAACCTCGGCGCAGCAGAGACCGGAATCACCTTTAACGGCGGTACGCTGAAATATGGTGAAGCGTTTGATACCGCGCGTCAGGTTACGCTGGAATCTGGTGGTGGGACATTCGACACCAACGGACATGATGTATCCCTGCTGACGGAAGTCGAAGGTAACGGTCAACTGACCAAAACCGGTAAAGGTTCACTGACGCTGACGCTGGATAACACCTATACCGGCGGCACCACCATCGAACAAGGTGTATTGCAGCTCGGCACCGGCGGTACGATAGGTAGCATTGAAGGGGACATCGTTGATAACGGCGTGCTTAACGTTAATCGCGCCGATACGCTGGCGTTAAGTGGAAACATCAGTGGTGCAGGTCAACTGCATCAGACCGGTAGCGGTACGACGGAGCTGCAAGGCCAAAACAGCTACAGCGGTGCAACGCTCATCACCAGCGGGGTATTGCAAGCCGGTGATACCAACACCCTGAGCGCCGCCTCGCACCACTATGTTGTCGCGGGCACTACCCTGAATACTCAGGGTTATAACCAGACAGTCGCCGGGCTGAGCAACGGTGGTGATGTATCACTTATCGGCCAGCAACCTGGCACAACCTTAACGGTTAAAGGGGATTACAGCGGCGAACAAGGCACTATCAACATGGCTGCCCGCCAGAATGCCGGCGGCACAGGTATTGCTGACCGACTGATCATTGATGGCGGTAACGCCAGCGGAAGCACGCTGCTGGATGTCGACGGTTCCGGGCTCGGCGCACCGACCGTGGGTGACGGCATCGAAGTGGTCACGGCGCTCAATGGCGCAACGACGACGGCGCAAACGTCGCGGGATGCCTTCCATCTTGCCGCAGAGCGTATGGCCGCGGGTGCCTTTGAGTATCAGCTCCACGCCGGGAATGCTCAGGGTCAGGGCGAAAACTGGTATCTGCGGAGTGAATATCGTCCGGAAACCATGCTGTATTCCGGTCTCGCCAGCGTGGTTCGCCAGGGTGACATCAGTCTGTTGGGCAACATGCACCAACGTATGGGTGATGAAGTTAAACCGGGTATTGATGAAGACAATCGCGCCTGGGCGAGAATGATTGGTTATTCCGGTAAAACCAAACTGGATGATGCAGCCGGTACGCAAACCAGCTCCCATACCATGGGTATTCAGGTCGGCGTCGATATGTACGCCAATGAAAGCTGGAAAGCCGGTATGTACACCAGCATTCTGGATATCGACAGCAATGTGAAAGGCAGTAAAACGGGCAGCAACGGCAAAGGCGGCAACATCGACGACAACGCATTTTACGTTGGCGGTTATGCCACCTGGTTCTCTGGTGACGGTATGTATGTCGATAACGTGCTGCAATACGGGAACCATAAATCCCGCCTGTCGGCATCGGGTAACAACGGCTCTTACACCGTCAAAGGCAATACGCTGACGGCCTCAACTGAAGTGGGCAAAGCATTCCGTTTAGGTGCCAGCGCCTGGAGCCTGGAACCGCAGGCCCAGTTGATCTATCAGTACAGCGACTTTGATAACAGCACGCTGGATGGTGTAACCCAAACGAGGGTGAATATGGACACCGCCGATTCATTTACCGCGCGTCTGGGCGTACGTCTGGTTGCGGACTACGACACCAACCATGGCAAGTTCCAGCCGTACGGCCGGGTAAACGTCTGGCAGGGGCTGGGTTCCAAAGATAAAACGCACTTCAGCAATGCGGTCGCCACCACCACGCTGGAATCGTCACAACAGTACTCCAGCACCGAGGTTGCAGCGGGTCTGTCGTGGTCTATCGACCGTAATCTGCAGGTCTACGGCGAACTGGGGACACAGTTCAGCAACGGCAGCAATAAATCGCAGGTTGAAGCCCCGATCAATGCGTCTATTGGCTTTAAGAAATCGTTTTAAGCAGGCATAAACTTGCAAGCCCCCTGTTCACAGGGGGCTTTTTTTTACCGTTCAGGGCAGCCTGACCAGCAACGCGGAACAATCAAGGGATTGGGAAACGTAAATAAGGAGGGATTAACGATTATATTGCGCCAAGAGTGAAGGAATCTCTTCTGCCAATACCGGGGGAGAAATGAAGAAGCCTTGAATTTTGTCACAGCCAATCTGCGTCAGGCGGTCCAGTTGAGACTGGGTTTCGACCCCTTCGGCCAGGACTTCAATGCCAAAATTGTGTGCTAAAGAAATGATGCCCTCAATAATCCTTGTCGATTTAGTGTCGGGCTCTATTTCAGTGACAAATTCTTTATCAATTTTTAAGGTATCAAAAGGGTATTTCAACAGATAATTAAGATTAGCGTGCCCGGTACCAAAATCATCGAGCGCTAACTTGACCCCTATTGCCTTCAGTTCCGTCATATTTTTCGCCGCTATTTGGCTGTCACACAGCGGCGATGTTTCCGTTACTTCAATTTGGCATCGATGAACCGGAAGGCCGGAAGCGGCCAGGTTTTGTCTGATTCGTTGAGGTAAAAGAGGATCGCAGAATTCAAGCGCAGAAATATTTACTGATAATACAAGAGGTTCGGGCCAGGTACTCGCAACATTCCACGGCGGACTGGCAACCATATCTTCAATTGAAAATATATTGCCTCTGTCTTCCAGTAACGTAATAAATACATCAGGAGAAATCATACCCATCTGAGGGCTGTTCCACCGCATTAATGCTTCAAACCCGCTAATACACTCGGTATGTAAATTAAAAATAGGCTGATAAACCATATAAAGCTGACTGGTATTCAATGCCTTTTCAAGCGCGGTGAGCACCTCATCGGAATTAAACATTCCCCCTCTCCCTCTACAAATCATATACATTAAAAACCAGTCAAAATCACTCCCGAGTTGTACCTGCTGTTAAGTGCGTTACATCAGAAAAGAATAGCCAGGTTAGGGTAAAAAAGACATGCTGTGGGTAAATCTGACAATCAGTTTATTCAGATCAGAGGTATTAGCCAGTCCCAGCTTGGCGACAACTCTCATCTTATGCGCCTGAATAGTCTTATAGTTCAGGCTAACCAACTCAGAGATTTCCTTGGCAGAATAACCGCTTACCAAAAGATTGAGGATTTGCTGCTCTCTTTCCGTCAGTCTTTTCTGCGAACGATATAGTCGGGGATTCCATTTCCCGACCGACAACGTAGCCAACTGAGCAAAATCACGCAATGAGGATTTCTCAGTCAATACTATCGTTTTTTCAACGTATAATAATTCAACACATAATTTCGCCACCAAACTATCAGCGACGATGACAACGACGCTATTATAAAACTTGAACCGGTTTTTATTCAAAAACTGCACAATGGCGGAACACGGCTGTTCATTGTTAATGATATTAAAAACCATTGTCTGATGCTGGCATAATGACGACTGCTGCAACATATCCTCAAACTGGAATGTTTTTATCGGCACATGTTTGCTTGTCAGGTAGGCAAACATACCGTTGCCCACAAAATTATCACTGCCACACATCAACATCCTGTTCATCGCTCCTTATAAGCTTCTAATTTTATTACTCATTAAAAATTTAATAATGGTTTTCTCAACTTCAGCCTCTTCACGACGGTTCTTAAAATCGAACTCGCAAGAAACCTGATGACAGGAATACAATTGATTATCCTCATCAAATTCGTTGATCGCGACGACATCAATGACTTTTAAATCAAGCTGAAAACTGCCGAACGTATCAAAATCCAGAGCAGCATTTTTAATCACTGCATCCTTGTAAAGAAAACGGGCATTAACATCTTTAGCGATTAACGCACAGCCACCCTGAGAGATGTTTTTAATCTTAAGTGAGTAGTTCTCTCCGTTTTTGTAACGACCAAAACAGAAAAAATCGAACCCCTTCAGAAAAGAAAACCGCTGATTCTGTCGCTGTTGGGCAAAGAAAATCATATCCGGGATGAGGTAGGATAATCCTGCCTCAGCACCTGTTGATGGGGTTGCTTCAAATCTGGCGCTAAATTTTATAATCCCGCTGTCACTGTGCAGGATAAAGTACTGGATCTTTTCAGGAATGATGTCTTCATGACCGGTGACCACAAAGCGTTCGAAATCGATCCTTTCTAACTGCGTGATGACGCTGGTGTTTTCACATAAAACTTCCAGCTTGGTCTTCTTATGCAGCTCTTCACGAAGGATAGCGATGATCTCAAACTTGTTGTCCTTTGCTAATCCAAAGTTCATTCTAAAACCCTTATTTCCATATTTAAGATAAGTCTCGGCCCCGGTCTGATGACAGACAAAAACGCGAGATCAGCATCCACCCCTGGCGCCTAATTACCATAGTGGATTCCATGTCGAACAGTTGATTAAAACTTAAGTTTTTAACTATCTTTCGTCATTTATTGATACGTAAAAACATTTAATCAGAATTAATTTTAGCTTAAGCCATGCCTAAAACCATGCAAACCTACGCAATAGCTATAACAAAAGCGAATAACAAGACTTTTAAAAATGCGATTTTGAGATAATAAATAGCAATAATCGCATAGAAATAAAACAGAAAAAATGCTGTAAAACTAAGGGGTTGACAAGACAGAGCGTGGACGGGGGGGCTGAACCTATAGGCACGATATCCAACGGGTGGTCATTAGCCAACTGATACCCATACCATGACGTCTCATTTCACAGGGATGAATGTATCATTCAGGTATATTAATCGTAATTTAACTTAAGTGATAAAAAAGGCCAGCATCATGCTGGCCCCGGTAAATACCGAATTAAAGTAGAGTGGCAAGCTATCTTACAGAGGGTACAGCGTTAAAAATTCAATACCGTTGTTTAACGATTGCTCGGGCAGAATCAGCAATTATCATTACTGCCCCAGCCAACATTAACGTATCTTTTAGCACCAGACGTCCCGCCCCCGATAAATACGGAAAGCCGTGGTGTAAATCACCCATTGGCATAACCCATGCTTCCGGTGTGGTAATTAAAAACGACAAGGTAACCATCGGCGTTGCAAATGCCAGCACTCCCCCCATCAATCCTAACCAACGGCTGATCGGATTAGCAAGTACCAGCAGCGCGATAATAATTTCAACTACGCCGAGCCCATTAGAGAAGCGATACGTATTATTCGCAGTTTGCCATTCCCGCTCTTGCGGTTTTAACTCACCTTCGTGCGTCAAATGCTGTTGGTATTCATTCGGATGCTCATAAAAGAATGACATCAGCGGGCTGTTCGCCACAAATGGCGTAATACTGTCAGCTTCATAAGGTACAAATTTCAATAAACCGATCCAGATAAAGACAATCGCAATACTCAGGCGAATCAAGGTTAATCCAATTCGATCCCCCTGCCCCAGTAAACGAAGATATTTTTCCATGACGGCCATCCTACTTGTACAAAATGGCAGTGGCATAAGTACTGCTATCAATTCTCATCGAGGTAATTTTCCAGGATGATGCCTGCTTTTCTTGCGCCAGTTTAGCAATGGCCGCTTCGACAACAGAAGGTGCCGCTGAAACAGCGGATACACTGACGTGGGCCAGTTCGGTTGGTGTCTGTGCCAGTACGGAAAAAGTCACTGGCGCCGTCAATAACGTTGTCAGCAGAAGCGTCGTTTTAACCATGTTCATTTCTATTTCCATTCATTCGTAATTTCAGTAGCGATATAATAAAACACAGCCACTAATTTCATTTATTCCAGAACGCCAGAATAGCTGTTCGATAGTATCGTTTTATAAAAACATGATAAAAAAAAGCCCCACACAAGTGGGGCAAAGATGCAGACGCTATATTTATTATTGAACGAGAGAAAAAAGATCGTTTAATGACTCACTCATACTTGGATGGGTAAATATTTGGTCGCGCAATACGGTATAAGGTGACCCGGCATCCATCACCGTTTTAATGATGTTAATCATCTCATGCGAATCCACACACAGCAGTGAGACACCTAATATCCGCTGCGTATCCGTGTCCACCACCGCTTTAAGTACACCACGCGTATCATCCATAACACGCGCCCGTGGAATCGCAGCAACGGGAAGCGTCACCACCTGTACCGCCGCACCGCTGGCACGAGCCTGCTCTTCAGTCATCCCCACGCGGGAAAGCGGCGGTGTCATAAACACGGAATACGGCACATTTTGCCGATCGCCGGTGTTTCGCAACCCTTCACCTAACAGGCCATCACGCACAATACGGAAGTCGTCCAGTGAGATATAGGTAAATTGCAGCCCCCCCGTTACATCTCCCATCGCCCAGATGTTATCCGCCGATGTACGCAAATACTTATTCACAATAATGCCGCCACGATCGTTCACATCAACACCGGCTTTTTTCAGTTGCAGCTGTTCGGTCGCCGGCTTGCGGCCTGATGCGACCAGCAGTGCGTCAACAACCTGTTCCCCTTCCGGCATCTGTACCTGCACCGCGCCATCGTGAGACGAAACCGACTGCACCTTAGCATTGAGGATCAGCTCAACGCCTTTATCGCGTAAAATATCAGCGATCGCATCAGCGATATCCCGGTCCTCACGGGGTAAAAACAGCGGCGCAGCCTCAAAAATAGTGACCTGACTGCCGAAGTTGGCAAACATCGATGCAAACTCAACGCCGATATAGCCACCGCCCAGGATACCCAGGCGCTGTGGGCGTTGGGTCAAATTCAGCAACCCGGTGCTGTCAAAGACGCCTGGCGTACTGGATAATCCCTCAATATCCGGAATCGTCGACTGTGCACCGGTATTAATAAAAATCTTCTCACCGCTCAGCTCAAGCGTTCCTGTCGACTGCATTACCCGCACGGTATGGTTGTCGACAAATTCAGCACGCCCTGCAATCACATCCACATTTTCCAGATTGGCCAGATTATGGAAGTTTTTATCGCGCAGAAAACTGACCACGGAAGTTTTACGTTGCATCGCCGTCGCAAAGTCATGCTGAAGCTCAGCATCGTGCACCAGAGTTTTGGTTGGAATACAGCCGATATTAATGCATGTTCCGCCATACATGGTGTTGGACTGTTCAATAATCGCTACCCGCCAGCCCGTTTTTGCCAGCGTAGCCGCCAGCGTCTTACCTGCTTTGCCAAATCCAATAATGATCGCCTGATACTGTTTCATACTGCCTCTCCGCAAAGTCATTGTTCATTTGTTACTCTGGATTATAGGCAGTGCCCTGTCAGGTCAGCATATCCATAACGCGCCACTTTCTGTTCAATCGTCTACGGCCATATAATAAAAACTAAAAACCCCCAAAACAAAATACAAAGTAACCATTTGATGGTATTACTTTAATGTGAAAATATGATGATAATCACGGTTCTATCAACGACAACAAAAATTGTTCAGGAGTCTTTATGGATGCACTTAGCCGCTTGCTAATGCTTAACGATCCGCAGGGTTCTATTGATCAAAACTGCTTATTGAGCAGAGACTGGCAACTCCCTCATGCAGCAGGTGAGTTATCCGTGATCCGCTGGCATACGGTAACCCAGGGGCGCGCTTTACTGGAGATGCCTGACGGCAACACTTATACACTGCGTCCTGGTACGGTAGTCATCTTGCCGCAAAACTCCGCGCATCGGTTGTGCCAGTCAGGCGAAGAGCAAACGCATATTGTCTGCGGAAGTCTGCAACTACAGACATCCTCCCGCTATTTCTTAACCGCGCTGCCGGAAGTTTTGCTGCTGGCACCTGGCGAAAATAGCCCCGTTTACCGCTGGCTTAAGGCGATGATTGAGCTGATGCAGCAGGAATCATTGAGCATGCTGCCCGGTTCCAACGTTGTGTGCAGCCAGCAATGCGCCACGCTGTTCACGTTCGCCGTTCGCGAATGGTTATCTCAGGCTCCACCCGCCAAAAATGTGCTGAATCTGCTATTACATCCCCGACTGGGAGCGGTGGTGTTCCAGATGCTGGAATCACCCGCACATCCCTGGAGTGTTGAAGAACTGGCGCAGCGCGCGCATATGTCCCGGGCCAGTTTTGCCCAACTGTTTCGCGAGGTTTCAAACTCCACGCCGCTCGCCGTACTCACCACATTGCGTCTGCAATTCGCCGCCCAGATGCTGTCGCGCGGCGCCCAACCGTTGGTCGTGATTGCTGAATCGGTGGGATATGCCAGCGAGTCATCTTTTCACAAAGTTTTTCTGCGTGAATTCGGCTGTACGCCTGGCGAGTACCGTAAACGGGTGAAAGCGCTGGAATCATAGCGCCCACCTTCAAAGGAGTGAAGGCGAGCGCTACCGGGGGCTATTTCTGGGTGCGATGCCTGTGTAGCCACATCAGCTTATACGCTGCCGGAATGATGAACAGTGACAGCAAAGGTGCCGTGATCATGCCGCCAATCATCGGTGCAGCGATACGGCTCATGACTTCAGAACCGGCTCCCGTTCCCCATAAAATCGGCAGCAGACCCGCAATGATCACCGCCACAGTCATTGCTTTGGGTCGCACACGCAGTACCGCTCCGTGGTACAACGCCTCATCCAGTTTATCCACGGTAAAGGTTTGCGGATTTTCCAGCGCAGGCTCTGCTTCAATGGCGTGGCGCAGGTACATCAGCATCACTACACCAAATTCGGCAGCCACGCCTGCCAGTGCGATGAATCCGGTCCCTGTCGCGACCGACATATGGAATCCCATCCAGTAGAGAAACCAAATTCCGCCTACCAGCGCAAAGGGCACACTGGTAATAATCAACAGTGCTTCGCCAAAACGACGGAATGCCAGATACAGCAGCACGAAGATAATCATCAGCGTCATCGGCACCATCAGTTTAAGCTTGTGGCTGGCGCGCTCAAGCAGCTCAAACTGCCCGGAGAATGCTACGCTGGTCCCCGGTTTTAGCTGGACGTTTTCAGCAATCGCTTTTTTCAGATCGTTCACCACCGACACCATGTCGCGATCGCGGGCATCAATATAGATCCAACTGGTTGGTCGCGCGTTCTCTGTTTTCAACATCGACGGCCCCGAAACCACCTGCACATCCGCCACATCCGCTAGCGTGATTTGCTGTTTCATTGGCGTCAGTATCGGCAGATTTCGTAGCGTTTCCGGGCTATCGCGATAGCTTTGTGGATAACGCAGATTGATCGGATAGCGGGCGATACCTTCAACCGTTTCACTTACCATGGCACCGCCTACCGCGGAGGTGATAAACAGTTGCACATCGCCGACGGTCATCCCATAACGGGCGGCCTTTTCACGATGAATATCTACGCTAAGATAACGCCCGCCGACCAGACGTTCAGCCAATGCGGATGCCACGCCAGGCACCGTTCTTGCGACTTCTTCGATTTGCTCTGCCGTGGCGTCAATATCCGACAACACGGTACCCGAAACTTTAATGCCGATAGGACTTTTAATCCCCGTAGAGAGCATATCGATACGGTTACGAATTGGCGGGACCCACAGATTCGCCAGCCCCGGTAAACGAACGGTTTTGTCCAGTTCCTCAATGATTTTGTCCATCGTCATCCCTGGACGCCACTGATCCTGCGGCTTCAGTTGGATGGTGGTTTCCACCATTTCTAACGGTGCGGAGTCGGTCGCCGTTTCAGCTTTACCGGTTTTACCAAACACGCGCGCCACTTCAGGAACCGTCATGATGAGCTTATCGGTTTTTTGCAGCATATCTGCCGCCTGTGCTGCGGAAATTCCCGGCAAGGTTGAAGGCATATACAACAGATCGCCTTCGTTAATCTGCGGTAGGAATTCGCCCCCAACCTTATTCAGCGGGAAGATGACGGTCAGGATCGACAGCACCGCCACCAGCAGGGTCGTTTTCGGCCAATGCAGCACCTTCAACAATAACGGATGGTAAATACGAATCAGGAAACGGTTAAGCGGGTTGCTGCTTTCTGCCGGGATCTTGCCACGGATCCAAAACCCCATCAGGATCGGGATCACCACAATGGCCAGAAACGCAGCGCCTGCCATGGCGTAGGTTTTGGTAAACGCCAACGGACCAAACAACCGTCCTTCCTGCCCTTCGAGCGTGAAGATGGGGATAAACGACAGCGTGATAATCAGTAAGCTAATGAACAGCGCCGGGCCGACTTCCACCGAGGCGTTGGTGATGACTTTCCAACGCGTGTCGTTATCCAGCTTTTCACCCGGATGCTGATGCCCCCACTCTTCCAGCCGCTTATGCGCGTTCTCAATCATAACGATTGCGGCATCAACCATCGCGCCGACCGCGATGGCTATCCCCCCAAGCGACATAATGTTGGCGTTCAGTCCCTGGAAATGCATCACGATAAACGCGATACACAGTCCCAGCGGCAGAGAAATAATGGCCACCAGCGCCGAGCGGATATGCCACAGGAACAGCGCGCACACCAGCGCCACAACGATAAACTCTTCCAGCAGCTTGTAGCTCAGGTTATCAATCGCGCGATCGATCAGTTGACTGCGATCGTATGTTGTAACTATTTCAACGCCTTCCGGCAGACTGCTCTTCAGCGTTTCAAGTTTAGCCTTAACCGCGGAGATCACCTCACGCGCATTTTTACCGGAGCGCAGGATGACTACGCCGCCTGCCACTTCGCCTTCGCCATTCAGTTCGGCGATCCCGCGGCGCATTTCCGGCCCAATTTGTACGCGGGCAACATCACGCAGATAGACTGGAACGCCATCCGCGCCGGTTTTCAGTACGATATTATTGAAGTCATCAAGGGACTGCAGATACCCACTGGCGCGGACCATGTATTCCGCTTCGGCCATTTCGACAGATGAACCTCCGGCTTCCTGGTTTGAGGCATCCAGCGCTGATTTCACCTCACCCAGGCTGATGCCATATTGCGTCAGCTTCATCGGATCGATGACAACCTGGTACTCTTTAACCACACCGCCCACCGAGGCAACTTCCGCCACGTTAGGGATAGTTTTCAATTCATATTTTAAGAACCAGTCCTGCAGCGAACGTAATTCAGCGAGATCATGTTTGCCGCTGCGATCCACCAGCGCATATTCAAATATCCAGCCAACCCCTGTCGCATCCGGTCCCATTTCAGCACTGACGCCTGCGGGTAATTTCCCCTGTACCTGGTTGAGATATTCCAGGACACGGGAGCGCGCCCAATAAGGATCGGTACCGTCTTCAAAAATGACATACACGTAAGAGTCGCCAAACTGCGAGAAACCC
Source organism: Citrobacter sp. wls619 (assembly GCF_005281345.1). Taxonomy (GTDB): domain Bacteria; phylum Pseudomonadota; class Gammaproteobacteria; order Enterobacterales; family Enterobacteriaceae; genus Citrobacter. Next base: position 153,799 of record NZ_SZXJ01000101.1, read on the forward strand.
CGCACCGTTTTCGCTCCCGGCACCGACAGCATGGTGGTGGTCAGCGGATAGGTCACCTGATTTTCAACAATTTGCGGCGCTTGCCCCGGATAACTGGTTTTGATGATCACCTGCACATCAGAGAGATCGGGCAGCGCATCAACCGGCGTATTCACGATGGTCCAGGTGCCCCAGATGCTAAGAAACAGCGCCCCCATCATCACCAGGAAACGGTTTGCCACCGAGCGGCGAATAATCCATTCAATCATTTATCATGTCCTCAGTGTGAATGGGTCGCCTGGGCTGGCATCGCGGGTACCACGTGTGCCCCGTTTGCCTGAGCGCGCATACGGTCCAGAGCGCCAGAAATATTCGCTTCGGAATCAATCAGAAACAGACCGCTGGACACCACATTTTCACCTTCGCTCAGACCAGAGCGGATGGCCGTTACCCCCTGCGACTCATGGAATACGGCAACCTGCTTAGGTACAAATCGTCCTTCATTATCGACGGTGATAACCCGCTGTTCGGTACCGGTATCAATCAGCGCTTTAGACGGGATCAGCAGCATCGGTTCGCTTTGCGTTTTTAGTTGCAGATAGGCATTCATTCCCGGCTTCAGGGCCTCATCCGGGTTATCAACCTGCAGGCGAAGCTGGAGCGTACGCGTCGTGGCATCCACACTCGGCAAAATACTCCATTTGCTAATGGTGAAGGATTTACCCGGCCAGGCAGGTACGCTAATGGTGAATTGCGAGGCGTCTTTAATCAGCCAGGCGATAGATTCCGGGACTGAAGCACTGACCCATACCGGGTCCATTCCCTGAATTTTCGCGACCACATTATCTTTTGAAATGTTCATACCAGTACGTAAATCAAACGCGGTAATCACCCCATCAATAGGGGCCTTCAGGGTAAAGCGGGTCTGAATTTTCCGCGTCGCTTTCAAGCGTTGAATGTCCGCCTCCGGCATTCCCGCCAGACGTAATCTCTCCAGAATGCCTTCAACCTGCGTCGCGCTGCCGCCCGTTTCCCGCAGCAGTAAATATTCACTTTGTGCTTCTACCCAGTCCGGGATTGTCAGATCGATAAGCGGCGAGCCCTGCTTAATTTTGTCGCCCACGGTCAGCGGATAGACCTTCTCGATAAAACCTGCCGAACGCGCCTGAACAATGACAAATTGATATTCGTTATAACTGACGTTCGCCGGGAAAGTTTGTGCATATTGCAATGGCCCACGGCGCACGGGTTCGGTTTTTAGCCCCAGATTCTGGGTCTGTGTCGGGTCAATACGCACACCCGGTGCGGATGTACTCGCTGTCTCTTCATCGGCATATTTCGGGATCAGATCCATATCCATAAACGGTGATTTACCCGGTTTATCAAACCGCGTGTTGGGATACATGGGGTCGTACCAGAATAAAACTTTACGCTCTTCATTTTTTTGAGCAGCGCCGGTATCGGCCGATACTTTTGCGGATGAATAATAGGTATACACACCGACAGAAATAATTCCGCCGACAATCATGCTGCCGAGAATAAGCGCGGTATTTTTAATATTTAAAGACGCCATAGTGATTTCCATTGCGCGATAGTCTCGCCCGTGTTCAGGAAAACCCGGGCAAGAATAAAAGAGAGCAGCGAGATCCGTTATTTACTGATGTGAATATCGCGTAAGACAGAGAGATTTCCCTGCTGAACAAACGTAAAGGCAACTTTATCACCAGGCTGAATATCGTCGGCCTTGGTATCAGGTACCAATGTGAAACGCATCGTCATTGCCGGCCAGTTCACTGCGGGAATCGGTTCATGTTTAATCGTGACTTTTTTACTATCCATATCAATAGATTCAATCACGCCTGTCGCGCTAATCACTTGCTCCTGCTGGGCCGCAGGCGCCATATTCATCATCTCGCCATGCTGATGTTCATTGGCCTGAGCGTTAAACATGACGACAGATAACACAGTAAACAAAGCGGCTTTAGCGGTAGTTTTCATAATATACTCCTGAGAATTTAAGATTAAAGATCATTCAACCCAGCCACCGCCTAAGGCAGCAAACAGCTTAATTTCATTAACCTGTTGGGCATAGTTAAGGTCGAGTAACGATTGCTGTGTAGTGAATAAAGAACGCTCGGCGTCCAGTACTTCGATATAACTAACCGCACCATTTTGATAGAGTGCACGAGCACGTTGCAGCGTGATGTGTAATGAGTCCAGATAACGCTGTTGACCGGTAATTTGATCGGCAAGGCTTTGACGCAGCACCAGCGCATCCGCAACTTCTTTAAATGCGTTCTGAATTTTCTGCTCGTAATTCACCACCGATTGCTGCTGGCGGATTTCTGCTAAATCGAGATTTGACTGATTACGTCCAGCGTTAAAGATCGGAATGTCTATTTTCGGGACAAAATTCCACATGCCGCTGGCCGCATTAAAGAGGCTGGAGAGATCGCCACTGCTGCTGGATACAGAGCTGGTCAGCGTAATCGATGGGAAAAATGCCGCACGCGCAGCGCCAATATTGGCGTTCGCCGCCAGCAATCCATGTTCGGCTTCCATAATATCCGGACGCTGCAATAATATTTGCGATGGGAGTGCGGGAGGCAGTGTCACAGGTTTTATATCACCGCGACTGCGCACGCGGTCATCCGGTAATTTCCCGTACGTCCCCAACAATAGTTGCAGTGCGTTGTTCGCCTGCGCCAGTTCGCCCTGGCGTTTGGCAATATCGCTGCGCGTGCTTTCAATCACGCCGCGAGCCTGTTCCAGTGCCAGCACGTTCGTACTGCCGGTCATCAACTGTTTCTCGACAAACGCATAAGAGCGCTGGTAGTTTTGCAACGTTTCTTCGGCAATTTGCAGTTGCGCATAAGCCAGACGCTGGTTGAAATAACTTTGCGCCACGTTAGAAATTAATGAGATATGCACCATTCGACGCGCTTCTTCACTGGCGAAAAAATTCTGCCGATCGGCTTCACTCATATTTTTCAGTCGTCCAAAGAAATCCAGATCGAAACTGAGATTCAGTCCCGCTTCAAATTCCCGGTTGGTACTGCTATCGCCTTTTAATTTCCCGCTATAGGTACCGCTGGAACCGGCGTTAAGCTGCGGGTAACGATCGGCATCCGTCACACCATATTGCGCTTTCGCTTCCTGAACCTTCAGTACCGCCATGCGTAAATCACGGTTATTGACCAGCGCCTCACCAATCAACGCCTTCACCTGGGAGTCAACAAAAAAGGTACGCCAGCCCGTATCCTGATATCCCATCGGGGCCGAAACCAGCGTGTTCTGACTTAAGGAGAATTGCTGCGGAACCGGCAATGCCGGACGCTGATAGTCCGGTGCCAACGAGCAGCCAGCCAGAACAAAAATAGCGCTGAGGGTAAGAAGCTTAAATTTGTACATAGTTCTTCTCGTCCAGACCGGACTGATAACCATAAAAGATGTGTGAATTTATACCTGAATGACTCTGTTTAACCGGTGACAGGAAAATGACAAAACTGTCATTTTCCCAATAACCGATTGCTATCCGATCCGCCTTCTCTAGAATTGAAAATCCGCACAGCCAGTGCGTGATGGAGAATGTCATGAAGATTTTGATTGTCGAAGATGAAAAAAAAACCGGTGAATACCTGACGAAAGGCCTGACGGAAGCGGGTTTTGTTGTGGATTTGGCGGACAACGGTCTGAACGGATATCACCTGGCGATGACCGGTGATTATGACCTGCTCATTCTCGACATCATGCTGCCCGATGTAAACGGCTGGGATATCGTGCGAATGCTGCGCACCGCCAACAAAGGCATGCCCATTCTGCTGCTCACCGCACTGGGTACCATTGAGCATCGGGTCAAAGGTCTGGAGCTGGGAGCTGATGATTATTTGGTTAAACCGTTTGCCTTTGCGGAATTGCTGGCGCGGGTCAGAACGCTGCTGCGACGGGGGGCCGCAGTCATTGTCGAAAGTCAGTTTCAGGTCGCGGATTTAATGGTCGATCTGGTCAGCAGAAAAGTCACCCGCAACGGCACACGCATCACCCTGACCAGTAAAGAGTTTACGCTGCTTGAATTTTTCCTGCGTCATCAGGGAGAGGTGTTGCCGCGTTCACTGATAGCCTCTCAGGTCTGGGATATGAATTTTGACAGCGACACTAACGCGATTGACGTCGCCGTGAAGCGTCTGCGGGCCAAAATCGATAATGACTTTGAGCCAAAACTGATTCAGACCGTGCGTGGCGTGGGGTACATGCTTGAGGTGCCGGATGGCCGCTAAACGATTACAGCGTCCTTTTTCGCTGGCAACACGGTTAACCTTTTTTATCAGTCTGGCGACTATCGCCTCATTTTTCGCTTTCGCATGGATAATGATCCACTCGGTGAAAGTCCATTTCGCAGAGCAGGATATCAATGATTTAAAAGAGATCAGCGCGACGCTGGAGCGTATTATTAACCACCCGAACGAACCGGAATCGCGCCGGCTGGAAACACTAAAAAACGTAGTTTCGGGTTATTCTAACGTCATTATTTCTCTGGAAGATGCCAATCAGAGGGCTATTTTCCATTCACCTAATGCGCCGGATCTTCGTCAGTTTATCGCCACGGCAATGCCGGATAAAAATGCCCATACCCGGAATGTCTTTTTAATTTCCGGCCCAACGTTGCAAACGTCAGAACATGCGCACGGGAAAAACGCATCCTCCAACTGGCGAATGATTCGTTTACCCATTGGGCAGTTGCCAGACGGGAAACCGGCCTATACGTTGTTTATGGCATTATCGATCGATTTTCATCTGCACTACATTAACGATCTGAAAAACAAGCTGATCATGACAGCATCGTTAATTAGCATGATGATTGTTTTTATCGTGCTGTTCGCAGTCTATAAAGGTCATGAACCGATCCGTAATGTCAGTCGGCGCATCCAAAATATCACCTCTAAAGATCTCGATGTTCGCCTGGACCCGCAGGCCGTGCCGATTGAGCTTGAGCAACTGGTCGAGTCGTTTAATCACATGATCGAACGAATCGAAGATGTGTTTAAACGTCAGTCCAATTTTTCTGCAGATATTGCTCACGAGATCCGCACGCCAATCACCAACCTGGTCACGCAAACAGAAATTGCCCTCAGCCATCCCCGCAGCACGAAAGAGCTGGAAGATGTGCTCTACTCAAATCTCGAAGAGTTTGGCCGCATGTCGAAGATGGTGAGTGATATGTTGTTTCTGGCACAGGCAGACAATAACCAGTTGATCCCGGAAAAAACAGCACTGAATCTTGCGGATGAGGTCAGTAAAGTGTTCGACTTTTTCGAAGCCTGGGCGGAAGAACGCGAAGTCCGCCTGCGCTTTGAAGGTCGGGCATGCTGGGTTTCTGGCGACCCGTTAATGTTACGCCGGGCAATGAGCAACCTGCTCTCTAACGCGATGCGCTATACGCCAAAAGGCGAGTCTGTCACCGTGCAAGTGAAAGAGGCTGATGATCTCGTGCGTATTATTGTGGAAAATCCCGGTACGCCAATAGCCGCGGAACATCTGCCACGGCTCTTTGACCGGTTTTATCGCGTCGATCCCTCACGACAGCGTAAAGGCGAAGGTAGCGGTATTGGCCTGGCGATAGTGAAATCGATTGTGATTGCCCACCAGGGCAAGGTCTCCGTAACGTCCGACGCTCGCGCTACCCGCTTTATTCTGACATTGCCCAAATATGCCGCTTAATTATTATTGGTGGCGCTAATGCGCCATCGATTAAACCTCATATTAATATTATTATTCTCTGACATAATCGTCATAATCCTGTCACCCCACTGACAGCCCCTGCTGATTATAATTCTCCTGTAAATCGACACTGGAGAAATATGATGAATAAGATATCTTCCTTTTTAGCTATAGCTTTTTTTATCTCAGCTGGCGTTAATGCGGCAGAAACATCCACAATGCATCAGCAGGCAGCTATGGCTCACGATATGATGAATAATAGCGATGCACCTGCTCATCAGCAAATGGCACAAACACATGAAGCACAGGTGCAAAATAGCCAATCCACGCGGGCTAGTGCACCGTCTTTTTCGCAAATGAATGAACATGAAAAAGCGATGGTTGTTCATCAGTCAATGAATAACAGTCATTCCTATTCACATGAGCTGCAGGCGAAAAAACATCGCGAACAGGCAGCAACCCAAGGGTAGTCCATCGTCCCCACCAAGCCACGCGCGCGGGCCTGCCTGCGCGTTTCCCCCAGGTTAATGTCAATATTAGAATTCTATTAAATCCCCAGACGAGACGTTAAATAATATAAACAGTGCAATAAAATTGTTTTAGCCCCGTAAACAATGCTCGCATAATATCTCAAATATTAATATCAACATTCCTTCCCGATTAAAATTTAGGAATCTCCCTGGTATTCGTTACTACTATTAAATGGGAGACTGCTGTCGTCGTCTACATGACAGAATAGATTTGCATTCCTATATATAAAATTAATGATGATAGCGAGTAACAAAATGAATAAACGTCTGCTGGCCATTTTCGTCCTCGGCCTGACAACTGCCACAACAGCATGTGCAATCACCCCTGCAATGCAGAAAAAATATGAACGTTCAGGTTGTACGCAGATAAGTGAACTCAACGGTTGCGATGTCAATAAATCTTATCAGTGGAACCGCGATCATGGTTTTATCGAAAACGATCAAAGCCAGCAAAATCGCCATCACCGTCATACAGAAGATCAGCAAAATACCCGTAATCAAGATAATCATGATAATGCCGGTATTGATGGCAAATTCACCGGTAATTACGTTGCTGAATTTGAGAATGGCCAACGTAGCGTTGATATTCACGTAGAAGACTCTGGCGTCTACGTAAATGGTCATGAAGTGCGTGACGTGAATACCTATAAAGATACGATGACCTTCCGTGTGGGATATGCCACTTATACCCTTAAAACGAATGGTCGCGGTAGCTGGAACAATCCTGACGCCGGGAATGCTGGCAAAATTGTGCGTGAATAATGGGTAACGCCACAATGAGGAAGCTGATATCCGCAGGGATTATTATGGTCAGCCTGTCGGGGTGTGCGGAACATCCTTATCTTTCGGCTGCAGCCGTAGGTGTAGGTGCTGCGGCGGTTGCCACGGCAATCGCCAACCACAAAAACCGTGAATCTAACCGCGATAAAGAGCATGAACGCCAGGAGCGCGAGCAAAGGGAGAATCAGCATGCATGGCGGCATAATCACCATCACCATGATGATGACGGCCACGACTCTCATCGTTGAGCCGTCCCAAAGAGCGCTGAGATCACAGCGCTCTGACATTCCGTGCGTTACAGTATGCCGCTTTAACGCTGGAGTCAGGTATGGCTTTAACCCTTACGGTATTGCTTGAAAACAGGCGCGCCCGCGGTGCTGAAAAAGCCCTACGGGCAAAACCTGGATTAAGTCTGTTAGTTCAGGATGAAACCACCACAATATTATTCGATACCGGGCCTGATGACAGCTTTAGGCACAATGCCGCACTGATGGGCGTAGACCTGTCTCAGTTAACTGCTGTCGTGCTCTCACATGGTCACTATGATCACTGTGGCGGCGTGCCGTGGCTTCCCGATAACAGCCGCGTCATCTGTCATCCACACATTGCCTGCGAACGTTACGCAGCATTCACGCTTGCAGGATATACCCGCAAAATCAAGAAATTATCACGCGAGAATGATTACTCTCGTCTGCAGATGGCGTACTCCCGTGAGCCTTTGCCCCTTAGCGAACGCTTTCTGTGGTCAGGAGAAATATCCGTATCCGCACCGCAGGCCTACGGTGTCATCAATGAGCATCCTCCCCAACAGGACTACGTCACTGACGAAGGGGTATTGATCTACAAGTCAGACCGCGGATTAGTCATCATTACCGGCTGCGGGCATCGGGGTATTGCCAATATCGTCGCTCACTGCCAGAAAATAACGGGCGTCAGCAAAATTCATGCTCTGGTCGGTGGCTTCCATTTACGCTGCGCATCACCCTATACGTTATGGCAAACCCGACGGTTTATTAAACAACAGCAGCCAGAAAAACTTCTCGGCTGCCACTGCACCGGCGCATGGGGACGTTTGTGGTTGCCAGGACAAGAAGCTCCCGCGACAGGAGATGTTATTGTGCTGGCCGAATAATAATCACCACTGTGGTTGTTGTATCTTCATCACATAACATTCATGAATATTAAAATGCGCGCACAACCTTGATCTGGTCACTTATTATACAGAAATAAAGTTCGCTACACTCAGGACAGAGGTAAACAAACAGGAGGTAGTGAATATGTATCGCTCTATTCTGGTGCCCATTGATATCTCTGAAGCCGATTTAACTCGCCATGTTATTCCGCAGGTTGAAGCGCATGCAAAAACCGCTAAGGTCCATTTTTTAGCGGTCATTCCTACCGTTCCGTTCTACGCATCACTCGGGCTCGCCTACTCCAACGAGTTCCCGGACAGAAGTGGTATACAGGCGAAAGCCGCCGAAAAGCTCGACGACATTGTTAAGCAATTCAATATCCCCGCCGGAAGAACTCAGACCCATGTGGTTTATGGTCCACCGAAAGATCAGATCCTTAAACTGGCAGATGCGGTGGACGCCGAATTGATCGTCATTGCATCCCATAAACCGGGTTTCAGCACCTATCTGTTGGGGTCAACCGCCGCAGCTGTAGTACGTCATGCTAAATGCCCCGTGCTTGTTGTGCGGTGATATTGGTTAGAAAAACAGGAAAACGGGAGCGAGCAGGCTCCCGTTTTCCTGATTAACCAGGTGTGGCTGAGAATGTGTTCGGTATCGCTTGATTCTGAATTCCCCGTCTATTGCACATATCAGCAGCGAGCCATCACAGGCTGAAGCGACGCATCCACAACAAGCAGTGCCCCCTCCCTGAAATGTGAACGCAATGCCCGCAGTTCCTCCACTAACACAACACGATGTCGCATGCTGCGACCGAGGCGATCCAGTCTCCAGACTACAAGTTCGCCGCCCCGCTGTAACTCGCTGATCAATTGTTTCAGAACAGGCCGGTCTGCATTCCTGCCGCTGGCCCGCTCGTCATAGATGTGTTCACATCCTGCAATACGTAATGCAATCAGTTGTAGTTCGGTGCTTTTCTGGCATACGAGAAGAAAATCTCTTAAACTTTTTACTCCCGCCAATATCAGGGTGATAGTATTTAGCAACCTGACGCAACAGACCATTTCTACAGCAATGAAAAGAGAATACAGTTTAGATCTGGCCCGTCTGGTGGCCGCTTATTGTGTGTTGTTTAGCCATTTTGTTCTGAGTGGTACATTTGATGAGACATCGCGAACCTGGACCGGAAGTACAGAAAGCCTCCCCCTGCTAAGTAAATCATCACAATCATTATGGATGCTTGATACCTTTATGCTGGGGAAATGGCAAACGGCAGTGGCCATCTGGGGAGTTGCATTATTCTTTCTGATTAGTGGCTGGGTTGTGCCGCCTATGCTATCCAGGTATTCGCGCCAGCAGTTTCTGATTAATCGCTTGTTCCGTATCTTCCCAATGCTGATTTTTGCCGTGATAATGGCTGCAACTATTCAGTACCTGTTTGGCGATCGCCACTCACTGAGTACGGTTAATGTTCTATCAACCATGACTCTGACCAGTCAGTTTTTCGGTTATCCGTTAACTCTCGCGGTTGTCTGGACGCTGCTTATTGAGTTCAAATTCTATTTACTGATCACACTACTTGGGCATCTTAACTGCAAGAAGATTCTGTCTGCCGCTTCTCTGATGTTGCTACTGCTGATCTTTCAAATAAACCTTGTCAGGCACGGTGTTTATTCCACCTCACCTCAAATGTTAAGTATCACCAACGCATTCGCTCATGATTTTTGCTTTATGATTTTCATGTTATGCGGTTCCGCTCTCTTTTTGATAGTTAATAATACAAAACCTAATTTCAAAACAGTTGGGACATTGTTTTTGATACTGTCTGCTTATAATATTTACCGCTACCTCTGTATCAATCAGCTTGGGATACAACTTCATCAGGACATTAACGTTGCCACACAAATCATTGCGGGTCTGTTTTTTGGGTTGTGTCTGCTTACCAATAAATGTTTTTCCGGTGAAAACGCCCTTACGCATGCTATATGCAAACTATCTAACGTGACCTATTCGCTATATCTGCTACATGTCCCTATTGGCTTTTTTTTATTGTCACGATTACGGCATTTTATCGATAACCAATATTTCTTGTTGATGGTCGTGACACTGAGTGTATCCCTGATAGCTGCTGTGACTTATCGGCTTATTGAGCTACCAGGGAATCGATTGGGGAAAACATTGCTAATACCCTGGATACCAAGAAAAATATAGTCTAACTTACGCCAACGGAGGAACCGGCCAGTTAATATCTGGCGCAGTGCTAGTATCAATCGCTGTCACTGCGTCGATGTAATCCAGCACAGCATTCAGCCGCAATTTCTCTGCATCAGTCAGCGTGTGCTGACCTGCAATTTTAGCTGTAGCAGGCTGACTAACTGAATCGCCACATCGATCAGCGATTGTTTTATAGCATCAGCAGCGGCAACGTCCGCATTACGCTGAGCAGCAACATCAGTGACCCACTCGCTGCCGTTCCACGCATCAAAGGGCGTTGACGGTGGGACAGTAGTTATATTATCGGCATGCTCGCTCAGTTCGGTAATTCCGGTAGGACACCCGGTTTCTGTGTCATAAACGATTTCTCTTCGGTGGTCTGCAATATATTCCCACTCATCATTGTTTGTCTGACGACACACGGCAAAACCTGTTTTTCCAGTAAGCGGGGCATTGGCACAGGAATTAACGTCAGGGTGTTATCGCCGGTTTGCTCTATATGCCGCTCAGCAAGCTCATTTTCACTGTTGCTCATCATACCGAAGGCCATCGCCGTCAGCAGATGGCTGGTCAGTTCCATCTGACAGACCATTTTGACCTGCGGGTAGAGCGCCGGTTTCCCGGCATGCGTCTGTCGGGGGAAAGCGATATCGTTCTCTGACGTGTCCAGTGTGCATCAGAACACGCGAAGCAAATTGACTCGATTTTTAGTGATGATGTCCCCAATATGTCCCATCTGGGAAATAAGGAACCTGCAGAAAATGGGTAAGCTACTGAAATAAAATGGTACGCCCTGTAGGATTCGAACCTACGACCTACGGCTTAGAAGGCCGTTGCTCTATCCAACTGAGCTAAGGGCGCATAGAGAAGTGATGACTTCATGCAGATGAAACGCGTGAATTATACGGTCAGCGCTTGCTGAGTCAATGCCTTTTGTTCCGGTTGCTGACGAAGTGTACGAATGTTGTTTTTTCTGGTCGTTCATGAGGTTCCAGGAAATCACCTGGTAACAACTCAGCCAGCATAATGCAGGATTTAAGGTTACAAGTATTTAGAAAATTAATGATTTTGCTTAACATTCCCCAACCACTTCCCTGCTGTTCAGGACCTCGTCAATGTTAAGTATCGCTATCAAGGAAGAAAATAGTCATTTCGAACATGGGCTGAAAATCATCATCTCCCGCCTGGCAAATCAGTGGCATCAGGACATCTGCTTTTTACCTACCGAAGATATCGATCGCGCAGACATCGCCTTTATTTCGCTGGATGACGATTGGCTCAGTGCAGGATGTTATCAGGTTCCCGTCCACACCAGACGCCAGCATCGGGTTATCATCTGCAACGGAGGCGATAAAGATAAGCTGATGTTTCGCCCCTGCCTGTATATGCTGCCGCTGATCTATCGGGAAGATAATGTGGAAGCGATAACCCAAAAATTGATCCTGATTCTGCAAAAACGTGCGCTCCGCCACAGTGTGCCTGCAACCATCTGCCATTACTGTACCACCCGCAACTTTTCGGTGGAGGAACGCCAGTTCTTAATGCTACTTGCCAGCGGTAACACGCTCGCTGAAACAGCACATCTTCTCTCCATCAGCGATATCCAGGCCAGAGCAACTCGCCGCCGTATTATGAAAAAGCTGGATGTGAAAAATGATCAGCAATTTTTAAGGTATATCAGGGCACACCTGAGTTTTCTGCAACAGTAGAGTGAGTCTTGCTGTCGGACATTTTATTGAGAAATGTCTCATCATCAATTAAGTATCGGCACCTACTGTACCTAACCGCATGCTGCCAGAATACCCTATGTATATTATTTCCGGGGAAACAAATAGACATACTCGGTAATATTTGCTCTGACGCCAGGGGGGATATCGTGGCACCGAGCCTGTTATTATGGAATGATAAATCTGAGTACTCTGTCTTTACCGCCAAAAACAGCGATGCAGAACCCCTGCAATTCGCACTTAAATTCGAGCCCATTGTCGATTTGTCTACCGCGTTGAGATACGGTTGTGAGGTCCTCACACATCTTCCCGCAAATATAAACAGTGAAAAATATTTTCACCAACTGTCGGTTCAGCATCGACAGCATCTGTTTTATCAGCAAATTGACAAAATTAAGTGCTACCAACCGGGGCTACGCTACTCATTGAATTTACCGATGCAAGCCTTTCTGAGTTGGCCGCTATTCCATTCCCTGATTACGCCCTCTCCGTCCAGCTTGATTATCGAAATACAAGATCCAAATACGTTTTATTCTTTAAGTACACCCCAGCGGGCGACCGTCTACGACGTAATTCAACATCTTGAAGACCATGGTATCCCAATATGGCTGGATGACGTCAATGAGGAACTGCTTGGCACATTCACCGCAGCCAACTGGCATTTGTCAGGGGTGAAGTTAGATAAAAATACGTTCTGGACACTCAGCCATGTGCCAGAAAAACTCCGCCAGGTTATTCAAATGGGGCGCGCAATCGCCAGCCTGGTAGTAGTTGAAGGAATTGAAACGCAACAACAGCAGGAAATTGCCCTGCGCGCTGGCGCAAATTTGGGTCAGGGATATTTGTGGCCAGCCATTTATCCAGAGCAGGCGCAATAGATACGGACAGGGAAAAAGGAAGGATGCGCAGTGTAAAACGCCGGGAACGGCATCGCCGTTTACGAAACGCCCACTGTACCTGGCAATATGATCACTGTGCACCGCAGGAATTTGACAGAATTGAGTATCTGGCTCAAAAACTTGATTACACATTACCGGGCGACACGATATCTCAAGCAATTATCACAACCGACAACTATCTCGGCTACACGCTAAATCGCTATTTATTTTCGGGTACACACACGGCCATCTTCCAGACGATTGAATCGGCCCTGCCACTGTTGAAAGAGTCTGAAGCTAGTCAGTTAGTGGTTGATATGGATGGTGCATCACGCTCATATTTCGATGTTCTGGAATATCTTCGCCGACTCATTAAAGAACAGGATAACATTCAAATTTTCATATTACTTCCTGGTCACCACGAAGCGCTCAGTCACTTTATTTCGATGGCTGGGCCATTCTATATCCTGCCGCGCCGTCAGGGCCTCCCGGAGATGCGCCATGCTTTATTATCGATGAAGCCGGATCATATTCATTCCGGACACATAAATCAGGCTGACTGGGAGATGATCTCATTACTGTCACAAGGTAAATCATTAAAGCAGATTGCTCTGCTGCAGGCTCAACCCTATCACCGCGTTATCTATCGCTTGAACCAACTGATCACGCAACTGGGGTTGCCACATCGCCAACGTTTTTTGCATCTGATACATCGCCTGAGCGTTACCTCTCCCCATTTAATTTAACACCCTAACCCTCTGTGATATAAGAATTTATAGGAAATTACTTATTTTCAACTGAGAAAACGAATGTGATTTTTACAAACATTTAATATTTACAACTATTCCTGGTATTATATGTCTCGCAGGTATCCTGCTTTAGCTGACAGAATCAGTACATTTCAACAAAAAAGAATTGCCTCGCCGCCTTAACAAAACCTAAACAATTAGCCCATTGTGTCGTTTTTACTATTTAAAAAATTTTTTCAATCTGCCATAATTCAAACAGCAGGAGATTAATATCAATAGTCATTACCATGCCCTGATCTTTCAGGATATCCTAACAGACATTATGAACTTACGTGCTGTAAGCCTTTTCCGAAAGTGCAGAGCAGGTATAATCCTCACTGTTTTCTGATTAATTGTAAGTTTTCCCTGGTGTGAAATGGATATTCCACAAACTCATTGTTCTGACGTAGAACAGCCGAATAAACAAGGATGACATAATATTTATTCGGTTCTTCTTCCAGAGCAATCCTTGGCTATTTGACAATATTATAACGCCTGATGTTTTATCAAAATCGCAAGATACACAAACAGTTTGAGGCATACAACAATGAAACCAGCATCCGTTATCATTATGGACGAACACCCTATTGTCAGAATGTCGATAGAAGTACTGCTCGAAAAGAATAGTAATATTCAGGTTGTTCTGGAGACCGATGACAGCCGTGCAGCAATAGATCATCTGCGGACCTATCCAGTCGATCTGGTCATTCTGGATATTGAACTACCTGGCTCCGATGGGTTTACATTACTCAAGAGAATAAAATCTCTGCAGGAAAAAACCCGGGTGCTGTTTCTATCCTCAAAGTCTGAATCATTTTATGCCGGACGGGCTATCCGTGCCGGTGCCAATGGTTTCGTCAGCAAACGAAAGGATCTCAATGATATCTATAACGCGGTAAAAATGATTTTATCAGGATATTCATTTTTTCCTTCAGATACGCTTAATTTTATTAATAATATTAATATACGCAAAGGTGTACTGAATGACATGCCGTTATCGAATCGCGAGGTTACAGTTTTACGCTATCTGGCGAATGGGTTATCTAATAAAGAAATTGCTGAGCAGCTTTTATTGAGTAATAAAACAATCAGTGCTCACAAAGCTAACATCTATTCCAAGCTCGGACTACATACCATTGTTGAGCTAATCGATTATGCAAAGATGCATGAATTAATGTAATCACACTCCCGGCGAGGCGTCGTTCGGGAGTGAATTATCAGCGCATGATATCAATTGTAGTTAATCATAAAGGTAGCATCTGCTTTCGCGATCCCCGGTTGAACGCCCTCTGCCAGCGCAATATAGTTGGCAAAAAAAGTCAGCATCGCATTGCCATTTTCATCAATGTTTACTGTCTGACTGGCTTGTTCAAGCGGTAATCGCGTACGGTCGCTATCGTGCAATTCAATCGCGACCTTTTGTGCCATCACGGCATCGTCCAGCGCCAATAACGTGGTACCCGCTGCCGGCGTGCCGGAAAAGGTTATCGAGGCCGACCCCGGCGGGCAGCCTTCAAGTTTCAACGTGAAGGGAACCGGTTGGGTCGTATCCCCGGTAGTCTTTAGCTGTTTTGTCGGCCAGGTGCCTAATTCAACTAACTTATTGTTGTCACTGGCAATAACCGCACAGGTGAAGTCCACGATATTACCGTGCAGTTCGATATTAATCTCACCCAGCGAGGTATCCGCCTGACATAGCGAACTGGCTGACACTGCGGATATCAATACGAAAAGTGCACGACGTCTCATTGTTCTCTGCTTATTCATAATCAACTCGCAGATAGCCACGGGCGGTGAAAGGCCCTTCCGCTGGTTTATTGCCCGTCACGCTAACTGGCCATGCTCTAATGCCAACCCGTGCGGCAGCGTTATCATCTAACTGAAAGGGAATGGTGCTGGACAGATTGTTGGGGGTCAGCGGTTTACCGCTGCTGTCAGCCACGATAAAACCTAAATCGGGGTTGTCCGATATCATCATTTGCCCGGACGCTTTTTCGGCCTCGACCCGCATGGTCAGATAAGCTTGTGCCGCAACGTTAGTGCACTTTATGGCGACCGTTTTCGTTTGCGTATTGATACCTTCGGGCCGGTTACCGGCCCCCGCCTTACTGAACAACGAGGCACCAATATCGCCAAAATCAAACTCCACGATTTGCCCGGCATTCACTTCGCAGTTTTGTGGAACTTCCACCTTGCCGCTGTAGCTTATGGTGTAAACCGGCGTACTCAGCGCATCTCCCGTGCTGGTAGTGACATAGACACTGAACATCGTCTGTCGCGGGATCGGCACCATGTTGATAAATGAGCGAATCACTTTTAATTTAAACACCAGCTTCGAATCCATCACGCCAAAAGGCTGCTGCTTGGAAACGTTTGGGTGATTCCCCATGCGGATGTAATTACGTGGAGGATAAAACAACCCGGCGTAGCTGTCGGTGATACTCATGGCCCCCAACAGGTAATCATTGAGTTTCAGATACTGAAAGTTATTTTCCGTACTTTGCACGGGGAGTTCTGTCACATAACTTCGGTAGGTGTAATTCACCGTCGTCCCTGCCGGGCAGGTTGCATTCACCCCAACCCAGCCTGACTTTTCAGGCAATGTCACTACCTGGCCCGGTTGGTTATTGCTGCTGTTAAAAACATTCGACAGATCGTAATAAACATCCGTTGGCGTTCCGTTCGAGTTATGGCAGACCTTCGCCCATGATGTATTAGCTATAAGCAGTAAAGCGCTTCCCAGTAGCAAACCGGTTTGTCGTTTCATCATATTATCCCTGTCGTGCCGACGGTCGTTGGCACGTCACGTTGGTGAGCGTTACGGCCTGTTTCAGGCTCTCCTCAGGCAAGGTGTAGTGCGCTTCGCAGCGTGCGTTTGCGCCTTCACCCCATTGGATCAGCAAGTTGCCTTTGAGCGGCAGACCACTCAGATAAATTTGTCCATCTTCACCGACCACGCTGGTGACGCCGCTCGTGGTTTCGCGTACCACCGACCCAAATGGCACCGGTTTTCCATCCCGGTTAACCGTGATAAGCGCCCGCACGCCAATGCGTGTATCAAACGCCGCACGTACCAGTGCCCCCTGCGTTGGCACAACGCTGCTAACGTTATTTTCCACATCGGTGTTGTTATTCATTGAATTGGTATCCAGCGCGACGCGGTTGTAGCGATAAACGGTGGCATACGGCATGACCGCGTAGCCACGCCAGTCGGTCTGCACGCCGGTCTGGTTTTCTATCCGCACTCCCTGGGCCCCTGGTGCTTTTATCAGTACGTTGGTATCACCCAGTGGTTGGCTGAGCGTAATGCCGTCCGCATGTCCGATGACGCCACCGGAGAGTTGCCAGTTATAGTCATGCTGGTCACGGTCATAGTTGTAACCCACGCCCAGCGTGCCATAGGCCGCCTGCCAGTTCGCGTTGGCGCTCCCGCTGTACCCGTTGGCGCTGCTGTGCCCCTGATTAACGCTGTAGCTCAGATTGCGCCCATCTAACAGCGTGCCGCCAATACCGCTTTGCCAGCTGTTTTGTCCATTGCTGTTACGGTTCGCATTAAACGTGGCGTAGGTGCGATCGAGTGCGTTATCACGCGAGTAGCGCCGCCCGGTCAGCAGACTGAACGGTACGGACACATTGAAGGCCAGGATACGGTCGGTATCGGAGATCCCGACCGATTCATTCCATGACCAGGAGAGTGAATAGCTAATCCCCTGCCAGCCGCTGGCATACCCCAACTGATACCAGGTATTGGTATCTGAGGTGTTCCAGTACGTTTGTTGGCTACCCGAGACATACAATGAACCGTAATCGCCAAGGTTCTGCGAAATGTTGATCTGAAAACGGCCCTTTTTGCTGTAACTCAGATTGTGGTAGCTCTTCACCTGTGGAACATCGTGGCGATTCCCTTCGCTGTCATATTCGTACTCGTAACCTTCCATACTGCGATACGCCACATCATCGAGGGTATAAAACCCGCGCGTCGAATAGCGGTACCCCAACAGCTGGAAGTTGGTACCGACGTTGTTCAGTGATTTTGCATACAGGAAACGCAGCGATTGTCCCTGATGCGTACTGTCATCCGCCAGTTGGCTACGGGCATGCGTTAAATCGACAGAGACGGCTCCCCAGTCCCCCAGATTACGGCCGGTGCCTAACACCAGCGCGGTGTAGCGTGACGCTAACTGCGTACCGCCATACGCGGTGTAACCTTCTGGTAGCCCGGCGATTAACGTTCCCTGGAAAAAGAATGGCGAAGACTGTTGGCTATTCCCGCTACGAAAATCCCCGGCGACAACGTCATATTTGAAACGCCCTTCACGCTGCAGCAGAGGTACCGTGGAATACGGCACCGTATAGCGCTGTTGGCTGCCGTCCTTCTCATCAACCGTTACGTCCAGGTCACCACTCGACGAGGTGGGGTTGAGATCGGTTATTGAAAAAGCGCCTGGCGAAACATAGCTTTGATAAATCACGTAGCCATTCTGGCGAATCGTCAGTTTCGCTGCGGTACGCGCAATCCCACGGACGGTTGGCGCGTAGCCCTGTAAGCTGTCGGGATACATGCTGTCGGACGAATAGAGACGCGCACCACGAAAACCGATGCTGTCAAAAACGTCGTTGCCAGTATTACTGTCGCCCATCACCAGCTCACCCTTCAGCGGAATAATCGCGCGCTGAAGCCATGTGCCAATATTTTTCCAGCTTTGCGAATGGTAGCCTTCACCTTTCGAGTAGTTCCATGCGCCGTTATTTCTCAGCCGCCATGGGCCATAGTTCAGACCGCTTAACATGCTTAAGAAATAGCTGTCGGTATCGCTGCCGCGACTGCCGGTAAAGCTGTAGTTAATCAGCGCCGCCGGAATACCCTCATCCCACTCCTCTGGTGGAATATAACCACGCGCGCTGTTCAACATTGAGGCTTGCGGCAGGCTGACATTTAAGCGCAGCGTAGAAAAATCGAAGGCAATTTCGCTACCAGGAATCGCCTCTGGCAAATTAATACAGCTATTGTTCGTATCCTGACTGAGTGCCGGAAACGCAGTGATATTGACGCCAAGGCGTTTAACCCAGTCGAGATCAAAGCACGGCATCAGCCCGCCGGATTTTTCTCCGGCTGTCCCCGCGCTGGTGGCGAAACGAATATCCTGGGTGGCCACAAACTCATCATTGCGCCAAATATCCACACGATAAACGCCTGCAGGCTGGTGATTGCCTTTTTCAAAACGAGACAAATCCGCCACGGTAGCGGTATCCGCAGATAAAAATGCCGGATTGAAATAGCTTTCACCGTGGCTAAAAGAGGGAAAGAGCGCGGCCAGCGTGGACAACGCCACCCCCGCCAGCGGTGGCGTAACCCCCGGTAACAGGCCAGGAAAATACGTTGTCTTCTTCATCGTTTTCTCAACGCACGCTAACCGTTTTAGCGGTGGTGACTGCGCCATAATCGTTCACCGTCTGAAACGTAACGTTTCCCTGAACGCCCGTCGGCAACAGGACCTGCGTGTCATTTTTCGGCGCAACCATGACGTTATCAATCTTCGTATTTCCGACATTGAGATTGACCAGCGTGACGTAATACGCCGACGGGTTGGTGATTTTCAGGTGGTTGCCGGTCCGGGAAAACTGCAGCATGCCTGGCGCATCTTCCGCGATTTGTGGCAGATTATTCGGGCGGACAAAGAGTTTGATGCGCGACAAAATCGCCAGTTGCAGAACGTTTTTCCCCTCAAGGCTGTTTTTATTGACCGACGGAATAGCCTTCACATTCATCCAGAACAGCGATTCACGGTCTTTGGGCAACGGCTCGCCCGCGTAGATGATACGCAGCGTGTTTTCGCTTTTAGGTTCACTGACAAACAGCGGCGGTGTGACCACAAACGATTTATCTTTGACGCCTGCGCTGTTCTCTATCCATGAATTAATCAGGAAACGTTCTTTGGTATCACTATTACTAATGGCGAGGGACGTTTGCTTGGCCTCGGCAGGATAAATAACGCGAGTTGCACCTAATGCAATTCCTCCAGAGGCCTGCGCACTGGTGGCAGAAAATAAGGCCAGTAAAATGATAAAGCCTGATTTTAGATAATTAAACATAGCTACAAATACCTTTGGCGTGATTATCGTCAGGAAATAAATCAGGGATACACCAACGTAAACCACACATCTGAACGAAGCGTTCCCGGCGTTATATATTCCGAGACAGCCCGATAGCGCGCAGTGAAATGAAACGTCATCTCTTGCGTTAAAATCGGGGCATAATGAAGCGGCAGCGCATTCGGAATTATTTGTCGTTGTCGCTCATCAAATAACGCCAAACCAATACCTGAAGCCGCAGACGCATCACCGCTGGCAAGAAAGACCTGTGGATCTTCGGCAGGCGTAACACCCGCGAAGGCAATCCCCACGTGGTCATAAACATCAGCACTGCACGACGTCAGGCGCAGCGAAAACGGTACGCTGGTAGAGGCAAAGCTTCCCGTCCCGGAGAACGCGTTAGTGCGGTACTGCCCCATTTGCACCCTTAAACTCTGGCTGTCCGTGGCAACCGTACAGGCTCCATTAACCAACTGCCCACGTAAATGAAGACGGCCACTTTCCAGTATCACGGTGTGTGCAAACGCCGGCATTACGCAGACCATTCCCGCCAGCGCTACGCCTTTCCCTATCATCTGCCACATCCTTCATCATCCCCGGATAGTGCCTCATCCCATGAGGCGGTAGTCATCCCTGCGAGAATCAAACGGCTTATTCGTACTTCATGATGAAGGTCGCATCCGCGTTTGCCTGACCCGGCGTAGCGCTGGTTGCTGTGGCTTTATAACGCGCGGAGAAACGCAGGGTGTTGGTACCTTCCACCAGCGCCTGAGCGGTTGAGAAGGTCGCGCCATCTGGCTTCAGTGCGGTGGAGGTGTTGTCCAGGATCTCGATCCCTACGCCGCCCGCTGTGGTGCTGTTATCTGAGGAGGAGAGAGCCAACAGGCTGTTGTTGGTGAGGTCCGTCTGGCCCGAGAAAGCAACAGCAGCAGTCGCAGCAACTTTCGGGTCACAGTCGTTCAGCACGATGGAGAACGGAATTTGCGCCGTGGTGTCACCGACGGCGGTGAAACTGGCGGTACGATATTGGCCTAATGTAACAACCTGGTCGGCTGACTGGGTACTCACTGCACAGGCTGCATTGACCAGTTCACCTTCAAAGTGAACCGTACCGCCGCTCACGCTTACCGGATCTGCCGCCACCGCTGCGCCCGCCATTAACATCATGCTGGCAAAAACAGAAGAGGTCATTAATTTACGTTTCATGGATTTCCCTTGAATTACACACATCCGGCTCCAGCGTCCTGCGGGATCCGTTTGAATCATTATCGACATTAAATGTCAGGCAAATTATCTCTGCATCCTGTAAAGATATATATCGAGAGAGAATTAGCGAAACGTGTACCCCCACTCTCCTGAGAATTTGATTCACTAATTAATCTTCACGAATATGACAATTCGTCACAGGGATAAATTAAACATTTCAATTAATGAAAAATACCTGTAATTCCTTTTAATGACCCTGGCTTATTCTTATTGGACTCTAAGAAAATTCCGGGTGAAAATGAGGCAAAAACGACCATAACAAGACCTAACAGTCTGGTTTTTGAGATATTACCCATGAAAATACCAGGGTGATGAGTTGTTTCATTTAGGTTAAGTTTCATTAGCATGCTTATGAATCACGCGCCAACGTCCAACACCTGTTGCCGCCCTCACGGGCTACGCGGAACACACCACCGCACGTAAAAACGCAAACGAAAACTGACAGCGCGCCCCGCTTCTGACAAAATAGTCACATCCCCTTCGACTTAACGTAACAGACGGAATCCTCTCTCTGATGGCAGCAAAGATTATTGACGGTAAAACGATTGCGCAGCAGGTGCGCTCTGAGGTTGCTCAAAAAGTTCAGGCGCGTTTAGCGGCTGGATTACGCGCCCCAGGACTGGCTGTTGTGCTGGTAGGTAGCAACCCGGCTTCGCAGATTTACGTGGCAAGTAAACGCAAAGCCTGCGACGAAGTGGGGTTTGTCTCCCGCTCCTATGACCTGCCTGAAACCACCAGCGAGGCGGAGCTTCTTGAGCTGATCGATACGCTCAATGCAGATGCCACCATCGATGGTATCCTGGTACAACTGCCGTTGCCGGCGGGCATCGACAACGTCAAAGTTCTGGAGCGTATTGCGCCGGACAAAGACGTCGACGGTTTCCATCCGTATAACGTCGGCCGTCTGTGCCAACGCGCACCGCGCCTGCGTCCATGTACTCCACGCGGTATCGTGACCCTGCTTGAACGCTACAACATCGACACTTATGGCCTGAACGCCGTGGTGATTGGCGCTTCCAATATTGTCGGTCGCCCGATGAGCATGGAGTTGCTGCTGGCGGGTTGCACCACCACGGTCACCCACCGATTCACAAAGGACCTGCGTCGCCACGTCGAGCACGCCGACTTGCTGATTGTTGCCGTTGGCAAACCGGGTTTTATTCCGGGTGAGTGGATCAAAGAAGGTGCAATTGTGATTGATGTCGGCATCAACCGTCTGGAGAATGGTAAGGTTGTTGGTGATGTGGTCTTTGAAGATGCTGCCGCACGTGCGTCGTATATTACGCCGGTGCCGGGTGGCGTAGGCCCGATGACGGTCGCCACACTTATCGAAAACACGCTGCAGGCGTGTGTTGAATATCATGATGTAAAGGACGTTTAAGATGGCCACATTTTCACTGGGTAAACACCCTCACGTTGAACTCTGCGATTTGCTGAAGCTGGAAGGCTGGAGCGAAAGCGGCGCCCAGGCAAAAATTGCTATTGGCGAAGGGTTAGTGAAGGTCGACGGTGTTGTTGAAACGCGCAAGCGCTGCAAAATCGTTGCCGGACAGACCGTCAGCTTTGAAGGACACAGCATTAACGTCATCGCGTGATCCCAGATGCCGGATGACGGTTTGCACCTTATCCGGCCACGTCCCCCATTTTCAGATAATGACTTCATCCCCACTTCACCGTGGCCTGTTAGCATGCTGTTTTTGCACACGAAGCGATCATCATGCCAACTATTGTTACCCACGCTGCCGTTCCACTCTGTTTAGGGTTAGGTCTCGGACTTAAAGTCATCCCTGCGCGATTACTGTTTACCGGCATCGCTCTGGCGATGCTGCCAGACGCTGACGTCTTATCATTTAAGCTCGGCGTTGCTTACGGTAACGTCTTCGGCCATCGCGGATTTACCCACTCGTTGCTGTTCGCCTTTGTCGTGCCGCTACTTTGCGTATTGATTGGCCGACGATGGTTTAAGGCTGGACTAATACGCTGCTGGTTATTTTTGACGGTGTCGTTGCTGTCGCACAGCCTGCTGGATTCGGTAACCACCGGAGGGAAAGGCGTTGGCTGGCTGTGGCCGTGGTCAGATGAACGCTTCTTTGCACCGTGGCAGGTGATTAAGGTCGCGCCGTTTGCGCTGTCGCGCTATGCCACGCCGTACGGGCACCAGGTGATACTTTCGGAATTGATGTGGGTATGGCTACCGGGAGTTATGATGATGGGTGTGCTGTGGTGGTATCGGAAACACTAATGTGCCGGATGCGACGCCAGGTGTCTGATCCGGCCTACAAAATCATGCTTGTAGGCCGGACTATCCGGCAATCGAGAGAGTTACTTACGGCGCCAGGTGGTGCCCTGCGGACCATCTTCCAGCACGATGCCCATCTCGTTCAGACGATCGCGTGCCGCATCCGCCGCTGCCCAGTCTTTCGCCTTACGTGCATCCAGACGCTGTTGAATCAGCGCTTCAATCTCCGCAACTTCACCGTCATCCGCCTGCGCACCGCTTTGCAGGAACGCTTCTGGTTCCTGTTCCAGCAGTCCCAGTACGCTGGACAGCTTACGCAGATGCGCAGCCATGCCGTTCGCCGCAGCCATATCTTCACCCTTCAGACGGTTAACCTCACGCGCCATGTCAAACAGCACGGAGTAGGCTTCTGGCGTATTAAAGTCATCGTTCATCGCTTCAATGAAACGCGCTTCAAAGGCTTCGCCACCCGCAGGGGCAACGAACTTGTCAGTGCCGCGCAGCGCGGTATACAAGCGCTCCAGCGCTGAGCGAGCCTGCTTCAGGTTCTCTTCGCTGTAGTTCAGTTGGCTACGATAATGGCCAGACATCAGGAAGTAGCGAATGGTTTCGGCGTCATAATATTTCAGCACGTCGCGAACGGTGAAGAAGTTGCCCAGTGATTTGGACATTTTCTCACGGTCAACCATCACCATCCCGGAGTGCATCCAGTAATTGACGTATTCACCGTCATGCGCACAGGTGGACTGCGCGATTTCGTTTTCATGGTGCGGGAACATCAGGTCAGAGCCGCCGCCGTGAATATCGAAATGGTTACCCAGTTGCTTGCAGTTCATCGCAGAACATTCAATGTGCCAGCCCGGACGGCCTGCGCCCCACGGAGATGGCCAGCTCGGTTCACCCTCTTTGGACATCTTCCACAGCACGAAGTCCATCGGGTTACGCTTCACATCAACCACATCAACACGCGCACCCGCCTGCAGCTGATCCAGGTCCTGACGTGACAACTGACCGTAATTCGGGTCGGTCGGTACGTCGAACATGACATCGCCGTTATCGGCAACGTAAGCGTGGCCTTTGGCAATCAGCTGTTCGGTGATTTCAATAATCTCAGGGATATGATGTGTAGCACGCGGTTCAAGATCCGGACGCAGAATATTCAGCGCATCGAAATCGTTATGCATTTCCGCAATCATGCGATCAACCAGCGCCACAAAGCTCTCGCCATTTTCATTAGCGCGCTTAATGATTTTGTCGTCGATATCGGTAATGTTGCGCACGTACTTCAGCTTGTAGCCGAGGAAGCGCAGATAACGGGCAACAACGTCGAAAGAAACAAAGGTACGCCCGTGTCCAATATGACAGAGATCGTAAACGGTGATGCCACACACGTACATGCCGACTTCCCCGGCATGAATGGGTTTGAATTCCTCTTTTTGGCGCGTCAGTGTATTAAAGATTTTTAACATCGAAGATTCCGTGTAGACGTGTGTGGATAACAAAGCCCTATAATACCTATAAATTGGCCCCGAAGCAGCACACTTTGCAAGGTGATCGAACCTTGCGGTTATGCTATAACAAGCCCCTATCATGTGACCCTGACCAGGGTCGAAGCACCACTCTATCGGAACAGGATGCAAAAATGGTTACTTTCCACACTAATCACGGCGATATCGTAATCAAAACGTTTGATGATAAAGCGCCTGAAACAGTTAAAAACTTCCTGGACTACTGCCGCGAAGGTTTTTACAACAACACCATTTTCCACCGTGTTATTAACGGTTTCATGATCCAGGGCGGCGGTTTTGAGCCGGGCATGAAGCAAAAAGCCACGAAAGAGGCGATCAAAAACGAAGCCAACAACGGTCTGAAAAACACCCGTGGAACGCTGGCAATGGCGCGTACTCAGGCTCCGCACTCAGCAACCGCACAGTTCTTCATCAACGTTGCTGACAACGACTTCCTGAACTTCTCCGGCGAAAGCATGCAGGGCTGGGGTTACTGTGTATTCGCTGAAGTTGTCGAAGGTATGGATGTCGTTGATAAAATCAAAGGCGTTTCCACCGGTCGCAGCGGTATGCATCAGGACGTACCAAAAGAAGACGTTATCATCGAAAACGTCACCGTCAGCGAGTAATCGTGACGACACTGTTTATTGCAGATCTCCATCTCTGCACGGAAGAACCGGCGATCACCGCCGGTTTTCTGCGTTTTTTAGCCGGCGATGCACGCAAGGCCGATGCGCTGTACATTCTTGGCGATCTGTTTGAAGCCTGGATAGGCGATGACGATCCCAATCCCCTACATCGTGAAATGGCCGCAGCGATAAAAGCGCTGACGGATTCCGGTGTTCCCTGCTTTTTCATTCATGGCAACCGTGATTTTCTGATCGGCAAGCGTTTTGCCCGTGAGAGCGGCATGACCCTGTTACCTCAGGAAAAAGTGCTCAACCTGTATGGCCGCAACGTACTGATCATGCATGGCGACACCTTATGTACCGATGACGCAGGCTATCAGGCGTTTCGCGCGAAGGTTCATCAGCCCTGGCTACAAAAACTGTTTCTCTCCCTGCCGTTATTCATTCGCCAACGTATTGCCGCGAAAATGCGCGCCAACAGCAAAGCGGCCAATAGCAGCAAGTCGCTGGAGATCATGGATGTGAATCCACAGGCCGTCATTGCCGAAATGGAGAAACATCAGGTCCAGTGGTTAATTCACGGTCATACCCATCGCCCGGCAGTCCACGAAGTCACGGCCAATGCGCAACCCGCTTTCCGCGTGGTGTTAGGTGCCTGGCACACCGAAGGTTCGATGATTAAAGTCACACCTGACGACGTTGAACTGATCGCATTTCCGTTTTAACTCCCTGTCAAAATGCTTGTTATACAGGCTACGCAATCGTTTTCCTTGGCGGTGAATTATGCTATTCTCTGTGGCCTCAAAAGTCGAGTGTAGTGCACCACAGGAGTTTTTAGACGCATGTCTTCCTGCAATAATCCGGCGCGTGTCGCCATCGTGATGGGGTCCAAAAGCGACTGGGCTACTATGCAGTTCGCCGCCGAAATCTTCGAAATGCTGGACGTTCCACACCATGTTGAAGTCGTCTCAGCCCACCGTACCCCTGACAAACTGTTCAGCTTCGCCGAAAGTGCTGAAGAAAACGGTTATCAGGTCATTATTGCGGGTGCTGGCGGTGCAGCGCATCTGCCGGGCATGATTGCAGCGAAAACGCTGGTCCCCGTGTTAGGCGTTCCGGTACAAAGCGCAGCATTGAGCGGTGTAGATAGCCTCTATTCGATCGTGCAGATGCCACGCGGCATCCCTGTGGGTACGCTGGCGATTGGCAAAGCGGGTGCGGCCAATGCAGCCCTGCTGGCAGCACAAATTCTGGCAACACACGACAAAGCATTACACCAGCGTCTGAACGACTGGCGCAAAGCACAAACCGATGAGGTACTGGAGAACCCGGACCCGCGAGGTGCGGCATGAAGCAGGTCTGCGTACTCGGTAACGGTCAGTTAGGGCGCATGCTGCGTCAGGCCGGCGAGCCGCTGGGCATTGCGGTCTGGCCAGTCGGGCTGGATGCCGAACCCGCCGCCGTTCCCTTTCAGCAAAGCGTCATTACCGCTGAGATCGAGCGCTGGCCGGAAACCGCGTTAACCCGCGAGCTGGCGCGCCATCCGGCGTTCGTGAATCGTGATGTCTTCCCGATTATTGCCGACCGCCTGACGCAAAAGCAGCTTTTTGACAAACTCGGCCTCGCAACCGCGCCGTGGCAACTGCTGGCAGAGAAAAGCGAATGGTCTGCAGTATTCGACAAACTCGGCGAGCTGGCGATTGTGAAACGTCGCGTTGGCGGCTATGACGGTCGCGGTCAGTGGCGTTTGCGCGCGAATGAAACGGAACAATTGCCGGATGATTGCTATGGCGAATGCATCGTTGAGCGGGGCATTAACTTCTCGGGCGAAGTGTCGCTGGTAGGCGCTCGCGCACACGACGGCAGCACGGTTTTCTATCCGCTAACCCACAACCTGCATCAGGACGGCATTCTGCGTACCAGCGTGGTCTTCCCGCAGGCTAACGCCAGACAGCAGGAACAGGCCGAAGCGATGCTTTCCGCCATCATGCAGGCGCTGGGTTATGTCGGCGTGATGGCGATGGAATGTTTCATTACCCCGGAAGGTCTGCTGATTAACGAACTGGCGCCTCGCGTGCACAACAGCGGGCACTGGACACAAAACGGCGCCAGCATCAGCCAGTTCGAGTTGCACCTGCGCGCCATTACCAACCTGCCGTTACCGACGCCGGTGGTGAACACTCCTTCGGTGATGGTAAACCTGATTGGTAGCGACCTGAACTACGACTGGCTGAAACTGCCGCTGGTCCATCTGCACTGGTACGACAAAGAAGTGCGCGAAGGGCGTAAAGTCGGCCACCTGAACCTGAGCGACAGCGATACTGCACGTCTAAATGCCACGCTGGAAGCGTTAATTCCCCTACTACCGCCGGAATATGCCAGCGGAATTATCTGGGCGCAATCACAGCTGAAATAAGCCATTAATGCCGGGGAGTTGATTTTATCCTTCCCCGGCCCCTCTTCAGGCGCGTAAAATCCCCTCCATTGCTGTTTTGTATTTTCAGGACTGAACATGAACGATGGAACGGACTATCGCGCGATTCTGCTCGCCGGTACGCCTTTAATCGATGTACGCGCCCCCGTCGAATTTCAACAGGGTGCGATGCCGGGTGCGATCAACCTCCCCCTAATGAACGATGACGAACGCGCCGCGGTCGGGACCTGCTATAAACGTCAGGGACCGGAGGCGGCGCTCGCATTGGGCCACCAACTGGTCTCGGGTGAAACCCGCCAGCAGCGAATGAACGCCTGGCTGGACGCCTGTCGCCAGCATCCAGAGGGATACTTATGCTGTGCCCGCGGCGGCCAGCGCTCGCACATCGTGCAACACTGGTTGCAGGAGGCTGGTATCAACTATCCGCTGATAAAAGGCGGTTATAAGGCGCTGCGCCAGGCGACGATACAGCTGACGGAAACGCTGGTGCAAAAACCTATCGTCCTGATTGGCGGCTGTACTGGAAGCGGTAAAACGCTGTTGGTACAACAGCAGCCAAACGGCGTGGATCTCGAAGGTCTGGCACATCATCGCGGTTCCTCTTTTGGCCGCACCGTCGAACCGCAACTGAGCCAGGCGAGCTTCGAAAACCTGCTGGCGGTCGAAATGCTGAAAACCGACAGCCGCCAGGATCTGCGTTTGTGGGTACTGGAAGATGAAGGCCGCATGATTGGTGCCAATCATCTGCCCGAATGTTTGCGTGATCGCATGACTCAGGCAAACATTGCGGTGGTGGAAGATCCCTTTGAGTTACGCCTGGAGCGACTGCGCGAAGAGTATTTCGTGAAGATGCACCACGATTTTACCCACGCTTATGGCGAGAGCCAGGGCTGGCAGGAGTACAGCGAGTATCTGCACCATGGCCTGTTTGCTATCCGCCGTCGTCTGGGTTTACAACGCTTTGCCGAGCTGACCGCCCTGCTCGACGTGGCCCTGCGCGAACAGCAGACGACGGGCAGTACCGACGCTCATATGGGCTGGCTGGTGCCGTTACTCAACGAATATTACGATCCGATGTATCGCTATCAGCTGGAAAAGAAAGCCGCGAAAATCGTTTTTCGCGGCACATGGCAGGATGTTGCCGACTGGCTTAACGCACAGTGATCAGTGTCTGTCGCGCTTATCCGCGCGTTTTGCCAGCCAGTCACCCAACACCTGAACGACCTGCACCAAAATAATCAGCGCCACCACGGTGACGATCATGACCTGGGTTTCGTAGCGGTAATAACCAAAGCGAATGGCCAGGTCGCCTACCCCGCCACCGCCAACGATCCCGGCCATCGCCGAGTAACCGATTAAACTCACCAGCGTTATCGTCAACCCACGCAGCAGACCTGCGCTGGCTTCCGGTAACAGCACGGTGCAGATAATACGCATCGGGCTGGCGCCAAACGCTTCTGCGGCTTCGATAATGCCTTTATCAACCTCACGTAACGCGCTGTCCACCAGTCGGGCATAAAACGCAATCGCCGCAACCGAAAGCGGAACAGACGCCGCAATCGGTCCGATGGTGTTCCCGAGCAGAAACTGGGTTAACGGTAGCAACAGCACCAGCAGGATCACAAACGGTACCGAACGGATAATGTTCACCAGCACGGAACTGAGCAGATACACAAAACGGTTCTGCCAGAATAAATGCCGGTCGGTGACGAAAATAAGAAAGCCGAGCGGCAGGCCGCCAACGATCGCCAGCACGGTTGAGATACTCAGCATCTGGAAGGTTTCATTAAACGCCAGCGTCAAATCCGGCAATAAATCATCCACGAATCACCTCCACCTGTGCGGTACGTTGACGAATATGTTCCACAGCGGCATCGACCGCCGAAGGGTTATGCGGCGCGGTCAGTTGCACCACCAAAATACCCAGCGCACGCTCACCGATATACTCAATTTTGCCGTGCAGAATATTTACCGCCACGCCAAACTTTACCGCCACTTCAGACAGCACCGGCTGTTCCGCTGAGTCGCCGATAAATAAAATTTTCAGCAGTTGTCCTGGCAGATGCTGGCGCAGTCGCTCGGGCAGCGTCAAATTGAGGGTATGCGACACCAGTTGCTGCGTGAACGCGTGCTGCGGGTGAGCAAAGACATCAAACACCTCACCGGACTCCACCACCTTGCCACCGGACATCACCGCCACACGATCGCAAATTGATTTGATCACATTCATCTCGTGAGTGATCAGCACGATCGTGATCCCCAGTTGTTGGTTGATCTGTTTGAGCAGAGCCAGAATGGTGGCCGATGTTTCCAGATCTAACGCGGAAGTGGGTTCATCGCAAAGCAGTACATCCGGGTGGTTGGCAATGGCGCGGGCAATACCCACGCGCTGTTTTTGTCCGCCGCTGAGCTGTACCGGAAAACGGTTTGCTTTATCCGCTAACCCGACCAGCGCCAGAATCTCCGCCACGCGTGGCGCGATTTTGCTGCGCTCCCATCCGGCAGCCTTCAGGCTGAAAGCGACGTTTTGCGCCACCGTGCGGGTATGCATCAAATTAAAATGCTGAAAAATCATCCCAATACGCTGACGGGCCTTACGTAAGTGCGTTCCTTCCAGCGCTGAAATTTCAACACCGTTCACCTTCACGCTTCCCTGGCTTGGGCGCGTTAAGGCGTTCAGGGTACGCAGCAGCGTACTTTTCCCCGCCCCACTGGTTCCCACAATGCCAAATATCTCACCTGCGCCGATGCGCAGGCTGACCTCATCAACCGCCCGGGTTGACGGTCCGCGGCCTGCGCTGAAATCCACGCAAACCTTATCTATCTCAATCATACCGACCTCAGAAATGCGAAAAGGGCAGTCGTTGCTGCCCTGTTAAACCTTAAGCGCAGCGATTATTGGGCTGCCGTCATCCATTCCGGCTTCTGGAAGGCGCTATAGATATTGTTCGGATCGTCTATCACCGCACGATAAGCCGGAGATTTCACCGCTTCAACAATGTCTTTGGCGAACGGTTTATCTGCATCTTCACTGCGTACCGCAATGATATTTTTCAGGTTTTCATCCAGGTGCTCTTGCTTGATCGCACTGGCGAGATCCAGTTTTGCCGCAACCGCAAAGTTACCGTTAACCAGTGCCCCGGTCACACCATCCAGCGTACGCGGCAACTGCGCAGCTTCCAGCGGTTTAAACACCAGTCCTTTCGCGTTACTGGCGATATCACGTTCAGAAGCTTTAGTGGGATCAATATTGTCTTTGATGGTGATAAGGTCGATAGATTGCAGGAAGCGCAGACCACGGGCCAGGTTCGTCGGATCGTTAGAAAGCGTGATGACATCACCTTTCTTCAGTTCATCCAGGCTCTTGATTTTATGCGAGTAAAAACCCATTCCCGCCGTTGGAACAACGATGAGCTTACTCAATTTCAACCCTTTGTCGGCGGTGAATTTGTCAAAATAAAGCGAGTGCTGAAACAGGTTTGCGTCAATGCTGCCGTTGGAGAGCGCCATGTTTGGCTGCACGTAGTCACTAAATTCGCGCACCACTACCTTATAGCCTTTCTCTTTCAGCGTAGGGGCAATGGCTTGTTTCACCATATCGCCATACGGACCCGGTGCGACGCCAAATACGATGGTGTGCGGATCACTGTTTGCATGAGCAAACTGTAATCCACAGGCCAGTAACAGCGCCCCGGTCGCGACGCGTAAACTCTGACGCAATCCCATATTCTCTCCATTTTAACGTTGTGGTGTCATGTCTCACGCCGTTCTTGCGGCGTTGTTCTTGTTGGCCCGTTAACAGGCTGATTGTTAACATGACACAGATCACAACCTGCTGTCCTTGAAATTATTTCATGATGTTGCGGAGTATGTTTTTAAATGAAAGAAGGCATAAAAAAGCCGGATGTCGGCACACGTGCCTAATCCGGCCTACAACAGCGCTCCCGGGCCCGATAAACGCAAGCGTATCGGGCGGCAGGGGTTCGATTAGAAGTCGTAACGCAGACGAACCAGGTTCATATCACCCAGGTTGTCGGTGCTGGAGGTAAAGACGTGTTCATAATCAACACGGAAACCGTAATCCAGCTGGAAGCTGATACCCAGACCGTTGTCGGTACGCAGGTAGTTACGACCATTCACGTATTCAATACGATCGCCCATGAAGTAAGGCTGGACGGATTTCAGCGCATACTGACCCACCGGGAAGGTATAACCCGCGAAGTATTCCAGACCCCAGGCATCACCGGCAAAGTAGTCGTTAACAGATACTTTTTTGGTGGTCATGAAGTTCTGATACCAGCCGCCGCCCAGTGAGAAGGTCCAGTTGTCCGGTTTCCAGCTCAGCGCAGTACCGACGATGTTTTGATCGTAGGTTTTGCTGGTGTTACCACGCATCTCCGCGCGGGTGTAGTTCCACGCCGTACCCCAGGTCAGGTCATCCGTAATATGATAATCCACACCCAGTGAACCGCCGCCTTTACGTTTGTAACGCAGGCCGTTATTCGGGTTATAGTCATCGCTGAACAGATAAGAAGCGTAGAGATCAACATCTCCCACGGTGTTTTTATACTTCAGTGACTTACGTGTACGATATGAACCGTCATAGTCGCCGTTGATCCCGTTACCTGGTGCCTGACCGATCATGTCGTAGTCCCAGATATCCGTTTTCGCGCCAACCACATCATAGTAAATGCTGTTCTGTTGACCGAAGGTCAGCGTACCCCAGGTCGCGCTCTTCAGACCGGTGTACAGCATACGGCGCGTGGTATCGTTGGCGCCGTCAGCATAGTGATTATCCCAGTTGAACATCGCCGGGAAGTTAACGCCCAGCTCGTAGTAACTCACCCAACTGATGTCATCAAACAGATAGTAATCAGCAGCGAAACGGAAACGAGTACCGCCGTCGAAACCATTACGTTTGTAACCATTCTTACCATCATCGCCAGCCATATTCTGGAACTGCGGACGAATACTCCCGCCGACGGTGAAGTTAAGACGGCTCAGCGGATTGCCCGCCTGCGGATCTTGTTTCAGGACCGTGATTTCCGCCTGAGAAGCGAAAGTCGTTAATGCCACTGCTGCGCCGATCGATACTGCCAGCGCTGTTTTTTTTATAGTCATTATTTTTACCTTGATAGATAGCCTGCCAATTATTCAGCATACAAATATTAACTTTTATTAATACTCTCGTGTTGTCGGGTTTTTATTGATTTGTGCTGTTAAATATCAAGGGGTTATCAATTTGTGCTCTATAGACAAAAAAATACGCACCGATGGCAAAATCGGTGCGTATTCATCAAGGAAATGAATTAATTGCTGAACTGACGGAACAGCGCTTTGCCTTTTAACAGACGCGAGCCAAGCCATCCACCGCATAGGGAGAGTAGCAACGCCCCGCAGAAGGGTAATACGACCCACAGTCGCCAGTCTGGCTCCCACGGGAAATCAAACACTTTGGTTTGCAGAACCGCCAGCGCCGTTTCCGCACCGATGGCCGCCACTAGGCCGGAGACCATCCCCAACATGGCGAACTCGCACCACAGCGTAGTACGCAGCAATTTCTTACCCGCTCCCAGCGTACGCCAGACCACCAGCTCCTGATGACGCTGACGCATCCCCACCTGAACCTGCGCCAGCAGCAATAACATGCCGCAAGCGGTGACCAGAACCACCATCACTTCCAGCGCCCGGCTCACCTGCTCCAGTACCTGGCTGACCTGTTTGAGGATCGCGCCAATATCCAGCAGGCTGATGGTCGGGAATTCGCGGTTAAGCTGCGTCAACATGCCGTTGCCGTTCTCCCAGCGAAAGCTGGTCAGCCAACTTTGCGGCTGCCCGTCAAGCGCACCGGAAGGGAAGATAAAGAAGAAATTCGGTCGCAGGCTTTCCCAATCCACTTTTCGCAGGCTGCTTACCGTGGCACTGAAATCCTGGGTATCGCCCATAAAGGTCACACGATCGCCAAGCTTCACGTTTAAGCGCTTCGCCAGCCCCTCTTCCATCGACACTTCACCCGCTTTTGGCGGCCAGCTTCCGGCGGTAATCGGGTTATGATCCGGCCGGGTATCCTGCCAGGTCAGATTCAGTTCACGATTAAGCGCCTCGTCCTGATTACCTTCGGTGGCTTTGTCATTGATCGCCGTCAGACGCGCCCGTACGATCGGATAGAACGACTCCGGGATCACCTGATGTTCAGACAGGAACGCTTTCAGCGGCACCACCTGCTCGCTGGCGATGTTAATCAGGAAGTAGTTGGGGCTTTCTGGCGGCATTTGCTGCTGCCAGCGATCGAGCAGATCGCCACGCAGTACCAGCAGCAGCGCCAGCAGCATAAAGGAAAGCGAAAAGGCCGATAGCTGGCTCAGCGTCGACCACGGCTGGCGCAACAGTCGACTGACCGCTAAACGTAGCGGTAGCGACGTTAACGTCAGGCCACGCAGTACGTTGAGCAGCATCCAGCCCAGCACGCCGCACAAGAGCGCCAGTACAACCGCGCCGGCCAGCACCGCCCACAGCAGCATGCTCCCCCCCATCAGTCCGGCAAGCAGCGCGACCACAACGATCAATACCACAGGCAAATAGAACTTCAGCGGCCAGACGTTGGCAACGACATCACGACGCAGTACCCGCAATGGTTGTGTCGCCAGCAGCAGCCGATAAGGACGTAGCCCCACCAACAGGGAAATGACCGTCATGGTGCCTAATGCCCATAGCCACGGCCAGGGGCTGGCAGGCGGCAACTCGCCGGGCAGAACCGGTTTGAGCAACACCACCAGCACGCGCTCAAATAACAGGCCAAACAGCCCCCCGGTTGCACCAGACAGCACCAGCACCATCAGCCACTGTCCAATAATCAGCTTACGCAGCTGCGCCCTGCCCGCGCCGAGGGTTTTCAGAATCGCCACCAGGTCGTAACGACTACGGCAATAGTGGCTCATCGCTACAGCAACTGCAGCCACCGCCAGCAGCAGCGTTAACAATGCAGAAAGCAGCAGGAATTGTTGCGAACGCTCAAGCGATTTCCCCAGAGCCCCCTCATCCTGTTCCAGCCCATACCAGCGCTGTTCTGGCTTCAGCTGTGGCAGCAGCCACTTTTCATAGCCTTCTAATTGCTGCGGTGTCCCGCCAAATTTATAGCGCCAGGTCACCCGGCTTCCCGGCTGGACCGCTCCCGTTTTTTCAACATCCGCCATGTTCATCATCAGACGCGGCGCTATCTGGAACGGATTAAAGCCAGAGTCAGGTTCCTGCACCACTTCACCCGCAATGCGCAACGTGGCATCGCCAACGTCGATGGCGTCGCCGATTTTTAAGTTGAGCAGCGCCATCAAACGCGGCGCCAGCAGCACCGAGCCAGGCTGCGGTTTCAGCCCCGGCGGATGGGTCTGCAACGAGCCGTACATCGGATACACATCATCCACCGCTTTGACGTTCGCCAGTTGCAGCGTATCCTGGGCAAAAGTCATGGTGGCAAAGGTGAGCTGTTCTCCCACCTTCAGGCCACGCTGTCGCGCCTCGTCAATCCATGCTTTCGGTACTGCTCGTGAACTTTGCAGCGACCGGTCACCCGCCATAAACTCACGGCTTTGCTGGCTCAGCCCTTTTTCCATTCGGTCGCTGATGTTACCCAGCGCCAGCACACAAGCTACCGCCAGGCTCAGCGCCAGCCAGACAATCAGTAATGAAGGCGAGCGCCATTCGCGCCAGAACCAGCGTGCAATCATGCCTCCTCCTGCAACTGTCCGTTCACCAGGCGTAAACGCCGATCGCAACGCGCCGCCAACTGCGGGTCATGGGTTACCAGAATCAGGGTGGTACCGTGTTCCCGGTTCAGAGAAAACAGCAGGTCGGCGATTTTGTCTCCGGTCTGGCGGTCCAGATTGCCCGTTGGTTCATCGGCAAACAGCACGTCAGGGCGACCGTTAAAGGCCCGCGCCAACGCCACGCGCTGCTGCTCCCCGCCGGAAAGCTGGGCCGGAAGATGGTCGAGCCGTTTCCCCAACCCCAATTGTTCAAGCAGCGTTTTCGCACCATCGCGGCTTTTCCCACTGTGTTCTCCCCGCAACAGTGCAGGAAGCTCAACGTTCTCCAGTGCGTTCAGCGTGGGAATTAACATGAATGACTGGAAGACAAAGCCAACATGTCGCGCCCGTAACTGCGCCCGGGCCTCTTCGTCCATGGTGTGCAGCGCCTGCCCCACCAGACTCACTTCACCGCTGGAGCCATCGTCCAGCCCGGCAAGGATCGCCAGTAGCGTGGATTTCCCCGATCCTGATTCGCCGATCAGCGCAATGGTCTCGGCGCGTTTGACAACCAGTTCAACTCCGGTAAGGATGGATAGCTCGTGATCACCCTGACCGACGGATTTCTTAAGATGATGAACTTCAACAATGTTTTCCGCTGGCATTTGCCTTTCCTGTTCCTGGTTCTGTTAACTTTCCGCGCCGCCGCGGCGGACACGTTATTAATTCTGGGTGACAGCCTGAGCGCCGGATACCGTATGTCAGCCAGTGCGGCGTGGCCTGCACTGCTTAATGATAAATGGCACAGCAAAACACCGGTGGTAAATGCCAGTATTAGCGGCGATACCTCGCAGCAGGGTCTGGCCCGTCTGCCCGCATTACTGAAACAACATCAGCCGCGCTGGGTGCTGGTCGAACTGGGTGGCAATGATGGCCTGCGCGGGTTTGCGCCTGCCCAAACTGAACAAACCCTGCGTACCATTTTGCAGGACGTAAAAGCGGCGAATGCCGAACCGCTGCTGATGCAAATTCGTCTGCCAGCTAACTACGGTCGCCGTTATAATGAAACCTTTAGCGCGATGTATCCCAAGCTTGCCAAAGAGTTTGATATTCCTCTGCTGCCCTTTTTTATGGAAGAGGTCTATCTGAAACCCCAGTGGATGCAGGATGATGGTATCCATCCTAATCGTGACGCCCAGCCGTTT
The DNA here is from genome assembly GCF_005281345.1 of Citrobacter sp. wls619. GTDB lineage: Bacteria > Pseudomonadota > Gammaproteobacteria > Enterobacterales > Enterobacteriaceae > Citrobacter. Next base: position 190,662 of record NZ_SZXJ01000101.1, read on the forward strand.
ATTGCCGACTGGATGGCGAAACAATTGACCCCTTTTCTATCCTAAATAGTTCGAGTTGCATGAAGGCGGCAAGTGAGAGAGTCTCCAGGAGCATAGATAACTATGTGACTGGAGTGAGCGAGCGTAGCCAACGCACAGACAACTTGAAGTATGACGGATATAGTAAATCACGACTCGTAAATCAACGGAGATCCTGACAGGTAAAGTTATGCAAAAATCGGTCTTAATAACAGGATGTTCCAGTGGTATTGGCCTGGAAAGTGCGCTTGAGCTTAAACGCCAGGGTTTTCGAATTCTGGCTGGCTGCCGCAAACCTGAGGATGTCGCGCGCATGAACGGCATGGGATTCACCGGCATATTGCTGGATCTCGACTCACCAGAAAGCGTGGATCGCGCCGCCGATGAGGCGATCGCCCTGACCGATAACCGTTTGTATGGGATCTTTAACAACGCCGGATTCGGCGTTTACGGCCCACTGTCCACCATCAGCCGCGAGCAAATGGAACAGCAGTTTTCCGCCAACTTTTTTGGCGCACATCAGCTCACCATGCGCCTGCTACCTGCTATGTTACCTCATGGCGAAGGGCGTATTGTGATGACCTCTTCAGTCATGGGATTAATTTCCACGCCAGGGCGCGGCGCGTATGCCGCCAGCAAATATGCGCTGGAAGCCTGGTCCGATGCGCTACGGATGGAACTTCGCCATAGCGGAATTAAGGTCAGCCTGATTGAACCCGGCCCCATTCGCACCCGCTTTACTGAAAACGTCAACCAGACCCAGAGTGATAAGCCCGTCGAGAATCCCGGTATTGCTGCACGGTTTACATTGGGTCCGGAGGCCGTTGTCGCCAAAGTGCGCCATGCTTTTGAGAGCGACAAACCCAAATTGCGTTATCCCGTTACGCTGGTGACCTGGGCTGTGACGTTGCTTAAACGTCTGCTGCCGGGCCGCGCAATGGACAAAATTTTACACGGCTGAGTTGAAGCCTGCTCGTCAGCCCCCATGTAGAAACAAATAGACGAATAGAGAGTGACTCCATGTCCGCACAAAATATTGTCAATATTAACGAATCAAATCTGCAGCAGACCCTTGAATTGTCGATGACCACGCCGGTCCTGTTCTATTTTTGGTCTGAGCGCAGCCAGCATTGTCTGCAATTAACGCCGGTACTGGAGAGCCTTGCTGCACAGTACAACGGCCAGTTTATTCTCGCTAAGCTGGACTGCGACGCCGAGCAGATGATCGCCTCCCAGTTTGGTCTGCGCGCGATCCCAACGGTTTATCTGTTCCAGAACGGTCAGCCGGTCGATGGCTTCCAGGGACCGCAGCCGGAAGAGGTTATCCGTGCGCTGCTGGAAAAAGTATTGCCGAGTGAAGAAGAGCTGAAGGCACGTCAGGCAATTGAGTTTATTGAAGCGGGTAACCACGCCGACGCCCTGCCGCTGTTGAAAGAAGCGTGGCAAATCTCCAATCAGAGCAGTGAAATTGGTCTGCTGCTGGCGGAAACGCAAATCGCGCTGAATCGTACTGAAGATGCCGAAGCTGTACTCAAAACCATTCCATTGCAGGATCAGGATACCCGTTATCAGGGGCTGGTCGCGCAAATTGAACTGCTGAAGCAGGCCGCAGATACGCCAGAAATTCAGCAGTTACAGCAACAAGTTACGAATAACCCGCAGGATGCAACACTGGCAACGCAGCTGGCTATTCAATTGCACCAGGTTGGACGTAACGAAGAAGCGCTGGAACTCCTGTTCAGCCATTTGAAGAAAGATCTCGCGGCGGCTGATGGTCAGGCACGTAAGACCTTCCAGGAGATCCTCGCGGCGCTGGGTACCGGTGATGCGCTGGCGTCAAAATATCGTCGTCAGCTGTACGCACTGTTGTACTAATCGGTTTCTTTTGCCCGCAGGCGCTGTGCTTATCGGGCCGACAAATACCACTCTCGTCGGCCGGATAAGCGGTAGCCGGTAGCCGCTATCCGGCATCACATCACGGTTTCTTTAATGGCGTCACCACCAACTGGTGGCGTGAATTATAGAACTTCCGATAGGTTAAATAGCAGGCGATAATGGTCGACAGGCTGGCGGTAGAAAGCAGCATAAACGTCACCATAATCTGGTACTTAATCGCTTTTACCGGATCGATACCGGCAAAGATCAATCCTGACATCATCCCCGGCAAACTCACCAGTCCGACGGTTTTCGCGGAGTCGATCGTTGGGATCAGCGATGCGCGAATACTGTCCCGAATAAGCGGTGCGGACGCGACTTTCGGCGTCGCGCCGAGGCTTAATTTCTCCTGAATTTGCTGCTGCTCGCTGCTAAAACGCTGCCCCAGGTTGTTGTAACATAACCCGACGGCCACCATCGCATTCCCGGCGATCATGCCGGAAATCGGGATCACCTGCATCGGTGCAAACTCGATGGAGCCTGACAGTACCAAAACGGCCAGCGTGACTCCCGCCCCCGAGGTAATGGCGATAAATGAGGAGATAAAAGCCTTATCAATATATTTACTGCGTTTTTGCGCGTTATATGCGGCGTTAAAGCAGATAAACAGCACCATCACTAAGGTCAGAATGCTGTGGTTGACGCCGAAAATATATTTCAGCACATAGCCTACGATAATAAGCTGGACAACCGCCCGGCAAACGCTCCAGAGAATATCTTTTTCCAGTGCCAGTTTTTCTTTGTGGCTGATCAGCATCGCCACCACCACCAGCATCATCGCTAACGCCAGTGATTCATTGGTAATATTATGCTCATTCATTGCTTACTTCCTGCATTTCTCCGGCATGCGGCTGAAGGATAATGACATTATCCGCATGATTAATTTCATCTTTGTCGTGCGTCACCCACAGCACAGCAATATTCTTATCGCGCACATAGCGGTGAATTAGCTCATTCACATTCCGTTTGTTGGCTTCATCCAGCGCGCTGGTGATTTCATCGAGCAGCAGGATTTTCGGCAAAAACTGCAAATTACGCATTAACGAGACGCGCTGCTTTTCGCCGCCAGACAGCTCATTGATGTTTTTTTTGAGGATTGCCTCGGGTAACTCAAATCGGGCCAGATCGGCCAAAAACACATCCGGATCCGGACGTTTGTCGCGGATTTGCCAGGGGAAAATGAGGTTGTCGTAGACGGTATCACCAAACAAAGCGGGCGTTTGTGCGCAATAGGAGACCTGCTGACGATACGCTTCCGGCTTGAGGGTCGTTATCTCCTTCCCCTCAAAGATAATCTCACCCGCACTCGGGCTAATTAACGATGCAACAATTTTCAACAACGTGCTTTTACCGCAACCGGACTGGCCGGTAATCAGCTTAAATTCTCCGGCATTAAGATTAAAACTGATGTTATTAAGAATTTTCGTTGTTCCCGCCTGCCAGGCGACATTCTTTAACTGAAGCAGCATTCTGCTTTCTTCCATTACCAATCCCTTTTTTACCTCTTTCGTGCAGACAGTCTATCCCTGTAATTTATTATAGGGGAGCCCACCTTGATAAATCGGGTATAATTTGATTAATGAGGCAGTAAAGGACAGCACAACAGGAGGTTTCATCAATGCTCATTTTTATTCCTATTCTTATTTTTGTCGCGCTGGTCATCGTCGGCGCGGGCGTCAAAATCGTCCCGCAGGGATATCAGTGGACGGTAGAGCGTTTTGGCCGTTACACCAAAACCCTACAACCGGGTTTAAGTCTTGTTGTACCGTTCATGGACCGTATTGGTCGTAAGATCAATATGATGGAACAGGTGCTTGATATCCCCTCTCAGGAAGTCATCTCCAAAGACAACGCTAACGTTGCCATTGATGCCGTGTGCTTTATTCAGGTCATCGACGCGCCAAAGGCGGCGTATGAAGTCAGCAACCTGGAACTGGCGATCATCAACCTGACCATGACCAACATCCGTACCGTTCTTGGCTCAATGGAGCTCGATGAAATGCTCTCCCAGCGCGACAACATCAACACGCGCCTGCTGCATATCGTTGATGAAGCCACCAATCCCTGGGGCATCAAAATCACCCGTATTGAGATCCGCGACGTGCGCCCTCCGGCAGAGCTTATCGATGCGATGAACGCGCAGATGAAAGCAGAGCGTACCAAGCGTGCCTACATTCTTGAAGCCGAGGGGATCCGTCAGGCGGAGATCGTCAAGGCCGAAGGTGAGAAACAGTCGAAGATCCTGAAAGCAGAAGGTGAACGTCAGTCCGCTTTCTTACAGGCCGAGGCACGTGAACGTTCAGCGGAAGCGGAAGCTCGTGCAACGCAGATGGTATCTGAAGCCATTGCCGCTGGGGACATTCAGGCTGTGAACTACTTTGTGGCACAGAAATACACCGAAGCGCTGCAACATATCGGTTCGTCGAATAACAGCAAAGTGGTGATGATGCCGCTGGATGCCAGCAGCCTGATGGGCTCCATCGCCGGGATCACTGAGCTGATTAAGGACAGCGCCAGCGAACGGAAAAAATCATGATAGCGATGATTCTGGTTCACCCACATATCTTCTGGCTTAGCCTCGGGGGTCTGCTATTGGCCGCCGAGATGCTGGGCGGTAACGGTTATCTGCTATGGAGCGGTGTAGCGGCGGTGATAACCGGGCTGGTTATCTGGCTCGTACCGCTCGACTGGGCGTGGCAGGGAGCAATGTTCGCCGTATTAACACTGCTGGCAGCCTGGTTGTGGTGGAAATGGCTGGCGAAGCGCGTGCAAGAGCAGAAACCGGCCGACAGTCATCTTAATCAGCGCGGACAACAGCTAGTTGGTCGTCGGTTTACACTGGAAACCGGGCTGGTCAATGGTCGCGGGCATATGCGCGTCGGCGACAGCTCGTGGCCCGTCAGCGCCAATGATGACTTAAGCGCCGGAACACACGTTGAAGTGGTTGCCGTTGAAGGCATAACTCTGGTAATCAAAGCCGTATCACCATAAAACAGACAGGAAATAAGACTATGGTCAGGAAGACACCCCTCGCCTTTGCCCTTTTCACCCTACTGGCAACTGCACCTCAGGCGTTTGCCTCATCAGATATAGAAGATTGCAAATGGAGCGATGACCACTGTCTGCTGAAAGGCACGCCTACCTTCAGCCCCGGAAACGACAGCCGTGATAACCTGCTACGACTGCTGAGTCAGGAGAAATCGTTCGCCCTGCCGATACAGGCGATGCCTGAGGATATCACCCGCTCCCGTGATTTCTATTTCGCTTATCACCCGCAGTGGGATGACATCACGTCGCCCGCAGCCGCAGCCCCGGAGCAAAATGCTGACGACACGCTAACCCGGCAAATGGCTGAACTGCACATCAGCGCGGATGAGGTAATCCGCAACAATGATGATCTCGAAAACCGCCATGTTTCGAATAATATGGGCAGTGCCAGTCAATTCTTTGGCGCACTGCTCGCCGATACGTCGTTGACGGTTGGACAACGCCAGGCTCTGGCGCAAGCGAGGATGGGGCTGTTGTCCGGCGCAACCCGCGAACAGATTGATGCCTCATTGACCACTCTGCCTGAGGATTCCGGTGCCCAACGCTATAAAACGTACCTGATTGCCGCCGCCAATTTCTATGCCGGTGATTATGTGAATGCCGAACAAGCGTTTGCTCAGCTAGCGAAAAGCGATCGCCCATGGCTGGCAGAAACGGCGCAGTACATGCTAATGCGCACAGCACTGAATAAAAGTAGTCAGAACAGCGTCGGTGAATACGGTGATTTTGATATCGCCAGGATTAACCACCAGGATGCCGCTCAGGCACAGACTCAGGCGCAAGCCTATCTGCAACGCTGGCCGCAAGGCCAGTACGCCGATTCGACACGCGGTATGCTGCGGCGTATCAACTGGTATTTACAAGCCTGGCCGCAGCTGGCCGGGTTGTATGAACAGACGCTGAAGCAGTCGGCTGACGCACAGCAACTGCGCGACAATGTCATCGAATACGATAATGTCTATGGCATGGCGTTCTACGACCAGTCTGTCGTTGAGGCCTTCCCCGACGCGCCGCGAGTCAGCTATATCGAACTGTTACGTGCACTGCGTCTGAATAGCGATAAAAAACCCACGCTGACCCAGGCGCAGCTTGATGCGAGCAAGCCGGTATTTGAACAAAGCCAACACATGCCGCTGTGGCGCAATCTGCAGCTGAATTTATGGATGGCGGCGGGCAACTACGCGGCCATTGTTCAGGCCGTAACCCCGGCACAACAACTTTCCGTACACGATACGCTCGCGTTTAGCGAACAGGTGCTCTACGGCGAAGCGTTGATGGGCCAGAAGAATTGGACCGCGGCACGTGATTTCTGGCAGCAGTTGCTGAACGTGAGCAAAGATAACGAGCAGCAGCAATATGTACAGGCCAAGCTGGCGGCTACGCTGGTTTACAGTGGTGACAGCGCGGCGATATTCGCCCCGGGCAGTGCGGTAACCAATCTGCGTTTCCGCTCTCAGGTGCTGAAAACACAGGCAACGCCTGAACTGCTACGCCAGCAGGCTATCCATGGGCCTAACAATGAAGAGCGCACAATAGCCCTGCATACGTTGCTGGTTCGGGATCTTACCGAGAACCGTTTTGCGGACTGGCTGAATGACCGAAAACTGGCCCGTGCCATTAACCAACCGGTTGTTGGCACCGCATTTGATGACGTCAATCTGAGCGTGTTTGACTGGAACGGTGATGCCGCTCAGGCCGGCTATACCTGCCGCAGCCTCAATGAAACGGTCACGGTATTAAGCCGCAAAGCCGATGATGCCCACGCGCTGAACTGTCTGGGTGAGTTCTTCCGTACCACACAAACCCATGTCGATCTGTGGAAAAACAGTAGCGGGAACGATGTGCTGGAAGTGGCCATTACGCGACAGGAGCCGTTCGGCCAGTTCGACAGGCAGCGCTATTACCAACAGGTTATCGCGTCCCCAACAGCGGAAGTCGAGGATAAAAGTTTTGCGCTGTATCGGGCCATCATGTGCTACTCCCCGTCAGGTTATAACGAATGCGGCGGCGAAGACGTGGATAAATCACAGCGCAAAGACTGGTTCACGCAGTTAAAGACACAGTATCCGGGAAGTCCGTGGGCGCAAAAACTCAAATACTACTGGTAATCGCGCTGCTGGCCGGTCAGGCACAGGCGGCAGATATCGTCGCCGCCCGTGACCATTCGGCCTTCTGGCTGTGGTCCGGGGTGAAAGCCAGTGCTGAACTGCAAAATGCGCAAACGGTCTATCTGCATCAGGGCGAGGTGCTGGTTCGATCGGGTAACGTGGTTTTCCAGCGTCTGGGACTGCCGGTCAGTCGTCTGACTTTTCCCTCAATCTGGCTGACGGTCCGCTTTACCACGCTCGACGTACCGGAGGAGATTCCTGCCCGTATCATACGGCTGATGCAACGCTGGCAGAGCGCCGGCAACCACATCGTCGGCCTGCAGGTCGATTTTGACGCGGCGACCCACCAGCTTGCTGATTACGCCCGTTTTCTACAGCAGCTACGCCAACAGCTACCGGCCGAGTTTGCGCTTGGCGTGACTGGTCTGCTGGACTGGGCAAAAACCGGGGATGTCGCCACGCTAAACGCACTGGCGGTCGATGAACTGGTGGTGCAGAGCTATCAGGGGCGTCAGACGGTGGCAAATTATCAGGCGTATCTGCCTGCACTCGCCCGTCTGCGCATTCCGTTTAAGCTGGGGCTGGTGCAAAACGGTAGCCGGGATCTGCAGGCTGAGGCTCAGCTTGAAAAATCCCCGTGGTACCGTGGCACAGTGGTATTTATGCTCAATCCCCCTCGCCGTTAAGCCTTTGCTTTGTGATGGCAACAGCCGGAGAGGTTATCCATGATCGGGCATTCGGCGCTATCATCACCAGGGCAACTGTCCGCCAGCGCCAGCAAATGCAAGCGCATGGCCTGCAGCTCGCTGATATGCCGCTCGATGTCCGCCACTTTTTCTAACGTGCGCTTTTTGACGTCCGCGCTGTGACGCGCCGGATCGTTAAACAAATTGACCAGCTCACCGCACTCTTCCAGGTTAAAGCCAACCTGCCGCGCCTGACGCAGCAGCGTCAGTTCATTCAGATGCTGCTGGTTGTATGTGCGATAACCGTTTTCGCTACGTAGTGGCGGCGTCACTAAACCTTTTTCTTCATAAAAGCGTATCGCTTTACTGGTTAAACCGGTTTTTTTAGCAACATCGGATATATTCACATTTTCCCCCTTGACCTTCCCCTTGATGGAAGGTTTAACCTTTATAACAGTTAGTCAAAACGACTGCTAAGGTCAACGTTTGCCGACCAATCATAGAGGAAATTTGTTATGTCTCAAACTATCGATCTGACTCTGGACGGTCTGTCCTGTGGTCACTGCGTAAAACGCGTTAAAGAAAGTCTCGAACAACGCCCGGACGTGGAACTCGCGGATGTCACTGTGACAGAAGCCCATGTCACCGGTAGCGCCAGTGCCGAGGCGCTGATCGAAACCATCAAGCAAGCCGGTTATGGCGCGGAGTTAAGCCACCCAAAGGCTAAACCGCTGGCGGAGTCATCAATCCCGTCGGAAGCACTGGCAGCGGTCCCCCCTGAGCTTCCGGCAGCTACGGCTGAAGAAGATGATAGCCAACAGTTGCTGTTAAACGGCATGAGCTGCGCCAGCTGTGTCTCCCGCGTACAAAATGCGCTGCAAAGCGTACCGGGCGTCACGCAGGCACGGGTAAACCTGGCGGAGCGCACTGCGCTGGTAATGGGCAGTGCATCCGCCGCAGAATTAGTGCAGGCGGTAGAAAAAGCCGGCTATGGCGCGGAAGCGATCGAAGACGACGCGAAGCGCCGTGAACGCCAGCAGGAAACCGCCGTGGCGACCATGAAACGTTTTCGCTGGCAGGCGGCGGTTGCGCTGTTGCTGGGTGTCCCGGTCATGGTATGGGGCATGATTGGCGATAACATGATGGTGAGTGCCGACAACCGTAGCCTGTGGCTGGTCATTGGTCTGGCAACACTCGCCGTGATGGTCTTCGCTGGCGGTCACTTTTACCGCAGCGCATGGAAAAGCCTGATGAACGGCACCGCGACCATGGATACACTGGTCGCGCTGGGCACGGGGGTTGCCTGGCTCTATTCCATGAGCGTAAACCTCTGGCCGCAATGGTTCCCAATGGAAGCGCGGCATCTCTATTATGAAGCCAGTGCCATGATTATCGGTCTGATTAACCTTGGCCATATGCTGGAAGCACGCGCCCGCCAACGCTCTTCCAAAGCGCTGGAAAAACTACTCGATTTAACACCGCCAACCGCACGTGTCGTGACCGATGACGGTGAAAAAAACGTGCCGCTGGCCGATGTACAGGCAGGTATGTTGCTACGTCTGACTACCGGCGATCGCGTTCCGGTAGATGGCGAAATCACACAGGGCGAGGCCTGGCTGGATGAAGCGATGCTGACCGGCGAACCGATCCCGCAACAAAAAGGCGAAGGTGATAGCGTCCACGCCGGTACTGTCGTTCAGGATGGTAGCGTACTGTTCCGCGCCAGTGCCGTCGGCAGCCACACGACGTTATCGCGTATTATTCGCATGGTGCGTCAGGCACAAAGCAGTAAGCCCGAGATTGGTAAGCTGGCCGACCGTATTTCCTCGGTATTCGTTCCGGTGGTGGTGGTGATTGCGCTGGTGAGTGCCGCAATTTGGTACTTTTTCGGCCCGGCGCCACAAATTGTTTATACGCTGGTGATTGCCACCACCGTACTGATTATTGCCTGTCCTTGTGCGCTGGGTCTGGCCACCCCCATGTCGATTATTTCCGGGGTTGGTCGTGCCGCTGAGTTTGGTGTGCTGGTACGTGATGCTGATGCGCTGCAACGCGCCAGCACGCTTGATACCGTCGTCTTTGACAAGACCGGTACGCTGACTGAGGGTAAACCGCAGGTTGTCGCCATCAAAACGTTCGGCAATACCGACGAAGCGCTGGCTGTTCGCCTGGCAGCCGCCCTTGAACAGGGCTCCAGCCATCCGCTGGCCCGGGCGATTCTGGATAAAGCGGGCGATGTTACGTTGCCGCAAGTCAATGGTTTCCGTACGCTGCGCGGTTTAGGCGTCAGCGGGGAAGCTGAAGGCCATACGTTATTACTGGGTAACCAGGCGCTGCTCAACGAACAGCACGTTGTTACCACCGAAATGGAAGCCGAGATCACGGCTCAGGCTTCCCAGGGAACAACCCCGGTGCTGTTAGCCATTGACGGGCAAGCGGCAGCCTTGTTAGCGGTACGTGATCCATTGCGCAGCGACAGCGTGGCAGCGCTTCAGCGTCTGCACCGCGCCGGCTATCGTCTGGTGATGCTCACCGGTGATAACCCCACGACGGCCAATGCCATTGCCAAAGAAGCAGGTATTGATGAGGTGATAGCCGGCGTACTGCCAGACGGTAAAGCGGAAGCCATTAAACGTCTGCAGAGCCAGGGACGTCAGGTCGCCATGGTCGGTGACGGCATTAACGATGCTCCTGCCCTGGCCCAGGCCGATGTGGGTATTGCAATGGGCGGAGGCAGCGATGTGGCGATTGAGACCGCTGCGATCACGCTGATGCGTCATAGCCTGATGGGCGTTGCGGATGCGCTGTCTATCTCGCGGGCAACGCTGCGTAATATGAAGCAGAACCTGCTCGGCGCATTTATCTACAACAGCATCGGTATCCCCGTTGCCGCCGGGATTCTGTGGCCGTTCACCGGAACCCTGCTGAACCCGGTCGTTGCCGGAGCGGCGATGGCGCTCTCTTCTATTACCGTGGTGAGCAACGCCAACCGACTGCTGCGCTTTAAACCGAAAGAGTAACCCTTTACCGAACGGCACTTTCGTTTATCCGGCCTACAAAAAGTAGGTGATAATGTAGGCCGGATAAGACGATTTCGCATCACCATCCGGCGATTCACGGATTGCACCTTCCTGGACCACGCGCTAGCATGGAAGTCTACTCAAGGGAGGCCGTATGGATTTGTTATACCGGGTAAAAGCATTATGGTCTGCACTGCGCGGTAACCATTATACCTGGCCGGCCATCGATATCTCTTTGCCTGGCAACCGCCATTTTCATCTGATTGGCAGTATTCATATGGGTAGCCGGGGTATGGCCCCTCTGCCTGCCAGGTTACTGAAAAAACTCAGCCGCGCTGACGCATTGATTGTCGAAGCCGATGTCTCCGGTGACGACGCACCGTTTGCCAATCTTCCGGTTTTTGCCGCGCTGGAAGAACGCATCAGCGAAGAGCAGTTGCGCAATTTGCAAAAAGTTTCTGCCGATCTTGGTATTTCCCCTTCCTTGTTTTCGACTCAACCCCTGTGGCAAATAGCCATGATCTTACAAGCCACGCAGGCGCAACAGCTGGGATTACGGGCGGAATATGGCATAGACTACCAACTGCTCAAAGCGGCTAAACAGGCGCAAAAACCCATTATTGAACTGGAAGGTGCCTCCAGCCAAATCGACCTGTTATGCCAATTGCCTGATAACGGTTTGGCTTTGCTCGACGATACCCTGACGCACTGGCATACCAACGCCAGGTTGCTGCAACAAATGATGGGCTGGTGGCTTGAATCACCACCACAAAATGGCGAACTCACATTACCCAACACATTCAGCCAGTCGTTATATGACGTACTCATGCACCAGCGTAATGACGCCTGGCGGGACAAACTCAAGGCAATGCCTGCGGGCCACTATGTGGTCGCTGTGGGCGCACTGCATCTGTATGGGGAGGGAAACTTGCCGGAGATGATGCGATAAAAAAATGGCCAATATTTCTATTGGCCCGTCAAAGAGGAATTTCATCATTATTATTATGCCGACGCTTAAAGCATCGGTGTAGGTCGATTGTCGCTCAAAGTCGTCATCCTGCCAATACTATTGCGCAAGATGGTACTATTTTTTCCACCGCCATCAGGCGTATGCTTATGGCGTATTTTGTCTGGGCCAGGAAAAATTGCTATGACACCCGCCGTTAAACTACTCGAAAAAAACAAAATTTCGTTTCAGATCCACACCTACGATCACGATCCGTCCGAGACCAACTTTGGCGACGAAGTGGTCCGTAAATTAGGGCTGAATGCGGATCAGGTCTACAAAACACTGCTGGTTGCCGTGAATGGCGATATGAAACATCTGGCGGTTGCCGTCACCCCGGTAGCCGGACAGCTGGATCTTAAAAAGGTCGCGAAGGCGCTGGGCGCCAAAAAGGTCGATATGGCCGACCCGATGGTTGCGCAACGCACAACGGGATATCTGGTCGGTGGTATTAGCCCGCTTGGGCAGAAAAAACGCTTGCCAACGCTGATTGATGCCCCCGCCCAGACATTCGACACTATTTATGTTTCCGGCGGCAAACGCGGGCTGGATATTGAACTGGCGGCGAACGATCTGGCGAAAATTCTGGATGCGAAATTTGCCGACATCGCACGCCGCGATTAAGCAGGTATGGAAGATTGCCTGATGGCGCGCAGCTTTAAGGCCTACAAATCGAATACTCAACAGGGCGTTATTGGTGAAGGCAGTTTGGACGCGGCCAGCGCGTAGGAACCGGAGCGTACATGTAGTACGTGAGGATTATTCGCTACGCTCCCCCTCCGGGCCGCCCTGATGGGCGTTCAAAACTCTGTGAGTTTTGTCCGAGCACTGCCCGCGTTCAAAATGGCGAACAAAATAGCCCTGTTACTGCCAGCTCACCTCGCCCTTCGGCTCATACACACTGGCATCCAGCGGTGAGTTTTTCTGCACGTACTCTTTCAGCACTTCCGCATCAATAAACCCGGTATTCACATAGCCTGGCTTGTTATCAATTCGCGGATAGCCATCGCCGCCGGTCGCGTTGAAGCTCAGCGTTGCCATGCGATACGTTTTAGCCGGGTCAACAGCTTCGCCTTTGATTTTCAAATCGTTGAGTTTGCCGTCTTTCGCCACAAAGCTGACGTTGGCAAACTGTGGGTACGCCCCCGAGTCTGGCTTCATCTGCGCCACGGCGGTCAGATAGTCAATGACTTCCTTCCCGCTCATATCGGCATACACTACGATGTTGCCGAACGGTTGTACCTTCAGCACACTCTTATAGGTGATATCGCCGGCTTCGATGGAATCACGGATACCGCCGCCGCTCATCACGCCAAAATCAGCGCCGGTGCGTGCCATTTGCGCAGCGAGCAGCAGATGCCCCATGTTGGTCTGCACAAAGCGCACCTTGCTACGGTCACCTTCCAGACGCGCATTGACACTGCCAATTTTGACATCCAACTGCGCTTTGCCTTTATTCTGGAATGGCGTCAGTAACGACAGCATTTGCTGATTTTCAGCGATTTCCGGGGTGTAGAGTACGCGCTCACTTTTACCGTTATCCCAGGTCACTTTTTTCTTCAGGTTTACCGGAATGAGTTGGTAGTTGACCATTTTCATTTCGCCATTGCGGAATTCAAAGTCCGCCCGGCCAACGTATTTACCCCACTCATGCGCCTGCACAATCCAGATACCGTTTTGCTTATCTGGCGCACATGGCGTACCCGGTACGTAATCAACCTGCTTTTTGTTTTCCGATGCCATGCACACCGGATCCTGCGAGTGACCACCGACAATCATCGCCAGCGATCCCGCCGGCAGGCTACGCGCCATTTCGACATCGCCAGGGGCGTTCGAGCCGTGATTGCCGTTGTCATAATGCCCCATATGCGTGGTCGCGATAATGATGTCTGGCTTTTCATTCATATTGAGTTCCTGGATAACCAGCTTTGCTTCTTCCGCAGGTTGGCGAAACTCAATATCGGTGAAGAACTCCGGGTTGCCAATTTTCGCCGTATCATCGGTTGTTAAACCCAGAACCGCGATTTTTAAATCCTGGCGCTTAAAGATAGCCCACGGCTTAAACAAGCGTTCGCCAGTGCTTTTCTGATAGATATTGGCTGAGAGAAACGGGAATTTCGACCATTTTTCCTGCTGGCGCAAGACGGTCATGGGATTATCAAACTCGTGGTTTCCGACCGCCATCGCGTCGTAGCCAATCAGGTTCATCCCGCGAAAATCAGGTTCCGCATCCTGGAGATCGGATTCTGGTACGCCGGTATTAATGTCGCCACCGGAAAGCAGCAGTACACTGCCGCCCTCCTCAGCCACCTCTTTACGAATACCGTCCACCAGCGTTTTTTGCGCCGCCAGTCCATATTCCCCGTATTCACTGCGCCAGAAGTGACCGTGATGATCGTTGGTATGCAGAATGGTAATTTTGTAGGTTTTATCTTTTTCGTACGCTTGTGCAGGCTGGCCTGCCAGCGTAAATGCGGCTAATAGCGCCAGCGCCACGCCCCGTTTCAAAAACTTCATATTTCTCTCCCTGAGCCAAAATCAACGACTGAAATTACAATGATATAAAATAATAGTCGAAAATGTTTTCAGAAATGAGACTTCCTTCAAACACCTTCCGCAGGTATGTTAGGCAAGTAATAATAACAAATTAGATTACCCTCATAATCGCAACCCAAACAGAAGTGACTTTCTATGGCAATAAGTGAACCAACCCAGCCAGTGGCTGGCGCGTCAGCGTCGGTTGCTAAAGCACGCACCTCATTTGGCATTTTAGGGGCGATCAGCCTCTCTCATCTGCTAAACGATATGATCCAATCGCTGATTCTGGCGATTTATCCGCTTTTACAGTCAGAGTTTTCACTGACGTTTATGCAGATCGGGATGATTACGCTAACCTTCCAGCTCGCCTCTTCGCTGCTGCAACCGGTTGTCGGCTACTGGACGGACAAATACCCAATGCCATGGTCGCTACCGATTGGAATGTGCTTCACGCTGAGTGGGCTTGTGCTACTGGCGATGGCAGGCAGTTTCCATATGGTCTTGCTCGCCGCAGCGCTGGTCGGTACCGGGTCTTCAGTATTCCATCCGGAATCCTCTCGCGTGGCGCGTATGGCCTCCGGTGGCCGTCATGGGCTGGCTCAATCTATTTTCCAGGTCGGTGGTAACTTCGGTAGTTCTCTGGGGCCACTACTGGCCGCTGTCATCATCGCGCCATACGGTAAGGGTAATGTGGCCTGGTTCGTACTGGCGGCCCTGCTGGCGATTGTGGTACTGGCACAGATTAGCCGTTGGTACGCCGCACAACATCGGATGAGTAAAGGGAAACCAAAGGTCGCCATCGTCAATCCGCTACCACGAAATAAAGTGGTACTGGCGGTGGGGATTCTGCTGGTGCTGATTTTCTCCAAATACTTCTATATGGCGAGCATCAGTAGCTATTACACCTTTTATCTGATGCAAAAATTCGGATTATCGGTACAAAATGCTCAGTTCCACCTGTTTGCCTTCCTGTTTGCCGTTGCGGCCGGGACGGTAATTGGTGGGCCATTAGGTGATAAGATTGGCAGAAAATACGTTATTTGGGGCTCTATCCTCGGCGTAGCGCCGTTTACCCTCATTTTGCCCTATGCAACCCTTGAATGGACTGGGATTTTAACCGTGATTATTGGTTTTATCCTTGCATCGGCCTTTTCTGCCATTCTGGTCTACGCGCAGGAGCTGCTTCCGGGCCGTATCGGTATGGTTTCTGGGCTATTTTTCGGTTTTGCCTTCGGCATGGGCGGCTTGGGTGCCGCGGTATTAGGGCTGATTGCCGACCATACCAGTATCGATTTGGTCTATAAAATATGTGCTTTCCTGCCTCTTCTGGGGATACTGACCATATTCTTACCTGATAACCGACATAAAGCCTGATTTTCTGACGGCCAAAAGTAAACTTTGGCCGTCATCACTTACAGTGTCCATCAGCCTTTGCCTCATACATCCCCCCGTACTTTTCCGATCCGTGCTTTTTTACGCTTAAAATCCTATTTTCATCAAAATTCAATAATTATTCATAAACATAAACATTAAAATTGTCATAAACTATTACTCGGAATTTGGGTTTTCAGGATCAACACAGCAACCAAAGGAGACGGAATGCATCACGCCACCCCGCTTATCACCACCATTGTCGGCGGCCTTGTGCTCGCTTTTATATTAGGCATGATTGCCAATAAACTACGTATTTCTCCTCTGGTGGGATATCTGTTAGCGGGCGTTCTGGCCGGTCCATTTACACCTGGTTTTGTTGCTGATACCAAGCTTGCCCCTGAACTGGCGGAGCTTGGCGTTATCCTGCTGATGTTCGGCGTGGGGCTGCACTTCTCCTTGAAGGATTTAATGGCGGTAAAGTCCATCGCCATTCCCGGCGCTATCGCCCAAATCGCCGTGGCGACGCTCCTGGGTATGGCGCTTTCAGCGGTGATGGGCTGGTCGCTGATGGTCGGTATCGTCTTTGGGCTGTGTCTTTCAACCGCCAGTACCGTGGTGCTGTTACGTGCGCTTGAAGAACGGCAGCTCATTGATAGCCAGCGCGGGCAAATCGCGATTGGCTGGCTGATTGTCGAAGATTTGATGATGGTGCTGACGCTGGTTCTCCTGCCTGCTGTCGCCGGAATGCTGGAAAAAGAAAACGTCGGCTTTACTTCGCTGGCCGTCGATATGGGCATTACCATCGGCAAGGTCGTAGCATTTATCGCTATTATGATGCTGGTGGGTCGCCGGCTGGTGCCGTGGATTATGGCCCGCAGCGCCGCAACAGGTTCCCGCGAGCTGTTTACCCTGTCAGTCCTCGCCCTCGCATTAGGTATCGCTTTTGGCGCAGTAGAGCTGTTCGATGTCTCCTTTGCACTGGGCGCGTTCTTTGCCGGTATGGTGCTGAATGAATCAGAATTGAGCCACCGTGCGGCGCACGATACCCTACCGCTACGCGATGCTTTCGCCGTGCTGTTCTTTGTTTCCGTCGGGATGCTGTTTGATCCGTTAGTCCTGATCCAGCAGCCGCTGGCCGTGCTGGGCACGCTGGCGATTATTATCTTCGGTAAATCCGTCGCCGCCTACTTCCTGGTACGCCTGTTTGGGCACTCTCAGCGTACGGCGCTCACCATTGCTACCAGCCTGGCGCAGATTGGTGAATTTGCCTTTATCCTGGCGGGTCTGGGAATGGCGCTGAACCTGTTACCTCAAGCCGGGCAAAACCTGGTGCTGGCAGGTGCGATTCTCTCCATTATGCTCAACCCGGTACTGTTTGCTGTATTAGAGAAATACCTCGCCAAAACCGAAACGCTGGAAGAGCAGACGCTGGAAGAGGCCATCGAAGAAGAGAAGCAGATCCCGGTTGATATTTGTAATCATGCACTGCTGGTCGGTTTTGGTCGTGTCGGCAGCCTGTTGGGTGAAAAGCTGATGGCGGCGGGTATCCCGCTGGTCGTTATTGAAACATCGCGTACCCGCGTGGATGAACTGCGTGAGCGCGGGATCCGTGCCGTACTCGGTAATGCGGCTAACGAAGAAATTATGAATCTGGCGCATCTGGATTGCGCACGCTGGCTGCTGCTGACCATTCCAAATGGTTACGAAGCCGGTGAGATTGTCGCTTGTGCGCGTCAGAAGTGCCCGTCGATTGAGATTATCGCCCGCGCCCATTATGACGATGAGGTTGAGTACATCACTGAACGTGGTGCCAATCAGGTGGTGATGGGTGAACGTGAAATTGCCCGGACTATGCTGGAGCTGATTGAAACGCCGCCTGCAGGTGACGTTGCTACTGCCAGCTAATGTTACAGCCGGATAGCGCTATCGCTGCTTATCCGGCATGTGCAAGATTTAACGGTCCCAGTACGACTCCTCGAGACTGTCTTCACGCTCCGGCAAACCGCGCGTCAGGCGCGGTGAATGCTGGTTCAGCACCTGATAACTCACGCGGTTGGCATATTTACACACCTGGGCTAAAGATGAATAAGTCAGCCAGGTATATTTGTGCTTACTGGAGTTGGGCACATTGCCGCGGTGATAGCTGTTGGCGGTAATATCATGCAGCAATGCAGCCAATGCGCCGTCACCCGCACCGTTGGTGTTCATGATTTTTTCCGGCCCGCCCATATATGGCGCGATATGTGAATACACACGCAGCGGATTGGTACAGTCTTTATGGCGCATTGCGCGGCTGAATTCGTACTGGTTGAATTCAGCAATAGCGCCTGGCAGCAGCGGATGCTGAGTTTTGCGTTTCGCCTCTTCTTCAGTAAAGCCGGCCATATACAGCCCCACCGGCCCGGCAGTACACAAGACTAAATCCACCCAATCCAGCGCTTTGTCTGACGCCAGCAGCGGATCGTTTTCACCGGTCAGCGCTTCAGCTTCTTCTTCGTTCATCGCCAGAATAGAGACATTCTCTTTCAGAAATTCCTGCCACCACTGAGGGTTATCCGCAATAACGAATTTGGTCCCCAGAGTCAGTACCACCGGCACGTTGTGCTTTTTGGCAAATTCAATCGCCTTCATGGTCGCTTCCGGCATCGGTTCGCCCGGCTTACAGCGTACCAGATAGGAGGTCAGCACCAGCGCGGAAGCCCCGGCAATCACCGATTCAGGGATGCTCTCTGCACGCAACTGGTTCATGTGACCGGGGCTGATGGCAAATGTGCGCTCGCCGGATTCACCAATCAGCGTAAAGCAGCGGCCAATCGGGCCATCTACACCCTGTAGATAGTTCAAATCGGTGCGGCTGGAGGTGTTACATAAATAGCGATACGCGTAGCTACCAATTTCGATATTGCTGCACATCACACCCAACAGTACCGAGCGGTCATCAGCCAGCACGGAGTAGTTATGCATGGTGTTACCGATAGTGCCACCTGCAAACTGATGGGTGATCAGGTTTTCGCGTACCAGCTCCTGGTAGAGCGCTTCCGCAACATCATCTTCAATCACCAGTGAGTGCCCGGCGCTTAATCCATAACGTTTTACAAAATCATCATCCACTTTGGCTTCAATATCCACCAGCGTCTGGTCGATACCGACGACCCAGGCCGCGCTGGTCTCATTTTCAGGCTGAATTTGTTGCAGCAACGGATCGCGCGCGCTGACGGGGAAATAGTGTTTGGATTTACGTTTACCGGGAAATTTCATGGTCGATTATATGGGTGGTTAACTGAGCGATGCATGGTAGCACATTACCTGATATGCATGCGATGCGGCGCTAAGTTTCAATATCGGACGGCGGGATCGCAGTTTATCCGGTCTCAGTTTCTACAATAAATCATCGTCCACAAGGAGCGTTTTATGAAGCCGGATAACAAGATCCCCGTACTCGACAGAATTTCGGATGAAATGAAAAGCGTGGTGAATTTTCATCGCGATGACCTACCACCCTGGCCCGCTGCCGATGATATCGTGGCCCAACGAAAGTACTACATACATGAACGGCAATTCTGGAATGCTGATGCACCGCAAATGAGTACTCATGCGTGCGCGGTTTCCACCCGCTATGGCTCTGTTAACACACGTATTTATTCACCGCAGCCCCACAGCCAGGCCACGCTATATTATTTACACGGCGGCGGCTTTATTCTCGGTAATCTGGATACCCACGATCGCATTATGCGTCTACTGGCGCACTACACGCAGTGCACAGTTATTGGCATCGACTACTCGCTGTCGCCAGAAGCGCGCTTCCCGCAGGCCATCGAAGAGACTGTCGCCGTCTGCCAGTATTTTCATCACCACGCCGACGACTATTCTCTCAATGTGAAACATATTGGTTTTGCCGGCGATTCTGCAGGCGCCATGCTGGCGCTCGCCAGTGCGTTGTGGTTGCGTGATAAACAGCTCCCCTGCGGCAAGGTCATTGGCGTACTGTTATGGTACGGGCTGTACGGTCTGCAGGATTCGCTTAGCCGCCGACTGATGGGCGGAGCGTGGGATGGCTTAGGACGAGAGGATCTGCAGATGTACGAAAACGCCTATCTGCCTAGCGCCGACGATCGTGAGTCGCCGTATTATTGCCTGTTTAATAACGATCTTACACACGATGTGCCGCCCTGCTTTATCGCCAGCGCCGAGTTCGATCCGTTGATTGATGACAGCCGGTTACTTTTCCAGACGCTGCAGGCGCATCAGCAGACCTGCCTGTATCAAATGTACCCCGGCATGCTGCACGCCTTCCTGCATTATTCGCGGATGATGAAAACCGCCGATGAGGCTCTGCAGGATGGCGCTCGTTTCTTTAAGCAACAGCTTTAGCGGTAGGCTTCGGTCAGTTTCACCATCATTTCGATATGCTCCGGCGCGGCATTCAGCGCCGGAATATACTCATATTGCTTACCGCCAGCCTCGAGGAAAATCTCCCGGTTTTGCACCGCAATCTCTTCCAGCGTTTCGAGGCAATCTGCCGCAAAGCCTGGGCACATCACCTGGATATGTCCGGTCCCTTTCTCCGCCAGCATTTTTAACGTTTCGTCAGTATATGGCGTCAGCCACGGCTCACGACCAAAGCGTGACTGAAAGGTCATCATCACTTTTTCCGGCGGCAGACCAAGCGCTGAAACCAGCTCACGAGTCGTATCACGACAGCGCTGCGGGTAGTCATCGCCTTCATCGGCGTAGCGCTGCGGAATGCCGTGGTAGGAGAGCAGCAGTAAATCGGGTTCACCATGTTGAGCAAATGAATCGCGGGCGCTTTTGGCCAGCGCATCAATATAGCTGTTGTCGTCCGCGTAATCACGGATAAAGGAAACCCCAGGAATACCGCGCTTACGCGCCAGGATACGCGCCAGCTCGTCCCAGACTGCCGCTACCGTCGAACAGGAGTATTGCGGGTACAGCGTTAACACCACAATGTGGTCAACACCGCTTGCCAGCAATTCATCAACCGCGCTTTCCAGCGAAGGTGAACCGTAACTCATTCCCAGTGCGACGGGCGTATCGGGTAAACGCTCCGCCAGTGCCTGCTGCTGTGCACGACTGTAAACCATCAGTGGAGAACCCTCCTCCATCCAGATTGACTGGTACAGCTTTGCCACACGCGGCGCACGCAACGGTAAAATCACACCACGCAGCAACGGCCACCACAGTAGACGGGACGTATCAACTACGCGGGTATCGCTTAAAAACTGGCGCAGGTAACGTTTAACAGCTTCGGGGGTTGGGGCATCGGGAGTGCCGAGGTTTGCCAGCAGGATACCGGTTTTCGTCTGACGCATTACCGCCTCTTATCGATTCAAATTGTTGATAATTGTAGCGGAAAAGCGGGGAAGAAGAACTAATTGCTGTGAGAGGTAAAGTAAGAATATGCCTGATGGCGCTACGCTTATCAGGCCTACGAGATAATGACAGGCCTGATAAGAGATTTATTACGCGAAAAAATTAGCCGAGGATTTTTTCCAGCGCTGCGCGAACGTCAGCCACGGCCTGAGTGCCGTCAACTTTCGCATATTTGGTGTTACCCGCCTGCGCTTCTTTAGAGTAGTAACCGATCAGCGGAGCAGTCATCTGATGGTATTCCACCAGGCGCTTACGTACGGTCTCTTCCTGATCGTCTTTACGGGTGGTCAGCTCTTCGCCGGTCACGTCGTCTTTACCTTCCACCTTAGGCGGATTGAATTTGATGTGGTAAACGCGGCCAGAAGCAGCGTGTACGCGACGACCAACGATACGATCAACGATCAGCTCATCCGGAACGTCAAACTCCAGAACATAGTCAACATTGATGCCCGCTTCTTTCATGGCATCAGCCTGCGGGATAGTACGCGGGAAGCCGTCCAGCAGGAAACCATTGCGGCAGTCTTCCTGAGCAATACGCTCTTTTACCAGCGCGATCACCAGCTCATCAGTCACCAGCTTGCCGGCGTCCATGATGTCTTTCGCTTGTTTGCCCAGCTCGGAGCCAGATTTCACGGCGGCACGCAGCATATCACCGGTGGAGATTTGCGGAATACCATATTTCTCCATGATGAACTGAGCCTGAGTTCCTTTACCCGCGCCCGGAGCGCCAAGCAGAATGATACGCATTACGAAAATCCCCTTAAAGGTTGTCGATATTTTTTAAAAAGCGCTAAACGATACCACCATCACGCAATTGGCTCAAGAAAGACGCCTGACGCTGAAACGGTTAACGGTGGGAAAATTGAAAATAAGAAGAGAAAATGCCGGATAGCGGTGTAAACACCTTATCCGGCCTACGGTATACGAGATTTTGTGGGCCGGATAAGCGTTAGCGCCATCCGGCATCACGTAACGCAACCGCTATCAGGATACCAGCAACTGGTTCATACGACGGATGAACTGGTTCGGATCTTCCAGCGTGCCGCGCTCGGCAAACAGCGCCTGATCCAGCAGCAGCTCAACCCACTCTTTAAACTGCGCTTCGTCCTGGGTATCCGCCGTGCGTTTTACCAACACGTGGTCCGGGTTCAGTTCAAAGATGTATTTCACTTCCGGCACAGCCTGGCCCGCAGCGGCAAACAGCTTCGCCATCTGGGTGCTCATTTCGTCTGCGTCAGTGGTGACAATCGCTGGCGTATCGGTCAGACGGTGCGTCAGACGCACTTCTTTTACGCGGTCGCCCAGCAGGGTTTTCACGCGCTCAACGAACGGCGTCAGCGCTTTTTCCGCTTCTTTTGCCGAGTCATCAACGTCATCTGCCAGCTTGTCGATAGACTCGTCAGCTTTGGCTACAGACTGGAATGCCTTACCGTCGAACTCGGTCAGGTAGTTCATCATCCACTCATCGATGCGGTCAGAAAGCAGCAGCACTTCGATGCCTTTCTTACGCAGCAGTTCGAGGTGTGGGCTGCTCTTCGCCGCCGCATAGCTGTCTGCAGTAATGTAGTAGATCTTCTCCTGCCCTTCTTTCATCCGTGAGACATAGTCTTCCAGCGACACGGTCTGTGCGGAAGAATCTGTGTGCGTAGACGCGAAGCGCATCAGCTTAGCGATGGTTTCCTGGTTAGCGTGATCTTCCGCCGGCCCTTCTTTCAGCACCAGGCCAAACTGTTTCCAGAAGGTCTGGTATTTTTCAGCGTCATCTTTCGCCAGTTTTTCCAGCATCTGCAATACGCGTTTGGTCAGCGCGCTGCGCAGGTTACGGGTGACGGTGCTGTCCTGCAGGATCTCACGAGACACGTTCAGCGGCAGATCGTTGGAATCTATCAGACCGCGCACAAAGCGCAGGTAGTTCGGCATGAACTGCTCGGCGTCGTCCATGATGAACACACGCTGGACGTACAGTTTCAGGCCATGCTTGTGATCGCGGTTCCACATATCCCACGGGGCCTGGGACGGGATGTACAGCAGGCTGGTGTATTCCTGCTTACCTTCCACACGGTTGTGGCTCCAGGTCAGCGGATCGGTGAAGTCGTGCGCGATATGCTTGTAGAATTCGTTGTATTCGTCGTCTTTGATTTCTGACTTGTTACGCGTCCACAGCGCCTGTGCCTTGTTGATTTTCTCCCAGGAAACCACGGTCTCGCCGTCTTTCTCTTCGGATTTTTCGATCTCTACCGGCAGCGCAATATGGTCGGAATATTTGCTGATGATGGAACGCACGCGCCAGTCATCCAGGAACTCGTCTTCGCCTTCGCGCAGATGCAGAGTAATTTCGGTACCACGATCCTCTTTGGTAATGTCGGCAACGGTGTATTCACCTTCGCCCGCAGATTCCCAGAACACACCGTTTTCAGGCTTATCACCCGCCGCACGGGTACGCACAGTGACTTTATCCGCCACAATAAATGCGGAGTAGAAGCCTACCCCGAACTGGCCGATCAACTGGCTGTCTTTCGCCTGATCGGAGCCCATGGATTCGAGGAAAGATTTGGTACCGGATTTCGCAATGGTCCCCAGATGATCGATAACGTCATCACGGTTCATCCCCACGCCGTTATCAGCAATGGTCAACGTACGCTTATCTTTATCGAAGGAAACACGTACACGCAGCTCACCATCACCTTCATACAGGTCCGGATTAGACAGGGCGCGGAAACGCAGCTTGTCTGCCGCATCCGAGGCGTTAGAGATAAGCTCACGCAGGAAGATTTCTTTATTGGAATACAGAGAATGGATCATCAGGTGCAGAAGCTGTTTTACTTCTGACTGAAAACCACGAGTTTCTTGTCCTTTCATGTAGATCTACCTCAACAATGCCATTTTTAATGGTAAAAACACGTTGAGGGTGAAATGGGGACAAGCGGGTAGGATTTCAAGCGGAAGCCGCCGTCGCGGCCTCCGTTTGTTCAGAATTTAATCTTGTGCCGTCCTGCCAGAGAGTGCGACAGTGTCGTACCGTCAACCATTTCCAGCTCGCCGCCTACCGGTACGCCATGAGCGATACGGCTGGCTTCAACGCCATATTGCATACAAAGCTCAGCAATATAGTTGGCGGTTGCCTCTCCTTCGACCGTGGGATTGGTCGCCAGGATCAGTTCGTTGATGTGTTCAGACGCCAGTCGCTGCTCCAGGCGATCGAGTCCGATATCATCAGGTCCGATGCCATCCAGCGGCGACAGGTGTCCCATCAGCACAAAGTAACGTCCGGAAAACTGCCCGGTTTGCTCAATGGCGTAGATGTCCGCCGGACTCTCCACCACGCAAATCTGACCATTTTCCTGGCGACGCGGGTTCGAGCAGATGTTGCAGACGTCTTGCTCCGTGAAGGTGCGGCAATCGGCACAGTGGCCGATTTCCGACATCGCTTTCGTTAACGCCTGCGCCAGACGCATCCCGCCGCTGCGATCGCGCTGCAGGAGCGTGAACGCCATGCGCTGCGCCGACTTCGGACCTACGCCCGGCAGACAGCGCAATGCTTCCATCAGCTGAGTTAACAGCGGGCTGGTTTGCATCAGAACGGCATCTTAAAGCCAGGTGGCAGCTGCATACCGGAGGAAACAGAGGCCATCTTCTCTTTCTGCGTTTCTTCAATGCGACGTGCCGCATCGTTAAATGCTGCAGCGACCAGGTCTTCCAGCATTTCTTTGTCGTCTTCCAGCAGGCTTGGATCGATCTCCACACGACGGCAGTTGTGCGCGCCGTTGATGGTCACTTTTACCAGACCCGCGCCAGATTCGCCGGTCACTTCCAGCTTGGCGACTTCTTCCTGCATCTGCTGCATTTTTTCTTGCATCTGCTGGGCCTGTTTCATCAGGTTACCCAGACCGCCTTTACCAAACATAGGCTTCTCTCTCAATCACGTTAAGGGATGACGACCGTCAAACCATTAGGCTCACGATCAAATGGGGCGAATACTCTCTTCGTCCAGCTCCGCATCGAAAAAACGACGCAGCGTCTGGATGTTATTATCCGCAATAATCGACTCACGCGCCTGCGCGAGTTTCTCTTCGTAAATGGCCTGACGCCACTCCAGCGGCGTACGCACCGCTGGATTATCATCTTCAACGATGGTCAATTCAACCGTTGACCCCGTTAAGGAACTCAGTGCTTCAGCCAGTTTTTGCTGCGCGCCGCTGGAATTAAGGTGTCGCTGCGTGGAACGCAGGTGCAGGCAAACCACGTTGCCATTCTCTTCTTTCCAGGCATTAAGCGCCACCTGCTCCACCAGTTTAGGCAGCGAGAGGTGGCTCACCTGGGCGGCCCACGGGTCGCGTTCAATAGCTTCAGCCGCAAGCTTTGCCGCCAGTTCCGGCGTTTTTTCATGCTCAAGCGCTTTTTTCAGGGCTTTTGGCGTGGCGACGACTTCTTTGACTTCTGCAACCGGATTGGTCGCTTTCCAGCGATACGCTTCTTTCTTCGCCGGTGCTTTTTCCAGCGCAGAGACCGCCGGACGCGCCTGAACACGTTCCGACACCGAAGCCAGTCTTTCCAGCGCAGCATTATTCACCGGCCGCGCGCGGGAAGCGGCTGCCGGTTCACTCTTTTTTGCTTTGGTTGCTCCCTGAGCGCGTTGCAGCTGACTGCGCGCCGCCAGCACCTGGCTGGTGGCATCGGAGAGCGGCACATTCTGTTGCTGCTGAGCAGGCGCAGCCTGCTGCTGCACCTGAGTCGGGGTCATCACCGCAGTGGGTGCGACCGGGGCAAACGACTGTCGTGGAACTTCAGGTTCCGGGAGCGGCATGCGCGGATGAAAAGCCAGCGCACGCAGCAGCGTCATTTCGACGCCCATTCGCCTGTCCGGCGCATACGGCAGTTCTTTGCGCCCGATTAACAAAGTCTGATAGTAAAGCTGCACATCGGTTGGCGGAACAATTCGCGCCAGTTCACGCATACGCTGTTCAATGGCGGCCATATCGCTGCCGAGCGCGGCGGGTGAAAGTTGAACCATGGCAATACGATGCAGCAGGGCCGACATCTCAACCAGCAACGCTTCCCATTCAATACCGCGCGCGGCGGCGTCGTTCACCAGCGTCATAACGCGTTCGCCATCCGCAGCGACAACCGCCTCAACGAGCGACAGCGCCTGATCGTCATCCAGCGTACCGAGCATGGTGCTGACCGCGTCGGTCGACACCTGACCATCGCCGCTGGCGATCGCCTGATCGGTCAGGCTCAGCGCATCGCGCAGGCTGCCGTCCGCGGCGCGAGCCAGCAGTTGCAGTGCACGAGGCTCATGGGCGATATGCTCTTCTTTGAGGATATGCTCAAGCTGATGGCGAATCTGCTCAACATCCAACGCCTTAAGGTGGAATTGCAGACAGCGCGACAGGATAGTCACCGGCAGCTTCTGCGGATCGGTAGTCGCCAGCAAGAACTTAACGTGTGCGGGCGGCTCTTCGAGCGTTTTCAGTAAAGCGTTAAAACTGTGGCGCGACAGCATGTGCACTTCGTCGATCAAGTAGACCTTAAAGCGACCACGCGCTGGCGCATACTGGACGTTATCCAGCAGATCGCGGGTGTCCTCGACTTTGGTGCGCGACGCAGCATCTATCTCAATCAGATCGACAAAACGCCCCTGCTCGATTTCGCGACAGTTATCGCACACGCCGCACGGCGTGGCGGTGATGCCGGTTTCACAGTTTAATCCCTTCGCCAGCAAGCGGGCGATAGAGGTTTTCCCGACGCCACGGGTGCCGGAAAACAAATAAGCATGATGAATACGCCCTAGCGACAAGCCGTTCGCCAGTGCCGTCAGCACATGTTCCTGGCCGACGACGTCAGCAAAGGTTTGTGGGCGCCATTTTCGGGCTAAGACCTGATAACTCATTGGCAGGCTCTGAAAGGCTGGAGGGTGGATTCACAGGGGGATAATGCTAACACAACCTCGCAGCGACGGCGAGGTTGTGTGTCTCGGTATTCATTCAGCCGGGATAAGATAGCCCTAAATTAGTGGCCCGGGAATGGAACCAGGCTATAACAGGTCAGCCCCTGTTTTTCCAGACGCTGTTCGCCGCCCAGATCGAACAGGTTAATGATAAAAGCGGCATCGGTCACTTCGCCGCCCAGACGACGGATCAGCTTCACGGTCGCTTCAATCGTGCCACCGGTTGCCAGCAGGTCGTCGACGACCAGAACTTTGTCGCCCGGTTTGATGGCATCAACGTGGATTTCCAGCTGATCGGTGCCGTATTCCAGCTCATAGCTCTCAGCAATGACTTCACGCGGAAGCTTACGCGGTTTACGCACGGGAACGAACCCGACGCCCAGACCCAACGCAACCGGTGCGCCAAACAGGAAGCCACGCGCTTCAGTGCCGACCACTTTGGTAATACCGGCATTTTTGTAACGCTCAACCAGCAATTCGATGCTGAGCGCATACGCTTTCGGGTCTTCCAGCAAACTGGTGACATCACGGAAAAGAATGCCCGGTTTCGGGTAGTCATGGATGCTTTTGATGCTATTTTTGAGAAACTCAAGCTGCTGTGCAGTCGCGGTCATAAGTTTGTGCCTGATTAATACAGTATTACTTCACGGCGCACTATACACTTCATCCTTCAAACTACCTCTTTGTTGGCTGCCTTCATTCATCCCAGTCACTTACTGATGTAAGCTCCGGGGATTCATTCAGTTGCCGCCTCGACGTAGCTTGAATGATTTTGTGTCTATATTAAGGGCCAGGGTTACACTTGCTTAACCTTTGACCATCTGCGCCTGTGCTCGAAAACGGTCGAATTTACTGACTGTGAGAGACAATTGCAACAGCGATTATTGTGCTTCAGTGCTTTTGTTGCTTTTCATCAACCACCGGGATTCGCCACATAAAAATCAGCAAACAGGCGAGCATCACCAGCAGCAGTACGCGAACCCACAACATAGTCACGAACCACAATGAAACGCTAAATGTCAGCACGATCAATAAAATAGCGCGAGGCTTGGCTCCCGGCGGCATCGCGCGGTGTTTTTGCCAGTGACGCAAATAACCGCCGAACCACGAACGATAAAGCAGCCAGGCGTGAAAGCGAGGCGATGAACGAGCAAAACACCAGGCGGCCAGCAGGATAAATGGCGTGGTCGGCAACAGTGGCAATACAACGCCCAGCGTGCCTAACACTACCGCTATCCAGCCAATGATGATTAGAATAATGCGTTGCATAGTATGAGTACTTAACACAGAGAATCGCTACTTTAGCATAACAGTTCTCATTTTCATCGGAGTGTTGTCGTGAAAACCGTCATGCTACTACAGAAGCTCGAAAGTCAACTCAACACCCTGCGCCAGCAATGTGCGCCTTTGGCTCATCACGCAACGCTCAGCGCCCGCTTTGACAGGCATCTTTTTCGTACTCGCAGCACGCTGCTGCAGGCTTACCTGGATGAAGCTGACGATAATCTTGCCGCCCTGCGTCGTGCCGTTGAGCAGCAACAATTGCCGCAAATTGCCTGGCTTGCAGAGCATCTCGCCTCACAGTTAGAGGCGATTTCACGCGAATCCGCCACCTGGTCGCTCCGCGAGTGGGACAGCGCCTCGCCGGGTCTTGCCCGCTGGCAGCGTAAACGCGTTCAGCATCAGGAATTTGAACGGCGTCTGGTTGAGATGACACGTGAACGTAAAGAGCGATTAGCTCAGGCCTCGGGGTTTGAGGAGCAGCAAAAGCTGCACCGAGAAGTCGAGGCGTTCGAAGCACGACTGGCGCGCTGCCGTCATGCGCTGGCAAGAATAGAAAACGTGCTGGCGCGTTTAACCCGTTAATCCCCGGAGAATTTATGTCATTAGAGAACGCCCCGGACGAGGTCAAACTGGCCGTCGATTTGATTGTTTTACTTGAAGAGAATCAACTACCAGCGCGCACAGTGCTACGCGCGCTGGAGATCGTTATGCGTGATTATGAAAACAAACTTAAAACAGCGGAAGACTCCTCGCAAACTGATTAATTGCCCTCTGGTCTGCCATTGGCTTCGGTGTCAGAGTCGTCGCAACATCACGACGATAACGGACCGATCATGGAACGACTCCCCACCACACCGCACGATGCGGTCTTTCGGCAAATGCTGACGCAAAAAGAGGTCGCCCGAGATTTTTTGCAAATCCATTTGCCTGAAGCATTTCTCAATATATGCGATATGGCGACATTAACGCTGGAATCAGGCAGCTTTATTGAGGATGATTTACGCACCTGCTATTCAGATATCCTCTATTCCCTACAAACAAAACATGGACCCGGCTACGTTTACGCGCTGATTGAACATCAGAGCAAACCCGATAAATTCATGGCCTTTCGCCTGATGCGCTACGCTATTGCCGCCATGCAGCATCACCTTAACGCCGGGCATAAAACGCTACCTCTGGTTGTCCCTGTCCTGTTTTACCATGGCACGGAAAGTCCGTGGCCCTATACCCTTAACTGGCATCACCTGTTTAGCGAGCCAAAGCTTGCGAAAGCGCTTTATGGCAATGAATTTGCACTGGTAGACCTGACCGTAATGCCAGATAATCAGATCCTGCAGCATCAACGGGTAGCGATGCTGGAACTCCTGCAAAAACATATTCGTCGACGGGATCTGAGCGAATTATTGGATCAACTTATTACGCTCTTAACGCAAGAGCATCTGACAGAATATCAAATCGACGTTTTGATTAATTACATGCTTAAAGCAGGAAATACCACGGAACCCGGCGTACTTGTCCGCCAACTGGCGCAGAGTGCGCCACAGTACAAGGAACAGCTGATGACGATTGCCGAATGGTTGGAAGAAAAAGGTAGAGCAGAAGGAATGCAGCAAGGTCTGGAAAAAGGTCTGGAAAAAGGGTTAGAAGAAGGTCGGCAGGTTGAAGCGCGTAATATCGCACAAAAAATGCTCGCCCGCGGCCTGGAACCGGATCTGATTACGCACCTTACGGGCCTGACGCAGGAAGAACTGGTCGCGCTGACGCACTAAATGCAATCAGGGCGGCATATTTGCCACCCTGATTGCAACTTAACCTACAGAAGGCGTCGGATCGTCGCCTTTGATGATGTCACGCTTAACCTCGGTCACGGTGTCACCTTTCGCATTATGCAGGTGCACTTCGAGTTGGTTAAAGGCGATATCAATATTGTTTTCACGACATAAACGATCAACTGCGCGGTTCAGTTCATCAACCGTGTGGCTGCGATCCCGCAGTTCGCGAACGTATAAACGCAGTTCATGATCCAGCGTGCTGGCGCCGAAAGCCGTAAAGAACACTGCCGGTTCCGGATCGTGCATCACTTTCGGATGTTCCGTTGCCGCCTGCAGCAGCACTTTCTTCACTTTATCCAGATCTGAACCATAAGCCACGCCAATACGAATAACCAGGCGTGTGGTGGTATCGGACAGTGACCAGTTGATCAGACGCTCCGTCACAAACGCCTTATTCGGGATAATGACCTCTTTACGATCAAAGTCGGTAATCGTTGTTGCACGAATACGGATCTTGCTGACCGTACCGGAGAACGTACCAATGGTAACCGTATCGCCAATACGTACCGGACGTTCAAACAGAATAATCAGACCCGAGACGAAGTTACCGAAGATTTCCTGTAAGCCAAAACCCAGACCAACCGACAGGGCCGCTGCCAGCCACTGGAGTTTGTCCCACGATACGCCGAGCGACCCGAAGACTGTCATTGCCCCGATAGCGATAATCGCGTAATTGAGGATCGTGGTGATGGCATACGATGCGCCCTGGCGCATTTTGAGTCGCGACAGCACCAGCACTTCGAGCAGACCAGGTAAGTTGCGGATCAGCGCCCACGCCACCATCGAGGCAATAATGGCAAACAGCAAACTGCCCATGGTGACATCTTTCACCACTGCAGCTCCCGCTTCAGTACCGTTGTAATGCCAAAGCGTAATGCTGTCGAGGTAACTAAACACGGTGATCAGATCGGACCAAATTGCCCAGAACAGAACACCAAACAGTGCCACCATCAACAGCATCGTAATACGCAGCGTTTGCTGGTTTACCTGTTCCAGCGCGATGGTCGGTTCTTCCTGCGGTTCTGCGCCTTCGGCCCCTTCTTTTACCAGATTCTGACGACGCGCTAACGCACGCCGCCAGGCAATGCGGCGTGCCGCCACGCTCAACCCACGCAGCACCGTCTGGTATAGCAGGTTCCAGACAATAACCAGATAAACCGTTTCAATCCAACGACCGGCCAGGCGCAGCGTGGTGTAGAAATAACCGGTCGCCGTCAGCACCATTAATGCAATCGGGATAATAGACAGTACGGTGATAGTGACCAGACGCAGACCGTGCGACTCTTTGTCACGCCAGCTTTCACGGCACATTGGCCACACCAGGAAGGCGATCAGCAGCAGGTTAAAGAAAATAACGACTTGCCCTAATACATCGTCCATCAGATTAAGCGGCGACAGTTCAGCAATAACCGACCAGAAGTTAAGCGGCAACAGCGCAAGGCTAATACGCACAATCTGGCGACGCCAGTGGCTGGTCTGTTTCGCTGGCATGCCAAAATGACGTATCGCCACGCCATCTTTTTCCAGTACCTTCCAGCACAGACCAAACACCAGCCAGAAAACGGTCATCTTCTTACTGAATGCCCACAGCAGATCGCTGACGTTTAATTGCATCGTCAGCAGAATCAAGCCTACGGCGAGAATAATCAGACACGCAGGCAAGGCTCTGATCAAATCAATCAGTATCGCTTTTGGCGTGTTAAGCTGGCTGTCATTACGCAGGTTACCCACCGCGGCGGCGAGTTTTGCCTGATACTCTTTCAGCCATTTCAGACGCCAGCGGATGAGCCCGGCAATAAGCAGCAACGGCAGACCGGCCAGGAATGCAATGAATACCGCCGGCCAGGCTTTCTCCCAGTTCACGGTAATTTTCATCGACTTAAACTGGTCTTTTAGCGTTTGCGGGAACGCCTTGATCCAGTCCCAGTCCATCGGGCGGTTACTGTTTACCCAGAAGATTTGCTGCGTGAGGATCCCTTTCAGGTTTTTCGATACGCTCATTAACTGCTGCTGATTAATTTGCAGGTTAATGGCCATCATCAATTGGTTACCCAACTGCTTATTGAGCTGGTCCAACAGTTCACGACGCATATCCACAACCTGCAGCAGGGCATCATGGACTTCGCCATTCACTTCATTGCTGTGCCCTTCTTCTAGTTTGGCGACAAACGCATCATTCTGGAATAGCGCATCACGCTGCTGGTTGACCTCGAATTGTTCCAGACGTAAGTCGGCAATACGGTTGGTCATGTCGGCAAGTTCATCTGCCGACGGCAGCGTTTGCTGTTGCTGGTACAGAATGCGTGACAACAGCAGGCTGCCTTTCAGCACGGCGATTTGTTCTTTAATATTGCGTTCAGATTGCAGCGCACGATCAAGCCAGTTTTTGACTTTAATGTTTTGCTGCATTAGCGCGTTGCCGTTTTCGGTGGCAGATATCAGACGCTGACTGAGCTGATGGTTAATATCAAGTTCTTGTTTAACTAGCGGGTTGGTCTGGATACGCGCCGCTTCGTCTGGTGTTACCGCTTCCTGCGCCGTCTTTTCGGTTAGCGTCAGACGTTTGCTGTTCACCGCTTCCTGCAGCAACTGAAGCTGATGTTCAAGACGATTCGTATTCGCCGTTACATAATCACGCTGTTTCTGCAAGGTATCCTGCAAAACCGTGTTGCCTTCCAGACTCTTACGCTGTTGATCGATCTGCGCGCTCAGCAACGCTTGCTGCGCCTGCAGCAACACCTGTTGGCTGGGGCGTAATGCCGC
Source organism: Citrobacter sp. wls619 (assembly GCF_005281345.1). Classification (GTDB taxonomy): domain Bacteria; phylum Pseudomonadota; class Gammaproteobacteria; order Enterobacterales; family Enterobacteriaceae; genus Citrobacter. The sequence goes on from NZ_SZXJ01000101.1 coordinate 223,612, forward strand.
CTCACCCACATTAGTCCCATCCAGGCGATTACGGATTTGCTGCATTTGCTGTGATGCGGTGTACATCGCATTTTGCACGCGCTCTGGCTGCGTTTGCAGCGAAACCAACTGACTGTTGTAGGCGGCAAGGTCGTTTTGCGCGCTTTGCAGATCGTCCAGCACCTGGGCGACACGAGATTCAAGCTGACGCAGAGAGAGCGTACTCAGCGTTTTTCGCGTTTCATCGTCATTATCGACATCGCTGAGCGAATTCAATGCATCCGTTGCCTGGCGCATTTTCTCCGGCGCCTGAGCCACTTTCTGACGAAGCTGTACGGTCTCATCTTTTACGCGATCTATTTTATCCAGCGTGGCGATAGTATCGATGAGATCCTGCTGAACCAGTTTGTCCTGCGCGGAAAGATCTTTTTGTTTATTCAGCGTGTCTAACTGGCTCTGAATATCCGCTTTTGTCGGTAGTTCACCATTCTGTTGCGCCCGCGCAAATGCTGATGACTGGCTGGACAGCAGTAGAATGAAGAAAAGAATGCTTATAGCAATAAGATGCTGTGAACGTTTATAGAGCTGCAACATAGTCATGAGAATGAACGTTTCTGAACCGGGAAAGTGACCGAAAATAGTCAAGCGGCAAGAATATCACGGCTGTGACGGACAGAATAGCAGGAGGGAAACCCTCCAGGAGAATTCCTGGTATTGGGTCCGAAAGTTAGCCCGCCTCTGCGACCTTCACACGCAGTGTCGGACAAAGCAGACACATCTCCAGTAGCACTGCAACGTAGTCGCGCGCCTCTTTTCGCAAATCAAACGATTCGGGCGCGAATAACCAGTTCTCAATGATCCCGGAGATATAACTACGCAGTAGCACTGCCACACGGCGCGTATTCAGATTCTCCGGCAACATGTTTGCAGCCATACAGTGTCGCAGCGTTTGTTCGATCCGGTCATAGTTTTCGAGACACAGGCTGCGTTGAACCAGTTGAACTGTTGCTATTTCCCCGACAAATTCGCATTTGTGGAATATAATCTCCATCAATAAACGTCGGCGTTCTTCAGTCACGGTCGCTTCAAGAACGTAAACTAATATTTCTCTTAATACTGATAGTGGATCGTCGGGGAATTTTGCCTGATACTCAGTTTCTAACTCATCAATGTTAGGTTTTGCTAGCTCCCAGATTTCACTGAATAAATCCGACTTATTTTTGAAATGCCAATAGATAGCACCGCGAGTTACACCAGCGGCTTTTGCGATCTCCGCAAGCGAGGTGGATGATACCCCTTGCTGCGAAAACAAACGCAGGGCAACATCCAGAATGTGCTGCCGTGTTTCCTGTGCTTGTTGTTTGGTTTTTCGTGCCATAGGTCAGTGAATTTACAGGCGTTAGATTTACATACATTTGTGAATGTATGTACCATAGCACGACGATAATATAAACGCAGCAATGGGTTTATGGGCTTTAAGCCATTGATCAATTTGAAATCGGACACTCGAGGTTTACATATGAACAAAAACAGAGGGTTAACGCCTCTGGCAGTCGTTCTGATGCTCTCAGGCAGCTTAGCGCTAACAGGATGTGACGACAAACAGGCCCAACAAGGGGGCCAGCAGATGCCAGAAGTTGGAGTTGTGACGCTCAAAACTGAACCTCTACAGATCACAACTGAACTCCCTGGTCGCACCAGTGCTTTTCGCATTGCGGAAGTTCGCCCTCAGGTCAGCGGTATTATCCTGAAGCGTAACTTTACCGAAGGCGGCGACATTGAAGCAGGTGTGTCTCTCTATCAGATTGATCCTGCTACTTACCAGGCCGCGTACGAAAGTGCGAAAGGCGATCTGGCCAAAGCACAAGCAGCGGCAAATATCGCTCAGTTGACGGTTAAACGTTATCAGAAACTGTTAGGTACGAAATACATCAGCCAACAGGACTACGATAGCGCGCAGGCAGATGCACAACAGGCGAACGCTGCTGTTGTCGCTGCGAAAGCCGCAGTAGAAACCGCACGTATCAATCTGGCCTATACCAAAGTCACGTCGCCAATCAGCGGCCGCATTGGTAAGTCATCCGTTACTGAAGGCGCACTGGTGCAAAACGGTCAGGCAACAGCACTGGCGACCGTTCAGCAGTTGGATCCCATCTATGTCGATGTGACGCAGTCAAGTAACGATTTCCTGCGCCTGAAACAAGAGTTGGCCAATGGCACGCTGAAGCAAGAGAACGGTAAAGCAAAAGTCGAACTGGTCACCAGCGACGGTATTAAATTCCCGCAGTCCGGTACGCTGGAGTTTTCGGATGTGACGGTTGATCAAACCACTGGGTCAATTACGTTACGCGCAATCTTCCCGAACCCGGATCACACCTTACTGCCGGGCATGTTCGTCCGTGCGCGTCTGGAAGAAGGGACAAACCCAACGGCGTTACTGGTTCCACAGCAAGGCGTTACCCGTACACCGCGTGGCGATGCCAGTGCGTTAGTTATCGGTGCTGATGACAAAGTTGAAACGCGTCAAATTGTGGCAGCACAAGCAATTGGCGACAAATGGTTAGTCACTGAAGGACTTAAGCCGGGCGACCGCGTGATTGTAAGTGGGCTGCAGAAAGTTCGTCCTGGCGCTCAGGTTAAAGCGCAGGAAGTCACCGCGGATAATAACCAGCCAGCCGCAAGCGGTAGCCAGCCTGAACAGTCCAAGTCTTAACTTAAACAGGAGCCGTTAAGACATGCCTAATTTCTTTATCGATCGCCCCATATTTGCGTGGGTGATCGCCATTATCATCATGTTGGCAGGGGGGCTCGCGATCCTCAAATTGCCGGTAGCGCAATATCCTACTATTGCACCTCCGGCAGTGACGATCTCCGCGACCTACCCTGGCGCTGATGCCAAAACAGTACAGGATACTGTTACGCAGGTTATCGAACAGAATATGAACGGTATCGATAACCTGATGTACATGTCCTCAAACAGTGACTCCACGGGTACCGTGCAGATCACCTTAACCTTCCAGTCCGGTACTGATGCAGATATCGCGCAGGTACAGGTGCAGAACAAACTGCAGCTGGCCATGCCGTTGCTGCCTCAGGAAGTACAGCAGCAAGGGGTTAGCGTTGAGAAGTCATCCAGCAGCTTCCTGATGGTTGTTGGTGTTATCAACACCGATGGCACCATGACGCAGGAAGATATCTCGGATTACGTCGCCGCTAACATGAAAGACACCATCAGCCGTACTTCAGGTGTCGGTGACGTGCAGCTGTTCGGTTCACAGTACGCGATGCGTATCTGGATGGACCCAACCGAACTGAACAAATACCAGCTTACGCCGGTAGATGTGATTTCCGCGATTAAAGCGCAGAACGCCCAGGTTGCAGCCGGTCAGCTTGGTGGTACGCCACCCGTGAAAGGCCAGCAACTGAACGCCTCTATCATTGCTCAGACGCGTCTGACCTCGACCGACGAATTCGGCAAAATTCTGCTGAAAGTGAACCAGGATGGCTCCCAGGTTCGTCTGCGCGATGTAGCGAAGATTGAACTGGGTGGTGAAAACTACGACATCATTGCGAAGTTCAACGGCAAGCCTGCGTCTGGTCTGGGTATCAAACTGGCTACCGGCGCGAACGCCCTGGATACTGCAGCGGCTATCCGTGCTGAACTGGTGAAGATGGAACCGTTCTTCCCATCAGGCCTGAAAATTGTTTATCCGTATGACACAACACCGTTCGTGAAAATCTCTATTCACGAAGTTGTGAAGACGCTGGCGGAAGCAATCATCCTCGTGTTCCTGGTTATGTATCTGTTCCTGCAGAACTTCCGCGCGACGTTGATTCCGACTATCGCCGTCCCGGTCGTCTTGTTGGGTACTTTTGCTGTGCTGGCAATTTTCGGCTTCTCGATAAACACGCTAACGATGTTCGGGATGGTGCTCGCCATCGGCCTGTTGGTGGATGACGCCATCGTGGTGGTCGAGAACGTTGAACGTGTCATGGCTGAAGAAGGGCTACCACCGAAAGAAGCAACGCGTAAATCAATGGGCCAGATTCAGGGCGCATTGGTGGGTATCGCGATGGTACTGTCAGCGGTATTTATCCCAATGGCCTTCTTCGGGGGGTCTACCGGTGCAATTTACCGTCAGTTCTCCATCACCATTGTTTCCGCAATGGCGTTGTCTGTACTGGTGGCGTTGATTCTGACCCCTGCCCTGTGTGCAACCATGCTTAAACCGATTGCTAAAGGCGATCACGGTGAAGGCAAAACGGGCTTCTTCGGTTGGTTCAACCGCATGTTCGATAAGAGCACGCACCACTACACCGATAGCGTAGGCGGTATTCTGCGCAGCACCGGTCGCTACCTGGCGCTGTATCTGATCATCGTCGTCGGCATGGCCTATCTGTTCGTTCGCCTGCCAAGCTCCTTCCTGCCAGATGAAGACCAGGGTGTATTCCTGACCATGGCTCAGCTGCCAGCGGGTGCAACGCAAGAGCGTACCCAGAAAGTGCTGGACGAAGTGACGGATTACTACCTGACCAAAGAAAAAGCGAATGTTGAATCGGTGTTTGCGGTTAACGGCTTCGGCTTTGCTGGTCGTGGTCAGAACACCGGTATCGCATTCGTCTCTCTGAAAGACTGGAGTGAACGTCCAGGTGAAGAGAACAAAGTAGAAGCGATTACTCAGCGTGCGATGGGGGCGTTCTCGCAGATTAAAGACGCCATGGTGTTCGCCTTTAACCTGCCAGCAATTGTAGAACTGGGCACCGCGACGGGTTTCGACTTCCAGTTGATTGACCAGGCCGGTCTGGGCCATGAAAAATTGACTCAGGCGCGTAACCAGCTGTTTGGTGAAGTCGCGAAACATCCTGATTTGTTAGTGGGCGTACGTCCTAACGGTCTGGAAGATACTCCGCAATTCAAGATCGATATCGATCAGGAAAAAGCGCAGGCTCTGGGTGTTTCCATTAGTGACATTAATACAACGCTGGGCGCGGCATGGGGCGGAAGCTACGTGAACGACTTCATCGACCGTGGTCGTGTGAAGAAAGTTTACGTCATGTCTGAAGCCAAATACCGTATGTTGCCGGAAGATATTGGAAACTGGTATGTCCGCGGTAGCGATGGACAAATGGTGCCGTTCTCTGCGTTCTCTTCCTCGCGTTGGGAATATGGTTCACCGCGTCTGGAACGCTATAACGGTCTGCCGTCCATGGAAATCCTGGGCCAGGCCGCACCGGGTAAAAGTACCGGTGAAGCGATGGCAATGATGGAGCAACTGGCCAGCAAACTGCCATCCGGTATCGGCTATGACTGGACGGGCATGTCCTATCAGGAACGACTGTCTGGTAACCAGGCACCTGCCCTGTATGCGATTTCACTGATCGTCGTCTTCCTGTGTCTGGCAGCATTGTACGAGAGCTGGTCAATTCCGTTCTCCGTTATGCTGGTTGTTCCGCTGGGGGTTATCGGTGCGCTGCTGGCGGCAACGTTCCGTGGTTTGACCAACGACGTTTACTTCCAGGTGGGCCTGCTCACAACCATTGGGTTGTCGGCGAAGAACGCGATATTGATCGTCGAATTCGCCAAAGACTTGATGGATAAAGAAGGTAAAGGCCTGGTAGAAGCGACGCTGGACGCGGTTCGTATGCGTTTACGTCCGATTCTGATGACATCGTTAGCCTTTATCCTCGGCGTAATGCCGCTGGTTATCAGCTCAGGTGCAGGTAGTGGCGCGCAGAACGCCGTCGGTACTGGCGTAATGGGCGGGATGGTCACAGCAACCGTATTGGCTATCTTCTTTGTTCCGGTGTTCTTTGTGGTGGTCCGCCGCCGCTTTAGCCGCAAGAATGAAGATGTTGAACATAGCCACTCAGTTGAGCATCATTGATACATTCCTAAAGATAAGGCCGCGCAAGCGGCCTTTTTTCTGGAAAAAAATCATAAAAATCGCTTATTGCGATTTCGTTTATTTTCTCTTGTTTAAATAAGCGATATAATCCTTGCGAGCTTAAAGGCTATTCTTAAAAAACGTCACGAACCTTTATTTACCTAAATAAATATTAAGACTATTCCTAGTTTTCGTTCACAGAGTCGATTGTCGCCTTTCGTTGCTAAACCTAAACAAGATAACGTGATGATTGGCCGAGAATAACGAAGTTGTTCCATTTCGAATACCAGCATTTATCTGTTAAAATGTAAAAATGGCACTGCATCATAATTTTACATAATTGTAATTTTTCGTGATATGACGATGAAATCTTTTTTAGAGTAGATTATAGTTAAATCATCAGGAGTCGCGGGCAAGTTCCAGGTCGTTTGTTGTATCCATCCCGAAAGGTGTTCGGTTAGTCTAAACCACTAAGAAGGGGATGCGTTATGGATGAATACTCACCGAAAAGACATGATATCGCGCAGCTTAAATTTCTCTGCGAAACCCTGTATCATGACTGTCTTGCAAACCTTGAACAAAGCAACCATGGTTGGGTAAATGACCCTACCTCCGCAACCAGCTTGCAGCTCAATGAACTGATAGAGCATATTGCAACCTTCGCACTTAATTATAAAATTAAGTACAATGAGGACAATAAGCTGATCGCGCAGATTGATGAATACCTGGATGACACTTTTATGTTGTTCAGTAGTTATGGTATTAATACGCAGGATCTGCAGAAATGGCGGAAGTCAGGTAATCGACTGTTTCGCTGTTTTGTCAATGCCACCAGGGCTAATCCTGTCAGTTTGTCTTGTTAAAAATTATTACAATCATAGGTAAGAGTTATGTCCGATAAACCATTAACTAAAACAGATTATTTGATGCGCCTGCGACGCTGTCAAACAATTGACACACTTGAACGTGTTATTGAGAAAAATAAATATGAATTGTCTGACAATGAACTGGCTGTATTTTACTCAGCCGCCGATCATCGTCTTGCTGAATTGACCATGAATAAGCTCTACGACAAGATCCCAACCTCTGTTTGGAAATTTATTCGTTAATTGCTCATGAGGTTAAGTCAGGTATCGCAAAACATTTGTTTGTCTGACTGACCATTTCCCGTACCAAAAAACATTATTTAATTCAAATCACGTGATTGCGATCACAGCGAGAAAACGGGAACGTTCCCCCTCCCTGCATTGCGTTTTACTGTACTGTGACTGCCTATCAGCAAACAGGAAAGTTCGTAATGAGTGAAGAGAAGAAAAAGATGATCGCCGGAGAACTGTATCGCCCGGCAGATGAAACGTTGCGCAACGACCGTCTCCGCGCACGTCAACTCATCCACCGATACAATGCCACCGCACCCGATGCGCAGAGTGAACGTCAGGCTATCTTGCACGATCTGTTGGGTCAAAGCGAAGGCGCTTACATTGAGCCCTCTTTTCGTTGCGACTACGGGTATAACATTTATCTCGGCAAAGCGTTTTACGCCAACTTCGACTGCGTCATGCTTGATGTCTGCCCAATCCACATCGGTGATAACTGTATGCTGGCACCGGGAGTCCATATCTATACGGCAACTCATCCACTGGACGCTAACGAACGCAACAGCGGGGTTGAACTAGGGAAACCTGTAACTATCGGGAATAATGTCTGGATCGGGGGGCGCGCAGTCATAAATCCGGGTGTAACACTGGGCGACAACGTGGTTGTGGCGTCAGGCGCAGTGGTGACTAAAAGCGTTCCGGCAAACACCGTCGTCGGAGGCAATCCGGCACGGATCATCAAAACACTGTGATCTGATATGTAACTGTTATGCTAAATTGTGGTTAATCTGTTACTTTTCTCAGACAGTATCCCCTTTTAAAATGGGCTGATCCCTCCTGACTATTGCAGACTTCACGAAGGCAAGAGATGACAGAAATACAACGCCTGCTTACCGAAACCATCGACGACTTAAATATTCGCGAAAAGCGCGACAACAAACCGCGCTTTAGCATCAGCTTTATTCGTAAACATCCAGGGCTATTTATCGGCATGTATGTTGCGTTTTTTGCCACGCTGGCGGTTATGCTGCAATCAGAAACGCTGGTCGATTCGGTATGGCTGTTGGTGGTACTGTTCGCCTTACTCAACGCCTTTTTCTTTTTTGATGTTGCGCCGCGTTACCGCTTTGAAGACATTGACGTACTGGATTTCAGAGTCTGCTATAACGGTGAATGGTACAACACGCGTTTTGTGCCACCCTCGCTCATCGACACTATCCTGCACTCTCCCCAAGTCGACAGTGAACATAAGGCCCAACTGCAAAAAATGATAACGCGGAAAGGCGAACTGTCATTTTATGATGTCTTCACACTCACCCGCGCGCAGGCCAGTCAGTAATCACGCCCTGTCACAAACAAAAAAAGTGCGTCCCCCGAGGGGAACGCACTTCAGTCCCTGTAATGCTGGCAAAGTGACTAACGTCTTTTTTTACGGCCCTGTACCGCTTTAAACCGCGGATTCGTTTTGCAGATGACGTACAAACGCCCTTTGCGTTTGACTATCTGGCAGTCAGGGTGCCGCTGCTTTGCGCTGCGAAGTGAATTGAGTACCTGCATCTTAACCTCGCTTAGTGCCAATGAAGTGGCCGAAACGTTTCTGGAAACGCGCCGCGCTGCCTTCGTTATCGAAGGTTTTCTGTTTACCGGTGTAGTACGGATGTGACTTAGACGAGATATCAAGCGTTACGTACGGGTACATTTGGCCCTCGAACTCAATCTCTCGTTCGGTTTTGATCGTCGAACCGACCTTAAAGTATTCATTGGCACTGGTATCGTGAAACACCACTGGGCGATAAAAAGGGTGGATATCCGGTTTCATGGCAACCTCAATTTGTTACGTTATAACATACCCATAAAAATACACCACTCCCGAACAGATCTCAACCTGATTTATGCTATGGGTAATTTATCGGAGTGATAAGTGGCCCTAAATATATGATGCCAATCGAATTGCTTTTTTAGCTTTCGGATATACTTTCTCTACGCTGTGTTAATAAGGATATCACTGTGACAACACGACATCTGATTGGCCTGGTGACGGGAATACTGGTTCTGTCCATCCTCATACCGGTGTGTTTAAGCCTGTGGCTGGCACATCGTCAGGTCGAAACGAAATTTATAGATGAGCTTGATTCATTCTCTACCCGGGTCGCTTTGCGTACGGAACGCGTTGGCGAGCAGGCCAAAAAAGCGCTACGCAAAATAGAAGCCTTCCAGGGGGTGCCCTGCTCAGAGGAACATTTACTGGAAATGCGCCGGTTGTCATACAGCTACCGTTATATTCAGGAAGTGATGTACCTCAAAGACAATGTTCCACAGTGTTCCTCCCTTGAAAAAAGAAGCCTGGCTGCTGCGTTTCCGCCGCCAATGAAAATGACACCTGATGGCTATCGCGCCTGGTTAACCTCGCAAAACGACCTCGGAATACAACGTTTTATGGCGGCGCTTGGCAGCGAACATTATGTGGTGATGATCGATCCGGGATCGTTCATTGATGTTATCCCTTTTGGTTCATGGCCTATCGAAGTCGCCATTGTGGGTACAGTAAGCAACATCGTGGTGGCCAGTAGTGCCGATCTCCCTTTAGACGTGTTGCATCAACTGCAAAAAGACAGTTCTATCAGCCATTTTCAAAAAGAGGGCAGTATTTATAATTCTCGCCCTTTCCCCGAACTGGGTATCACGATCGTCAGCTGGGCGTCGACATTACCTTTGCAAAAATCCTGGCACCGACAGGCGCTGATCTGGCTCCCGGCAGGGATTATTATTGGCCTGCTCACCGCCTTCTTTATTCTGCGTATTTTGCGCCGCTTGCAGTCCCCCCATCACCAATTGCAAGACGCCATTCAGAACCGGGCTATCAAGGTCCATTACCAGCCCATTATTTCGCTCAAAACGGGAAAGGTCGTGGGTGCAGAAGCACTGGCCCGCTGGCGACAAGCTGACGGTAGCTATCTCTCACCCGATATTTTTATCCCCCTGGCCGAAGAGACCGGCCTGACAGAACCTCTCACACGTTTGATTATTGAAAACGTCTTCGAGGATCTGGGTAAATGGCTGCATCAACATCCTCAACAGCATATATCCCTCAACCTTGAGTCGGCCGATTTGAAGTCCGAAACGCTGCCGGCACTGTTAAGCCACATGGTTAACCACTGGCAACTAAACCCCGCACAAATTGCCCTGGAGCTGACTGAGCGTGAATTTGCCGACCCGAAAAACAGTGCACCGTTTATCGCCAAATACCGCCAGGCTGGCCACCCTATTTATATTGATGATTTTGGTACAGGCTATTCCAGCCTGAGTTATTTGCAGGATCTGGATGTGGACATCCTGAAGATAGACAAATCGTTTGTTGATGCGCTGGAATACAATAACGTCACGCCACATATTATCGAGATAGCGAAAACGCTGAAGCTGGAAATGGTGGCAGAAGGCATCGAGACCGAGAACCAGGAAAGCTGGCTACGTCAACATGGCGTACAGTATGGTCAGGGCTGGCTGTACAGCAAAGCACTGCCAAAGGCGGAATTTATTCTGTGGGCGGAAAAACGACTTTAGCATGGCACTGGCGTGTATTGAGATGGCTGGCGGCACGCCGCACAGCCAGTCACGTCACTCTTCCATAATGGGCGAGAATCCACCGTAGATCATTCGCTTGCCATCAAATGGCATAGATTCACCAAACTCCTTCATACGGGGATCGGACATCATCTTCTGGTTCGCCGCATCGCGGACTTCTTTGGAAGGGTATTCAATCCAGCTGAATACCACTTCCTCATGATCCTGCGCTTTGACCGCCATACGAAAATCGGTCAACTTACCGTCGGGAACATCATCAGCCCAACACTCCACAACGCGCAGCGCGCCGAATTCCTTGAAAAGCGGAGCAGCCTTTGCCGCCATCGCGATATATGCCTCCTTGTTTTCGGCAGGAACGGCAACAACAAAACCATCAACATACTTCATCAGATAAACCTCCGAAGTGTACTGCGCGGCAAGCCGATTCCGGCCGCGTCAGTCGAGGTTAAGTTTAGTCGTCAGCAGGCAATCACGCCGTAGGCTCATTCCGAACACGAATACGTGACTGCGGCTGATGACGAAACCACGGCAGGCAAATCTGAATTAACGGTCCAATAGCTAACGCATACAGTACTGTTCCAACACCCACGGTTCCGCCAAGAAGCCAACCGCTGAGCAAAACCGACACCTCGATTGCGGTCCGGATAGTCCGTACAGACCAACCAGTACGCGCATGAATGCCGGTCATCAGGCCGTCGCGTGGGCCCGCCCCAAAACCGGCACCGATGTACAGGCTGGTCGCTAGCGCATTCAAGATAACCGCCGCCACCAGCAGTCCACTGCGCGTCAGTAGCGATTCAAATCCTGGGATCACCGCCAGCGCAGCATCTGCCGCCAAACCAATCATAATGACATTGCTGAGAGTGCCAAATCCGGGGCGCTGGCGCAGTGGTATCCATGCCAGCAGGACCAGTACCCCCACGGCGATGATCACCAGGCCGATATTCATCGATAATAGATTTGCCACGCCCAGATGAAATACGTTCCACGGGTCAGCCCCTAAATCTGCACGTACAAACATCGCCGTCGAAACGCCGTACAGCGCCAGTCCGACATACAGCTGAAGTAAACGACGCAGCATAATTTTCTCCCCCCCCCCTCTCAGATAGCTTTCATCTTCACCGCAATTGGCACTATGATTAATGTCCAGTTTTCAAAAAGTGGACTGCTATGTCATCTCGCCGTTATGGAAGCCAGTCCCTGCAGCGCCTGCTTGGGCACTGGCAGGAGACCCCCTCGCGTTCACCTATCTGGCGACAATTGGCAGAGGCACTGCGCCTGCTGATCCTGGATGGTCGACTGGCGCTGGATACCCGCTTACCCGGCGAACGCGAGTTGGCCGCCGTGCTTGAAGTCAGTCGCACGACGATTGCCAGCGCAATGGCGCAACTGCGGGAAGAAGGGTATCTGGAAAGCCGCCATGGAAGTGGTTCACGCGTGATCCTGCCGGAACATATTCGTCATGTACCGACGCGAACCGGCACCAGCACCGCGCTGGATTTGTCCACAGCGGCGCTCAGCGCCGGGCCCGAAATTCATCATGCATACCAGCAAGCCCTGCTCGCGATGCCACAGCATTTGCTAAGTTCAGGGTATTTACCCCAGGGGTTGCCAACGCTGCGCGACTCTATTGCCCGGCATTATTGCGAACGCGGATTACCCACACAGCCGGATGAAATAATGGTGGTGAATGGCGCAGTCAGCGGTCTGGCGCTGATCCTGCGTTTGCTCACAGGTCCCGGCGATCGTGTGTTGGTCGATCATCCTACCTATCCGCTCGCTATTGCAGCCATTCAGGGTGCATCCTGCCGCCCCGTTGGCGTATCACTGCCAGAACACGGCTGGGATACATCGGGCCTTGTTGCCACTATTGCGCAAACCGCACCGAGAATGGCCTACCTGATGCCAGATTTTCACAACCCTACCGGACGTTGTATGGATGCGGCGACGCGCCAGGCTATCGCCGATATCTCCGCCAGAACCCGCACGACACTGGTGGTGGACGAAACCATGGTCAATCTGTGGTATGACGCCCCGCCACCACCACCGCTGGCGGCATTCCATGATGACGCGCCCATCATCATGCTGGGATCAGCGGGGAAAAGTTTTTGGGGAGGTCTGCGTCTGGGATGGATTCGGGCCTCGTCGCGTACCATTGCTGCGCTGGTACAGACTCGCGACACATTTGATTTAGGATCACCAGTGCTTGAACAGCTTGCCACGGGTTGGTTACTGGACAATGCGGCCGATTTTCTTCCCGACAGACGGCAATTGCTCACCACCCGGCGCGATCTGTGCCATGACCTGATGAAGACACATTTCCCGGAATGGCAGTTTACTCAACCGCAGGGGGGACTCTCTTTCTGGGTTGAATTACCCGATACGCTGGCGACGTTGTTTGCCACCCGCGCCGAAAGTGCAGGTATTCAGTTGGGTACCGGGACGCGCTTCGGCCTGGATGGCGCATTCGATCGCTTCTTACGCATGCCTTTCGCACTGCCCGATGACACAATGCGCTCGGCCTTCCGGACGTTGCAACCCATTTGGGACAACCTGCGTTTACAGGCAAGTCACGGGAAAATGCGCAAAATAATCTAATCGACGAGTCAAAGGACTCGTCCTTGAATGCCGTGATAGACGAGGATTTCCGGGCAATATTACCGCTGGGGAGGAACCGGGAACCCCTTCAGGGAAATCACAAAATTCTCGCCGTCTTTCTTAATTTTCGCCCCGGCATCGCACCAGTCAGAAGCAATACGGAAAAACTCATCGCTACCGACATTCCAGCTCAGACGAACATGTTTCACATAACCGGAACGGAGCAATTCACAGGCTTCGCCATAATTACAGGCGGTTGAGAGCGGTTGTTGTTTCATTTTTTCTTCTTCAGTAATCTGCGCAGCGCTTTGATTTCTTTAGGAGTCAGTGCTTCAACCACGGATTCTTCCGTATGCTGGCTATCAATATCGTCAGCGGAGACTCCCGCCTCTTCAATGGCGGAAAACGCGATATGCAGCAATTTTTCCGTCGAGATACTTAGGTTCTCATTATTTACTTCAGCGTAATGACGCAGCTTTTCTTTTAGCGCCTCATCAATTTTGACATTCAATACTGCGGTCGACATCGTAGAAAATCCTTGTGGTCAGCCAAAACATACCGGATGTAAGACCCTGTTGTTACAGCGCGATGGCGGCGGCAAAAGCATCAAATAACATCCCCGAAACACATTGACAGCATTTGATGACAATAAAATGACAATACGATGACAAAGAAAAGAAGATGAGAAGAACTGAGATTGCCGGACGGCAGAATTGGGTGGGGGCCCTGCCAGCTACATCCCGGCACACACGTCATCTGCCCTGGCTGCTTCCTTCCGGACCTGACCTGGTGAACAGAGTAGCGTTGCGGGAGAACCAACAGAGCCCCCATTGAGAGCGTTGTTAACCAACGCGCAGGCGCATTATCACTGCTGCACCCTGTAATTGCAACCCATCCCGCATCGGATGCTGTTTTCTTGTGCAATGAAGCTTCACTACCTCGTCATTCGGGATTATGCTGGAGGATTAGCGCAGGAATAAACGATGGATATACAAGACTCTTTCCCTCAACGCGTCTGGCAAATCGTTGCCTCAATCCCCGAAGGATTCGTCACCACCTATGGCGATGTCGCCAGGCTTGCTGGCTCACCGCGCGCTGCACGCCAGGTGGGCGGTGTACTCAAGCGACTGCCCGAAGGTAGCACCCTGCCCTGGTATCGCGTGGTTAATCGTCACGGAATGATTTCACTGACTGGACCTGACCTGCAACGACAACGTCAGGCATTGCTGGCGGAAGGTATTGTGGTTTCAGGGAGTGGACAAATCGATTTACAGCGCTATCGCTGGGTGTACTAACCCTCTCCAGATGGAGAGGGGTAGAATGCCCTTAGTACTGTGTCGGGGCAGGAACTGCGGAAGACGGATTCACCTGCGTGGGTGACGTTGACGGTACCGTTGTCGCGGCGCCACCGCTCGCCTGTACTGGAACGGCCGTCTGCTGGACCGGGACCAGGGTCAGGTCAGCTTTAGTCCCGCCCTGATTGATAACCGTCTGGACGGTATCAGTAATAAAGACCAGTTTATCATTCACCGTAATCGCCGCACTCAGCAGAATACGGGCGTTCGGCTGAATATCTGCCGGGTTAAACGGGAGCACGAAGCTGAATGGTGCTTGTTTACCCTCGGTACGCACAACTTTTTGCGACAGCACTTTTGACGGTGCATCGGCAAGCGACGCATCTGACAGTGTGACGGTCAGCACGGCATCCGGCGGTAAGGCCACCTTCTGGCGGATCCATACCGTACCAGACACATTCGGCTGTTGAATTTTTGACTGTGTGTCAGCAATTGACGTATTAGGACTTGGCGCAGGTGTTTGAATATCAGCACTTTTACCAGCACAGGCCGCCAGAGCGACCGCAACCGCTAAACCACTTACCATGTGCACGAGTTTCATTAAATTCTCCTTCTCATCTATGCACCAGCGAGAACTTTCCTCGCCAGAAGAGTGGTTAACAAAAACATAACATGACTAAGTGTGGCACAAATTAGCAATTTCTGCTTGTAATAGGCCTGTAATTCAGACAATTGCACCCATCGGACCACTTTCAAAATTGCGTTATACTCTGCCTACCTCGCGGCGAGAACGCTATTACCTGGAGAGCACGTATGAGTCTGGCACTGAAAAATTTGCTGACATTGTTAAATCTGGAAAAAATTGAAGAAGGACTCTTTCGGGGCCAAAGTGAAGACTTAGGGTTACGTCAGGTTTTTGGTGGACAAGTTGTCGGTCAGGCGTTGTACGCCGCGAAAGAGACCGTGCCGGAAGAGCGTCTGGTGCACTCCTTCCACAGCTACTTTTTACGTCCGGGCGATAGCCAAAAGCCTATCATCTATGATGTCGAGGTGCTGCGCGATGGTAACAGCTTCAGCGCCCGCCGCGTTGCCGCGATCCAGAATGGGAAACCCATTTTTTATATGACTGCCTCTTTCCAGGCACCAGAAGATGGGTTTGAGCATCAAAAAGAGATGCCGGCAGCGCCTGGCCCTGAAGAGCTTAAATCAGAAACTGAGATCGCCCGTTCGGTCGCTCACCTGCTGCCGCCGCTGTTGAAAGAAAAATTTATCAACGACCGCCCGCTGGAAGTCCGTCCGGTGGAGTTTCATAATCCGTTAAAAGGTCACGTTGCCGACCCGACTCGCCAGGTGTGGATCCGCGCGAACGGCACGCTGCAGGACGATCTTCGCGTACATCAGTATCTGCTGGGTTACGCTTCTGATCTGAACTTCCTGCCCGTTGCTTTACAACCGTATGGCATTGGTTTTCTGGAAAAAGGGATTCAGATCGCTACGATCGACCATTCTATGTGGTTCCATCGTCCTTTTAATATCAATGAGTGGTTGTTGTACAACGTAGAAAGTACATCGGCCTCCGGTGCCCGGGGGTTTGTACGCGGGGAGTTTTATACCCAGGACGGCGTGCTGGTCGCCTCTACCGTGCAGGAAGGGGTCATGCGTAATCGCAATTGATGTCTTATCCGGCCTACAGACTACATCGTCGTAGGCCGGATAAGCGTTTAGCGCCATCCGGCGGATTGAAACATCAGGCGTTGTAGGCGTTTTCGCCGTGGCTGTTCACATCCAACCCTTCGCGCTCCTGCTCTTCCGGTACGCGCAGACCTACCGTCATGTCCGCCAGCTTATAGCCAATGAAGGCTACGACACCGGACCAGACAATGGTGATCGCCACGCTTTCCAGTTGCACCAGCAGCTGATGCCCCATGGTAACGCCTTCGGCAAAGCCCACTCCGCCCAGAGAGCTGGCGGCGAATACGCCAGTCAGGATACAGCCGACAATGCCACAGACACCGTGAACACCGAAGACATCACACGGGTCATCAACGCGCAGAAAGCGCTTCAGCATCGTCACTCCCCACAGCCCTGCCAAACCGGCAACCACGCCGATGATCAACGCACCACCAACACCGATATAACCACAGGCAGGCGTCACACCAACCAGACCCGCAATGGCGCCAGAACAGGCTCCCAGCAATGATGGTTTGCCACGCAGCGCCCATTCACCGAAGATCCAGCCGAGAATAGCGGCCGCAGTTGCAACAACGGTATTCACGAAGGCCAGTGCGGCAATTTCATTCGCCATACCCGCTGAACCGGCGTTAAAGCCAAACCAGCCGATATAGAGAATAGCCGTACCGGTAAAGACCATTGGCAGGTTATGCGGCTTAAACGCTTCTTTGCCAAAACCGACGCGTTTACCAATCAGATAAGCCCCAACCAGGCCGGCAATCGCGGCGTTGATATGGACTACCGTGCCGCCAGCAAAATCCAGCGCACCGTGCGTAGCCAGCAAACCACCACCCCAGACCATATGTGCAATAGGGATGTAGGACAGCGTCAGCCACACCACCACAAAAATCAGCACCGCTGAGAAGCGAATACGTTCAGCCAGCGCCCCGACAATCAGCCCAACGGTGATACAGGCGAAGGACCCCTGAAAAGCAACGTGGATGTACTGGTAGAAGCTCCCCGTCACCGCCGTCAGTGCAATATTCTTCAGCATGACCCAGTTGAAGTTGCCGAAGAAATTATTCCCTTCGCCAAAAGCCAGCGAGTAGCCATAAACCACCCACAAAATACAGACCAGAGCGAATGTCACCGTAACCTGAGTCAGCATTGACAGCACGTTCTTACCGCGAATCAATCCGCCGTAGAACAGCGCAATGCCAGGGATTGTCATAAACAGCACCAGCGCGGTACAGATCATCATAAAAGCGTTATCGGCTTTATCCGCGACCGCCGGTGCCGCCATCGCCAGTCCCGGCAGCAGCGCCAGTGATGCAATACCCGTTTTCATCGTTGCTATCTTCATTTTTTGGTTTCCTATCACTGTGTGCCAGACGTTACAGTGCGGCTTCGTCGGCTTCGCCGGTACGAATACGAATCACACGTTGCAGCTCGGCGACGAAAATTTTGCCGTCGCCAATTTTTCCGGTGTAGGCGGCCTTACTGATGACATCAATTACGCCATCCAGTTGGTCATCAGCAATTGCCACATCAATCTTCACTTTGGGTAAGAAGTTGACGCTGTATTCCGCTCCCCGGTACAACTCAGCATGACCTTTTTGTCGGCCAAACCCCTTCACTTCGGTGACGGTCAGCCCCTGAATACCCATAGACGACAATGCTTCACGGACGTCTTCCAGTTTGAACGGTTTGATTACCACGGTAACCAGCTTCATAGATCCCCTCCAGTCAGAATTCAGTAGTGGCTGCAGATACACATGCTGAACATTGCAAGGGGTGTGCCAGGAATGAAAAACGCGGGATGATTCAGCCGCACGGGGTACGGCGAGGATAGAAAAAGAAAAAACGCACTATAACGGTGCATAGTGCGTTACATTTTTGCACCAGATTGTTGATTGCCGGATGGCGGCGAAAACGCTTCTTCAGGCCTACGATACCGCGTGGCCGGATAAACGCTGCGCCATCAGGCGATTGCCGAATCGTCGTTTACGCTAGCCGCCAGCTCTTCGCCCGCCAACTGCAGTTGGTACATTTGCCAATAGCGGCCCTGTGCGGCAAGCAGTTGCTGGTGCGTGCCGCGCTCAACGGCCTGCCCCCGGTGCAGTACCAGAATGGTATCTGCATCGACAATCGTCGATAACCGATGCGCAATCACCACCAGCGTGGTGTGCTCACGTACCGCCGCCAACGCCTGCTGAATAGCCTGTTCAGTACCGGAGTCAATGCTGGCCGTCGCTTCGTCCAAAATCAGCACCTGCGGCGTTTCAACCAATACCCGCGCCAGCGCCAGCAGCTGTTTCTGCCCAACGGAGAGATTATTGCCCTGCTCGCCCAGCCGGGTATGAATCCCCTCGCTCAACCCGCGCGCCAGCTCCGCCAGTTGCACCGTCTCCAGCGCCTGCCATACCCGCTCTTCTGAGATATCGCGGCCCAGCGTGACGTTGGCCAGGAAGGTATCCGCCATCACTACCGGATCCTGCTGCACCATCGCAACGCCCTGGCGTAACGCACCGTGGCTCAGAGAAGACAGCGGTCGACCGTCCAGACGGATTTCACCCTGCGTCAGCGGGTAGTAACCCATCAGCAGGCTGGCCAGCGTACTTTTGCCGCTGCCGGTGTGTCCGACCAACGCCACAAAGCTGCGCGAAGGCACGGACAGACTGATGTTTTGCAGCACCAGATTGTTGTCGCGATAGGCAAATGAAACGTTATCCACCTCAATATCTCCGCTTTTGAGCGGTCGATCATCTTCACCGTAGCGCTGACGAGGCCCGTCCATCAGCTCGAATACCCTCTCACCGGCGACAACCGCCTGCTGCAGCATGGATTGCTGGGTGGTTAACTCGATCAGCGGCTCGTTCAAACGCCCCAGATAGCTGATAAACGCATACAGCACCCCAACCTCAATGGCTGTGCCGGACGTAAAGCTAAACAGCATCAGCAAACCGCAGAGGATCAGGGCAGAAAACAGGCTGAGCAACGGGCGCAACAAAAAGCCATCCAGTCGCAGCGTTTGCATGCGCGCCATATAGTGCGAACGGCTGGCTTCGCCCATTCTCTCGCCAAAACGCGCCTGCTGGCGGAACTGCTGGATAACGCTCATGCCGTTGATGACTTCGTTAAAGCCATCGTTAATATCCGCCAGATAGGCGCGAACGCGACGCACAATGGGGGTGCTATAGCGCTGATAAATCACCATCACCACCAGCACAGCCGGGAATATGGCCATCGCCACCAGCGCCATCCGCCATTCAAGGCTGAACATCGCGACCAGCATGGCACCGATTAAGGCGGCGCTGCGCAGTACCGTCGCGACCACCGTCACGTACAGGTCGCGGATCACTTCGGTGTCATTGGTCACCCGGGAGATAAGCTGCCCGACTGGCTGAGTATCAAAAGCACTGAGCGGCTGACGCAGCGCGGCATCCATCACATCGGTACGTAACTGCTGCACCACACCAACGGCCGCCTGGTTAAAGAGTAATGACTGCGCGTAATGCAGGCCCGCAGCCAACAGTTGCAGACCGACATACGCCGCCACCAGCCCAGCGACCATCGCCAGCGGCAGATTGTTCTTCGCCACCATGTTATCGATAAAATAGCTAATCAGCAGCGGACCACTCACCTCTGCCGCTGCCGCTACCCACAGCATGACAACCGCGATAGACAGCTGTTTTCGCCACGGCGAGCCGTACGACAGCAGCCTTTTCAGGGTCGGCCATAATTGTCCAAAACTACGCATTAGCCGCCTCCTCGTCGATCGCCGGCGCATCAGACAATGCCGCTTCCAGTTGCTGATAACGGTACATATCACGATACCAGCCAGGTTGTTGCACCAGCGCATCGTGTTCGCCACGCTGAGCAATATGTCCGTGCTGCATCACGATAATTTCATTGGCTTCTGTCAGCGCAGATAAACGGTGAGCGCTGATTATCACGGTTCGGCCTTCGCCCCACTGACGCAGGTTATGCAGGATTTGATGTTCAGTACGACCGTCCACCGCCGATAACGCATCATCCAGGATCAGGATTTCAGCATTCAGCAGCAGCGCACGAGCGATAGAAATACGCTGTTTTTGTCCACCGGACAGCATCACGCCGCGTTCGCCCACTTCGGTGTCGTAGCCCTGCGGAAGACGTAAAATATCCTCATGCACGCTGGCAAGGCGTGCCACATGCTCGATCTCTTCCTGCGTGGCCTGCGGGCGTCCAAGCGCAATGTTGTTGGCGACGGTATCCGAGAACAGGAAAGGTGTCTGGCTGACCACTGCCAGGCGGCTACGCCAGTTATCAAGCTGCAAGCGCGTTAACGGAATATCATGAAAACGCACATCCCCTTGAGTGATATCGAAGTGGCGCTGGAGCAGCGACAGTACGGTACTTTTCCCTGCCCCAGTTGGGCCACAAATGCCCAGCATCTGCCCCGGCTTAAGCTGGAAATTCACATTCTCCAGCACCGGATGAGCCGTTTGCGGGTAGCAAAATTCGCGAATGGCCACCGCTAACTCGCCACGTCCTTCTGGTACGGGTTCTGTCCCATCATCCACCACGGGGGCTTCAGCCAGCATCGCGCGAATACGGCTATATGCGGCGCTGCCTCGCTCAACAATGTTAAACATCCATGCCAGTGCCAGCATCGGCCAAATCATCAGACCGAGATACATCATAAAGCTGGTTAACTGACCAAGAGTCAGAGAACCATGCACCACCATCCAGCTTCCCCCGGCGATAGCCAGCAGGTTAGCCATACCAATAGCGATATAAATCGTGGGGTCAAAACGAGCGTCAATGCGGGCCACGCGCAGGTTTTTCTTGCCGGTATCTTTAGCATCTGCGGCAAATAGCGACGACTGTCGGTCTTCCAGACCAAAAGCCTTAATCATACGGATACTGGTAAGGCTTTCCTGAGTACGATCGTTAAGGCTGGAGAACGCTGCTTGCGCCACCTTAAAGCGGTTATGCAGTCGATCGCCGTAACGTTTGATCATTATCGCCATCACCGGCATTGGGAGTAGCGCGATCAGCGTCAGCTCCCAACTGATTTGCGTAGACATCACGATCAACACCGCGCACCCCATGACCAGTGAGTCCACCAGCGTCAATACACCTTCGCCAGCCGCAAACACCACCCGATCAACATCGTTTGTTGCACGCGCCATCAGATCGCCAGTGCGATGACGCAGATAAAATTCGGGATGCTGGCGGCTCAACTGGCGGTAATAGTCTTCGCGCAGTTCAACTGCCAGTTGGTAGGATGCGCCGAACAGCAGTACGCGCCAGACATAGCGCAGCAAATAAACCACCACGGCGATCAGGGCAATTGTGCCGACCCACATCAGCAGCCGCTCGGTGGTGAAGCGTTGAGTCGTCACGCCATCGACAATGATCCCAACCACTTTCGGCGGGATAAGCTGAAGAATAGCGATGATGATAAGCAAGGCTACAGCCCCGAGGTAGCGACGCCACTCCCGGCGGAAGTACCAGCTTAATTGAGCAAATAATCGCACGCGTTATGTCCTGACAAGATTTCCGGCGATAAGCGCCGGGAGAATTATTCAATAGGTAGAGCAGTCGTGTATTTAATCTGTTCCATCGCAAAACTGGAGGTAACGTCAGACAGGCCCGGTACGCTATTCACCAGACGCTTATAAAAATCATCATAGCGTTTCATATCAGCAACCTGCACCCGCATCAGGTAGTCGTACTCCCCAGCCATTCGCCAGAAACCCAGCACCTCCGGCATCCCACTCACTTCGGTGACAAAGCGGCAGTACCACTCGCTGCTGTGATGCTGGGTTTTGATCAGCACAAACGCGGTGAGTCCCAGCCCCAGTTTCTCTGGATCCAGAAGAGCAACCTTGCCCAGCAGAATGCCGTCATCCTCAAGCCGCTTGAGCCGTTTCCAGCAGGGGGTGGTCGTCAGATTAACGGCATCGGCTAACGCCTGCAAAGAAAGGGTGCAGTCTTGTTGTAGTAGGCCAAGCAGCTTACGGTCAATTTTGTCTAACATATCCACTCCACAGAGAAGAATTTTCTCCTTACATTCTATTTTAAAGGCTAAATGGCAACAATTTTTTCCGTGCTTTTCGCTATTCTGGGCACAAAATGACAAATGGATATCTATTAATGATGAATAGCTCCTGGGTTAAAAACGCCATCAATGAAATCAACGCGGATTACCAGCGTTCTGCGGATACGCACCTCATTCGTCTGTCGCTACCGGCGTTTCCGGGTATTCAGCTCTATTTAAAAGATGAGAGCACGCATCCAACCGGTAGCCTGAAACATCGCCTGGCACGCTCACTGTTTCTCTATGGACTGTGTAATGGCTGGATTAAAGAAGGCACCACGATTATCGAATCATCCTCCGGTTCAACGGCGGTCTCTGAGGCCTATTTCGCCCGTCTGCTTAGACTGCCATTTATTGCCGTTATGCCTTCCTGTACGGCAAAACGCAAAATTGAACAGATTGAATTTTACGGCGGTCGCTGCCATTTCGTGGAAAGCGCCTGCGAAATCTATGCGGCTTCTGAACAGCTGGCACGTGAACTGAACGGGCATTATATGGACCAGTTCACCTACGCTGAACGCGCGACTGACTGGCGTGGTAACAACAATATTGCCGACAGTATCTTCCGCCAGATGCAGTGCGAGCCCAACCCCGTCCCCCGCCATATCGTGATGAGCGCAGGAACCGGTGGCACCTCTGCAACCATTGGCCGTTATATCCGCTGTCAGGGCTACGACACTCGTCTGATGGTGGTAGACCCGGAGAACTCGGTCTTTCTGCCTTACTGGCAGGATCGCGATGCAACATTACGCAGCCCGGTCGGCAGCAAAATTGAAGGCATTGGCCGTCCACGCGTAGAGCCTTCTTTCATCCCTGATGTGGTTGATGAAATGTTGCGCGTTCCGGATGCCGCAAGCGTGGCCACCGCGCACTGGCTGGAGACGCAGCTAGGCCGTAAAGTGGGCGCCTCAACCGGAACCAACATGTGGGGAACGTTACAACTTGCCGCTCGGATGCGCGATGCAGGAGAAACGGGGTCGCTGGTTACGTTGCTGTGCGACAGCGGCGAACGCTATCTGGAAACCTATTACAACCCGCAGTGGGTCGAGGCACACATCGGTGATTTAACGCCATCGAAAGCAGAACTTGCCCGCCTGCTGAACACCCATTAATCGGTCAAAAAAAAGCCAGACGCTAAGGTCTGGCTTGCTGGAAGGGATCTCTCATTCGGGGGAATAAGGTAGATTTGGATTGTCCAGCCAATGCGTCAAAAAGTGTGATACCGCCTGATTGCGGCAATGCCCAATCACCGATAAATGAGGCAGCGCAGCAATAAGCTGCGGCATCGCGTTCCCCATAATCAGACCACGCCCAACGCGGCCCAACATTTCACGATCGTTCATGGCGTCGCCAAACGCCATGCAGTCAGCCATGGAATAACCCAAGTGATCGCTCAGTACCGCCAGCGCAGAGCCTTTGTTACAGCCCAGCGGCAGCACTTCAAGACAATCAACCGCGGAAAAACAGAGATTCGCCTGCTCGCCCAGCGCGTCATTCAACTGAATACGCAGGCGAACCAAATCATCATGATCGCCACAGAAGCAGATTTTCGTGACCTGATGAGCAGGAATACGCTTCACATCCACTATCTGATAACGAAATCCGCTGTACACATGCGCTTGCAACAGTGACGGGATCTCTTGCCCGGTGAACCAGCCATTGTCATTAAAAACATGCATGCTGGCCTGCGTTTCCCACCGCTGGTGCAATACGATATCGGCAACCGAGGGAGCCAGATCCTGACGATGCAATACATCGCCTTCCAGCGAGTGAATACGCGTCCCGTTACCGGTGATTAAAAAGGCGTCCAGCGAGATCGAGCCCAAAATATGGCGCATCTCCAGCACATGACGACCGGTCGCAAACGTCAGCGTGATATCTCGTTCACGCAGGCGTGCCAGCGTCGAAAGGGTTTCATCACCTAAGTGGTGATTCGGCATCAAAAGGGTGCCATCCATATCAAATGCAGCCAGACGAGCCATTTCTTTCTCCACACTGTGACGCGGTTAACTTGTGATTCAGTATCTCCTGAGATATACGGAAGTAATAGTGAATAGATAATATAAATTGTTCCGGGTTTCTCTGCGCAAAAACCGTTAACGGGCATCCTGAAGGATAAAGTATCAATGCGTCTGCTTAATCGCCTGAACCAGTATCAACGCCTGTGGCAGCCTTCGAACGGAGAGCCGCAGTCAGTCACCGTCGGGGAACTGGCTGAACGCTGCTTTTGCAGCGAGCGCCATGTCCGTACCCTGCTCAGGCAAGCGCAGGATGCTGGCTGGCTGGAGTGGCACGCTCAATCCGGACGCGGGAAACGCGGAGCATTACGTTTTTTGGTCACTCCGGACTCGCTGCGCAACACGATGATGGAGCAGGCACTGCAAAAGGGTGAACAGCTCAGCGTACTGGAACTGGCTCAACTGGCCCCCGGGGAATTAAGAACCCTGCTGCAGCCGTTTATGGGCGGGCAATGGCAAAATGATACGCCAACCCTGCGTATCCCCTATTATCGCCAGCTCGAACCTTTGCATCCTGGATTCCTGCCCGGTCGTGCAGAGCAGCACCTTGCCGGGCAGGTGTTCTCTGGCCTGACTCGTTTTGACAGCCACACGCAACGCCCCTGCGGCGATTTAGCCCACCACTGGAATATCTCTGCTGACGGTCTGCGCTGGGATTTCTATATTCGTTCCACCCTGTACTGGCATAACGGCGATGCGGTCAGCAGCACACAGCTACATCAACAGCTGTTGAAGCTGTTAGCGCTACCCGCGCTGAATAAGCTGTTTATCAGCGTAAAACGCATTGAGGTGACGCATCCCCAGTGCCTGACCTTTATTCTGCATCGCCCCGATTTCTGGCTGGCGCATCGTCTGGCAAGCTACAGCAGTCACCTGGCGCATCCGGACCATCCGTTTGTAGGTACCGGCCCGTTCCGGTTGACGCTGTATACCCCTGAGCTGGTGCGCATCGAGAGTCACGATCACTACCACCTGAGTCATCCGCTATTGAAAGCCATTGAATACTGGATAACCCCGCAGCTTTTCTCCCAGGATTTGGGCACCAGCTGTCGCCATCCGGTGCAAATTGCAATAGGTAAACCAGAGGAACTGCCCATGCTAAGCCAGGTGAGTAGCGGGATCAGCCTCGGTTTTTGCTATCTCACGCTCAGAAAAAGCGCGCGACTGAATACGCAGCAGGCCCGTCGACTGGTCAATATTATCCACCGTTCTTCCCTGCTACAGACGCTTGAAGTGGATGAAAACCTCATTACCCCCAGCAATGCCCTGCTGCCAGGATGGACGATCCCACAATGGGATGCGCTGGACGAGGTGGCGTTGCCGGAAAAACTGACGCTGGCCTACCACTTACCCGTCGAACTGCATACGATGGCGGAACAGCTGCGCCAGGCGCTGGCAAAACAGGGTTGTGAATTAACGCTTATTTTTCATAATGCTAAAAACTGGGATGGCGATCATCCTTTAGCCCAGGCCGATCTGATGATGGGCGACAGGCTGATTGGCGAAGCGCCTGAATATACCCTCGAACAGTGGCTGCGCTGCGATCAGCTCTGGTCACACGTTCTGAATGCACCCGCATATACTCATCTGCAGACCACGCTGGATGCTTTGCAAATTCAGGCAGATGAGGATGATCGTCATGCGGCTTTACAGCAGGTTTTTGCAACGTTAATGCATGACGCCACGCTTACGCCGCTGTTCAATTATCACTATCGAATTAGCGCTCCGCCGGGCGTAAATGGCGTACGTTTGAATCCGCGCGGCTGGTTTGAGTTCACCGAGGCCTGGCTACCGCCGCCTTCAGCGTGAAGAAGCTGGTCGGCGACACGCCCAGGCGCTACCATAAGCGCTTTCGTTATTTGTCAGGAAAAGCCATGAAACGTGCCGTTGTTGTATTTAGTGGAGGCCAGGACTCCACGACCTGTCTGGCGCAAGCGCTACATCAGTATGATGAAGTGCACTGCGTGACCTTTGATTATGGTCAGCGTCATCGCGCTGAAATTGACGTCGCACGTGATCTG
The DNA here is from genome assembly GCF_005281345.1 of Citrobacter sp. wls619. Classification (GTDB taxonomy): domain Bacteria; phylum Pseudomonadota; class Gammaproteobacteria; order Enterobacterales; family Enterobacteriaceae; genus Citrobacter. The sequence continues at coordinate 249,846 of NZ_SZXJ01000101.1, forward strand.
GCCTTAAAACTCGGCGCCCGTGCGCACAAAGTTCTCGATGTGACGCTGCTCAGCGAACTGGCTGTCAGCAGCCTGACCCGCGACAATATCCCGGTACCCGATTATGAACCGGACACAAACGGTATCCCGAATACTTTTGTGCCAGGTCGTAACATTCTGTTCTTAACGCTGGCGGCAATTTACGCTTACCAGGTACAGGCAGAGGCGGTCATTACCGGCGTTTGCGAAACCGATTTCTCTGGTTATCCGGACTGTCGTGACGAGTTTGTCAAAGCCCTGAATCATGCCGTCAGTCTGGGAATGGCAAAAGACATCCGTTTCGAAACCCCGTTGATGTGGATTGATAAAGCCGAAACCTGGGCGTTGGCCGACTACTGGGGCAAGTTAGACCTGGTGCGTGAAGAGACGCTGACCTGCTATAACGGGATCAAGGGCAATGGTTGCGGCCATTGTGCTGCCTGTAATCTGCGAGCCAATGGTCTGAACCATTATCTGGCGGATAAGCCGGCGGTGATGGCGGCGATGAAGCAGAAAACCGGGTTAAAGTGATTGTATTGCCGGATGGCGCTTTGCTTATCCGGCCTACATGTACTCAATGCCACTACTGCACCATCTGCTCCAGTTTCTCGCGTAACTCCCCTTCCAGCGGCAGCGCTTTCTGCGTTTTCAAATCAATACAGACGAAAGTAATCAACGCATCAGCCACTACCTGTCCCTCTGGCTCCAGTGTGATGGTCTGATTCAATACGCCGCTTTTGCCATTTAACTGTTGGACCTGGCTGGTTATGGTCAACAGATCGCTCAGCACGGCAGGACGGCGGTAGTTGATATTGATGTTAACCACCACAAACGCGATGTGGTGTGCAGTCATCCATTGAAAACTGTCACTGTTTTCCAGACCATCCCAGCGGGCTTCTTCCAGAAACTCCAGATAGCGGGCATTGTTTACGTGCTGATAGACATCAAGATGAAAACCACGAACTTTGATTTGTGTTTGCATAGCGCAGGCGCCTTACGTTGTTTTTATAGGAACAGACTTCAGGGTAAAGAGGTCATAACTGGTATGACCTCTACAGTCTGGCAAACTTTCAGCGCTCTGCAAGTTATTAAAGTGTTAAAACTGCCAGGTTACGTTCCACCAGCGAACTGCCCATGCCCGGCACCTGCTTTAAGTCCTCCACCGTTTTGAACGGCCCGTACTCCTCACGATAGCTGACAATCGCCTGTGCTTTTTTCAACCCAACCCCATTCATCACTCGCGCCAAATCCTCCGCTGAGGCGCTGTTGATGCTTACCCTGGTGCCTTCATCATCGCCCGCCTTTGTCGCTGGCGTGGCTTTGCCGTGTGTACCTCCTGAGGCATCCGCTTTGGTCTGAACCGCCTGACTTTTGACGGCAGGTTCCGCTGCAAGTGCAGTTTGAGCCATACCGGCGCAGGTCAATGAAAAGGTGATAAGCAGGGCTTTAATTCCATGTTTCATACTGTTTTGCTCCTTGTTAGTTAACAGCGGAGCCACGATAGCGGGGAGATAAACGTCAGACAAATGGCAATTATCAGAAATGGAAAAGGCCGCGAAAGCGGCCTTTGGTAGATACAAACTTTTGCAATTTTTTGCGAGCAGACTCGGTTATTGCTGCTGTTCCAGCGCGTCACCGACTTTAATTTTTGCCGCTTTACGCAGGTTGCTCATCAGTGCTTCGAAGACAATCTGCGCGTTGTTCTGAGTAATCCCCTGAACCATCGCTTTTTTCTGCGCTTCAGGCATAGAACCGGCTTTCACCTCGTCCAGCGCCAACAGTACAACGTTACCCTGCATATCGTTCGCAACACCGTAGCTCGGCTTGTCTTTCGCAGGCAGGCTCAGGCCAAAGGCCGCCTGACTCAACGGATCCTGCCCGGTACGGCTCAGCGTTTTTGCCTCGCCAAAGCGCAGACCCGCCGCTTTCAGCGCTTCATCGCCTTTACCGGCTTTCAGATCGGCCAGCAGTTTATCCGCATCCAGTTTCGCCTGCTGCTCAGCTTTATTGTGCTTAACGAGCGCGGTAACCTGCTCTTTCACTTCCGCTAACGGCTTAACTGCCTCTGCTTTGTGTTCGCTAATACGCAGCACAAACGCACGATCGCCATCCACGGTGATGATGTCGGAGTTACTGCCCGGCGTACCGTTCTCGCCAATCAGACCACCATTGAAAATGATGTCAGCAACAGGTTTGAAATTCAGTTCTTCCGGCAAGCTGTCACGGCTAAACCAGCCCGTTTCAACCGCTTTCATTCCTGCAGCCTGCTCCGCACCCGCCAGAGATTCGTTATCATTGCTGGCAGCATCGCTGACTTTCTGCTGCAACGCATAGTAGGCATCCAGCGCTTTTTCCTGCTTCACTTTCGCCGCAATGTCGTCACGCGCTTCGCTGAGCGGTTTAACCTGCGCAGGCTGTACGTCGTCAAGACGCGCCACGAGGAAGCCAACAGAAGACTTAATCACGCCTGACAGCTGGCCTTTTTCTTTCAGACCGGCATTTTTCAGCTCATCTGGGGTGGTGGAGTCTTCCAGCCAACCCATATCACCGCCGTTACGGGCGGAGATGATATCGGCAGATTTTTCTTTCGCCAGAGTCGCAAAATCACCGCCTTTGTTCAGCGCATCAAGCACCGCTTTTGCTTCATCTTCCGTTTTGGTCTGGATGATGCTGTAGCGATTACGCTGCGGCTGAGTGAACTGATCCTGATGCTGGTCATAATAAGACTGAATATCAGCATCGCTGGCGGTTTCCTGCATTGCTGCAGCGTCCAGCTTGATATAGCTCACGCGGAACTGTTCCGGCGTCATAAAGCGATTTTTATTCTGCTCGTAGTAACTGGCCACTTCTTCGTCGGTAACCGACTGCTTCGCGGCAAGAGCATTAACATCAATCGTCGCTTCACGCACGATACGTTGCTGTGCAACCAGTGCAGCCAGTTCGTCCGTTTCACCCTTCAGCATGAAGTCGGTCCCGGCCACGCCGTTGATCAACTGTTGCGTGGTGAGCTGGTTACGCAATGCCTGAGCATACTGATCTGCAGTCATTCCCATCTGATTCACAATCGCGTTATAGCGGTTGTTATCAAATTTGCCGTCAACCTGGAAAGCCGGTGTGGCGAAAATAGCCTGCTTAATCTGATCGTCGCTAATGTTGAGCTTAAGCTCACGGGAGTACTGATCCAGCAGCGCTTCGTCCACAAGACGATTCAGCACCTGCTGACGCAGCGTTTTCATATAACCTTCGTTCGCCGCCAGCTCAGAATATTGATCGCCCAGCTGTTGCTGCATGCGGTTACGTTCGCTGTTGAACGCATTCTCGAACTGCCCGCGGCTGATCTCCTGGCCATTCACTTTAGCGGCGTAGTTATTGCCCCCGCCAATCAGGTAACCACTCACGCCGGTCAAAATGAACGACACGATAATGATACCGAAAATAATCTTGAGCACGAGACTGTTAGCAGCCGTGCGTAAGCTGTCCATCATGGTGTAACCACACTCCGCTGTAGATGACTATACGCGTTATCCTTCAGGCCGCCTCCGCGTTGGTTACAACAACGGCGGCAAGGATTTTGAGTATATATGCTTCACGCAGCATAGCGTTTCCTGAACGCTGCGCACAAAGGCCTATTGTGACAAGAAACAGGGGCAATTGTCAGCCCACAACGCATAGAAAGTACTGGAATCAGAAATAAAAAAGGCACATCGGTTGATGCGCCCTTGTACTTAGTCACATCCCCAAAGGGGAAATCACTTAGTTTACCGCGTCTTTCAGTGCTTTACCTGCACGGAAGCCCGGTACTTTAGCCGCGGCGATGGTGATCTCTTTACCTGTTTGCGGGTTGCGACCAGTACGGGCAGCACGCTCTTTAACGGCAAAAGTACCAAAACCTACCAGTGCTACGTCATCACCTTCTTTCAGGGATTCGGTAACAGAAGCAATAATTGCATCTAACGCACGTCCAGCCGCAGCTTTAGAGATATCAGCCCCTGCAGCAATTTTGTCGATCAGTTGAGATTTATTCACTCTTCTCTTCCTCTTTATAATATATATCGCACCAGAATCCTTCAAAGTGCGACCGCGCAGCAGTTATATCAGGCCTGCCATGCCCTTACAACACCCGATAATGATGGCAAGCCCAATCCGTTATCTAAATTAGCTATACAAAAAAAGGCTGGCAAGCCCGAAATGGCCTGCCAGCCCTGTTTTTATTAATGCTCTTTGCGCGAGGTCACTATTTTGCTGTCACAACCTGCATTCCAGAGGGTTCATTTTGCAACGCAAGAGTCAGAACTTCCTCAATACGTTTCACCGGGTGAATATTAAGATCGGCAATGACGTTGTCCGGAATCTCTTCCAGGTCACGTTTGTTTTCGTCTGGAATTAAGACCGTCTTAATGCCACCACGGTGTGCCGCCAGCAGTTTTTCTTTCAAACCACCGATAGGCAGAACCTGACCACGCAGGGTGATCTCGCCGGTCATTGCCACATCGGCACGAACTGGGTTACCGGTCAGACATGAGACCAGCGCAGTGCACATGGCAATACCCGCACTAGGGCCATCTTTTGGCGTCGCGCCTTCAGGTACGTGAACGTGGATGTCGCGTTTTTCGTAAAAGTCCGGGTTAATACCCAGTTTTTCCGCACGCGCACGCACCACGGTCAGCGCTGCCTGAATGGATTCCTGCATCACTTCGCCGAGCGATCCGGTGTAAGTCAGCTTACCTTTGCCCGGTACACAGGCGGTTTCAATGGTCAGCAGATCGCCGCCCACTTCCGTCCATGCCAGCCCCGTAACCTGACCGACGCGGTTTTCGTTATCCGCACGGCCATAGTCAAAGCGCTGCACACCCAGGTAGTCGTGCAGGTTATCGCCATTGATCTCGATGTGTTTCAGTGACTTATCGAGTAACAATTGCTTAACCGCTTTGCGGCACAGTTTGGAGATTTCACGCTCCAGACTACGCACGCCCGCTTCACGGGTGTAGTAACGAATGATGCCCACAATGGCGCTATCATCAACCGTCAGCTCGCCTTTTTTCAGCGCATTACGCTCAATCTGTTTTGGCAACAGATGACGTTTAGCAATATTCAGCTTCTCGTCTTCGGTATAGCCAGACAGACGAATCACTTCCATACGATCCAGCAACGGTGCCGGAATGTTCATGGAGTTCGAGGTCGCAACGAACATCACGTCGCTGAGGTCGTAGTCCACTTCCAGGTAGTGATCGCTGAACGCCACGTTCTGCTCTGGATCCAATACCTCAAGCAGTGCTGATGCCGGATCGCCACGCATGTCAGAAGACATTTTGTCGATCTCATCGAGCAGGAACAGCGGGTTTTTAACGCCCACTTTAGCCATTTTCTGGATCAGTTTGCCCGGCATCGAACCGATATAGGTCCGGCGGTGACCACGAATTTCAGCCTCATCACGCACGCCGCCAAGCGCCATACGGATGTATTTACGCCCTGTCGCCTTCGCGATGGACTGACCCAAAGAGGTTTTACCCACCCCCGGCGGTCCAACCAGACACAGGATCGGTCCCTTGATTTTGTTTACACGGCTCTGGACCGCAAGATACTCAAGAATGCGGTCTTTCACGCGCTCCAGACCATAATGGTCGGTATCGAGGATTTCCTGCGCCTGACGCAGGTCTTTTTTGACCTTGCTACGCGCATTCCACGGAACCTGTACCATCCAGTCGATGTAGCCACGCACGACCGTCGCTTCCGCCGACATCGGAGACATCATTTTCAGCTTCTGCAGCTCTGCTTCCGCTTTCTCTTTTGCCTCTTTCGGCATCTTCGCCGCGTCGATCTTACGTTTCAGCGCTTCGTTTTCATCCGGCGCATCGTCCATCTCGCCGAGCTCTTTCTGAATCGCTTTCATTTGCTCGTTCAGATAGTACTCACGCTGGGATTTTTCCATCTGCTTTTTCACGCGGTTGCGAATGCGTTTCTCAACCTGCAGCAGATCGATTTCGGATTCCATCATTGCCATCAGATATTCCAGACGTTCATTCACGTCGGACATCTCCAGCACGGACTGCTTATCCGCCAGCTTCAGCGGCATATGGGCAGCGATGGTGTCCGCCAGACGCGCGGGATCGTCGATGCTGTTCAGCGACGTCAGCACTTCTGGTGGGATTTTTTTGTTTAGCTTGATATAGCCTTCGAACTGGCTGATAGCTGTACGTACCAGCACTTCCTGTTCGCGCTCATCAATAGCAGGCGAATCAAGGTACTCCGCTTTCGCAGAGAAATGCTCGCCGTTGTCTGACAACGCAGAAATACGCGCGCGCTGTAACCCCTCGACCAGCACTTTTACGGTGCCGTCAGGCAGTTTCAGCATCTGCAAAATAGAGGCCACGGTCCCGACGGTGAAAAGATCGTTTACACCCGGCTCATCCGTTGACGCTTCTTTCTGTGCGACCAGCATGATTTTTTTATCATGGTCCATAGCCGCTTCAAGACAACGGATAGATTTTTCCCGCCCTACAAATAAGGGTATGACCATGTGCGGATAAACCACCACATCGCGCAATGGCAATACGGGGATTTCAATGCGTTCAGAACGCTCAGGATTCATAGAGCTCTCTCTTAGTTTAGTTTCCGCCAGGTAATCAGGTGGTACGACTGTGCTTCACACCACCTTTAACATGTATGTCAGTATATGGGGATGTTTCCCACACATTCAACGCCATGTTTACGGAAAAATAAAAGGGGAGATAAAATCCCCCCTTTTTGGTTAAACGACTGTATGAATTGATGAATTATTCGCCAGATGCCTGCTGTGCTTCAGGCTTACCGTAAATCAGCAACGGCTTGCTCTGACCGCCAATCACAGACTCGTCGATCACCACTTTTTCAACGTCTTCCATAGAAGGAAGATCGTACATGGTGTCAAGCAACGCGGCTTCGACGATAGAACGCAGACCACGCGCACCGGTTTTACGAATCATCGCTTTCCTGGCGATAGCATCCAGCGCTTCCTCGCGGAATTCCAGATCCACACCTTCAAGATTGAACAGCGCCTGATACTGCTTAGTCAGGGCGTTTTTCGGCTCTTTCAGGATCTGGATCAGCGCTTCTTCGCTCAGTTCGCTCAGCGTTGCCACTACGGGCAGACGACCGATGAACTCAGGAATCAGACCAAATTTGATCAGATCTTCCGGTTCAACCTGCGACAACAGTTCACCTTCGCTGGCCTTATCGGACTGGGCTTTTACCGTCGCGCCAAAACCAATGCCGGAGCCGGTTTCAACGCGGTTAGCAATCACCTTATCCAGACCGGCGAATGCACCACCGCAGATAAACAGAATCTTGGAGGTATCAACCTGCAGGAATTCCTGCTGCGGATGTTTACGTCCACCCTGTGGCGGAACGGCGGCAACCGTACCTTCGATCAGTTTCAACAGCGCCTGCTGTACGCCTTCACCGGAAACGTCACGCGTAATAGACGGATTGTCTGATTTACGCGAAATCTTGTCGATCTCATCGATATAGACAATACCGCGCTGCGCTTTCTGCACGTCGTAATCGCACTTCTGCAGCAGCTTCTGAATAATATTTTCAACATCTTCACCCACATAACCGGCTTCGGTCAGGGTGGTGGCATCGGCCATGGTGAACGGAACGTCCAGCAGACGCGCCAGCGTTTCAGCCAACAGCGTTTTACCAGAACCCGTCGGGCCAATCAGCAGGATGTTACTTTTGCCCAACTCGACGCCATTGCTGGTGTCGCCGTTGCGCAGACGTTTGTAATGGTTGTATACCGCGACCGCCAGCACTTTCTTCGCCTGTTCCTGACCAATAACGTAATCGTCCAGGTGGTTGCGAATTTCATGTGGCGTCGGCAGCGCACTGCGTTCACGGTGCGGTGCTACTTCCTTAATCTCTTCGCGAATGATGTCGTTACATAAATCAACACATTCGTCGCAGATATACACGGATGGTCCGGCAATCAGCTTACGCACTTCATGCTGGCTTTTGCCGCAAAAAGAGCAGTACAACAATTTGCCCGAGCCATCTTTGCGTTTATCTGTCATGGGTCAAAACCTCTTCTTTGTTCTTTGTGCCGCACACGACGACGCAAATGCCATTCTCAGGCGCAAGACGCTAGTCAGCGTTGTGCCGCTCCAGGTAATTATAGCGGCACACCTGCGCCCTGGGCATTAATTACGATGGGTCAAAATCGAGTCGACCAGGCCGTACTCTACCGCTTCAGAAGCGGAGAGGAAGCGATCGCGCTCGGTATCGCGTTCAATCTGTTCAAGAGATTGACCCGTATGATGCGCCATAAGTTCGTTCATGCGCCCTTTTACCTTCAGGATTTCACGGGCATGAATTTCAATATCCGTTGCCTGACCCTGGTAACCGCCCAGAGGCTGGTGGATCATGACGCGAGAGTTAGGCAGGCAAAAACGTTTACCTTTCGCCCCGGCCGTCAGCAGGAACGCACCCATTGAGGCCGCCTGGCCCATACAAATGGTGCTGACGTCCGGCTTAATAAACTGCATGGTGTCATAGATAGACATCCCGGCAGTGATCACTCCACCAGGGGAGTTGATGTACAGGTAGATATCTTTTTCCGGGTTTTCTGCTTCCAGGAACAGCATCTGCGCCACGATCAGGTTAGCCATATGGTCTTCGACCTGGCCGGTCAGAAAAATGACGCGTTCCTTAAGTAGACGAGAATAGATATCAAAAGAGCGCTCACCACGCGAGGTCTGTTCAATGACCATCGGCACCAGCGCCATATGGGGTGCAAAGTTATCTCGTTCGCCGCTGTATGACATTTCCGTCTCCTGGATAAAATTTGAAAAAACCTGCTGTGCTGATTGTAACCTTATGGACGGATTATCAGCTAGTCCCTCTGTAATGGGTACGACATCGCCATAATTCAAGCATAACAATCTTTTGTTGTAACGCTAACACTGAAACGCTGTTTTCGCACCCTTCCCATGCAAAATGCGTGACAAAAAAAAACCCGCCACCAGAAGGTGACGGGTTTATGTGCGAATTTCGTGCTATAAAAGCGACGAATTACGCCTGCTGGTTCATCAGTTCGTTGAAAGTAGTGGCTTTTTCAGTCACTTTCGCTTTCGCCAGAACCGCTTCAACAGCCTGCTCTTCCAGAGCAACGTTACGCATGTTGTCCATCAGCTCTTTGTTTTTGCTGTAGAACTCAACAACTTCTTTCGGATCTTCGTAAGCAGAAGCCATCTCTTCGATCAGGCCTTTTACGCGATCTTCGTCAGCTTTCAGCTCGTTGGTACGAATCACTTCGCCCAGCAGCAGACCAACAACGACGCGACGCTTAGCCTGTTCTTCGAACAGTTCCCGCGGCAGTTCCAGAGCTTGCTTCTCGTTGCCACCGAAACGCTGTGCAGCCTGGCGACGCAGAACGTCGATTTCGCTGTCGATCAGTGCAGCAGGAACGTCGATGTCGTTGGCTTTAACCAGACCTTCGATCGCCTGAGACTTAACGCGGTTACGCACAGCGCCTTTCAGCTCACGTTCCATGTTTTTACGCACTTCAGCGCGCAGACCTGCTACGGAACCATCTTCAACGCCGAAACGTTTGATGAATTCTTCGGTCAGCTCCGGCAGTTCACGTTCTTCAACTTTCTTCAGGTTGATAACGAATTTAGCAGCTTTACCTTTCAGGTTTTCAGCGTGGTACTCTTCCGGGAAGGTCACGTCGATGGTGAATTCTTCGCCAGCTTTGTGGCCTTTAACGCCTTCTTCAAAGCCCGGGATCATACGACCCTGGCCCATCGCCAGTACGAAGTCAGACGCTTTGCCGCCTTCGAACTCTTCGCCGTCTACAGAACCGGTGAAGTCGATGGTTACACGGTCTTCTGCATCAGCAGCGCCGTCTTTGTCTTTCCAGGTCGCCTGCTGCTTACGCAGGGTATCCAGCATCACGTCAACGTCAGCGTCGGTAACTTCAACAACCGGTTTTTCAACTTCGATTGCGTCCAGACCGGTCAGCTCAACTTCCGGGTAAACTTCGAACTCTACCGCGTAAGTGAAATCTTCACCCAGTTTGTATTCGCCCGGAACGTAGTTCGGTGCGCCAGCCGGATTAATTTTTTCTTTGATGATGGCATCAACGAAGTTACGGCTCATCAGGTCACCCAGAACGTCCTGGCGAACAGAAGCGCCATAACGCTGAGCAACGACATTCATCGGTACTTTTCCTTTGCGGAAACCGTCAATACGCACTTTCTTCGCTACGTTGACCAGCTCGCTTTTCACAGCGGTCTCGATGCTGTCAGCAGCGATAGTAATCGTTACACGGCGGCCAAGGCCTTGAGTGGTTTCAACTGAAACTTGCATCTTGTTACCTCAAAAAATCACAGTGCTCGGTCAACTCTTCTCCGCAAGCACAGGTTGTTGGCTTCGCGGAACTGGGATGTTCTCATAATCAATCACATTCCCTGTCGTCAGAATCATCCCGAAGACATTCCGAAAAATAAGACGCGCATTATAGCGGCATCACTTTTATGAGTCGAGAACGGTTATTGCGCGTTGCTGCGGCTTTTTTCACAATTCCCGGCTAATTTTTGTCTGAATACTGGACGACCTACTCAGAATTCAGACAAAACAAAACGGCCCGCAGGCCGTTTTCACATAATCTGTAGCAACATACTGGAAAAGCGCCGGTTGTTGCAAATCCGTTTTTTAGGCGATGCTTCCCGCTCCACGACACGGGGGGGATGCAAAAATGGTGTCCTGCAGCGCTTCCCACTCCTTAATGGTGTAGGTATGCAGGGCCAGAGCATGTACGGTTGTGGAAAGCTCCGCCGTTAACGTGCTGTAAATCATCCGATGACGATTAAGAAAACGTTCACCTGTAAAGCGATCGCTGACCAGCACAACCTTAAAGTGGCTTTCAGAACCAGCCGGGACATTGTGACGATAGCTTTCATCCACAACTTCGAGGAACACGGGTTGGAACGCTGCCCTTAATTTTTCTTCTATTTGCTCACGAATCATCATGAAATTTTTCCTCCGACAACGCTGAGATGTCACCCATCCCTTTAAATACTAGCCGCTTTTACCGTTTCCATTACACCTTAGCAACAAAAAATTAGCGCTTGTCTGATTTTCTCACCCAAACGAATGAAGTTTACTGATTCTTGTGTTCGCGTTATTGCAAAAAGGCCATTTTGGGTCTCTACAACATCATCAAACGGACAACATGATGAATTTACATGCGTTACCCACTTCCCCTCATCGTTGGCGATGTTATGATGGCGGGAATTTTCGCTAACCATACAATTTAGATTCGCTGAGAGCCCTGGCATGTTTAAAAAAATCCTCTTTCCTTTAGTGGCGCTGTTTATGTTGGCTGGCTGCGCAACGCCGCCCACTACCATCAACGTATCGCCGAAAATTACCCTGCCACAGCAGGATCCGAGTCTGATGGGGGTAACTGTCAGTATCAATGGCGCCGACCAGCGTCAGGATCAGGCGCTGGCAAAAGTCACCCGCGACAATCAACTGGTTACGCTGACTGCGTCTCGCGATCTGCGCTTCCTGCTGCAAGAAGTGCTGGAAAAACAGATGACTGCACGCGGTTATATGGTGGGTCCAAACGGTGCAGTTAACCTGCAAATCATCGTAAGCCAGCTGTACGCTGATGTGTCGCAAGGTAGCGTGCGCTATAACATCGCCACCAAAGCAGACATCGCCATTATTGCAACGGCTGCCAACGGCAACAAGATGACCAAAAACTACCGTGCAAGCTACTCTGTTGAAGGCGCATTCCAGGCCTCTAACAAAAATATTGCTGATGCCGTTAACAGCGTCTTGACCGACACCATCGCTGATATGTCCCAGGACACCAGCGTTCACGATTTCATCAAGCAGAACGCTCGCTAATTTAAGCCCCCTGACCCGGCATTTCGCCGGGTCAGCTTTTAATGCCCATGTCCAATCACTATTTACGTATTTTTCAGCAACCAAAATCAGCGATTCTGCTGATGTTAGGTTTTGCTTCCGGTTTACCGCTCGCCCTGACCTCAGGTACGCTTCAGGCGTGGATGACGGTCGAAAATATCGATCTGAAAACTATCGGTTTCTTTTCTCTGGTCGGCCAGGCCTACGTATTTAAGTTTCTCTGGTCCCCGGTAATGGACCGCTATACCCCACCGTTTTTAGGTCGTCGTCGCGGTTGGCTGCTGACTACCCAGGTATTGCTTCTTATTTCCATCGCCGCGATGGGTTTTCTGGAACCTGGCACACAGTTACGCTGGATGGCGGCACTCGCAGTGGTGATCGCATTTTGTTCGGCGTCGCAGGATATTGTTTTTGACGCCTGGAAAACAGACGTTTTACCAGCAGAAGAACGTGGTACCGGTGCAGCAATCAGCGTACTGGGTTACCGCCTGGGGATGCTGGTTTCCGGTGGTCTGGCACTGTGGATGGCCGACCGCTGGCTCGGCTGGCAAGGTATGTACTGGCTGATGGCCGCGCTACTGATTCCCTGCATTATCGCCACCCTGTTAGCACCCGAACCCACTGACACCATTCCCGTGCCTAAAACATTGGAACAAGCGGTTGCTGCGCCACTGCGTGACTTTTTTGGTCGTAACAACGCCTGGCTGATATTGCTGCTCATTGTGCTGTACAAGCTCGGTGATGCTTTCGCCATGAGCCTGACCACGACGTTTTTAATCCGCGGTGTCGGATTTGATGCCGGTGAAGTCGGCGTCGTCAATAAAACGCTGGGACTGCTGGCGACAATAGTCGGCGCGCTGTACGGTGGGATCCTGATGCAGCGTCTTTCGCTGTTTCGCGCGCTACTCATTTTCGGCATTCTGCAGGGCGTATCGAATGCCGGATACTGGCTGCTTTCTATTACCGACAAGCACATGTTCAGTATGGCGGCAGCGGTTTTCTTCGAAAACCTGTGCGGCGGGATGGGTACTGCGGCGTTTGTCGCCTTATTAATGACGCTGTGCAATAAATCCTTCTCCGCAACGCAGTTCGCCCTGCTCTCCGCGCTTTCCGCTGTGGGGCGCGTTTATGTCGGCCCAGTGGCAGGTTGGTTCGTCGAGGCGCACGGTTGGCCAACGTTTTATCTGTTTTCCGTGTTTGCTGCGATCCCTGGACTCCTGCTGCTGCTGGTTTGTCGCCAGACGCTGGAACATAGCTGGCAAAATGAGAGTTTTATTCCACGCACAGAGTTCCGTGGGGCGTACAATCTTGCTTTGATGACGCTGGTGACGGGCTGCTGTTTGCTGGCTGTTTGGCTGTTGCTGCTCACCATGAACGCACTGGATTACACCAACTTCTCTTTCCTGGCTGAGCTGCTTGAAGTCTCAGTCGCGGTCGCCATCTGTGGCGTCGTATTTGGTGGGTTACTGGACTATCTTGCACTACGAAAAACACGTCTGATGTGATGTTGCGTATTTATGCTCTAAATAATTCGAGTTACGGGAAGGCGGCGACGCAGCAAATCCCCAGGAGCTTACATAAGTAAGTGACTGGGGTGAGCGAGGAAAGCCAACACACCCGTAGCTTGAAGTATGACGAGCATATTTGGCCGTTGTAATCACCTTGCGTAATTATAACGGCTAAATAAACAGCAGTTAATGAAAATAATATTTGTTGTTTTGTGCGCCATAGAATTTGGAAATTATTGACTCCTTTTATAAATTCTATTTCCCTTACTCGATTCAGCCGAATCACATTTATTTTTTGTTCTTTATTTGTCTTTTTATTGATAATCAATTGTTAAACAATTGTTTTATTTTCGTATTGGTTATACCAATTGCCCTCAACAGCGCCCCTGCTCACCCGCTTTCGTTATAACGTGATGTTGCAACAGGTTCTTAAAGCCGAAGCGACATATATTGCAACATATGTGACATGCGCGGCAGAACCCGGTAACACAGATCCAATGATGTTTACAGTAATGTAACCTTCCCGTAAAATGCCCTCACACTTTAAACGCCACCCGGTCCCGTGGAATTGAGGTCGTTAAATGAGACTCAGGAAATACAATAAAAGTTTGGGATGGTTGTCATTAATTGCAGGCACTGCATTACTCAGTGGCTGTAATTCTGCGCTGCTTGACCCTAAAGGACAGATTGGACTGGAACAACGGTCATTGATACTGACGGCATTTGGCCTGATGTTGATTGTCGTTATTCCTGCCATCTTGATGGCTGTTGGTTTTGCCTGGAAGTACCGTGCAAGCAATAAAGATGCGAAGTACAGCCCGAACTGGTCACACTCCAATAAAGTGGAAGCTGTGGTCTGGACGGTGCCTATCTTAATCATCATTTTCCTTGCCGTTCTGACCTGGAAAACCACTCACGCTCTTGAGCCAAGCAAACCGCTGGCGCATGACGAGAAGCCCATTACCATCGAAGTGGTTTCCATGGACTGGAAATGGTTCTTCATCTATCCGGAACAAGGTATCGCTACCGTGAATGAAATCGCCTTCCCGGCGAATACTCCGGTTGAATTCAAAGTGACATCCAACTCCGTGATGAACTCCTTCTTTATCCCGCGTCTGGGTAGCCAGATTTATGCCATGGCCGGCATGCAGACTCGACTGCATCTGATCGCCAACGAAGTCGGTACTTATGATGGTATCTCCGCAAGTTATAGCGGACCAGGCTTCTCCGGTATGAAGTTCAAGGCTATCGCAACAAAGGACCGCGCCGAATTCGACCAATGGGTTGCTAAAGCTAAACAGTCCACGGACACCATGAGCGACATGGCTGCGTTCGAGAAAGTGGCTGCGCCAAGCGAATACAACTCGGTGGAATACTTCTCCAACGTGAAACCGGATTTGTTTAAAGACGTTATTAACAAATTTATGGCTCACGGTAAGAGCATGGACATGACCCAACCCGAAGGTGAGCACAGCGCACACGAAGGCATGGAAGGCATGGACATGAGCCACGCGGAATCCGCGAACTCAAGGGGCTGAGGAAGAATACGATGTTCGGAAAATTGACACTGGATGCAGTTCCGTTCCATGAACCAATCGTCATGGTTACGATCGCTGCCATTATCATCGGTGGTGCGGCCTTACTCGGCCTTATCACTTACTTCGGTAAGTGGACCTACCTGTGGAAAGAGTGGCTAACTTCGGTTGACCACAAACGCCTTGGCATCATGTATGTCATCGTCGCAATCGTCATGTTGATTCGTGGCTTTGCTGACGCCATCATGATGCGTAGTCAGCAAGCGCTGGCTTCTGCAGGTGAAGCGGGCTTCCTGCCTCCTCACCACTACGACCAGATCTTCACGGCTCACGGCGTGATTATGATCTTCTTCGTGGCAATGCCATTTGTTATCGGTCTGATGAACCTGGTGGTTCCACTGCAGATCGGCGCACGTGACGTTGCATTCCCGTTCCTGAACAACCTGAGCTTCTGGTTCACCGTTGTCGGCGTCATTCTGGTTAACCTGTCTCTGGGTGTAGGTGAATTCGCACAGACCGGTTGGCTGGCCTATCCGCCACTCTCGGGAATAGAGTACAGTCCAAGCGTCGGGGTCGATTATTGGATATGGGCGGTCCAGTTGTCCGGTATCGGTACAACGCTGACCGGTATCAACTTCTTTGTGACCATCATTAAGATGCGTGCACCAGGAATGACCATGTTCAAGATGCCGGTATTTAGCTGGGCATCTCTGTGCGCAAACATCCTGATTATCGCGTCTTTCCCAATCCTGACGGTTACCGTCGCGTTGCTGACCCTGGATCGCTATCTGGGCACCCATTTCTTTACCAACGATATGGGCGGCAACATGATGATGTACATCAACCTGATTTGGGCCTGGGGCCATCCGGAAGTGTACATTCTGGTTCTGCCGGTGTTCGGTGTGTTCTCCGAAATCGCTGCAACCTTCTCGCGTAAACGTCTGTTTGGTTACACCTCGCTGGTGTGGGCAACCGTGTGTATCACCGTTCTGTCGTTCGTTGTTTGGCTGCACCACTTCTTCACCATGGGTGCAGGCGCTAACGTAAACGCCTTCTTCGGTATCACCACCATGATTATCGCCATCCCGACCGGGGTGAAGATCTTCAACTGGCTGTTCACCATGTATCAAGGCCGTATCGTATTCCACTCAGCAATGCTGTGGACGATTGGCTTTATCGTCACCTTCTCAGTCGGCGGCATGACCGGCGTACTGCTGGCGGTGCCGGGTGCGGACTTCGTACTGCACAACAGCCTGTTCCTGATTGCGCACTTCCATAACGTTATCATCGGCGGCGTCGTATTTGGCTGCTTCGCAGGTATGACCTACTGGTGGCCAAAAGCGTTTGGCTTCACGCTGAACGAAACCTGGGGTAAACGCGCATTCTGGTTCTGGATCATCGGCTTCTTCGTGGCATTTATGCCGCTGTACGTGCTGGGCTTTATGGGTATGACCCGTCGCCTCAGCCAGCAGATTGACCCTCAGTTCCATCCAATGCTGGTCGTTGCCGCTTGCGGCGCCGCGCTGATTGCACTGGGTATCCTGTGCCAGCTGATTCAGATCTACGTGTCTATTCGCGACCGCGAGCAGAACCGTGACCTGACCGGTGACCCATGGGGTGGTCGTACGCTGGAGTGGGCAACCTCTTCCCCGCCTCCGTTCTATAACTTTGCCGTTGTGCCGCACGTTCACGAGCGTGATGCCTTCTGGGAAATGAAAGAAAAAGGTGAAGCGTACAAGCAGCCTGCGCACTATGAAGAAATTCATATGCCGAAGAACAGCGGTGCCGGTATCGTCATTACCGCCTTCGCAACGCTGTTTGGTTTCGCCATGATCTGGCATATCTGGTGGCTGGCGATTGCAAGCTTCGCAGGCATGATCATCAGTTGGATCGTGAAAAGCTTTGATGAAGACGTGGATTACTACGTGCCGGTCCCGGAAGTCGAAAAACTGGAAAACCAGCATTTCGATGAGATTACTAAGGCAGGGCTGAAAAATGGCAACTGATACTTTAACGCACGCGACTGCCCACGCGCACGAACACGGGCACCACGATGCAGGCCAGACCAAGATCTTCGGATTCTGGGTCTACCTGATGAGCGACTGCATTCTGTTCTCTATTCTGTTTGCAACCTATGCCGTTCTGGTGAACGGCACCGCGGGTGGCCCAACAGGTAAGGACATTTTTGAACTGCCGTTCGTTCTGGTTGAAACATTCCTGCTGTTATTCAGCTCCATTACTTACGGCATGGCAGCGATTGCCATGTACAAGAACAACAAGAGCCAGGTTATCTCCTGGCTGGCGTTGACCTTCTTGTTCGGTGCCGGATTCATCGGGATGGAACTCTATGAATTCCATCACCTGATTGTTAACGGTATGGGCCCGGATCGCAGCGGCTTCCTGTCTGCGTTCTTCGCGCTGGTCGGCACGCACGGTCTGCACGTCACCTCCGGTCTTATCTGGATGGCGGTGCTGATGGTGCAAGTTGCTCGTCGCGGCCTGACCAGTACTAACCGCACCCGCATCATGTGTCTGAGCCTGTTCTGGCACTTCCTTGATGTGGTGTGGATCTGTGTGTTCACTGTTGTTTATCTGATGGGGGCGATGTAATGAGTCATTCTAACGAGAGCGGCGGCGCATCCCATGGCAGCGTAAAAACCTACATGACAGGGTTTATCCTGTCGGTAATCCTGACGGTCATTCCGTTCTGGATGGTTATGACAGGTTCTGCCTCTCCTGCCGTCATTCTGGGAACTATTCTGGCAATGGCAGTGGTACAGATTCTGGTGCACCTGGTGTGCTTCCTGCACATGAATAGCAAATCTGATGAAGGTTGGAACATGACGGCCTTTGTCTTTACTGTGCTAATCATCGCCATCCTGGTTGTGGGCTCCATCTGGATTATGTGGAACCTGAACTACAACATGATGATGCACTAAGAGCGGCGATTATGATGTTTAAGCAATACCTGCAAGTAACGAAACCAGGCATCATCTTTGGCAACCTGATCTCGGTGATTGGGGGATTCCTGCTGGCCTCGAAAGGCAGCATTGATTATCCCCTGTTTATCTACACGCTGGTTGGGGTGTCACTGGTTGTGGCGTCGGGTTGTGTATTTAACAACTACATCGACAGGGATATCGACAGGAAGATGGAGAGGACCAAAAACCGCGTGCTGGTTAAAGGTCTGATTTCCCCTGCGGTCTCGCTGGTCTACGCCACCCTGCTGGGTATTGCTGGCTTTATGCTGCTGTGGTTTGGCGCAAACCCTCTGGCCTGCTGGCTGGGGGTAATGGGCTTCGTGGTCTATGTGGGCGTCTATAGCCTGTATATGAAGCGCCATTCCGTTTACGGTACGCTGATTGGCTCACTCTCCGGCGCAGCACCGCCGGTGATTGGCTACTGCGCCGTAACCGGTGTGTTCGATAGCGGTGCGCTGATTCTGCTGGCTATTTTCAGCCTGTGGCAGATGCCGCACTCTTACGCGATTGCGATTTTCCGCTTTAAGGATTATCAGGCTGCCAACATCCCGGTACTGCCGGTGGTGAAAGGTATTTCGGTCGCGAAGAACCATATCACGCTGTACATCGTGGCATTTGCTATTGCCACACTGATGCTAACCCTGGGCGGCTATGCAGGATATAAATACCTGATTGTTGCAGCGGCGGTGAGCGTCTGGTGGTTGGGCATGGCGCTGCGCGGTTATAAAGTGGAAGATGACAGAGTCTGGGCGCGTAAGCTGTTCGGTTTCTCCATCATCGCCATTACCGCGCTCAGCGTGATGATGTCCGTCGACTTTATGGTGCCAAACTCGCAGAACCTGCTGACTTACGTCTGGTAAGAATCTGCAGATACGAAAAGGGTGCTCCGGCACCCTTTTTATTGGCAAGAATGTTATTCAGTTATAGAGCCATTTCCCAGCCTTTGCTGACTCAATAATCATACCTACTGTCAAAGGCTTTAACTCAATTTCAGGAGGGTCTTTTCGCCAGAAAGGGTATTCTTGTTCAATATAATTCCTTCCATCAAACGTCGAATATTCAATATCAAAATGCTCAAATAAATCAGCCAAAAAATCATACGCATCTTCCGGAACAAACTGAAAGTCATCCTTAAGGGTCCATTCTTTAGTGACCTGCTTAAGACCAGGTCTGAACCAACGTTCCCTAATTGGGTAATTCTTCATGATGTACTCAATAACTTCAGCTTCATAATTTCTCATCAGAAAGATGTCCATTGAATGCGTTCTTTTTGGCGCGCTAATGTGATGATATCATTAGACTTTATGATGCATAATTCACACAATCTGTTGACCTGGGTTGGGTAAATTCAGCGAATGCTAACAGGGTACTTCGGCATCTTTTTTTACTACGCGATTTTGAGAGCGTCAGGTCTCGTCTTTTTGTTCATCAGGTCAGATCTCAAACAGCCATTTCCCCGCTTCAGCCGACTCAGCAAACATCCTTACGGTTAACGGTAAACGTGTTGCTTCCACTTCTTCCCGGTTAGCTTTGAACCATCTCGTGAATAGTGGCAGATTGTGCCATGGATAATAAGGTTTCCAGTTCACACATGATAAATCGACTTTGAACTCTTTCTCATATCTATCCAGAGCACTGTGGAGATCATCACCGGGAGCGTCAAACAATTCTGAGTCGAGTTCTAAAGGAAGCTCCTTCCAGTTTTCATCCAAAAACCCAGGTATTTCTTCCCTGAAAAGCTTTAATACATCGTCTTGAATACTCATTAGATTGATGTCCACTAAATACAGTCATCAGCTTGAAGCAATTGATTATATTTATCGCGAAATACCATTTTCCTTTTCCCTCTTTCCATTAGAAACAACCACAAAAAGACTACACCTGTAATTATCGCAAGTAAATTAGTTGCAATTGTAACTATTTCAATTTTCCCGCTACACAATTCCACATATCGTAGTGGTTTACCCCATTCCTTCCCCGCTTTACACTAGGCGCGAAATTAATACAGAGGTGGGAATGAACGATTACAAAATGACGCCCGGTGAGTTGCGCGCCACCTGGGGTTTAGGGACCGTATTCTCGTTGCGCATGCTTGGCATGTTTATGGTCCTGCCGGTTCTGACCACATACGGTATGGCGCTACAAGGTGCCAGCGAAGCGCTGATAGGCCTTGCCATCGGTATTTATGGTCTGGCACAGGCCGTTTTCCAGATCCCCTTTGGTCTGCTCTCTGACCGTATCGGTCGTAAGCCGCTTATCGTCGGGGGGCTGGCGGTATTCGTTCTCGGCAGCGTGATTGCCGCCCTTTCCGATTCAATCTGGGGAATTATTCTCGGCCGGGCGCTGCAAGGCTCTGGCGCGATTGCCGCTGCCGTGATGGCGCTGCTGTCTGACTTAACCCGCGAACAAAATCGCACCAAAGCAATGGCGTTTATCGGCGTTAGCTTTGGTATCACTTTCGCCATTGCGATGGTGCTGGGGCCCATCGTCACCCACGCGCTGGGATTACACGCGCTGTTCTGGATGATTGCCGCGCTCGCCACCACCGGTATTGTGCTGACCATTTGGGTCGTTCCCAATAGCACCAGCCACGTGCTGAACCGCGAATCAGGCATGGTCAAAGGCAGCTTCAGTAAAGTCCTGGCAGAGCCTAAACTGCTGAAGCTCAATTTCGGCATCATGTGTCTGCACATTTTACTGATGTCCACCTTCGTCGCCTTACCAGGCCAACTGGCGAAAGCGGGCTTCCCCGCCGCCGAACACTGGAAAATTTATCTGGTGACGATGCTGTTGTCTTTTGTTTCCGTGGTGCCGTTCATCATTTACGCCGAAGTGAAGCGCAAGATGAAACGCGTGTTCCTCGCCTGCGTGTTACTGATCCTTATCGCAGAGATTGTATTGTGGAGCGCTAACATTCGTTTCTGGGGCCTGATTGCCGGCGTGCAGATATTCTTCCTCGCCTTCAACCTGATGGAAGCCCTCCTCCCCTCGCTTATCAGCAAAGAGTCCCCGGCTGGCTATAAAGGCACGGCGATGGGCGTTTACTCCACCAGCCAGTTTCTTGGCGTGGCGATTGGCGGTTCGCTCGGCGGTTGGGTGGTTGAAATGTTTGATGGTCAGGCGGTATTTCTGGCCGGTGCACTTCTGGCGGCAGTTTGGTTGGCGGTGGCAAGTACAATGAAAGAGCCGCCATATGTCAGTAGCCTGCGCGTGGAAATCCCACCAGAGATTGCTGCGGATGACACCCTGAAGCAGCGTCTGCTGGCAAAAGAAGGGATAAGCGAAGTGTTAATTATCGCGAAAGAGCATTCAGCCTACGTGAAGATCGACAGCAAAGTGACAAATCGATTTGAGGTTGAACAGACGATTAGCCAGGCTTGAAGATGAGATTTGTCAGATGGCGGCTCACGCCATCTGACATAACGACTTAATCGCGGAAGTTCTTGAACTGGAACGGCTGTCCGAGATCACCACCGCGAACCAGCGCCATAACGGATTGCAGATCGTCACGCGCCTTACCGGTCACACGAATTTCTTCGCCCTGAATCTGCGCCTGCACCTTCAGTTTGCTGTCTTTGATCAACTTGACAATTTTCTTCTGCACTGCGCTTTCAATGCCTTGCTTCAGCTTAGCTTCGACAAACCAGGTTTTACCGCTGTGCACGAAAGTTTCTGGTACATCCAGCGACGTGCCTTCAATGCCACGTTTCAGCAGCTTGGCACGCAAAATATCCAACAACTGATTAACCTGGAAATCAGACTCGCTCAGCACCTTAATCGTCTTATTTGACTCGTTCAGCTCAAAAGTCGCCTCAACGCCACGAAAATCGAAGCGTGACTCCACTTCACGGCTGGCATTATCAACCGCGTTACGGGCTTCCTGAAGATCAACTTCAGAAACAATATCGAAAGATGGCATCTTTTCCTCTCCCTTCATTTTTGATGCGAAGCATAATACCTGCAAAGTTACTCAACAGACAGCGCTATACTAGGCTGTATCCTTTAATTGTACGTGGTACTGATAGCTGCGAACAATAATGGGATGTAGCGGATATGGATTAACACCTGGTGCTGTTGCAGGTGAGGAGGAAGAATGAAAATTACCGTACTGGGATGCGGAGCGTTAGGCCAGCTTTGGCTAACCGCGCTATGCAAACATGGACATGAGGTGCAGGGGTGGCTACGCGTACCGCAACCCTATTGCAGCGTGAACCTGATCGACACGGATGGATCCGTTTTTAATGAATCCCTGACGGCAAACGACCCCGACTTTTTGGCGAAAAGCGACCTGCTGCTAGTCACCCTCAAAGCCTGGCAGGTTTCTGATGCGGTAAAAGGCCTGGCCGCAATTCTGCCTGAAACCACTCCTATTCTGCTGATTCACAACGGCATGGGAACGATTGAAGAGTTGCATAACATTAAGCAACCTCTGCTGATGGGCACCACCACTCACGCGGCACGCCGTGACGGGAACGTTATTATTCATGTCGCCCAGGGCACAACGCGCATCGGTCCGGCGCGTGAACAAGACGGTGATTTCAGTTATCTGGCTGAAATCCTGCAAGATGTCCTGCCTGATGTCGCCTGGCACGACACTATTCGCGCCGAGCTTTGGCGCAAACTGGCCGTCAACTGCGTCATTAATCCACTCACCGCACTCTGGAACTGTCCCAACGGCGAGCTGCGTCAGCATCCAGAAAAAATAGCGTTGATATGCGAGGAAGTGGCGGCGGTCATCGAGCGCGAAGGCCACCACACATCAGTGGATGATTT
This sequence comes from Citrobacter sp. wls619, assembly GCF_005281345.1. Lineage (GTDB taxonomy): Bacteria > Pseudomonadota > Gammaproteobacteria > Enterobacterales > Enterobacteriaceae > Citrobacter. The sequence continues at coordinate 272,571 of NZ_SZXJ01000101.1, forward strand.
ACGCTATTATGTCGAGCAAGTGATTGACAGTACGGCGGAAAATATCTCATCAATGCTGCAGGATATTCGTGCCTTGCGTCATACTGAGATCGACTACATTACCGGTTATTTGTTAAAACGCGCACGTGCGCACGGCATCGCCGTCCCGGAAAATGCCCGCCTGTTTGAAATGGTAAAGCGAAAGGAGAGTGAGTATGAGCGCTCAGGCACTGGTTTGCCTCGCCCCTGGTAGTGAAGAGACCGAAGCGGTCACCACTATCGATCTGCTGGTTCGTGGCGGCATTAAAGTCACGACCGCAAGCGTCGCCAGCGATGGCAACCTGACGATTGTCTGTTCGCGTGGCGTAAAATTACTGGCTGATGCGCCCCTGGTCGAAGTTGCGGACGGCGATTTCGACATTATCGTGTTGCCTGGAGGCATTCAAGGCGCCGAGTGTTTTCGCGATAGCCCTCTACTGGTCGAAACCGTGAAACAGTTTCATCGCTCCGGGCGCATTGTCGCGGCAATCTGTGCCGCTGCCGCCACCGTGCTCGTCCCGCACGATATTTTCCCCATCGGTAACATGACCGGTTTTCCGGCGCTGAAAGACAAAATTCCCACCGATCAGTGGCAGGACAAGCGAGTGGTATGGGATCCACGTGTCAACCTGTTAACCAGCCAGGGACCGGGGACTTCCATCGATTTCGGTTTAAAAATCATTGATCTGCTGGTGAGTCGCGAAAAAGCTTACGAAGTGGCATCACAACTGGTGATGGCTGCGGGAATTTATAACTACTACGAGTAAGCATACTTGTCGGATGGCAGCGTAAACGCCTTATCAGACCTACAAAAACGTACAATTTGTAGGCCTGATAAGCGCAGCGCCATCAGGCAAAAGGGACTACGGGCGATACACCTTCACGTTTTCAAAGCCCTGCTCGCGCAGATACAGCGCCTGCAGACGGCTCATCACCCCGCGTTCACACCACAGCAGCCAGGTTTTATTCTGGTCCAGATCGCCGAATTTGGTGCTCAACTTGTAGAACGGCAGAGAAACCACATCCACACCTTCCACCTTCAGCGGTTTGTCATCCTGTTCATCCACGGAGCGAATATCCAGAATCACATCGTTAGGGCCAAAGCCGCTCACGGTTTCAACTTCCACCACGGTCTGCTGCGTCTGCTGGGCAATGTCGCGAATATCGATATTGTTGGCTTCTTCAACCACTTTATCGAGGATCGAGAAATCGAAGTTTTCTTCTTCGGCCTCAATCTTCGCTTTAACCGCTTTCACCGTCGGGCTTTTTGAAATCACCCCACAGTATTCCGGCATGGTACGGGCGAAGTCTTCAGTACCGATTTCACGCGCCAGATTGATGATGTGCTCTTTATCATGGGAGATAAGCGGGCGCAGGATCAGGGTGTCAGATACGTTGTCGATTAAACGCAGATTGGTCAGCGTCTGGCTGGACACCTGGCCCAGCGCTTCACCGGTCACCAGCGCCTGTACGCCATAGCGTTCAGCCACTTTAGACGCCGCACGGACCATCATGCGCTTAAGGACCACGCCCATCTGACCGTCGTCGACTTTTTCCAGGATCTCACCGACCACTGGTTCAAAGTTGATCGCAACAAAACGTACGCGATGTGAGCTACCAAAGCGGTTCCACAGATAATGCGCCACCTGGCGAACGCCGATTTCATGCGCAGCGCCGCCGAGGTTGAAGAAGCAATAGTGTACGCGGCAGCCGCGACGCATCAGCATGTAGCTGGAAACGCCGGAGTCGAAACCACCGGAGATCAGCGACAGTACGTCTTCTTGTGTACCAATCGGGAAACCGCCGATACCTTCATAGCGGCCTTTAACCAGCAGCAGACGGTCGTTTTCGATTTCAAGATTAACCGTCACATCCGGCTTCGTCAGCTTCACGCGTGCAGATTCAATATGCTGATTCAGTCCGCCGCCAACATAACGTTCCACCTCGATGGAGCTAAACTCATGCTTGCCGCGGCGCTTGACGCGCACACAGAAGGTTTTTCCTTCCAGTTGATCGCGATACTGCACCAGCGCTTTCTCGAAAATATCGTGCATATCAGTAAACGGCACGTCTTCTACTTCGAGAATATGGTGAATACCCGGGATTCGGGTTAACGCGTCACGAATATCGAGACGCTGGCTTTCATCTTTGGCGCGAACCTCAACGTGATCCCAGTGACGGACAACGGCAAGGTCTTCATCGTAGTGCTTTAAAACGTTACGGATGTTCCCTGTCAGAATTTTTATAAAGCGCAAACGCACAGATTGGCTTTTGATGGTGATTTCTGGGAACAATTTAATGATAAACTTCATGGCGGCAATGGTTCTTTGGCAAGTCTGAACGACTTGTGATGGAAAATAATACAGCAGCCCATACCCGCGACTGCATCCAAGCGCGCAAGTATACCACCATCGCGCGGCTACTGTGCACATTGCGCGTTATTTGCTTATCAGTGCGAGTCCGTTACCATAGTCTTGTGCTGTCAATACAGAGAGTCAGACATTCATTATGCCGAAGAAAAATGAAGCGCCCGCCAGCTTTGAAACTGCGCTGAGCGAGCTGGAACAGATTGTCACCCGTCTGGAAAGCGGCGATTTGCCGCTGGAAGAGGCGCTGAACGAATTCGAACGTGGCGTACAGCTGGCACGTCAGGGACAAGTCAAATTGCAACAGGCTGAACAGCGCGTGCAAATCCTGCTGTCAGAAACTGAAGACGCCGCCCTCACGCCTTTTACACCGGATAATGAGTAAATGGATTTTACGCAGCAGCTACAGGCTTGCGTTGAGCAGGCTAACCAGGCACTGAGCCGTTTTATCGCGCCACTGCCCTTTCAGAACACTCCCGTGGTCGAAACCATGCAGTATGGCGCATTATTAGGCGGTAAACGTCTGCGCCCGTTTTTGGTGTATGCGACCGGTCAGATGTTTGGCGTGAGCCTGAGTACGCTTGACGCCCCCGCCGCCGCGGTTGAGTGCATCCATGCCTATTCGCTGATACACGATGATTTGCCCGCGATGGACGACGATGATCTGCGTCGCGGTCTGCCAACCTGCCACGTCAAGTTTGGCGAAGCGAATGCGATTCTGGCCGGTGATGCGCTGCAAACGCTGGCGTTCTCTATTATCAGCGACGCCCCGATGCCGGAAGTCGCCGACCGTGACCGCATCGCGATGATCTCTGAACTGGCTCAGGCCAGTGGTATCGCCGGTATGTGTGGCGGTCAGGCGCTGGATCTGGCAGCAGAAGGTCAGCAGGTAGAACTGGCGGCGCTGGAGCGTATTCATCGCCATAAAACCGGCGCATTGATTCGCGCCGCCGTTCGTCTGGGTGCGTTAAGTGCTGGCGATAAAGGGAGAGAACTTCTGCCGATACTCGACACATACGCCGAAAGTATCGGTCTGGCCTTCCAGGTTCAGGATGACATACTGGATGTGGTAGGCGATACTGCAACATTGGGTAAACGTCAGGGTGCCGACCAGCAGCTTGGCAAAAGTACCTATCCTGCACTTCTGGGTCTTGAGCAAGCCCGGAATAAAGCCCGGGATTTAATTGAGGATGCCCGCCAGTCGTTAAGTTTGCTGGCCGCACAGTCTCTCGATACCTCGGCACTGGAAGCGCTAGCGGACTACATAATCCAGCGTGATAAATAAACCAACATATCCAATGAGCTTGCGATGAGTTTTGATATAGCCAAATACCCGACCCTGGCGTTGGTCGACTCCACCCAGGAGTTAAGACTGCTGCCAAAAGAGAGCCTGCCTAAGCTTTGCGACGAACTGCGCCGCTATTTGCTCGACAGCGTGAGCCGTTCCAGCGGGCACTTCGCCTCTGGTCTGGGCACGGTGGAACTCACCGTCGCGCTGCACTATGTCTACAACACCCCGTTCGACCAGTTAATCTGGGATGTGGGACATCAGGCTTATCCGCACAAAATTCTTACCGGCCGCCGCGATAAGATTGGCACTATTCGCCAGAAAGGCGGTTTGCATCCGTTCCCGTGGCGCGGCGAGAGTGAGTATGACGTACTGAGCGTTGGCCACTCCTCAACCTCTATCAGCGCAGGCATCGGCATTGCGGTTGCCGCCGAGAAAGAAGGCAAAGAGCGCCGCACCGTATGCGTCATTGGCGACGGTGCCATCACCGCAGGGATGGCGTTTGAAGCGATGAACCATGCGGGCGATATTAAGCCCGACATGCTGGTTATCCTCAATGACAATGAAATGTCGATTTCGGAAAACGTCGGTGCGCTGAATAACCACCTGGCGCAACTGCTCTCTGGAAAACTCTATTCGTCGCTGCGCGAAGGCGGCAAGAAAGTGTTCTCCGGCGTACCGCCGATTAAAGAGCTACTCAAACGTACCGAAGAACACATCAAAGGTATGGTCGTACCCGGCACACTGTTTGAAGAGCTGGGCTTTAACTATATTGGCCCGGTAGACGGCCACGACGTGTTGGGTCTTATCACCACGCTGAAAAACATGCGGGATCTGAAAGGCCCGCAGTTCCTGCACATCATGACCAAGAAGGGTCGTGGCTACGAGCCGGCAGAAAAAGATCCGATCACCTTCCACGCGGTGCCCAAATTCGATCCGTCCAGCGGATGCCTGCCGAAAAGCAGCGGCGGTCTGCCGAGCTATTCAAAAATCTTCGGTGACTGGCTGTGTGAAACCGCAGCAAAAGACAACAAGCTGATGGCGATCACCCCGGCGATGCGTGAAGGCTCCGGTATGGTGGAGTTCTCGCGTAAGTTCCCGGATCGCTACTTCGACGTGGCCATTGCCGAGCAGCATGCGGTGACCTTTGCGGCCGGCCTGGCGATTGGTGGTTATAAACCCATCGTCGCTATCTATTCCACGTTCTTGCAACGCGCCTACGATCAGGTGCTGCACGATGTTGCCATTCAGAAACTACCGGTCCTGTTCGCCGTTGATCGGGCAGGAATCGTGGGTGCTGATGGGCAAACTCACCAGGGTGCATTCGATCTTTCCTTCCTGCGCTGCATCCCGGAAATGGTCATTATGACCCCGAGCGATGAGAACGAATGTCGCCAAATGTTATTTACCGGCTATCACTACAACAATGGCCCAACGGTCGTGCGTTATCCCCGCGGTACTGCCGTAGGTGTTGAGCTGACGCCGCTGGAGCAATTGCCTATCGGTAAAGGTATCGTCAAGCGTCACGGTGAGAAACTGGCGATTCTGAACTTCGGTACGCTGATGCCGGAAGCGGCTCAGGTCGCGGAATCGCTGAACGCAACGCTGGTCGATATGCGCTTCGTGAAACCGCTGGATGAAGCACTGATTCTGGAAATGGCAGCACAGCACGACGTGCTGGTGACGATTGAAGAAAACGCCATTATGGGCGGCGCAGGTAGCGGCGTAAACGAAGTGCTGATGGCGCATCGTAAGCCGGTTCCGGTACTGAACATTGGTCTGCCTGATTTCTTCATTCCCCAGGGTACTCAGGACGAGGCTCGCGCCGAACTGGGCCTGAATGCCGCCGGAATTGAGGCCAAAATCAAGGCCTGGCTGGCATAATCCCCCTCTCGCTCCTGCTATGCTTAATGAATAACACGCTAAGCAGGAGCGAATTTATGCAATACAACACCTTAGGAAAAACCGACCTTCGGGTCTCCCGCCTTTGTCTGGGCTGCATGACGTTTGGCGAACCCCATCGCGGCAATCACGCCTGGACGCTACCAGAAGAGAGTAGTCGCCCGATTATCAAACATGCCCTTGAGGGTGGTATTAACTTTTTCGATACCGCAAACAGTTACTCCGCAGGCAGCAGTGAGGAAATTGTCGGCCGTGCGCTGCGCGATTTCGCCCGCCGCGAAGATGTCGTGGTGGCGACCAAGGTTTTTCACCAGGTAGATGATTTAGCAGAAGGATTATCCCGCGCACAAATCCTGCGCTCAATCGACGACAGCCTCAGACGCCTGGGTATGGACTATGTGGACATCCTGCAAATTCACCGTTGGGATTACAACACGCCCATTGAAGAAACGCTGGAAGCGCTTAATGACGTCGTAAAAGCCGGAAAAGCGCGCTACATCGGCGCATCATCCATGCACGCTTCGCAGTTTGCTCAGGCACTGGCCCTGCAGAAACAACACGGCTGGGCGCAATTTATCAGCATGCAGGATCACTACAACCTGATCTACCGCGAAGAAGAACGCGAAATGCTACCGCTTTGCTCTCAGGAGGGTGTGGCGGTGATCCCATGGAGCCCGCTGGCGCGTGGTCGCCTGACGCGCCCGTGGGGAGAAACGACCGCGCGTCTGGTTTCCGATGAGGTCGGTAAAAATTTGTACAGCGAGAGCGATGAAAACGACGCACAAATTGCCGAACGGCTGACCGGCGTCAGCGAGGAACTGGGCGTAACGCGCGCGCAGGTCGCGCTGGCATGGCTGTTAAGCAAGCCAGGCGTCGCCGCACCGATTATCGGCTCATCGCGGGAAGAACAGTTGGATGAATTACTTAACGCGGTAGATTTAACGCTGAAACCAGAGCACATTGCCGAACTGGAAATGCCGTACAAACAGCATCCGGTGGTGGGATTTAAATAAGCGCGGTTGTAGATTGTAGGCCGGATAAGGCGTTTACGCCGCCATCCGGCATCCCCTTTAAATGATCCCTACCGGCCAGTGATGGCCGATAAAATACAGGATCCCTGCAGAAAGTATCCCGGCGACAATATCATCGATCATGATCCCCGTGCCGCCATGTACGTTACGATCGAACCAGCGAATCGGCCAGGGTTTCCACATATCCAGAATACGGAAAATCACAAATCCAGCGGCAACCCACTGCCAGTCGTTGGTCGGCAGCGCCATCAGGGTTATCCACATTCCGACAAACTCGTCCCAGACAATGCTGCCGTGATCGTGCACACCCATATCTTTTGCCGTCTGATGGCACAGATAGACGCCAATACAGATCGACAGCATGACCACCAGTGAATAGAGTTGCCACGGCAGAAATGTCATTAAATACCAAAATGGGATCGCCGCCAGCGATCCCATGGTGCCCGGTACAATCGGGCTCAATCCACTGCCAAATCCGGTAGCCAGCAGGTGCCACGGATTACGCATGCTCAAACGGCTTTTTGCGACATCTTTTTTAAGGCGCGGCAAAATGGTCATATCCTTTCCAGTCAAACGTGACGGGCTTTCCATCACGCGTAAAATGAATGCCTTCCACATCCGCACTCATCTGCCCAATGCAGGTAAACGGTGTGCCGAGATGCCCCAGCGCGACGTCCAGCGCCCCACGATTCATTTCCGGTACGGTAAAGCATAACTCATAATCTTCACCGCCCGAGAGCGCCCAACGCAACGCCTGTTCAGGCTCGACGTGTTGGGTAAACGCAGTGGAATATGGCAGAGCATCGACGTTAATCCGTGCGCCGCAGCCGCTGGCTTTAACGATATGGCCCAGATCTGAAATCAGACCGTCCGAGAGATCGATAGCGGCACTCGCCAGGTCGCGCAGGGCTTGCCCTTGTAAAATTCGCGGCGTAGGACGCAGGTGCCGCTTGAGCAGATAGTCAGCATCTTTGGCATCAGTTACCTGCAATCGGTTTTGCAGAATAGCCAACCCGGCAGCGCTGTCGCCCGGCGTACCGGTAACGTAAATCCAGTCGCCCGGTTTCGCACCGGAGCGTTTTAAGGCCCGTCCAACCGGGACGTAGCCATGAATACCCAGCGTCAGCGACAGCGGCCCACGCGTGGTGTCACCGCCAATCAGCTGCATATCATAGTAATTCAGGAGCTCAAACAGGCCATCACTGAAAGCTTCAAGCCAGGCTTCATCGACGTCAGGCAATGTGATTGCCAGCGTCAGCCATGCCGGATCGGCTCCCATCGCTGCCAGATCGCTCAAGTTCACCGCCAGCGCTTTCCAGGCAAGGTCTGTGGGATCGATATCGGGGAGGAAGTGGTTGCCAGCCACCAGCGTATCGGTACTGATCGCCAGCGTCTGTTTTTCAGGAATGTTCAGAAGTGCGCAATCGTCGCCAATACCGGTTTCGACATCAAGACGAGAGCTTCTTACGCGGTCAAAATAACGGGCAATCAGGGAAAACTCGCCACATGCCATACGTTATGCCTCAGCAGGAAAAAAGAAAAAGCCGGGGACAGTGGAAACAGGTTCCACCCTCCAGCCGGCCTCGGGATCACTTTTTGTTGGGGCGAATCACAGGTGCTGCTTTATCCAGTACGCCGTTGACGAATTTGTGGCTATCTTCAGCGCCGAAGGTTTTCGCCAGTTCAATCGCTTCGTTAATGGCCACTTTATACGGCACATCACTACGCTTAGACAGTTCGAACAGCGCAATACGCAGCACGGCTTTTTCTACCTGACCCAGCTCTTCCAACAGGCGAGACAGGTAAGGCTTCATCAGTCCATCCAGGTACGCGCTGTTAGTCGCCACCCCGGACAGCAGTTCACGGAAATACAGAACGTCGACATCTTTTACGTCCTGTTCCGCCAGGAACTGGTATTCAACATCAGCGATGTCGTTCTGGGACAACTGCCAGGAGTAGAGCGCCTGGACGGCACACTCACGGGCGCGGCGACGAGCAGCAGGTTTCACGGATTTCCCCTTACAAAAATCAGGCCTTGATGGCTTTCAATACATTAATCATTTCAAGCGCAGTCAGTGCAGCTTCTGCGCCTTTGTTGCCGGCTTTGGTGCCAGCACGTTCGATGGCTTGTTCAATACTTTCGGTGGTCAGAACACCGAAGGCTACCGGAATACCGCTGTCCTGAGCGACATGCGCCAGGCCATTGCTTGCACCGCCAGCCACATATTCGAAGTGTGCGGTACCGCCACGGATAACCGTACCCAGCGCAATCACCGCGTCATATTTACCGGTTTTTGCCAGTGCGTCAGCCGCCAGCGGCAGCTCATACGCGCCTGGAACCCAAACGACGGTAATATTTTCATCTTTAACCTGACCAATACGTTTCAGGGCGTCGATCGCACCTTCCAGCAGGCTGTCATTGATAAAGTTGTTGAAACGCGCAATGGTGATGGCGACGCGAGCGTCCGGGGTAGCAACGTTAGCTTCAATAATGTTCATATTCTTCCTTCGGATTCACTAGACCCCGCAGGGGGGCGGATTTTATCATAATAATCTGTGCGCTGCTTCCCTTTCGAACCGGGAGATCATGCGCCCACTAAATGCAGGCAAAGGTCCGGACCTACATGGCGTATTTCGTTGAATTTGAAATGGGGGGCGTCAGCCAGTTTCTCAAGGCCTGGAAGCACACATAATCCCCGGGCATCACTGCCTAACAGTTTAGGCGCAACATAGACGATTAGCTCATCCACCACGCCAGCCTGTAATAACGCGCCTGCAAGTGTTGGCCCGGCCTCAACCCAAATACTGTTAATTTGCTGCTTGCCCAGCTGCATCATCAACACCACCAGATCCAGATGCCCGTTATGTTCCGGCACCTTCAGGCTACGAACCGTTTCCGGCCAGCTGCGAGGATCGTCCTGGGTACGGACAATCCAGGTTTCTCCAGGCTGTTGCACAATACGATGCGCCGGTGTCACCTGGTTCTGGCTATCAAGTACAATACGGATCGGCTGGCGCAGATTTTCCTGCGGATAACTCGCCTGGGTTGACTCCCCCAGTTCTTCCCAACGAACGGTAAGCTGAGGGTCATCCGCCAGTACCGTGGCGCTGCTGGTTAAAATGGCATGACTTTGCGCGCGCAGGCGTTGCACATCGCGACGTGCCTGCGGCGAGGTGATCCACTGGCTTTCACCACTGGCCATCGCCGTACGCCCATCAAGCGAGGCGCCCAGCTTGAGCTGTACGTAAGGGAATCCGGTACGCATCCGTTTGAGAAAGCCCTTATTAAGCTGCTCAACTTCGCTCATCATCAGGCCATGGCTGACGTCAATGCCCGCCTGCTGCAAGCGATAAAGCCCACGGCCAGCGACCTGTGGATTAGGATCTTGCATAGCAGCAACCACACGCGTCACACCGGCGGCGATCAGCGCATCGCAGCACGGCGGCGTGCGACCATGATGACTACAGGGTTCAAGCGTAACGTAGGCCGTTGCCCCCTGCGCTTTTTCTCCCGCCATACGCAGAGCATGGACTTCGGCATGAGGCTCGCCCGCGCGATGGTGATACCCCTCACCGACGATTTCCCCATCTTTAACAATCACACAGCCCACGTTGGGATTGGGGTGAGTAGTAAAACGTCCGCGCGCAGCAAGCTTCAGCGCTCGCGCCATGTACAATTCATCCTGCATGGCTTAGTCCTGTAGGCGAGCAATCTCTTCGCCAAATTCTTTGATATCTTCGAAGCTCCGGTAAACCGAGGCAAAGCGGATGTAAGCGACTTTATCGAGCTTTTTCAGCTGCTCCATCACCAGGTTGCCGATCATCTTACTCGGCACTTCACGCTCGCCTGTCGCACGCAGCTGTGATTTTATATGGTTTAACGCCATTTCGACGTCATCAGCGCTGACCGGACGTTTCTCCAGCGCTCTGAGCATGCCGCTACGCAGCTTCTCTTCATTAAAGGGTTCACGCACATCGTTGCTTTTTACAACGCGCGGCATAACAAGTTCAGCCACCTCAAAGGTGGTGAAACGTTCGTTACAGACCAGACACTGTCGGCGGCGGCGTACCGAAGAGCCCTCGCCCACAAGACGAGAGTCAATTACCTTGGTGTCTACGGCGAAACAGAATGGGCAATGCATACGGCGTCCTGTACCTTAGTGGTTCGCAGAAATCTATTTTACCCTGAACTGGCGTGACAACAAAGGCGGAGCGCTTTTGAGACAAAGGATCGATGCCTTCGTGCTCTGCGCACACTACCATTATGCTATCGCGACAATGAAGGAAGTAATCACAATGACAAGACGTTACCTAAGAATTCTCCTGGTGGGAAGCCTCTTTAGCCTCAGCGCCTGTGCACAGCAAAGCGAAGTACGCCAGATGCATCAAAGCGTTAGCACGTTGAATAAAGAGATGACGCAGCTCAATCAGGAAACGGTAAAAATTACGCAACAAAATATGTTGAATGCCAAATCGACCAGCGGAGCCTACCTGCTACCCGGTTCCAAAACACCTGCCCGGCTGGATAGTCAGATCGGCACGCTGCGTATGTCGCTGGTGAATATTGCGCCAAATGCGGCAGGAACGCGCCTGACGCTGCGGATTCAGGGGGAATCGAATACCCCGCTCCCTGCCTTTAGCGGTACTGTAGAGTACGGACAGATTCAGGGCACCACAGACAACTACCAGGAAGTGAATGTACAGAATCAGTTGATAAACGCCCCGGCGAGTATCCTTGCCCCCAGCGATGTAGATATTCCGTTGCAGCTAAACGGACTGTCTCCTGACCAGTTAGGTTTTGTTCGCATCCACGACATCCAGCCTGTTAGTCAATAAACTTTTTGCGGAACGTTTTTGTGCGTTCCGCAACATCACTCCGCCTTATTATGTTACTCCCCTGACATAACCGATATTTCCGGTAAAACTTGGCAACATTCATGGGAGCCAGTACAATTCGCCGCCTAAAGTACGCAAACGTGAACGCAATCGATTACGTAAATGATAGAACTGTGAAACAAGACATATTTTTGTGAACAATGATTTTTATAATAGGCTCCGAAGAAATACGAAATATTTAGAAACGCAATTTGCGCCTTTTTCACTCCCGAAAGGGATTTCAAACAGTGGCATACATATGAAAAAAACATTACTTGCAGCCGGTGCAGTGCTGGCGCTCTCCTCATCATTTACTGTTGCAAACGCGGCAGAAAATGACAAACCGCAATATCTTTCCGACTGGTGGCATCAGAGCGTTAACGTTGTGGGTAGCTACCACACTCGCTTTTCTCCGAAGCTGAACAACGACGTTTATCTCGAATACGAAGCGTTTGCCAAAAAAGACTGGTTTGATTTCTATGGCTACATCGATATTCCTAAGACCTTTGACTGGGGTAACGGCAACGATAAAGGCATCTGGTCTGACGGTTCCCCGCTGTTCATGGAAATCGAACCGCGTTTCTCTATCGATAAACTGACGGGTGCTGACCTGAGCTTTGGTCCGTTCAAAGAATGGTACTTTGCCAACAACTATATCTACGATATGGGTGACAACAAAGCCAGCCGTCAGAGCACCTGGTACATGGGTCTGGGTACTGATATCGACACCGGCCTGCCGATGGGCCTGTCTCTGAACGTGTATGCTAAATACCAGTGGCAGAACTATGGCGCGTCTAACGAAAACGAGTGGGATGGTTACCGTTTCAAAGTTAAATACTTTGTGCCAATCACTCAGGTTTGGGGCGGCCAGCTGACCTATATCGGCTTCACCAACTTCGACTGGGGCTCAGATCTGGGTGATGATCCGAACCGTACCAGCAACTCTATCGCATCCAGCCATGTTCTGGCCCTGAACTATGATCACTGGCACTACTCTGTCGTCGCGCGTTATTTCCATAACGGCGGCCAGTGGAAAGGCGGCGATACTCTGAACTGGGGCGAAGGTGACTTCAGCGCGAAATCTACCGGTTGGGGTGGTTACCTGGTTGTAGGTTACAACTTCTAATCCAGTAAATTAATCAAAGACAAGCCAGCTTAACCGCTGGCTTTTTTTGTTCCACAGCCAGGCTGTAATGATGATCAGTTAAACATGTATAGAGAACGTTTTGCTCTGAATAAGTCTCCGTTCCTCAGAGATAGCATGTTCATTATCTCTGCCAACACATGTGATGCTTTCTAAAACTGAGGCGTTAGCTAACTGGCATTACACAGAGAGGCTGTGGAGTTTCCACAGGCAAAAAAAATCCCGACCTTGCGATCGGGATTTCAGTACTTTTGCCTGCGTTGGTTAAGGCAGAATTGACGGCTGATCCGCCCCTTCTTTCTCGACCTTCTGCTGCAGCATGTGCTCGCGCTTCATACCCAGCTTCAACGCCAGTGCCGAAGCCACATAGATAGACGATGCAGTACCGATAGACACACCGATCAACATGGTCAGCGAGAAGCCTTCCAGTACCGGGCCACCGAACAGGAACAGCATCAGGATAACCATCAACGTGGTACCGGATGTAATCAACGTACGGTGCAGCGTCTGGGTCAGTGACACGTTAAAGATTTCGTAAGGCGTACCGCGACGAATCTTGCGGAAGTTTTCACGAATACGGTCAGATACCACGATACTGTCGTTCAACGAGTAACCGATTACCGACATCAGTGAGGCAACGATAGTCAGGTCAATCTCGATATGGAACAACGACAGGATCCCGAGCGTAATGATAACGTCGTGCGCCAATGCGATAACCACACCTGCCGCCAGTCGCCACTCGAAGCGGAAACCAACATAGACCAGGATGGAGATCAGTGCCGCCATCAGCGCCATCGCACCGGTTTGCGCCAGGTCTGCCCCCACGCTCGGCCCGACGAATTCAATTCGCTTCACCGCCGCGTTTTGGTTGGTGGACTCGTTAATCACACTCAACACTTTGCTGCCCAACACCTGGCCGCCGTTTGCCCCTTCAGTTGGCGGCATACGCACCATAATGTCGTGGCTGCTGCCGAAGTTCTGCAGCAGCGGATCCACAAAGCCCGCTTTCTCCAGCGCATCGCGCATCACGTCCATGTCCGCTGGTTTTTCCAGCGTAATTTCAATCACCGTACCACCGGTGAAATCGAGCCCCCAGTTAAACCCGCGTACGCCCATCACAATGATGGCCGCAATCAGCAGGAAACCAGAAATGCCGAAAGCCCAGTAGTCCCAGCGCATAAAGTCCCAGACTTTACGGCCGTGGTTCAATTGTTCAACAGTATATTCCTGTGCCACATCGCACTCCTCAGATTGACAGCTTTTTGACGCGCTTGCCGCCATACAACAGGTTTACGATGGCACGTGTACCGACAATCGCGGTAAACATCGACGTCGCCACACCAATACCAGTAGTAATCGCGAACCCTTTAATTGCCCCGGTGCCGACTGCGTACAGGATGATGACCTTGATCAACGTCGTAATGTTCGCATCGAAGATGGAGCTAAATGCACCCGCATAACCTTCATTGATTGCTTGCTGCACCGAACGTCCGTTGCTCAACTCTTCTTTGATACGTTCGTTGATCAATACGTTAGCATCGACCGCGACGGCAAGGGTTAAGACGATCCCCGCAATACCCGGCATACTCAACGTCGCCCCCGGCAATAGTGACATAATGCCGACAATCAATACCAGGTTGGCAATCAGCGCGCTTGTCGCAATCAGACCGAACTTCTTATAGAAGAAGATCATGAACAGAATTGAAACCACCAGACCGGCCAGACACGCTTCCAGACCCTGTTTAATGTTCTGCATACCCAGGGTTGGGCCGATTGTCCTTTCTTCAACAATCTGAATCGGCGCAATCAATGCACCAGCACGTAACAGCAGGGAAAGCTGACGCGCTTCATTCGGGTTGTTGATACCGGTAATACGGAAGCTGTTGCCCAGGCGAGACTGGATGTTGGCAATGTTAATCACCTCTTCCTGTTTCACCAGTACGGCACGACCGTTGGCATCTTTCTTACCGCTGTCTTTGTACTCCACGAACAGGGTCGCCATCGGTTTACCGATGTTGTCCTTGGTGAAGTTAGACATGATGTTACCACCTGCGCTATCCAGCGAGATGTTAACCTGCGGCTGATTGTATTCGTCCTGGCTGGAAGTGGAGTCGGTGATGTGGTCACCGGTCAGTATCACGCGCTTGTACAGCACTACTGGCTGACCTTCACGGGATTGTTTCACTTCCGAATCACCCGGAACACGTCCGGATGCCGCAGCAGACTGGTCAACGTTGGTATTTACCAGACGGAATTCCAGCGTCGCGGTGGCGCCCAAAATTTCTTTCGCACGCGCGGTATCCTGGATACCCGGCAGTTCGACGACGATACGGTCAGCACCCTGACGCTGAACAACAGGTTCAGCAACACCCAGTTGGTTAACACGATTACGCAGAATGTTGATGTTCTGCTGTACCGCGTATTCACGCGCTTCACTCAGGCGCGCATCGGTCATCACCGCACGCAGCGCATTGCTGCCCTGGCTGGAAATCACCAGATCCTGGTGACGCTTGCTCAGGTAAGAGATCGCTTCATCACGGGCATTTCCATCACGGAAGGTGATGCTCAGACCGTAGTTATCTTCTTTCCGAACGGTAGTATAAGGAATGCCTTTTTCACGCAGATCGCTGCGCAGGCTATCGATATTTTGTTCCTGCAATTTACCCAGTGCGGTGTCCATATCCACTTCCATCAGGAAGTGAACGCCGCCACGCAGATCAAGACCGAGTTTCATCGGTTCTGCGTGAATGGCTGCCAGCCAACGGGGCGTTGCCGGAGCAAGGTTAAGCGCCACGACGTATTGATCACCCAGCACGCCCATCAACACTTCACGTGCGCGCAGTTGGGTATCGGTGGAGTCAAAGCGCGCAAGAATAGCGCCCTCTTCCAGAGCCACAGACTTAGGTGTGATTTTATCTTCTTGTAACGTTTTCTGGACCTGGATCAGCGTTTGCTCACTGGCGGCGGCACCGCGCACGCCAGTGATTTGAACAGCCGGATCCTCACCATACAGGTTGGGAAGTGCGTAAAGCAGGCCGACGATAATAACGACGACCAGCATAATGTACTTCCACAAAGGATAACGGTTTAACACGGCAGTTCCCTTTGGGAAAACAATAAATTACAGCGCCTTCATCGTGCCTTTCGGCAGAACGGCAGCTACGAAATCACGTTTGATAACCACTTCAGTGGTGTCGTTCAGCGCGATAGCGATGTAGCCAGTTTCTGCTACTTTGGTCACGCGACCTACCAGGCCACCGTTAGTCAGCACTTCATCACCCTTGGCAATGGAGCTCATCAGGTTTTTATGTTCTTTGGTACGCTTTTGCTGTGGGCGCAGGATCATGAAGTAGAAAATCAGACCAAACACCACCAGCATCAGAATCAGAGACATCGGGCTGCCCTGCGCCGGAGCACCTGTTGCCGCTACCGCATCAGAAATAAAAAAGCTCATTCAAATTCCCTCATTATTAAAATTAATCAACGTTCAAAGGTGGAACAGGTCGACCCTGACGTTGGTAAAAATCGGTCACGAAGCTCTCTAATTTACCCTCTTCAATAGCCTTGCGTAAACCCGCCATCAAACGCTGGTAGTAGCGAAGGTTATGAATCGTGTTGAGTCGCGCGCCCAATATTTCGTTGCAACGGTCGAGATGATGCAAGTAAGCACGCGAATAATTGCGACAGGTGTAGCAATCACACTCGGCATCGAGCGGACTGGTGTCGCTTTTATGTTTCGCATTACGAATTTTTACCACGCCGTCAGTCACAAACAAATGACCATTACGGGCATTTCGCGTTGGCATCACGCAGTCAAACATATCGATACCACGACGCACGCCTTCAACCAGATCTTCTGGTTTGCCAACGCCCATCAGATAGCGAGGTTTATCTGCCGGAATTTGCGGGCAAACATGTTCCAGAATGCGGTGCATATCCGCTTTCGGCTCACCGACAGCCAAACCGCCGACAGCGTAGCCATCAAAGCCAATATCTACCAGACCTTTGACGGAGATATCACGTAAATCTTCGTAAACACTGCCCTGAATGATGCCAAAAAGCGCATTTTTGTTGCCAAGGCTATCAAAACGATCACGGCTGCGCTTCGCCCAACGCAAAGACATCTCCATTGAGCGTTTAGCATAGTCCCAGTCTGCCGGGTACGGTGTGCATTCGTCGAAGATCATCACGATATCGGAACCGAGATCGTATTGAATCTCCATCGACTTCTCGGGATCGAGGAAAATCGGATCGCCGTTGATCGGGTTACGGAAATGCACGCCCTGCTCGGTTATCTTACGGATATCGCCCAGGCTGAACACCTGGAAACCACCGGAATCAGTGAGGATCGGTCCTTTCCACTGCATGAAATCGTGCAGGTCGCCGTGCAGCTTCATGATTTCCTGACCCGGGCGCAGCCACAGGTGGAAGGTGTTGCCGAGGATGATCTGTGCGCCAGTCGCTTCAACTTCTTCTGGCGTCATACCCTTAACAGTGCCGTAAGTACCGACCGGCATAAAGGCAGGCGTTTCCACTACGCCACGATCAAAAACCAGGCGGCCGCGGCGTGCGCGACCATCGGTGGTATCCAGTTCAAATTTCATTTTTTCTCCTGCATCAGAGAGACAGTCTGATGATTAAACTTTCCCCATGGATTCACTCCACGGAGTATAAATATTTTAACCCACTGGCGAAGGCGCAATCGGCGCAGCCAGTTTGGGAGCGACCAGCGCACAGCCACCGGAGCGTACACGCAGTACGTGAGGATGACGAGCACTGCCCGCCATCAAAATGGCAAGTGAGATAGCCTTCTCACGGTCGCTCAGAAATAGCCTGCGGATTGTACGTGATAAACATCGCATCACCGTAACTAAAAAAGCGATATTCCGCTTTTACCGCTTCATGATAGGCGTGCATGGTGTTTTTATAACCTGCAAAGGCGGAAACCAGCATGATCAGCGTCGATTCCGGCAGATGGAAGTTGGTCACCAACGCGTCTATCACTTTGTATTGATAACCTGGATAGATGAAGATCTGCGTATCGCCGAAGAACGGTTCAATAAGGTCGTTTTTGGCTGCCTGCGCTGCGCTTTCCAGTGAACGCACGGAGGTAGTGCCCACGGCAATAACGCGGTTACCGCGTGCTTTCGCCGCCAGCACCGCATCAACCACATCCTGCGGTACTTCCGCGTATTCCGAGTGCATGATGTGATCTTCGATAGTGTCTACACGCACCGGCTGGAATGTCCCTGCCCCTACGTGTAGCGTGACGAACGCCATCTCAATGCCTTTATCGCGCAGTTTAGCCAGCAGCGGATCGTCAAAGTGCAGGCCCGCGGTCGGCGCGGCGACGGCACCCGGTTTTTCGCTGTACACGGTCTGGTACAGCTCGCGGTCGGCGTCTTCATCCGGACGGTCGATATACGGCGGCAGCGGCATATGGCCGATGGTGTTGAGGATATCCAGCACGCTGCGTTCGTCGTTAAACTCAACTTCAAACAGCGCGTCATGGCGAGCGACCATCGTCGCATTAATACTTTCGTCGTCACCCAGTAGCAGTTCGGCACCCGGTTTCGGCGCTTTCGAGGCGCGAATATGCGCCAGAATACGTTTGTCATCCAGCATACGCTCGACCAGCACTTCAATCTTGCCGCCGCTGGCTTTACGGCCAAACAGACGAGCCGGGATCACGCGGGTGTTATTAAAGACCAGCAGATCTCCAGGGTTGAGCTTATCGAGCAAATCGGTGAAAGTACCGTGCGTCAGCGCGCCCGTCGGCCCATCCAGTGACAGCAAGCGGCAACTGCTGCGCTCAGCTTGCGGATAGTGGGCAATCAGGGATTCGGGTAATTCAAAGGTGAAATCGGTAACGCGCATGACACTGACTCAGACTAAAATAAGAGGCGGGTAGTCTAGTGCCGGGGCGTTCTCCCTGCAACCTTTACCCCTCTGGATAAACGTTTAACTATGAATTTTCTTGCACACCTGCACTTAGCACATTTAGCGGATAGCTCGCTTTCCGGCAATCTGCTGGCCGATTTTGTCCGCGGTAATCCGGAAACGCACTACTCGCCTGACGTGGTGGAAGGCATCTTCATGCATCGTCGTATCGACGTGATGACCGATAACCTGCCGCAGGTGCGTGAAGCCAAAGAGTGGTTTCGTAACGAAACGCGTCGCGTCGCGCCGATTACGCTGGACGTCATGTGGGATCATTTTCTGTCGCGCCACTGGTCGGAAATCTCTCCCGATTTCCCGCTGACGGATTTTGTGCGCTACGCACACACCCAGGTTGCCACTATTCTGCCAGAATCACCGCCGCGCTTTATTAATCTGAACAATTATATGTGGTCAGAGAAATGGCTTGAGCGCTACCGCGACATGGATTTTATCCAGAACGTACTCAACGGGATGGCCAGTCGCCGTCCACGTCTCGATGCCCTGCGCGATTCATGGTACGACCTGGACACCCATTACGATGCCTTAGAAGAACGCTTCTGGCAGTTTTACCCGCAGATGATGGAACAGGCACGCCGTAAAACGCTTTGATTGCAGCATGCGTTGTAGGCCGGATAAGGCGAAGCCATTATCCGGCAAACATTGATAGTCAAAACCTGTCTCATTGATTGCCAGCGCCTCTTTGTCTTATTGCCAAACACTCTCTATACTGGCCCGCGTTGCGTTCCAAAAAACCCTTAACTTTGCAGGAGAATTTATATGGTACTGGTAACTCGTCAGGCTCCGGATTTCACAGCAGCTGCGGTACTGGGTAGCGGTGAGATTGTTGATAACTTCAACTTCAAACAGCATACCAACGGTAAAACCACCGTTCTGTTCTTCTGGCCAATGGACTTCACCTTCGTTTGCCCGTCTGAACTGATCGCATTCGACAAGCGTTACGAAGAATTCCAGAAACGTGGCGTTGAAGTGGTTGGCGTTTCTTTTGACTCTGAATTTGTCCACAACGCATGGCGTAACACCCCTGTCGACAAAGGCGGCATCGGTGCAGTGAAATACGCAATGGTTGCTGACATCAAACGCGAAATCCAGAAAGCCTACGGCATCGAGCACCCGGAAGCGGGCGTTGCTCTGCGTGGTTCTTTCCTGATCGACGCTAACGGCGTTGTTCGCCATCAGGTTGTTAACGACCTGCCGCTGGGCCGTAACATTGACGAAATGCTGCGCATGGTTGACGCGCTGCAGTTCCACGAAGAACATGGCGACGTTTGCCCGGCACAGTGGGAAAAAGGTAAAGAAGGTATGAACGCGTCTCCGGACGGCGTAGCAAAATACCTGACCGAAAACGTTTCCAGCCTGTAATTGGCATGAATCGAAAAAAGGCCGCAAAAGCGGCCTTTTTTATTGGCGCTGGCCCGTGCGTTAAAACGCGAAGCAAGAGCAGCCGAGCGCGCCCCAGAAGGCCCGGTCATCTGATACCGGTATCCCTGCTTTACGCGCAATATCATGTTGATGGCCATGTACACCACAGCTTCCGCAGCACTGATGCATCTGCACCATTGCCCCAACCTTTGCAGCAACCGGCGGCGCTGAGCGATAATGTCCTGGTACTTTCACCACGGGCGACCAGTCAGGGACAACCGGAATCGCTGGGGGGGCCAGCGGGGAGAAATGTCCGGCCGCATAAACCACTTTGCCATCGACAATGGTCATCACTGACTCAATGCCTTTGATCTCTTCTTCCGGCACGCTGAAATAGTCTTTTGACAGCACCACCAGATCAGCCAGTTGATCCTTTTCAATACGCCCTTTCTTCCCCTGCTCGCTGGAGAACCAGGCGCTGCCTGCTGTCCACAGTTCCAGGGCAACATCACGCGCCAGGCGGTTGTTATCATCGTACATCGCCATACCGCCAACGGTGCGTCCTGATACCAGCCAGTACAACGCGGTCCACGGGTTGTAACTTGCCACGCGCGTAGCATCAGTACCCAGACCAACCGGTACATCAGCCGCCAGCATTTTCGCCACCGGCGGCGTATGTTTCACCGCCTCTTTGCCATAGCGATCGACAAAATACTCGCCCTGGAATGCCATACGGTGCTGAAC
The DNA here is from genome assembly GCF_005281345.1 of Citrobacter sp. wls619. Lineage (GTDB taxonomy): Bacteria > Pseudomonadota > Gammaproteobacteria > Enterobacterales > Enterobacteriaceae > Citrobacter. The sequence continues at coordinate 293,259 of NZ_SZXJ01000101.1, forward strand.
GGCAATGCCACCGCCCAGTGCTTTTACCCGCTCGATGTTGCGTTCAGTAATCGTTTCGGCGTGATCGAAGAACCAGTGCAGGCCATTGAACGGGATGTCACGGTTCACCTTCTCAAACACGTCGAGCATACGGCTGATGGACTCATCATAAGTGGCATGCAGGCGGAACGGCCAGCGATGCTCCACCAGATGACGTACGACACGCTCCAGTTCCTCTTCCATCCCTTCCGGTAAATCCGGACGTGGCTGCAGGAAATCTTCGAAGTCAGCCGCCGAGAAGACCAACATTTCCCCTGCCCCGTTAGCACGATAGAAGTCGGTTCCCTGCCCGGGTTTGAGCATATCCGTCCAGCGCTCAAAATCTTCCACTTCCTGCTTCGGACGCTGGGTAAACAGGTTGTAGGCAATACGCACTGTCATCTGCTGGTTAGCGTGCAGTTGCTCGATGATCTCGTAATCTTCCGGGTAGTTCTGGAAACCGCCGCCGGCATCGATGGCGCTGGTCAGCCCCAGTCGGTTCAGCTCACGCATAAACTGGCGGGTCGAGTTAACCTGCATCTCTAACGGCAGTTTTGGCCCTTTCGCCAGCGTCGAATAGAGGATCATGGCGTTGGGCTTGGCGATCAGCATTCCGGTAGGATTACCATTGCCGTCACGTACAATCTCTCCCCCCGCCGGGTCCGGTGTGGCTTTGGTGTAGCCAACGGCTTTCAGCGCCGCACGGTTCAGCAACGCCCGGTCGTAGAGGTGCAAAACAAATACCGGTGTATCCGGTGCAGCATCGTTCAGTTCTTCCAACGTCGGCATACGGCGTTCGGCAAACTGAAACTCGCTCCAGCCGCCGACCACCCGCACCCATTGCGGAGACGGCGTCCGATCGGCTTGCTCTTTGAGCATGCGCAGCGCATCCGCGAGCGATGGGACCCCTTCCCAGCGCAGTTCCAGGTTGTAGTTCAACCCACCGCGAATGAGGTGCAGGTGTGAATCATTTAAACCCGGGATCACGGTGTGTCCCTGCAGATCGACAATCTGCGTACCGTCGGTCGCAAAGCTCATTACCCGATCGTGACTACCCGTCACGAGGATCTTCCCGTTGGCGATCGCCACCGCCTCTACCTGCGGGCTTTGCTTTTCGAGAGTATGAATTTTTCCGTGAGTCAGAATCAATGTGGCAGTTTGAGACATAACAATCTCCTGAGAAACCGGTCAGGCTTTTTTCAGCCATCCGGCAAACAGACGGGTTACGATGGGCATCCACAACCAGACCACCAGCGCAACCACACAGGCATCATTAATCAGATGCAGGAGTAACGAGCCTTTCATTGAAGGCAGCAGAATACCGGTCAGCCACGGCACCAGGTTGGTACTGGGGAAAATCACCAGCAGCGTTATCAAAAACTGCTTCCAGCGTTTGGGCTGGCGTACATGGGGGGCTGGCGGAGTAAACCAGAAGGCCGCTTCGGTGCGTACTTCTGTTTTATCGCCTTCGGCCAGCAGCGGCGCAATTTCCTCAACCAGCTCCCGGCGCGTATCGGATTGAGTCCAGTTATACAGATGCTCAAGGGTGTCGAAGCGGATAATGATGTTCCACAGGTTTTGTCCATCTGTAGGTCGAATGACATTCGCCCCAAGATGCCCGGGAAACTCGGCGGCCAGCGGCATGATTTTCCCCAGCCACTGCTCATAACGCTGCGCCTGGTCAGGCCGCAGGGTGTGAGTAATTACCAACGTCACATGTTTGTTCTGCGCCATGAAAGGTTCCTTGCTAAAGGGAAATTGACCTGCTTAAGCCATGAAAGCAATACACAATCATTCGTGAAACATCGAGGTGGCAAGATTGTGTAGCCCCGGTCACTGACATAAGTCAGTGACCGGGGTACGCAAACGAAGCCAACAAAGAGGCAACATGAAAAATGGCGTGTACTCAGGCTTTACGTTCCGGCGCGCCATGCACCATGGTATACGCGTAATCCACACCCATACCGTAAGCACCGCTGTGTTCACGCACCAAATCCATGACGGCGTCGTAGGTTTCTTTACGTGACCAGTCACGCTGATACTCCAACAACACCTGCTGCCAGGTGACCGGAACGGCCCCTGCCTGCACCATGCGATCAATCGAACGTTCATGAGCATCCACAGACGTACCACCGGAGGTATCCGTCACGACATACACTTCATAGCCCGCTTCCAGCGCCATTAACGCCGGGAACGTCAGGCAGACTTCGGTCCACAACGCGGAAATAATCAGTTTTTTACGCCCGGTCGCTGCCACCGCCTTCACAAAGGCGGCATCTTCCCAGGAGTTCATAGACGTACGTTCTATCGGTTTCACATCAGGATGAACGGCTAACAATTCCGGCCAGATATATCCGCTAAAACTTTTCGTTTCCACTGAAGTATAAATTACTGGAACATTGAATATTTTCCCGGCTTTGGCTAATGCGACGGTATTATTTTTCAATGTCTGGCGATCAATATTCGCCACACCAAATGACATTTGCGGTTGATGGTCAATAAAAATTAGCGTGGAGTTTTGAGGGTCAATCAGTTCCCGGATAGACATATCACACCTTCTTAATCAATAAGTTAAAAGGCAACGGTCTGTATCTGCCGTCAGCAGCAGGATCCTGAATCAGAAAGCTTGTTGAGTATAGCGGGAAATTTCTAACGAGTTATTAAAGAAAACTTACCATCTCGTGAAATTAATTATTTCATGTTGCGATATATCCTGGTCATCATCAAAAAAATACACATGACTCATCTAATTTATTCACTGGCATTGTTTTTCGCCGTTCGGTACAACAGAGGGGTTTAATTATCAGGATATTTTCTGCTTATGCGCCTCAATCTGGATGTTCTGCTGATCCTCGATGCACTCGACAAGCACGGCTCTTTTGCCGCGGCGGCCGAATCGCTATTTAAAACACCTGCCGCACTCAGCTATATGATTCAGAAGCTGGAAAGCGATCTGAACATCGAATTGCTTGACCGTTCCGGGCACCGGGCAAAATTCACCGACACCGGACGGATGATGCTGGAAAAAGGGCGTCTACTGCTGAGTGCGGCAAAAGATCTCGAAAAGCAGGCAATACAGCTAAGTTCCGGCTGGGAAAAGGATCTGGCAATCGCGCTCGATGACTCCTTTCCCTTTGCCTCATTGCTATCCATTATTGATGAATTTCATGCACTTAATAAAAAAACTCGTCTCAACTTCACCCACCATACGCTGGCGGGTTCATGGGAAGAACTGACCCATAACGGGGCGGATATTATCCTCGGCGCAATTAATGAACCGCCCACATCCGCAGCCTGGTCCTACAAAATGCTCGGCACGCTGGACAATGTCTTTGTCGTCGCCCCAGGGCACCCGCTGGCGAGCGCGCCTGATGACCTGACGAATGAGCAATTGTGCCTGCACCGGGCGATTGTTATCAGCGACAGCGCTCGCTTTTGCCACCCGTTACAGACCAACCTGATGGATGAACAGGCGCAGATTCGCGTCGATGATTTCCACAGTAAGGTGATGCTGCTGCGGGCGGGAATGGGCTGCGGATTTCTCCCCCGCCACATTGCCAGCCCATGGATTACCAGCGGTGAACTGGTGGAAAAGACGGTTATCTCATTTCGTCAAAAAGACGTCGCCTATATGGCATGGCGCAATAGTAGCGAAGGACTGGCGCAGCGCTGGTGGCGAGACGCGCTGCTGGCCAGTGAGGAAATTGCGCGCTTATATCAATGACTCATCCAGACTGAAGCCGATATTGCGGGCAGCGTCAGGATATCATCGACGAGTTGGCCTTTGCCCTCCTGGTGCTGCCATTGACTGACATTGAGCAACGGTGAGGCTGGCAGCACGACTTCACAAGCGTGACCGCGATTGATCGCCACCAACACGCGCTGGCGGTTTAGCACGCGTACAAATACCACCACGTTATCCTCGGCGTAAATCACCTGACAGCCACCATGGCGTAACGCCTGGCTCTGGTGGCGTAATTTTGCCAGTCGCTGGTACAACGCCAGCAGGTTAGCATCCTGATGTTCAGGCTGCCACGGGAACGTCTTGCGGCAAAACGGATCGTTATTCCCGTCCAGCCCCACTTCGTCACCGTAGTAAATACAGGGCACGCCAGGCCAGGTAAACAGCCACACCACCGCCAGCGGTAAGCGTGCAACGTCTTTACCCAGCAAAGATTTAAAGCGGGCGGTATCGTGGCTGTCGAGTTGATTAAACATCCGCAACTGCTGCTGATGCGACAGGCCCGCACGGTAGTTATCCATCCACGCCATACAGGTCTGAGCGTCAATAGATTGTGGGTCGTATGAAATATCGGTATTGGCGAGGAATCCCCAGAGGGGGAAAGTAAAGCCGCGATAGTTCATGGCGGCATCTTCCGCATCGGCCTGCAACCACTGGCGTGCATCGCCAAAATGTTCACCCACCACATACGCCTCTGGCTGGGTTTCTTTCGCCGCCAGCGTAATTCCGGCGACATGCTGCAAGTTATTACGTGCGCCACCCGCCTCGCCCAGCATATGCACGACATCCAGTCGCCAGCCGTCCATACTCCACGGTGCTTTTAGCCAGTGGCGAACAATACTGTCTTCGCCACGATAAATTTCATTCACCAGGCTTTCAGAGGAAAAGTCCAGTTTGGGTAGGCTTGAGTACCCCAACCAGTCCAGCGCAACCCCATCATCAGAGAAATGGTACCAGTCACGCCAGGGGGAATCCGGATTATGACACGCTCCACCCGTCCCGCGATTATGCCGGTCAAACCAGGCATGCGAATCGCCGCTATGGTTAAAGACACCGTCCAGAATCAGCCGCATCCCCTGCCGTTGCGTGTTCTGCCGCAAGCGCAACAACGCCCGATCGCCGCCAAACTGCGGATCAACATGGCGATAATCTTCAGTATCGTATTTATGTACGCTCGGCGCGGTAAATACCGGATTCAGGTACAGCGCCGTGACCCCTAACGTCTTCAGATACGGCAGCTTTTCGCTGATGCCGTCCAAATCTCCGCCATAAAACGTCGAACCACCGGCCTGAGCCGTAAGCGGCTCGTCCCACTCGCGCCGCACGATGTCGTGTCCGGCGGCGTGATGGTAATAGACGTTATCCTGAGCCGCTTCACGCGACTGGCTGCGGGCAAAGCGATCCGGGAAAATCTGATAAAAAATCTGATCGGCCACCCACTGTGGACCATTATCCGGTACATCGACGGCAAACTGCTCCAGACGCGCAGGCGGAAAATGGCTGAATCCCTGCGGGGTGAACCATAGCTGGCGATCGAGCCACAGTAATTTAAAGCTATAGCGTCGGCGGGGCTGCCCGCTGGTAAGATCGATCGCCGCACGCCACGCGGTGACACCAGGGTGCGGTTGGCTACGCTGCTTGTGCATAGCCAGCGAAATCTCTTCGTTATCGTTTTCTGCGCGTAGCGTCACCCGCTGAGGAGGATTTTCCCCTGCCAGCCATAACGTAATCGTCAGTTGATCTTTGTTTTGCTTCACAAATGGGGCAACCGGAAGGTGCCAGGCGTTCAACATCACGTATCCCCTTTGATGATAATGACGACACCTTGCCATAGCGAAGTGCAGGATCACTCATCATCTTAACGTTTATTGGGGGAGGAGCGCGGGGGAGGAGATGTTGCCGGGCGTCGACACTGTCTTACCCGGCAAACAAATTACTGTACTTCAGCCAGTTGGCGCTCGCGACGGCGCTTGAAAACCCAGCCAGCAAGCAGCAGGAGGATCCACGCAAAGCCGACGTACAGCGAAATGCGGGTATCCGGATGATAGCCGATAAGCGCGATGATAAAGACCAGGAAAATCAGGCCAACAACGGTCGTCGTTACCCCACCCGGTACTTTAAACTTCAGCGCGTTGACTTCTTCCGGCTGCAGACGACGACGGAAAGCAATCTGCGACAGCAGGATCATTATCCACACCCAAACCGTGGCGAACGTTGCCAAAGAGGCGATCACCAGGAAGACGTTTTCCGGCATGATGTAGTTAAGATACACCGCAAACAGCAGCGCGATAGTCATCACCATCACCGTGACCCACGGCACGCCACGACGCGACGTCTTAGCGAACATTTTCGGGGCACTGCCCTGCTCCGCCATGCCGTGCAGCATACGCCCCACACCGAATACATCAGAGTTAATGGCTGACAGCGACGCAGTCAGAACCACAAAGTTGAGGATCCCGGCTGCAAAGGTAATGCCCATGTGCTGGAATGTCATAACGAACGGGCTACCGTCGGTACCGACCTGGTTCCACGGGTAGATAGACATAATGACGAACAGCGTCCCCACATAAAACACCAGAATGCGCATGGGGACAGAATTGATGGCACGCGGAATAGATTTTTCCGGGTCTTTGGCCTCGCCCGCGGTAATCCCGATAATCTCAATCCCACCGTAGGCGAACATCACCATTTGTAGCGACATCACCATGCCGAGCCAGCCGTTGCTGAAGAAGCCGCCGTTGCTCCACAGATTATGGATACCGGTTGGTTGCCCGCCGTTACCAATCCCCCAAATGATAATGCCGAAACCAGCAACAATCATAACAATGATGGTGGCGACTTTGAAAAATGAGAACCAGAACTCCAGCTCACCAAACACCTTCACGCTCATCAGGTTGATGGCGCAGATAATCAGCACGACGCTGAGTACCCAAATCCAGTGCGGTACAGCCGGGAACCAAACGCCCATGTATATACCGAAGGCTGTCACGTCGGCAATGGCGACTATCAGGATTTCAAAACAGTAGGTCCAGCCGGTAATGTAGCCAGCCAACGGTCCGAGGTTTTCCTGCGCATAGCGCGAGAAAGAGCTGGCTGCGGGGTTATGGACTGACATTTCGCCCAGCGCACGCATAATAATGTACGCCGCGACGCCACCGATAATATAGGCCAGCAACACGCTCGGCCCCGCCATTTTGATGGCATCGGCTGAACCGTAGAACAGCCCGGTACCAATTGCTGAACCTAATGCCATAAAGCGAATGTGCCGGGTGCTCAGCCCACGCTTTAGCTTGTTATTACTTTCCATCGATTCCTAACCTGTTAACACAATAAAAAAACCACGGGGCCATATTAATAGCCCCGTGGTTAAAACTTATTGTCAGTGATATTAGTGTGCGCTGGAGGTCACTTGTCGACCCGCTGCGCGATCCCAGATAACGGCCAGGACCACCATCACGACTGTTGGCATCAACCACGCCAGCCCCTGCTCCGCCAGCGGTAAACGCTGGGTCCAGGCTGGTAAGACATCGCCAATTGCAGAAGCTTTAATGCCATCAAGGATACCAAAAATCAGGCTGATAAACATCGCAGGTGCAATGACGCGGGAAGAATTATGCCACCATGAGCGGGTAAAGCTTAATACAACCAGTGCGATACATGGCGGATAGATAGCCGTCAGCACCGGAATAGAGATCTGAATCAGATGGCTCAGGCCCAGGTTAGAGACCACCATCGAGAAGCCGCCAAGGATAAACACCAGCGTACGATAAGACAGCGGAACATACTGCGCGAAGAACTCAGCGCATGCACAGGTCAGGCCAACCGCGGTGACCAGGCAAGCGATGAAAATCAACGCCGCCAGCAGGAAGCTGCCTGCACCACCGAAGGTGTGCTGAACATACGCATGCAGAATTGCCGCGCCGTTAGCAGATTGATCGACCAGCGTCGCACTGTCTGAACCCAGACGGAACAACGCGAGGTACAGCAGCGTTAAACCCACACCCGCCATCAGGCCAGCCCAGACGGTGTAACGGGTCAACAGACGCGCTTCGGTAACGCCACGCGAACGAGCGGCATTCACAATAACAATACCAAATACCATCGCACCCAGCGTATCCATCGTCAGATAGCCGTTCACAAAACCATTCGAGAATGCTGCGTTTTGATAGGCTTCCATCGCATTGCTGATCGGGCCCGCTGGCCAGACAATCGCCGCCACGGAAAGCACAACCAGTGCCAGAATTTTCAACGGAGCCAGGAAGTTGCCCACGGTATCCAGCAGTTTGCCGGGATACAGTGACACCAGAATCACAATCGCGAAGTACACCACGCTGTAGATGAACAGCGGCAGCGCGGAATCACCGGTCAGCGGTGCAATCCCAACTTCGAACGAAACCGTTGCGGTACGCGGCGTGGCGAATAATGGCCCCACGGCCAGATAGCAGACGGTAGCCAGCAGCAGACCGGCAACTTTACCGATAGGCGTGCTCAGGCTGTCCACGCCGCCGCCCACTTTCGCCAGTGCGACCACGGTAAGTACCGGAAGGCCGACGGCGGTAATCAGGAAGCCAAAGGCTGCGGTCCAGACGTGTTCGCCTGCCTGCAAACCAACCATTGGGGGGAAAATAATGTTACCTGCACCAACGAACAGTGCAAATGTCATAAATCCCAGAGCGATAATATCGCGCGATTTTAACTGATGGGTCATAAAGTCTTACTGCCTGTGGATGTGGTGTTGAAAACGTTTAATTTTCTGCCTTTCCCTGCGGGACGATACAGCGGTATTTTTAAGCAATTCCAGCGGGAAATTCTCCCAGCCTGGCGCGGCGAAGAATAGTTTTTCGATTTACCGCGTAAATGCAGTCGGTATGACAGCATTTGATGCGCAATTTAAACGCTTATAACGTTTTAAAGCAAGGTGGGATCTAAAAACCAGAACAATATAGCGATATGAAAAATTGAGCCAGCACAAAACACCATTCCCTGGAAAAAGACGTGGGTAATCATGCGAACAAAAAACAATCAAACGTCGTAAAATTCAGTATCTCTTTATTGACTGCAACAAAAAAAGCCAGCTTGCGCTGGCTTTTGGAAAGATAAGCTTACGAATACCTTTTAACCGTTATTTTTGGCAATTAAACGTTCCGCGAGCACAAAACTAAATCGTGTCCCTTTGCCTGGGGTGCTGTCGATATTCAAACGGCTGTCGTGATGATGCAGGGCATGCTTCACAATCGCCAGTCCTAATCCGCTCCCCCCCGTTTGTCGGGATCGTGCTTTATCTACACGATAAAAACGCTCAGTCAGACGTGGAATATGCTCAGCAGCGATACCCGGACCGTTATCTTCCACGCTAAACTCCGCTCCCGACGCCACATGCTGCCAGCGTACGGTAATATGCGTTCCCGCAGGCGTGTGATTCACTGCGTTATACACGAGGTTTGAGATTGCGCTACGCAGTTGTTCTTCGTTGCCCCGCACGTTCAGTTGGCTATCAACATCAAAAGTAAACGTGTGTTTATGCTGGCTCAGCGTCTGTGCTTCGTGTTCAACCACGCGCAGCATCATCGGCACATCCACCTTTTCATTGAGCATCATCGCCGGTGCGGCTTCAATTTTCGACAGTGTTAGCAACTGCTTCACCAGCCCTTCCATACGGTAGGTTTGCTCACGCATGGTATGCAGCGCTTTTTCTCGCGTCGTCCCTTCCAGCGGATGCTCCTGCATCATCTCCAGATAACCTTGCAACACCGTCAGCGGCGTGCGCAGCTCATGGCTGGCGTTAGCGAAAAAGTTACGTCGGGAACCTTCCAACTGGTGCATCTGCGTAACATCACGCGCCACCATCAGCAATTGCTTATCGGTGTAGGGCATTACGCGAATTTCCAGATGTCGTCCGGTGTTGAGTACCAGATTAATTGGCCGACTAAAGTCGCGTGTTTTCAGATACAGTGTAAATTCCGGATAGCGCAGCAGGTTAAGAATGTTTTGCCCGCTATCATCCGGCCAGCGTAACCCTAAAACCTGCTGTGCCAGTCCGTTACACCAGAAAATCCCGCCTTCTTCGGTGGTCAGCACCACTGCGTCGGGCAGTGATTCGGCGCCGCTGCGAAAGCGTTTAATGAGGTTACCCAATTCGCGACGGCGCTTTTTATTACGCAACTGCATTTGATGCAGGCCGTAGAGCAGTGGCTCCCAACTGCCACGCCCCGGTGGCGGCGTCATACTCCTGTCGACCCACAGCCACCAGGACAAACGCAATAAATTCCAGAAATGCCAGATAAGCAGGCCCGTTACCGACGCCAGTAAAAACCAGGGTAGATAACCAAAAAAAGCGCTAAGGATAAAAGCCGGTATGCAGCAGAGGATCAGCTCCAGTACCAGCCTTTTCCATGACAATCGTTCAAGCAAACGTCATACTCCATTTACAGCCTAATCCCTCAGGCTCTTATTACCTGCAGTCAGAAGCGAGTCGAAAAGCGATATCCCGTCCCGCGTACCGTCTGCACCATACGATCGTGTCCGCTATGCTCCAGCGCTTTACGCAACCGGCGAATATGCACATCGACCGTCCGGTCCTCTACATATACGTTGGTTCCCCACACATGATTGAGTAATTGCTCGCGGCTGTAGACACGCTCAGGATGGGTCATAAAGAAATGGAGCAACTTGAATTCGGTAGGTCCCATATCCAGCGGGTCCTCTCCGGTCATCACACGGTGCGAGGTAGGATCAAGACTCAGCCCTTGCATCTCGATAACTTCTTCCACCGCCATAGGGGAAATACGTCGTAAAACGGCTTTAATACGCGCCACCAGCTCCTTCGGAGAGAACGGCTTAGTAATATAGTCATCCGCGCCGGTTTCCAGACCCCGCACACGGTCTTCTTCTTCACCGCGCGCCGTCAGCATCATTACGGGGATATCCCGCGTCATCGCTTCCCGCTTGAGGTGTTTAATAAACTGTAGACCCGAGCCGCCGGGAAGCATCCAGTCAAGCAGGACGAGATCCGGCCAGGGTTCATTAAGTTGGTTCACAGCACTGTCATAGTCTTCGGCTTCTACGGGTTGAAACCCGTTTTGCTCGAGCACGAAGCAGACCATTTCACGAATTGGAGCTTCATCTTCTACGACCAGAATACGTCTCGCCATGATTTGCCCTGTTTATAATTAAATCGTTTGCCATCAATACCGTGGCATTATGCGTCACTTTTATGACAGATTTATGAAAAGATAGTCCAGGTTTAACGCAGCCAGGCGAATTATGACAGCCCGGAAACAAGATATTACCGCCCTTGCAAGGTTATAATCTCCGCCATCGTTTTTTTGTCATGGAGCTCTTATGCGCATCCTCCACACGTCTGACTGGCATCTGGGCCAAAATTTCTACAGCAAGAGCCGCGCCGCTGAACACCAGGCCTTTCTCGACTGGCTGCTGGAAACGGCACAGTCCCATCAGGTGGATGCCATTATTGTGGCAGGTGATATTTTCGATACCGGCTCACCGCCCAGCTACGCCCGCGAGCTGTATAACCGGTTTGTTGTTAATCTACAGCAAACGGGCTGTCATCTGGTCGTACTGGCAGGAAACCATGACTCCGTCGCCACACTCAATGAATCCCGCGATATTCTGGCATTCCTCAACACCACCGTCGTGGCCAGCGCGGGCCACGCGCCGCAAGTGCTCCCTCAACGCGACGGCACGCCGGGCGCAATCCTCTGTCCGGTTCCTTTTTTACGTCCACGTGACATCATTACCAGCCAGGCGGGGCTAACCGGTCACGAAAAACAGCAGCATTTATTAGGTGCAATCACCGACTATTACCAGCAACAATATCAGGACGCCTGCGCGCTGCGTGGCGAGCAGAATCTGCCGATTATTGCGACAGGGCATCTGACCACCGTCGGTGCCAGTAAAAGTGACGCTGTACGTGATATTTATATTGGGACGCTGGATGCGTTTCCGGCACAAAATTTCCCACCAGCGGATTACATCGCGCTGGGACATATTCACCGGGCACAGGCCATCGGCGGTACAGAGCATATTCGCTATTGCGGCTCCCCGATTGCACTCAGTTTTGACGAGTGCGGCAAAAGCAAATGCGTCCACCTGGTGAGCTTTGAAAACGGTAAGCTGAGCGCCGTTGAAAACCTCATCGTGCCAGTAACCCAACAGCTTGCCGTGTTGAAAGGCGATTTAGCGACGATTAGCGCACAGCTGGAACAATGGCGTGGCACGCAACAGGAACCGCCGGTGTGGTTAGATATAGAAATCGCGACCGATGACTATCTGCACGATATGCAGCGCAAAATCCAGGCCCTGACCGAAGACATACCGGTAGAAGTCTTATTGGTGCGGCGTAGTCGTGAACAACGCGAGCGCATCATGGCCAATGAACGACGTGAAACGTTGAGCGAATTGAGCGTGACGGAGGTGTTTGACCGCCGTCTGGCACTGGAAGAACTCGACGATCCGCAGCGTGAGCGTCTGAATCACCTGTTTAGCACGACCTTACACACGCTCGCCGGGGAGACCGAAGCATGAAAATTCTCAGCCTGCGTCTGAAAAACCTCAACTCCCTGAAAGGGGAATGGAAAGTTGATTTCACGGCAGAGCCTTTTGCCAGCAACGGGCTGTTCGCCATCACCGGTCCAACCGGTGCCGGGAAGACCACCCTACTGGACGCCATTTGCCTCGCGCTGTACCACGAAACACCACGACTCAATACCGTCTCGCAGTCGCAAAATGACCTGATGACCCGCGACACGGCGGAATGTCTGGCCGAAGTTGAATTCGAAGTCAGAGGCGAAGCCTATCGCGCATTCTGGAGTCAGAACCGCGCGCGCAACCAGCCAGAAGGTAACCTGCAGGTTCCGCGTGTCGAACTGGCTCGCTGCGCCGATGGCAAAATTCTCGCCGATAAAGTTAAAGACAAGCTGGAAATGACCGCAGAACTTACCGGTCTGGACTACGGACGCTTTACCCGTTCTATGTTGCTGTCTCAGGGGCAATTCGCTGCTTTTCTCAATGCCAAACCGAAAGAACGCGCCGAGCTCCTGGAAGAACTGACGGGGACCGAGATTTATGGACAAATCTCCGCCATGGTGTTCGAAAAACATAAAGCGGCGCGCACAGCGTTGGAAAAGCTACAGGCGCAGGCCAGCGGTGTAGCCCTGCTCGCCGCAGAGCAGGTGCAGTCCCTGACAGAAAGTTTGCAGGTACTTACTGACGAAGAAAAACAGTATCTTACCCGTCAGCAAATCCAGCAACAGCATCTCAATTGGCTCATCCGACAAAATGAGCTACAGGCAGAAGTAAGCCGCCACCAGCAAGCCTTACAGACCGCAAAAGAGGCGCAAGAAAAAGCACAACCGCAGCTGGCGACACTCAGCCTGGCACTTCCCGCCAGAACGTTGCGCCCGTACTGGGAGCGAATTCAGGAACAATCCGCCACGCTCGGCCGAACACGACAGAATATTCAGGAAGTGAATGCTCGCTTACAAAGCAGCTTAGCGCTGCGTGGGCGCATCCGTCAGCAGGCACAAAAACAGTCGGCGACCCTGCTCACCGGGCAGCAGACGCTAACCGACTGGCTGAACGAACATGACCGTTTCCGCTTATGGAGCAGCGAACTGGCGGGATGGAAAGCGCTATTGGCACAGCAATCTGACGCTAACGAGCAGCTACGTCAGTGGCAAACACTCCGCGACAGCGACGTGCGCAAGCTGGATGCACTGCCACTTCCCTCTCTGACCCTTAGCGCGCAAGAGGTCACGGTAGCGCTGGCGCAGCACGCACAGTTGCGTCCATTACGCCAGCAACTGAGCAATCTGCATGGACAAATTGCGCCGAAACAAAAACAACTGGTACAGCTACGCACCACAATCCAGCAGCGCCAGCAGGAGCAAGCGCAACGCAACGCGGCCCTGGCCGAAAAACGTCAGCGTTATAAAGATAAAAATCAGCATCTGACCGATGTAAAAACGCTCTGCGAGCAGGAAGCACGGATTAAAGATCTGGAAAGTCAGCGTGCTTTACTGCAATCCGGACAGCCTTGTCCGCTTTGTGGCTCCACGACGCATCCGGCCATTGAGCACTATCAGACGCTCGAGCTCAGCGTCAATCAGGCGCGACGGGAAGCATTAGAAAAAGAGGTCAAAACGCTGGCCGATGAGGGGTCAACGCTACGCGGACAGCTCGACGCGATAACCCAACAGCTACAGCACGATGAACGTGAGGTACAGACGCTTTCTCAGGAGGAGCAAGCACTTACTCAAGAGTGGCAGGCGCTGACTACCCGTCTGAACATAACGTTACAACCGCAGGATGATATCGCCCCCTGGCTTGCAGCCCAGGAGGAACACGAACAACAGCTTCACCAGTTGAGCCTGCGTCATGCCCTGCAGGCTCAAATTACTGCGCATTCCGAACAGATAACCCAGCTTCAGCAGCATATTGAACAGCGGCAGACTACGCTGCTCGCTGAATTAGCCCGCTACGGTCTGTCGCTTCCTGCCGATGACGACATCACCGCCTGGCTTAACGCACGTGCGGGCGAAGCGCAGATGTGGCAGCGTCGCCAGAATGAACTGACCGAGCTCCAGGCGAAAATGGCACAGCTTGCGCCATTGCTGGAAACCTTGCCCGAAACCGGCGCGAAGGAAGAAACGACAGAAAGCCTGGCGCTGGAAAACTGGCGGCAGGTGCACGATGACTGCCTCTCATTACAGGGCCAGTGGCAGTCACTGCAACAACAGGAAGCCCAGGAGGCTCAACGCGCAGCAGAGATTCAGGCACAGTTTGATAGCGCATTGCAGGCCAGTGTTTTTGACGATCGCGACGCCTTCCTTGCCGCCCTGCTGGATGAAGAGGCATTTAACCATCTTGAGCAGCTTAAGCAGTCGCTGGAAGGCCAGCTCCAACAGGCACAAACGCTGCTTAACCAGGCTCAGCAGGCGCTGGCAACGCATCAGCAGCAACCGCCAGCCGGCGCGGATCTCACGCTCACTGTGGACTATCTTCGCGATGCACTGGCACAGCTCGCGCAACAACTGCGGGATAACACCACGCGTCAGGGCGAAATTCGCCAGCAGCTCAGGCAGGATGCCGAAAACCGCCAGCAGCAGCAGACCCTGATGCAAGAGATTGAAAAGGCCTCACTGCAGGTCGAAGACTGGGGCTACCTGAATGCGCTGATCGGCTCAAAAGAAGGTGATAAATTCCGCAAGTTTGCCCAGGGACTGACGCTGGATAACCTGGTCTGGTTGGCCAACAATCAGCTGACCCGCCTGCACGGTCGCTATCTGTTGCAACGCAAGGCCAGTGAGGCGCTGGAACTTGAAGTGGTGGATACCTGGCAGGCCGATGCCGTGCGTGATACCCGCACGCTCTCCGGCGGCGAAAGCTTCCTCGTAAGCCTGGCGCTGGCGCTGGCGCTGTCCGACCTGGTCAGTCACAAAACACGCATTGACTCTCTGTTCCTCGATGAAGGTTTCGGCACGCTGGACAGCGAAACGCTGGATACCGCGCTCGACGCGCTGGATGCCCTGAACGCCACCGGCAAGACCATTGGCGTGATAAGCCACGTTGAAGCGATGAAAGAACGGATTCCGGTGCAGATCAAGGTTAAAAAAATCAACGGTCTGGGTTACAGCAAACTCGACAAGATGTTTGCGGTGGAGTAATCAACCAACGGATGTGGCTTCACGGGCCGGATGTGCGTAAGCATCATCCGGCATAATACATAGCACGATCGTGAATACACAAAGACGGATATGAAATGGCAATCTCTTTTTCTTATCCGCAAGCTATCCCTTTATTGGCGGCGAGCATTCGACGCTGTGGCGCACATCCTGCGTCTTTATTGTTGGCAGGTAGTATGAAAAAAGTCATTTTCTCTTTAGCTCTCGGGACGTTTGGGCTGGGCATGGCCGAGTTTGGCATTATGGGCGTCTTAACCGAACTGGCGCGTGACGTGGGCATTTCCATTCCCGATGCTGGCCATATGATTTCGTTTTACGCCTTTGGCGTTGTCATCGGCGCCCCCATTATTGCCGTGTTTTCCAATCGTTTTTCGCTCAAGCATATTCTGCTGTTTCTGGTCACGCTGTGTGTGGTCGGTAACGCCATCTTCACCCTCTCTTCCAGCTATTTTATGCTGGCGGTAGGTCGGCTGGTCTCCGGGTTTCCACACGGGGCATTTTTTGGCGTCGGCGCGATTATCCTGTCAAAGCTGGCGCGTCCTGGTAAAGTCACCGCTGCCGTAGCGGGTATGATTTCCGGCATGACCGTCGCCAATCTGATTGGCATTCCCGTTGGCACCTGGCTGAGTCAGACGTTTAGCTGGCGCTACACGTTCCTGCTGATTGCCGTGTTTAACATCGCCGTTATTCTGTCGGTTATGTTTTGGGTACCCAACCTCCGCGACGAAGCAAAAGGCAGGCTACGCGAGCAATTTCACTTTCTGAAAAGCCCCGCACCGTGGCTCATTTTCTCCGCCACCATGTTTGGGAACGCCGGTGTTTTTGCCTGGTTCAGCTACGTCAAACCCTACATGATGTACATCTCTGGTTTCTCCGAAACGCTGATGACTTTCATCATGATGCTGGTTGGGCTGGGGATGGTGTTGGGCAACTTGCTGAGCGGACGACTGTCTGGTCGCTACACGCCGCTACGCATTGCGGTAGTAACCGATTTTGTGATTGTAGTGGCTCTGCTGCTGCTGTTTGCATTCGGCGGCATCAAAGCCGCCTCGCTGACGTTCGCCTTTATTTGCTGTGCGGGACTATTTGCGCTATCAGCGCCGCTGCAAATTTTACTGCTGCAAAACGCGAAGGGCGGTGAACTGCTGGGCGCGGCCGGAGGGCAAATGGCTTTTAATCTGGGTAGCGCAATTGGCGCTTACTTCGGCGGCTTAATGTTGACGCTGGGCTTTGCCTACAACTACGTCACGATCCCTGCGGCGCTACTGTCTTTTTCCGCGATGTCATCACTGCTGATCTATGGTCGTCTGAAGCGCGGAGTGCAACAGGTTGCACCCGCGACGTAAACGTTTATGCCTGCGGCCACAGCCAGGCCGCGCCGCGCACGCCACTGGAGTCACCGTGCAACGCCTTGCGCAGAGGCGTTTCACACTCACCGCCAAAGACAAACTGCTTAATCAGTGACGGAACGTTTTGGTACAGCCTGTCGACATTGCTCATTCCCCCGCCCAGCACAATGACATCCGGGTCGAGAATATTCACCACATGCGCTAACGATTTCGCCAGGCGTAATTCATATCGGCTCAGCGCCTGTTCCGCCAGCGCATCCTGTTCGTTTACCAGACGGATAATTTCACTGCCTTTTAGCGGATTTCCGCTCAGGCGATGATAATCAGTGGCAAATCCAGTCCCTGAGATAAAGGTTTCAATACAGCCTTGTTTACCGCAATAGCAAGGCACCTCTTGCCGATAGCGCAACTCATCATCATCCATCCACGGCAGTGGATTATGCCCCCACTCGCCCGCCGTGCCATTACCACCGGTATGCACCCGGCCATTGAGCGCCACACCGGAACCACAGCCGGTACCAATTATCACCGCAAACACGGTCTGCGCTCCCGCGGCTGCGCCATCGACCGCTTCAGACACCGCCAGGCAGTTAGCATCGTTTGCCAGGCGGACTTCACGGTTCAGTCGCGTACTCAGGTCTTTGTCAAAGGGTTGTCCATTGAGCCAGGTCGAGTTGGCATTTTTCACCACCCCGGTATAAGGCGAAATTGAACCGGGAATGCCCATCCCCACGGTTCCCGTCTGCCCGGTGGCTTTTTCCGCCATCTCCACCAGCGCGGCGATGGTTTCTATGGTTTGTCGATAATCATCACGCGGCGTCGGCAGGCGATGGCGAAAAAGCTGCTCACCCGCATCGCCAAGCGCGATAACTTCCGTTTTCGTACCGCCTAAATCGATACCTATACGCACGGTTTACTCCTCTTCCCGATTAACAATGCAAGCATAGCGACAATTCGCTATCATGCCCGCTGGATTTAACGACAAGGCCGTGGAAATTATCATGCTGTGGTTCAAAAATTTAATGGTTTACCGTCTTAGCCGCGATGTTTCTTTGCGTGCCGAAGAGATGGAAAAACAGCTGGCATCAATGACGTTCACCCCTTGCGGTAGCCAGGATATGGCAAAAATGGGCTGGGTGCCGCCGATGGGATCGCACAGCGATGCATTAACGCATACCGCCAATGGCCAAATTATTATCTGCGCCCGCAAAGAAGAAAAAATTCTGCCGTCGCCGGTTATTAAACAGGCGCTGGAAGCAAAAATAGCCAAACTGGAAGCTGAGCAGGGTCGCAAGCTCAAAAAGACCGAAAAAGACTCGCTGAAAGATGAAGTGTTGCACTCATTGCTGCCGCGCGCCTTTAGCCGCTTCAGCCAGACAATGATGTGGATCGACACCGTCAATGACCTGATCATTGTCGACTGTGCCAGCGCAAAGAAAGCAGAGGACACGCTGGCACTGCTGCGTAAAAGCCTCGGTTCACTGCCGGTTGTCCCGCTGACGATGGAAAACCCAATCGAACTGACGCTGACCGAATGGGTCCGTTCCGGCACGACGGCGCAAGGTTTCCAGTTACTGGATGAAGCCGAACTGAAAGCGATGCTGGAAGATGGTGGCGTGATCCGCGCGAAGAAACAGGATCTGGTTTGCGATGAAATTGCCGTACACATCGAAGCAGGCAAACTGGTCACCAAGCTGGCGCTCGACTGGCAGCAGCGTATTCAGTTTGTCATGTGCGACGACGGTTCCATTAAGCGTCTGAAGTTCAGCGATGAACTGCGCGATCAAAATGAAGACATCGACCGTGAAGACTATGCTCAACGTTTTGATGCCGATTTCATCCTGATGACGGGTGAACTGGCCGCGTTGATTAAAAGCCTGGTGGAAGGTTTAGGCGGCGAAGCACAGCGCTGAGTGACGTCGTATTGCCCGATGTCACCCCTTACGACTTATCTGGCCTACAATAGGCGTAGGCCAGATAAGTGAGTACTATCAGGCACTAAACAATTACAAATAGCGGCAAAGATAGGATGTTGGCTCTGCCACTTGCAGATGAAATTCGCTGTTGCCCGGTACGTTAAACACGTCCCCTGCGGCATACACTTTCCACTCTGTTTCCCCCGGCAGTAACACATTTAACGCACCGCTTACCACCGTCATCTCTTCAGGTGCCGCCGTACCAAAGGTGTATTCACCTTCCGCCATAACGCCAACGCTGGCGCGGCCAGTACTGCTGCTGGTAAAACCAATCGATTTTACTTTGCCGGAAAAGTATTCATTACTTTGAAGCATACAACTGGCCCTATCTCGTGATTAAGTTGATAACCAATATAGGGGCCTGACGTTGTAGCTGTCACGCAAAATTAAGCGAGCAACTCGGATGCCAGTCGGGCAATCAGTACGTTAGACAAAAGAACCGGGACATCCAGCGACTTTTGCAGTAAATCACGATGGCGTTGGTTAAACCCCAAACAATCCAGCATGATCACATCCGCCCCCTGCTCAAGCAGATCTTTTCCGGCATCAATCAGCTGTTGTTCAGAACCGTGAATCGGGTTTGCCACGGCATAGACAGGGGGCGTCTGTAGCACCTGCCATTTTTGTTCCTGGGCATGGAGCAATTCGGCGACCGGCACAATCACCCCAACCTGATGCCCTTCAACAATTGAGGCCACCAGGGGAGGAATAATTCGTAAAGGCTCCAGCAGGATACTATTGCGGGCCGTCAGGCGGGAAATTGAGGCCGTGCTCATCAGCAAAATAACGTCAAACCCCTGGTTATCCAGCACTTCAACAATACTTTGCAAATCGCGCTCGACTTTCTGGCGCGAGACATGAGCCAGTTGATGGTCGCTCAGCAGCGTCAATAACGACTCGTCACCGGGCGATACTGCATACTCAGCCATCACATCTTCTCGCCGCATCTGTCCCAGCAGGCTGTGGTGAGTAATGTGTTGTTCATCGATATATTCCGTCAGGAGCGGTAACACCTCACACATCGGCACAACACCAATCGTGAGGATAGCCAACGACGTACTCATTTGTTGCTCCACCGTCTTCTTACTTTGCCGTGAATTCCCGGACAAATGCCGGGTGCTGACCTGCGCTACAAATGCTCAAAAGCGTAGCAGCAGATCGGCGATGCATAGTGTAAAGATTCCAAATCATTCCAGTACTATATTGTTATCGCTTAATTTTCACTTTCCGCGGTATACCGGGAGGTTCGAAAATTGTGATACAGGCACGCTCTGGCAGAGGACAGATAATTTGTCTGCGCGCCTGGGATGGCGTGGAAAGGTCGGTCTATATCGGGCAGCCCTTAACAATAAGCTCCGCCCTGTAGCCGTGACCGGGCTTGCGACAGTATCGCAAGAATATCGGCCACAACCTGCGAAGGTTCATTCGTCGCATCAACAATATAATGCGCCGCTTCACGATACAGCGCATCGCGCTGCTCAAGAACTTCCTGCACTTCTTCGGTTAATGGCTTGCCGGTTAACGTCGGGCGCAATCCTTCCTCAGGCGCCACTTCCAGGCGGTTTACCAGTACCGATACCGGTGCGTTTAAATAGATGACCATGCCGTGACTACGCATGTAGTGACGATTATATTCAGTAAGAATAATACCGCCGCCGGTCGCCACGACGGTTGAAGGGGCCGTAACGGCCTGCAAGGCGGTCGTTTCCTGGGCGCGAAAACCTTCCCATCCTTCTCTTTCAACAATTTCAGCCACCGTCATCTGCACGTGTGATTGCAACCAGCGATCGGTATCAACGAACTGAAAGTCGATGGCTTTCGCCAGCGCCATACCGGTTGTCGTCTTACCACACCCCCGGGGGCCAACAAGATAAAGCGGTTGTGTCATCACAGAAGTTCCCCAGAGAACCGCAGGTAAGCGGGATCTGATGCTGTTAAAGTTATAATCATACCATCAAACTAGTACATCGCCAAAGCGTAAAGAATTAATTCCAACAGAGCGATAAAACCGATTAAACCCTACTATAACAAGAATTCACAACGAAGAAAGTGTAAAAAATAAATTACAGTTATTATTTTCTACGTTGAACTTCCAGCCACCACTTGTCCAGTTCAGCCGCAAAATGTTGCCTGTCACGCGGTGAAAGGCTGTCAGGCCCCCCGGTCTGGATCCCGCTGGCACGCAGCGTATCCATAAAATCACGCATCGTCAGACGTTCACGGATCGTCGCCTCGGTATAGCGTTCACCGCGTGGGTTGAGTGCCGCAGCGCCTTTTTCAATGACTTCAGAGGCCAGCGGGATATCCGCCGTGACAACCAGGTCTCCCGCGCTGCACTGGCGCACAATTTCGTTATCGGCGACATCAAACCCGGCAGGAACACGTAAGGTGCGGATAAAACGCGAAGGCGGAACGCGCAAACTCTGATTGGCGACCAAAATGAGCGGCATCTGCATCCGCTCGGAAGCCCGATATAAAATGTCTTTAATCACATTCGGACACGCATCCGCATCCACCCAAATCGTCATAATACCTCCAGACACATGTGCAATTGCACATTGTCTCGTGCTTTTACTTTCAGGCAAAGCGCTGTTTCTCCTTCTGAACACCTTCATTCCGCGCTAAGCTTAGCTTTCCCAGATTTACCCTAAATAATTCAAGTGAATTGAAGAATAACGGGTATAAAACAATGAATATCACGCATAGGGAGTGACAAGATGGACAAGAAAATTGGTTTTATCGGCTGCGGTAATATGGGTAAAGCGATTCTTGGCGGCCTGATCGCCAGCGGCCAGGTACTCCCCGGACAAATCTGGGTTTATACCCCCTCTCCCGATAAAGTCGCAGCGCTGCACGATCAGTACGGCATAAATGCGGCGCAGTCTGCGCAAGAAGTCGCGCAAATCGCAGATATTGTCTTTGGCGCCGTGAAGCCAGGCATCATGATTAAAGTGCTGAGTGAAATCACCTCCAGCCTGAACAAAGATTCTCTGGTGGTATCCATCGCGGCGGGCGTCACCCTCGATCAGCTCGCCCGCGCACTGGGTCATGACCGTAAAATTATCCGCGCAATGCCTAACACGCCGTCACTGGTCAATGCAGGAATGACGTCCGTCACCCCAAATGCGCTGGTAACACCGGAAGATACTGCTGATGTGTTGAATATTTTCCGCTGCTTTGGCGAAGCCGAAGTCATCGCAGAATCGATGATTCACCCGGTCGTTGGCGTCAGCGGTTCAGCCCCGGCATATGTGTTTATGTTTATCGAAGCCATGGCGGATGCCGCCGTTCAGGGCGGCATGCCACGCGCACAAGCCTATAAATTCGCGGCACAGGCGGTCATGGGATCGGCGAAGATGGTACTGGAAACGGGTAAACATCCCGGAGAACTGAAAGATATGGTGTGCTCGCCTGGCGGAACCACCATTGAGGCAGTGCGCGTCCTCGAAGAACGCGGCTTCCGTTCGTCAGTCATCGAAGCGATGGTTAAGTGCATGGAACAATCAGAGAAACTCAGCAAATCCTGAGTGCCAGTCGGACGTCAGGCCGCCGCTTCAGTACGGTTACGTCCGGCATTCTTTGCTTTGTAAAGCGCCATATCCGCTGACTTCAACCATTCCCGATAGTGCTCTGTTTCAGAAGTCAGCGGAGCAACACCGACGCTAATCCGCAGGGCTACTTGCGGAGCACAGGACAAGCGTAACTGGCTAAGTCTTTCATGGACGCGCGACATCGCCGCGATTGCGCTGGCAGCAGGTGTACCACACATAATTACCGCAAACTCATCACCACCAAAACGCCCAATCACATCACTGCCGCGCAGCGTCATTTGCAACTGACGCGTAAGCGCAACAATCGCCTGATCCCCAACGTCATGCCCCCAGGTATCATTGATGCTCTTAAAATGGTCGATATCGATAATAAGCAGCGTGGCATCACGTTGCTGACGACGGCAATTATCAAACTCATTGCGCAGCAGTAGCTCCCAATGGCGCCGGTTATAAACTCCGGTCATTCCATCTCGCGTACTCATTACCTGCAGGCGGCGTTTATGCTCCGCCAATTTAATCACCGTCTGGTAGCTAACCCAGGCAAACAGCAGCGGATAAATCACCAGTACCGGCAGCGACAACAGCACGCTCAGTTGCGTACTGCTAAACACGACCGGAATATCCGTTAACTGTAGCGTCACCAGACATGAAACCACCATCAACACGACGCCAGCGATGAATAATCGCACCCCACCTGCGCCCATCAGGTTGATGCAGATAATCATCAACAGCGCCGTGGATGGCAGCAGGTTTGCCCCCATGATCCCCACCCACATGCCAGCGAGGATCGCATCGGCTTTAATATTCGTAAATTCACTGTACAGCGGATCTTCCGCTTTGCTCGCCAACTGCCACGCCAGATGCGGCCAGACAAACGCCCATCCCACCAGTAATAGCCACCAACCTCCGGTTATGGGTTGCGAGACTAATACCGACGCGATGGGGAAAAACATTCCCCCCAGCCCGACTGCGCGAGGCAGTCTTATCCGTCGGGCAAATCGCAGACCGGAACGTTGGTGGTCGTTTTGATGAAGCGATATAAATGCTTCATTCGGTACGGCCTTCTTTTGATAAAAGTTTTCATCATTCATCGTATTTGGGAATATTCTGAAACAAATTTCCCAAATTATAGAAAGGGGTCTGGCGGCGGAAGTATGATATTTCGGGTGAGCGATTTTATCCGCTCACCCGTATGTATTACGCAGCTTTTTTCAGGCAAGCGCTCATAAATTTTTTACGATCGTCGCCTTTCAGCGACTGCTCTGTTGCCTGAACGTTGCATTCACGCATTTTCTGCTGCTGCGGCGTCAGACTCTTTTCATCAGGCGCAGACTTACTGTTTTTCAGGCAATCACTCATATATGTCTTCCGGGCATCCCCTTTTAAGGTCTGCGCCGTCGCCTGCTGGTTGCAGGTGGTCATACGTTGTTGTTGCGGGGTTAACGTCTTCTCGGCAGCGCCGACGGTAGTTAAGAAAACCAGGCCAAATAATAGGGTAACGAGCAATGTTATTTTCATAGCACCATCCTGTTGTGAGTATTCACTCTACACGTCACCTTTCAAGCGACCTCAACGTTGGCTGCTTGAAGGATGACGTGTAGTAAGTCTGGTTGCTGACGCAGAAATAGCCACCTTATTATTCAAATTAAGTGACCAAATAGCAGGTTACTTCAGCCCTAACGCCGCTTTCATGGTGTAAAACAGGTCGGTCTGGTCGGTCAGGCCAACCACATTCGCCGCATGCGGGCCATAGGCGGCAATACGCAGTTGGCTGCCGGTATGCTCCTGTGATTCCTCTTCCGAGTTACCATAGCTGATAACCATCACCGCGCCATCTTTGGTATTCAGCGCCTGAGTCAGGCCTGGGGCTTTGGTGTCTGGCGCCACAATCTGGCTGGCATGCGCGTGGTCAGCGGTCACGACGACCAGCGTGTTGCCGTCTTTCTTCGCGAAGGCCAGCGCACGCTGTACGGCTTCATCCAGATCGACCGTTTCACCAATCTGACCGCACGGGTTTGCGGCGTGATCCTGCTTATCGATGGACGCGCCTTCTACCTGCAGGAAAAAGCCTTTTTCATTCTTGCTCAATAGCTCAATCGCTTTATCCGTCATCTGGGCAAGCGTTGGCACCGTGTCGTTACGTTTTGGATTTGGCGTACAGGTCACGACTGGCTTATCAAGGTTACCGTGGTAAGACGCTTTTGGCCCTTCCCAGCGTACCGGCATGTTGCCGTCAGAGAACAAGCCTAACAGCGGTTTATCCTGGTTCGCTTCGGTAATGGCTGCCAGCGTCGCGGTATCACTGACCATCTGATAACCACGGACCTGAGCCTGTTCACGCAGCGTTTTACCCTGCCACTCGCCCGCTGCAGCGGTCTCAGCAAAGGTTTTTGCCCCGCCGCCCAGCGTAACGTCAGCGCGGGCATTCAATAATTGCTCGGTGATTGAGCCTTTACCGCCTTTTTCCAGCGCATTTGTCGGGCATTTCTCAGCGGTGACACTCGGACCGTAACATTTACGCGACGTCACATGCGCAACCAGTGCGGCGGGGGTGGCATCCTGCAATTCAGCAGTGGATACGTTGCCTGTCGCCAGACCGACAGCTTTGGCCATTTCCAGAATAGTGGCGTGATCGTTTTCGTGAATATCAACGGCCAGCGCACCGTTATATGTTTTAACCCCGGTCGTCCATGCCGTCGCAGAGGCTGCGGAATCGGTCACATAGTCAGGTTTACCCGTTTTTTTATCCAATGCGTAGTGCGTGTATTGCCCGGTCAGGGGTAACGCGTCAATACCTTTAAAAAAACCACCCGCGCCTTCGGCATAATTTCGCGCAGCGGTAATTTCCGAGTCCCCCATACCATCGCCGATCAATAAAATAATATTTTTGGCTGGGTTATCGCTCAAAGAATCTCGTAGTGCTGCCGTTTGATCCGTCGTTAATCGACGTGCGCCACCCGGTTTAGTGATATCTCCCTGTGCGGCACGATTATCCATAGCCGCTACGGTAGATGTTTCTGCATGAATAACCGGGGTAAACAGCAAGGGTAACAGGGCAATAGCGAGTGCGCTTTGTTTCACTTTATTTTCTCCATGTACAAATACGGTAAAATTAAAACAAAGCGACTATAAGTATTTGATGTGACACTTTTATGATAATTCGTGGATAAGTATCTGCAGATATCTCAACACGTTTTAGGTACGTTTTCGCCAGCACTGTGCATCGTCGTCAGAAATGCGGGCATTTGACTTACCCCTGCCAGCGCGTCTTCTATTTGACGAATCAGGGTTTGCTGCTCATTTGTTGCCATGTTGCGCAGCATTTCCATGATGACCCGCTCTAACGTTGCGACTTGCACGGCCAGGTCTTGCGACTCTTCTTCTTTTTGGGCGAGCTTAAGTAACAACTCAGTGATGAGATTTTTCATTTTCGTATTCCCTTAACCAAATAAAGGCCACGTTATCACTAAGACTCACGACTTCCTAGAGGATGAAAGTTGTATTTATTGCAGAAATAAAGCGTTTTGCGAAAACAATCACAACACAAAATAAGGGGGAATGACGCTTTCTGCAGAATAATTCAATATAAAAGGGTAAGGAGATTAATAGTCACCCGGATATATAATCTTCAATTATGGATTAACAACGCGGGCAACCCGCGTTGTTAATCCGCCATTCAGCGAGCGAGACGCCGGCGTCGCAACGCGATAGCCAGTTGCCAGATATTAATAAGCACAATGCTCGCGGTAGCGATAAAGACCCAGCGGAAACCCGCCATGGCCGACACGGTTGCCCCCATCAAGGGTCCGGCAACGTTCCCAAGGTACATAAACGACTGGTTATACCCAAAGATGCGCCCGGTAATCTGCTCGCTGGAGTATTTCACTAATAGCGTTTGCACCGCAGGCAACATCGCGCCATCGGCAAAGCCGAGCAGAAAACGCAAAATCCCCAGTTGCAACGGCGTGGTAACCCACGACATAGCGAAAAACAGCACCACCGCGAAGATTAAGGTCGCCATTAAAATCCGTTCAGTACCAATTCTGTCACCCAACTTTCCAAGACGTGGCGCTGAAATCAAAGCGGATATGCCGGGAACCGAGGCAATCAGCCCGCTGAGAAAAGCAATATTTGAGCTATCTGGCACCATCGATTTGATAAACAGCGCCAGAATGGGGCCAATTGAGCCGTTACACAGTTGAATCACCATGGTGGTAAAAAACAGGCTAATAACCAGCACGGGATAAGGTAACGAAGCAAAAACAGCTTTTCCGCTTAAACGCTCGCTTTTTTTAATCGTCGGTCGGACACCCTCTTTAATTAAGAACAGCGTGACCAAAAAACTCACCACCAACAGCGCGGCGGTAATACAAAATACCGCACGTAAGCCAACATGGTCGGCAATAAAACCCCCCATCAGCGGCCCGCCAATCACCCCACTAATTTGCGCCGTTGAGAGCGTACTCAACGCCCAACCACTGCGTTCACGCGGGACTTGCGACGCCACCAACGCCATCGCATTAGGAATATATCCCGACGTTAACCCCATCACTCCTCGCAGCAGAAAAAGCTGCCAGACGTTAGTGGCAAATGCCTGCAGCAAAATGGCAATGGCCATGCCCAGAGAGGCCCGTAACAGCATCAGCTTACGCCCTTTACGGTCAGCTAAACTGCCCCACATCGGTGAAACAATGGCAGAAATAAGAAACGTGACGCTAAACGTTAGCCCGGACCACATTGAGAGCGCTTCGTGCGAGGTGACTCCCAGTTGGGAGATATAGAGCGGTAGAAAAGGCAGGATTTGGCTGATCGCCAGTCCGGTGAAAAAGCAACCGAACCACACGGAAATAAGGTTAACTCTCCAGGATTCCATAAGGACTCATAACGGTAAGTAGCTGAAAACTGCGAGCAGCTTAACAAATTGCGCCTGCAAACGAGGGTCCAGAGGTGCGATGTTTCACAGTTTAGTATTTTATCTCCCCGCTCATCATATTTGTGATATTCATCACATCAAACCCACATTACACACAGGGGATTATGCTTCGAACATGCCCTGTGGGTTTGTGCGTATTCATTCCTGAGGAATCCACCAAAACAATCTGCCAGAAGCCGAGGAATCCTGCGTTTTGTCGTGGTAATGTATGTGCTTTGCATTCAAGGAATGGGTTTTTAAGATGGCAAAGTTGCGAGTAGGAATCGTATTTGGTGGTAAATCAGCGGAACATGAAGTGTCATTGCAATCGGCAAAAAATATTGTCGATGCCATCGACAAGACTCGCTTTGACGTTGTGCTGTTAGGTATTGATAAACAAGGGCAGTGGCACGTGAGCGATGCCAGCAACTATCTGCTCAACGCTGACGATCCGGCACACATTGCGTTGCGTCCTTCCGCGACCAGCCTGGCGCAGGTACCGGGTAAACAAGAACAGCAACTGATCGATGCGCAAAACGGTCAGCCACTGCCTACGGTCGATGTTATTTTCCCTATCGTGCACGGCACGCTGGGTGAAGATGGTTCACTGCAAGGCATGCTGCGCGTGGCGAATTTACCGTTCGTCGGGTCCGATGTGCTGGGCTCTGCGGCCTGCATGGATAAAGACGTCACCAAACGTCTGCTGCGCGATGCCGGATTAAACATCGCGCCATTTATTACGCTCACCCGCGCCAATCGCAATGCCATCAGCTTTGCTGAGGTCGAATCGCGTCTGGGCCTGCCGCTGTTTGTGAAGCCAGCCAATCAGGGATCATCCGTTGGCGTCAGCAAAGTCACCAGCGAAGCGCAATACGACCAGGCTGTAGCACTGGCGTTTGAGTTCGATCATAAAGTGGTGGTGGAACAGGGAATCAAAGGCCGCGAGATCGAATGTGCGGTATTGGGGAACGATCACCCGCAGGCCAGCACCTGCGGCGAGATCGTCCTGAACAGCGATTTCTACGCCTACGACACCAAATATATTGACGATAACGGGGCCAAAGTCGTGGTTCCGGCGGCGATTGCGCCAGAAATTAACGACAAGATCCGTGAGATCGCTATTCAGGCCTACCAGACGCTGGGTTGCGCCGGGATGGCACGGGTGGATGTGTTCCTGACCGCAGAGAATGATGTGGTGATCAACGAGATCAACACGCTGCCGGGCTTTACCAACATCAGTATGTATCCCAAACTGTGGCAGGCCAGCGGCTTAGGCTATACCGATCTGATCACACGTCTGATCGAGCTGGCGCTGGAGCGCCACGCAGCCGATAGCGCGCTGAAAACCAGCATGTAAAAGCAGACAGGATGCCCGATAACTATTGGGCATCCTTGACGTCTTCATCCTCATCGACACGGCGGCGAATAATAAGTCCCGCGAGCCAAAAGCTAATCACCCACGTAACCAGCCCCACCGCATAGGTTTGCCATCCTTTCGCTTCAAACCCCAATAACCCCACCACGCCATTCAGAATAAAGATCAGCCCAATGGCAAACGCGTAATAGTGCCAGTCGCGGCGAATTTTTACAGGCAGATTCATAACAGCTCCGGTGGAAGTACATCGTTGAGCAGCATCCTCGCACATTTCCCTGCGAGCGTCTGCGTCCTGTGCGGAAATTCTGAAATGTGAGTTAATTTAACTTAAGGTTACATATTTGTGACGCTCAACAAAAAACCAAAATCCAGGAATAATCTCTACCTGAAATTACCATCATTCTGATATTGACAATCCCGATCACCTGTCAGACTCACTGTCAGTTACTGGTATGGCATCGACAACGCAGGATATTTCTGGAGGTCTCTATGGCTGATTTTACGCTCTCAAAATCCCTGTTTAAGGGCAAGCATCGAGATACCTCCTCTCTGCCCGGCAACATTGCGTATGCCGTTTTTGTGCTGTTTTGCTTCTGGGCCGGAGCTCAGGTTTTAAATCTGTTAGCCCATGCGCCCGGTATCTATGAAGAACTGATGCAGCTACAGATGCAAGAGACCGGACGCCCGCGCGTTGAAATTGGCTTAGGCGTCGGCACCCTGTTTGGACTGATTCCCTTCCTCACTGGATGCCTTATCCTTGGCGTCATCGCGGCGGTGGTGCGCTGGCGCCATCGTCATCACAACGATGACTGACCCATACACTTCGCCCGACGATCGTCCACGCGTTTAGCAAACCATGCCGTGGTCAAATTACGCGTAATCTTCGGGCTTTCCAGTTGAATACCTGGCAGCATTTCCCGTGGTAACGCTTTTCCTGCCTTCGCTTCCGCCAGCTTATACATCTTCTCGTACAGCGCGGTGTCCTCAAAAGCCAGGCTGTCGCCTTTTTGCAACTGACGATGGATATCGCTCTCACTCATCCCCAGCTTCCCGGCAAGCTTGCGTACCGCCAGCTCCGTTTTCCCCGGTTCTTTGCTGTTGTAGAGAATCAAATCCCCATCCAGCGCCAGCTTCACACCACTGGCTTTGCTGACGGCATTCTGAAACGCCGCATTACGGCTGGCGTACCATCCCGCATTAAAATCCGCGAAACGGAAGATGGGTGCGCTATAGTTCGCCGGGTAATTCAGCAAGTGATACGTGCCGAACCAGAGTCCGCCGCGCAGGGTGAAGACCTCCTGACGTACCGTTCCTTCCATTTTCCACGGATATCCGGAAGTATGCTGTTCGGCAAACGCAATGCTGACCTGCATCGGTCCCCCGGTATGCACCGGGTTGAGCGAACCAAACAACGTCTGTCCCATCGGCACCATATTGATGAAATCATCAAAAATGGCGCTAAGCTGCTTTTCCGTCTTCACTGAATCCAGACGCTCGCTGTAGCTTTTCCCATTTGGCGAGTTAATCTTCAGTGCGGTATGAACCAAAAACACCGGAATATGCATACGCTCGGCGCGACGGTCAATCTCTTTCCAGGCTATTTTGCTTAAATTCGGGACAACCGGATCGGCCTGATAGTTGGACTCCTGCTGCGCCACCGCCAGCACCGAACAGATATTTTCAATCGTCGGCGCCAGCTTCTGACTGGCAAACGTTTTCGCCAGGTCCTGCGCCCACGCGTCCCGGTCTTTCACACTGGCAGGCATTTTTTGCCGCACCACGCTCGCCACATCGACGGCTTTCTCCCCCTTTTTTAATGGCTGCGCGGGTTGGCTACTACACCCCACCAGCACCAACGCCGCCAGACCAGACCAGGGGTAAAGACGGGAAACCGTCGACATAACATCTCCTTTTGTTAGCTAAGCGTATGGGTAACAGCCTGAATTTCCTGACCATCCAGTTCACGCTCGAAGCTACGCAGACGCTTATAGATAGACATCAGCTCAACCAGCGTCGTCCACGAATTAATCAAATACTGGAACGAACCGCGTACCTGACCAAACACGTTGGTGATTTGCGTCATCAGACCGAGCGTAATCGTACCGGCAACAATCGATGGAAACAGCAGGAACAAGCCGAAAACGTTATCAACCTGCAGGTAAAGAATACGGGCAATATTGAAGTACATATAGTGAAAATAGAGGCGAAAATAGTTTTGACGCACCGCGTGGAACAGCTCGCGAACCGTCGGCGGCGTCGCGCGATTACCATCATCTTCACCGTACACCAGCTCTTTACGGTACGCCGCTTCCACTCGCTGATTTTTGAACTCCAGCCCAGGCAGTTTGATCCCCACCACAGCCAGCAGCCCGGTCCCCATCAACGACCAGACAATCGCGGCAATCACCAGACCGTAGGGAATATGCCCAACAATCGGCAGATCCGGGACATGCGCAGAGAGCGTAACCAGTACCGGCAGGAAGGCAATCAGCGTCATAATCGCATTAATAAAACTCACGCCCATGTCTTCCAGCGTGGAAGCGAAACGCATGGTGTCTTCCTGCACACGCTGCGCCGCACCTTCGATATGACGCAGATGCTGCCAGTGCGCCATATAATGTTCGTTCATCGCGGTACGCCAGCGGAAGACGTAATGGCTGACGAAGAAGTTATTCATCACGCCAATGACGACGGCAATCAGCGCAATCCCGAGAAAGATCCCCACTTCCTGATAGAACTGCTCAATCTTCACCTTATGCGGCGTGCTGAGCGCGGTTTGAATCAGGTCATAGAACGGCGCATACCAGGCGTTGACGGCGACGCCGACTTCAACCAGAAACCAGGTAACGAAGATAATCAGCGAGGTACCGAGTATCGACCAG
Source organism: Citrobacter sp. wls619 (assembly GCF_005281345.1). GTDB lineage: Bacteria > Pseudomonadota > Gammaproteobacteria > Enterobacterales > Enterobacteriaceae > Citrobacter. The sequence continues at coordinate 324,766 of NZ_SZXJ01000101.1, forward strand.
TACTGCCAGCGGTGCGGACTGTAGAGAAACCAGAACAGCGCAAACACGCCAACACACAGAATGTAGTACGCATAAAAAATCAGATAATCCAGCGACCAGAATCGCGCTGCGCTAATCGGTACATCCCCCGATGCGCCGGTAATCTGTGCAACCCAGGCGCCCCCACCCGCCTGCCAAAATACAACAGCGACCAGTGCCCAAATAAATGCCGAAATAAAGAACGGCCCCGGCTTTGGGAAAAAAGACTTAAACATAGTGCTCTCCTGCTAACTTCTTATCGTTATGACGACTGCTGTGCATTTGCCACGGTGGTTTACCGCGACAAGACGGCTTACGCCCAAAAAACACAAGCTGAAACCGACAATTGTGACCAGAACCGACGCACTTAGTTCGCTATCTGGTTTTGTAGAATTGTTTCTGCGGTTTTCACACCGACAGCGTTCCGGCATGTTCAGATTATTACAGCGTGAGATCACAAAAGCGAACATCCACTCTCCGGGAAAAGCCCACGTTTACTCATCGTTACGTTTTTCCCACTATCATTGGCTGATAAGCGCTTTGCAATATGCCAACGAGTAGTATAAATACGCATACGCACGTCATCTTTTACTTCCTCTAACTCATGGACACCACCGTTGAAACGTAGTCTGCTTTTTTCTGCCGCGCTGTGTGCGGCGTCATTGACATCTGTCCAGGCGGCACAGCCTATAACCGATCCCGTCTTTGCCTCTGACATCGTCGACCGGTATGCCGATCATATTTTCTACGGCAGCGGAGCGACAGGGATGGCGCTTGTGGTGATTGATGGTAATCAGCGCGTGTTTCGTAGCTTTGGTGAAACGCGCCCCGGCAATAATGTTCACCCGCAGTTGGATTCCGTCATTCGCATCGCGTCGTTGACCAAATTAATGACCAGCGAAATGTTAGTGAAATTACTCGATCAGGGCACAGTAAAACTCAACGATCCATTGAGTAAATATGCACCACCAGGCGCACGCGTGCCGACCTATCAGGGAACGCCTATTACGCTGGTGAATCTGGCAACGCACACCAGCGCACTGCCACGCGAGCAGCCTGGCGGCGCGGCAAAACGCCCGGTCTTTGTCTGGCCGACTCGTGAGCAACGCTGGAGCTATCTCTCTACCGCAACGCTAAAAGCCGCACCAGGCTCGCAGGCCTCTTATTCAAACCTGGCGTTTGACCTGCTGGCCGATGCGCTGGGAACCGCGTCCGGCAAACCTTATCCGCAGTTGTTTGAAGAGAAAATCACCCGACCACTCGGGATGAAAGACACCACCTTTACCCCGTCACCCGATCAGTGCGCACGCCTGATGGTCGCGGAAAAAGGCGCCAGCCCGTGTAACAATACGCTGGCGGCCATGGGCAGCGGCGGCGTCTATTCTACCCCCGGTGATATGATGCGCTGGATGCAACAGTATCTCTCCTCTGATTTTTATCATCGTAGCCAGCAGGCCGACCGGATGCAGACGCTGATTTATCAGCGTACGCAGTTAACCAAAGTGATAGGGATGGATGTTCCGGGCAGAGCCGATGCGCTAGGGTTAGGCTGGGTCTATATGGCGCCGAAGAATGGACGACCAGGCATTATTCAAAAAACCGGTGGCGGCGGTGGCTTCATTACTTATATGGCGATGATCCCACAGCAAAACGTCGGGGCCTTTGTCGTGGTGACCCGCTCCCCGTTGACCCGCTTTACCAATATGAGCGACGGGATCAACAATCTGGTGAGCGAACTGAGCGGCAACAAACCGCAAGTGATTCCCGCATCCTGATTCAGCACGCCACAGGCAACGGGTTGAAAATCTCCCGTTTGCCTGTGTTCACAAACGCTTTCCTGGCGGATGCGGCATAAAGGCAACTTTCATAAACTCCCTTGCATCAGGTTCAGGTATACTACGGCCTTCGATTTCACAAACATCAGGCATACCATGACAGACCTAATCCAACGCCCTCGCCGCCTGCGCAAATCACCTGCGCTGCGCGCTATGTTTGAAGAGACAACACTCAGCTTAAATGACCTGGTGTTGCCGATCTTTGTTGAAGAAGAACTCGACGATTACAAAGCCATCGAAGCCATGCCAGGCGTGATGCGCATTCCGGAAAAACATCTGGCACGCGAGATTGAGCGCATTGCCAACGCCGGCATCCGTTCGGTGATGACCTTCGGTATTTCCCACCACACCGATGACACCGGCAGCGACGCCTGGAAAGAAGACGGGCTGGTGGCGCGCATGTCGCGTATCTGTAAGCAGACCGTACCGGAAATGATCGTCATGTCCGACACCTGCTTCTGTGAATACACCTCGCACGGCCACTGCGGCGTATTATGCGAGCACGGCGTTGATAACGATTTAACCCTGGCTAATCTTGGCAAACAGGCGGTGGTTGCCGCCGCTGCGGGTGCTGACTTCATCGCCCCTTCCGCCGCGATGGACGGCCAGGTGCAGGCAATTCGCCAGGCGCTGGACGCCGCGGGCTTCACCGATACCGCGATCATGTCCTACTCCACCAAGTTTGCCTCTTCTTTCTACGGCCCATTCCGTGAAGCCGCAGGCACCGCGCTGAAAGGCGATCGTAAAACCTATCAAATGAACCCGATGAACCGCCGTGAAGCGATCCGCGAATCATTGCTGGATGAAGCTCAGGGTGCAGACTGCCTGATGGTCAAACCGGCTGGCGCATACCTCGATATCCTGCGCGATATCCGCGAGCGCACCGAGCTGCCGATTGGCGCTTATCAGGTCAGCGGTGAATACGCGATGATCAAATTCGCGGCGATGGCGGGTGCTATAGATGAAGAGAAAGTGGTGCTGGAAAGCTTAGGCTCGATCAAGCGCGCTGGCGCGGATCTGATTTTCAGCTACTTCGCACGCGATCTGGCTGAGAAAAAAATCCTGCGTTAATTCCTTTCAACGCCCCGCACTGCGGGGCGTTTTATCATAAAACGTCACCAAACCGCCATCTAACCGACACATCGCCCTTCTACTGTCACAAAAGGACAGAGGAGGAGCCGCTATGTTTAGTCTCGACAATGTCATCGACGACCTGTGGCCAGAGGCGAGGCCCGCCCCGTGGCAAAAAAAAGTACTGAGAAAACTGTTACATGAAGAGGAATTCCAACAGTTTGCCGCTCATCACCGCCATCTGAAAGGGTTAGATACCGTCGAACAGGTGCTGGAGCACCTCAACATTCACTGTCAAATTCCGGTCCGTAGTCTGGAACAAATTCCCGAACAAGGGCCGCTGGTTATCATCGCCAACCACCCTACCGGCACACTCGACGGCCTGGCCCTGCTGTACGCCGTCTCTCGCGTTCGCCGCGATGTTAAAGTCGTCACTAACCGCATGCTCACCCATCTCGAACCGCTCAGTTCGCTGTTTATTCCGGTGGATAATATTAATGGCCGCACCGCTAAAGCGGCGCTACAGCTGATGGACCGACAGTTGCAAAACGGCGGTGTGCTGATCTTCTTCCCCGCCGGTGAGGTTTCGCGCATAACCCGGCGCGGCATTCACGATAAAAAATGGCACTCCGGCTTTATTAAGCTCGCCGCCAAATACCGCGCACCGCTCTTGCCTGCATGGATTGAGGCACGCAACAGTACGCTGTTTTATGCCAGCACTCTGGTGTCGCAAAACCTGCCGATGCTGTTGTTAATGCAGCAGATGTTCCGCCGCCGTAACAGCAACCTGCCGGTGACCATTGGCGAGCAAATTGCGTGGTCGACATGGTGCAACCCGCAAACCACGCCGCGAGAAATGACTGACAAGTGCTACCGGCACGTTCAGCTACTGGGGAAAGGACAGCCGGGCGTCTTCAAAACTGAAAGCGCGATCGCTCGCCCGGAACCTCGTGCCCTGCTCAAGCGCGAGCTACACCAGGCCGAGTGCCTGGGACGTACAGCAGACGGTAAGGTTATCTATCTCTGGCAACGTAACGGTCAGGAAGAGGTTCCGTTGCTCCGTGAGCTGGGTCGTCTGCGGGAAATCGCCTTCCGTGCGGTAGGTGAAGGCAGCGGCAAACGCCGCGACATCGACAGTTATGACGATGACTACCTGCATCTGATCCTGTGGGATGAAGATGATCTGGAGATCGTCGGCGCCTACCGCTTTACGCCGACCGCACTGCAGATGGAAAAGCGCGGGCTGGACGGAATTTACAGCTATAGCCTGTTTCATTACGACGAACGGATGGACGATATCCTCCAGCACGGCATTGAGCTGGGGCGCAGCTTTATTCAGCCACGCTACTGGGGACGCCGCGGGTTGGACTATCTGTGGTCCGGCATCGGCGCGTATCTGGCGCGCCATCCACACTATCGCTACCTGTTTGGCCCGGTCTCCATTTCTGGTGGGCTACCGCCTTCGGCCCGCGATCTGCTGGTTGCCTTTTATCGCCTGTGGTTTCCGGCAACGCATCCGCTGGCGGAGTCGCGTCGACCGTACCCGGCTTCGTTACCCGACGCACTGGCGCAGTTTGGCGGGGAAGATTACAGCGAAGACCTGACGCGACTGAAATCGCTGCTCGGCAACCTTGGTTGTGGTATTCCACCACTCTACAAGCAATATTCCGAAGTGTGTGAGCCAGGTGGCGTACAGTTTATCGACTTTGGCAGCGACCCGGACTTTAACAACTGCGTGGATGGCCTGGTGCTGGTGGATTTAACGTATCTGAAGGCAAATCGCTACCAGCGGTATATCGAACCGCATTTGGTTTCACAGACAGAATAAGACGTTTGCGCCGCCATTCGGCACGGTACCGCAGCGTGCCGAACGGTGTAATTCTCTGTTACGACGCACGGTAGAACGGCTTATCCCCTAAAATCGTGGCCCGATGCATAATGCGCCGCTGCGGCAGATAATCCGCATTGGCGTAATGCTGTGTCACGCGGTTATCCCAAATCGCCACATCGCCAGGCTGCCAGCGCCAGCGCACCTGAAACTCTGGTTTAGTGACATGCGCAAACAGGAACCCGAGTAGCGCTTCGCTCTCTTTCTCCGTGACATCCACAATCCGCGTAGTAAATCCCTCGTTCACAAACAGCGCCTGTTTACCGCTTACCGGATGCGTTCTCACCACCGGATGCAGCAACGGGGGATGTTTGGCGACCGCTTCCAGCCAGCGCTGGTGCTCTTCTTCCGTCTTACGGTATTTATACTCCTGGAACGATTTGCGGAAATCATGCTCTGCCCGCAGGCCGCTCAGCAACTGGCGAAACGGCTCAGAGAGCGCCTCATAAGCGGCAATCCCGCTGGTCCACAGCGTATCGCCTCCGGTCGAAGGCAGCGTTTTTGCGGCCAGAATGGCCCCGGCTGGCGGCGTGTCGATAAAGGTCACATCGGTGTGCCAGTTATCGTTATCTGGCGGATTATCGTTGTGAGTATCCAGCACGATAATCTCCTCCACGTCTTCGGCATGCGGGTAGACCGGATGAATATGCAGATCGCCAAAACGCAGCGCCAGCGCTCTCTGCTGCTGCGGCGTAATCTCCTGCTCACGCAGGAACACCACCTGATGGCGCAGCACCGCATGATAAAGCTGCTCAAACTGGTTATCGCTTAGCGGACGCGTCAGGTCCGCACCGGAAATTTGTGCGCCAATATACGGCCCCAGCGGGGTAATGTTCAGACGTTCACTCATTGTACTTCTCCATGCCAGGGCGTCAGACGACGCTGAAGCGCGCGCAAACCCAGTTCTAAAATAAAGGCGATAACGGCAATGACCGCGATCCCCGCCAGCACCACATCGGTTGCCAGAAATTCACCGGCGGACTGGACCATAAAACCCAAACCTCGCGTGGCGGCAATCAACTCCGCGGCCACCAGCGTTGACCAGCCGACACCCAGCCCGATGCGCAGCCCGGTCAGAATTTCAGGTAATGCGCCGGGTAAAATAACAAACCACAACACCTGCGCACGGCTGGCCCCCAGTGATTGCGCGGCGCGTACTCTTACCTGCTGCGCGCTGCGGACACCGGCCAGCGCCGACATCGCAACAGGCGCGAAAATCGCCAAGTAGATCAATAAGATCTTGGAGGTTTCACCGATACCAAACCAGATCACCATCAGCGGTAAATAGGCCAGCGGCGGAACCGGGCGGTACAATTCAATGATCGGATCGAGAATGCCGCGAATTGTCGGGCTCAGGCCCATCGCGATCCCGACCGGAACGCCCAGCAGCACGGCGGCCAGCAGGGCGATGACAATTCGCGCCAGGCTCGCTGCCAAATGTTGCCACAGCGTGGCATCCATAAATCCTTGTGGCCCGGCGATGGTGATCAACTTTTGCAGTACCTGACCGGGCGCTGGCAAAAACAGCGGGCTGATTAATTGCAGCGCTGCCACCGTCCACCACACCGCCAGAATGACGACCAGCGTACTAAGGCTTAACGTTATCTGACGTGAAAACGGCCAGCGCCAGTTCAGCGTGCGCTGTCGCGGTTTATCATTAATCACTACGCTCATGAGAACGCCTCCCGTTGCGCAAAGACGCGGCTTAACACGTACTCGCGCATGGCAATAAACTGCGGATCGGACTTAATACTGCGGCTCGCTTCCCCGGCCACAAAGCGCCGGGCAAAGTTAAGCGGCAGACGCTCCATCACCCGACCAGGGCCGGATGAGAGCAGCACCAGCTCGGTGGCCATAAATACCGCTTCTTCAATATCGTGCGTAATTAACAACACCTGTTTGCCGGTCTCATGCCAGAGCTTCAGCAGCAGGGTTTGCATCTGCTCGCGGGTAAACGCGTCGAGCGCACCAAACGGTTCATCGAGCAGCAGGAGCTGTGGATTAGCCGCCAGCGCCCGGGCAATGCCAACACGCTGACGCTGGCCGCCAGAAAGCTGCCAGATAAAACGTTTTCCGGCACCGTCCAGCCCCACTTTCTGCAACATCTCCTGGGCGATACGCTGACGCTGCACTTTCTCTACCCCTGCCAGTTGCAGACCAAAGGCCACATTATCCTGCACGTTACGCCAGGGCAGCAGACCTTCGTTCTGGAATACCACCCCGCGTTCCGCGCCCGGCCCCTCCACCTTCTTACCTGACAACGTAATGCTGCCGTGCTGATACGGCACGAACCCGGCAATAAGATTTAGCAGCGTGGTTTTACCGCAACCGGAAGGCCCGAGTACCACCAGCAGTTCGCCGCTATCAAGCGTCAGGTTGATATCGTCCAGCACCGGTTTTCCACCGTAGCTGGCGGCGAGATGAGAGATTTGCAGCATCAGCGCCTCCTTTTATTGCACGAAGCGATCGGTAACGTACTGGCTGTAATCCGTCGCGACAGCAGGCACTTTGCCCTGCTCTTTGAGGAACTGCGCAGTATCGACAATCGCTTTGTTTACCGGCCCGGTAAGCTCGGCGGTTTGCTGTTGCGCAGTCAGGTAGGTATTCCCTTTCACCAGCCCCGGCACATCCGCCTCCGGCACGCCGCTTAAACGCGACAGCTTGCTGATATTCTCCGGCTGTTTCAGCCATTCATCGGGGTTAGCAATATAGGGTTGCTGCGCATCAATCGCGCTTTTGGCAAAGGCTTTCACCACCTCGGGATGTTTCTCGGCGAAATCTTTGCGCACCACCCATACGTCCAGCGTCGGCGCGCCCCACTCGCCAACCGTTTCAGAATCGGTTAATACTTTGCCCTCTTTTTCCAGCGCATTGACGGCCGGCGCCCAGACGTAAGCACCATCAATATCGCCACGCTGCCAGGCGGCAATAATTGCCGGCGGCTGCAGGTTCACAATCTCCACCTGACCGGGTTTGATACCCCAGTGTTTCAGCGCAGCCAGCAGGCTGTAATGGGTGGTGGAAATAAACGGCACGGCAATGCGTTTGCCGATCAAATCCTCCGGCTTACTGATATTTTTCTTCACTACCAGCGCTTCAGAGCTACCCAGTTTTGACGCCAGCAGGAAAACTTCAATAGGTACCTGCTGACTGGCAGCGACGGCCAGCGGGCTGGAGCCGAGATTGCCAATCTGCACATCGCCGGAAGCCAGTGCACGCACGATGCTCGCCCCGCTGTCGAATTTTCGCCAATCAACGGTGGCCCCGCTCTGTTTAGCAAAGGTGTTATCCGCCTGCGCCACTTTGGCCGGTTCGGCGGAGGTCTGATAGGCGACAGTGACGTTGACCGCCTGTGCCTGAAATGCGATGAATGTCAGTGCGGCAAGAAGTGTGTTACGCGATGAAATAACCATGATTGTCTGCTCCCCTGTCTTGTTATGGAGGCAGTATTTCGTTGCGGCACAATTTGATAAAGGAATTAAAAATTCTGGCTAAGAACAAAGCGTTTTTAGAAAAAAAGCGGCAATGCTTATACACAAAATCATTCAAGATGCGTCGAGGCGGCAAGGGAAGAAATCCCCAGGAGCATAGATAACTATGTGACTGGGGTTTCTGAGTGCAGCCAACAAAGAGGCAGCTTGAAGGATGACGTGTATTGCGATTTTGTTACATTCGTTACATAACTGCACCACGATGATTGCCAGCGTGACGCTGGCAGGCATCATAGATATCCTTGTCAGGCAAGAGAGCAATATCATGATTCATGTTGTGCTGGTGGATGACCATGTGGTGGTGCGTTCCGGCTTTGCGCAATTACTCGGTCTTGAAGAGGATCTCGCCGTTATCGGCCAGTACAGCAGTGCGGCAGAGGCCTGGCCGGCATTACTGCGCGAGGACGTCAATGTCGCGGTCATGGATATCGCCATGCCGGATGAAAATGGTCTGAGTCTGCTAAAACGGCTGCGGGCGCAAAAACCCGGCTTTCGCGCCATTATTCTCAGTATTTATGACGCGCCGACGTTTGTACAAAGCGCGCTGGATGCCGGGGCCAGCGGTTATCTGACCAAACGCTGTGGGCCGGAAGAGTTGGTACAGGCGGTGCGCTCAGTCGGTATGGGAGGCCATTACCTGTGCGCCGACGCGCTGCGGGCGTTACGCGGTGGTGAGCAACCTGCACAGGTGCTGGAGGTATTAACCCCGCGCGAACGCGAAGTGTTTGATCTGCTGGTCAAAGGTGACAGCGTGAAAGAGATCGCCTTTAAGCTCGACCTCAGTCATAAAACGGTCCACGTCCACCGCGCGAATGTACTGGGCAAGCTGCAATGCCACAGCACCATCGATCTGGTGCATTTTGCCCTCGACCACCAGCTATTAACGGGGCATTAATGTCGCGTAACCTTCGGCATTGGGTTATTTCTCTGTTTATTCTGCTGGCCTGGGGTTCGGGCTGGCTGATGCTGTGGACGCTAGGGTTTTACCTGACCCATAACGGTCAGCAGGCGGCATTATTTCTGCCGCACGGCGTGTATCTCGCGCTCTTGATCCTGCTGCCTCGCCGCTACTGGCCCGCGCTGGTATTGCCGCCGGTGTTGATCCTGTTCTGGCTGCACAACGAACAGTTACTCAACGGTTATCTTCTGCTGGCCGCACCGCTGATAAGCCTGATACCGGCCAGTATCGGTCAATCATACTGGCACCGCTTCCCGCTCTACTGGCAGCGGCTCACCTTGCTGCTGGCCGCCGTGACGGTCACGTCGCTGCTTAATACCGCGCTGCTGTCTCCCTTTATTCAAAGCCCGGCGACGTTAATCGGTCTGGCGTCGTTTACCGGTGGTGTGCTGCTCACCCCGTTTGTCTATCTGATCTATGAATTTTTGCGCCAGCAGCACCGCTATCATTTGCTCGGGCTGGATACCACCAATCCCCCGCTGCGCACCTCGCTTATCATCTGGTGCAGCCTGTTCTTTATTATTGGTATCGGCACCCAAATGGTACTCTCGCCAGACATCGAACGCCTGCTGCTGATCGTGGTGTTCTTACCGAACGTGGTAATGGCGTGGAAATTCGGCTGGCAGGGCGGCGTGTTGTCCGGATTGCTCGGCAGTATGATGATCACCATCGCCCGGCAAATCGGCGTCGGGTTCAGTAACTTACTGGAGCTGGAAATTTTCCTCGCCACCCAGGCGCTGCTGGGTATAGGGCTGGGAATCGCCATCAGCCGCCAGCAGCATCTGGCGCAAAACCTGCACCATTATCGCCAGCGTCTGGAAAGCGAACTGGCGGCGCGCCGCGCGCTGACCGAACAGCTGATCCGCACCGAAGAAAACACGCGCAAAAGCCTGGCGCGGGAACTGCATGATGAAATTGGCCAGAACATTACCGCCATTCAAATTCAGTCTCAGTTGGTTAAACGTTCGCAGGGCCCTGAGCAAACGCTCGACGCGGCGAACCAGATCAACGATCTTGCCCGGCGAATCCACCACTCGACCCGCCAGCTACTGCGCCAGCTCCGCCCACCCGCGCTTGACGAGTTGTCTTTTAAAGATGCGCTGCACCATCTGGTCAATGAATTTGCCTTTGCCGAACGGGGTATTCACTGCCGGTTTGATTACCGACTGGCAAATACGCCAGAAAATGAAACGGTGCGCTTTACGCTGTACCGTCTGTTGCAGGAATTGCTCAACAACGTCTGTAAACATGCCGATGCCAGCGAGGTATCGATTGCGCTGCGCCAACGGGATCGCTGCCTGTTGCTGGAAGTCACGGACAACGGCGTGGGCATTCTGCCTGAAAAAATTCCCGGCTTTGGTATCCAGGGGATGCGCGAGCGGGTCAGCGCGCTCGGCGGTGAACTGACGCTCGAATCTAACCACGGCACGCGGGTAATTGTTAACCTGCCCACAAATTTGCAACAAACCGCCCCTTAACCAGGAAAAAGTCTTAGTCACTGCGGACTTTCTCTCATCCCCTTTCGCTTTCACTTTCTTATAGTCAGCAAAACGGAGACGACTATGCGTACCGACATCAACCAACAATACCGGACGCTGCGTCCACAGCTGCTGATGTGCATGGTCATCGGGTACGCGGCGTTTTACCTGACGCGCAAAAGCGTTAACTACGTCCTCCCGGCACTGCAAATGGATCTGGGACTGGATAAAAGTGATATCGGTCTGTTGGGATCGCTGTTTTACCTGACCTATGGTTTGTCGAAGTTTACCGCGGGACTCTGGCACGACAGCCACGGGCAGCGCGCATTTATGGGCATTGGCCTGTTTGCCACCGGCGTTTTAAACGTGCTGTTCGCGTTTGGTGAATCGCTGACGCTGCTGCTGGCGGTCTGGACGCTGAACGGATTTTTTCAGGGCTGGGGCTGGCCGCCCTGCGCCCGCCTGCTGACCCACTGGTATTCGCGTAACGAACGCGGCTTCTGGTGGGGCTGCTGGAATATGTCAATCAACATCGGTGGGGCCATCATCCCACTGATTAGCGCCTTTGCCGCCCACTGGTGGGGATGGCAGGCAGCGATGCTGACACCTGGGATCATCAGCATGGCATTAGGTATCTGGCTGACGCTGCAACTGAAAGGCACGCCCCGTGAAGAGGGACTCCCTACCGTTGGAGAATGGCGGCATGACCCGCTGGAGCTGCGTCAGGAGCAGCAAAGCCCGCCGATGGGGCTGTGGCAAATGTTACGCACCACCATGCTGAAGAATCCGATGATCTGGCTGCTGGGGGTGTCGTATGTGCTGGTGTATTTAATCCGTATCGCGCTCAACGACTGGGGCAACATTTGGCTGACGGAAAGCCACGGCGTGAATCTGCTCAGCGCCAATGCCACGGTGATGCTGTTTGAGGTCGGCGGCTTGCTCGGTGCGCTGTTTGCCGGCTGGGGTTCGGATTTGCTGTTCAGCGGCCAGCGCGCCCCGATGATTTTGCTGTTCACGCTGGGGCTGATGGTTTCCGTCGCCGCGCTGTGGCTGGCGCCGGTTCACCACTACGCGCTGCTGGCTGTCTGTTTCTTTACCGTGGGCTTTTTCGTTTTTGGCCCGCAGATGTTGATTGGTCTGGCGGCCGTCGAATGCGGACACAAAGCGGCGGCAGGTTCAATCACCGGTTTTCTCGGGCTGTTCGCCTATCTGGGGGCCGCGTTGGCGGGTTGGCCGCTGTCGTTGGTCATAGAACATTACGGCTGGTCGGGGATGTTCAGTTTGCTCTCGGTTGCCGCTGTCTTTATGGGTTTATTGCTGATGCCGCTGCTCATCGCGGGTATCGCCCCTTCTCTCAGTCAAAGGATAAAACAATGAAACTGACGCTTACCTCTACCCTGATTGCCTCTACTCTGGCGCTGGCTGCCTTCAGCAGTGCGGCACAAGCACAAGGTCGTCTGGTGGTCTATTGCAGCGCCACCAACGAGATGTGCGAAACCGAAACCAAAGCCTTCGGTGAAAAATATGATGTGAAAACCTCATTCATTCGCAACGGCTCGGGCAGTACGCTGGCAAAAGTCGATGCCGAGAAGAAAAACCCACAGGCAGATGTGTGGTACGGCGGTACGCTGGATCCGCAGTCTCAGGCGGGCGAAATGGGTCTGCTGCAACCGTATAAATCACCGAACCTCGAGCAGATCATGGAGAAATTCCGCGACCCGGCAAAGGTAAAAGGCAACCTCTCCTCCGCGGTTTATGTCGGTATCCTGGGCTTTGGCGTCAATACTCAGCGTCTGAAAGAGAAAAACCTGCCGGTGCCAAAATGCTGGAAGGATCTGACCAAACCGGAATACAAAGGCGAAATCCAAATTGCCGACCCGCAAAGCTCCGGTACCGCCTACACCGCGCTGGCGACCTTTGCCCAACTGTGGGGTGAAGATCAGGCCTTTGACTACCTGAAGCAGCTCAATGCCAACGTCTCGCAATACACCAAATCCGGTATTGCTCCGGCGCGTAACGCCGCCCGTGGCGAAACAGCGATTGGCATTGGCTTCCTGCACGACTACTCGCTGGAAAAAGAACAGGGCGCACCGCTGGAGCTGATTTCTCCATGCGAAGGCACCGGTTATGAAATCGGCGGCGTCAGCATCCTGAAAGGTGCGCGCAACGTCGACAACGCCAAACTGTTCGTTGACTGGGTGCTGTCGAAAGAGGCGCAGGAGCTGGCGTGGAAGAAAGGCAAATCCTATCAGATCCTGACCAACACCACTGCCGAGACCTCTCCTAACTCGCTGAAGCTCGACGACCTGAAGCTTATCAATTACGACATGGATAAGTACGGTTCCACTGACGTGCGTAAGGCGTTGATCAATAAGTGGGTTAGCGAAGTGAAGATGGGTAAATAAGCCCACGTTGCGTTCAATTGCCGGGTGCGGTGTAAACGCCTTACCCGGCCTACATTACCGGAAACGCTATGTCACAGACACTTGCACTCCATCCCGTGAAAAAACGGGATGCGATATTCCTTTGGGTTTTGCTCGGCTGGCTGGCGTTTGCCCTGCTGCCAAGCTGGAGCCTGGACTATGGCCTGCTGGAGTCCACGCGCGACGAAATTCTCGACGCCTACAGCTGGTCACATTTCAACATTAGCTGGCTCTGGTATCTGCTGCCGAGCCTGCTGCTGGTGCGTCCGTTTAATGAAGCCCGACGCGAACAGCGCAGTCGCCATTATCTTGACGCGGGCTGGGCATTCTTCTGTATGGCCTTTATCGTTGCCAGCGCCACCCTTGAAGGACGCGGTTTAGGCTATGCCACCATCGTGCTGTTTGTGGTGCTTGGCGCAATCATGACCCTGGCGCTTACTCGTCTGGAATGGCTGGGTGGTGACCGTTTTGTCATCGGTTCGCTCACCGCGATTGTCGCGCTGATCGGTATTTTTATCGTCTGGCCGAGCATCGCCATTTTCATTCCGATGTTCACTAACGACACCGGGGAATTTGCCCCGCTGGCGTTTATGAATGTGCTCTCGCAGGCGCATATCATTCAGGTGATTCTCAACTCGATTATGCTGTCGATTGCCGTTGGTATTGGCTGTACCTTCTTTGGTCTGGTGCTGGCGATCTACACCACCCGCATCGCCAAACGCAGCGCCATTATCGGGCGTATTTTCTCGATTCTGCCGATCGTCACCCCGCCGTTTGTCGTTGGCCTGGGTGTCACCCTGATGATGGGACGCTCCGGCTACATCACCGAATTTATGGTCGACTGGTTTGGCTTAACCAACACCAACTGGCTGTACGGCTTTACCGGCATCTGGCTGGCGCAGGTACTGGCCTTTACCCCGATGGCGTTTATGATCCTCGACGGCGCGATCAAAACCATTCATCCCTCGCTGGAAGAGGCGTCGTACACCCTACGCGCCAGCCGCTGGCAGACCTTTAACGGCGTATTTGTCCCGCTGCTGAAACCGGCGCTGGCGAACGCCTTTTTGATCGTGGTGGTGCAGTCGCTGGCCGACTTCAGTAACCCACTGGTGCTCGGCGGTAACTTCGACGTGCTGGCAACGCAAATTTACTTCTATATCACCGGCTCACAGCTCGACTACCAGGCCGCCAGTACGCTGGGCGCTTTCCTGCTGCTGTTCTCGCTGCTGGTGTTCTGCGTGCAGTACATGTGGATCGGTAAACGCTCGTATGTCACCGTTTCCGGTAAATCCTATCGTGGCGACGTGCAGCCGCTACCGGTCACGCTGGTGTGGAGCGTGGTTGCCCTGCTGGCGGTGTGGATTGCCTTCAACGCCCTGCTGTACGGCAGCATTTTCTACGGCAGCTTCACCGTCAACTGGGGCGTGGACTACACCCTGACGCTGGCGAACTTTACCAAATTGTTCGGCCAGGGAATGAGCGACGGTGCATGGCCTTCACTGCTCGATACCCTGCTCTACGCCGGGATTGCCGCACCGATCACCGCCATCTTCGGTCTGCTTATCGCATGGATTGTGGTGCGTCAGCAGTTCAAAGGTAAGAAGACCATCGAGTTCACCACCATGTTGTGCTTTGCCGTACCGGGCACCGTCGCAGGTGTGTCATATATTCTGGCCTTTAACAGCGCCCCGGTGTACCTCACCGGTACCGCAGCCATCGTGATTATCTCGATGGTGATGCGTAACGTCCCGGTCGGTATCCGGGCAGGTATCGCGGGCTTAGGCCAGATCGATAAATCACTGGATGAAGCCTCACTCAGTCTGCGCGCCGGTTCGCTGCGTACTATTACGCACATCCTGCTGCCGCTGCTGCGCCCGGCAATCCTCTCAGCGCTGATTTACAGCTTTGTCCGCGCCATTACCACCGTCAGCGCCATTGTGTTCCTCGTCACGCCGGATACCCGTGTGGCAACGGCTTACATACTGAACCGCGTGGAAGACGGCGAATACGGCGTGGCGATTGCCTACGGTTCGATTCTGATCGTGGTAATGCTGGCGATTATTTTTATCTTTGACTGGCTGATCGGTGAATCACGTACCTCCCGTTCAAAAGCCAAAAACCAGGCGTAATGGAGCGCACTATGACTCAGAAAAATTTCGTTGAACTGCGCAACGTCACCAAACGATTTGGCAGCAACACGGTTATCGACAATATCAACCTCACCATCCCGCAGGGGCAAATGGTGACACTGCTCGGCCCGTCCGGTTGTGGCAAAACCACCATTTTGCGCCTGGTTGCCGGACTGGAAAAACCGAGCGAAGGGCAGATTTTTATTGATGGCGAAGACGTCACCCACCGCTCTATTCAACAGCGCGATATCTGTATGGTATTTCAGTCCTACGCCCTGTTCCCGCATATGTCGCTGGGGGAGAACGTCGGTTATGGCCTGAAGATGCTTGGCATATCGCGCGCAGAGGTGAAGTCTCGCGTCAACGAGGCGCTGGCGATGGTCGATCTGGAGGGGTTCGAAGAGCGCTACGTCGATCAGATCTCCGGGGGGCAGCAGCAGCGCGTAGCGCTGGCGCGCGCGCTGATCCTCAAACCAAAGGTACTGCTGTTTGATGAGCCGCTGAGTAACCTCGATGCCAACCTGCGCCGCAGCATGCGCGATAAGATCCGCGAGCTGCAAAAACAGTTTGATATCACCTCGCTGTACGTCACCCACGATCAGAGCGAAGCCTTTGCGGTGTCCGATACCGTACTGGTCATGAACAAGGGGCACATCATGCAGATTGGCTCGCCGCAGGATCTCTATCGCCAGCCGGCCTCACGCTTTATGGCGAGCTTTATGGGCGATGCCAACCTGTTTCCGGCGACCTTCAGCGACAACTACGTTGATATCTACGGCTACCATCTGCCGCGCCCGCCGCACTTTGGCACGCAGGGGGAAGGCATGGTCGGCGTGCGCCCGGAGGCCATCACGCTTAGCGATCGCGGCGAAGAGAGTCAGCGCTGCGTGATCCGCCACGTGGCCTATATGGGGCCGCAGTATGAGGTCACGGTAGAGTGGCACGGGCAGGAGATTCTATTGCAGGTTAACGCCACGCGTCTGCAGCCGGACGTTGGCGAACAGTATTACCTCGAAATCCACCCGTACGGCATGTTTATCCTGGCGGATGCGGCATGATTTGTGCCGGACTACGATCAAACAACGGACCAGATAAAATTAATTTGATTATAAAAAAGGAAAGATCACCATAATATATTTATTAAGTGAATGCATGTGATTTTAATTATTTCAAGCCTGAATCATCACGAACTGGATTCAGGCTTTTTTATTCCTTATGCGATCAGCAGCACAGCTTTTATAGAGGAAATAGTTTGTCATCATGCTTTCAACGGATGAGAGAGAGTCAGAAAATGTATTTTTACCGGGAAGAAAATCAGGATACCCAATATATAAGCGAGCACGAATTATGGGTATTGGGTCGTGTCAGTGGAATATACAACAAAACAACGCATAAAAAAGAAGAAATGTTAGAGCCATTGTGGAGGAGATACGATCGAAGTATAGAAGGCATTCTAATTTTTTATTCAAAGATGGAAGCATCAATTTACTCCACTTACTTAGAGAAAAAATTTAATGAAAAGTGGAGCGTATATGCACTGGATGATTTTAATATTGAGGAAATGATAAAAAATAATAAGATCACCAAAAATAGCGATGATTATTATCTGCTGTTGAGTGCGGGATTTTGGGCCGATAAACAATGCAATATTATATATCATGGTTATCATTTGGCTCAAGTTACAATCCCCGTCAAATATACTTTTAGCAGTTTCAGTGAAAATGAAAGACTCCCCACCCTAAAAATACCCAAAAAAGTTACAGATAGATTTCATCAAATGTGGAAGAAAAGATTCTCTGATTTTCTAAGTCATACTCAATCACAATGCAATTATCATAATGACTATTTAAAAGAACAAAGTTTAATAGCTTATAATAATATGCAATTCAAAGAATCCAATAAAATCGAAGATTGTGTTTATATGGCAACATGGGAAAATGACTGGATTTTTTGTAATCCGGAAAATTTAACTTTATTAAAATGAGACTTGTATGGGAATTGCCTATTTTTTAAGAGTGGGAGATAAAACAACCTGCGGTGGTACTATTTTAACAGGTTGTACTAATCATATACTCGACGGACAGCCAACGGCACGACATGGCGATAGCTATATCTGTGGTAAAGATAAAAAACTCTACCACATAGCAGGAGGGCAACCAGGTTATTTTATACATGGTGTTCAGGCTGCCGGAACAGCACATAGCGTTGGCACATGCCCTTGCAAATGTCGATTTATTAACTCAATTTCAAATGTCAGTTATTTCTATGAGAGTGAAGTTCTCTCCACACCTAAACCAGTCACAAACAGAGTGGTCTCTGTAACGCCGCAGAACGCACCAAAACCGCTCACGATGGCACATAGGCCATATTGTCCGGCTGAAGCTGAAGAGGATAAACCGCCTCGTGAGGCTGTAGATGCGGGATTTTGTGTATTACCCTATGAGGCTAAACCATCAACATATGAACCGTATATTTTTATTAATCCCCCCGATGGTACGAGAGAGCTATATCACAAACTGAATCCTGATATAAAAAAACAGCCTGGTTCAATTCTGATTGTTGTAGATCCTGAAAAACAAGATCAACATCAGATTAAAGTATTACAAAAAGCACGAGATCGAATTGATAAAGCTCTGGCCCCACTTACCTTACAGGATGCAAAGTTATTGCATGATAACAAAGGCGCCGTGGATGCATTTTCACATCAACTTTTCGGTAATTATTTAGGAAATGCTGGAGATGGTTTTGGATATATTAGTGAGATAGGTAAAAGTTATTACGAAGAAATAAAACAAATATTAATTGAAATTCAGGAGTTATATAAAGATACGTACACCCATAACAAAGGAATCATATCTGGGGAGGAATTTTTTGGTCAACGAGCAAGACTGTTTGAAAAATTAAATGTTATCTTAAATAAATTCTCCAAAACCCATCTTAATCTGGAAGAATATAATAGTATTAAAAAAGCTTTAGGTTTATCAACAAGCTCAATTATGCATAAATGGGATAAAACTGGAGTGGATAATATAGAGGGCTATGCTACATATATTGAAAATTCAGCAAAATTAGTTAAACTGATGAAAACCGTTGGTTTTGTTGGCATAGGTTTAGATTTCGCTGGATATACATCAAATATTTATGATGCCTGTGCAAAAGGCCGTGAAAGTGCATGCAAAAAAGCCGCTATTACTGAATATAGTAAATTTGGATTCAAACAGGCTAGTAGTATGCTTACTGGTCTGGCGGCTGGACGTGCAGCAAATGTGGTTTGTACGTGGGTATTAGGGCTTTCTACTATAGAAGCTGGAGGGGTCGGTGCTGCACTGTGTTTTGCTACAGGGGTTGGTGTTACTATTGCGTCAGGTAAGATTGCAGAAAAATATGGCGAGGACGCTGGTGAAAAATTAGGTAATTATGTAGGAGATCATATTATATATGATAATATTTTTCATTGAAAATGATGAGATTATAAAAAACTTAATTTGCCTTGCGTTTGTATTTGATTTTTTAATATTCATGATATGTTATTTTTACAATAAAAAAGCATACGAAAAAATAGTTGACATATACGAGAAAGAGATAGGTCCCCTACCGCTTTCAGCAAAGTTATGCAAAGATGCAAGTGTTTTTGCTACTCCATATTTATATAATACGAAAGTTAGTTTTATAACCAGAAGCTTAAACTTTAAATACCATAAGCATTTACATCACGGTATAAGTATAGAAGGGTATAATCTAATAAGAAATCTTCCAACAAAATTAACACTAGGATTTAGAATTGAATCATTGTCATTATTGATTTGCATTCCAATAATGATCGGTTTTTTTATCATTTTCTAAATAAAGGGACTCCAATGGAGTCCCTTTATTTAATTTTACTTCAATGCACCCTATATCTGGTCAACAATCCGGTCGTAAGAAGCAACAGGTAATAACCCACTCACAAAAACGTTTGGATTTGCTTTAAGGCCTGCTACGAGTGAGTGCGGTCTATTACCTAAAATCACAATAGCCGTATCGTCACATCATTCACTGTAGAGCCGCTAAGGCGCTTGTGCCGCCATCCAGCAATGCCTGATGCGCTTATCAGGCCTACAGTAAACGATGTAGACTCGATAAACGCTCAGCTTCGCGCTTTTAGCGCGGCGATATCCGCAGGCGTAGTGCGACAGCACCCACCAATCAACCGGGCGCCAGCGGCCTGCCACTGCGGTAGATAATCCGCCAGCTGCGCGCAATGCTCACCGTGATGATGCCAGGTTTTGCTTACCGCATCATACTGCTCGCCGGAATTGGGATACACCACCAGCGGAAGCGCCGTTAAGCCATGCAGATGCTGCAACGCAGCGGTGGTGTTTTCCAGCGCAATGCAGTTAATGCCTAACGCCACCACCTGCGGATATTGCGCAAGGAAAGCGACCACGTCGCGCAGCGGCGTACCGTCGCTCAGATGTGCGCTATCACGCAGGGTAAACGAGAACCATGCCCGCGCACGCGGATACGCGGTCAACAACTCAGCCAGCGCGCGAATTTCGGCAAAATTTGGCAGGGTTTCACAGGCCAGCAGATCGGCCCCGGCATCCAGCAACGCTTCAACACGCGGACGATGAAACGCCTGTAACGCTTCAATGCTTAACGCGTAATCGCCACGGTACTCAGAGCCATCGGCCAGGTACGCGCCGTAAGGTCCGACGGAACCCGCCACCAGTAACGTCCCGGCCTGCGGATTTTCCGCCAGATACGCCTCACGCGCTTTACGCGCCAGCTCCACGCTTTTGCCAATCAGCGCTTTCGACTGCGCCTCATCCAGGCCGAGCGCGGCAAAACCCGCGGGTGTTGCCTGATAGCTGGCGGTGATTGCGCACTGCGCCCCTGCCCGGAAGTAATCCAGGTGAACTTCGCGGATAAGCGCCGGGTTTTCTACCAGCACTTTGGCTGACCACAGGCTGTCGGCTAAGTTACACCCTCGCGCTTCCAGCTCCGTCGCCATCGCGCCATCCAGCAACAGGACATCCTGTTTCTCAAGGAGAGCGCGTAACGGATTATTCTGCGACATGTTCTGGCTCCTGTTTTGCGTTACGGGGTTGAGTAAGGAAATAAGCACCATAGCACAACGCAACAAACGGTAACCCGCACCACAACGCAATTCTCTGCGCGGGATCGAATGCCAGCCCTATACAGGCCACCAGGCACAGCACAAAACCCAGTACCGGCACCAGCGGATACCACGGGGCGCGATAATGCAATTCACTCAATGCGTTACCCTGCTGCAGATGGCGGCGGCGAAACACAAAATGTGAGGCGCAGATACTCAGCCACACCGCCACTACCGCAAATCCGGAAATAGCCGACAATGCGACAAACACCGTATCCGGGGCCACGACGCTGGAAAACAGCGCCAGCACACCGCCGAGCATACTGACCGACAGCGCCGTCAGCGGCACACCGTTTTTCGTTACTCGCGCAAAACAGGCAGGCAGCGTACGTTCATTCGACAGCGACCACAGCATGCGCCCGGAGGCATACAGCCCGGAGTTCGCCGCAGAAAGAATGGCGGTCAGGATCACGAAGTTAAAAATATCAGCGGCGTACGGAATGCCCACCTTCTCGAATACCAGCACAAACGGGCTCTTCTCCACGCCCGCCTGCTGCATCGGGATCAGCGCCGCCAGTACAAACACAGTGCCGATAAAGAAAATAATCAACCGGGCGATGGTGGTACGAATCGCCACCGGGATCACCTTGCGCGGATTTTCCGTTTCGCCGGCGGCAATACCGATAAGCTCGGTCCCCGAAAAGGCAAAGTTCACCGCGACCATGGTCATCAGGATCGGCAGGCCGCCGTGCGGGAACCAGCCTTCCGCCGTGATGTTGCTCAGCCCCGGCGCGGGTGAACCATCCTGCATCGGGATAAAGCCGAAAATAGCCGCTCCGCCGAGGAGAATAAACGCGATGATGGTGATCACTTTCACCAGCGAAAACCAGAACTCCCCTTCGGCAAAAAAGCGTGTAGAGATAACGTTGAGGGCAAAAATAATCGCGCAGAACACCACACACCAGACCCATACCGGCACCTGAGGAAACCAGTACTGCATACAGAATCCGGCAGCGGTAAAGCTCGAACCCAGCGCCACAGTCCAGGTCAGCCAGTAGAGCCAGGCGACGGTATACCCCGTCGCCGGTCCGAGGTAGCGCGCAGCATAGACGTGAAACGCCCCGGTTTCCGGCATCGCGACCGACAACTCGCCCAGGCACTGCATCACCAGCCAGACCACCAGCGCACCTATCAGATAAGCCAGCAGCGTTCCCGCCGCCCCCGTGGTCGAGATGATGTACCCGGTATTGAAGAATAACCCTGTGCCAATCACGCCGCCTAAGGAGAGCATAATCAGGTGACGTGTTTTCATCGTGCGCTTCAGTGGCGCATTTTGTTGTGTTGTTTGCATATAACCTTCTAAACGTATGGACATCTAAACATCCAAAGAAGGTTTGTTATACCGTGTTTGTTGACAGAATGCAAAGTCAACCCTGCACCAGATGCAGATGCCCGCGTCGGGCGCTCAACACTGGATGAGGGTTAATAATGAGATATAAAAAGGGCCGCCAGCTCATAACGCCTCCGTTGCCAGACTGTATGTAAACTCTGGCAACAGAGCCGCCGACTTGCGTTCACCCGGAAGTAGGAAGCGAGTGTTCCCGTTCATGCAACCGGATGACCCTCAGGAACCGCTGGCCTGGACCGTCATCTGCGATTTACGGCTCATCAGGATAAATACCGCCAGACCGGCCAGCAGAATGCCCGGCGCAGAAGCCGCCATCACCCCCACCGTTCCGGTGCCCAGCGCCAGCATTTTCCCCGCCAGCAGCGGGCCGCTCATTGCGCCCAAACGCCCAACCGCCACCGCAGTGCCTACGCCGGTGGCGCGGATTGACGTGTTATAAAACAGAGGCGCCAGCGCATACAGCACGCTTTGTCCGCCGGTAGCAAACATGCCCGCGACAAAGCCGGCCATCAGCATGCCGCTCCATGACGAAACCGTCCCCAACGCCAGCAACGAGGCCAGCATCCCGGTGTAAATCAGTAATGACATCACCACCGGGCGCAGCTTATCCATCAACGCCCCAAGGATTAACGTGCCGCTGGCTGCACCGATTTGCAGGGCAAACATCACGCCTGCCGCCTGCGATGGGCGAAAGCCCTGCTCGACCAGCAGCATCGGCAGCCAGTTGATCAGCATGTATACCACCAGCAGGGTGAAGAAATAGCACAGCCACAGCAGCAACGTGGCGGTCGCGGTCGCGGGTGCGAACAGCGCGCGCAGCGGCGCGGCATCCACCTGTGTTTGCTGGGTATAAACCTGCGATTCCGGCAGCCAGTGCATCAACAGCGGCACCAGCAGCAGCGGGATCACGCCTCCCACCCAGAATACCGTTTGCCAGGCGGACGCCAGACCGCTAAACCCGAGCGCCGCCGCCAACGCCGCGCCAATTGGCACACCGCAGTACATCAGGCTCACCGCCGTACCACGAAAACGCGGGCCCGCGGCTTCGGAGGTTAAGGCAATCAGGTTCGGCAATGCGGCTCCCAGTCCGACGCCGGTCATCAGGCGGGCGATGACTAACGTTGAAAAGTCCCACGACAGCGCCGTTGCCAGGGAGAACAGGCCAAACAGCGCCACGGAGCCAATGAGAATGCGCTTGCGCCCATAGCGGTCGGCCAGCATGCCGCCCACCAACGCGCCGGGCAGCAATCCCAAAATCCCGGCGCTGAAGATCCAGCCCATTTGCATTTTATCCAACGCAAAGGCTTGAGCGATACCAACGGCAGCGATACCGGCGGCCTGTAGATCCAGCCCTTCCATCAGGGCGACTAAAAAGCAAAGCCCGACAGTCAGCGTCAGGCGCGAAGAGGAGGCGGGGGTACGGGTCGTCATAAGATGTCCCTCAGAGTTCACGATGCAGGTGAATCGCGGCTGGTACATTGCCAGCCGCGTAATCATTTTTATTTGCTGTTGCGCAGGTCCAGCGCCACATCAACGATCATATCTTCCTGGCCGCCGACCATTCGGCGTTTGCCCAGTTCAACCAAAATATCGACCGCGCTCAAACCGTAACGCGCTGCCGCCACTTCGCAATGGCGCAGGAAGCTGGAGTACACCCCGGCATAGCCCAGCGCCAGTGTTTCACGATCCACCCGCACCGGGCGATCCTGCAGCGGGCGCACCAGATCGTCGGCGGCGTCCATCAACGCATACAGATCGGTGCCGTGCTGCCAGCCAAGCTTATCCGCTGCGGCAATAAACACCTCCAGCGGCGCATTGCCTGCACCTGCGCCCATCCCCGCGAGGCTGGCGTCGATACGGTCACAGCCCTCTTCCACCGCGGCAATTGAGTTCGCCACGCCGAGGCTCAGGTTATGGTGGGCGTGCATCCCGGTTTCCGTTTCCGGTTTCAGTACGGCTTTCAGTGCGCGGAAGCGGTCGCGGATATCGCTCATATTCATTGCGCCGCCGGAATCAACCACATAAATACAGGTCGCGCCGTAGTTTTCCATCAACTTCGCCTGCTGCGCCAGGTTCTCTGGCGTGGTCATGTGGCTCATCATCAGAAAACCGACGGTATCCATCCCCAGCTCGCGCGCATACTGAATATGCTGGGCCGACACGTCTGCTTCGGTACAGTGGGTCGCCACGCGCACGACCCGCGCACCGGCCTGATACGCATTTTTCAGATCGTGAATGGTGCCGATACCCGGCAGTAACAACGTGGCGATTTTGGCGTGTTTCACCACCTCCGCCGCCGCTTCAATCCACTCCAGATCGCTGTGCGCACCAAAGCCATAGTTAAAGCTGGAGCCCTGTAAACCGTCACCGTGTGCCACTTCAATGGAATCGACTCGCGCATCGTCCAGCGCTTTAGCAATCTGGCGCACGTTATCCAGTGAATACTGGTGACGAATGGCGTGCATGCCATCGCGCAGGGTCACGTCAGAGATATAGAGTTTCTTACCGTTCATGCTGCTTCTCCTGCCTGACGAGTGAGTGACTGCGCCATCTTCTCTGCGGTCGCCAGCGCACTGGAGGTCATAATATCGAGGTTGCCGGCGTAGGCTGGCAGGTAATGCGCCGCACCTTCCACTTCCAGATAGACCGCGGTTTTCAGTCCGGAGAACTGGCCGATACCCGGCAGATTCACTGGTTTATCCTGCGGGATGACGTCAAACTGCACGCGTTGCTTCAGACGATAGCCCGGCACATACGCCTGTACCGCCGCCGCCATTTCATTAATCGACGCCTCAATTTCCACCTGCGAGGCCGCTTCACTCAGCACATACACCGTATCGCGCATCATTAGCGGCGGCTCGGCAGGATTAAGCACAATAATGGCTTTACCTTTTTCCGCGCCACCCACAACTTCAATCGCCTTCGACGTGGTTTCAGTAAACTCATCAATATTGGCGCGGGTGCCCGGCCCCGCCGACTTACTGGCAATTGAAGCAATAATCTCGGCGTAATAGACACGTGCCACACGAGACACCGCCGCCACCATTGGGATAGTCGCCTGCCCGCCGCAGGTCACCATATTGACGTTCTGCCGATCAACGTTGGCTTCCAGATTCACCACCGGTACGCAGTATGGGCCAATGGCCGCGGGGGTGAGATCGATCAGGCGAATGCCTGGTTTCACCGCCCGTAAGGCGGCATCGTTTTTCACGTGCGCCCCCGCGCTGGTGGCATCAAAGACGATGTCAATATCGGCAAACTCCGGCATCGCTATCAGCCCCATCACCCCTTCGTGCGTGGTGGCGACGCCCATGCGCCGGGCGCGTGCCAGACCATCGGACTCAGGGTCGATACCGACCATCACCGCCATCTCCAGATGCGTGCCGTGACGCAGAATTTTAATCATCAAATCGGTGCCGATGTTGCCGGAGCCGATAATGGCGACTTTACGCTTACTCATGACTGACTTCCTTTTGTAGCCGCCGCAGAAAAGGTGGCGGCAACTGAACCAATACCGTCGATATGGGCTTCAAAACGATCGCCCGCATTCACCGCCACCATCGGACCTAACGCCCCGGTGAGAATGATGTCTCCGGCACGCAACGGCTCGCCGAGGCTGGCCATTTTGCGCGCCAGCCAGACAGCGGCGTTGATCGGATGCCCCAGACATTCGCTGCCGCGTCCGCTGGAGACTTCTTCGTTATTACGCGTCATTGTCATCGCGCAGTTTTTCAGATCTAATCCCGCCGGACGTTGCGCCGGACCACCGACCACATACACGCCGCAGGAGGCGTTATCCGCCACGGTATCGACAAACTGAATTGACCAGTCGCGAATACGGCTACCGACCACTTCCAGCGCCGGTAATACCCACTCAATGGCGTTGACCAGCTCATCAAAGGTGGTGTCGGCATCAGGCAAATCGCGGTTCAGTACCAGCGCAATTTCGGCTTCAATACGCGGTTGCAGCACGCGGGAAAACGGGATAGTTTCGTTATCGCCGTAGCACATGTCGGCAAACAGTGTGCCGAAGTCCGGTTGATCGACGCCTAGCTGTTGCTGCACTTTCGGGTGCGTCAGCCCCACTTTACGTCCGACCACACGACGCCCACGCGCCACGTCGTACTGCACGTTGATGTGCTGAATAGCGTAAGCCGCCTCGGCGTTGTCCATGCCAATCAGCTCACGCAACGGGGCGATGGCTTCCCCTTTTTCTTCAGCCTGACGTAAATCGGCGGCTAACTGTTCAAGATTAAGATTCGTCATGTCCGTTCCTTAAGGGCGTGCGAGGAAGTTCAGCACCAACTGATTAAAGGCTTCCGCATGTTCCCACTGCGCCCAGTGCCCGCAATCGCGGTAAATGTGCAGCTCAGAGCCAGCAATGCCGGAAAGCAGACGCAGGCCCGCATCCATCGGCACAAAGCGGTCGTTGCGCCCCCAGACGATCAGGGTCTGAGCTTTGATTTCCGCCAGACGTGGACCGAAATCCGGGAATTGTTTCGGGTTAGCTTCCAGACTCTGGACAAAATTTTCCAGGTGATCGCGGCGCGACAGCATGTTGTTCAGACGCGCCTCAAACAGCGCTTCAGTCAAATCACTGGTATCGAAAACGAAGATTTCCATCATCAGTTTCAGGTTTTCGATGGTCGGTTCGCGATACAGCTGATTCAGGCGCTTGATTCCTTCAGTTGGCATCGGGGTAAACAGGCTCATGCCGCCCGTCCCGCCGCCCATCAGCACCAGTTTGCCCACGCGTTCCGGCCAGCTCAGGGTAAATGCCACTGAGCTGTGGCCCCCCATCGAGTTACCCAGCAGGTGAATTTTCTGAATATCCAGTTGATCAACCACACTTTTCAGGATGCGGGCATTGAGATCGGATCGCGACCCACGGTTAACGATCCCATCGCTTTTTCCCCAGCCAGGACAATCCAGCAGGATCACCCGGTAACCCGCCTCCACCAGCGGATCGATATTGCGGCTGAAGTTCGCCCAGCCCGTCGCGCCCGGACCAGAGCCATGCAGCAGCACAACAGTCTCTTCGCCCTGCCCACAGTCATTGAAATGCACGCGTAGGGTTTCGCCTGCTTCCTTCACCTCCAGAAAACGGCTGGTGGCGGCTTCGGTTTGCGGTTGATAAGTCATCATGTTCTCCTGCATATTCAGTTCTGTTTCAGTTCTGTGTAGTGGCACTCAGGGAGCCAAACCCGGCGATCCACTCCGGGATCGGGCGGTAATAACGGCCTTCACTGCGCCAGTTGCCAAAGGCAGAAATGGCGGCGAAGGCGGCAACCCAGGTTTTAACTTCGTGTGTTGATTTACCCGCCATCGCGGACAACTCTTCATTACTGACCGTATCCAGCTCCTGCAAACGCCCCTGCTCAAGCAGGGTCATAAAGCGGTTATCCCAGACGGGATTAAGCGGGTGTAGCGTGTTTTGATCGACCACGAACTTCTCGGCGGCGCTGATCACCCGCTGCTGGCGCAGTTCTCGCTCGTTTTCGGGTAGCTGTTTGCCGCTGCCGAGCAGACGGTCACGCATATGCGCGTCAGCCTTTGCCAGCTCCGGTACCGGCGGCTGATGCGACAGGCCGCCGGAGCCTAAAAACAGCACGCGCTTATTCAGCGAACTGGCGAAAAGACCAATCGCTTCGCCGAGCATGCGGGTACGCTGGAAGCCCGGTAGCGGCGTGGCGACACCATTAATAAACACCGGCAACACCGGCACCTTATCCAGGCCGCCGAGCAGAAACTCCAGCGGCTGCGCGAAGCCGTGATCGACCTGCATGTTGTAGGAAACGGCGAGATCGATACCGCTTTTCATCACCGCGTAGGCGCAAGCTTCTGCGAGATCTGTCGGCACCGGCAGTTCCCCCGCCGCGCTGCCGAAATCACCAATCGCCGTGGCACCTACGCCTAAACAGAACGGTGGCATCACGTCGTAGAAAAAACCGTTGTAATGATCGGGGGCAAACAACACCACCAGTTCAGGATCGAACGCCGTAATGCGTGCGCGTGCGCTGGCGATCACGCCGTTGACTTCATCGAGCACAGCCTGCGCCGGGTCGACATAGCCCACCAGCGGTGAGTGGGAAAGACAGTGAAGATAAGCGTGCATATCAGGCTACCTTTTCAACAAGAAGATCGGCATTGACGCGAGTCAGCGTCATCACCGACGCCAGTTTATTCAGGGTATTGCCCAGGGTTTGCGGAATGGCAACGGCAGCAACAAAGCGATCCGGGCGCATCACAACCAGCGCGGCGTTATGCTGAGCAAACCACGCACGCAAACGGTTCTGCGTATCACCAATGCGGATAACGCCGTCATGGTTATCCTGATCGGTGGCAATCTGCGTATCCGGCACCACCTGAATAAACCGAGTGCCCAGCGCCTGCCACTGCTGGGTCTGTGCCTCGCTCATGCCCCACAGCGGATTACAGCCCCAGCCAATGACCGCGAAATTCGCCCCGATAACGTTGTCGAGCAGCGTCACCTCGCCCGTTTCCCGCGTCACCTTCGGCTGGATGAACATTTTGCCGACCGGTGACGTTTTCGCCTCGCCTTCACGTACCAGCGCCCCGACGTGATACTGCGGCATCGGTTTAAAGCGCATTTCGAGGAAGTAGCGTTTGACTGGCGGAAGGTAGTTCAACAACCAGGAGACTCCGTCGCGCACCGCGCCGTGCCAGCGTTTCGGCGGAGCCAGCACGTTGCCTGCGGTAACGGACAAATCAATCATCGCTTTGGCGTGGTCACGGCGTTCCTGCTGGTAGGTATCCAGCAGCGCATCACCGGCTTTACCCTCGATCACCAACGCCAGTTTCCACGCCAGGTTGAAGGCATCACGCATACCGCTGTTGTAACCCTGCCCCTGCCAGACCGGCATAATGTGCGCCGCGTCGCCTGCCAGCAGTACGCGGTCAATGCGAAAACGTTCGGCCAGACGGGCGTTATGGGTATATACGCGTTGGCGGATCAGTTCGACGTTATCCGGGTTCGGCAGCACTTTGCTCAACAGCTGACGCATATTCTGCGGCTCACTCAGTTGCGCTTCGGTTTCCCCCGGCATCACCATAAATTCAAAGCGACGCACCGCATGAGGCAGAGCGGCAGAGACATACGGACGCACCGGATCGCAGCACAGATAGACATGCGGTGTGCTGAGCGGATCGTTGGCGATATCCACCACAATCCATTGATTTGGCGCGGTTTTACCTTCAAACGGCACATTCAACGAACGTCTGACATTGCTGCCGCCGCCATCGCAGGCCACCAGCCACTGCGCCTTCACCGTTTCGCGCTGACCGTCTGGCGTTTTCAGATTCAGCGTCACTTCGCCGTTTTGTTGGCTGAAGGCTTCCAGTTCGCGGGAGAACAGGCAGCGCACATTGGGAAAACGCGACAGCCCTTCCAGCATCACCGCGTCCACTTGTGGCTGAATGAATGCGTTGCGGCGCGACCAGCCAAATTCATCGGTCATCGGCTGGATATCGGCAAAGCAGCGGCCTTTCGGCGTAAGAAAGCGCATCGCGTGCCACGGCGTGGTATGCGGCAGAACGTTTTCGACCAGGCCAACGGATTGCATGGTGCGCAGCGCTTCATCGTCAATGCCGATGGCACGGGGATAGTCGATCAGTTTATCGAGTTTCTCCACCACCAGTACCTCAATGCCCATCTGGCCAAGGTAGTTGGCCATCATCAGTCCTACCGGGCCGGCACCAGCAATCGCCACCTGCACGGTGTGCTGTACAGCAGGCTGGATATCCGGGTTTATCGTTGTCATTTCAGAACCTCACTACTCGGACAAAACGCAATTGCAGACCCTGGCGAGGCGCAATTCATTTTGTTAAAAAGATGTAAATAATTTTTTATTGTGCGGTCAGTATAGGAGTGAGTTTTTGCGCTACAATCAAAACATGCCTGGATGTGCACTAAGTACACAACGTTGTTTTACCTGTAGATTTGTCAATAAATATGAAAAGTGATGACGGTACCGAATACAAAACCGTACGCGGATTAACGCGCGGATTAATGTTATTAAATATGTTAAACCGACTCGACGGTGGGGCCAGCGTTGGCCTGCTGGCTGAGCTGAGCGGCCTGCACCGCACTACGGTCAGGCGACTACTGGAAACGTTGCAGGATGAGGGTTACGTCCGGCGCAGCCTTTCCGATGACAGCTTTCGTTTAACCATTAAAGTCCGCCAGCTCAGTGAGGGATTTCGTGACGAGCAGTGGATTTCTGCGCTTGCCGCCCCGCTGTTGGGGGATTTGCTGCGCGAGGTCATCTGGCCGACCGACGTTTCCACCCTGGATGTGGATGCCATGGTGGTACGTGAAACCACCCACCGCTTCAGCCGCTTATCGTTTCACCGCGCGATGGTAGGACGTCGCTTACCGCTATTAAAAACCGCCTCCGGTCTGACCTGGCTGGCATTTTGCCCGGAGAATGAACGTCAGGAACTGATCGAAATGCTGGCCTCACGACCCGGAGAAGAATTCCAGTTGGCGCGTGAGCCGCTGAAGCTCAATGCCATCCTGACCCGCGCGCGGAAAGACGGCTTTGGCCAGAACTATCGCGGCTGGGATCAGGAGGAAAAAATCGCCTCCATCGCCGTCCCCATTCGCAGTGAACAGCGGGTGATCGGCTGTCTGAACCTGGTGTATATGGCCAGCGCGATGACCATCGAACAGGCTGCGGAAAAACATCTTCCGGCCTTACAAAAGGTGGCGCAACAGATAGAGGATGGCGTCGAGTCGCAGGAGATTTTGGTTGCCGGGAGGTGAGGTGGATCACAGTTATACGCATCATCTGATTGATAGCTGGAATGATTCATTCATCAGCCGATATCACGCGGTGCCATCTTGCTTAAATGATATCTTCATTGCAGAGTGTGCATTCATTTTCTGCCAGGAGGCGACATGTTAAAGGTCATTGCTGAAGATTTTATAAAACCTGAATATATTGAAACCGTTCTCCCTTTGTATCGTGAACTCATATCCGCCACGAAGAAAGAACCGCTCTGTCTTGCTTATGACCTCTATATTGATGAAAAAGATCCCGGGCATTTTATTTTTATAGAAGAATGGCCAAACCACGCGGCGCTCGATGAACATTGTGCGAGTGAGCACTTCAGACGACTTGTGCCATTAATCGATCAATACACGCGCAAAGAAGCACGTTACATATTGATGAATGATATCGTAAATCCAGGGGCGCAAAGTCTCTTGTAAAGAGGCTTTAATCGTTCCTCCTGTATAAGGATACGCTACTCTCACACATGCGTTCGCCGGTAACATGCTTCGGGACATGCAGCTTGATTAAGTCACGGAAAGACTTAGGCTAAAATATGGTATTTGATTGCAAATCAAAGGATAAAAAGTGGAAAAAACGACTCCAGAATATACGATTGTTGACTTATCTCGTTGGGCAAGGAAAGAGCATTTTGAGGTATTTCAGTCTTTTGCTCAAAGTACCATTAACCAGACGGTTCTGTTAGACATTACCGCGGTACTAAAACATATAAAAGAAGTTGGCTGGAAATTTTACCCTACGATGATTTCCCTCCTTGCTAACGTTGTCAACAAGCATACTGAATTCCGTATGGCCATAAAGAACAATGAGCTTGTCATATGGAATGAAGTTCATCCCAGCTATACCATTTTCCATAATGAAACTGAGACTTTTTCATCATTATGGAGCCGCTACGATGGCAATATTCATCACTTCCAAAACACTTATTCAGAAGACGTTGCACGCTATTGTCATAATCTTTCTTATTGGCCAAAGGGAGAGTCTCCGGAAAATGTATTTTTCGTATCGGCTATTCCTTGGGTCAGTTTTACCAGTTTTAATATCAACATTGCGAACATGCAGAACTTTTTTGCCCCCATGTTCACACTTGGAAAATACTATGAACAAGATGGGAAAGTAGTGTTACCTCTCGCCGTTCAGGTACATCACTCCGTGTGCGATGGCTTCCATTTAGCAAGACTAATCAATGAACTACAGGAAATGAGCCATGGCCTACGGCACCGTTCAGAGGAACGCAACGTCTGATGCAGCAGACGTTTCTTTAGATGGCATGAGCAGCAAGAATAGTCGCCGTGTCTGCGAACAAGAGGGATCGACATGAACGGTCTGGGAAGAACATAAATTGGGGTTCGCGATGGCAAAAGTAATACTTAGAGCTTTCGCAACAGTCTGGCCGGATTGCCAGCATACACGCCTTTAACCAGCACGGGCTTTGTCACCACACTACCGGCACCAATGACCGCACCACTGCAAATTTCCGTTGTTAAAATTGTGGCTCCACTACCCACCGTTACTGCATTGCCTAATACAATATTAATCCAGCTTTTTGCAGAAGCATCAGGACTTCCGCTCTTGAAAAGATCGTTAGCAAAGGTCACGCCATGCCCTATAAAGCAGTCTTCGCCTAAGGTAACGTTCTCACAGATGAAAGTATGGGACTGCACTTTAGTTCTGTCGCCTATGACGCATCCCTTTTGTATCTCAACAAATGGTCCGACAAACACATCATGGCCCAGCTCGCATTCATAAAGATTTACAGGCATGACTACTTTGACATTTTTACCTTGTTTTACGTCACGAATACCACTTTCAATAATATTCATACCAGCACTGTCCTTACTCAAGATAATACGACTCAGTATTGAAACCTGAATTTGCAGGCGCTCCTTTTCCATCTATTATCAGATAGCTAAGGTTTTGAATTTCAATTAACACGTTTCTTTTAGCGATAGTACTTTTATCTGTTTTTATAATCAACACATCTTATCAGACATGTTGATTATAACGGAATTACAATTTATAAAATCTGCCATAATGACAGATTTCTTTATTTTATAATTAGAGATTTGCAACGTTATGATATACTTTTTGAACATCATCATCATCTTCAAGGGCATCAACAAGTCCTTCAAAGATTTCTAAATCTTCTGGTGAAAGTTCAATTTCTGATTGAGCTATCATTTCTAATTCTGTGGTTGAGAATTCAGTAATTCCCGCCGCTTTGAGGGCTGCAATTCCTTTATGAAGGTCTGTAGATTCAGTATAAATAATGATATTGCCTTCTTCTTCGGTGACATCACGAACATCAACTTCAGCTTCAAGCAAAATTTCAAAGATATGGTCAGGGTCAGTGCCTTTAAATACGATCACACCAGTATTGTCAAACATGTAGCTGACAGAACCTGCCGCGCCGATATTCCCGCCTTTTTTATTGAAGATTGAGCGGATATTAGCAATCGTGCGGTTAACGTTTGAAGTCAGGGTTTCAGCGATAATCATGGAACCACTTGGGCCAAAGCCTTCATAACGCCCTTGCATGAACGTTTCGTCGCCGCCACCTTTGGCTTTATCAATAGCTTTATCAATAACGTGCTTTGGAACCTGGGCTTGTTTCGCACGTTCAATAACGAATTTTAAAGCTGTGTTTAATTCTGGGTCTGGTTCACCTTGTTTAGCCGCAGCATAGATTTCCACACCGAATTTGGAATATATTTTAGACGTTGCACCGTCTTTAGCCGTTTTTTTACCAACAATATTGGCCCATTTACGTCCCACTGGAATAGTCTCCTCGAAAATTTATTTACATGACAGGCAGCTTAATAAGCTGCCTGTTTTTCCCGCCATATTATATCATCATATGTAAATTCTCGTCTATGAGAAATAAAAACATCCAAATTTTACGGAGTGTTACTTTAATTTCATTAATAATTAACATTATGGATAAGTTACAACAAATCAGTCTTCTGATTCTTCTTTTTTTATTCTTAACACTGGAACCGCAGCAATAATAGATAAGACAAGAGAATCAAAAGTAATACCCCTGGCAAAGTCCCGCTTTCACTTTTTATATAAAACGTTCACATTTGCTTCTGACACAAAACAGCTTATGCGCCCGCATACCTACCCGGTCTGACGGAATGCAAAAAAAAACCGAAACCCTGCTTTTGAAAAGAGCAGCGTTTCGGCATTCATTCACTCTGAAGGACGTCAGACTTTCAGCAGTTTCACCGTCTCGTCGATGTCGATTTCATCTTCCGAGAAGATCAGCGTCGTGCCCTGGAAGGTTGTGATCGCCAGCTTTTTCAGCGTGCGCATTTCGCCTGGCTTCACATCTGATTTCGGTCGGATGCTGTTCATCAGCACGCCGACAGACAGCACCGCGTTTTCTTTGTCGATGCGGGTTTCAACCGGCACTTCTTCGCTGTACACCAGGTAAGACTTGATCGCCGTGAGCTTAAGGCGCTCGCCCGCGATATAGATGTACTTGCTGTCGGGTATGACTTTCACCGCATAGGCAGACAGGCCTTTGTTGTTGGTGGTGGGCTCAAAAGTCACCGCCGCGTCTTTCTTGATCAGCTCAGGATTAGCAACCTTAATCACATGAAAATAGCGGTTGTCGCCGTTTTCATCTTTGATAAATCCAAAGCCTTTATCTTTAAACCACGTTGTGATTGTTCCGTTCATTGCTGTTTCCGCCTGATTAAACCAAATACTCGTAGAGTATACCTACTCAATTTGCGCGCAGTGTAAAACACAGACCCCGTCTTTGGCTACTCGTTACCCCAGCGATTGAGAAACTCCGCGATATCATCAATACGCTGCGCGTCAACGCCAGCCACAGTTGCCATCTCCTGCTGCGCGTCTTCGCTGATCTCTTCGTTGTTCATCAAACGGGTGATCAGTTGCTGGAAGTAGTGCGCCAGCGCATCGCGTTCGGCATCGCTCACCGGCTTTGCGGCCTCGGTCGCGTACTCATCGGCGATATCATAATATTTTAGCGGAATGTCGTGGTTCATCAGGTGCTCCGGGGTAAATGCGTGTGCCAGCAGTTGCCTGCCGCGTCTGGGGTGAATGATAGCATTGTTATTTCATGGTTCGCGATCTGTTTTATTCACGGTAATACGTTGCATTTATCTATTATATTTTCCGAAACCACTTCGCATTTAATAAATCTGTCCATACTTGAGGGACTGTATTTTTACTCAGTTCGGTACAATAGTGGAGAATTAACGAGTGTTATAAAAAAGAAACCAAAACTTAGTTTAAATCAACTCTCTTTAATCGTTTTCCAGCGCATTAAATAATTCAGACGATAATTCAGTGATTAAACACAGCCAATAAAGATTCGTCCCGTAGGCCTGATAAACGCCCCACCATCTCCTACCGGCATCATTGCGTTGCAATTGGCCCAATCTCATCGTTAGTCGCCCATTTGCCCACATTCATCTTCTGGACAACACTCTACGATGACACCACTGACCCAACACGTAGAGCGCACACCATGAACATCACGCAAATCCGTAATGCCACACAGCACATCACCTTTGGTGGAATGACTTTTCTGGTCGATCCTATGCTAGCCGCGAAAGGCGCATATCCGGGTTTTGCCGGAACCGCACGTGCCGAAATTCGCAACCCAACCGTCGACCTGCCCATCGACATCGATACCCTGCTGAATGTCGATGCGCTGATCGTGACCCATCTGCATGAAGATCACTGGGACGAGGTTGCCGCTCGTGTCGTGCCGAAAGACAAACCAATTTATGTGCAAAATGACCATGATGCACACGTACTGCGGGAGCAGGGTTTCACACAACTCACCGTGCTGACGCAAAATACCGTGGTCGGCGCTATCACTCTGCGTAAAACCGGCGGCCAGCACGGCTCAGATCGCGCCTATGCCATTCCACAAATGGCAGAGCGCCTGGGTGATGCCTGTGGCGTTATCTTTATGCATCCGGCGGAAAAAACACTGTATCTGGTCGGGGACACCGTCTGGCGCGACGAGGTAGAAGCCAACATGCATACCTTCCAGCCAGGCGTGGTGGTTCTGAACGCGGGTTTTGCCCACGTCATCGGTTTTGGCCCAATTATCATGGGCGCGGAAGATGTGCTGAAAACCCACTTCACACTACCCGAAGCACAAATTGTGGCGACCCATATGGAGGCGATTAACCATTGCCTGTTGACCCGCGCGGCCCTGAAAGAGTACGCCCGCGACAACCAGATTGCGCAATGTGTCCACGTGCCGGAAGATGGGGAAACCCTGACATTTTAATCTCTACAAAGGAATCGTATGCAGCCGCTTAACGTCGCCATTGTTGCCGTGGAAGATTTCAGCCCGTTTCACTTCTCGGTGCCGTGCATCATTTTCAGTGACAAAATGGCGGCGAAAAAGCGCTTTGAGGTACAAATGTGCGGCGAAAAACCGGGCATCATCTCCTCGCAGGATGGTTTCTCCGTGACCGCAACCCACGGTTATGAAGCGGTGGAGACTGCCGACATCGTGGTGATCCCCTGGTGGGGCACCACCGCGCAGCGTCCACCGCAAAACCTGCTTGATGCGCTCAACCGTGCGCGACAAAACGGCGCGCAGATTGTCGGGCTGTGCCTGGGCGCGTTTGTCCTCGGCTATGCGGGGTTACTGGATGGTAGACGGGCAGCTACGCACTGGGAGTTCGAGCAGGATTTTCAGGCGCGCTTTCCGGCGGCCCAGCTGGATATCAACGCACTGTACGTGGATGACGACGGCATTATTACCTCGGCAGGTACCGCCGCCGCGCTGGATTGCTGTTTGTACGTGATCCGCCAGCGTTTTGGCAGCACGGTGGCGAATCAGATTGCCCGACGGATGATTGTGCCACCGCATCGTGAGGGCGGTCAGGCTCAGTTTATCGAACAGCCGGTCGCGAAAAATACCCAGGATCAACGCATCAACGCCCTGCTCGACTATTTGCGCCAGCATCTCCACGAGCCGCATAATCTCGACGTTCTGGCGCAGCGGGTGATGATGAGTCGTCGCACGCTAACCCGTCATTTTATGAAGGCCACCGGGTCAAGCGTGGCGGAATGGCTGATTACCGAGCGCCTGCGCCGCAGCCAAATCCTGCTGGAGTCCAGTCAGTTACCCGTTGAACGCATTGCCGAACAGGTGGGTTTTCTCTCCCCCGTCACCTGGCGGCAGCATTTTAAATCCCGCTTCGGCGTCAGTCCGGCTGAATGGCGTAAAACCTTTCGCGGCGACTAACCTCTTTTTTGCGCCAGCCAGATGGTGTGCCCGGTACAGAGCGGATCTTCCATCACCCTCTCAATCACCGTAAAGCCGTGCGCTGACAGCAATGCGTGGTACTCATCAGGCGCGAGGCTGGCGTGAAACAGCGGCTCGCCCTCAAATTGCCCCATGGCGATGCCGTTGCCCGTGCCGCTGGTGAACATCAGTGCGCTGCCGGGATGGCTGAGACGGTCAAAAATGGGGAACATCTTTTGCTGGTCCAACTGGGTTAAATGGAAAAAGCTGTCCCAGGCGATCAGACCATCAAAGGTTTCATCAAGCGTTAGCTCGCGCATATCCTGCTCCAGCCAGCGCTGCCCAGGAAAGGCGAGCCGGGCACGCGCCAGCATCGCCGCCGAGCCGTCAATCCCCGTTAGCTGTAAACCTTGCTGGATAAAATAACCGGCAATCGGTTGGCCGTTTCCGCAGCCGATATCCACAATGCTGCCCTTCCCGCCCATCACGGTGATGAACTTATCCAGCCAGCTTTTCTCGAACAGGGCGCGCGAGCGCTGACTGGCAAAAGCATCCGCATGACGCCGGTAGATAGAAAGAATGTTGTTTGCCGCAGCATCGCTCACGATGTCCTCACTTTTTTGCGGTTCTATCATTATGTTAAGCATAAAGGCTGTTGACCTGCCAGCGCCCAATTCATGTCCCTGGAATGCAACTCGCAGAACCCGACCACAAATAGCCAAAAATAGTCTGCGCTGTGGCATGATAGCGCGTGGACAACGTCATGATCAGGGTGAACAATGTGAAACCGGTAACGCTATACGATGTCGCAGACCATGCAGGCGTCTCTTACCAGACCGTCTCACGCGTCGTAAATCAGGCCAGCCACGTTTCCACAAAAACCCGGCAAAAAGTTGAGGCCGCGATGGCGGAGCTCAATTACATTCCTAACCGCGTCGCGCAGCAGCTGGCAGGCAAACAGACGCCGTTGATTGGTGTCGCCACATCGAATCTTGCTCTGCATGCCCCCTCGCAAATTGTGGCCGCCATAAAAAGCCGCGCCGACCAGTCCGGCGCCAGCGTGGTGATCGCCATGGTTGAGCGTAGTGGCGTTGAGGCGTGTAAAGCCGCGGTACACAACCTGCTTTCTCAACGCGTAACCGGGCTTATCATCAACTATCCGCTGGATGAAGAAGACGCCATGATGGTCGCCGCCAGCTGCGGTACGGTGCCCGTATTGTTTCTTGATGTCTCTGAGCAGGCACCGATTAATAGCGTCGTTTTCTCCCATGATGACGGCGCGCGACTCGGCGTTGAACATCTGATTCAACACGGCCATCAGCGCATTGCCCTGCTGGCCGGGCCGCACTCATCGGTCTCCGCCAGGTTAAGGCACTGCGGGTGGCATAAATATCTGGCTCACTATCAGCTTCGTCCCATTGCGGAACGTGAAGGTGACTGGAGCGCCATGTCCGGCTTTCATCAAACCATGCACATGCTTAACGACGGTATCGTTCCAACTGCCATGCTGGTCGCCAACGATCAAATGGCGCTGGGCGCAATGCGGGCAATCAGCGAGTCCGGCCTGCGAGTTGCAGCGGATATCTCCGTGATCGGCTACGACGACACCGAAGACAGCGCCTGCTACATCCCACCGTTGACCACCATCAGGCAGGATTTCCCCACGCTCGGACAGACCAGCGTCGACAGGCTGTTGCAGCTTACCCAGGGCATGTCCGCCCCCGGCAATCTGCTGCTGCCGGTCACGCTGGTCGAACGGAAAACCGTACTGCCGCCTGACACACAAACCGCCACGCCTCAGGTACTGGCGGAGTCGTTGATGCAACTGGCGCGTCAGGTCTCTCTACTGCCATCCGGCGAACGCTAATTACTGTGAGTCAGTTCACCCATTAACCCCGCCCGGCTTTACAGCGTCTCAGCGCACGCCTTATGTTTATTCAATTGTGAGCGAATAACAAACATGAGATACCGCTATGACTCTGAGCTCGGACTCACTCGCCGCCGTACTGGCGCGCCGTGACTGGGAAAACCCCGGCGTCACGCAGATAAACCGTCTGGAGGCACATCCCCCGTTTTGTAGCTGGCGCTGCGTGGATGATGCCCGTAACAACCGGCCTTCATCCCAACGGATTTCGTTAAACGGCGAGTGGCAGTTCGCCTGGTTTGCCGCACCAGAGGCCGTGCCAGAAAGCTGGCCTGAGCATGATTTACCGCAGGCCGATGCCCTCTGCGTGCCGTCTAACTGGCAGATGAGCGGCTATGATGCGCCAATCTACTCCAATATCACCTATCCATTCCCGGTTAATCCGCCCAGTGTTCCGACGCAGAATCCCACCGGGTGTTACTCGCTCACATTTCGTGTCGAAGACGCATGGTTAGATGAGGGTCAGACGCGCATTATTTTTGACGGCGTGAACTCCGCGTTTCATCTGTGGTGCAACGGTCGTTGGGTCGGCTACGGTCAGGATAGCCGCCTGCCGTCTGAATTTGATCTTCGCGATTATCTGTTACGTGGCGAAAATCGTCTGGCCGTGATGGTGCTGCGCTGGAGCGATGGCAGCTATCTGGAAGATCAGGACATGTGGCGCATGAGCGGCATCTTTCGCGACGTTTCTTTGCTGCATAAACCCATAACGCAGATCCGCGACCTACGCATCAACACCCGCTTTAATGATGATTTCAGCCGTGCGGTGCTGGAAGCGGAAGTCCGGATAGCAGGCGACGAGCGTGAAGATGTACGCGTAACCCTGCAATTGTGGAACGGCGAAACGTTGGTTGGCGAGCTCACCTCACCGCCCGGCAGCGAGATTGTTGATGAACGCGGCGCTTATCACGATCGCACTACGCTGCGCCTCAACGTTCAACACCCGGCGTTGTGGAGTGCCGAAACGCCTCATCTGTACCGCGCCGTGGTGCAGCTTCATACTGCTGACGGTACGCTGATGGAAGCCGAGGCCTGTGACGTCGGTTTCCGCGAGGTCCGCATCGAAAACGGCCTGCTGTTGCTGAATGGTCAACCGCTGCTGATTCGTGGTGCTAACCGCCACGAACATCACCCGCAAAACGGTCAGGTGATGGACGAAGCGACGATGGTGCAGGACATCATCCTGATGAAACAGAACAACTTTAACGCCGTGCGTTGCTCGCATTACCCAAACCACCCGCTATGGTACACCCTGTGCGACCGCTACGGCCTGTATGTGGTGTGAGTTCAACTGATGGACGCAAC
>NZ_SZXJ01000115.1 GCF_005281345.1 Citrobacter sp. wls619
AATAATAGTTCGAGGATAAAACACTATCAGTTTTAGTCCTGATTCAGGGAAAATTTAAATTAAACACTCCCCACTAAATCCCCCAGCGTTACCATCAACATCATCGGATCCATCGGTGATGGTTCAAACCCCACCCGCTGGTAAAATTCCCGCGCGTCATCCGACAGGGCGTGAACCAGCATCCCGCGAATGCCGATAGTCTCCGCCACCTGAATAACCCGCAGCCCTGCGTCGCGTACCAGCGCCCGACCAACGCCCTGCCCATGTAGAGACTGATCCACCGCCAGACGTCCCAG
>NZ_SZXJ01000116.1 GCF_005281345.1 Citrobacter sp. wls619
AGACCGGCTGGCATACAGAACGGTGAATGATGAAGAGGCTGAACGCTGGCAGTACAACGAGCGCGGCTGGCTGACCGAAACCAGTCACCTCAGCGACGGTCACCGCGTCGCCGTGCAGTATGAGTACGATAAACAGGGACGGATGAGTCTGGAGCGCCAGACGGTGCAGCATCCCGAAACGGGAGAACTGCTGTGGCAGCACGTCACGAAGCACGATTACCCGAAGGGACTGGCAACCCGGACAACATCCGATAGCCTGCCGCCGGTGGAATGGCTCACTTACGGCTCCGGTTATATCGCCGGG
>NZ_SZXJ01000117.1 GCF_005281345.1 Citrobacter sp. wls619
TGGTGTATGGATAAAACGTGGCCCGTATTCTTTTCAAGAGACTCAATATTTAGTGCTCTTTCAGTTTCATTAATATCTCCCCAGTCACCACGAAGGTGCATGGCGACAAAGGGTCCAAAGTTTATACCCTGGAGCATGAGATTATGTACTTCAGGCGTGACGCTAACTTGAGTGGAAGGAACATTAATCATAAATATACTCTCCGCAATAACGGAACTGTGAAATAAAAGGGGTGATATTTATTATCTGTAAATATATTTCTGGTTGAACCAGAAACTCTTCAGGCGTGAACAGAGATTATCGTCTGGCT
>NZ_SZXJ01000114.1 GCF_005281345.1 Citrobacter sp. wls619
CACTGTGCCACGATGGCTGATGTGACGCTGTATGGCGACCTGATGGACACGATTATCTCGCAGCAGGCGTTTTCGATGCTGTTTCTTAATCCGCCTTACGGAGATGTGACAACGGGTGAACGCGACAGCGACAAAACCGGACGTGAACGGCTGGAGAAACAGTTCTACCGGCGTACCGTGGATAACCTGATGTACAACGGCATTCTGGTGCTGATTATTCCGTTTTACACGCTGGATAAGGAGTTTTCCGGCTGGCTGGCAAACAGCTTCACTGATGTACAGGTGTTTTCTGCTGCAACTGAGCAGTTTAAACA
>NZ_SZXJ01000112.1 GCF_005281345.1 Citrobacter sp. wls619
CTGGAGTTTCCGACAATAGTCTTTCTCCAGACGGGCTTTAACGTCTATACGTTGCTACAGGCTGCCCGCCGCTCCTGGCGTATCGGTCAGAAGCAGGCGGTCAGAGTGATTTTTCTCGGCTATGCGGGAAGTTCCCAGATGGCCTGTCTCGACCTGATGGCAAGAAAAATCGCCGTGGCGCAAAGCACGGCGGGTGATGTCCCTGAATCTGGTCTGGATATTCTCAATTCTGACGGCGACTCGGTGGAAATTGCACTGGCAAAACAGCTGGTGGCATAGCGCGCTTTTCTTGTTTTTGCTGACTCTCTTCTTTACCCATAACGATGGTTTCCGCACTTG
>NZ_SZXJ01000107.1 GCF_005281345.1 Citrobacter sp. wls619
CGTTAAACTGGATGCCACCGCACCGCGTCAGCTACTGCGCGAGCAAACGGCGCGCCTGACACAACTGGGCTACGACTTTGTCGCTCAGGAGCAGCATTTTATCAAATCAGGCGTACCGGCTGAGGCCGCGTTGCACTGAACCTGGCTTGTTCATACCCACTGTCGGGTTTTCCCGACCGGGAGAACCCTCGCTAATTAAGGAGTTTTCCCTATGGGATGGTTATTTTGTTGTGATTCGCGTTCTGCACTGATTAAGCACCTGACCCGTACTGATGAAAATGATGCTCTGCACTGGCAGACGCTGAACTGCGCGTTACGCGGGAATATTCTCTGGGCTGTTGT
>NZ_SZXJ01000113.1 GCF_005281345.1 Citrobacter sp. wls619
GATGAAAAGAAACTACCGTCACATCCGGACAGCAGCAGACCAAATACGGAGAGAAAAATAAATCCATTGTATTTTATTTTTATAAAACCATGTAGATATTTCATAAATGACATATTCCCCGGTTACCCTGAGGTGGATTAGAATGGTTATATTTATTTCACTAGGTAAGATACCGTGATTACGTGTTCTGGTAATTTTTCTCATGGCTGAACATGGCGTTAATTTCTGGTTTGTTGACGCTCGCGCCTGATCTTCTGCAGCCGTTCGAAATCAGGTTCAGCTTCACCAAGCTCGACCGAACCATCCGGATAAACCAGTTTTATCTGTTCACCATGTCCCCAGGTTAAAGGATCTATCCAGGTAAC
>NZ_SZXJ01000013.1 GCF_005281345.1 Citrobacter sp. wls619
TGATCCAGATTTTTAAAGAGCAAAACTTCGCAGTGAACCTTTTCAGGTACACTCTGAAGTTTTCTTGGTTTTTTGCAGTAAAGATGGTGGAGCTATGCGGGATCGAACCGCAGACCTCCTGCGTGCAAAGCAGGCGCTCTCCCAGCTGAGCTATAGCCCCATCGTAGTTATCTCATTCACCTTAATTCTTGCTGAGACAAGGCGTGGAGCGGCGAAGCATACTGAAGTATGCGAGTCGTTTCACAACGCGGTATCAGAAAGAATTTGGTAGGCCTGAGTGGACTTGAACCACCGACCTCACCCTTATCAGGGGTG
The DNA here is from genome assembly GCF_005281345.1 of Citrobacter sp. wls619. Lineage (GTDB taxonomy): Bacteria > Pseudomonadota > Gammaproteobacteria > Enterobacterales > Enterobacteriaceae > Citrobacter. Next base: position 316 of record NZ_SZXJ01000013.1, read on the forward strand.
CGCTCTAACCACCTGAGCTACAAGCCTGCAGAGATTTTCTTACTGCTAATTTTCATCAGACAATCTGTGTGAGCACTA
>NZ_SZXJ01000110.1 GCF_005281345.1 Citrobacter sp. wls619
CTGGAGCACTGGCGCGACAGGGTTCTTACTCTGTTGCAGACTTCACAAATGCTGACGCCTGTTGGCGGCTATGGCGACCTTACTGGCTGGCAGCTTTCTCTCGATATTCCCCGGCTCACCGGGCTTATCAGCGAAGCCATCATCATGAGGGAACTCTCCATCACGCCCCGTCCCGACGATTTTTATTTCCGCTCTCTTCACGCAGCATAACCGCAGCGCCAGAACGTACCTGTTTTTCAGGTGCGTTCCGGCATCTTATTCATTGATTAAGGAATACTGATTATGGCCCTGATGTTTCCACGCCTGGCGCGTAACTTTGTTCGCAACGGATACTTTCCCACTGACGAAAGCTCACTGGAGCGTATTCTCTCGGCACTTGCTCCCGATGAGGCTTCCGGCACTATCCGGCTCCTTGACCCGTGCGCGGGAGAGGG
>NZ_SZXJ01000111.1 GCF_005281345.1 Citrobacter sp. wls619
TTCATCAGACAATCTGTGTGAGCACTACAAAGAACGCTTCTTTAAGGTAAGGAGGTGATCCAACCGCAGGTTCCCCTACGGTTACCTTGTTACGACTTCACCCCAGTCATGAATCACAAAGTGGTAAGCGCCCTCCCGAAGGTTAAGCTACCTACTTCTTTTGCAACCCACTCCCATGGTGTGACGGGCGGTGTGTACAAGGCCCGGGAACGTATTCACCGTGGCATTCTGATCCACGATTACTAGCGATTCCGACTTCATGGAGTCGAGTTGCAGACTCCAATCCGGACTACGACGCACTTTATGAGGTCCGCTTGCTCTCGCGAGGTCGCTTCTCTTTGTATGCGCCATTGTAGCACGTGTGTAGCCCTACTCGTAAGGGCCATGATGACTTGACGTCATCCCCACCTTCCTCCAGTTTATCACTGGCAGTCTCCTTTGAGTTCCCG
>NZ_SZXJ01000100.1:0-197 GCF_005281345.1 Citrobacter sp. wls619
AAGACGCAGATGACCATCCGGTCAAAGACGTATAAGGGCAGCGGGTTTAACGAACTCAAATTCGATGACGCCACGGATAAAGAACAGGTGTATATCCATGCGCAGAAGAACATGGATACGGAAGTGCTGAATGACCGGACGACGACGGTAAAACACGACCACACGGAGAGCATAACGAATAACCAGAAAGTGACGGT